>NZ_JADLJL010000001.1 GCF_015680235.1 Pseudomonas guariconensis
CTCTATCTGCTCAGCGACAGCCTGGACAAGAACCTGGCGAAAGCGGAAACGGAGATTGGTGCCAAGTCGAAGGAAGCGTTGTTGGCATTGCACGGGACGCAATTGGCGTTGCTGGGCGGGGGCATGGAAGTGCTGGGGATCACCCTCCGGGAAGGTTTCAAGCATGCCTCGGCGCCTGGTTTTGCGAGCAGCGTATTGAAAAGCGGCGTATCGCTGGTGTCAGCTGGAGCGATAGTTAGTGTCGTTTCGGGCTTCTTTGATGCTGCTCAGGCAGGTCGTGCAAGCAAACGTACATTTGCAGATGGCGATTACAAATCTTCAACACAATACCTATTTACAACAGTATCTTCTGCGATTAGTAGCGTTGCCGCCTTTCGAGCCATATTCAGCCCCTTTATTTTAGGGCCCCTAGGGTTGGCTATCGCAATGAGCATAGCGGCTTACACCTTTATTAGGTGGGCGACAAAAAATGAGTCCACTCCTCTGGAGCGCTGGGTCAAACGTTGCTATTTCGGGACTGCCAACGAATCTCCAGTCATCCATTGGAACATGCCCGAGCAGGCCGACCTAGCATTCGCAGAGCTTAATGCCGCGATATTGGGACTGAAAGTCCGTCTTGAGTTTGAAACTCGTAGACCGGACACCGGCACCAGCTCAAAAATCGGAGGATTAACCAGCCTGGAATTTGAGCAAAGAATAAAATTTAGTATTGCTTTCCCCGAATTCAATAGGGAGCGATCCGGTTTCCTATGGAAATTGATTGTACATCGCCATGGAGATGGTGAGCCATACCATTACAAGGGCGGAGAAATAATTACCGGCGACGAATACAACTCCTTAACTAGCTCACCCGCTATCGCAGATAAGTTAATGCTAAAACCTTCCTACCCTCAGAAATTTCCAGATTATAAAAAAGACAGCATTAAATTCAAGTACCTTGATCAAAAAAAGAAAGCTGGCACTCAGCACGCGCATTCTTACAGACAAACGACTGGCGTGATCGATCTAGTTTTTGAATATGGCAAGCACAACATCACAGCGGCAACACTGATTGTCGCATACTGGCCCGACAAAAATATCCAAGAAGCGTCTGCTGAAATAATATTGCACGAGCTAAACAAATGAGTCGAGAAACAGAGCCTTTACCTTCCCGGCCTTTTGGCTGGAAGTACGACTTACCTCCTTATAACGCTCCCTTTGTAGAGCACACTGGAGTCACGTCATTAAGCCGCATCAGTCCGGCACCCAATCATATAGACTCCATATATCTAGAGCTAGGAAGGTCGACTACCAGAGCTAGAGAGTTTGGACTGCTCATAGGAAGCATTGTTGCCATCGCAAGTTTCGTAGCATTTGCGTTCGCCTTTTACCTAATTGCAACGCAATATGAAAGAATGGGATTCTGGATTGCGATTCAAGGTGCCAGCTGCTTTATTGCGGCTTGCTGGCTATTCGCCTTCTACATTCGAATGGACTTTCAACTACCTCGCGACGAACCCATGCGATTCAACAGAATTCGCCGAAAAGTTTATGTGTATCGGTTTACATTCAGTCGCACCTTTCCTTTTAGTCGTCACCGATGGGGTGTACGACCCATCGCCTATAACTGGGACGACTTATACGCGTCGGCCTGCAGCGTTTATATACCCATGGGGGGGCGGAGGTCTAATTGAGAACATCACTATTTCAGTCCGCAAACCCGGTACAGACGAGATAACCGACCGGTTCTTCTTTTCCCATAATTGGGTGGAGGGACAAGCATATTGGACCATTGCTCAACTTTTCATGGAGCATGGCCCTCAAGCACTTCCCGACTTTGTCCATCCACCTAGGGATTGGAACAACGAGCCCACAGCCTTCGACTTCATTCCCCATTTCGCACCGAAGGTTCAATGGCCAAAAGAAATGGATCTTGAATCTCGTTCCGCACCCTCTTCAGGAGAGACATCATGAAACCCGTTGCACTCGTTGGCCACTAACATGAATGCCCCTTGCATGGCTCAGGCATCGTGGTAAGTGGCAGCAAGACCTACCAATTCAACGATAAAGCAGTTGCCTGCATAGGAGATCGAACCAGCTGCGGCGCTATTATCATCGAGGGCTCCATGAATTATCAAATAAATGGAAAGCCTGTGGCACGACAGGGCGATCATACGGACCATGGTGGGGTACTGATTGAAGGTGATACTGGCTGGCTGCTCGAGTGAGAAGGGGTAGAGCATATATTAAATCAATGCAATGTATGGAAATCCCATAAGACATGACACATAAAAACCCACTGCTTGAACCACCTTGCCGCGACTGGATAGCGGACTTGAATAGCCCAGACCAACCACCCAATAAAAAAATCAACACAATAGCATCCCCCGCCAATTGGATGAACAATATCTACTTGCAATGCCCTCGACCAACACCTGTCCGGCGCCGCCAAGACCATGATTGGCCACGTGCACAGCGCGGCGCTGCTGCGCTATGCCGGGCAACACGTCATCCAGGTGATCGTCTCGCTCAGGCTGGGTGAGTACCTGAGCCTGCTCAACGAGGCGTTGCAGGAGCGCACCGACGCGTTTCTCGGCCAACTGGACACAGTTGGTGGTCAGGGAGGACAAAATTGATTAATAAGGAAAACGGTTTAGTGTCCCGTCCGCTACTAAATCCGCCATGTATTGGGTGGAAAGAAGATCTTCCTGGCCCCTACGAGACTTCAAATCTTGCAGTGGGCCTGGGCGATCAAACACCAAACCATCAAGATTCTATATATTTGGAAATCCCGAGAAACTTGCACTTTTTCAGAGGTCTAAAGCTGCTGATATCCCTAGTTATCTTGTTTCATGCCGTCAACATGCCTTTCTTGATGATTGATAGTTTTCATGCTGGCAATTTTGAATTGGTTCTGATAGCGATTCCGCTTCTATTAGGGCTGATATGGGGTGTTGCTTTCGGCTTTCGCATTAGTCTATGCCCACCTAGAGATGAACCCATTCGTTTCAATCGTGCCCGAGAAAAAATATACGCGTATAACTTTGTTTATACTTGGTGGAATCCTTTTGGAAAATGGGATGTCCAGACTGTCACCTATGATTGGTCCGACGTCCGTGGGGAGCGCTGGGCACAAGGCGGGCTCAAACGGGGCGTAATGCTTTCCATCGTAGAGCCAGGCACCCACAATGTAATTGATCGTTTCTCTCTGACCCTTATGGGTGCCGATCAATATGCGTGGGCCTATATATGCGCCTACATGCAAGGTGGTCCTGAAACGCTGCCGCCACCGAACCCGCCACGGGATCATAATGATGTGCTTTGGTGCGAGATTACAAAACGCCTGGCGCCGAAGGTCGAATGGCCAGCGGAGATCGATAGGGAGTCGCGAACAGCGCCCTAATTATGGACTACCGCCCCAACGCAATAAATCTTCTTGAGCAGACAGTCCTTTACGAGACCTCTATCAAGCCAACTTTTCATATTTCATTAGCAAAACACTCACCTGTCCGGATATTGATACCTGATATGAAACCCATTGCCCTTGTTGGTCACCTCCACATCTGCCCGCTTCATGGAAAGGGCACTATCACCACTGGCGCGAGCGCTACATTCGTCAATGGCAAACCCATCGCCCGCGCCGGTGACGAAGTTAGCTGCGGAGCCATCATCGAAACTGGATCGGTAAGCACGCTAATCGAAGGTCACCCTGCTGCGCGGCAAGGAGACACGACAGACCATGGCGGAACAATTGTCGAAGGTGACGCCGACTGGCTCGTGGAATGAATCGGTCAAAGCTTCTACGGGTCTACGGTTTTCCTGCGACAAGCAGCCCAGCCCAACTGGTGCGCACCAGCTTCACCGGCCTGCGCGGTGTGATCGGCAGCTGGCAACTGCTGCTGGGGCTGGGGCTAGGGCTGGGTGGGCTCTATCTGCTCAGCGACAGCCTGGACAAGAACCTGGCGAAAGCGGAAACGGAGATTGGTGCCAAGTCGAAGGAAGCGTTGTTGGCATTGCACGGGACGCAATTGGCGTTGCTGGGCGGGGGCATGGAAGTGCTGGGGATCACCCTCCGGGAAGGTTTCAAGCATGCCTCGGCGTCTGGTTTTGCGAGCAGCGTATTTAAAAGTGGCGTATCACTAGTAAAAGCTGGCTCGATAATTAGTGCTGCTGCAGGGCTGTACGATGCAACCCAAACAACCCTATCAATAAGACGTACATTCCTAGCAGGAGACGAAAATGCTTCCATAGGTTACTTCATAGCCGGAACGCTTCACATACTTGAAATATCCCTTGCCATAAGCGCTATCTCAACACCACTCGTACTAGGCCCCCTAGGATTAGCCATAACTTTTGGCATACTGGCATATCACGCCTCGAATCGGGCAGGCAAAAATGAGTCCACCCCTCTAGAACAATGGATAAAACGCTGTTATTTCGGGAAGGCCAACGAGACACCTGTCATTCATTGGAACACTCCGGAGCTTGCCGACATTGCACTCGCCGAACTCAACGCAGCAACCTTGGGATTGGAAGCGATTATTGGATTTGAAGCACATAAAACTAGCAACCCAACAACCGGAAAGATTGGCGGACTAGTTAGCTTAACAGTAGACCAAAGCCTAAAACTTCTTATTAAAATCCCCGACTTCGACGAAAATCGATCGGGTTACCGCTGGCATTTGGTGGTGCATCGACAAAGCGACAAACATGGATATGCACATGCTCAAGGAGAGGAAATTGCCAGTAACGAGTTCAACCCACCCCCTGGGACAGAAAGCAACACTTTTATATTACAACTGAGGCCATCTCACCTTCCCAAGTTCCCGGACCATAAAAAAGACACAATAATTACAAAAAAGACGGATCACGCCCTAGGACGCAACGCCAAATACAGAAAAATAACCGGCGCCGTTGAGCTGAACCCGGAAATCGCAGAACACAACATTAAAGCAGCGACATTGGTTATAACCTATTGGCCGAACCGAAGCATACCAAACGCATATTCTGAAATCATACGCCAAGAGATTAGATCGTGAGCAGTAAAGGAAAAACTCTATCGCCACGTCCGCCTGGCTGGAAATTTGACCTACCTACCCACAACGACACTGTTGAACTATCAAGCAGCTCAAAGCTATTACGGCCACCGCCCAACTATTGTGATGATATTTATTTGGAGTTACCTAGATCCTCAGCGAGGATCCGAGGATTTTCTGCTATTTTTGCTTGTTTAGCATTTCTCATGGCGACTGCGGGCCAACTGTATGCGATGTACTTTGCACTATTCAAATACGACTACGTAAGCCTCGACATTATCTTTATCACATTAGCCATTATGTCTTTTTTGCAGTGGATAACTATACCCACCATACGAATGGACCATGGGCTGCCCCGTGACGAGCCCATACGCTTCAATCGTCTCCGCCGAAAAGTTTATGTCTATCAGTACAAGCTGGATCGGCTTCGAGTGTTCAGTCGCCGGTATTGGGGGGTGCAGCCGGAGGTTTATGACTGGGATGATCTACACGCAGAAGCCTGCAGCATTTATTTACCCATGGGCGGTGGTGGGCTAATTGAGAACATCATCATTTCAGTTCGGAAGCCCGGCACAAAAGAAGTGACCGACCGATTCTTCTTTTCCTATGATTGGGAGCAAGGGCAGGCATATTGGGCCATTGCACAAGCCTTTATGGAAGTAGGTCCGCAAGCGCTTCCTGATTTTGTATACCCCCCTCGAGACTGGAACAAGGAATCCATAGCATTCGACTTCATCCCTCACTTTGCGCCCAAGGTTCAATGGCCAGAGGAACTTGATTTAGAGTCCCGCACCGCCCCCAACTCAGTAGAAACGTCATGAAACCTGTTGCACTCGTTGGTCACCAACGTAAAACAAAATAAACCCTAACCATTTGAGCACTGGGCTAGACGCTGCCACTCGGAAAAGCCAACGAAACACCAATTATCCATTGGAACACACCTATAAACGGCCACTGTGAGCTTTCCCAGCATCGACCCTCCAAACATACTGAGTGCCACATTGCCCGCTACCTATTGACCTGGCCTAAAGATAACGAGTGCTTACGCTGAGCCCTATGCACGTCTATTGAGGAGATCGCTCGACTTCGCGGCGATATTGTTTCATATTTACCGCTTTGATAGTGAATCAGTGGTGGTTCATAGCAAACATACGTATTCCCGCGAAACGAGCCCATACGTTTCAATCGCACCCGACAAAAAGTCTATTTCTATAATTTCAAATTTGGTCCGCTCTGGCCACTCAGTCGTCGCAAATGGGGTGTGCAACCTGCTGTTTACAATTGGGATGATCTACGCGCTGAAGCGTGCAGCGTCTATCTACCCCTCGGCGGAGGTGGCCTTCTTGAAAACATCGTAATTTCGGTCCATAAGCCTGACACGAACGAAGTGATTGATCGTTTCTTTTTTGCTCACAGTTGGGCAACCGGCGAGCCATACTGGGCTATCGCTCAGCTGTTCATGCAACAGGGTCCAGCAGCCCTGCCTGATTTCGTTTACCCATCGTCTGATCGAAACAATCGACCTACGATGTTCGATTTCATGCCTCATTTTGCCCCCAAGGTTCAATGGCCCAGGAAAATGGACCTCAAGTCTCGGTCTGCACCCGCTCCCCGTTCGTCGACTGTCAGACCCAGTCCATCATTGGCTCCACCTGATTGACCCATCAATGCGGCCCACTTGGCGGTGTCGTTACCCCTTTGGGCCTGTCTCGCACCCTCCACCGGAGGGTCGCAGCATGGATGACTCGGATGCACTGCACACCCCGGCGCCACGCCTGCGACCTTGGTCCAATTCGCGACTGGCCGTTCCCGATCCGCGGCGGATGTATTATCGTGGCGAGGTGCGCATATAAAAGCAGCCTGAGCGATCAGGCCCTAGGCAATACATGAGGGTGTCATGAGTAACGAGAGCATTAACTGGGACAAGCTGGGCTTCGACTATATCAAGACCGACAAGCGCTACCTGTCCGTATGGCGCAACGGCGAGTGGGACAAAGGCACCCTGACCGAAGACAATGTGCTGCACATCAGTGAAGGCTCCACCGCCCTGCACTATGGCCAGCAATGCTTCGAAGGCCTGAAGGCCTATCGCTGCAAGGACGGTTCGATCAACCTGTTCCGCCCCGACCAGAACGCCGCCCGCATGCAACGCAGCTGCGCGCGCCTGCTGATGCCGCAGGTGCCGACCGACGTATTCGTCGAGGCCTGCAAGCAAGTGGTCAAGGCCAACGAGCGCTTCGTCCCGCCCCATGGCAAGGGTGCCCTGTACCTGCGCCCCTTCGTGATTGGCACCGGTGACAACATCGGCGTGCGCACCGCCCCGGAGTTCATCTTCTCGGTCTTCGCCATCCCGGTCGGCTCGTACTTCAAGGGCGGCATGAAGCCGCACAACTTCCAAATCTCCAGCTTCGACCGCGCCGCCCCGCAAGGCACTGGTGCAGCCAAGGTCGGTGGCAACTATGCCGCGAGCCTGCAGCCAGGCGCCGAGGCGAAGAAAGCCAACTTCGCCGACGCCATCTACCTGGACCCGCTGACCCACACCAAGATCGAGGAAGTCGGTTCGGCCAACTTCTTCGGCATCACCGCCAACAATGAGTTCGTCACGCCGAAGTCCGCGTCCGTGCTGCCTGGTATCACCCGCCTGTCGTTGATGGAACTGGCGCAATCGCGCCTGGGCCTGACCGTGATCGAGGGCGATGTCGAGATCAACAAGCTCGACCGCTTCGTCGAAGCCGGCGCCTGCGGCACCGCCGCGGTGATCACCCCGATCGGCGGCATCGAGTACAACGGCAAGCTGCACGTGTTCCACGACTTGGAAAAAGTCGGCCCGGTTACCCAGAAGCTCTACAACGAGCTGACCGGCATCCAGAGCGGTGACGTCGAAGCGCCAGCAGGCTGGATCGTCAAGGTCGCCTGAGGTTTCGCCCTCCCCTGAAACGGGGCATGCCAGCAATGGCATGCCCCGTTTTTGTTTAGGCCTGTTCCCTCCCTGTAGGAGCGGCCTTGTGCCGCGATCGGGCGCGAAGCGGCCGTAAAGCAGACTTGCACGGTATACCTGGAATACTTGAGTTGCTTGGATTGCGGCCGCTTCGCGCCCGATCGCGGCACAAGGCCGCTCCTACAAGGGGGGGCGTAATAACAAAGGGAATGGGTGGCAATCGAGCATTGGGGCCGCCAGATGAATTTTTCTTAAATCCCCCGTTGTCTATTCTTTGGCACAATCGAGTCTCCAATCGCTGCCCAGGTACTAGCATGCCCCGCGTACTGACCATCGAAGACGACGCCGTCACCGCCCAGGAAATTGTCGCCGAACTGTCCAGCCATGGCCTGGAAGTAGACTGGGCCGACAATGGCCGTGAAGGCCTGTCCAAGGCCATCGGTGGTGGCTATGACCTGATCACCCTGGATCGCATGCTGCCCGAGGTCGATGGCCTGACCATCGTCACCACCCTGCGCAACCTGAAGATCGCCACACCCATCCTGATGATCAGTGCATTGTCCGATGTCGACGAGCGGGTACGGGGCCTGCGTGCGGGGGGCGACGACTACCTGACCAAACCCTTCGCCTCCGACGAGATGGCTGCCCGCGTCGAGGTGCTGCTGCGCCGCAACAGCGTGCCCGTGACCCAAACCCGCCTTCAGGTGGCGGACCTGGAGCTGGACCTGATCAGCCATGAGGCCCGCCGCGGCGAGCAGACCCTCAATCTGCTGCCCACCGAGTACAAGCTGCTGGAGTACCTGATGCGCCATGCTGGCCAGGTGATCACCCGGATGATGATCTTCGAGGAGGTCTGGGGCTATCACTTCGACCCAGGCACCAACCTGATCGATGTGCACATCGGCCGCCTGCGCAAGAAGATCGACCCGCCCGGCCAGAGCCCGCTCATCCGTACCGTGCGGGGTTCCGGCTATGCCATTGCCGAACCCGTCTAAGGGCTGGAGCTCCTCGACCAGCCGCCTTTTGGCGCTGTATAGCTTCCTGTTCGTGGCCTGGAGCAGCATCCTCATGGGCGTGCTGTACTTCGAGGTATCCAGCTACCTGAACAAGCTCACCCGCCATTCCATGCTGCAGCGCCAGCACCTGTTCGCCCACATGACCGGCAAGCAGCTGGACGACGCCCTGATCGCAAGCCAGGCCTTCGAAGAACGCAGCTTCGATGCCTACGGCCTGTTCGACGCCCAGCTCAACCCGATCAGCGGCCGGATCCGCGCCATTCCGCCAGAACTCGGCCTGGACGGCCAGGTCCACGAACTCAAGCGCTGCCTGGACGCCGACGACCCACACGTACCACGCGACAGCTGCGACGCGGTCGCGATCCGGGTCAAGGACGGCCGCTGGCTGGTGCTGGTACGTGACAACGGCTCCTTGTTCGTGGTCACGCGGATCATTCTCCACGCCTTGCTCTGGGGCATTTCCCTGACCCTGATCCCTGGCTTCGCCGGCTGGTACCTGCTGCGCCGCAGGCCACTCAAGCGCATCCGTGCGATCCAGGCTCAGGCCGAGCTGATCGTCGCCGGCGACCTCACCCACCGCCTGCCCCTGTCAGCCCGGCGCGACGAGCTGGACATGCTGGCGGCCATCGTCAATGCCATGCTCGATCGCATCGAGCGGCTGATGCACGAGGTCAAGGGCGTCTGCGACAACATCGCCCACGACCTGCGCACGCCACTGACACGCCTGCGCGCCCAGTTGTACCGGATCCGCCAGCAAAGTGGCGAGCGCCCCCCCGAGGCGCAGGCCCTGGACCAGGCCATCGGCGAGACCGACACGCTGATGGCACGCTTCCGTGGCCTGCTGCGCATCAGCGAGCTGGAGGACCGGCAGCGACGCGCGGGCTTCGTCGAACTAGGCCCGCACGCCTTGCTGGTGGAACTGCACGATTTCTACCTGCCCTTGGCCGAGGACGGCGGCATTCGCCTGGCGCTCGTACAACCGGAACGGCTGCCGCTCCTGCATGGCGACCGGGAGTTGTTGTTCGAGGCGCTGGCCAACCTGGTAGGCAATGCGATCAAGTTCACGCCCGAGGGTGGGCAGGTGCGCATCCAGGCCAGCCATGATGCCAGTAGCGTGCATATCGCCATCGAAGACAGCGGGCCGGGCATTCCCGAGGAGGAGCGTGCAGCGGTCTTGAAACGCTTCTATCGCAGCGAGGAAGGTCATCGACACCCGGGGTTCGGGCTGGGGTTGTCGATCGTCGCGGCGATCGTCGACCTGCATGGGTTCCGGTTGGAGGTGGGGAGCAGCGAACTGGGTGGGGCGAAGCTGGTGCTGCATTGCCCTACAGGTGGTCTACCCAAATAACGAATGGGGCCGTATTGCGGCCCAATCGCGGGACAAGCCCCACAGGCCTACCGCTGCCCGTAGGCCCGCGAAGCCCCTGATAGGAGCGGGCTTGCCCTGCGATTGGGCTGCAAAGCAGCCCCACTCGATGGATCAGTCAGCCAGGCGCCAAGTGGTCCCGCCCTTGCCGTCCTCCAGCACCACGCCCATGGCGGTCAGCTGGTCGCGGATACGGTCGGACTCGGCCCAGTTCTTGTCCGCACGCGCCTGCAGACGCGCCTGGATCAGCGCTTCTACTTCGGCGGCATCGACCTTGCCTTCGGCACCGGCACGCAGGAAGTCGTCGGCATCGAGCTGCAGCACACCCAGCACATCGCCCAGCTCACGCAGGCGGCCCGCCAGGCCGGCGGCGGCATCGGGGTCGCTTTCACGCAAGCGGTTGATCTCGCGCACCAGGTCGAACAACACCGCGCAGGCCTCCGGCGTGCCGAAGTCGTCATTCATCGCCACGCTGAAGCGCTCGACGAATTCCTCGCCGCCCTTGGCGGCAACCCGCGGCAGCCCACGCAACGCATGGTAGAAGCGCTCCAGGGCTCCCTTGGACTCGCGCAGGCTGTCTTCGGAGTAGTTGATGGCGCTGCGGTAGTGGCTGGCCACCAGCAGGTAGCGCACCACCTCCGGGTGGTATTTATCGAGTACGTCGCGGATGGTGAAGAAGTTGTTCAACGACTTGGACATCTTCTCGCCATTGATGCGGATCATGCCGCAGTGCATCCAGGCATTGGCGTACTGTTTGCCGGTGGCCGCCTCGCTCTGGGCGATCTCGTTCTCGTGGTGCGGGAATTCGAGGTCGCTGCCACCGCCATGGATGTCGAAGCTCTCACCCAGGCAGCAGGTGGACATCACCGAGCACTCGATGTGCCAGCCCGGACGCCCCGGGCCCCACGGCGACTCCCAGCTCGGCTCACCCGGTTTAGCGGCCTTCCACAGGACGAAGTCCAATGGGTCCTGCTTGGCCTCGCCGACTTCGATCCGCGCACCGATGCGCAGGTCTTCGATCTTGCGTCGCGACAGCTTGCCGTAACCGACAAACTTGCCGACCCGGTAGTACACGTCACCGTTGCCCGGCGCGTAGGCATAGCCCTTGTCGATCAAGGTCTGGATCATCGCATGCATGCCGGGGATGTGGTCGGTCGCACGCGGCTCCTGGTCCGGCGGCAGGATGTTCAGGCGCCGTTCGTCCTCGTGCATGGCATCGATCATGCGCGCGGTCAGCTCATCGAAACGCTCGCCGTTTTCGTTGGCGCGGTTGATGATCTTGTCGTCGATGTCGGTGATGTTGCGCACATAGGTCAGCTCGTAGCCGCTCTTGCGCAGCCAACGAGTGATCAGGTCGAAGGCCACCATGCTGCGGCCATGGCCCAGGTGGCAGTAGTCGTACACGGTCATGCCGCACACGTACATGCGCACCTTGTTGCCGTCCAGGGGCTTGAAGGCTTCCTTGGTCTTGCTCAGGGTGTTGTAGATGGTAAGCACGGCGATTCCTTAGCTGCCCCAGGAGTCACGCAGGGTGACGGTGCGGTTGAACACCGGACGGCCCGGCTGGCTGTCCTTGAGGTCGGCGCAGAAGTAGCCTTCGCGCTCGAACTGGAAGCGGTCCTCGGGCTGGGCCTGGGCCAGGGAAGGCTCGGCGCGGCAACCGGTGAGCACCTGCAGCGAGTCGGGGTTGATGTTGTCCAGGAAGCTGCCGCCCTCCTCGGTCTTCTCCGGGTTGGCGGAGCGGAACAGGCGGTCGTACAGGCGCACTTCGCACTCGACGCTGCCTTCGGCCGGCACCCAGTGGATCACGCCCTTGACCTTGCGGCCCTCGGGGTTCTTGCCCAGGGTGTCCGGGTCGTACGAGCAGCGCAGCTCGACGATGTTGCCGTCGGCATCCTTGATGGCTTCGTCGGCGCGGATCACGTAGCTGCCGCGCAGGCGCACTTCACCGGCCGGCTCCAGGCGCTTGTAGCCTTTTGGCGGCTCTTCCATGAAGTCGTCGCGGTCGATGTACAGCTCGCGGGAGAACGGCAGCACGCGCACGCCCATGTCTTCCTTGGGGTGGCGCGGCAGCTCGAGTTGCTCGACCTGACCCTCGGGGTAGTTGGTGATGACCACTTTCAGCGGGCGCAGCACGCACATGGCACGCGGCGCGGTGCGGTCGAGGTCGTCACGGATGCTGAACTCGAGCATCGACATGTCGACCACGCCGTCGGAACGGTTGGTGCCGATCATCTCGCAGAAGTTGCGGATCGAGGCCGGGGTGTAGCCGCGACGACGGAAGCCCGACAGGGTCGACATGCGCGGGTCGTCCCAGGCATCGACGTGCTTCTCGTCCACCAACTGCTTGAGCTTACGCTTGGAGGTGATGGTGTAGTTCAGGTTTAGACGGCTGAACTCGTACTGGCGCGGGTGCGCCGGCACCGGCAGCTTGTCGAGGAACCAGTCGTACAACGGACGGTGGCTTTCGAACTCCAGGGTGCAGATCGAATGGGTGATGCCTTCGATGGCGTCCGACTGGCCGTGGGTGAAGTCGTAGTTCGGATAGATGCACCACTTGTCACCGGTCTGGTGGTGATGGGCATGACGGATGCGGTACAGGATCGGGTCGCGCAGGTTCATGTTCGGCGAGGCCATGTCGATCTTGGCGCGCAGCACGCGCTCGCCGTCCTTGAATTCGCCGGCCTTCATGCGTGCGAACAGGTCCAGGTTCTCCTCGACGCTGCGCTCGCGGAACGGGCTGTTCTTGCCTGGCTCGGTCAGGCTGCCACGGTATTCCTTGGCCTGTTCGGGGGTCAGGTCGCAGACATAGGCATTGCCCGACTTGATCAGCTCGACGGCCCAGTCGTGCAGCTGGTCGAAGTAGTCCGAAGCGAAGCGCACCGGGCCGGCCCACTCGAAGCCCAGCCACTTGACGTCGCGCTGGATGGCATCGATGTACTCCTGGTCTTCCTTGGCCGGGTTGGTGTCATCGAAACGCAGGTGGCAGACACCGCCGAACTCCTTGGCCAGGCCGAAGTTGACGCAGATCGACTTGGCATGGCCGATGTGCAGGTAGCCGTTGGGCTCCGGCGGGAAGCGGGTGACGATGCTGCTGTGCTTGCCCGAGTCCAGGTCGGCCTGGACGATCGGCCGCAGGAAGTTCGCAGGGACGGCGGGAGCGCCTTTGGCAGCGGCGTTGGGCGCGTTGTCGGCAGTGGGCTTGCTCATAGGATCCTTGAATGCTGGTATTCGGCCTGGGTAGGCCGATTGAATCAAAGGGCCTATCATAGCCGAAGCAGTCAAGCTGCTGACAGCCGGGCTCGGACAAACAGGCGCGATTTATCGCAGCTATTTGTCGCAAGCTGGCAAAATGGCCGCCGCGCGCCTTGTGTCGTGGTCGCCCGATCCTGCGTCAGGTGACAAGTACGCGCCCTGCGCACCCTATTTCCGAATGCCTTGAAAGAGCGAATTCCAGCATGTCCAAAGTCAAACTGAGCACCAACCACGGCGACATCGTCCTGCAACTGGACGCCGAAAAGGCACCGAAAACCACCGAAAACTTCGTTCAGTACGTCAAGGACGGTCACTACAACGGCACCGTCTTCCATCGCGTGATCAACAACTTCATGATCCAGGGCGGCGGTTTCGAGGCCGGCATGAAGCAGAAGCCTACCCGCGCGCCGATCCAGAACGAAGCCGACAACGGCCTGAAGAACGCCAAGTACAGCATCGCCATGGCCCGTACCATGGAGCCGCACTCCGCTTCCGCGCAGTTCTTCATCAACGTTGCCGACAACGACTTCCTCAACCACAGCGGCAAGAACGTCCAGGGCTGGGGCTACGCGGTATTCGGCGAAGTGATCGAAGGTCGTGACGTGGTCGACGCGATTAAAGGCGTTTCCACCGGTTCCAAGGCTGGCCACCAGGACGTGCCGAAGGACGACGTGATCATCGAGAAAGCCGAGATCATTGAGTGATCCTGCTGATCTCCGATCTGCACCTGCAAGAAGAACGCCCGGACATCACCCGGGCGTTTCTTGATCTGCTCGATGGCCGCGCACGCCACGCCGAGGCCCTGTACATCCTCGGCGACTTTTTCGAGGCCTGGATCGGCGACGATGCCATGACGCCCTTCCAGCAGTCGATCTGCCAGGCCCTGCGCCGGCTGAGCGACAGCGGCACGGCGGTGTTCCTGATGCATGGCAACCGTGACTTCCTGATCGGCCAGGCGTTCTGTGAAGCCGCAGGCTGCACCCTGCTGGACGACCCCTGCGTGGTACAACTCGGTGGCGAGGCCGTGTTGCTGATGCATGGCGATACCCTGTGCACCCGCGACCTGTCCTACATGAAACTGCGTCGCTACCTGCGCAACCCGCTGAGCTTGTGGGTCCTGCGGCACCTACCGCTGGCTACCCGGCAGAAGCTGGCGCGCAAGTTGCGTAGCGAAAGCCGTTCGCAAACCCGCATGAAGTCGACCGAGATCGTCGATGTCACGCCCGAAGAGGTGCCCAAGGTGATGGCGGCCCATGGTGTTCGCACCCTGGTCCATGGCCATACACACCGGCCAGCGATCCACAAGCTCGTGGTCGATGGCCAGCCCGCCCGGCGCATCGTGCTGGGCGACTGGGACCGCCGCGGCTGGGCCTTGCAGGTGGATGAACAGGGTTTCCAGCTGGCGCCGTTCGACTTTTCCTGAGCGAGCGAGTGTTGGCGCGGCCTTGCACTGTGTAAAGGGGCGCACAGCGCCCCGCTCTGTCAATGGCCTGCGCCAGCCACTACCGCCTCGTCACCCTCGCGGATCACATACCGACGGTAGTGCGGATCGGCCTTGATCTGCGCCTCGGTGAACGGGATCGGCGCCAACTGCTTGGCTGCGAACACCCGGGTCTGATCGCCCGCATGGGGCGATGCCGATTCGCTGGACTGGGAGAACGCCAGCAACCCCAGCGCCTGCGGCCCCTGCCGGGTAAAGCTGACCACCTGCAAATAGCTGGTACCGCTGACCACCAAGCGTTTGCCGGGACCATGCGGCACGCTGTACATGGCGTTGTACACACCCAGTTCCTGGGGCCCGCCCGGCACCGGCGTGCCGTCGGCAGACTGCTGCACCTGCCCCCAGCGGCTATCGCCTGCAATCCCCGCCTTGCTCACTCGCTCAAGGGAAGCCAAGGCCGCCTCGTGCACGCGTTGGCGCACCGCGGCCTGCTCCACCGCAAGCCCTCGTGGGGTGTGCTGAGGGTCGGCCGGGTCGAAGGCTACCCGCCAGTTTTGCGGTTGGGCGGCCAACGCCTCGAAGAGCGCGGTGAAATGCAGCAGGCCGATGCCGCTGTCCAGGTCGGCCTTGCCATTCCAGGCGGCCAGGCTTGCACACAGCGCCTGGACATCGGTTGAGGCAGTCTTGCACCAGGCCAACAGGTCGGGCAGCACCAGGCTGGCTGCGTATACCTCATCGTCCAGCACCATGCGCTGCAGGTCTTCCACGGTCAGCTTGGCGTTGCCCTGCAGGCGCTGCAGCGCGAAGCGGCTGCGCAGGCCCAGAGGTTGGTTCTCCCGACTGACCAACGGGGAAAACCCGGTCAGCGGTTGGGCAGGGTTGGCCATCCAGGCCGGGTCGTTGGAATTCTGCACGAAGTCGTGGCGCACAAGGCTCGGCAATAACCGCGCCGGGAAAATGCCCGGCTGGGCGGCCTGGGCGTCGGTCTTCCATTGGCAGGCACTGCGCGAACCATCGAGCACCACCAGCGGCCCGGCGGCCGAGGGGTCGCTGCAGTGAGCGAGCAATTGCTGGTCCACATAAGGCACTACGGACTGGTTGAGGTAGGTCGCCTGGCCTTCGGCATCCACCGCCAGGGTGTTGACCCAAGGGATGCCCTGCAATTGCCCCACCGTGCGTTTCAGGCCGTCGAGGCTGTCGGCGTGGTTGATGGCGTACCACTGCTGCAGCACCCGGGTGTTGTCCAGGTTGGCATCGCGCAGGCTGTAGGCGAACTGGTTGTCCCAGTCCAGCCGGCCTGGCCAGCGCACCACCGGGCCGAACGCCGAAGCGTAGACCTGCCGCTCGACCTGCTGCACCCGACCGTCTTCGCCCTTGACCGCGACACTCAAGCTCTGACGGGCCAACGGCAGGGATTTCCCATCGAGCAGATAGCGTGTCGGGTCCTTCGGGTCGAGCTGCAACCTGTACAGCGTGAAATGCTTCGAGGTATCGACCGTATGGGTCCAGGCCAGGTGCCGGTTGAACCCGATATTGACCACCGGCAAGCCTGGCAATGCGGCGCCCATGACGTCCAGCTGGCCTGGGATGGTCAGTTGCATCTGATAGAAGCGCAGGCCGCCCACCCAGGGGAAGTGTGGATTGGCCAGCAACAGGCCACCGCCGTTGGCCGATCGCTGCGCCCCTACCGCCAATGCATTGCTGCCACGGGCCATGGCGAATTGCGCCTGGCGGACCAGGGCCAGATTGAAGTCCTCCTCGGCCCGGCGCGCGGCCAGCTCCGGCGGAGCCGCCGCCACCAGCGCCTCGGCGAACTGGCCAACGCCACCTTCAACCAGAAGTCGACGGGTCAGCTTGACCAGGTCGAGGCTGCTGATCGGCCGCAGCCAGTCTCCCTGGCCGCATTCAGCAGGCAAATCCTGCGCCCGACGCTCGACCAGCGCGCGGTTGTAGCCAAGGGCGTAGCCCTCCAGCAAGTCGCGCACGGGCGCTGGCTGTGCTTCGAGGAAAGCCGTGACGGCAGAGTCGCCGTTGAGCCAGGCGAAGAAGAAGTCACTGTCGAGGTTCTTGCGCTGCTCGATGGTCCTGCCCTGGGCGCCGAAGTAACGGGACCGCTCGCCATTGACGGTCACCACCTCGTTGGCCAGCAGGCACAGGTTGTCCTGGGCATAGGCATAGCCGATGCCATAGCCCAGGCCGCGTTCGTCCTCGGCCAGGATGTGCGGAACACCGAAGCTGGTACGCCGGATCTGCGCCGAGGCCTCGCCAGCAGCTTCCCGGGCCTGGGCAACCAGACCGGACGCAATCAATACGGCGGCCAGGCCAAGACGGGTCATGGGACGCGAAAATGTACGCACGGGTACTCCTGGGATTGGGGGTATCCCGTACAAACGAACGGCTCGCTGGAAATTTTACGCAAACCAGGGCCTTGCCTCGTCTTGAACAGGGCGTGCGCATTATTTTTTCGTCAAGGGTTGCAGTTTTGCCCGTCTCGTTCGTCATACCCAATGAAGCACCCTTGTTTTCGGGACAGTCCACGAAAAGGAGCATTCACATGTACAACCCACAACCTGCGTTGCAGAGTGTTCGCAGCGTGGCCGCCCACGATGCAGGGCAAATCGCCGACGCACCGGCGCGTGCCGGCAACGAACAGATTCGCGAGTTGCTGCGTGCCTTTGGGTTGCGCACCAGCCTGATCCGCCTGAAAGTCATCGATGCCTTGCATGCGGCCGACCGGGACGGTCGCAGCATTGGCGTGCGAGGCGTTCATGCGCAACTCGAGCAACTGGACATCCCGTTGTCGTTTCTCAGCGTGCGCGAGGTGCTCAAGCGCTTGTGCGCCGAGGGCGTGATCAGCCTGGGCAGCGATAAATGCTACAGCCTCAACCCCGAAGCCCGGGCCGTACTGGAACTGCCCGTTTCACGCTGAAACCAGGGCCGGCCGGAGCTGGCCGGCCGGTCGGGGTCAGGGCTTCGGCCCGACCTTGCGGCGCAGGATGCCGTTGATCACCACCACGACCACCGCGATGGCGATGGCGATGTACTGGAAGGTCTGCTCACTGATGGTCCCCTGTTTTTGCAGGTAGGACAGGCCCAGCATGATACCCAGCACCACCAGGATGATCAGGATGGAGTATTTCAGGCGTTGCACATGTGTCATCGAAGGTTCCTTGCGACATCAGGGACAGAGGGCTCGCATCGAGCCGGGGCCATGATACAACGTCATCGGTCGCATTTCCTGCTGCCTGCGCCTTTCCCCTGCTGAAAGCATCCGGTCTCCCTTACAGCCCCGATTGGAGGCCGCCCGATGCGTACCGCCCACTTGATCTACTGCCTGCTGCTGTTGGCGTCCCCTGCTGCGATGGCAGTGGACACCGCGACGCTTTCCAATGACCAATTGCACCAGCTTGCCCGAGAGCTGGAGCCCCACGCCGGCTCCAGCCAGTGGCAGCAGCTTTGGCAACGCATGCGCCGGGCCGGCTATTTCAATGCCCGCCCCGGTCAACTGCACCTGACCATACCGCAAGCTCAGCTGCCCGCCCTGGCGCGCCAGACCCTGGCCGAGGCCGACCAGGCCGAAGCCCTGGACTCGGCACGGGTTCGTTATCGCAAGGACTTCAGTCCGCGGCTCATCGGACGACGCGATACCGAGCGTTTCAATGCGCTTTGCCTGGAAGTCGACTGGCGTGCCGTTCCGCAATCCCAGGCCCACGCCCCGAAGGCCTACCTGGGCATGGTCGGCTTGCTACAGGGGTACCCCTGCCTATAAGGGTATGACCACCCTCTGAAGGTCTCGACTCGACAGAAAACGGTAGATCAGGGCTTGCAGGCTGTAACTGAAGGCATCTCCTACATACGCAACCCAAGCTGCCTGCAAACCCTGAGGTCCGGAGGCTACATCCTGCGATCCGCTTGGCGCCTAGCGGCCCACTGGGTACTGCCTGAGAATCGAGCCAGGTGAACGGACGAATCGCCCTAGCGGCAACCGCCGACAGCCTGCGCCACCAGGAACCTCACACCTGGCGCCAGCTCATTCTCGAGGGAACCCCATATGGAATTGCCAGACCTCAATCGCATCGACATCTCCCAGTTGCCCCATTCCTTGCAATCGCTGATCGACTGCATAGGCATCGAAAACGCCTACCGACTGACCTGCGCCTACGGCGGTCGGCCTAAATACATTCCCAAGCATCTCGAGCGCACCAAACTCGCCGACGTGCTCCCCGCCGACGCCCTGCAAGCGTTGATCAAGCGCTTTGCCGGGGTAGCGCTGGAAATTCCCAAGCCGGACCACTTCCTGCGCCAGTTGCGCAACCTGCAGATCCAGCAGGAAAGCGCCGACGGCCTGTCTCGTAGCCTGCTGGCGGACAAATACGGCTTGAGCTTGCGCCAGATAGGCAACATCCGCCGCCAGGACAACCACGTTCGTTGATCCCCCACGCGCCCAGCACCACTAAAAAGGAACAAGCACAATGTCCATCGATAACAACCTGATCGGCTCGGTCATCAATGCACTGCCCATGGACCGCATGATCGCAGCGCCCTTGCAGGCGATGATCGACGCCCAGGTCACTGCCAGCCAATCCTATGCCGACTTCCTCATGCAGGTCTGCATCAAGGATGGCAAGGCGGTCGCCATCGAATTCAACTACGACGAAACCCTCGTAGACGAGCAAGGCCTGCATCAAGGGACCGTCAGCCGAGTCATGCAGATTCCGTTGATGGCGGCGATCACCCATCCCAATATCTGTATCGAAGAGGGCCGGGTCGAGTTCGAGTTGACCATCAACCAAATGGCCGAAACCCGCTCGAACTCCGAGTTCAGCGGCGACGGGGAAGCCTCGTTGGGTTGGGGGCCGTTCAAGCTGAACGTCAAGGCCAGTGCCAGCCATAAATCGGAACAGACCCGCAAAAGCGACACACGGGCGCGCTATGCCTTCAATACCACGGTACGCCGACAAGACCCACCCGAGGCGCTGCAACGGGTCATGGACTACCTGACCGACGCCGCCACCAAGCCGACCGTGATCAAGGACACCCCACCCAACCTGCCACAGGAAACCACCCCGGAACTGCCCAACTCGGGTAACTGACTCCGCCGCCTTGGCCGCCCACCCCTGCCCCCGCCGCCGAGCGGGGGTCCGTGCACCTATCGAGGAATTCTTTGCGTGGATACCCGCCCCACCAGCCAAGCCCCCATGACATCGAGCGACCTGTCGGACATCACCCGCGGCCTACAGGAAGCAGCCGCCGCCACCAATACGTTGATCGCCCAGCAGTACATCAAGCTGTTCGATCAGTTCTTCGACTACGACCCCGAGAAACTGGGTAGCCCGATGAAAGCCAAGATGGTGGAGATCGCCATGGATGGCCAACACACCTTGCAGATTCCATTGATTGCCTTGGTGTCTCCACGAGGCCTGGCCCTGGAGCGCATGCAGGTCGACCTTTCGGTCAGGGTCAACGGGATAGAGGCATCTGGCGAGCCGCACAAGGACGCCCATTGCAATGGCACGGCCCGCTTCCAGGTTACCGTCGGGGCCAATGGACGTCGCGGGGACCAGCGTGACCCGGACGAAGTGCAGATCCGCATGCAGTTCCAGGCGTGCGAACCGCCGGAGGCGATCAACCGCCTGATCGAGGAATACACCAACCTCATCGTGCCCCAGCGCCAGAACGCCCCACCTGCTGGGGATGAGGCGTCCAACGAGTTCATTGAGGCAGCGACCGTTCGCTGAGCGGGTTTTAGAAGTCCCGCTTGTAGAAGATGTCCAGCGAGCTGGCCAGACCGCTTGCCGCCTCCAGGTACACCTTCTTGCTCAGCTTGTAACGCAGGGCGATGGTGTTGGCCGGCTCGAACACCCCGACACCATAGCGCAAGCTGAGGCGCTCGGTGATATTGCCGCTGGCAACCACGCTGGTGCTGTTGCCCGTACCTTCGGAACCCAACTGGAAATCTTCGATGCCAAGGCTCGAGGCCAGCCCGCCGGTCAGCGCCTCGCCGCCCAGCAACCCCAGCCCAAGGGCTGCCTGGGCCAGCATGTTGTTGTCTTCGCCGCTGGTCGCCAGGGGCCTGCCCAATACCAGGTAGGACAGCGCCTGCTCCTGGCTCATGGCAGGTTCGGAAAACACCTTGGTGGTCGGCTGCTCGGCGCTGCCGCTCAGGCGAATACCCGCGATCACATCATCGACCCGGCGGATCGCCTCGATATCCAGATACGGCTGGTCGATAGGGCCGGCGAACAGCAAGCGTGCCCGCCGGATGATCAGGTTCTGGCCATATTTACGATAACGCCCTTCGGCAAGGCTGAGCTCGCCACGGGTATCCATGTTGTTGCCGATATGCACGTGGCCGAGCAGGTTGGCGGTCAGGCCAAAGCCTTTGAACGACAGCTTGTCGCGCCCCACCTCGACATCGATGTCCATGGCCATCGGCGGCTTGCCCTCTTCGGTCTGCTCGCCGACGATCACCGTGTCATCGGAGACCTTGACGGTCGAGGGCGGCAGTTCGCGCACGGTGATCTTGCCCTTGGGCACCAGCACCTTGCCGGCGATCGCCAGTCGTTCATCGACCAGGCGGATGTTCAGGTCGGGGGCAACCTCCAGGTCTGCGTAAGGCTCGACGTGCACCGGCAACTGCTGGCCACGCAGGCGCAGGTCCATCGCCAATGCCTGCCCCCAGGTCAGGTTGCCATCGAGCTGACCGCGCCCGGCCGGCCCACTCTGCCAGTTGCCCTGCACCTGTACCTGCTCGCCGGCAATCAGGGCCTGCAGCGAGAGGCCTTCGAGGCTGATCGGTAGCTCCGGCCCTCTCACTTCGCCGCCGCTCAGGGCCAGGTTGCCCGTGACCTGAGGGTTCAACAGCGTACCCGACAACCGACCGCTGCCATTGAGCTGGCCGGCCAGGCGCTCGACCATCGGCACGAACGGCCGGGCGATCGACAGGTCCAGGCCGGCCAGGCGGAAGTCGCCGGTCAGTGGTTTGTCCTTGCCCAGCGGGTCGAGCCGGGTAACCAGGGAAAGCTCGCCCAGGCGCTGGCCACGAAAATCCAGGCGGGTGTCGACACGGCGCGGGGCAAGCGTGCTGTCCAGGCGCAGCGCCTGATAAGGAAAATCGACCCAGCGCCCATTGTCTCTAACGCGCAACGTTCCGTCGCTGGCGTCGACCCGCAAGGTGCCCTTGGGCCCGGCTGCCGGCATGTCCAGATTGATATCGGCGTTGAGCAGGCCCTGCCAGGCAAAGTCCTTGGGCAACCATTGGGCCAGGCTGTCCAGCGGGAACTGCTTGAGGTGATAACGCAGCCGCGGCTCCGGCGCCAGGCGCTGGTCTTCGCCGCACAGGCTCGCCTGGCCGGAGCGCCAGCAATGGGCGCCGAAGTCCAGTTGCCCGCTGGCCAGGCGCTGCAGCTTCGCTGGGGCTTGCAAGCGCCAGTCCTGGCCGCCTGCCTGGATACGCCCGGAGGCCAGGCGCCCACGCCAGTCGCCCTTGGCCAGCTGGCCGTCCAGGGCCAGGTCCAGCTTGAGCTGTGGCCCATCGAGAGCCAGGGTGGCGGCCTGCTGGTGGATATCGCCCTTGCCGTCGACGTCCAGGTTACCCAATGCGGTCTCGCCGACGCGGATATTGCCGGCCTTGAGCGTGACTTGCCCGCGCTGGGCGCTGTCCAGGCGCGCCTCCAGGTCCAGGCGCTGGATACGATTTTCGGCCTGGCCCAATTGTTGCCCTTGCAGGGTCAGCGTGCCCTGCGGGGCGGTCAGGGTACCGGCCAGGTCCAATCGCCCCTTGGCCTGCCCTTGCAGTCTGGGCCAGAGCTGGCCCAGGCGCGGCAGGTCAAGGTCGATCCGCCCGGCCAGGCGCTGCTCCAGGCTGGCACTGCCGTTGATACGGTTGTCGCCCAGTTGCACCGCCAGGCTGCCGAGCGTCCAGCGCTCCCCTGCCCCTTCGGTCTGTACCTTGAGCACAGCCGGTTGCCCGCGCAGACGCCCCTTGAGGTCGAGCTGCGCCTGTAGTTGCAGACGCTCGTTCTTCAGTTCGCCCTTGCTACGCAATGGGCCGGCCAGGGTGCCCGGCAGCTCCGCCAGCCAATAGGCCGGGTCGAGCGCAGACAGTTGAAGGTCGACATCCCAGGCCAGGGTATCGGCGAAGCGGACCGCGACACTGCCAGCTGCCTTGCCCTGCCCTGCGCTCAATGCCAGCGCGGGCAAGCGCACCTGGGCCAGGTCGCCGTCGAACGGGCTGGTTAGGTTGAAGGCACCGGCTGGCCCATCAAGATCGCCACTGAAGGTGCCCGTATAGCTGCCATCGCGGTAGTGCGCCTGGGCGTTGAAACGCTTGAGAGTGACTTGCGGCGCCTGCTCCAATGGGTAGAGGCGCAACCACGGAAAGTCCAGCCAATCGATCTGTGCATCGGCCTTCAGGCCCTGCTGCCAGTCGGCGTTGGCTCGCAGCTTGACCCGCTGGGTGTCGCTGGCATTGAGGTCCAGGGCATCGAGGCGAGCGCCCTTGGCGTCCACCTTGCCGCCGACTACCAGGCCAATGGGGCCCTGTTCGGCCGGCAGGCTGGCCGAACCTGCCAATTGATAGCCCTTGAGCAGGTCGCCCGTGGCGTTGAGCCGCAGTTGGTTCAGTTGTACGGTATCCGGCAACGATGCCGCCGGCTTGAAGGCGTCGGCACGAATGCTAAGGGTGGCCGGCAAATGTTCAGCCAGGGCCTGTAACTGGCCTTCGAGGCGCGCGTCCAGGTAACCACTGCTGGTCGCGTCGATGGCGAGCGACTTCTGCAGTTCACCCTTGATGGCCAACGCCAGTTGCCAGGGCTTGCCTTGCACCTCGGGCAACTGCAGCGTGCCGGTCACCTGCAGAGGCCAATCGGCTTCGGGCTTGAGATCACCTTGCAGGTCCAGGCGCAGGTCATCGCGCTGCACTCGCAACGTGTCGATGCGTAGGCCGTTGGCCGCCCAATGGGCCGCCAGTTGCATATCGCCCAGCACATCGTCGCCATCCAGGCGCAAACGCCCGAGCTTGACCTCGCCCAGCTCGATGGCGATGGGCAGCTTCAAGCTGGGCAGTTGCAGCGGCCCGCTGTCGGCAGGTGCCTCACTCTGGGCGAACACCATGTTGACCTGCTCGGCCTGCACCCGCTCCAGGCACAAGGTGGCGCGCAGCAGGCACAGCGGCGACCAGGCCAGCTGCGCTGACTGTACCTGGACCTGGTTCGCGCCATCGGCCCAGGCCAGTCGTTCAGCCTGCCAACTGCCCCCCAGGCGGCCCTGGAAATGGGTGACCTCGAGCCCCGGCACCCGCGCCAGGGCCCAGCGGCTGCCCGCCTCGGTCCCCAACAGCAGGCCCAGCATCAGGGCGACCAGCACGAGAAGGCCCAGCAGCGCCAGGAGAATGGGTTTGAACACGCGCATCACAGCTCAGGCCCCATGGAGAAATGCAAGCGGATACCACCGTCGTCATCCAGTGCATGGGCCAGGTCCAGGCGCAATGGCCCGACCGGTGACACCCAGCGCACGCCGATCCCGACGCCGGTCTTGAGGCTGGGCAATTCCAGCGAATTGAAGGAGTTGCCTTGGTCGATGAACGTCGCCACCCGCCACTTGTCCGCCACCGAATACTGGTACTCGACACTCCCGGCCACCAGGTAGCGGCCACCGATGCGGTCGCCGTCGCTGTTCTTAGGTGACAGGCTCTGGTAGTCATAGCCACGCACGCTCTGGTCACCACCGGCGAAGAAGCGCAGCGATGGCGGGACGTTCTGCTTGTAGCCATTGGTGGCACTGCCACCGAACTGTACGCGCCCGAGCAAACGATGGTTCTGGCCGAGGGTGGTCAGGCCTTTGAGCAGGACGTTGCCATGCAGCAGGTTGGTGTCCGAGACCAGCCCATCCTTGGCACCGCGCAGGTCGAATTGCAGGCGGTAGCCGTTGTGTGGGTCGATGCGATTGTCGCTGCGCAGATAGGAGAAGCTCACGCCTGGCATCAACAGGTTGCTGAGCCCAGAGTCATCGCCCAGCCGATACTCCTCGCGCTGATACTTGAGCGAGATCACCCGCTGCCAGCCACTGGGCAATTTGCTGTGCCACTCCGGGCCGACCGTCAGCAGCTTGCTCAAGGTATCGGTGCCGGCGATTTCTTCGTTCTGGTAGCCACCTGCAAAACGCAGCTTGTCGGTCAGCGGCGGGTCCAGGGGGATGTCGTACCACAGGCCGACGTTCTGCCGAGGGGCGGACAGTTCGGTCTCCCAGCCATAGCTGTGCCCCTGTGGGTTGACCCAGTGGCGGGTCCAGTTGGCCTTGCCGCGCGGGCCGACGTCCGTCGAGAAGCCCAGGCCCAAGCCCATGGTGCGCGGCTTGCGGGTTTGCAGGTGGACCTCCACCGGTATTTCTTCGTTGACTGCGCCAGTCGGCGCCGCGTCGACCCGCACGCCTTCGAAATAGCCGCTCGATTGCAGGTCATTGTTGAGTTCGGCGATCAGCTCGGAGTCGTAGGGCGTGCCTGGCTTGAAAGAGACCATGCGCTGCAGCAGGTCGTTGTCCAGCGGCGTATCGCCACCGAAGGTCACGGAGCCCATGCGATAGCGCGGGCCGCTCTGGTAGATGAGTTCGATATCGGCGATGCCGGCCTGAGGGTCGATCGCCAGGCGCTGGCGGGTGAAGTGGCCACTGAAGAATCCGTAGCGCGAGGCCTGGTTCTGGATCAGCCGCTTGGCATCCTCGTAGCTGCCGTGGTTGAGCTGCTCGCCAGGGCGCAAGGCCTTGCTGTCGGGTACTCGAAACGCCGCCAGCTCGCTGGCCGGCCCTTCGATGCGCACGGTCACGTTGCGCAGGTGAACAGGTTCACCCGGCTCGATCTGGATGATCAGTTGCGGTGGTTTGTCCTGCGCGCTCGGCGGCCTGACTTCGGTGTCGATCTGCGCCTGGTAGTAGCCTAGGGCCTGGGCAGCCTTGCGCGCCTGTTCCTGGGCACCACGGCTGAATCGCAACAAGGCCTCCTCGTCGCGGTTCCCGAGGCTGCCGATATAGCCTTCGACATTGCTCTTGAGCGCCTTGTTGGCCGGTTTCACCCGCACCAGCAGTTCGCTCTGCGCCCATACGGTGGTACTGGCGACCCAAAGGATCAGGCCCCAGCTTAGTCTTCCTGAATACGTCATGCGGCGCATGCTACCAGAGGCGGGCCCTCCAGGGTGCCGCTTGTCGCACGGTTCATGCAGCGACTGGTCCCGGCAAGACGGGTTGGGGCCGGAAAAACACCCGCTCGCGAATGGGGCCGACCGCGATTTCGCCGATTTGCTGGTACCCCTGGCGCTGATAGAACGCAAGGGAATGGGCATTGCCTGTATTGAGCAGCACGCCCTCGGCGCCTGGTGCCTGGGCGCACCAGCCATGCACAGCTTGTAACAATTGCTCGCCGAAACGCTGCCCCTGAAATTGCGGCTGTATCCCGAGCAAGGAGAGCAGGTACACCCTGCCCTGCGGCACGCAGGCCGCCAAGGCTGCTTGGAAGTCGAGATAGCGACGGGTACAGCCGATGCCCGTACCCAAGGCCATGCGCAGGCGCCACGCCCAACTGTCTGCCACCCCGAGGCGCCGCATTGGCGGTACGATCAGCGCCAGCCCGACCAGGCGGTCGTCGATCAGCAGGCCCATGGCCGGCAGTTGCAGATGAAAATGCTGCCCCACCCAGGCCCGCAGCATGGCCCGCAGGCGGCGCTCGTAACCCGGGCGGTGGGCTTCGAGCACGTAGGCGAAGGTGGGGTCGTGGCGGTAGGCGTGATAGAGCACCTGGCGGACCTCGCCACGGTATCCGTCATCCAGCTGGCAGATGCGAACCTGCTGGGCGTCGACGTCAGGCATTGCGAAATCCTTTCTGGAAAAACCATCATTCAGCGGAGCAAGCCCCGTGCCATGCCGTTGCATACGGCACATTAGCAGCGCGGACAGGAGGGTGCCATGCTGGCAGAGGGGGCGGATGTCGGATAGCATCCCAATTTTTGTCAGGATTGTCTTTTCATGAAGATCGTCTCGTTCAACATCAACGGCCTGCGTGCGCGCCCGCACCAACTGGCGGCGCTGATCGAAAAGCACCAGCCGGACGTGATTGGCCTGCAGGAAACCAAGGTCAGCGACGATCAGTTCCCGTTGGCTGATGTCCAGGCTCTGGGTTACCACGTGCACTACCATGGCCAGAAAGGCCACTACGGTGTAGCGCTGTTGTCACGGCGCGAGCCGCTGGCGTTGTACAAAGGTTTCGCCAGCGATGAGGAAGATGCCCAGCGGCGGTTCATCTGGGGTACCTTCGCCGATGCGCACGGCACCCCCATCACCGTCATGAACGGCTATTTCCCCCAGGGCGAAAGCCGTGACCACCCCACCAAGTTCCCCGCCAAACAGCGCTTCTACAGCGACCTGCAGGGGTTGCTGGAAGGCCAGTTCCGCAGCGACCAGCCCGTGCTGGTGATGGGCGACATGAACATCTCGCCCCAGGACTGCGACATCGGCATCGGCGCGGACAACGCCAAGCGCTGGCTGCGCACGGGTAAATGCAGTTTCCTGCCAGAAGAACGCGAATGGCTGGAGCGGCTCAAGGGCTGGGGGCTGGTCGACAGTTTCCGTCACCTGCACCCAGAAGTGGCCGACCGGTTCAGCTGGTTCGACTATCGCAGCCGCGGGTTCGAGGATGAGCCCAAGCGGGGGCTGCGGATCGACCTGATCATGGCTTCTCAAGGGCTGGTACCGCGGCTCAAGGCGGCGGGTGTCGATTATGAACTGCGCGGGATGGAAAAGCCTTCCGACCATGCACCGATCTGGCTCGAGCTCGCTTGAGCCTGTAGACACGATGTTCGCCGCAGCGGCTTCGGTGCCTGGGGGATCGCACACCCCGCGCAATCTCACAGGCACCGCAACGCTTTAAGCGAACAAGCAGGCTTTACTGCAAAAGCATCTGGATTTGCTCGCGCAGGCTGTCCAGGTCGAACGGTTTGGCCAAAATGGGCGCCTTGCGCGCAATCGGGCTTTGGCTTTCAAGGATTTCGGCCGGATACCCGCTGATGAATATCACCTTCAGGTCCGGCCGCAACTTGACGGCAGGCTCGGCGATGTCCACCCCCGAGATCCCACCCGGCAAGCGGAAGTCCGTGACCATCAGGTCCAGGTGCGGCTTGCTCGCCAGAATGGCGAACGCCTGCTCGCCGTCCTCGGCCACCAATACGTGGTAACCCTCCCCTGCGAGGTAGTCGCGCAGGATCATGCGAATCGCCGGCTCATCCTCGACGACCAGTACCACATCTTGTGCATCTTCACTCATGACTTCGCCTTGGGATTCAATAGGTTGGCCATCAGACCCCAGCCTCAGGCAGAGGTTGCCCGGGCTTGGTCGCTTTGTTGTCGCACAGCAGCCAACGGCAGGCACAGGCTGAAGGTTGCACCCTTGCCCTCCTCGCTGTCGACCCGGATATGGCCGCCATGGGCCTGGACGATCTGTTCGGAAATATACAGCCCCAACCCCAACCCACCACTGACCTGCTGCGCCGCGACTCGCTCGAACTGCTGGAAGATTCGCTGCTGGTTGGCTGCACTGATGCCAATCCCCTGATCCTGCACCTGTACCCACGCCTTGCCGCCTTGCTCGAATACACGAACCTGCACCGGTCGCCGCTCACCGTAACGCAGTGCGTTGGACAGCAGGTTGGCCACCACCTGCTCGATGCGAAATTCATCCCACTCCCCCGGCAACGCCTCGCAACGCTCTAGTTCGATGTGAGTATCCAGTGCAGCGGCCTGGGCCGTGAAGTTTTCCACCAGCCCCCGCACCAGCTGGCCCAGGTCGAACGCCTTGGGCCGTAGCGACAACTTGCCGGTGCGGATACGCGAAACATCGAGCATGTCCTCGATCAGGCGGATCAGGCTGTTGATCTGCCGCTCGTCGCGCTCGACCATGGCCTGCAGGCGCTCTTGGGTAAAGGCCTCGAGGTTGCCCTTGGCCAGGTGCATCTTGCGCAGCTGGGTCTCGAGGACCAGGCCATTGAGGGGCGTGCGCACCTCGTGCGAGACAATCGACATGAAGTCGTCACGCATGCGTACCGCGCGCTCCAGCTCGCCACGCGCCACCTCGAGTTCAGCCAGCAACTGCGCCTGTTGCTCACGGCTACGCTCCAGGGCTTCCAATTGACGCCCAAGGGCCTTGCGCTGGCGGAACAGGTCGACGAACACCGATACCTTGCTCTTGACCGCCAGGGTATCGAGCGGCTTGTGCAGGAAGTCCACCGCGCCGCTCTCGTACCCCTTGAAGGCATAGTTCATTTCGCGACCTGCAGCGCTCACGAAGACGATGGGGATGTTCTTGGTCTTCTCGGTGCCGCGCATCAGTTCGGCCAGTTCGAAACCGTTCATGCCCGGCATCTGTACATCGAGGATGGCCAGGGCGAACTCATGCTCGAGCAACAGCGACAGCGCCTGTTCGGCAGACTGGGCCTGGTGCACTTCACGGTCCTGGCCCTGGATCAGGGCATCGAGGGCCAGCAGGTTTTCCGGCAGGTCGTCGACGATCAGCAGTTTGGCGATGATATTGCTTAGCATGCGCTGGGTTCCAGGGTCGCGAGCAGTTGCCCGATACCACTCAGGGAAAGGATATGATCGGGCCGATGCAGGGCCAGTGCGGCCTCCGGCATCAGCGCGACCTGTGCGTCGCGAGGGTCCTGGACCACGGTCCGGCCTCCGCTGTTCTTGATATGAAGCAGCCCCTGGGCGCCATCTTCGTTGGCCCCGGTGAGCAGCACGCCGAGCAGGCCAGGGCCGTAGGCATCGGCCGCCGACTGGAACAGGAAGTCGATTGCCGGGCGAGAGAAATGCACCGGCTCCTCCTGGCTCAACGACAGGCTGCGGTCCCGCTCCACCGACAGGTGGTACCCAGGGCCGGCCACATAGATCAGCCCAGGCTCGATACGCGCCTTGTCACAGGCCTCGCGTACCGGTCGGCGCAGCCGGCGCTGCAGCACCCCGGCCAGTTGGCTATGGCGGTCGTCAGGCAGGTGCAGGACACACAACACCGGGATGTCAAAGCCCTCCGGCAACGCACCCAGCACCGTGAACAACGCCGCGACGCCACCCGCCGAGGCACCGATGACCACCGCTTGCACGCCATTCATGACTTGCGATAGATCCGTTCGGGCCGCATCAGCGCCTCGAATCGGCCGCTGTAGGCGGAAAAATCCACCGATTCCTTGCTGCCCAGGATCAGGAAGCCGCGGTGACACAACGACTCGTGGAACAGGCCCAGGGCGCGATCCTGCAACTGCTTGTTGAAATAGATCAGCACGTTGCGGCAGGACACCAACTGCGTCTCGGAGAACACGCTGTCGGTCGCCAGGCTATGGTCGGCGAAGGTCACGTTGTCGCGCAGGCTGTTGTCCATGATGGCGTTGCCGTAAGCCGAGGTGTAGTACTCGGCGAAGTCCCGGCGGCCACCGGCCTGGCGATAGTTCTCGGCGTAGGCCTGCATGTCGTGCATCGCATAGATGCCTTGCTTGGCCTTTTCCAACGAATAGGGGTTGATGTCGGTGGCATAGAGGATCGTGCGTTCCAGCAACCCTTCCTCGCGCAGCAGGATGGCCATGGAATAGACCTCCTCACCCGTGCTGCACCCGGCGATCCAGACCTTGAGCGACGGCCAGGTGCGTAGCAGCGGCACCACTTCATTACGCAAGGCGAGGAAGTGCCCTGGGTCGCGGAACATCTCGCTGACCGGGATCGTCAGGTATTGCAGCAGTTGCATGAACATGCTCGGGTCGTGCAACACCCGCTCCTGCAATGCCGAAATCGTGGGGCAATCGAATTGACGCACGGCATGCAGGATCCGGCGCTTGATCGAAGCGCCGGAATAATCGCGGAAATCGTAGCTGTACTTGAGGTAGATCGCCTCTATCAGCAGCCGGATCTCGATATCGGTACTACGTTCGCTAGTCAAATTCGCTCCAATTGCGGCAGCCAGACACGGATCAGGGAAAACAATCGGTCCAACTCGATCGGTTTGGCCAGGTAGTCGTTGGCGCCGGCCTGCAGGCAGCGGTGCTGGTCGTCCTTCATGGCCTTGGCGGTCACCGCGATGATCGGCAGCTTGCGCCAGCGGGGCTGCTGGCGGATCAACCGCGTGGCCTCGTAGCCATCCATCTCCGGCATCATCACGTCCATCAGTACCAGGTCGATGTCCCCATGCTGCTCCAGGCGCTCGATAGCTTCGCGCCCGTTACGGCCGATCTCGACGATGGCACCTTTTTGCTCGAGGGCGCAGGTCAAGGCAAAGATATTACGCACATCGTCATCGACCAGCAGGATCTTGCGCCCTTCGAACACCTTGTCGCGGCTGCGCGCGGTCTTGAGCATGCGCTGGCGCTCATGGGACAGCTGCGCTTCGACCTTGTGCAGGAACAGCGTGACTTCGTCGAGCAGGCGCTCCGGCGAGCGGGCGCCCTTGATGATGATCGAATGGGAATACTTGCGCAGCTCGGCCTCTTCCTCACGGGTGAGGTTACGGCCGGTGTAGACGATCACCGGCGGGAAGGCGCGGATCTGTTCGCAGGTCATGCGCTTGAGCAGCTCGTCGCCAAGCATGTCCGGCAGTTTCAGGTCGATGATCATGCAGTCGTAGACGTTCTCGCGCAACAGTGCCAGGGCGTCCTGGGCCAGGGCCACGGCGGTGATTTCGATGTCGTCGTCGCCGATCAACCGGGCGATGCTCTCGCGTTGCAGGTCGTCGTCCTCCACCAGCAGGATATGCTTGAGCTTCTGGGTGAGCTTGGCCTCCAGGCGGCCAAACACCGCCTTGAGCTCCTCGCGGCTGGTGGGTTTGACCGCATAGCCCACCGCCCCCAGGTGCATGGCGGCCTCTACGCGATCCTCCACAGAGATGACGTGCACCGGGATATGCCGGGTAGCGGCTTGCTCCTTGAGCCGCTGCAGCACCGTCAGGCCCGAATGATCCGGCAGGCGCATGTCCAGCAGGATGGCATCGGGCGTGTACTGAGCGGCCAGTTCGTAGCCCTCGTCGGCACTTTGGGCCACCAGGCAGTTGTAGCCTAGCTCGTGGGCCAGGTCGAAGAGAATGCGGGCGAAGTTCGGCTCGTCCTCCACGACCAGGATGCAGCGGTTGGCGAAGGGCGCGCGCTCGCGGTCATCGGCGAAGACAGCCCTGCGGGGCGCTGGCGGTGCCGGCGGCGCAGCCTGGACCGCCGGTTTGGCAACCTGCGGCGCCTGGATCTGGGCCGGTGCGCCTTCGTATTGCTCAGGCAGAATCAGGTTGAATGTACTGCCCTGCCCCGGCGTGCTTTGTACCGTGATTTGCCCGCCCAGCAGGCGTGCCAAGTCTCGGGAAATCGACAGCCCCAGACCGGTACCACCATAGCGTCGGTTGCTGGTGCCATCGACCTGGTGGAACGCCTCGAAGATCGCCTGTTGCTGGTCGGCTTCGATACCGATGCCGCTATCGCGCACACTGAAGCGCACGCCCTGGCCGACCTCGTGGCCGATGGTCAGGCTGACCTGGCCACGCTCGGTGAACTTGATCGCGTTGGACAACAGGTTCTTGAGGATCTGTTCGAGGCGTTGGCGGTCGGTGAACAGGGTCGCCGGCACCTGCGGCTGGACCTGCACCGTGAAATCCAGGCCCTTGTCCTGGGCCAAGGGCTCGAACAGGGCCTGCACGCCCTGCACCAGCCCCTCGACCGGGGTGACCTGGGCGCGCACGTCGAGCTTGCCGGCTTCGACCTTGGCGATATCGAGGATGTCATTGATCAGGTTAAGCAGGTCGTTGCCGGCCGAATAGATGGACTCGGCGAACTTCACCTGTTCATCGCTGAGGTTGCCCTCGCCGTTTTCTGCCAGCAGCTTGGCGAGGATCAGCGAGCTGTTGAGCGGCGTGCGCAGCTCATGGGACATGTTGGCCAGGAACTCGGACTTGTAGCGGTTGGTACGCTGCAGGTCTTCGGCGCGGGCCTGCAGCTCCAACTGCGCCAGGTTCAGCTCGCCGTTCTTGCGGTCCAGGGCATCGGTACGCTCGGCCAACTGCTCGTTGGTCTGCTCCAATTCCGCTTGTTGGGTTTCCAGGTGGGCCTGGGATTCCTTGAGGATGCGCGACTGCTCTTCGAGCTCTTCGTTGGCGGTCTTGAGTTCTTCCTGCTGCACCTGCAATTCTTCGTTGAGCTGCTGGGTCTCGGCCAGCACCTCCTGAAGGCGTTGACGGTTGCGTGCGCTTTCGATGGAAATCCCCAGGTTGCCGCCAACCTGTTGCAACAGCTGGGCATCGCGCTCCTGCAACGGCCTGAGGAAGCCCAGCTCGAGCACGCCATTGACCTGGCCGTCGTCGCTCGCTGGCATCAGCAATGCGCTGCGCGGCAGGCCTTCGCCCAGGCCCGAACTCAAGCGCAGGTAATCGGCGGGCAGGTCATCCAGGCGCAGCGGGCGGATCTGGCGCACCGCCTCGGCCAACAAACCTTCGTGGCTGGACACCTGCTGTCCGCGGGCTTGCTGTTCCACGCCCAAGCCGTAACTGGCCACGCGCACCAGCTGCCCTTGTTCGTCACGCACATAGAAAGCGCCGACCACGCTGCCCAAGTAACTGGCGAAGAACCGCAGGATATTGTCACCGAGCATGGGCAGGGTCAGTTGGCCGAGCACCTGTTCGGCCAGTTGCGTCTGACCGTTGCGCAGCCAGGCCTGGTGTTCCAGGTGTTCGGCTGCCCGTCGCTGGGCGTGCAGATTCTCCAGGTAGCTATCGGAAAGCATCAGCAGGTCGCGGCGTCCGAGATAGGCCAGCAAGGCCGTGAGCGCCACGATGAACAACACGAACGCGCTGGCAAGCAGGATCGTCACGCGGCTCACCGCCTCGTTGCGTGCCATGCGCAACTGTTGCTCGGCAGCGATCAGGTCGTCGTACTCCTTGCGGATGCCATCGCTCAAGCGTTTGCCACGGCCATCGCCGATGGCTGCCTGGTAATCGCCCTGGTTGCGCCGCAAGGCGATCATTTGGGCACCGAAGTCGTTCCAGGCACCCTGCAAGGCGACCAACCGGTCGATGCGCTCGACCTGCTGTGGGTTGTCCGCCACCAGCGAGCGAAGCGCCTGGAGGCTGTTGAAAATACGCGGCTTGGCCACCTCGTACGGGTCAAGGAAACGTTCGTCTCCGGAAATCAGGAAACCGCGCATGCCGGTTTCCATGTCGACCGCCAGCTTGGCTGTTTCATTGGCATTGCCGATCACCCGATCGGTGTGCTCGACCCATTGCATGGCCGACAACAAATAGTTGATCACCGCGACAAACGCCACGGCCCCCAGCAGGCCTACACCTAGCGGCAAGCTGACGTTGCGGCGCAACAGCTTGCGAAAGCTCTGCTGGTCCATCGAGGCTGCTTGAATCATCTGAAAACGCCCGAGCGAAAAAAGTCCATTGGATTGGGTGGCCACTGCGCCACCGGCTTCATAGCGAGTCTAACCAGCTTTGCCGGCTCTGGCAGGGCACTTAGCCAGTATTTGAAGGCGACCCGCAGCAATCGTTCCATCGTCATGCATCGCCCGCTATGCTGGGGAACTTCTACCGCCCTCCCGGGCACCCAATAAAGATCACCTCTATGAACAGGACCCTCATGATGCAGCTTCTGGTAGTCGAAGACGACGACATCGTACGTATGCTGATCGTCGAAGTGCTCGGCGACTTGGGCTATATCGCGATCGAAGCCGATAGCGCCGCTGCTGCGCTGGAGGTACTCGAAGATCCGGGTCAGCCCCTGGCGCTGCTGATGACCGACGTGGGCCTGCCAGACATGCGCGGCGAGGAGCTGGCCGCCAGGGCCCGCGCGCTGCGCCCGACGCTGCCGGTGCTGTTCGCCAGCGGTTACGCTGAAACGCTGGACGTGCCCCAGGGGATGCACATGATCGGCAAGCCGTTCGGGATCGACCAGCTTCGGGACAAGGTCATGGGGATACTCGGGGCGCCCTGAGGTTCGACGCGACAGCTTCGCCGCCTGCGAGATCGAGCGCCGCCCGCGCGGCGCTGGATCTCACGGGCACCACCTACCTTCCGACCTATCCCCTGCACAACACAAAAAGCGCTGTCTTGCCACCCCAAAAAAGTTATAAGATAACATTTCAATTCAACGACAAGACCTCCCCGCCCCATCATGACAAGCGCCTCAGCCACCCCCACCCTGCTCACCCAGCGCCTGCAAAGCATCGACGCCCTGCGCGGCCTGGTGATCCTGTTCATGCTCCTGGACCATGTCCGCGAGACCTTCTTCCTGCATCGCCAGGTCAGCGATCCGATGGCCATCGACACCACCGAGCCAAGCCTGTTCGTCAGCAGGACCCTGGCGCACCTGTGCGCGCCGGTGTTCGTCCTGCTGACCGGCCTGTCGGCGTGGCTCTATGGCGAGAAGCATCAGGGCCGCGGCGACGTATGCGCCTTCCTGTTCAAGCGCGGCCTGTTCCTGGTAGCCCTGGAATTCACCCTGGTGAACTTCGCCTGGACCTTCCAGCTGCCACCGAGCGTGATCTACATGCAAGTGATCTGGGCCATCGGCGTGAGCATGATCGCCCTGTCGCTGCTGGTCTGGCTGCCACGCCCGGCCCTGCTGGCCATCGGCATCGCCATCGTCGCCGGGCACAACCTGCTCGATGGGCTGCACTTCGAACCTGGCTCCCCCCTGCATGCACCTTGGGCGATCCTGCATGATCGGGGTTGGCTTCAGTTCAGCGAGCATCTGCGCTTGCGCACTTCCTACCCGGTGCTGCCGTGGATCGGCGTGATCGCGCTGGGCTATGGTCTGGGTCCCTGGTTCGCCCGCGGCAGCGATGCTGGCACACGCCAGCAGCGCTTGCTGCTGCTCGGCATCGCCGCACTGCTGGGCTTCTTCGCCCTGCGCCTGCTCAACGGTTATGGCGAAGCGCCATGGAGCGGTTACCCGACCGCGCCCCAGACGCTGATGAGCTTCTTCAATATCACCAAATACCCACCGTCGCTGTTGTTCCTGGCCCTGACCCTGGGCCTCGGCCTGCTGTTGCTGCGAGCCTTCGAGCGCGCTGGGCAGGCACGCTGGATCGGAGTACTGGCAGTGTTCGGCGCAGCTCCGATGTTCTTCTACCTGTTGCACCTTTACGTGCTGAAGCTGTTGTACCTGGCCAGCGTCGCGCTGTGGGGCCTGAACCAGGGTGACTATTTCGGTTTCGATGGCATCGGGGCGGTCTGGCTCGGCGCGATCCTGCTCGCCATCGCCCTGTTCCTGCCGGTGCGCGCGTTCGCCCGGCTCAAGGCCCGCCGCCGCGATATCGCCTGGCTCAAGTACTTCTAAGGCGACAGGAGCCCAGCCCCATGCATGCCCGCATCACGTCCAGGCCAAGGCAGTCGCTGCGCGCTGCCCTGCTGCTGCCGCTGCTCGGTGCCTCGCCGGTGGCCCTGGCGGAGTCGGCCCAGGCGCGGTCCAACGGTTTTATCCAAGACAGTACCTGGAGCCTGCTCAACCGCACCGTGTTCGACCAGCGCGACTATCGCCATGGCGGGCGCAACGGTGCTGCCCGCAATGCCTACAAGCCACGCAGCGGACGCAGTGGCAAGGCTGAGGAGTGGGCCTACGGCCTGATGGGTACCGTCCAGTCCGGGTTCACCCAAGGGTTGCTGGGCATCGGTGTCGACGCCCATGCCTACCTCGGTGTGCAATTGGACAGCGGCGGCGGGCGTGCCGGCAAGGCTCGCCTGCTGGCCCTAGACAACGACGGCCATCCCAAAGGCAGCTACAGCCGTGGCGGCGCAGCGCTCAAGCTGCGTCTGGCCGACACCGTGCTGGCCTACGGCGAACAACGGGTGAAGACACCAGTGTTCAGTGCCTCCGACAGCCGCCTGCTGCCCGAAACGGCCACGGGCCTGTTTCTCACCAGCAACGAGATCGACACCCTCAAGCTGGTGGCCGGCCATTTCACCGAAAACACCGACCGCAATGCCTCGAGCCATGATCAGGGTTTCGTCGTGAATTATTCGAACGCACGCCAGGGCGACAGCTTCGACCTAGCAGGCATCGTGTGGAACCCGAGCAGCGCCATGAACGCCAGCCTTTATACCTCGCGCTACGCCGATACCTGGCGCCAGCATTACCTGGGCGGCACCCTCAGCCATGCCCTGGATGAACACCGCAGCTTGAGCCTGGAACTGAACCTGTACCGCACCACCGACACCGGCAAGGCGTTGTCCGGGCATATCGACAACACCACCTGGAACCTGCTCTCGCGCTATACCCAGGGCCCGCATACGTTCAGCCTGGGCTGGCAGCAGGTCGATGGCGATACACCGTTCGACTACGTCACCCGCGGCGCGATCTACCTGGGCAACGCCGTGCAGCTGTCCGATTTCAACGCACCCAACGAGAAATCCTGGCAAGCACGCTACGACGTGAACATGGGCGCTTTCGGTATTCCCGGCCTGAACCTGACAGCCTTGTATGTGCGCGGGTTCGATATCGATGGCAGCCACGTCGACCCGGCCGGCGGCTACGCCTACCTGGGCTACGGCAAGGGTGGCAGGCATTGGGAACGAGACCTGGAAGCGCGGTACGTAGTGCAGGATGGCGCAGCCAAGGGCATGGCCTTCTCGCTACGGCACAACGTCCACCGTGGCAATACTGCCCAGGCGGAGCTGGATGCCGACCAGATACGCCTGGCCGTGGAATATCCGTTGGGTGGCGGGCGCTGAGATCTACAGTAAACTGCTCGCCAGACCCAGCCCAAGGCCCGATCGATGCCCCGCCTTCCCAGATGCCTGATCCCGTTGCTCCTGCTCGCAGCCATGGCCGCTTGCGACCAGGAGCCCAGCCGCGAAGAAAAGATCCTGGCCAACCTGCCACTGCAGGAAGCCTACGAGCACAACATCGACAAGATCGCCGCGCTGCTCGCACCCAAGCATCCGGGGCTGTCCCAAGAGCAGATCCAGGCCGTGGTGCGCAAGCACCTGACCGTCGAAGACCAACGTCAGGACCTGTTCAGGCTCTACAGCGAGGCGCATTTCAGCGATGCCGAGTTCGACCTGATCGTCATCGCCACCCAGGACCCTGCCAAGGCCAGGGCGCTGGAGGAAACCGAACAGGGCAGGCAGTTGAGCGAAAAACTCACCGCCCTGATGCGCGAGAGCGCAAACGATGGGAAAGCCCAGGCGCTGGCCGAGCAGCGCATGCAGCAGGTCGAGCAGGACCTGAGCGAACTGGAGCAGGCCACGCCATGAAATACCGGCGCGGCCCCCTGATGCCCCATGGCTACTACTCTGTATAACAGGTAAGGTTGTCACTCTTTCCCGCTGTTGAGGTCTGGATTGCCACACGCCAAGAAAGGCCTGCGCCTGGATCTGCGCACGTTGATCCTCATGCTGTCGGCGCTCACCGCCACGGTAATGCTGTTGACCAGCTATTTCGCCAGCTATCGCGTGCAGCGCCAGTTGTTGATCGATCACGCGCTGGAGGCCAACCGGGTGTATGCCGCGAAGCTTGCAGCCATCACCGAGACGTTCGTGGGCACTGCCCTGCAGCAGCTGGCTTTCAGCGCTACGGTACAGGGCGGGCAACTGGGCGATGCACAGCTCACGCAAGCCGAGACCGAACGCGTGTTGCGCCAGAGCCATGCCTTCAACTCGGTGTACCTGGTCGATGCCCAGGGCGTGCTCCGAGCCATTTCGCCAGCCCCTCTGCGCAAGGTATTGGGCACCCGCCTGCACACCCCGGGCGCGACCCAGGCACTGCAAGCACGCAAGACGCTGATCTCGACGCCATTCCTTTCAACCGCCAACAACCTGGTGGTGATGCTGTCGCAGCCGATCTTCAGCCCCGACGGCCAGTACCTGGGCTACGTGGGTGGCAGCTTGTACCTGCGCGAGCACAACATCCTCAACAGCCTGCTCGACAAGCACTTCTACAAGAACGGCGCCTATCTCTATGTGGTCGACCGTAACCGTCGCCTGCTCTATCACCCTGACACCCAGCGGGTGGGCACGGTCGTCAGCGGCAACGCCCTGGTCGATCGGATCGCCACCCTGGGTGACGGCACGCAGCAGGTGACCAACACCCACGGCGTGGAGATGCTCGCAGGCTTCGCCACGGTGCCCAGCACCGGCTGGGGCATCGTCGCCCAGCAGCCGTTGGCCCAGACCGTGATGCCGCTGCGGCGCCTGATCCTCGATGTGGTCGGTATCTCCGCCCCCTTGGCCCTGGTCGGCTCCCTGGTGCTTTGGTGGCTGGCCCTGGCCATCACCCGCCCACTGCGCCAGCTGGCAGCCGCCACACGCACCTTGGACAGGGCCGGCACGGCGGAACGCCTGCACAAAGTGCGCGCCTGGTACTTCGAGGCCGCCGAGCTCAAGCGTGCGCTGCTGTTCGGCCTGAACCTGCTGCAGGAACGCATCGGCCGGCTCAACCGCGACGCCCAGACCGACCCGCTCACGGGGCTGGGTAACCGTCGGCGCCTGGAATTCAGCCTGGCGCTGCTGGAGGCCGAGGCGCACGGCTTTTGCGTGGTGGCCCTGGATATCGACCACTTCAAGCGGATCAACGACGGCCACGGCCATGACGTCGGCGACCAGGTGCTCAAGTGCCTGGCCGAACTGATGCGCCGTTGCTGCCGCGAGGGCGACGTGCTGTGTCGAACCGGCGGCGAAGAGTTCCTCATCCTGCTGCCCAAGGCCAGCCTGGAGGTCGCGACGACCGTGGCCGAACGCCTGCGCAAAGGCGTGCAGGACACACCGATCGAGCCGGTGGGCGCCATCACCATCTCACTCGGGGTCGCTTGCTGGGATGCACAGGGGGATGAAACCCCGACCGATGTGCTCAACCGTGCCGACCGGGTGCTGTATGCCGCCAAGCAGAACGGGCGCAACCGGGTGGTTGCCGAGCACGCCCGCTGAAGGGCCAGCCTGTTCCGTCCGTCAGGACGTCGGCACTGCGCGAGCCTGGTCACGCTCGAACGCAGTAGACACCTGGATGGGAGATTCCCGATGAAGCATGCGCGCGTCCTTTCCCTGGGCCTGGCCCTCTGCCTGGGCGCTGGCGCCTCCGTGGCGCTGGCAGCGAACGAACCGAACACCCAGCGCACCCCGAGCGAGCAGGTACCCGGCACCGGCACCATCGACCGTGACAGGGGCCCGATGGGCTCCGGCACACCGGGCGATGGCCTGGGCAGCGGAACTGGCACTGACGGCAACGACACCGACAACACCGGCGGCGACGGCACCGCCCATGGCAAGCCTGGGGAGGCAGGGCCCGGCACCGGCAACAGTGGCGACCTGGATGATTCCGGCAGCCCAGGCGGTGGCGCACCGCGCAATGACGACGCGCTCTAGGCTTGTCCCGCGATCAGGCCCACCGGCATTGCCGCGACATTCCACCACACCGCCGCGCTATACCGTTCATCCGCCCGGATGGTAGATTCGCCAACCATGAAAACCTCCCGCCAGACACGCGCGCTGACTGCCTGGGCGCTCTATGCCAGCGTCCTGTTCAGCCTATTGCTGTGCGGCTTGCACCATGGCCAGATGAGTGGCCTGCGCCTGGCCGGGCTGGAGGGGGGGTTCTGCTCGCTCTCCAACGACCACGGCCCGGCCATCGACCTGGGCGACAGCGGCAGCGATCAGCACATGGCCCAGCTCGATTGCCCGGTGTGCTCGTCCTTTGCCCTGGCCGTACCGCTGGCCAGCCCCGCCTGGGCCTTCGCCCGGGCCCAGGGCAATACACCCTCGCCCATCGTAGCGCGCAGTTGGGCACAACCGCCGCCGCGCTACCTGCGCCCTGCGCTCAACCCCCGCGCCTCTCCCATCGCCTTCCCCGCTGCAGCGACCTTCGCCTGACGCCAGCCGCGCACGCTGGTGGTCAGCCATGACCTTTGCGTGGAAGCCATGACAACATGATTCGCAAGACCTCCCTGGTGCTCCTGATGGGCACCTGCAGCTACACCTGGGCGAGTTCCGCCCCTATCGAACTGAGCGCCACCACCATCGATGGCGAACGCCAGGCGCCCACCGGTGTTCAGCTGGACGAGCCGATTCGCACCGGTTCCCGGCTCGGCCTCAGTGCCCGAGAAACCCCGGCCTCGGTGAGCGTCTCGGACCGCCGCGTGATCGAGGAGCGCGGCGCCCAGGACACCCAGGATGTGATCAACGCCATGACCGGTGTGAACGCCTCGGCCAACCCCGGCTATGGCGGCTACGTGTCGTACCGCGGCTTCACCCAGAACCAGATCACCCAGCTCTACAACGGCATCAATCTGGGCTACAGCAGCGCCACCCGCCCTGTGGACGCCTGGGTCATCGATCGGGTCGAGCTGCTCGGCGGGCCTTCGTCGTTCCTGCATGGCGCCGGTGCCGTGGGTGGGTCGATCAACTACATCACCAAGCTGGCCAGCCGCGACGAGCAGACCGTCGATGCGCGGGTGCGCTATGGCAGCTACGACACCTCAGAAGTCGCCTTCGGCATCAACCAGGCCTTGGCCAGCAATCCGGCCGACGCCCGGCATTTCGCCCGCCTGGACTTCAGCCGTGGCCACGGCAATGGCTATGTCGATCGCAACGAACGCTGGACCGACAGCCTGGCATTCTCGCTGCTCAGCGACCTGTCGCCCAACCTGACCCATACCCTGGCCTTGGAATACCAGGAGGACAAAGAAGACAGCCCCTACTGGGGCGCGCCGATCCTGCCGGGGCGCAGCACCATGAAGATCGACCGGCATCGGCGCTTAGAAAACTACAACGTCGCCGATGGCCGCTACGAGCAGCGCGTACGCTGGCTGCGCTCGATCCTGGACTACCAGCTCAGCGACAGCACCAGCGTGCAGAACACCCTGTACCACTACAGCGCCCAGCGCGACTACCGCAACCTGGAGCGCTACGCCTACAACGACGCCGGCAACGTGGTGCGCTCCGGCCCCTACCTGCAGCGCCACGAACAGCGGGTGCTGGGCGACCGTATCGAACTGCGCCACGACCACTCGCTGTTTGGCCTGGCCAGCCAGTGGTCGCTGGGCCTTGACTACTCGCGCATGCGCCAGACGCTCTACCCCACTTCCGGTAGCTGGAGCGACGTGGTCGACCCGGACCACTTCGATCCCGGCAGCTTCGAGAACATCCCAGGCGTGAACAACGGTCTGACCAAGCAACGCCATCACGAAGTGACCAATCGCGCGCTGTTCGCCGAAAACCGACTGCAGCTCACCGAACGCCTGGCTCTGCTGACCGGCCTGCGCTACGACTACCTGGACATGCAAGTGAACAACTATGGCCCTGTCTCGGCTACCAGCCCGGCCTACTTCGAACGTCGCTGGGAGCCACTGAGCGGGCGTGTCGGCCTGACCTACGCATTGACGCCATCGGCCAGCCTGTACCTGCAGTACAGCACCGCCGCCGACCTACCGGCCGGCTCTCTGGCATCGGCCACCTATTCCAATGTGGGCTTGTTCGACTTGTCCAAGGGCGAGCAGTGGGAAGCGGGCAGCAAGTTCGATTTCCTCGACGGACGCGGCGCGGCGACGGTCGCGGTGTACCAGATCGTGCGCAAGGACTTCGCGGTGCGCGATTCCAACGACCCCAACGTGACCGTCCAGGCCGGCCAGCAGACCTCGCGCGGCATCGAACTGTCCGGTCGGCTGCAGGTCACACCGAGGCTGCTGGCCGAGGCCAACTATGCTTATGTCGATGCCAAGTACGATGAATTCAACGAAGCGGTCGGCGGCGAGTCGGTATCGCGCAAGGGCAATACCCCGGTCAACGTACCGGCCAATGTCGCCAACCTGTGGCTCACCTACGCCTTCACCCCGGCCTGGTCGGCGGGAATGGACGTGCGCTATGTCGACTCGGTGTATGCCGACAATGCCAACACCTTGGAAGCGCCCGCCTATACCTTGTTCGGCGCCTTCGCCCGTTATCGCCTGGATGAACACACCGCGATCACCGCACGGGTGCGCAACCTGACCGATGAGCTGTACGCCAAGCAGGCGTATGGCACGCAGTACTACATGGGCGCGCCGCGCACGTTCGAAGTGGCGATGGACCTGCGGTTCTAGATCGTCGGGCTTGACCCACGATAGGGCCATATCAGGTAACCCGATGTCGTCCATGAAAAAGCGCACCGCTCTACCTGCCGCTCTACTGGGCTCCATAACAACGATGCCGCGGCCCGACCGCGGCACTTTCGTCCAGGCTGCCCATGAAGACCGGAGAACACCCCCATGTCCATACCCCATGAGGTATCCCCCGCCACCCTGCGCCGGGTGATCGCCGCCTCGGCCATTGGCAACTTCGTCGAATGGTTCGACTTCGCCGTCTATGGTTTCCTCGCTACGCTGATCGCCAGCCTGTTCTTCACCGGGGAGGACTCGAGCATCGCTCTGCTCAAGACCTTCGCCGTGTTCGCCGTGGCGTTCGCCCTGCGCCCGCTGGGCGGCATTGTGTTCGGTGCCTTGGGCGATCGCCTGGGACGCAAGCGCATCCTGTCGCTGACCATCCTGCTGATGGCCGGCTCCACGACCCTGATCGGCCTGCTGCCGACCTACGCCAGCATCGGCCTGGCAGCCCCGTTGCTGCTGACCCTGGCCCGGTGCCTGCAAGGCTTTTCGGCCGGTGGCGAATATGCCGGCGCCTGCGCCTACCTGATGGAGCACGCACCCCAGGACAAACGCGCCTTCTACGGCAGCTTCGTGCCGGTGTCGACCTTCTCGGCCTTCGCCTGCGCGGCGGTGATCGCCTATGCCCTGGAGGCCAGCCTGACCCCCGAAGCGATGAGCAGCTGGGGCTGGCGGATTCCCTTCCTGATCGCGGCGCCGCTAGGGCTGGTGGGCCTGTACCTGCGCTGGCGCATGGAAGAAACCCCGGCCTTCCGCGAGGCCATGGCAGAGGGCAAGGAACACAGCCATTCGCCACTCAAGGACACCCTGCGCCATCATGGCCGGGCGATCCGCAACCTGGGGGCATTCATCTCCCTGACCGCGTTGTCGTTCTACATGTTCACCACCTACTTCTCCACCTACCTGCAGATGGTCGGCAACCTGACCCGTGCCCAGTCGCTGCTGGTGTCCACCGTGGCGCTGCTGGTGGCAGCCGTCGGGTGCCCCCTGGCCGGTGCCTTCTCCGACCGCGTCGGGCGGCGCAAGACCATTGGCTTTACCTGCCTGTGGGTGATGGTGGCGGTGTTTCCGGCCTACTGGCTGGCCAGCTCGGGATCGATGACGGGTGCCTTGCTGGGGGTGATTCTGCTGGCGATCGGCGCCTTGCTCAGCGGCGTGGTCACTGCAGCCCTGCTCTCGGAAAGCTTCCCGACCCGCACCCGCTATACCGCCTCGGCAATCACCTACAACGTGGCCTATACCCTGTTCGGTGGCACCGCACCGCTGGTGGCGACCTGGTTGATCAGCCAGACCGGCAGCAGCCTGGCGCCGGCGTTCTACCTGGTGGCGATTGCCCTAGTGGCACTGGTGGGTGGCCTGGCACTGCCGGAGACGTCGCGGATATCGCTGCATGAAGAAATCGGTGAGCGTCAAGCTGAAGCGATGTAGGTCCAAAGACGCAATCGCCGGTAAACCGGCTCTCATAGAACAACGCATAACTATTTGAGTTTGCAGGTCCTTTGTGGGAGCGGGCTTGTCCCGCGATTGGGCCGGACCCGATATCACCGTCGCCTGGCAAGGGCTTCGCCCTTGATCGCGGGACAAGCCCGCTCCCACAGAGGGAGGCTGCGCTTGCCGGCGATGGGCTGCGTAGCAGCCCCAAGGCGTTTAGTCTAACGCCCCCTCCTCACGCCGATGCGCCCACTGGTACAACGCGGGCAGTACCAGCAACGTCAGCGCCGTCGACGACAGGATCCCGCCAATCACCACCGTCGCCAGTGGCCGCTGCACCTCGGCACCGGTGCCGGTGGCCAGGGCCATCGGAATGAACCCAAGCGACGCCACCAGCGCGGTCATCAGCACCGGCCGCAGGCGCGTCAGCGCACCTTCTTCGATAGCCCCACGCAGCGACCGGCCTTCTTCGCGCAGGTTGCGGATGAAGGCGATCATCACCAGACCATTGAGCACCGCTACCCCGGACAACGCGATGAAACCGACTCCGGCGGAGATCGACAGCGGGATATCCCGCAACCACAGCGCCAGCACCCCGCCGGTCAGGGCGAAGGGGATGCCGGTAAACACCAGCAGGCCATCCTTGAGGTTGTTGAACATCATCAGCAGCAAAGCCATCACCAGCAGCAGCGCCACCGGTACCACCACCTGCAAGCGCTCGGCGGCCGACTGCAATTGCTCGAACTGGCCGCCCCAACGCGTCCAATAACCCGGCGGCACTTGCACCTGGTCGATCAAGGTCTGCTCGGCCTCTTCGACGAACGAGCCCAGGTCACGCCCTCGCACGTTGGCACTGACCACCACCACCCGCTTGCCATCCTCGCGGCTGACCTGGTTCGGGCCCAGTTGCAGGTTGAGCGTGGCGACCTGGGACAGCGGAATGAAACCGATCTGCGTCGCACCTGCCGCCGCGCTGGCCGGCACCGGGATGAGCAGGTTGGACAGCCCGTCGACATCGGTACGCAAGGCCTCGGACAGGCGCACCACCATGTCGAAACGTCGGTCGCCTTCATACAGGGTACCGGCCGTTCGGCCGCCGACGGCAATGGCGATGGCGTCCTGCACATCACCGATGTTCAGGCCGTGGCGGGCGGCCTTGTCGCGGTCGATATCGATGGTCAGCACCGGCAGCCCGGTGGTCTGTTCGACCTTTACCTCCGAAGCCCCCGGCACCTGTTGCAAGGTGGCGGCGATCTGCGCGGCGGTGCGGTTGAGCACCGCCATGTCGTCGCCGAACACCTTCACCGCCACGTCGCTGCGCACGCCGGAAATCAGCTCGTTGAAACGCAGCTGGATCGGCTGGGAGAGCTCGTAGTTGCTGCCCGGTACGCCGGCGGCGGCGCGCTGCACCTGGGCGATCAGTGCGTCGCGCGGCTTACCCGGGTCGGCCCATTGCTCGCGTGGCTTGAGCATGACGTAGGCGTCGGAGATGTTCGGCGGCATCGGGTCGGAGGCGATCTCGGCGGTGCCCGTGCGAGCGAATACTCGCTCCACCTCAGGCACCTGGGCGATGATGGCCTTTTCCAGCTGCTGCTGCATCTGCACTGACTGGCTGAGGCTGGTACCCGGCACGCGCAAGGCCTGCAGGGCAAAGTCGCCTTCGCTGAGGCTGGGAATGAATTCGCTGCCCATGCGGCTGGCCAGCACGCCAGACAACAGTACCAGGGTAGCGGCCCCGGCGAACGCCAGGTTGCGATGGCCCAGCACCCAGCCCAGCACCGGCGCGTAGCGCTGGCGGGCGGTACGCATCACCACGCCCTCTTCTTCCTTCACTTTGCCGGTGACGAACAGCGCGATGGCCGCCGGGACGAAGGTGACCGACAGGATCATCGCGCCCAGCAAGGCGATCACCACGGTGAACGCCATGGGGTGGAACATCTTGCCTTCGACCCCGGTCAGGGCAAAGATCGGCAGGTACACGACCATGATGATCAATTGGCCGTAGATCAAGGGCCTGCGCGCCTCGCGGGCGGCGGCGAACACTTCGTGGAAGCGCTCGGCGCGGGTCAGCATGCGCCCATGGCGCTGCTGCGCATGGGCAAGCCGGCGAATGGCGTTCTCGACGATCACCACCGCGCCATCGACGATGATGCCGAAATCCAGGGCCCCCAGGCTCATCAGGTTGGCGCTGACCTTGTTGCTGAACATACCGGTGAAAGTGAACAGCATCGACAACGGGATGACCATGGCCGTGATCAATGCCGCACGGATATTGCCGAGAAACAGGAACAGCACGGCAATCACCAGGATCGCGCCTTCCACCAGGTTCTTCTTCACCGTGGCGATGGCTTTTTCCACCAGGTTGGTGCGGTCGTACACCGTCACCGCTACCACCCCCTTCGGCAGGCCGCGGTTGACCTCGGCCAGCTTGGTTGCCACAGCCTGGGACACTGCGCGGCTATTTTCGCCGATGAGCATGAACACCGTGCCCAACACCACCTCGCGGCCATTCTCGGTGGCCGCGCCGGAGCGCAGTTCCTCGCCCAGCCCGACCTGGGCGACATGGCTGACCCGGATCGGCGCACCATCGGCACTGGAGATGACGATCTTGGCGATGTCCTCGGCCGACGCCACCTGGCCCGGAGCACGGATCAGCAGCTGCTCGCCGTTGCGCTCGATGTAGCCGGCACCTACGTTGGCGTTGTTGCGTTCCAGGGCCCCGATCAGGTCATTGAGCGTGAGCTTGTAGGCCGCCAGGCGCTTGGGGTCCGGGGCAATCAGGTACTGCTTGGCATGCCCACCGATGGTGTTGACCTCGGCCACGCCGGGCACGTTGCGCAGTTGCGGCTTGATGATCCAGTCTTGGATCACCCGCAGGTCGGTGGCGGTGTAGGGCGTACCATCGTCCTTCAGCGCACCCGGCTCGGCCTCCACCGTCCACAGGAAGATTTCGCCCAGGCCCGTGGAAATCGGCCCCATGGCCGCCTCGATGCCTTCCGGCAACTGCTCGCGGGCCACTTGCAGACGCTCGTTCACCAGTTGCCGGGCGAAGAAGATATCGGTGCCGTCATCGAAGATCACCGTCACCTGGGACAAGCCCGAGCGCGACAGCGAGCGGGTCTGCTTCAGCCCGGGCAGGCCGGCCATGGCCGTCTCGATGGCGAAGGTGATGCGCTGCTCGGTTTCCAGCGGCGAATAGCCGGGTGCGGCGGTGTTGATCTGCACCTGGACGTTGGTGATGTCCGGAACCGCGTCGATGGGCAGTTTCTGGTAGCTGTTGATGCCCACGGCGGCCATCAGCACCACTGCGAGCATGACCACCAGGCGCTGCTCGATGGCGAATTGGATCAGGCGTTCGAACATGGATACGTCCCCGGGTCAGTGGCTATGCTCGGCCGAGCCCTTGCCGAGCTCGGACTTGAGGACGAAGCTGCCGGCGGCCGCCACCTGGGTGCCGGCGGCAAGGCCGTCGATGATTTCCACCTGGCCGGCGTCGCGCCGGCCGGTCTTGACCGGGCGGGCCTCGAAACCCTCCTCGGTGCGGGCGAAGACCACGGTCTGCGCATCCCAGGTCTGCAAGGCCGCTTCCGGCACCACCACGGCTGCGTCGAAGCGCTCTACGTTCACCGCGATCGTCACGAATAACCCTGGACGCCAGGCGCCGTTGGGGTTGGCCAGGGTGGCGCGGGCGGTGGCGGCGCGGTTCTGCTCGCCGAGCAGGTTGCCGACATAGTTGACCTTGCCTTGCACTTCGGCGCCCAGATCCGGTGCACTGACCGTCACGTTTCGCCCAGTGGTCACCCGACCCAGGTCGCGAGGCGTGACGGCGAAGGTCGCCCATACCCGGCTGAGGTCCGAGAGGATGAAGGCATTGCTGGTTTCATCGACCACCTCGCCCACGGTCAGGTGCTTTTCCACCACCACCGCATCGAACGGTGCGCGCAGCTCATAGCGATTGCCGGCCCCCGCCGGCGCCACGGCAGCGACTTTCTGCCGGGCGTTGGCCAAGGCGATCTCGGCCTCCTGCAACGCCTGGCGGGCTTGCAGGTAGTCCTGCTCGGCGCTGATGCGCGCCTGCCACAATTGCTGTTCGCGCTTGCAGGTCAAGCGCGCCAATTCCAAGCGCCGCTGGGCGGCCTGTTGTTCGCTGCGCAACTCGGAGATCTGCTGGCTGGCGATCACCGCCAGCACCTGACCGCGCTTGACCGCCTGGCCCAGCTCGGCATGCACCGCTTCCACCACGCCCGGAACCCTTGGCACCACATGGGCGGTGCGGTCTTCGTCAAAGCGGATTTCGCCAGGGAAGCTGATGGCGGTGCCCAACGTCATTGGCCCGGCAGCGGCCAACTGCACGCCAGCGGCTTCAATCTGAGCGGCACTGAGGTGCAGGCTACCCTCCTGCTCGGCGTGTGCCTCGCCGCCCTCCTCGTCATGGCCGTGGCCATCATCCTGCTTGCCATCGTGGGCGTGGGTTTGTTCGCCATGGTCATCCCGGGCCTTGCCGGCGGTGTTGGTCCAGGCCAGGCCGCCCAGGCCGAACACGGCGATGGCGGCGGCCAGGAGGGCTATTCTGCGGGTGTTGTTCATCGTTACTCCTGAAAAAATTCTGGTATCTGGGGCCGCCGTGCGGCCCTTTCGCGGCACGCGGCCGCTCGATCGTGTAGGAGCGGCCTCGCGCCGCGAAAGGGCTGCAACGCAGCCCCCCCAATCAGAACCCCTCACCCAGGTCGCCATAGATGCGCTCCACCTGCGCCCTGGCATCGGTGGCCAAAGCCAGGGCATCCAGGTACAGCCCGCGCGCCTCGATCAGCGTGCGCTGGGCATCGAGCACGTCGAGGAAGGCGAACTTGCCCATTTCGAACCCTCGCGTGGCGGTGTCCACCGCCTGCTGGGCCGACGGCAGGATGGTGCGGTCGTACGCCTGCACCTCCTCCATGGCGGTGGTCCACTGGCTGACGGCGCTACGGGTGTCGCTGCGCAGGCGGAGTGCGACGGCGTTGCGCAGGTCACGGGCCTGGTCGGCGCGACGGGCAGCAGCCAGCACGTTGCCCTGGTTGCGATCGAACAAGGGCAGCGGCATCGACACCCCGATCACATTCACCCGTTCGCGGTCTTCACGGCTGTACTGGCTGCCCAGGCTCACGGTGAGGTCGGGAATACGCTGGGCCTTCTCCGAGCCCAAGGCTGCCTCGCCCCGCTGGGTCTGCGCCTCGGCCAAGCGCCATTCGGCGGTTTGCGCGACCCTGTCGAGCAAGGCCTCGGCGCGGGGCGCGGGCCCTGGCGACAGGTGGCTGGCATCGAGGCGGTCGAAGGTGGCCAACGGGCTGCCGGTCAGGCGCGCCAAGGCCTGGTAGGCGACCGTGCGCTGGGACTCGGCACGACGCACCTGAGCCTGGGACTGGGCCAGTTGCACCTGGGCCCGGGTCGCCTCGACCGGCGAAGACTGGCCGGCCTGAACCCGCCCCTCTACCACTCGCAGGCCGCGCTCGGTCAAAGCCTGGGACTGTTGGGCCAGCTCCAGTGCGGTCTGGGCCCGCAGGGCGGCATGGAAGGCCTGCACCACGTCAGCGCGCAGGCCATTGCGCTGGCGCTCCAACTCGAGTCGAGCCACCGCCTGGCCGGCAGTGGCCACTTCGATCCGCGCACCACGCTTGCCACCGAGCTCCAAGGCCTGGCTGAGCGTCACGGTGGTGGTGCTGGTGTCGCGGCGAGTGTCCTCGACCTCCCAGGACAGCTCAGGGTTGGGTACCAGACCGGCCTGGCGCCGCTCGCCCTCGGCGATGCCGATTTCACGGCCTGCCGCGGCCAGTTCAGGGTTCTGGGCAAAGGCGGCGTCGAGCGCCTGGGGCAGGCTCAAGCCTTGTGCCGCCTGCAGCTGCGGCATGACAAACACAGCCAGTAGCAGGCCAAACAAGGCAGCATTGCGGGGTGTGGCACGGTTGCACGGCACGGTGAGGTCCTCGTCGACAAGCGTCGGAAAGCTTGGCGAGGGACTCTAGGGCGGGCCGCTTATCATCGCGGTGGCATGAACATTACAATTTTGAAAGCAAGCGCCAGGCTGATCGGTTGGCTGCTCCGGCCCAATCGCGGGACAAGCCCGTTCCCACAAAGGGCCGGCAAAATCAAACGGTTATGTGTTGTTCCGCGATTGCGACCGAAAGGCACCGCCTACCCGGCCGGGTCACTCCGCCAGCAGTGCCTGGATCACCTTTTCCTGTCCGGCATAGTCACCCTCACCGAAATGCACATGGCGCACCTGCCCCTGGCGATCGACGAAGTAGTGCGCAGGCCAGAACTGGTTGCCCCAGGCGTTCCAGACCTGGTAGTCGTTGTCCACGGCAATGGGGTAACCGATGCCGAGCCTGGCCACCTTCTCGCGCAGGGTGCCGAGGTCATGCTCATAGTCGTACTCAGGCGTATGCACCCCCACCACCACTAGCCCCTGGTCGGCGTAGCGCCGGGCCCAGTCATTGACGTGAGGCAGGCTGCGCTGGCAGTTCACGCAATCCCAGGTCCAGAAATCCACCAGCACCACCTTGCCCTTGAGGGCGGCATGGTCCAACGGCGGCGAATTGAGCCATTGGCTGGCACCGGCCAGCGAGGGCATGGGTTTCTCCCTGCCCTGGGCTGCCAGGTAGCCCGCCAGGCCAAGCCCCAGCAGGCCCAACACCCACCCAGCAACCTTCAGCCGCCGGCGTCGGTCAGTTGTCATGGCAGCCTCCGGTGGCGTAAGTACGATACTCCAGGCTTTGTCTACGGCCATTGGAATCGAGGTAGTCCATGCGGGTATTCACCACGCCGCAGGCATTGCTCTGGTCATCCTTGATCGACAGCACTTTCTGCACGTCCAGCCGGTCGCCATAGCGATACTGCATCACGCTGTCGCTCATCGGTTCGCTGCTGGCCTGGGCGGAAATGGCGGCAATGCCGAACAACGCGAACAGGGCTGCATTGGCAAAAGTCTTGAAGGTCATGGCATCTCTCCTGTGCAAATGGGGAGTTGGTTCCCCGGTCGAGAGCCATTACAGGCCTGCTGGGTATCGCGGATGTGTCTGCACGGGGCCAGGTGTGCATTTTCCTGTATCCCTGTCATAGGCAGATACACTGCAATACAAACCCCAGCAGGCAAGCACTGCGACGCTCGGTACACTTGCCTGCATCTTTATTCGTACAGGAACCCTGCGATGGAACACGTCGATCACATCCTGATCGTCGACGACGACCGCGAGATTCGCGAACTGGTCGGCAACTACCTGAAGAAGAACGGCCTGCGTACCAGCATCGTTGCCGATGGCCGGCAGATGCGTGCCTTCCTGGAGAACAATACCGTCGACCTGGTGGTGCTCGACATCATGATGCCGGGCGACGACGGCCTGCTGCTTTGCCGCGAACTGCGCGCCGGCAAGCACCGCAACACCCCGGTGCTGATGTTGACCGCCCGCAACGACGAGACCGATCGCATCATCGGCCTCGAGATGGGCGCCGACGACTATCTGACCAAACCCTTCTCGGCCCGTGAGCTGCTGGCCCGGATCAACGCCGTGCTGCGCCGTACCCGCATGCTGCCGCCGAACCTGACTATCAGCGAAAGCAGCCGGCTGATCGGCTTCGGCCAATGGCGGCTGGACACCACAGCCCGCCACCTGCTCGACAGCGACGGCACGCTGGTGGCCCTGAGCGGCGCCGAATACCGCCTGCTGCGGGTGTTCCTCGACCACCCGCAGCGGGTGCTCAGCCGCGAGCAATTGCTCAACCTCACCCAGGGCCGTGAAGCGGACATCTTCGACCGCTCCATCGACCTGCTGGTCAGCCGCCTGCGCCAGCGCCTGGGCGACGACGCCCGTGAGCCCAACTGCATCAAGACCGTGCGCAGCGAAGGCTATGTGTTCTCCCTGCCCGTGCAATTGCTCGAGTCACCCGCATGAGGTGGCCGCGTACCCTGGCGTCGCGCCTGGCCCTCATCTTCCTCACCGGCTTGGTGCTGGCCTATGGCCTGTCGTTCAGCCTGCAGTTCTACGAGCGCTATGTCAGCAGCCGCTCGATGATGCTGAGCAACCTGGAGCAGGACGTCGCCACGTCGGTGGCCATCCTCGATCGCCTGCCGGCCGAGGAGCGTGCCGCCTGGCTGCCCCGTCTGCAGCGCCACAGCTACCGCTACCAGTTGGGTCAGGGTCTCGGCGGCCAGGCCATGCCCAGCGAAGACCCGCCCATGGCCGCCGAGTCCATCGTCAAGGCGATCGGCCGGGACTACCGCCTGACTTTCCTCGAGATCCCAGGCCCTACTCCGCATTTCCAGGTACACCTGCGCCTGGCCGACGGCGCCCCCCTGACCCTCGACGTCACGCCTTCCGGCGTGCCGGTGGCCAAGTGGCTACCCGTGGTGCTGTTGATCCAGCTGGCGGTGTTGTTGGTCTGCACCTGGCTCGCGGTGCGCCTGGCCATCCGCCCCCTGACCCGCCTGGCCCAGGCAGTGGACGACCTGGACCCGGACAAGCCAGGCCCGCAACTGGACGAAAGCGGCCCCCGAGAGGTGCGCTACGCGGCAGTCGCCTTCAACGCCCTGCAGGCGCGCATCGCGGCCTACCTCAAAGAGCGCATGCAACTGCTGGCGGCCATCTCCCATGACCTGCAAACCCCCATCACGCGCATGAAATTGCGGGTGGAGGTGATGGACGACGGCCTGGAGAAGGACAAACTCTGGAGCGACCTGAGCGCCATGGAACACTTGGTGCGCGAAGGCGTGGCGTACGCGCGCAGCATGGACAGCAGCACCGAGGCGCCCTGCCGCATCAAGCTCGATGCCTTCCTCGACAGCCTGGTCTTCGATTACCAGGACAGCGGCGCCAAGGTCGAGCGCCTGGGTGCCACCGATGTCACCCTCCACACCCGCCCCCACGCCCTGCGCCGGGTGCTGGTGAACCTGGTGGACAACGCGCTGAAGTTCGCAGGTGCCGCGCAGCTTGAGGTGGAACACACCGGGAACGGCACCTTGATCCGTGTGCTCGACGAAGGGCCTGGCATTCCCGCCGATGAGCTGGCCGAAGTGCTCAAACCGTTCTACAGGGTGGAAGGTTCCCGCAACCGCAGCACCGGAGGTACCGGCCTGGGGCTGGCGATCGCTCAGCAACTGACCCAGGCCATGGGAGGGCAACTGACCTTGACCAACCGCGCCGGCGGCGGGCTGTGCGCGCAGATCGAGCTCAAATGACGTGGGGGCCGCGTCCCGGCCCCGGCTTCGACTACACGCCGATACATAACGCCACTGCCCTGGACACACTGCAGATACCCTCGCCGCACACACTCCTTGTCACACCTCGAGCCCCCAGGGCTCGAGTTCTCCAACCTGCTGACAAGAGAGCCTGACCATGAACGCATTGCCCCGCGCCTTTAACGCCCTGGATCGCCTCGGCACCTGGAGCGCCGACCTGCCCCTGCGCCTGTTCCTGGCCTGGGAGTTCTTCGAATCGGGTATCGAGAAATTCAACGGCGCCAACTGGTTCACTGATCTGCAAGCGAGTTTTCCCTTCCCCTTCAACCTATTGCCAGCCAATGTGAACTGGCAGCTCTCGCTGTGGGCTGAATTGATCTGCCCGCTGTTGCTGCTGCTCGGCCTGGGCACGCGCCTGGCCTCGGCCGTGCTGATGGTGGTGACGGTGGTGGCCATTGCCGCGGTGCACTGGCCGGCACAGTGGTCGAGCCTGGCCGAGCTTGCCCAGGGCTATGCGATTACCAACCAGGGCTATGGCAACTTCAAGCTGCCGGTCATCTATCTGGTGGCCTTGCTGCCACTGTTGCTCAAAGGGGCCGGCCGCCTGAGCCTGGATCACTGGCTGCGCGGCCGGTTCCAGCCATTGAGCGTCAGAGCATCCGCCTGATCAATGGCTCGAGGCGGCTGTAGCGCAGCCGCCGCAGCAGCTTGAGCACTTCGCGCGGGTGTTCGCCAGCCTCGCCCAGCTCCTCGGCCGACGACAGCCGGGGGGCGTGCCGACGGATCCTTTCGAGTTCGGCCTCACGGGGGGCGAGCCACTGTCCCTGGGGGTCATCGATCAACAGGCCGTTCTCAAGGTCCAGATTGAACCCACGGGGATTGAGGTTGTTGCCGGTGAGCAAGCTGTAGCGTTCGTCGATCCACACGCCCTTGGCATGGAAGGTGTGCCCCGGATCGTTCCAGATCCGCACCTGCAGCTGGCCGCTGGCAATGACGGCCTGGCGCCGATGGGCGAAGGCGCGCAGGTTGTCCTCGTACAGATAGGGCAAGGCGGCGCTGGCGGTGAAGGGTTGCCCGGGGGCGACGTAGAAATCGTTGGCGGCTCGGTGACCGATAATCATCTCCACCGTCACCCCACGGGCCAGCGCCCGGTCGATCTCGGCGATCAGTACACGGGGCGGGTTGAAGTACGGTGTGCTGAGCACGATCTGCGAACGCGCAGCCGCAAGCAGCGCGCCCACGCTGCGGTTGAGCGGATTGCCTCGACCGATGCCCAACAGAGGAATCACCCGCAGCCCTTCCCGGGCCGGAGCCACGGGCAGGTCGTAGGCCATGTGCCTCAAACGCGCACGCAGCCGGCGAATCGCACCACGCAGGCGTTTGGTCGTCGGCGGTGCAGGCAAGTCCAGGCGCGGTGTCGCGGTACTTGCCAGTATCTGCCGCACCAGGCCGGCCATGGCGTCAGCCAAGCCGGCATTGTGGAACAGGTGGTATCGATCCAGCCGGTAGCGGTCGAAGCGGTGTAGGTAGACGTTGTTCAGGCTCGCCCCGGTGTACAGCACTTGGTCATCGATGATGCTGCCTTTGAGGTGCAGCACGCCGAACAGCTCGCGGGTCTGTACCGGCACACCATGGATGACCACATCAAGGCCTCGGCATTGACGCTGGGCCTGGTACCACGCCGCGTTGCCCGGTTGCCGGCCCGCCCCCAGCAAGCCGCGCCGGGCCCGGAACCAGTCGACGACGACGAGAACCTCCAGCGCTGGTCGCGCCGCCTTGGCCTGGTACAAGGCGTCGAGCACTTCTTGGCCGGCCTCGTCCTCTTGCAAGTACAGGGCGACGATGACAATACGTTGGGTGGCGCTGGCAATCAGCTCAAGCAAGCGAGTGCGGTAGCTCGCCGCATCGGGCAACACCTCGATGGCACCGGGGGCCAGGGCGAAGCCCTCCTGGGGTACCGGCACGGATTTACGGTTCAAGCGGTCGTCTCCTGTGCAAAAGGGGCTCCGGGTCGTGGGCATTCCGGCCCCTGTCATCCGGGTGTACTATCGGGCCGGCCACGGCATAAACAACAAGAGTTCCTCAAGGCTGGTTTTTTCTTATAGCCCGGAAACAACGACGCCTCAGCTTGCACAGGTAAATCGCACATGGTCCAACCCTGCTCTGCGCAGCCTGCCTCCCCGCTCCCCCCACCCAGGACATTCGGCTTTCTGGTACAACCCAACTTCACCACCATCGGCCTGGCCTCGGCGGTCGAGACCCTGCGCATGGCCAACCTGGCCGCCTGCCGCCCGTTGTTTCGCACCGTAGTCGTCGCCGCCACGCCGGAACCTGTGACCGCCAGCAACGGCATGCGCGTGCTGCCTGACCATGGCATCGCTGACGCACCCGCACTGGATGCCCTGTTCGTGGTAGGTGCCAACCCCATTGCCAACGACCGTGACAGCCGCCTGCTGATCGACTGGTTGCGACAACTTGCCCGCCAGCGGGTGCCCCTGGGTGGCATATGCACGGGCAGCTACCTGCTGGCGCGGGCGCAGTTGCTCAAAGGCTATCGCTGCACCATCCACTGGGAAGACATCGAAGCGCTCAAGGAGCGTTTCCCCGGCATCGTCATCTCCAATCAACTGTACGAGCTGGACCGCGACCGCTACACCTGCTCCGGCGGCGTGGCCGCCATGGACATGATGTTGCAATTGGTCGCCCGCCTGCCCGATGGCCAAGCCATCGCCGCCAAGGCGGCCGAGCTGTTGCTGTGCGACCGGGTGCGTGGCGAGCGTGACCGCCAGCGGGTGCCACTGCGCACCCGGCTCGGCAATGCCCAACCCAAGCTGAGCCAGGTGGTGGCGATCATGGAAGCCAACCTGGAAGAACCCCTGGGGCTGGAAGAGCTGGCAACCCTCAACGAGGTGACGGTGCGCCAACTGGAGCGGCTGTTTCACAAGTACCTGCAGCGCACCCCCAGCCAGTACTACCTGGAGCTACGTCTGTCACGGGCGCGGGAGATGCTGCTGCGCAGCGACGCCCAGGTGCGGGAAATCGCCCTGGCCTGTGGCTTTACCTCGCCTGCGCATTTTTCCAAGAGCTACAGCCGGTTCTTTGGCCTGTCACCGCTCGGAGAGCGGCGACAGGCGTCGTTGCACTGACGGGTTGCTAACGAAGGTAGGGCTCACATCGAACAAGGTTTCCCGGCGGCACCTGGCACCGGCTCCGCCGATGTTCGCAGGTGAACCCGCTCCCACAGGTTCTGGATTGCTCGCAAACACGCCATCCTACCGGTTGGGAGCGGTGGGCGCTCTGCGCGGTCAGTCCTGCAGCGCCCGATGCGCCGTTTCCCGGCAGGCCAGCATGGCCACTAGTGCCACCACCGCAGCGACCAGCAGGTAGCCCGCCGGGGCCAGCTTGTTGCCAGTGACCTGGATCAGCCAGGTGGCAATGAACGGCGCGGTGCCACCGAACAGCGCGTTGGCGATGTTGAAGCTCAAGGCAAACCCGCTGAAACGCACACGTGTGGGAAAAATCTCCGCCAGCAAGCAGGGCAAGGTGCCGTCGTTCATCGCCAGCATCGCACCGAACAGGATCTGGATCGCCAGGATCACCAACAGCGGCTGATGGTCGAGCAAACTGAACAGCGGCACCGTCAGCCCCAGAAACAGCAGCGAGGCGACCACCAGCATGGGCTTGCGACCAAAGCGGTCCGACAAGCGCCCCATCAGGAAGATCAACCCGATGTAGGTTGCCAGCGACACCGTCGAGGCAATGAACGAGTCACCCTCGCTCATGCCCATTTCGTTGGACAGGTAAGTCGGCATGTAGCTGAGCAGCAGGTAGAAGGCGACCGCATTCAGGCAGGTCACGCCAATGCCGATCAACACGCTGCGCCGGTGCAGGGTCAGCAGTTCGCGGATCGGTGTGGCGCCCGCGCAGCCCTTGCTTTCCAGGCGCTGCTCCATCTCCAGGAACTTGGGCGTGTCCTGCAGGCTCATGCGGATATAGCGCCCCACCAGGCCGAACGGTGCAGCCAGCAAAAACGGCAGGCGCCACCCCCAGCTGTGCAAGGCCTCGGTGCTGAGCAGCGCATGCAGGCTGGCAACGAACGCGGCGCCGAACAGCAACCCAGCGGCGGTACTGGCCGGCACGATGCTGGTGTACAGCCCGCGACGGCCTGCTGGCGCGTATTCGGCCAGAAACGCCGAAGCCCCGGCATACTCGCCCGACGCGGAAAAACCCTGTACGAGGCGAATCAGAAGCAAGAGGCACGGCGCCCACAGGCCGATCTGCGCATGGCTGGGCAGTATGCCGATGCAAAACGTCGACACCGACATGATCAGGATCGACCACGACAGCGCGTTGCGTCGCCCGTAGCGGTCGCCGAAATGCCCCCAGACCACCCCACCCAGCGGTCGGACGATGAAGGACAAGGCAAACACCGCAAAGGTGGCCAGCAAGCCGGTGGTCTTGTCGGCATCGGGGAAGAACGTGGCAGCGATGATGGTGGCCAGGTAGCCATAGGCGGCATAGTCGAACCATTCGACGAAGTTGCCCATGAAACTGGCTCGCGCAGCCTTGCGCAGCGCCTGGCGTTCGGCGTCCTGTGCCGGGAGGTCAAGGTGACGGGCGCTCATGGTGATCATCGCGCACCTCCCTGGGCGGGCAGCAAACGAGATTTCGGCACAACGGAATGACGCTGGGACATGACGGATACCCTCTGTTCTTGTAATTGGCGGCAGGGTCGAGCGGTCACTGGCGGGAAGGTCGCGGGGCAGGCCCGCGACCGTGCCCGAGGGTCACTTGCGGATGATGTTGTGCTCCGGCCCGTAGGGGAAATGGGTGATGTTCTCGGCACCGTGCTCGTTGACGATCAGGATGTCGTGCTCACGGTAGCCGCCCGCGCCGGGATGCCCTTCGGGCAGCATGATCATCGGCTCGATCGACACCACCATGCCTGGCTCGAGCACGGTGTCGATGTCCTCGCGCAGCTCCAGCCCCGCTTCGCGGCCGTAGTAATGGCTCAGGGTGCCGAAGGAGTGGCCGTAACCGAAGGTGCGGTACTGCAGCAGGTCATGGCGAAGGAAGATCTCGTTCAGCTCGCGGGCGATGTCGCAGCAGCGGATGCCGGGACGTACCAGCTTCAAGCCCGCTTCGTGCACCTCGACGTTGGCTTGCCACAGGCGCAGGTACTCGTCCGGGCAGTGGTCGAGGAACAAGGTGCGCTCCAGCGCGGTGTAGTAACCGGCGATCATCGGGAAGCAGTTGAGGCTGAGGATCTCGCCCTTGCTCACCTTGCGGCTGGTGACCGGGTTATGTGCGCCATCGGTATTGAGCCCGGACTGGAACCAGGTCCAGGTATCCATCAGCTCGGCGTCAGGGAAGCTGCGGGCGATCTCACGCACCATTGCCTGGGTGGCATGCAATGCCACCTCGTACTCAGGCACCTGATCGCGCAGGGCCTCGACCACTGCCGCGCCACCGATGTCGGCGACACGCGCACCCTGACGGATCAATGCCTGCTCTTCGGCGGACTTGATCATGCGCATGCGCATGCAAGGCGCGCCGATGTCGACCAACTCGGCCTTGGGATAACAGGCAGCGAGCTTGGCATGATTCTGTAGATTGAGATGGTCATGCTCCACGCCGATGCGCGAGGCCAGCGGCAGGGCCTGCTGGATGGCGACGAAGAAGTTGTCGCGCTGCCAGTCGGTGTAGACGATGTTGTCGGTGCCGACCGTCCGCCGCCAGGGTTGGCCGCCATCGATGTTGGCGCTGATCGAGACCACCTTGTCCTGGGTGACCACCAGCGCATAGGGGCGCCCGAACGAGCAGTAGAGGAAGTCGCTGTAGTAGTTGACGTTGTGGTACGAGGTGAAAATCGCCGCCTCGATGTCATGCTCGGCCATGTAAGCGCGCAGGCGGGCCTGGCGGGCAGCGTACTCCTGAGCGGAGAACGTGGGTTTGACTTTCTCGCCGTTGCGGATTTTCAGGGTCTTGGGCATTTGCATGGTGGGTTTCCTTGTCGTTATGGGCATGCTGTTCAGGCCGGTTGCCTGGGATGCATTGCAGCAGAACGACCAAGGGCGCTTTTGTATCTATCCGACCTGAAATTGGCGAAACGGCCACCGTCCCTTGGCGGCCTTTTTTGCGGATCACCTGGCACAAAGCCGCCCCACAGGCACAGCGCAATGGCGTGCGCAGTACCTGTGGGGCGGCCTGGTATCGCGAAAGGGGCGTACAGGCCCCTCAAGCCACGGTTACTTCAAGTCGAACCTATCGAGCTCCATCACTTTGACCCAGGCAGCGACGAAGTCCTTGACGAACTTGTCCTGGCCATCACTGCTGCCATAGACCTCCGACAAGGCCCGCAACTGGGCGTGGGAGCCAAACACCAGGTCGACGCGGGTACCGGTCCACTTCACCTGGCCAGTCTTGCGGTCGCGACCTTCGAAGGTTTCGTTGTCCGCCGAGGTCGGCTTCCACTCCACGCTCATGTCCAGCAGGTTGCGGAAGAAGTCGTTGGACAGCACACCGGGCTTGTCGGTAAAGACCCCGTGTCGGCTGCCACCGACATTGGCGCCCAGTACCCGCAGGCCGCCGATCAGCACGGTCATCTGAGGTGCGGTGAGGGTCAGCAACTGGGCTTTGTCCAGCAACAGTTTCTCGGCCTTGACGCTGTAGCGGGCTTTGGTGAAGTTGCGGAAACCGTCGGCCAAGGGCTCGAGCACACCGAACGACTCGACATCGGTCTGCTCCTGGGAGGCGTCCATGCGTCCAGGTCTGAACGGCACATTGACTGTGTGCCCACCGTCCTTGGCAGCTTTTTCCACCGCGGCGCAGCCCGCCAGCACGATCAAATCGGCCAGGGAAACCTTCTTGCCCGAGGCGTTGAACTCACTCTGGATCTTCTCCAGCGCCTTGAGCATTTTGTCCAATTGTTCAGGCTGGTTGGCTGCCCAGAACTTCTGCGGCGCCAGGCGCAGGCGGCCGCCGTTGGCACCACCGCGCTTGTCCGAACCCCGGAAGGTCGAGGCCGAGGCCCAAGCGGTGGAGACCAGTTCGCCGACGCTCAGGCCCGAGGCCAACACCTTGGCTTTGAGGGCGGCGATGTCTTGATCGTTGATCAGCGGGTGGTCCACCGGCGGGATCGGGTCCTGCCAGAGCAGCACCTCCTGCGGCATTTCCGGGCCCAGGTAGCGTGACAGCGGGCCCATGTCCCTGTGGATCAGTTTGTACCAGGCACGGGCGAAGGCATCAGCCAACTGGTCGGGGTTGTCCTTGAAACGCCGGGCGATCGGCTCGTAGATAGGGTCGAAACGCAGGGCCAGGTCGGAGGTGAGCAGGGCCGGCGCGTGACGCTTGGAAGGATCGTGGGCATCGGGGATCTGTCCTGCCCCGGCGCCGTTCTTCGGCCGCCACTGGTGGGCACCGGCCGGGCTCTTGGTCAGTTCCCAGTCGAAGTTGAACAAGTTCTCCAGGTACTCGTTGCTCCACTTGGTCGGGGTAGACGTCCAGGTCACTTCCAGGCCACTGGTGATGGTGTCGCCGCCCTTGCCGGTACCGAACTTGTTCTGCCAGCCCAGACCTTGCAGCTCGAGGCCTGCGGCTTCTGGCTCGGGTCCGACGTTGTCGGCAGGGCCTGCACCGTGGGTCTTGCCGAATGCATGACCGCCGGCGATCAGGGCCACGGTTTCCTCGTCATTCATGGCCATGCGGCCGAAGGTCTCACGGATGTCCTTGCCGGAAGCCACCGGGTCGGGGTTACCCTCGGGGCCTTCCGGGTTGACGTAGATCAGCCCCATCTGCACGGCGGCCAAGGGGTTCTCCAGGTTTCGCTCGCCGCCCAGGGCGCGCCCTTGTTCTTCTTCGTGCTTCTGCGGTTCGGCCACCAGGTCGCCCTTGCCGGGGGGTTGCGCCTTGCCGTAACGGGTGTCACCGCCCAGCCAGACCTTTTCCGAGCCCCAGTACACATCTTCATCCGGCTCCCATACATCGGCGCGCCCACCGGAGAAGCCGAAGGTCTTGAAACCCATGGATTCCAGGGCCACGTTGCCCGTCAACACGATCAGGTCGGCCCAGGAAATGTTGCGTCCGTACTTCTGTTTGATCGGCCACAGCAAACGCCGGGCCTTGTCCAGGCTGACGTTGTCCGGCCAGCTGTTGAGCGGGGCGAAACGCTGCTGGCCGGAGCCTGCGCCACCCCGGCCGTCGCCGATACGGTAGGTGCCAGCACTGTGCCAGGCCATGCGGATGAACAGCGGGCCATAGTGGCCGAAGTCCGCGGGCCACCAGTCCTGGGAGTCGGTCATCAAGGCTCGCAGGTCTTGCTTGAGGGCCTGGAAATCAAGGCTCTTGAACGCCTTGGCGTAGTCGAAGTCCGGGTCCATCGGGTCGGACTTGGACGAATGTTGATGGAGGATCCGCAGGTTCAACTGGTCAGGCCACCAGTCACGGTTGCTCGTGCCGCCACCGGCGGTCTGATGAAACGGGCATTTCGATTCGTTCGACATCTGCATGTACCTTTCGCACGGAAATGGGACAGGCATCAGGGGTGTCCCTGCCCATGCCTGCATGCCGTTTTCTTGGGGCAGAGTGAAGCCTAGCCGAGCGCAGCCAGGTTTCTAATAGGGTAAATATCTAGGCTTGATAGACAGCGACTGTCGCCTGTACGCGGCTGTCTGGTCATTTGCCGCGCTGCATCCAGGCCGCACCCAACCCACTCAGGCAGATGATGGCAATGCCCACCAGGCTGGTGATGTCCGGCACCTGGCCGAAGATCAGCAGGCCCAGCAAACCGGCGAAGACGATCTGGCAATAGCTGAAGGGTGCCAGTAAGGCCGGGGCGGCCAAGCGAAAGGCCTGGGTCAGCAGCAGGTGCGCGGTCATGCCGCAGCCACCGAGGGCGAGCATCAACAGGACGTGGTCCCACTGCGGCGTTTGCCAGAAAAAAGGCACCAGCACGCTCAAGATCACGGTATTGCACAGCCCGGCGAAGAAATTGCTGGTGGTGGGGCTGTCGTACACCGAAAGCTTGCGGGTCAGCAATTGATAGAAGCAAAAGCCCAGGGCCGAACCGAAGGGAAACAGGATTGCCGGGGTAAACAACGAGCCCCCGGGATGCACCACTACCAAGACGCCGATAAAGCCCATCACCACCGCAACCCACTGGCCGACGCTGACCCGTTCCTTGAGCAACGGCACCGAAAGCGCGGTCACCAGCACCGGAGCAAGGAAGTTGACCGATGTCGCCTCGGCCAGCGGCAGGTATTGCAGGCCCGTGGTGAACAGCAGGCTGGTGCTCAACAGGCTCAAGGCGCGTAGCGTCTGCAAGACCGGGCGGCGAGTGCGTAGTACGGCCATGCCGGCCTTAGGCAGGAAGATCCCGGCCATCAGCAGGGTATGCACCAGGTAGCGTGCCCAGACCACCATGATGATCGGGTACAGGCCGCCGAGAAACTTGGATAGGGCGTCGTGGCTGGCGAACAGGAAAGTCGCCATCACCACTAGAGCGATGCCGCGCAGCGGTTGGTTGACTCCGGAGAGCGGGGTACTGGCACTCATGGCGTTCTCGGCGGTGGCGCACGGTCGCGCCGGGAACCGCGCGGCCGGTCGGTCGGCGGGTTTACTGTGCGGATTCTAGAAGAGATGCACCGGGATGCGAAACCTGTATGTCCTGTTGCCAGCTTTATCGATCGACTAATGCCGGTCAGTTAGGCTACTTGGAGCATTTCATGGGGACTGCTGTGCAGTCCATCGCGGGGCAAGCCCGCTCCCACAAGGGCCTGCAAAATCAAGTCGCACAAAGAACGGATGGCAAGCGCTGACCTCTGTGGGAGCCAACTGTCTTGAGTCGCTTGCCCCGGTCCTATCGCTGGCAAGCCAGCTCTCATAGAACAACGCATAACTATTTGATTTTGCGGGCCTTGTGGGAGCGGGCTTGTCCCGCGATGGGCCGCGTAGCGGCCCCAATCAACTGACCGGCATTCCCCCGGGCGTTCTATTTTTCCTCGAGCACCGCCCGCCCCTTCACGGCCCGAGGTCCCATCCAGGCCCAGACGATCAAGCCGGGTAAGGGTACGTAGACCACGAAGACGATCCACAGCATCTTGCGCTCGGCACGCCGGTCGCTGCCGATGATGTGCCAGATGGCGAAGATCTCCAAGAGGATCAGGATGGCCGCGAGAATGATCCAGATCGTTCCGATTTCCATGAGCGCTCTCCCAATAGGCATGTAGTGCTTTGGGTGCCCGCCAACCGCCAGGGTTCAGTCGGATCCTGCCCGCATGCGCGACCAGTTGTCTTTCCCTCGCGCTCCCAGCAAACTCATCGGGCCAGCCAGGAAGCGGAGTCAGCAGTGTCCACGCCACGTCAGTTCAGCCAGAAAACCAGCACCAGCAATATGCTGCGGCTAAAATCCGCCTCCGGTAACGGCCAGGTGCCCTATCGGGTCGACTTCGTCCTGCTCGAACATTTCTCCATGGCCAGTTTTACCGTGGCGATGGACGTACTGGTCACCGCCAACCTGTTGCGTGCCGACAGCTTCCGTTTCAACCCGCTCTCGCCCAAGGGTGACCGGGTGCTCAGCGACCTGGGCCTGGAGCTGGTGGCCAACGAGCTCAACGCTGCCAGCCTGAAGGAGCTGGACCTGCTGGTGATCTGCGGCGGCTTGCGCACGCCACTCAAATACCCCGAGCTCGACCGTATGCTAGGCGAGTGCGCGGCCCATGGCGTGGCGCTGGGCGGCTTGTGGAACGGGGCCTGGTTCCTTGGCCGCGCCGGTGTGCTGGACGACTACGGCTGCAGCATTCACCCAGAACAGCGTGCCAGCCTCGCCGAACGCAGCCCACAGACCCGCCTGACCCCGGCCAGCTTCACCCTGGACCGCGACCGGCTCACCGCCGCCAGCCCCAATGGCGCCATGGAGCTGATGCTCGGTCTGGTCCGTCGTCTCTATGGCGACGCCCTGGCCGAAGGCGTGGAGGAAATCCTGTCGTTCTCCGGTGCCCGCTATCGCCAGGTTGGTCCTGGGGCGAAGAAGTCCATGAGCCTGCACCTGCGTACCATCGTCGAGCTGATGGAGAACAACCTCGAGGAAACCCTCAGTCTCGACCAGCTCGCCGCCTACAGCGGCCGCTCACGGCGCCAGATCGACCGCCTGTTCCAGGCCCAGCTCGGCACTTCGCCGCGGCGCTACTACATGGAGCTGCGCATCACCAAGAGCCGCCGGCTGCTGCAATACTCCGACCTCTCGGTAATGGAAGTCGCAGTAGCCTGCGGTTTCGTCTCGGTCTCGCATTTCAGCAAGTGCTATGCAGCTTACTTCGGCTACCCGCCGTCACGGGAACAACGGCTGGGCGAGTGAAGCTGCTGGGGGCTTGACTCAAGCGCGGATGTAACCCAACACCGCGTCGCGAATCATCTGCTTGTGACGCCGCTTGACCTCCTGTTCGCAGAGGTCGATCTGGAAGATCTCGCTGAAGGTGTGCCGGTTGGACACGCGGTAGAAGCAGAACGAGCTCATCAGCATGTGCAGGTCGATGACATCGATGCCTGGCCTGAACACGCCCTCCTCTACGCCACGCTGGAGGGTACGAGCCAACCCCTGCAACACCAGGCTGCTCATTTCGCGAATCGCCGGTGATTGCTTGATGTACTCGCCGTAATGGATGTTCTCGGTGCAGACGATGCGCACGAAATCGACGTTATGGTCATGGTGGTCGAAGGTGAACTCCACTACGCGCTCGATGGCCTGCACGGCCGGCAGCGACTCCAGATCGAGGCTGTGCTCGGTCTTGCGGATGTCGCCGTAGAGCTTGACCAGGCACTCGATGTACAACTGCTCCTTGCTGCCGAAGTAGTAGTAGATCATTCGCTTGGAGGTGGCGGTGCGCTCGGCGATGGCATCGACACGCGCACCGGCGAGGCCTTGCTGCACGAACTCGTGGATCGCGGCCTGGAGGATGTCCTCACGGGTTTTCTCGGGGTTGTGCTTGCGCGACTTGCGCCCCCCGTCGCCCCCGTGTCCCCCGAGGTTGACTACCGAATCACTCATACCCACTCGCAGGTTGTTGTCTTCAATGGCAAGGGATTATCCGCGAGCGGGGCGGAACAGGGAAGCGGGAGGGCATCGGCATGCCCTCCCACACCGTCAGCGGACGGTGAACTGGACGTGCAAGGTAATGTCTTTCAGGTCAACCAGAACCGACTGCTCCTTGGCATCGGGGAAGCTCAGTGTCAGCCAGGTATCGTCCTCATCGTTTGCCAACGCAATGTTCAACCCCTCGAACGGCAGCCATCGGGTGGCCGCGTTGCCGCCCTCCTGAGGAAACAAGCCATCGTCGTTCCTGGCATGGGATATCACGCTTTGGTGGCAGCCGGCGGGCAAGCCGGTGTAATTGGTCATCAGCCGTGCACGAAGCTGCCCGGAGGACTCGACATTCGCACCCTCAAGGCTCACGCCTATACGACGTACGCGACACGTGCCTGCTGCGAACTCCTCTGCCAGGCCCAACTGATTGAGACCGAACTGGACCGACAGCCTGTTCGACTCGTACGTCACACTGCTCAGCGGCAATGTACACTCGACATCCTCTCCTGCCAGCACCGCAACAATCGCCTCCGACAGGGTGGTCGGATTCCCCCCTGAGTCCTTACCGAATGAGCCTTCAAAGACCGAAGCCAATGACACAGCGCGGGTCACCTCCAACTCCCGCTTCTGCCATTTCACCCAGGCGTCCTCCATCTGCCCCAGCGCCAGCATCAGCCCCTCTCCGCACAACAAGCCCGCCCAGGCGCCGTTCCAGGTACCGGTGCGCAGGTAGGTCGTGGTGTCGCCTTTCTCCCATTGCAGTGCGCTTTGCGCCATCATGCAGCGCGAAACCGTCAGGTCGTAGTAGCTGTAGAAAATGTTCGCCAGGCGGGCACGCAGCCAGCTGTACATCGGCTTGGCGGTCATCTTGCCTTGATGGAAGGCCAGCTGTGCCGCTGCATTAGCTGCCTGGGCCTGGGTATGAGCGATCTGCATCTTGATGGACGTTTCGCGGACCGCCAAAGCATCCAGTTGCGCCTGTGCGATGGCCATCAATTTTTCGGCGCTCTTGTATTGGATCTCCCAGTCCTGGCGGCGGCGGCGGTATTTTTCCTTTTTACTGATCGCCGCCTCGGCAAATTTCAGCCCCGTCATTCCAAGCCGCGCGAGCGTCGCCGATGCCTTCAATGGCCCACCGGGCTGTCCGCCTCCGTTGGAGGTGCCAAACACGTTGGGAAATGTCTTTGTCAGGCCCTCCGATACGGCAAGGGACCCCCAGGTTCCCAGCAAGGCCTTCTTGCTCAGCGTCAAGGTCATGGCAAGATTCTCGGCGCCGCTGATGTATTCGTCATACAACGCCCGGTAATGGTCGTGCCGTACCCGGGCAGCATCCTTGAGAGCCGTGAGCCTCACCGTCTCGGCCTGCAACTCTTGGAGCGACTGCTCCTGCAACGCGACACTGCTGGCGGATAGTTCTGCGCCTTGGGTATTGAGCAGCTCCACCAACGCTTCGGCATCCTGGCGCTCAAGGAGGAGGCGCATCGTATTGCCGAACAGAATGAGGTGAGACGTCATGGCACGTGCGCTCTCCAGCAGCGGAGTGAAACGCAAGGCCGGCACACCTTTGATTTCGGGCAAGGCGTTCTCGCCACCGGCCTGAGCTGCCACCGCCGCAGCCAGCAATGCCTTTGGGTCGGCCGGTTTGGCATACAGCGGCAGATTCAGCGGCTGGCCATCCAGGCTCAGGTTGTGCCGCAGGTTGTACAGGCGAATGCGCAGTGCTTCCCAGTACCCCAGCAGCATGCGGTTGGCTTCGGGCAGGAACGATGTCCGACCGGCCTCCGCGCGATCGCCGGCTATCACACGCAAATGTGTCACATCCTCGGCACGGACGCCTTCGGTCATCAAGGCCAGTGCCTGCATGCGATCTTCCAAGGTTTGTTCCGAGGCCACCTCGCCCAGCGACGGATCATCCCAGGCGCTGCTCGCCTCGATCCAGGGTGCGTCGCCCAGCAGTCGCAAGGCGCGCTGGTACCAGACCTTCGCTTCGCTCAGGGTGTCTCGCTCCAGCTTGCGGTACGCGGCGTCGCCACGCCCCAAGGTGATATCCACCAGCCGCATGAAGACATGGAGCTTGTAGTGCATCGGGTCGTTCTGCGCCACGGCATCCGGGTCCAGCGCCTTCAAGGGCTCATCGTTCCAGTCAGTGTCTTCCTCCAGCGGGCGTACGTTCCACATGCGCCGGGTGTACTGCCCGTTCACGGTATAGCCGGCCGGGTTGAAGATGTAGGTGAGCCACTGTTCGGCCAGGTCGAAACGCTCCTCTTGCAGGAACCGCTGCATCACCATCATCGGTGTGTAGTAGAACAGTTCCCAGAAGTACAGCGCGTTGGCGCCAGCGAAATCCATCAAGGGGTTCTCGCCGCTGCCTTCGATGCCAGGTTCGGGGATCTGCTGGGTCTCGTAACTGAGAATGGTGTCGATGCCCAAAGCCGCACGCTCGGTGAGTTGGCGCGCGAACAGCGTATTGAGCCGGGTCACCCAGCCATTGCGCTTGAGATACTGCGCACCCTCGGCGGTCTCGCCGATAATCGCCGTCTGCAACGTATCGCCTTCCTTGACGACGCTGATTGTCCATTCGCGCACATGCTCCTTGCCGAACTGGAACCGCACGAGATGCTCGCCGATCGCGTCGTCCCACTCCCCCATATCGCCGACTTTCAACGTGCTGGAAAAATTGACCTGCTGCGGGCCCCCGGCCAGGTCGAAATCGGCTTTTGCCTGTTCCGTGATGGCCTCTCCTGCCTTTGCCCTATGCACGCTACGTTGTATGTCCACCGCCGCGACCTTGCCCAAGGGGTCCTTATATCGGCGGGGTGTCACCTTTTCAGCGCCTGCACCGGCTGGGTGGTACAGCAAGGACGCAATGTTGATATTGTGCGTGGTACCGGCCTCGCGATCGCGAGCGAAATTGAATCTTACATTCACCGCCTGCAATGGATATCCCAGCGTTGCGATCCTGAACCTCCCCATGTGGGCCTCGCCTTGGGCAGCCGGCACTCTCTTGAACTTGCCGGGTTCCGCGGGCAGCGGCACGTCGAATACGTCAACGATCGAATCGGCCAGGTCAGGGAAAAAGGTCTTGAAACGGGCGCGACTGACGCACAGATACCCCCAGTATTCGTTATCTTCCTTGCGCGCCATGAAAGCACCATGGCCGCTACGGGCCAGCACGGGCAACGTTTCATCTTCATCCAGAAGCGCGGGATATTCGTTCACCAGGGCGGTTATCCAGACATTCTCGATTTCCGGGCGGACCGCCTCCACCACCAATGTCGTGTCGAGGTGCAGGCTATAAGTACCCTCCCTGGTATCTGACGTATCGATAACGTTCAAACCGCCCACGACGATATCGAACACCTTGAAACCTTCAGGTACGGAACCCGGCTCGGAGCGAATATCCCCGCTCACAGGTTTGCCCTCTCCGTCGAACACCGCACACATTCCCGTGTGTTTGGCCGAATCCAGCCAATGCCTGACCTGTTTCAGATACCCCGTGATCGGTACCTCCCTGCTACTCAGGTCCTCGCGGATCTCCAGGCCACCGAAACTTTCGGGCCCTTCGGTGTCATCTTGGGGAGCCTGACGCCGATCATACAGACCGACCAATAGCGCGTTGCGCCCCGGTCGCATCGACAGGAACATCGCAAGGTCCTCTTTCGGTATCTTCGTGCAGCCTGCTTTCGGTTTTTCCTTGCACTCCAATTGCGCCACGACGTCGCTGGACAACGGGTAATCCAGCGGCGCGCTCCAGGTCCCGTCATAGCGCAACCAGGCAAGCTTGTAGGACCAACGCCATTCATGATCCCTTGGCTTGCCTTCGTCATCGCGGGTGATGAGGTGCTCCTGACGCTCTACCCACAGCAGGTACAGACGCTCACGGTAGATCACCGGCCTTATCAACCGGCCATGCACCTGGGGCGCCATGTCGATCTTCGTCCAACCGGTCCAAGCATTGGCCGGTAGTACGCCATCGCTCCCACGCTTGCCTTCGTCCACCGCACGCCACCAGTACTGGCGAGGTTCACCACGGCTGCGGCCAATGAACCAGGACTTGCCAGTGTCCGCCAGACGGCTTGCATGGTAGCCACTGACCGTTTCCAGGTTGGCCACTTCTTCGAAGGCGCCCAGGTAACCATGGAAGGCGTCGCCCACGGTGTCGTCGTTGATCTGCGCCTGCCCCAGCGTTTGGAGCATGCTGTCCATCGCCTTGGTCTGGCCCAGACGTACGGTCGGGTCGATGTAGTTTTCCGGGTAGTACATCAACATCTGCCCGGCCGACCAAGTGGCATAGCGGGCATTCCAGCGGGTCCAGTCACGGAAGAACTGCCGGTCCAGTGCTGCTGTCTTCAAGGCATGCTTGTCTTCCGGGTCCGACAGGGTGCGATGAATGAACATCTGCAGCGCCGCCGTGGCTTCGGCGATACGAGAAGTCATCACCTGCGCACCGTTCAGGCTGTCCAGTAACAGGTGCTGGTTCAGTTGCTCCACGCCAGCATGTTCCTGGGCCGCCAGGAAGCCGGCCAATGCACCACTGAGTGCTTCATCGGTAACCGAGTGGGCGCGTTTGCCCTGCGAGCGGGTCAGGCCTGCCTGGAAGGCATCCGCGAGTGTCTGCCAGGCGGCCCAGGACCCGGATAGGTAGTCCAGCTTGATCATCGCCCCGATCGTGACCGGCTGCACGCCGAACGTTGTCGCCAGTGAGACCCACTGCAGGACCACGGCAATCTCGTACCAACTGACAAGCGCTGCCGCATCCGCGATGTCCTCTCGCCAACGGGCCTGGTCGATGGCCTGGGCAATGGTCATTTCGGCCAGCCCCGAAGCTTGCGCAAGCAGCTTGGCTGGCACGCCATCGCCGCCCAGGGCGGTGATCAGCGCTCCGCTTGCCCCCGCTGGGTCTGGCAGTTTTTTCAGCCAGGTGCAAAAGTCCGCCAGGGCTGTCACCATCTCCACGTTGCATGCCAACGTCGCGCTGGCCTCGTCACCCTGCACCGCTTCTGGAGACAGCGCCTGAGGCCGCTCGACCAGAAGTGTCAACACGTCGGCAGTGACCCCAGTGGCGTGAACGATCAACGCCATTTGCGCCAGCCCGTAGGCGAACGCCGTCACCTGCTCTTGCTGTTCCTCGGGCGGGGCTTCGGTTGTCAGGATCGCACCAGCATCCACCAGTGAAAGGCCACCCGGCTTAGCCCGGTGCGCCCAGTTCAACAGCGCCTGCGCCGCGGTTTCGCCGCTCAGGCCAAACACCGAAGCCATCAGTGCGCTCAGCGCACGAACATAGTCCTGCGCGCCAGGCGTCTCGGGCAACGACGCATTGGCCACGGCCGTCGCCATATCCTGGAGCAGGTTGGAAATTTCGGTACTCGGTGGGATTTCATCGACCTTGCGGATCATCAGTGACAGGTCATGGACCGTCCAACCCCGCTCATCCATCCAGCCGCACAAGCGCGTCAGGCGCTCCAGCACCTGCGTCCATTCGACCGCAGGTGCCTCACCCAGTGCACGAGCAGTGCCCAATGCCTCCAGCACCAGTTGCAGTTCGACTGGCGCCAGCCCATGTACGCGGCCCCATATGCTCAGGGCATAGAGGCGGGACAATTGCCCAAGCGTGGTCGCGAAGCGCACGTCTGCGTCCTGTTCGGCCGCCAACAACTGGCCCAGCGTATACAAGCCTTGGTCGTCGGTCTGGCAGGCACGCTTGAGGGTGGCTTTGACGTCTGCCTGCTCCTCGGCCTTGGAAGGGTGCAGATCGAGCATGACGTAGTCTTCGCAGCTCAGCCCGCCGTCGATGAGCGGTGGGTCGTTGAACAGCCGATCGAACTGGCTCGCTTCGCCGGCCCGGGCCGTCACGCCTATCGACTTCCCGGCCATGACCAGAGCATCTTCCATGGCGATGTCATGGCGTCGGCTCAGGCACGAGGTATGCGCCAGTGTGGCCAGCGTCTGCCGGGTGATCTGCTCAGGGTTTTCGCTGTCGATGATGTCGTTCAGCTGCGCAGCGCAAAGCCCGGTGGCCTTGTGCAGCCTGATAGTCTTGTTGAGCCTGAGCAAAAACTGCGCGGGCGACAACCTGGGCATGGCGTAATGCGCATCGTATGAACGCCCCTGCATCGCGTTGGGCTCGAGTTTGATTCGGTACTCTACATACGAGCGGCCTTCTGCCGGCCCCTTCCAGGTGAATGGATAGTGGTATTCCTTCTCCGCCAGCCACTGCTCTTCGCCCAGTGCCTTTGGGGTAAGCTTCAGTTGCAGCGCATCCTTGACATCGAATCTGATGACGCCCCCGAGCTTGAGCTTGAAGCTCAATTGCCAACGGTTCCCGCCCAGGAAAAACAAGTGCGCGTAGTGGATCGCCTCACTGGTCGCTCCCACGCCCACTTGGTACACGACCCCGTCGGTCTTGAGCAATTCAGAACGATCCGTCTGCGCACCACGCCGCTCCTCGTTGACCTTGGCACCGCCATTGATGAAGCTCATCAACAGGCGGTCGTCCAGGCCAAACCATTCACGTAAACGGTCAGGGCGGAGCATCTCCTCGGGCATGGTGCCCGGAAAATACCTGGGGAACTTTTCGTCGGCATTTTCCCGGGTGATTTCATCCGTCAACAGCTCGTACAAGGCAGGCGAGATCGCGTGAAGGATACCGACACGTGCAGCGCTGCTCAGGTGCTTGGTGACATGGGGTGCCGCCCACATGTGCGCGAACGTCGGATCCTTCAGGCGATGCGCCTGGCGAAAGCGGTTGTGATGGTGATGGTAAGGCGTGGTTCCACTGCCCACATGGCGCGCCAACCCGTCCAGCGAGACGTCATGATGACTCAGCTTCGCCATCAGGATTTCATTGGACAGGCTCAGTGCGCCCACCGGCGTGTCCAGGTTCGCCTGACTCAATTCCAGCCCTTGCAGATCGGGGCGGCGGGCATCGATGTGCCAAGGATTGCCCTCGGGGTAGAGTTCCCGGGCCTCGCGATACAACGTCACCAGGTAAGCCGCAGGCGAGAACATGGACGCGACATCACCGGGGGCTGCGAACGTCAGCGCACGCCCACCGAACCAGTCCTTGTAGTCCTGTACCGAAGCGCCCGAGTCCTTCATGCCCAGCTTGATTGCCTGGGGCAGCAAGGGCGAGGCGCGGGTGAGGATCTTTTTTTCCGTTATCAGCGCATCGTTGCACGCTTTGCGAGCAGCCTGATGCAGCGTCTGCACCTGATACAAGGAGAGTTCCGCGCCCAGTTCGGCATGCAGTTCTGCACAAGAGCGCAACCCAGCCGCAGCCGTCAGAGAGACGGCAGCGGGAACATCGAATTCTTTTCGCGACATTATCCAGCCTCATTTAATCATGAGCAGGCGCGCGCCCCTGACACGGTCATCGGTCGAAGTCCAACAACGTGTCGAACCTGTACAGGCAAGGCGCTCGCCTGAAGCAAGTAAATTTCTATTGAAGGAGGCGCAGTTCCGTCGCACACACCAGACATTACAACGGAGGAAAAAGGCGGGGTGAAGAAGGACAACACCGCTGACGGTGCCGGTCAAAACATTTGAATGTTTCCCATGTGCCGTGCGCAGGGCACTCATTCATCCTGATCACATATCCTCTCACTCGTCCATATAATTAAACGGGTGTCGAACTACCCGTTCTTCCCTGTATCAAGCCGCTACATTTAACCTCTCAACCAGCGAGGCGGATGGTAGCCAAGGACAGCACCGGCACTAACTGGCAGAAGTAACAGGTATGGTGAAGAACCGTCTTTCAAGCGACGGATAACGATGTCGCAGCAAGGGAAATGATTGCAGAGCGGCCCGATCGGGGAAGAGCCCGGTGCCTACGCCCGCTAACAGGCCGCAATGCAGGCTTGTGCGCTCAAGCCTTGACGATCCCCTGCAGATTCGCCCACAACCGCTCCACATCTGCCCGCTCGGTCGGCAGCGCCCCCACTGATACCCGCACCATCCAGCGCCCATCCAAGGTCGCCGGTGTCACATAGGCATCGCCGGAGCCATTGAGCCGATCCGCCCAGGCGCGGGTATGCGCATCCAGGGCTTCACCTGCCAGCCCCGTAGGCCGATGGCGAATACACAGCGTCTGTAACTGCACGGGCGCCAACAGCTCCCATTCTGGTGCGGCCTCGACCTGCTCGGCCAACCAGCGGGCGTTGTCCAGGTCGCGGCGTAGACGTTGCTGTAGGGCCTGGACCCCTTCGCTGCGCAGCATGAACCACAGTTTCAAGGCACGGAACCGCCGGCCCAGGGGGATACCCCAGTCGCGCAGGTTCTTCACCTCCCCGTCCACCGCCGACTGCAGGTAACTGGGGTTGGTGCTCATCACCCGGATCAGGTGCTGGGGGTCGCGTACGTAGTAAATCGAGCAGTCGAAGGCCACACCCAGCCATTTGTGGGCATTGACCACCACCGAGTCGGCCAGCTCGATGCCGTCCCACATCCAGCGGCATTCGGGCAGGATCATCGCCGAGCCGGCCATGGCCGAGTCGACGTGCAACCACAGCGAATGCGCCTGGGTGATGGCACCGATAGCGGCCAGCGGGTCCAGGGCGGTGGTGGCTGTGGTCCCGGTGGTGGCGACCACGGCACAGGGCTGGTTGCCTGCGGCCAGGTCCTGCTCGATGGCCGCCTGCAGCGCGTCTGGACGCATGGCGAAACGTTCGTCGGTAGGAATCAGGCGGATGTTCTGGCGACCGAAACCGGCCAGCAACGCCGCCTTGTCCACCGAGCTGTGGGCATGGGCGCTGACATACACCACCAAGGGTTTCTCCTGGGCCTGCAGCCCGCCACGCACCAGGGCATAGTCGGTGGCCCGCTCACGGGCGCAGATCAACGCGACCAAGGTGCTGGTGGATGCGGTGTCCTGGATCACCCCGCTCCACTGCGCCGACAGGCCCAGCAACTGGCGTAGCCAGTCGAGGGTGGTTTCCTCCAGCTCACTGAGCGCTGGGCTGGACTGCCACGACAGGCCCAGCACGCCCAGCCCGGTGCTGAGGAAGTCGCCCAGTACCGAGGACAAGGTGCCGTTGGAGGGGAAGTAGCCGTAGAAGTCCGGGTGTTGCCAGTGGGACAGCCCAGGCATCAGCAGCTTGTCGACATCGGCGAGGATCGCCTCGAACGGCTCGCCCTGTTGCGGTGCCCCCGCAGGCAAGGCGGCCTTGAGGTAGCCAGGCTCGACCTGGGCCATGACCGGGCGCTCGGCAACCGTTTGGCGGTAGTCGGCGATCAGGTCGATCAGTTGGTGGCCGTATTGGCGAAAGTCTTCTGGGGTCACGTGCGCGCTCCTGGGAAATCCTGGTGGTCAGTGCAGGCCCAATCGCGGGGCAAGCCCACTCCCACGCCGACTTATAGGAACACCCCCCCAACAGGGTTGCCCAGTTTGTGGGAGCGGGCTCGTCCCGCGATAAGGCCCGCCTCGTACCCAAGAGTCTAGGCGCGCTCTATCTTTGGGAAGAACCCCGCTTCGCGCATAGCTGCTATGGCGAAGGCGCATGCCCGCCCTGTACGCCGAACTGCGACTGGCGCCACAGCTCGAACACCCGGTTGCGCAACCAACGGTGCTCGGCCGAGGCCTGCAGCCGCTGGTGCCAGACCACCCAGTAACGCTGGGTATGGTCGATGAAACCCAGTGGCCGCCAGGCCAGCGGATGCAGGCGACACAACTGGCGAGCGATATGCTCGGGCACGGTGGCCAGGCCCTGGCCATTGCCGATCACCTGCACCGCGGCGCAGAAGAACGGCACTTGCAAGCCGATCCGTCGCTGCAGCCCTTGGGCACGCAGGTGGCGGTCGATGAAACTGTCCTTGTCGCCACCGCCGGAGATACGCACATGTTTGAACGCCAGGTAGTCGTCCTGGCTCACGCTGTCGAGTGCGGTCAATGGGTGATCTTGACGCATCAGGCACACCGCCCGGTCCTCGCCCAGCAAACGCCCGTGCAGGTTGGGCGGCGACTCATCGAACAAGGTGGTGGCCAGGTCGATCTCGCCGCTGGCCAGCAGGGCGTACTGGCCGGCCTGCCAGGTGCGGTACTCCAGAGTCACCCCGGGGGCTTCGCGCTCCAGGGCCGTGACCAGCAACGGCAGCATGTGCTCGGCCACATAGTCCGAGGCCGCCAGGCAGAAGCGTCGCTCGCAGCGCGCCGGGTCGAAGACCGCCGGTTGGCGCAGGGCCTGCAATTCTTCCAGTACCTGCCGCAGGGGCTCGACCAGGGACTCGGCGTGCTCGCTGAGCACGTAGCCGCGGCCCTGGCGCACCAGCAAGGGGTCGTCGAAGGCGTCGCGCAGGTTAGCCAGCTGCCGGCTCAGGGCCGACTGGCTGCAGCCCAGGCGCTCGGCGGCGTGGCTGAGGTTCTTCAGGTGCAGGAGGCAGTCGAGGGTGCGCAGGTGCGCGAGGCTGAGGGAGGCGAAGGCGGGATTCATTGATGGGGGTTCCGGCGAGGGCTGCGCCCTCGAACGCGGAACAAGCCCGCTCCACACAAGGGCTGCAGTAGACCTGTGGGAGCGGGCTGGCCCCGCGATTGACGCCCGCTGATCAGTCAGTCAGGCCGACATAGACGTTCTGCACGTCGTCATGGTTGTCGATCGCCTCGAGGAAGGCCTCGACCTCGGCCAGGGCCTCGGCGCTCAGGCTGGCCGCGCTAACCGGGTTCTTCGGGGTGTAGCCAATCTTCGCCGAGGTCACGGTGAAACCGTGCTCCGGCAGGGCTTTCTGCACGGCATCCAGGTCGGTGGTATCGGTGATGAACAGGGTCGAGCCCTCTTCCTCGCCTTCCTCGAAGTCCTGGGCACCCGCTTCGATGGCAGCCAGTTCAGGGTCGGCATCGCCGTTTGGCGTCGCCTCGATCAGGCCGACATGGTTGAAGTCCCAGGCGACCGAGCCGCTGGCACCGAGCTGGCCCTTGCGGAAGGCCACGCGGATTTCGGCGACGGTACGGTTGATGTTGTCGGTCAGGCATTCGACGATCAGCGGTACCTGGTGCGGGGCGAACCCTTCGTAGGTCACTGCGTGGTACTGCACCGAGTCGCCGTCCAGGCCCGCGCCCTTGCGGATGGCGCGCTCGAGGGTTTCACGGGTCATCGAGGCCTTCTTGGCCTGTTCCACGGCCAGGCGCAGGCGCGGGTTCATGTCCGGATCGGCGCCGGATTTGGCAGCGATCTGAATTTCCTTGGCCAGCTTGCCCATGATCTTGCCCTTGGCGTTGGCTGCGGCTTCTTTATGCTTGGCTTTCCACTGTGCGCCCATGTCGACTCTCTTTGTTCCAGCGGCCGGTTCAGGAAGCGACCGGCCAAAAAGTGGGAGCAGTTTATACGCCCTCGCCCACTGGATCGACAAGAAATCTCGACGAGGCTGCTGCGCAACCCAATCGCGGGACAAGCCCGCGCCTACAGGACGACCCTGTGGGAACGGGCTTGTCCCGCAATTGGGGCGCAGCGATATCAGGCTTTGTCGGCCTTGCCCGCCGCCGCCGCGAACCGCGCCAGGCGCACGTCCAGGCGCCGCGGCCGTATACCGCGGTCCTCGGCATGCTCCTTGCGACGGATGGCATTGCGCACCATCAACGACCCCAGGTAACGGATCGGCTCCGGCGGAAACTGGCCCAACGGCCCCTTGACCAGCGGCGAGCGTGTCCAGGGGTTGTCCTGCCCCAGAGCCAGCGATGACAAGATCTGCCCACCCATGTGGCATGGCCCCACACCGCTGCCGGAATAACCGAAGCCATAGAACACGTTGCCCTGCCCATCCAACCGGCCGAAGAACGGCAAGCCGGTCACCGAGCGGTCGGACGGGCCGTTCCAACTGGCCGCCAGCGGCACGTCGGCCAGGGCCGGGAAGAACTCGCCGAGGCTCTCGCGCAACAACGGCCGGTAAGGCGACGGTTGGTCGAACACCGGCAACATGCGCCCGCCATAGGCGAAGGTGTTGCCACCTTTGCCGAGCATCAGCCGCCCGTCGCTGGTGTTGTGGTAGTAATGCACGAAAATCCGTGAATCAAGCACGCTCACGCCGCTGACAAGGCCGATCTCACGCAGCAGTTCCGGGCACGGTTCGGTGATCACCATGTCGCTGGAAACGATCGCCACGCTGCGTTCGAACTGCGGGAAGGCCCGCGCCATCCAAGCATTGAGGCCCAGTACCACGCGGTCGGCGCGAATGGTGCCCTGGCGGGTGCGTACCTGTACCGGCGCACCATGCTCCAACCCCGTCATTGCGGTACCTTCATGGATGCGTACCCCGCGTGCCAGGGCCACCCGCCGCAGGCCGCGCACCAGCCGGCCCGGTTGCACCGTAGCAGCGGCCGGCGAATACCAGCCCTCCAGGTGCCGGGTGGACCCGGCGAGGCGTTGCACCTGTTCCAGCGGCAAGCGCTGGAACGAATTGATCCCCTTGCTTTCCAGGGCTGCGATCACCGCATCGGGGCCGCCGACCTGGGCCTGGTTGGTCGCGGTGTACAAGGTGCCGTCCAGGCGGTAGTCGCACTGGATACCGTTGGCCGCGCAGAACTCGCCGATGGCGGTGATGCTGCGCTCCGACTCACGCACCAGGCGCACCGCCTCGGCCACCCCGAACAGGCGTTCGAGGGTGAAGTACTTCGCCGACCATGACAATGCACATCCGCCGTTCCGGCCGCTGGCCCCGGCACCGCATATATCCGCCTCGATCAGCAGTACATCCAGCGAGGGAGCCTGTTCCTTGATCATCAACGCAGTCCACAACCCGGTGTAGCCACCGCCGACGATGCACACGTCGCAACGCGCGTCACCGGGGAGCGGCGGGCATGGCGGCTCGTCTTCCATGTCCAGGGCCTGTTGCAGCCAGAACGGTCTCATTTATTACATTCCTCAGGTACGCGCAGGCTTGATCGCCATCGCTGTGTTCGGGGCCACGTCATTGGCCGCCACCAGGCTGGCCGGGCGGCTGTTCCAGTGCGGCAGCAACACCAGGGCGGAGAACAGTGCAGTACAGGCGAAGACGATGAACACGGTGACGCTGTCGAAGTACCCCGGCAGCAGGCCGCCCAGCACTGCGCCCACCGAGCCGCAACCGTTGACGAAACCTGCTGCGGTGGCACCGGCCTTGGCGGTGCCGAAGTCGATCGCTGCGGCGCCGCTGATCATCGAGTCCGGCCCGTACAGGGTCAGGCCCATGACGAACAGCAAGGCCACGACCAAGACCACGCTACCGGTGTGCATGGCACCCATGAAGCCGGCCAGCACGAGGGTCAGCAACACCAGGCTGATCACGCAGGCCGGCATGCGCCGTGCACCGAACAGCTTGTCCGAAGCCAGGCCGATGAGGATCGGCCCAAGCAGGCCGGCCAGTTCGAAAGCCGTAGGGATGATGGCTGCGCCCACCTTGCCCACCGAAGGCATTTGCTCGAAGACGATCACCGGCCCCCACAGTAAAATGGCGTAGCGCGCTGGCTTGAGCATGAAATAGGCAAGGCCCAGGGTCAGCACCGTGCGATTACGCAGGATTTCCTTCAGCGGCGCCCAGACGCTGCACAGGTTCGAGCCCGGCGCCATGCTCTGCGGCTCGGGTTCCACCGCCTGCAAACCGACATCCTCGGGCTTGTTGCGCTGGAAGATGAAGAACAGCACCGCCACGCCCGCCACCACCGCGGCGCTGGAGAAGAAGGCCGCGTGCCAGGTGCCGACCAGGGTGTAAGCCCACCAACCGGCAAACGGCGAAGCCACCAGGCCACCGAAGGCGTAGCAGGAGCTCCATAGGCCCAGAACCCGCCCGCGCTGTACCGCCGGGAAGAAACTGCCGATGTTCTTGCACAACCCCGCCCAGCCGGTGGATTGCGCCAGACCCTGGATCAGCATGCAGGTGGCGAAGATCGGGAAGGTCGCATAGCTGCCCATGACCACAGCCGCTGCGGCGGAAATCAACAGGCCACCCAGTACCACCACGCGCGGACCGAAGCGGTCGGCGAGCATGCCCCAGGTGAACTGGCCCACGGCGTAGGCCGCCAGGTAGATCGCGTCGAGATTGGCCATTGCGGCCTTGTCGAGCATGGACGTCGGGTCTTCACCGATGCCGAGTTTGGCGACCGAGAAGGCCTTGCGGGTGAAGTAGAAGGCGGCGTATGCCAACCAGGTGATTGCGAAGATCTGGACGCGCCAGCGCTTCATGGCCGCTAGGGATTGATTCATTTGACTCTGACCTCTTGCTCGAGTGTGCCGGCAGAATGTGAAAAAACGCCTGTTTTGTTGTTGTGTTGCGCACTGCATGACGAGAAGGACCGTCATTGGTCAGATGGCATCGGCGGTCGGGCGTGACCGGGGTAATGCCATGGCCCCGGGTGGTTGCTTTTGGCAACGCCGCTGGGCTGTCGAACATGGAACCAGTTGGTGACTGATAAATAAAATCGATTTATCGTATTTCACACATAAGCTCAGCTTGTTACGGAGTGGTCATGTCAGTCTCCCACGCTCAACTCAAGGCCTTTCACGCGGTTGCCGAGCAAGGCAGCTTCACCCGTGCTGCGGAAAAACTGTTCCTCACCCAGCCGGCCGTCTCCGATCAGGTGCGCAAGCTCGAGGAACGTTTCGGTGTGCTGCTGTTCCATCGCAACAAACGCTCGGTGCAGCTGACCGACCTGGGCGAGCGCCTGCTGGGCGTCACCCAGCGGCTGTTCGCCTGCGAAACCGAGGCGGTGGAGCTGCTGCAGGACTCCCGCGCCCTGCACACCGGCAGCCTGGTGCTGGCGGTGGACGCCCCGGTCCACGTTCTGCCGCAGATCGCCCGATTCTGCCAGCGCTACCCGGGCATCCAGGTGAAGATCGAAACGGGCAACACCGACGAATCCCTGGCCCGTCTGTTCAGCTACCAGGCCGACCTGGCCCTGCTCGGGCGCGATGTCGATGACGAGCGGCTGTTCTGCGTGCCCATGCGCCGCGACCCGATGGTGGCGTTCGTCTCGCGCAATCACCCCTGGGCCAGCCGCAGCTCGATCAACCTTGCCGACCTGGACGATACCCCATTGGTGCTGCGTGAACCGGGCTCGGTGACCCGCCAGACGCTCGAGGAAGAAATGCAGCGTGCCGGCCTGCGCATCCGCCCAGCGATCCAGGTAGAAGGCCGTGAGGCGGCACGGGAAGCGGTGGTGGTAGGCATCGGTGTGGGCGTGGTGTCGGCCGCCGAGTTCGGGGCGGATGCTCGAGTATGCGCGCTGCCGATCCTCGATTGCCAACGGCACCTGACCGAGACCCTGGTGTGCCTGAGCGAACAGCGCACCCGGCGGGTGGTGGCGACCTTCCTGCAGATGGTGCAAGACGAAAGTTGATGGGGCGCGAAAGCCCGCTCTCCGACGGGCGGCGATAATGCTGTGGGGCAGCGGTCCGACTTGTCCTGCGATTAGCGCGGGCCCAATATCACTGTCGCCCTTGATCGCAAGACCAGCCCGCTCCCACAAGTCCCGCAAAATCAACTAGTTATGCATTGTTCTATGCTGGTATGAATTTCCGTGCCGCGGGTACACAGCATGCTCTCCCGCCTCGCCGCCGACGCCCTGGTTCTCCTGCACCTGGCGTTCATCCTGCTGGTGTTGTTCGGTGGACTCCTGGTCATCAAGTGGCGCCCTGCCCTGTTCATCCACCTGCCGGCCATGGCCTGGGGGCTGGCGGTGGAGTGTCTGCATCTAGGCTGTCCGCTGACCGGCTGGGAAAACCGTCGGCGCGCCGCCGCAGGCCAGGCTGGCTACCAGGGCGGCTTCATCGAGCATTACATCTGGCCGATGATCTACCCCGCCGGGCTGACGCCACAGGTCCAGACTCTGCTGGGCCTGTTCGTATTGGTGCTCAACCTCGGCGTGTACGGCTACGTCTACTGGCGCTGGCGCCGCACTAGCGGGTAGCGACAACGAACAATCGCGGGAACGGCAACAGCACCTTGCCGTCGCTGGCAGCCGGGTAGTCTTGCTGCATCGCCTGCAGGTAGAGCTGCAGAAAGTCCGCCTGCTCCCGCTCATCCAGCCGCGCCAGGTACGGTCGCAGGGCTGAGCCTTTGAACCACTCCACGACCGCCTCGGCGCCACCGGCCAACGGGTGGTGGTAGGTCGTACGCCAGACATCCACACGAGCGCACAGCGGGCTGAGCAGGTCGTAATAGAACGCTGCGTTGTGCCGCGGCGGCAGTAAGAAATCGGCGAATTTGTCCGCCCACGGCCCTTGGCCGGCGATCTCGCGCAACTGCCGATGGGCAGGTTCATCGATGTTGTCCGGCGTTTGCACGGCCAGGCTGCCGCCCTCGGTCAACTGACGAACCAAATGAGGATAGAGGGTGCCGTGGTCGGGTACCCATTGCAGCGAAGCGTTAGCCAGGATCAGGTCTTGCGGCTCGCTGGCCGTCCAATTGGCGATATCGCCGATTTCGCACCGCACCTGCGGTACGCACAGGCGCCGCCGCTGGCGCGCCTTGTCGATCATGTCCGGGTCGCTGTCCAGGGCCACCACCATGGCATCGGGGTGTTGGCCACGCAGTACTTCGGTGGAGTTGCCCGGGCCGCACCCAAGGTCGGTGGCATGACGCACCGGACGTGGCGGCACTGCGGCCAGCAGGTCGCGCACGGCGCGGGTACGCTCATCTTCGAACAGGGAATACTGGGTAGCGGACCACGTCATGACAGGCTCCTTCGACAGGCTGAGTGTCTAGCATAAGCCATTTGCCGCCTTGCCGCGGGGGGGGGGGGGGCGTTTGGCCTGCGTGACCGGGATGTCGCCGCTGCCCTTGCCCTCACGCCGCTCGCTCATCCAGTCGCTGACTTTCTGGCCGAACTGTGACGGCGCCTTGCGACCGAAACGCCGCGCCAAGTCGAGGATGGTCTGCTGGGCCAGTGCCTCCTCCATGCGCTTTTGCGCACCCAGCATCACCGCATGGATCGCGCAGGTGCCCTCGGTGGCCCAGGTCGGTGGCGCGCCCTCGAACAAGGTGCAGCGCTCGCGGATCTCGCGGCAGTCGAAGATCTTCTTGGGCCCGTCGATCGCATTGACGATATCGAGCACGGTGATCTCGTCGGAGGGGCGCGCCAGGCGAAAACCACCACGTACGCCTTCGGTGGCCGCCACCAGGCCCGCGCGGGCCAGCTTGGTGAATACCTTGGCCAGGTATTCCTGGGGCACGCCTTGCAGCTCGGCCAGGTCGCGCACGCTGGATTCGCGGATCTGGACGGTCGGTGTCAAGGCCAGCCCCCTGACCGCCCAGGTGCCGGGCGAGCGTGACGGTTTCGGTCGACTGCGGGTGGACGAGCATCTCAAGGTAGCAGGCCAGGCGCATATCTATGCGACCGGCGACGTGGCCTGGGCCGCGGTGGACGATCTTGGCAACCATGCCTTGATGACCTGCCAGCACGCCATCCCGGTAAAGACCGAAATGGCGTCCGCTTGATCTGTTTGTAATTCCTTGGAGCCGCTATGCGGCCCATCGCGGGCTTGTCTCGCGATGGGCCGCATAGCGGCTTTTTCACGCGCCATGGCGCAGTAGAGCGAACATCTATCCTAGAATGATGGCACTATGTCATCACCCAATAAAAACACTATGACTGGTGAGGACTCAACGCCAACTCGCAACGCATCGAGCGCTTGGATGCGCGCCTGATCCATGCACTCGACACTGCCAACGCCAAGGAACATTCACATGCAACTTCGGAATATGAAAATAGGCATTAGGGCCGCCAGCGTATTCGCTCTATTGGGTGTGCTGGTACTGATCATGGGCCTGATCGCACTTTACGAAACCCGGAAGATGGACAGCGCCACCGACGAGATACGGGTGAACTGGTTGCCCGCGATCATCTCGCTGGGCGATATCAGCAACGGCCTGGGCCGAGCACGCGCCCTGACCCTGCGCAGCGCGCTGGAAGAGCAGCCTGCCGCGCGCAAGGTCGCCCTGGACAAGATCATCGAAATTAACCAGAAACTGGAAAAAGACCTGAAAGTATATGAAGGCACCATCGTCGACGATGAAGACCGTGCCTTGTTCAACACGTTCATGCAACTGAGCGAACGCTACCATGGGCTTCAGCAATCGATCCGAGATGCCATCGCAGCCGAGCAGTTCGACGAAGCCCGCCGACTGATCAATGGCTCCCTGGCCGAATACGCCGACAGCATGATGAAAGCGCTCGCCGCGGTCATCCAGTACAACGCCCATAATGCCGAGCAGGCATCCTTGCGCAGCAGCACGACATCCGACGAGGCCTTCGGCTTGATCGTCGGTACCTTGATCCTGATCCTGCTTGCCCTGACCGTCATCGCTACCCTTCTTACCCGCAGCATCGTCCTTCCCCTGGCAGACGCCGTGGCAGTAGCCGAGCGCGTGGCCACAGGCGACTTGACCCGCGATATCCAGGTCATCGGCCGCGACGAACCGGCCTTGCTGCTACGCGCCCTTGGACGCATGCAACAGAGCCTGCGCGAGACCTTGCGCAACATTGCCGCCGCTTCCGACCAGTTGGCCTCGGCCTCCGAAGAGCTGCACACGGTCACCGAGGACACCAGTCGTGGCCTGCACCAGCAAAGCGCCGAAATCGACCAGGCTGCCACCGCGGTCAACCAGATGACCGCCGCTGTCGAGGAAGTGGCCAACAACGCAGTGAGCACCGCCGACGCCTCCAAGGGGGCCGACCAGACCACCCGTGACGGCCGTGACCAGGTCAACCAGGCGCTGGCGTCTATCCAGCACCTGGTCAACGACGTCACCGACACGTCCGGGGAAATCGAACAGCTGGCCAGCAATGCCAATGAAATCAGCCGAGTGCTGGACGTGATCGGTGCCATCGCCGGGCAGACCAACCTGCTAGCGCTCAACGCGGCCATCGAAGCGGCCCGTGCTGGCGAGGCCGGTCGCGGGTTCGCCGTGGTGGCCGATGAAGTGCGCGCCCTCGCCCACCGTACCCAGCAGTCCACGGCGGAGATCGAGCAGATGATCAGTGGTATCCAGTCCGGCACGGAGCGCGCGGTGAGCGCCATGCACACCAGCCAGGGCCGCGCCAACGGCACGCTGGAAGTGGCCCAGTCGGCTGGTCAGGCACTGGAAGTGATCGCCGAGGCCATTGCCTCGATCAACCAACGCAACCTGGTGATCGCCAGCGCCTCGGAAGAGCAGGCCCAGGTGGCCCGCGAGGTTGACCGCAACCTGGTCAATATCCGCGACCTGGCCATGCAGACGTCGGCGGGGGCCAACCAGACCAGCGCCGCAGCCCAGGACCTGTCGCGGCTGGCGGTAGACCTGAACGCGATGGTGGCTCAGTTCAAGCTCTGAACCATTTCGGGAAAAGCCCGCTCCTGCAGGATCACGCAAACCTTACCAATGGTGGGTGTCCTGTAGGAGCGGCCTTGTGCCGCGATGGGGCGCGTAGCGGCCCTAATTGCTTACCTGACAGGCATTCGGCATTAGCCCTTCTGTCTGCTTATTCGTTGACACTCACCACCCGGCCCACCTTGGCCGGCGCCTTGCCACGGGTCGCCAGGCAGTAGTACAGCGGGCAGGTCACCAGCAGCCCGAACAGCCACGACAGGTCCGCCCCTTCCACCAGGTTCGAATACGGGCCGACATACAGCGATGTGTTGGCGAACGGCAACTGCACCAGGATGCCGCAGGCATAGGCAATGATCGCGTGGTGGTTGAAGCGCCCATAGATGCCGCCATCGGCGCGGAAGATCGAGGCGATGTCGTACACGCCCTTCTTGATCAGGTAGAAGTCGATCAGGTTGATCGACGCCCAGGGCACCAGCACCAACAGCAGCGCCAGGATCAGGCCGATGAATTGCCCGATGAAGTCGGCCGAGGCATTGAGCGCCACCAGCCCGCACGCCGCCAGAATCACCGTGGCAAGCACCACCCGTACCTTGACGCTCGGCGTCCACTGGGCCGCGAAGGTCTGGATGGCGGTGACGATCGACAGCACCGCACCGTACAGGTTGAGCGCGTTGTGGCTGATGATGTTGCACAGGAACAGCACCATCAGCACCGGCCCCAGCCAGCCCGTGGCTTGTTCCACCGCCGCCATGGCGTCGGTGCCTTCAGGCACGCACAGCACCGCCACCACCCCGAAGCTGAAGCACAGGATAGTCCCCAAGGTCGCGCCAAAATAGGTGGCCCAGAACGGCCTGGCGATACCCACTTCACGCGGCAGGTAGCGCGAATAGTCGGAGGTATACGGTGAGAAGCTGATCTGCCAGATCACCCCCAGCGATACAGTGGCGACGAACCCGGACAGGTTGAACGCGCCGCGGCTGAAGAAGTCCGCCGGCAGCGCCTGACTGAACATCATGACGAAGCCTGCCAGCAGCGCCGAGCCCATCACCCAGGTGCCGATGCGGTTGAGGGTATGGATGAAGCGGTAGCCGATCACGCCGATGGCCGTGGCGCTCAGGGCGCCGACGACGATCGCCGTGGGCATCGGCACGCTGGGGGCGATGCCATGGATCGACTTGCCCGCCAGCACGATGTTGGAAATGAAGAACCCGACATAGATCAGTGCGGTGAAGAACACGATCAGCAAGGCGCCGTAACGCCCGAACTGCCCGCGGCTCTGCACCATCTGCGGGATGCCCAGCTGCGGTCCCTGCGCAGAGGCCAGGGCGATGACCACGCCACCCAGCAGATGACCCAGCACGATGGCGAGCAAGCCCCACACCAGGTTCAGGTGGAACACCTGGACCACCATGGCACCGGTGACGATAGGCAGCGGCGCGATGTTGGTACTGAACCAGAGGGTGAACAGGTCGCGCGCCTTCCCATGGCGCTCGGCAGGGGGAACGTAATCGACCGTGTGATTTTCGACAAACTGGTGTTGCGACGACGGTTGGGACATGGTTTTCAGCTCGAAAGGTCGTTTTTTATCTTTGTAGGAAACCGCTCAAGGCGGCCTCTCAGCTGCGCACCATATTATGGTATTCCAAGCTTTTGACAACACTGCACTGTGCTTTTTCGGCGCATCTGATCCGCCTCGCGCCCCGCCTCGAAGCCTCTATTTAGCCGACAAACCCACTGAATTCGCGGCCTTGACCGTTTATCGCCTATGAACCTGTAGGAAAAATTCTGCTTGCAATCGAGGTATTACGGTATACCATCAGACACATCAACGATAAAAACGCGGACCACCGCTGCCCTACCCGAGGAACACGCCATGATCGACGCAACCGTCTACAAGAACGTCCTGGGCTCCTTCCCGTCCGGCGTCACGGTCATCACCACCCTGGACGACGACGGCTCGATCGTCGGTCTCACGGCCAGTGCCTTCTCGTCCCTGTCCATGGACCCGCCACTGGTGCTGTTCTGCCCCAACTACAGCTCCGACTCCTACCCCGTGCTGATCAAACAGAAGCGCTTCGCCATCCACCTGCTTTCCGGTGAACAGCAGGCCGAAGCCTACGCCTTCGCCAAGAAAGGCAAGGACAAGGCCGCTGGCATCGAATGGTCGCTGAGCGAGCTCGGCAACCCGCTGCTGGCCAACGCCACCGCGATCATCGAGTGCGAGCTGTGGCGCGAATACGAAGGCGGTGACCACGCCATCATGGTCGGCAAGGTGCATAACCTGATCGTGCCCGAGGAGGCGCCACGGCCGATGGTCTACTGCCGCGGCAAGATGGCCAGCCTGCCGGCCTTCGCCTGAATTACCGTTAGACGCAAGGCTCCGTGGGAGCGGGCTTGCCCGCGATCACCGGCAACGCCGGTGCCATGCAGTGATCAGATCTGACCGCCTGCCCCCAGGCAGGCGATAACAACAAGCTCCGAGGAAAACCCCATGAAATTTTCGTTGTTCGTGCACATGGAACGTTGGGATGAACAGGTCAGCCACCGCCAGCTGTTCGAAGACCTGACCGAACTGACCCTGATGGCCGAGCGCGGCGGTTTCAGCACCGTATGGATCGGCGAACACCACGCCATGGAGTACACCATTTCGCCCAGCCCCATGCCGCTGCTGGCGTATCTGGCTGCGCGCACCGAGACCATCCGCCTGGGCGCCGGCACCATCATCGCCCCGTTCTGGAATCCGATCCGCGTGGCCGGCGAATGCGCCCTGCTCGATGTGATCAGCAACGGGCGCATGGAAGTGGGCCTGGCCCGGGGCGCCTACCAGTTCGAATTCGACCGCATGGCCAACGGCATGCCCGCCACCGATGGCGGCAAGGCTCTGCGCGAGATGGTCCCGGCGGTACGCCAGCTGTGGCAGGGCGACTATGCCCACGCAGGCGAGGTGTACAACTTCCCAACCTCGACCAGCGTGCCCAAGCCGGTACAGGCAGGCATGCCGCCGATGTGGATCGCGGCCCGCGACCCGGACTCGCACAACTTCGCGGTCAAGCACGGTTGCAACGTCATGGTCACCCCACTGATGAAGGGTGACGAGGAAGTCCTGGACCTGAAAAACAAGTTCCAGGCAGCCCTGGACAACAACCCCGAGGTGCCGCGCCCGCAACTGATGGTGCTGCGCCACACCCACGTGCACAGCCCGGACGAACCGGAGGGCTGGAAGGTCGGCGCCCAGGCCATTTCGCGCTTCTACCGCACCTTCGATGCCTGGTTCGGCAACAAGACCACCCCGGTCAACGGCTTCCTCGAGCCGAGCCCGGAGTCGAAGTTCGCCGAGGTACCAGCATTCGAGCTGGAGAACATCCGCAAGAACACCATGATCGGCACGCCCGAGCAGATCATCGCGCGCATCAAGTACTACCAGGAGCTGGGCGTCGACGAGTTCAGCTTCTGGTGCGACAACAGCCTGCCTCATGCCGAGAAGAAGAAGTCGCTGGAGCTGTTCATCAAGGAAGTGGTGCCGGCGTTCGCCTGAGTTTTGTTAGTTGGGCGCAGGTTTCGATGCTGAAGCGCCTGAGAGATCGAGCGCCGCCCGCGCGGCGCATCGCGAGCTGCGCTCGCTCCTACGTTTGTGTCGGGCCAATTAATCCTGTGGGATTTTCGCGCGGACGCCTTGGCGCCTGACGCGAGACTGTGTTGTACGAACCAGGCGGTCGCGCGCGCCTGCCACAGGCGTTACTGGCCGTAAACAAACATAGGAGCGAGCGCAGCTCGCGATGCGCCGCGCGGGCGGCGCTCGATTTTCCAGACGTTAAAAATCCCGACCACTGCGCCTTTCATCCGCCCCGTCACATAAATTTCAGGCAACCTCTTGCACAACCAGTATTATGGTATACCATCAGACAACAAGAGCTGATAACCCTCACAGGAGCCCTCCATGAGTTTCGAAATCCGCAAGATCGTCACCTACTCCGAAGAGACCCGCATCGAAGGCGGCAAGGCCACCGACAAGCCGGTGACCATGGTCGGCCTGGCCGTGGTGATCAAGAACCCATGGGCCGGTCGCGGTTTCGTCGAGGACCTCAAGCCGGAAATCCGCGCCAACTGCTCCGACCTGGGTGCATTGATGGTCGAGCGCCTGTGCGCGGCGATCGGCGGTGCCGACAAGATCGAAGCCTATGGCAAGGCGGCCGTGGTCGGTGCCGACGGCGAGATCGAGCACGCGTCGGCCGTCATCCACACCCTGCGCTTCGGTAACCACTACCGCGAAGCCGTCCAGGCCAAGAGCTACCTGAGCTTCACCAACAAGCGTGGTGGCCCGGGCACCTCGATCCAGATCCCGATGATGCAGAAGGACGACGAAGGCCTGCGTTCGCACTACATCACCCTGGAAATGCAGATCGAAGACGCCCCGCGCGCCGACGAGATCGTCGTGGTCCTGGGCGCGGCCGACGGCGGCCGTCTGCACCCACGCATCGGCAACCGTTACATCGACCTGGAAGAACTGGCCGCCGAGAAGGCCAACGCTCAATAACAACAACCAGACGGGCCGGGGCGTTGCGCGCAAGCACTGCTGCCACGCCCGACCATCGAGGAGCGCCCTCCATGATTCAGCCTGTTGCTGAACGTACACCCGCCGGGACCAGCTACCTGAGCCTCGGCCAGGGCCAGCCTGTGGTGCTGATCCACGGCGTGGGCCTTAACAAGGAAATGTGGGGCGGGCAATTCGTCGGCCTGTCCAACGACTACCGCGTCATCGCCTACGACATGCTCGGCCACGGCCAGAGCCCGCGCCCTGCCGCCGATACCGACCTTGCCGGCTACGCTGCCCAGCTGGCCGAACTGCTCGACCACCTGCAGGTTGCGCAGGCCACGGTCATCGGTTTCTCCATGGGCGGCCTGGTCGCCCGCGCCTTCGCCCTGCACTACCCGCAGCGCCTGGCGGCGCTGGTGGTGCTCAACAGCGTGTTCAACCGCAGCCCCGAGCAGAGCGCCGGCGTCATCGCCCGTGCCGCCCAGGCCGCTGAACACGGCCCCGATGCCAATGCCGAGGCGGCCCTGGCACGCTGGTTCAGCCGCGAATACCAGGCGGCCAACCCGGCCCAGGTCGCGGCCATTCGTCAGACCCTCGCCGGCAATGACCCGCAGGGCTACCTGACCACCTATAAATTGTTTGCCACCCAGGACATGTACCGCGCCGAGGATCTGGGCAGCATCCAGGTACCAGCACTGATCGCCACCGGCGAGCATGACCTGGGCTCGACCCCGGACATGGCCCGCCAGCTGGCGGCGCGTATCCCAGGGGCACGCAGCGTAGTGCTGGCCGAACAACGGCACATGATGCCGGTGGAGGCGCCACGCGAAGTCAATAAGATGCTGCTGGACTTCCTCAAGCAAGCCCGCACGTTCACCGAATCCGCCAAGGGGATAGTGGCATGACCCTCGTACGTTTCCAGATGTGCATCGACGGCCAATGGTGCGATGCGCAGAGCGCCAAAACTTTCGACAGCCTCGACCCGGCGACCGCCAAGGCCTGGGCGCAACTGCCCGATGCCGATGAAGCCGACGTCGAGCTGGCCGTGCAAGCCGCCCAGCGTGCCTTCGAAAACCCGGCCTGGCGTGGCCTGACCGCCACTGCGCGCGGCAAGCTGCTGCGCCGCCTGGGCGACCTGATCGCCGAGAACAAGGAACACCTGGCCCAGCTGGAGAGCCGCGACAACGGCAAGCTGATCCGCGAAACCCGCGGTCAGGTCGGCTACCTGCCGGAGTTCTTCCATTACACCGCGGGCCTGGCCGACAAGCTCGAAGGCGGCACCCTGCCCCTGGACAAGCCGGATCTGTTCGCCTACACCGTGCACGAACCCATCGGCGTGGTGGCCGGGATCATCCCCTGGAACAGCCCGCTGTACCTGACCGCGATCAAGCTGGCTCCGGCGCTGGCCGCCGGCAACACCATCGTGCTCAAGCCGTCCGAGCATGCCTCGGCGACCATCCTGGAGTTGGCACGGCTGGCCCATGAAGCCGGCTTCCCGGCAGGTGTGGTCAACGTAGTCACAGGCTTCGGCCCCAGCACCGGTGCGGCGCTGACCCGCCACCCACTGGTGCGCAAGATCGCCTTCACCGGCGGCGCCGCGACCGCCCGCCACGTGGTGCGCAGCAGCGCCGAGAACTTCGCCAAGCTGTCGCTGGAACTGGGCGGCAAGTCGCCGAACATCATCTTCGCCGATGCCGACCTGGACAGCGCCATCAATGGTGCCGTCGCCGGTATCTATGCTGCCTCCGGGCAAAGCTGCGTGGCAGGTTCGCGCCTGCTGGTGCAGGACGAGATCTTCGACGAGTTCGTCTCGCGCCTGGTGGAACGTGCAAAGCGCATCCGCATCGGCAACCCCCAGGACGACGCCAGCGAGATGGGCCCGATGGCCACCGCTCAACAGCTGGCCGTGGTGGAAGGCCTGGTCGCCGCCGCCAAGGCCGAGGGCGCCAAGCTGCACCTGGGCGGCAAGCGCGCCGAGGTCGAGGGTGATGGCTGGTTCTATGAACCGACCCTGTTCGAGTGCGACAGCAACTCGATGAAGATCATGCAAGAAGAAGTGTTCGGCCCGGTAGCGGCGGTGATCCGCTTCAAGACCGAGCAAGAAGCCCTGGCCATCGCCAACGACTCGCAGTTCGGCCTCGCCGCCGGCATCTGGACCCGCGACCTGGGCCGTGCCCACCGCCTGGCCCGCGACGTGCGCTCGGGCATCATCTGGGTCAACACGTATCGCGCAGTCTCGGCCATGGCACCGATCGGTGGTTTCAAGAACAGCGGCTACGGCCGCGAAAGCGGCATCGACTCGGTGCTCGCCTATACCGAGCTGAAGACGGTGTGGATCAACCTCTCCACCGCGCCCATGCCCGACCCGTTCGTGATGCGTTGACCGAGGGCACGAAGATGATCGAACCAGGCATCTACAAAGACGTAATGGGCTCCTTCCCGTCCGGCGTCACGGTGGTCACCACCCTGGACGCCGACGGCGCCATCGTCGGCATCACCGCCAGTGCCTTCAGCGCGCTGTCGATCGACCCGGCGCTGGTGCTGTTCTGCCCCAACTACGCGTCCGACACCTACCCGATCCTGCGCGACAGCAAGCAGTTCGCCATCCACCTGTTGTCCGCCGACCAGACCGCCGAGGCCTATGCCTTCGCCGGCAAGGGCAAGGACAAGGCCAAAGGGGTGGAGTGGCACCTGAGCGAGCTGGGCAACCCGCTGCTGGCCAAGGCCACGGCGATCATCGAATGCGAGCTGTGGCGCGAATACGACGGAGGCGACCACGCGATCATCGTCGGCCAGGTGAAGAACCTGATCCTGCCGGCCGAGCCGGTGACGCCTATGGTGTATCACAAGGGCAAGCTCGGGGCGCTGCCCACGCTGGGTTGATTGGGCCGCTGCGCGCGCCATCGCGGGACAAGCCCACGGCTACACGACGCAGCCCTTGTAGGAGCGGGCTTGCCCCGCGATGGACTGCAACGCAGCGCCGGCACTTTCCGGGGGCCGCGCATACCCCCTCACCTTCGGTTGCGGCCCCTTTTTTTTCCACGCAGGAGCACGGCACATGAGCAACGAGAAATACGAAAAAGGCCTGCAGATACGCACCCAGGTGCTGGGTGAGGACTACGTCAATCGTTCCATCCAGAACGCCGACGACTTCACGAAGCCGTTGCAGGAGCTGGTCACCGAATATTGCTGGGGCCACGTCTGGGGCCGCGATGGCTTGTCGCTCAAAGAGCGCAGCATGATAAACTTGGCCATGATTTCCGCGCTCAACCGGCCCCACGAGCTCAAGCTGCACATTCGCGGCGCCTTGCGAAATGGCCTGAGCCGTGAACAGATACGCGAGATCCTGCTCCAGGTCGGCATTTATTGCGGCGTACCCGCGGCGGTGGACAGCTTCCGCCTGGCCCGCGAGGCGTTCGCCGAAGCCGATGCGGAGTCAACCCGTTAACAGCGGGCTGTTCGAACCACGCAAGGAGAGCGCCCCAGGTTCGTGGTGCTCCCCAGGCCGCGTCCGGGCAGCCTCATTCAGAGCGCATTCGATGAAACGCCAGCCCCTCGACGACAGCTTCAAGGTCAACCGCAACCCCGTTACCCTGCGCGAAATCGTGCTCGACAAACTGCGTGGGGCGATCATGAACTTCCATCTGCTGCCCGGCGATCGCCTGGTCGAACGCGACCTCTGCGACCGCCTCGGGGTCAGCCGCACCTCGGTTCGCGAAGCGCTACGCCACCTCGAATCCGAAGGCCTGGTGGAGTTCGCCGACGCCAAGGGCCCGCGTGTGGCGATCATCACCCTTGAAGACGCCCGCGATATCTATGAGCTGCGCTGCGTGCTCGAAGGGCTGATCGTCCAGCTGTTCACGCTCAATGCCAAGGCCAAGGACATCCGTGCGCTGGAGCGTGCCTTGGAAGTCAACCGCGAAGCCCTGGAAGAAGGCGAGCTGCAACAGGTGCTGGAGTCGGTGCAGGGCTTCTACGACGTACTCCTGGAAGGCTCCGGCAACCAGGTCGCCGCCCAGCAGCTGCGCCAGTTGCAGGCCCGCATCAGCTACCTGCGCGCCACCTCGGTGTCCCAGGAAAACCGTCGCGGCGCGAGCAACCAGGAAATGGAAAAAATCGTCGAGGCAATCAAGAGCGGCGACCCGCAGCGTGCGCACCAGGCCTCGGTAGACCACGTACGCGCCGCCGCCAAGGTGGCCCTGGACTACCTGCGTCAGAAACAGGAAGACAACGCCAAGATCCGCGACATCGTCGAACCCCTGCCCCTCAAAGACCCTCGCATAGGCCGCTGACCATGCCCCCCGCCCCGCGCTATTGCCCGCACTGCACCACGGAGCTCGCTCGGGGCATTCCCAGCGGCGACACCCATGAACGCCTGCATTGCGCCGGGTGTGGCTATGTCCACTACATCAACCCCAAGATCATCGCCGGCTGCATCATAGAGCGCGATGGCAAGTACCTGCTGTGCCAGCGCGCCATCCCTCCTCGCCCCGGCACCTGGACCTTGCCGGCCGGCTTCATGGAGGCCGGCGAGACCACCGAACAGGCCGCCTTGCGCGAGGTCTGGGAGGAAAGCGGCGTGCGCGGCGAGATCGTTTCGCCCTATTCGATCTTCAGCGTGCCCAAGATCAGCGAGGTGTACATCATCTTCCGCGCCATCGCCACGCAAGAGACCGGCCAGTACGGCCCCGAGACCCTCGCCTACCGCTTCTTCGCACCCGACGAGATTCCCTGGGACGAGATCTACTACCCTGCTATTCGCCAGATCCTCGAGCGCTACATCCTGGAGCGCCAGGCCGGGGTGTACGGTATCTACATGGGCAACGACGATACGGGCAAGGTGCACTTCATTCGTTGATGGGTTGGTATTTGTAGGGCTGCGCGGTAGCCCAATCGCCGGCAAGCCGGCTCCCACCAAGCCCCCGCAGGGCTCATATATGTGAGGCCGATCAATCCGTGCGCACCTTGAACATCCGCTCGTCATAGGCGAAATCGAACACGTCGCGCACGCGGACCTCGCGTACCGCCGGGTGCAGCGGGTTGACCACCAGGTTGCGCTCCAGTTGCAGGACTACCGAAGGTACGATGAGCCCCAGGTGGCTACGCGCTTCGAGCCAGCGAGTGCCGAACAACATGCTGGGGTTGTCGGCCGGCAACGCATCCCAGCCGGCAGGCAGCTCGTCGGCTGCAGGCTCCAGGTACAACGCCGGATCATCGGGCAGCTCGAAACAGGTGATCGTGAGTGGAAAACGTGGGCGCCCGGCGGCATGGACGAAGGTCTCCAGCGTGCAGATCGCCGGCGACAAGCCCATGTACAACGCCGGCACGTCGATCTGGTTCCAGCGCCCGCCAACGATGGCCGCGCCCCTGCCACTGAGGTCATCCGCCCGGGAAGCCTTGGCGACGCGCCAGGCCAGCATCAGACGACGCCACCCCATTCCAGGGCCACGAGCGCCCGGCGTACCTGCTTGGCGCCGATCTCGGTCTCGCACAGCAGCACCGGGGCCATGCCGCCGAGCGCATCATTGGGCCGGGACATCCAGGCCACGGCCGGCTCCTCGCCTTCGAAAACCGCCACCGCTTGATGGGTGATTTCGGCGATGCGGTCCAGGCGTTCGGACGCCACGGCATCGAGCGGCTGGTTGTCGCGCACACGGCGCTCGAGGGTCGAAATCGATGCATTGAACAATGCCGCCAGCTGTTTTTCCGGCAGGCTGAACAGGCGCTTGACTTCCTGATAGAGCCTGGCCGGCAGCCCGTCGCGGATCTGTAACAGGCGCTGGGCCTCGGTCAACTGGCCGTGGGCCTTGGAATAGCCCCAGAACGTACTGCCCGCCTCGCGGACCTCGAGCGCTGCCTTGCGCCCACCTTCGATCGTGGCATAACGCGCACGACGGGCTGGTGCTTGCTTGGTCGTCTCGATCATGCTCACCTCATTTGGTGATTCAAAAACGTCAAATGAAGGATACACCGGATCAAGCGCCTTTGCACCGGCCCTTTCCCAACCTGCTGTCGGCATTGGCCATAACGCGGTCGCCCCGCCCGCCTGAAAGCTCGTCTTCGTGCTGCACAGGCCTTGCCCACAACAGTGTGCGACGCCTCCCACAAGGAGGGCTGATCATCCCGGCAGACCCCAGCCGCGACCATCGTCAGCATGCCCGGTCTCTGGATAAGGAGCATCCCATGCATAAAAGCCCACAGGCTGAACCCGTCTTTTTACACAAGCACCGCAAGCTCATCGCCGTCATTGCCATCCCGGTGGTTGCCCTTGGTGTCCTCGCGACGCTCTTCGACAAGATATTCTTCTACAACGAGGCAGGTCAGATGACCCATGTGCGCACCATCTTCGGTGAGGAGAAAGTGGTCGAGGATGTCGGCTATGCGACCAAATGGTTTGGTCGCAGCACCATCTGGCGGCGCACCATCGGCGTTCAGTCAGCCCTGCAGGTGGATCAACAGGATGAGGCGCCTCGTGGACAAGCTGCCGTGGTTCTGCAGAACCTGCCCATCGTGTTCCTGGGCAATGTCGATGCCAAGGCTGAATTCAGCACCCAGTTTCGCCTGCCCTCAGGGGACGCATTTCTGAAAATCGCACAGGAATACCGTACGCCAGACAACTTCCTCCAGCGTGCATTGCTGCCAGCGATCAAGGAAACCCTCCAGGCCACGGCGTCGCTGATGAGTGCAGACGACTACTATGCCGGCAACCGCAGCCACTTCGGCGCTGAATTCGAGAACCAGTTACGTAACGGCCTGTACCTCACCAGCCGCAAGGAAATCCGCGTCAAGCGTGACAATCTTCCAGCGCAAACCGCCATTCTCCAAGCCGGTACGGACCAGGGCAGCTTCGGGGACAACGCCTCGACCCGTTTCGTCATCGAAAAGAAGCTCGACAAGAATGGACAGGAACTGCGCAAGCAGCAGCAATTCCGCCTGTTCGGTGTCGAAGTGGTCGATGCACGGGTCACCCATATAGACCCCAATCCGCAGTACCAGCAGCGGATGGTTCGTGTGCAGCAGGCATTGGCGGAGCTGGCTGTCGCCCGGCAGAACCGGTTGAAGGAGGAGGAAGAAAAGGAACTGGTTTCTGCTCGAGGCGCCAAGGACGTCGAGGCCAAGCGCCAAGAAAGCCTGCGTCAGCAGATCGAGCGCACCACCGAAGCCGAAACCGAAAAGCAACTCACGTTGATCAACGCCGAACGAGAGAACCGACGCGCCGAGATAGACAAGCAGACCGCCGAATTACTGCGGGACAAGGCCAGGGTCAATGCCGAAGCGACCAAAATCACCGCCGACGCCGAAGCCTACGCCCGTGAGGCCTCGCTCAAGGCCGACGGTGCCTTGCAAATCAAGCTCGAGACATTGGTGCAGATCAACCGTGCCTGGGCCGATGCAGCAGCACGAGCCCCTGTCCCGAACGTCATGATGGGTGGTGCAGAAGGTGGCATCGGGCGCCAGGATGAAATGAGCAAGCTCATGGGCATACTGGCGGCAAAGGCGGCCAAGGATCTGGCATTGGACCTCAACGCGCACTGAGTCCCGAACACACCGGTTAGGACATTGCGCCCTGTTGCGCTGTTGGCGCTCAGGGCGCAACGCCCTCGACGATGATCACTTCGGCCTTCGCCCCCCCCTGCCGATAACGGCACGCCTCCTGATAGGCCTCCGAGCGGTAGCACGCCAGCGCCTGTTCATACGAATCGAATTCGATCACCACGCTACGCTGTGGGGTAGGCCTTCCCTCCATCGCCTCGCTGCGCCCGCCACGGGCCAGCAGACGGCCGCCAAACGCGGCGAAGGCTGCCGGGGCGCGTTGGGTGTACTGCTGGTATTGCTCGGGGTCGGTGACATCCACATGGGCGATCCAGTAGGCCTTCATCCATCGCTCTCCTGTAAAAGGTTATTTGTGTATGATGGTATACCATAAAAATCACCCCACCACAGCGAGTGTGCAGCATGGCTTTCAACAGCATCGAAGAACTCCTCGAAGACTACCGGCAAGGCAAGATGGTCTTGCTGGTGGACGACGAAGACCGTGAAAACGAGGGCGACCTGCTGATCGCCGCCGAGCGCTGTGACGCACAGGCCATCAACTTCATGGCCCGCCAGGCGCGCGGGCTGATCTGCCTGACCTTGACCGACGAACATTGCCAGCGCCTGGGTCTGGAACAGATGGTGCCGGCCAACGGCAGCGTGTTCAGCACCGCCTTCACCGTGTCCATCGAGGCTGCGACGGGCGTCACCACCGGTATTTCCGCCGCCGACCGGGCCCGCACCGTGGCGGCAGCCATGGCCCCTGACGCCCGCCCCGAAGACCTGGTGCAGCCAGGCCATATCTTCCCCCTGCGCGCCCGCGAAGGCGGCGTGCTGACCCGCGCCGGGCACACCGAGGCCGGTTGCGACCTGGCCCGTCTGGCCGGCTTTGCCCCTGCCTCGGTGATCGTCGAAGTGCTCAACGACGATGGCACCATGGCCCGACGCCCGGACCTTGAGCTGTTCGCCGAACACCATGGCATCAAGATCGGCACCATCGCCGACCTGATCCACTACCGCCTGAGCACCGAGCAGACCATCAAGCGCATCGGCGAGCGCGAGCTGCCCACCGTACATGGCACTTTCCGCCTGGTGACCTACGAAGACCGCATCGAAGGCGGCGTACACATGGCCATGGTGATGGGCGATATCCGCCGCGACCACCCGACCCTGGTACGGGTGCATGTGATCGACCCGTTGCGCGACCTGGTCGGCGCCGAATATGCCGGTCCCGCCAACTGGACGTTGTGGGCAGCCTTGCAGAAGGTCGCCGCCGAAGGCGTGGGGGTGGTGGTGATCCTGGCCAACCACGAATCCTCCCAAGCCTTGCTCGAACGTGTGCCGCACCTGACCCACCCGGCCAAACCGTTCCAGCGTGGTCAGTCGAAGGTGTACTCGGAAGTCGGTACCGGCGCGCAGATTCTCCAGGACCTGGGTGTGGGCAAGCTGCGCCACCTGGGGCCGCCACTGAAGTACGCGGGGCTTGCCGGGTATGAGCTGGAGGTGGTGCAGAGTATTCCGTTTACGGGCAACTGACCTCGCCGCTGCAAAACTAAAACGCCCGGCGCGGTGCACCGGGCGCTCACCACGCGCAAGCGTCAAGCGATACGACTACGATTTGAATCGAAAGAGATACATCGCAAACAACCAGAGGACACCGATAGAGAGACAACCTATTGCTATCTGGATGCGACGCTTCAAGCATCGGGGAAGCTCCTCGACATCTTTCGGATCCAACCACCCTCGACGAACCCCTATCGAAGGCCATATGACAGCCGCGCTCATCGCTGAAACGATAAGCGCCCGTGCGTGCAGAGAATGCGTTCCCCATACTTTGATTTCCTCGCTCAGCCCGGAGCTTCTTCCAAACGCACGGCACACAGTTTGGAAATGACGAGAGGCCGCAATATGAATCGTTATCACGATCCCCATCAGCATGAGCAAAAATGGCATGCCCAACAGCAGTAGCTTGGCGGCATTGGACCAATCACTGATATCAATCATAGGTAGCGTCATAGAGCACTTCACCCCAGTTCTCTCCGAAGTACTCGCCCGTTTTTCCGGTGCCTAACGAAGTACTACCGACCAGCGCTATACCGCGAATTGCTTTTCCCCAGAATCCAAAATTGCAAATCAGTCGAGATACCAAATACGCAGGGTTGGCGGGGTATGAGTTGGAGGTGGTGCAGAGTATTCCGTTCCAAGTTAACTGAGGCTTAGTGATGAGAACCAAAACGCCCGCGGCAGTACACCAGGCGTTCGAACTTCGATCATTCAGACAGATAATTATGAAATCCTAGTTAAACTTAAAACAACAACAAGCGATTATCAACCACGCTAATGAAGGCATCTGCAACCAGAAGGAAACCCTTAGGCGCCGCCTCAAATAAGCAGGAAAGCTCTCGTTATCGCCAGGATCCAGTAAACCCTTGCGGATACCCCACTCAGGCCATAGAAGCATTAACGTGGAACCACCAACAATTAGGCTCCGGAATTTTACCGTCAATGTACCCCATGTCCTTATGTCGAATTGGAATCCTTTGCTATTTTGCAGCGCAGCACGCATCACTTCGAAGTGCCCCGTGGCTGCGATATGTGCGATTATTGTCAACCCTACCGTACCCAACAGGAAAGGCACGACCAATAGAGTAAGCTTTGCATAAACAGGCCAACAGGAGATATCAATCATAGATTTGCTCGAACACCAACTCGCCAGTGGTTCTCCCTGCCCCCTCAAGCACTTGGCTTCCAGCAATAGAACTTATCCCTACCAAGACAATACCACACACTGCTCTCCCGGCTGGGGTAAAGGCGCATACGGCTTGCGCCCCCTTCGTCGCTGCAACAGCGCCTAACATGCCTCCTATTACTCCGCCGGAAAAACTTCCGGTCTCTATAAATCGAATCCTTTTACACGCTTCCGTTTCCCCAGCCCGACACGCCTCTTGTACTCTCAGATAAGAAGATGTCGCTCCCAACCCAATCGCCACATATCCCCTATATCTCAAATACCGCGCTGTCTTCGCCACTTCGTCCAAATGCGTCGCATACCCTGGTATTTGCCCAGGCCCACCGGTCTTTTTCCAATGATGCACCAAACTTTTTGGGGAAATCCCAAGATCCCGGCGCAGCCCGTCATAGGTGCCCAGGCTCAACCGCTTATGCAGGAACGACGTACTCAACTGCGCGCTGAGTTGCTGATATAGCGCCTGTCGCGAGGCAAAGAACTCCGGGTTTCTGAGGTGCCCGTGCAAGGCAAACTGCCGCTGGTGCAGTGCCTCGATGCCCTTGAGTGTGTCCTTGACCTGCCCCAGGCCCTTTTCCAGCATGTCCCTTCCCACCCCCATCGAGGTGCTCGCCCCACTCAGGATCCCGGCAATTTCCCCGATATGCACCATCATGAAGTTGGCTTCCTCCTCGCTGAGGATCCCCAACGACTTCCGTGCATGCTCGGCCGCGCGCATCAGGTCGGCTTCTTCACGGGTGCAGGCAGTGTGGTTGTCGGGGTCGCCGATGACGAAGATCTCACCAGCCTTGAAGCCTTGGTCGAACGTGGGGTTAAGCCGCTGGATACGGGCGATGGGCAATGTCTTGTCCTGCTCCAGCAATCCGGCCAGCAATTGTGGGCCAGACATGCTGCGCGGGACGATGTAAAAGCCCGGCTCGAGCGCTTCCTGCGGGAAGGTGATACTCGCCGGCGCCTGCGCGGCGGAAACTGCATGCGCCCGCTCGACAGCGGGCGCTGAACGGGCAATGGGCGTGGCGCCGTCCAGAGCATGACTGTAGGGCACATCGCCATGCAAGGGCGCCATTACCCTGTTGCTGCCAATGGGGCACCTACACTGGACCAGCGCGCCATCCATCGCCAAGGGCTGGCCATCGGAAATCCACCCGAGATAGCCCTCCACGACGACCCCAGGTTCGCCACAGAGGGGACATTCGGTGGTTGCATCCCCGACCCGCAGGACCTTGCGCCCCTCACAGATATATCCCTCGCCACTGGCAATGCAAATGGCCCCGGTCGTGGTGATGTCTCCGTCAACTGCCTGGCCTTTACCCTCAAGACTGACGCGATACATGTACAGGTTCCTTTGCCTGGAAAAGCCAGAACCTAGCAGTTGCAAATCGGAATATTTGCTGGGGAACGGTGAAAGAGAGGCTTCCTACAACAGACCAGGCCAATTCGCATCGTCCAATCATGGGGGAAAGCCCAGTTCCTACAGGCCCACTCTGCCATGCCGCCCCTGGGAAAGCAGGTCTACCTGCGAATTCATTAGTGAATCCACTGACGCATTCGCCGGCAAGCCCACTCTCATAGAACAACGCATAACTATTTGATTTTGCAGGTCCTTTGTGGGAGCGGGCTTGTCCCGCGATAGGGCCGGGCCGGATATCACCGTCGCCTGGCAAAGGCTTCGCCCTTGATCGCGGGACAAGTCGGACCGGCGCACCGCCGCTCCCACAGGGGGAGGCTGCGCTAGCCGCTTGTTCTCTGCGCGACAGCGCAGCCCGAAGGGCTGGGTAATCTTCCACAGGGACGGCGTAGCGTTCTACCGTCCAGCACGGTTGCGTTTTTAGTGATGGCCGGTCGCCTTCGACCTCTTGCTAAAAGTTTGGAATACCATAATATGATATCCCGTAGACCTTGAATTTTCGGCCGCACCTGCACGCGTAAGAACGGCCACGCGACATCGTTGGAAAGCTGCTCCCCGAACACATGGCGGGCGACAGGAAGCCCGCTCAAATAACAAAAGCAATTGAGGGCGTTAACCATGCTGTTAAGCAAACGAGTCACCGCAGTGCTGTCCGCCAGCCTGCTGTCCCTGGCCTGCCAAACCACCCTGGCCGCCGAGAGCCTGAACTTCGTCAGCTGGGGCGGCACCACTCAAGACGCCCAGAAACAGGCATGGGCCGAACCCTTCAGCGAGAGCACCAAGATCAAGGTCGTGCAGGACGGCCCCACCGACTACGGCAAGCTCAAGGCCATGGTCGAAAGCGGCAACGTGCAGTGGGATGTGGTCGACGTCGAGGCTGATTTCGCGCTGCGCGCGGCCAGCGAGGGCCTGCTCGAGCCCCTGGACTTCACCGCCATCCAGCGCGATCGCATCGACCCGCGCTTCGTCTCCGACCATGGCGTGGGCTCGTTCTTCTTCTCCTTCGTGCTCGGCTACAACGAAGGCAAGCTCGGTGCCAACAAGCCGGTCGACTGGACCGCGCTGTTCGACACCAAGACCTACCCGGGCAAGCGCGCTCTGTACAAGTGGCCGAGCCCTGGCGTGCTCGAATTGGCCCTGCTGGCCGATGGGGTCCCGGCCGACAAACTCTACCCGCTGGACCTGGACCGCGCCTTCAAGAAGCTCGACACCATCAAGAAGGACATCGTCTGGTGGGGCAGTGGCGCCCAGTCCCAACAGTTGCTGGCCTCCGGCGAAGCCTCCCTCGGCCAGTTCTGGAATGGCCGCGTCTACGCCCTGCAGCAAGATGGCGCACCGGTGGGTGTGAGCTGGAAGCAGAACCTGGTCATGGCCGATTTCCTGGTCATCCCCAAGGGCGCCAAGAACAAGGACGCGGCCATGAAATTCCTGGCCAATGCCAGCAGCGCCAAGGGCCAGGCCGACTTCGCCAACCTCACCGCCTATGCCCCAGTCAACCTCGACAGCATCGCCCAGCTCAAGCCCGAGCTCGCCCCGAACCTGCCGACTGCCTACGCCCAGGACCAAGTCACCCTGGACTTCGCCTACTGGGCAAAGAATGGTCAAGCCATCGCGGCCCGCTGGAATGAGTGGCTGGTCAAATGAAAGTCGCCATCAACGCCCTGCAAAACGCGCAAGGTGCCCCCAGCGGCACCGGCGCTCCGGGGGCGGCCATAAGCCGCCCGCCCTTGAGCCAACGCTGGCGCGGCAGCCGCAATCTGCTGCCGGCCCTGCTGTTCCTCGGCTTGTTCTTCTTCGCACCACTGATCGGTCTGCTGCTGCGCGGCGTACTGGAGCCGGTGCCGGGGCTGGGCAACTATGAGCAGTTGTTCGCCAATTCGGCCTACACACGGGTGCTGTTCAACACCTTCTCGGTGGCGGGACTGGTGACCGTGATCAGCGTGCTGCTGGGCTTTCCGCTGGCCTGGGCGATCACCCTGGTACCGAGGGGCTGGGGCCGCTGGCTGCTGAACATCGTACTGTTGTCGATGTGGACCAGCCTGCTGGCGCGCACCTATTCCTGGCTGGTGCTGCTGCAGGCGTCGGGGGTGATCAACAAGGTGTTGATGGCGCTCGGCATCATCGATGCGCCGTTGGAGATGGTGCACAACCTTACCGGCGTGGTGATCGGCATGAGCTACATCATGATCCCGTTCATCGTCCTGCCCCTGCAGGCGACCATGCAGGCCATCGACCCGATGGTGCTGCAGGCCGGCTCCATCTGCGGCGCCAGCCCCTGGACCAATTTCTGGAAAGTGTTCATCCCGCTGTGCCGCTCCGGGCTGTTCTCCGGCGCACTGATGGTATTCGTCATGTCGCTCGGCTACTACGTGACCCCCGCCCTGCTCGGCGGCGCGCAGAACATGATGCTGCCCGAATTCATCGTCCAGCAGGTGCAGTCGTTCCTCAATTGGGGCCTGGCCAGTGCCGCCGCCGCGCTGCTGGTACTGATCACCCTGGTGCTCTTCTACTTCTACCTGAAGCTGCAGCCGGAATCCCCGGTCGGCAACGCGAGGTAAACGCCATGCTCCTGACTCCCAATGCCATGGGCCGACCACTGCGCACCGGCCTGTACCTGACCACCGGGGTGATCGCGGCGTTCCTGCTGCTGCCGATCCTGTTCATCGTGCTGCTGTCGTTCGGCTCGTCCCAGTGGTTGGTATTCCCGCCGCCGGGCTGGACCTTCAAATGGTACGAGCAGTTCTTCTCCACCCCCGAGTGGATGGACGCCGCCCTGGCCAGCCTCAAGGTCGCCGTGCTCACCACGGTGTGCGCAGTGCTGTTGGGCCTGCCCACCGCCTTCGCCCTGGTGCGCGGGCGCTTTCCGGGACGCGAGTTGCTCTATGGCCTGTTCACCCTGCCGATGATCGTGCCGCTGGTGATCATCGCCGTGGCGGTGTATGCCCTGTTCCTCAAGCTCGGCTACACCGGCACGCTGTTTTCCTTCGTGGTCAGCCATGTGATCGTCGCCCTGCCGTTCACCATCATCTCGATCATCAACTCGCTGAAGCTGTTCGACCAATCGATCGAGGACGCCGCGGTGATCTGCGGTGCCTCGCGATTGCAGGCGATCTTCAAGGTCACCTTCCCGGCGATCCGCCCGGGGATGATCGCCGGCGGCCTGTTCGCCTTCCTGGTCTCCTGGGACGAGGTGGTGCTCAGCGTGATGATGGCCAGCCCCACCCTGCAGACCCTGCCCGTGAAGATGTGGACCACCCTGCGCCAGGACCTGACCCCAGTGATCGCCGTCGCTTCGACGTTGCTGATCGGCCTGTCGGTCCTGGTCATGGTCATCGCCGCCGCCCTGCGCCGGCGCAACGAAGTCAGCGCCTGAGCGCCCGGAGACAACAACAATGAGTGCAGTGATGAAAGATGCCGCGCCCGCCAAGACCCTGGTCAGCCTGCGCAACCTGAACAAGCACTACGGTGACTTCGCCGCCGTGGACAACATCAGCCTGGACATCCAGGACGGCGAGTTCCTGACCTTCCTCGGCTCCAGCGGCTCGGGCAAATCCACCACCCTGTCTATGCTGGCCGGCTTCGAGACGCCCAGCAGCGGCGAGATCCTGGTCGACGGCCAGTCGCTGGTCAAGGTGCCGCCGCACAAGCGCGACATCGGCATGGTGTTCCAGCGCTACTCGCTGTTCCCGCACCTGTCGGTACGCGACAACATCGCCTTCCCCCTGGCGATTCGCAAGCACAGTGCCGCCGAGACTGCCAAGCGGGTCGATGCCATGCTCAAGCTGGTGCAGCTCGAGAAGTTCGCCCATCGCCGCCCCGCGCAGCTTTCCGGTGGCCAGCAACAGCGTGTGGCCATTGCCCGGGCGCTGGTGTACGAACCACGCATCCTGCTGATGGACGAACCCCTCGGCGCCCTGGACAAGAAATTGCGCGAAGACCTGCAGGACGAACTGCGCCAGTTGCACCGGCGCCTGGGCATCACCATCGTCTATGTGACCCACGACCAGGAAGAAGCCATGCGCCTGTCCCAGCGCATCGCGATCTTCAGCCATGGCAAGATCGTCGGCCTGGGCAGCGGCTATGACCTGTATCAGAACCCGCCGAATGCCTTCGTCGCCTCGTTCCTGGGCAACTCCAACTTCCTTCGGGTCAAGGCCACCAGCAACGGCGCGGCCAGCTTCGAGGGGCAATCGTTGGCGATCCGTCTGACCACCGGGCTGACGGTCGGCCAGGACGCGTTGATCATGGTACGCCCGGAAAAGGCTTTGGCCCTGACGGCCGATCAGGCAGCGCGCGAGGCGTTGCCGGCGGGCTGGAACGAGGTCACGGCCAAGGTGGCCGAGGTGCTGTTCCTCGGCGAGAGCCAGACCTGCCATGTGGTGACCGCAGGTGGCACGGAACTGACCGTGAAGGCGCTGTCGGCGGCCGGAATGGCGATGCAGCATGGCGATAGCGTGAAAGTGCGTTGGGCGGTGGCCGATGCCTGCACCTATACCGAGTGGGCCGAGAGCGACCTGAGCAAGGCCGCCGGGGCGCATTGATCCTTTGCCATGCCTGGGGGCCGCTTTGCGGCCCTTTCGTAGCACCAGGCCGCTCCTCCAGCGAATGGTGCACACGGCTCCTGTAGGAGCGGCCTTGTGCCGAGAAAGGGCCGCAAAGCGGTCCCGGCTATCACCCAGGCAACCGATACCGCTCGGCAAAATACTGCCGGAAGAACTCCACCGCCACCCGCACCTTGGCCGAGCCCGCCAGGGGTGTGGTGTACACCGCCCAGATATCCGCGACTTGCTGGTAACCCTCCAACACCTGCACCAAGCGTCCATCGGCGATGTTGTCGTGCACGTCCCACCATGAACGCAGCAAAATGCCCCGCCCATCCAGGCACCACTGGTGGGCCACCTCGCCATGGTTGCTCGACAGCGCTCCGGTCACCCGCACGCTCTCTTCGCCATCGGGCCCTTCCAGGTGCCACACGCCAAAGGGGTGGTCACGTTCCTTGATCACCAGGCAATCATGGCTGGCCAGATCCGCCAGGCTTTTCGGCGTACCGCGCCGTGCCAAGTACTGGGGGGCCGCGCACAGCACCCGACGGTTGCGTGCCAGGGGCTTGGCGATCAGGTTCGGGGCAATCACGTTGCCGACTCGGATGTCCAGGTCCACCCCTTCGGCGATCAGGTCCACCAGACGGTCGTGCACATCCAGGCGAATGTCCAGTTTCGGGTAGCGCGCGGCCAACTCCGACAGCGCCGGCGCCACGAAGCGCCGCCCCAGGCCCAGACTGCTGGCGATACGCAGTTGCCCCGCCGGTTCGCGCTGGCCGGCATTGAGGTCGTCGTCCATGCGCTGCAGGGCTTCGAAGATCTGCTGCGCCCATTGGTACACCCGCTCCCCCTCCTCGCTCACCGTCACCCGTCGGGTGGTGCGGTGCAATAGGCGCACGCCGAGGTTTTCCTCGAGCAGGCGGATACGCTTGCTGACGAAGGCCGCGGACATTCCGCGCTCGTCCGCCACTGCGGCGAAGCTGGCGCGGCGCGCCACTTGTAGGAAGATATCGAGGTCGTCCAGGTTCGGCAGATTATTCACGATTCGTGCACCAAGAATTGATGGATCGCCGGATTATCTCCGGAACGCGTCCTTATAGCATGGCCTGCATCCGTTACCCAGAACAGCGAGTGCGCCCCCATGAGCAAGACCTTCAAAATCGCCGCCATCCCCGGAGACGGCATCGGCAACGAAGTCCTCCCCGAAGGCATCCGCGTGGTCGAAGCGGCCGCGCGCAAGCATGGCCTGAACCTTGAAATCGAGTACTTCGAATGGGCCAGCTGCGACTACTACCTGGCCCACTGCAAGATGATGCCCGACGACTGGTTCGAGCAACTCAAAGGCTTCGACGCCCTGTACTTCGGCGCTGTCGGCTGGCCGGACAAGGTACCTGACCATATTTCCCTGTGGGGCTCGCTGCTCAAGTTCCGTCGCGACTTCGACCAGTACGTGAACATCCGCCCAGTTCGCCTGTTCCCCGGCGTACCCTGCCCGCTGGCCGGCAAGGCCCCTGGCGACATCGACTTCGTGGTGATCCGCGAAAACACCGAGGGCGAGTACTCGTCCCTGGGCGGTCGCATGTTCGAAAACACCGAGAACGAGTTCGTGCTGCAGGAGTCGGTATTCACCCGTCGCGGCGTCGACCGCATCCTCAAGTACGCCTTCGACGTGGCCCAGACCCGCGAGCGCAAGCACGTGACCTCGGCGACCAAATCCAATGGTATGGCCGTGAGCATGCCCTACTGGGACGAGCGCACCGCCGCGATGGCCGCACACTACCCAGAGATCAGCTGGGACAAGCAGCACATCGATATCCTCTGCGCCCGCTTCGTGCTGCAACCGGAGCGCTTCGATGTGGTAGTCGCCTCCAACCTGTTCGGCGACATCCTCTCCGACCTGGGCCCTGCCTGCGCCGGCACCATCGGCATCGCGCCGTCGGCCAACCTCAACCCTGAGCGCACGTTCCCATCGCTGTTCGAACCGGTCCATGGTTCGGCACCGGATATCTATGGCAAGAACATCGCCAACCCGATCGCCATGATCTGGTCCGGCGCACTGATGCTCGAGTTCCTCGGCAAGGACGGCGACGACGCCCGCTACCAGGCCGCCCACGACGACATCCTCAAGGCCATCGAGACGGTCATCGCCAACGGCGACACCACCCGCGACATGGGTGGCAGCCGTTCCACCCAGGAAGTGGGCAAGGCCATCGCCGAGCTGCTGGGCGCTTAATCGATAAACCTGAGCCGACTGTCAGGATTGTCTGACAGTCGACTTGCAGTACGTAACAATTCAATGCACACTTCGTTAACCAAAAGATATGCGTAAACTTTAGGTTAACAATCGAGGAAAAAAGCTATACCTGACAAGGATTTCCCAAGCGCTTAGCATTCCAAACGCTCCAGGAGACAATTGATGTCCCACAAGAATAAAAAGATTGATGTATTCCTGATCACCGTGAGCCTGATCGCCGTCTTGCTCACTGTTATCGGCCTTGCGCTGTTCCCTGCCGAGGCAGAGAGCATGGCCAACCAGCTGTTCGAACTGTCCACCCGCACCTTCGGCACCAGCGTTCAGGTGTTGGTCTTCGGTAGCTCCCTGGCCGTGCTGTACCTGGCGTTCAGCAAGTACGGCAATATCCGCCTGGGTGCAGGCAAGCCCGAGTACTCCACCGCGACCTGGGTGTTCATGTTCATCTGCGCTGGCATGGGTTCCTCGACCCTGTACTGGGGCGTCATGGAATGGGCCTACTACTACCAGACGCCCGGCCTGAACATCGCACCGATGTCGGCCCAGGCACTGGAATACAGCGTCAGCTACTCCTTCTTCCACTGGGGCATCAGCGCCTGGTCGATCTATGCCCTGGCATCCCTGGCCATGGCCTACCACTTCCACGTACGCAAGAAGAGCGGCCTGAACCTGGCCTCGATCATCGAAGCGGTCACCGGCTTCAAGGCCACCGGCCCCGTCGGCCGCACCGTGGACCTGATCTTCCTGCTGACCATGATGGGCGCGCTGACCGTTTCCCTGGCCCTGACCGCCTCGACCCTGACCCGCGGCCTGACGGACCTTGCCGGCACCCCCAACACCTTCACCGTGCAATTGATGGTGATCGGTGCGGTGGCGCTGTTGTTCTCGCTCAGTTCCTACATCGGCATCGACGGCGGCCTGCAACGCCTGTCGAAGATGGTCTGCGTCGGCGCCCTGCTGTTCGCCGTGGTGGTGTTGCTGGTCGGCCCGACCCAGTTCACCGTCAACAACACCGCCAACGCCATTGGCCTGATGATCCAGCAGTACGTACACATGAGCCTGTTCACCGACCCTGCTGGCGATGGCGCCTTCACCCGCAACTGGACCGTGTTCTACTGGCTGTGGTGGGTGTCCTATGCACCGGGCGTGGCCATGTTCGTCGCCCGAGTGTCGCGCGGCCGGCAAATCAAGGAAGTGGTGTTCGCCCTGCTGATGGGTGGCAGCTTTGGATGCTGGTTCTTCTTCGGTGCTCTGGAAAGCTACAGCATGCACCAGTTCATCAACGGCCAGATCGACGTGCCGAAGCTGCTCAGCACCGTCGGTGGCGAAGCGGCGGTGACCGACCTGCTGCTGGCCCTGCCATGGGGCACGCTGTTCCTGGCGGTGTACTTGTTCATCATGGCGGTGTTCTGCGCCTCGCACATGGACGCTGCGGCCTATGCCGTGGCGGCCACCAGCACCCGTAACTTGCGCGAAGGCGAGGACCCGAGCCCGACCCTGCGTCTGTTCTGGTGCATCGTGCTGACCCTGGTGCCGCTGGCCATGCTGTTCGCCAAGGCATCGCTGTCGACCATGAAGACCGCCGTGGTGCTGACCGCCATTCCATTCATGCTGATCCTGCTGGTGAAGATCTACGGCTTCTTCAAGTGGCTGGCCGCCGATTACGGCCAGGTTCCGGCCTACCGGATCGAGGAAGAGGCTGCGCGCCTGGCTGGCGAGGAACCCGTCGAGCAAGCACCGCGAAGCGCGGCTGCCGTGCACTGAGTTGGGACTGCACTGCCCTGTGAAGGTCAGTGCAGGTAGCGCGGGGACCGCTTGGCGGTCCTTTCGCGGCACAAGGCCGCTCCTACAGAAGAGCGGCTGAACCAAGGCAAATTTTTTTGCCCACCCTGTTAACCCATAGATACGCGTTAACCAATAAGTAAAACCGAGATAGAGCCATGAACGATTTCAAACGCCTGCCCGCCGATTTCTGCGCCAACCCTGAAGTAGCCTTCACCATTCCGGCCAATTTCTACACCCAGGCCGCGGTGTTCGAGCACGAGAAGGAAGCGATCTTCGCCAAGAGCTGGATCTGCGTCGGTCACCGCAGTGAAGTCGCCGAGAAGAACGCCTACATCACCCGTGAGGTGATCGGCGAGAGCATCATCGTCGTACGCGGCCGCGACGACGTGCTGCGGGCCTTCTACAACGTCTGCCCGCACCGTGGCCACCAACTGCTCGAAGGCAGCGGCAAGGCCAAGAATGTGATCACCTGCCCGTACCACGCCTGGACCTTCAAGCTCGACGGCGAGCTGGCCCACGCCCGCAACTGCGAGAACGTGGCCGGCTTCGACAAGGAAAACTCCACCCTGGTGCAACTGCGCGTCGAAGAGTACGCAGGCTTCATCTTCATCAACATGGACATGGAGGCCGGCAGCGTCGAAGACCAGCTGCCAGGCCTGCAGAAGCGTATGCGCGAAGCCTGCGGCGTGATCGACGACCTGCATCTGGCCGCACGTTTCGTCAGCGATACTCCGGCCAACTGGAAGTCGATCGTCGACAACTACCTGGAGTGCTACCACTGCGCCCCGGCCCACCCAGGCTTCTCCGACTCCGTGGACGTCGGCCAGTACAACCACAGCCTGCATGGCAACTGGACCCTGCAGTACGGCCTGGCCAAGCCTTCGGAGCAGTCGTTCAAGTTCGACGAATCGGTCAAGGACCCCTCCTTCGCCGGCTTCTGGGCCTGGCCGTGCACCATGTTCAACGTGCCGCCGGGAGCGAACTTCATGACCGTGATCTATGAGTTCCCGGTCGATGCCGAAACCACCCTGCAGCATTACGACATCTACTTCCTGAACAAGGACCTCACCGAAGAGCAGCTCAAGCTCATCGACTGGTACCGCGAAGTGTTCCGCCCAGAAGACCTGCGCCTGGTGGAAAGCGTGCAGAAGGGCCTGAAGTCCCGCGGCTACCGCGGCCAAGGCCGGATCATGGTCGACCAGCAGCGCAGCGGCGTGAGCGAACACGGCATCGCCCACTTCCACAACCTGATCGCCGTCGCCCACCTGGACTGATGCACCCGGCCGCCGGCCCAGCGGTCGGCGGCCTTCGGAGAACCTTGCGTGAAACTTCAAGACAACAAGCTGTTCCGCCAGCAGGCCTACATCGCCGGTCGCTGGTGCGATGCCGACGGCCGGCAGACCTTGGCGGTCAACGACCCGGCCAGCGGCGAGCTGCTCGGCCATGTACCGCTGATGGGCGCCGCCGAGGCCGTGCGCGCCATCGAAGCAGCCGAGACGGCCCTGGCTGACTGGCGTGGACGTACGGCCAAAGAGCGGGCGAACATCCTGCGCCGCTGGTTCGAACTGCTGCTCGAGCACGAGCACGACCTGGCCCAGCTGATGACCCGTGAACAGGGCAAGCCCCTGCACGAGGCCTTGGGCGAAATCCGCTACGCCGCCTCCTTCGTCGAATGGTTCGCCGAAGAAGGCAAGCGCGTCTACGGTGACGTGATCCCAAGCCCGGCCAACGACAAGCGCCTGCTGGTGATCAAGCAAGGCATCGGCGTCTGCACCGCGATCACCCCGTGGAACTTCCCGGCGGCGATGATCACCCGCAAGGTCGCCCCGGCCCTGGCCGCTGGCTGCACCATCGTGGTCAAGCCGGCCAACGAAACCCCGTTCAGCGCCCTGGCACTGGTCGAACTCGCTGAGCGCGCGGGCGTCCCGGCCGGCGTGTTCAGCGTGGTCACCGGCGATGCCCCGGCCATCGGCGCCCAGTTCACCGGCCACCCGAGCGTGCGCAAGCTCAGCTTCACCGGTTCCACCCCGGTAGGCCGCCTGCTCATGGGCCAATGCGCCGAAACCATCAAGAAAGTCAGCCTGGAGCTGGGTGGCAACGCGCCGTTCATCGTCTTCGACGATGCCGACATCGACGCCGCGGTCGACGGTGCGCTGATCGCCAAGTACCGCAACGCCGGGCAGACCTGCGTGTGCGTCAACCGTTTCTATGTGCACGACAGCGTCCACGAGCGATTCGCGCAGCGTTTCGTCGAGCGCGTGCGCGCCCTGACGGTCGGCCACGGCCATGCCGAAGGCACGCAGATCGGCCCGCTGATCAGCGACAAGGCCGTGGCCAAGGTGCGCAGCCTGATCGACGACGCCACCGGTAAAGGCGCCAGCGTGCTGCTCGGTGGCAAGGCCCACGCACTGGGAGGGCAATTCTTCGAGCCGACCGTGCTCGCCGACATCGCCCCTGGCATGGAGTTGTTGCAGGAAGAAATCTTCGGCCCGGTGGCCGCATTGGTGCGCTTCACCACCGATGACGAAGTGATCGCGCTGGCCAACGCCACCCAGTACGGCCTGGCGGCGTATTTCTACAGCCGCGACCTGGCCCGCGTGTTCCGCGTGGCCGAGCGCCTGGAGTACGGCATGGTCGGCATCAATACCGGGCTGATCTCCAACGAGGTCGCACCGTTCGGTGGCGTCAAGCAATCGGGCCTGGGCCGCGAAGGCTCCAAGTATGGCATCGAGGACTATCTGGAAATCAAGTACTTGTGCCTCGCCGTTTGAGCAGGCCAGTATCCGTGCCACGCGGCAGGGCCTGCCGCGTGTGCTGCAAGTCGAGGTGAACCATGGCCAAGCAATACGAAATGTTCAAGGTGCGAGTCACCGACGTGGAACAGGCCACGCCGCTGATCAAGCGCTTCACCCTGGCCCGCGAAGACGGCGCCGCCCTGCCCGCCTTCACCGGCGGCAGCCACGTCATCGTGCAGATGCAGTCGGCCTGCGGCAACCGGTTCAGCAACGCCTACTCGTTGATGAGCGACCCGCGTGACCTCTCCCACTACCAGATCGGCGTGCGCCTGGAAGAGCAGTCCAAGGGCGGTTCGGCGTTCATGCACAACCAGGTCGAGGTGGGCAGCGAACTGACCATCTCCACCCCCAACAACCTGTTCGCCCTCGACCCTGCGGCTGGCCGCCATGTGCTGATCGCCGGCGGCATCGGCATCACCCCGTTCCTGGCTCAGTTGCACGAGCTCGAAGGCAGCGGTACCCCCTACGAACTGCACTACGCCTTCCGTGCGCCGGAACATGGCGCCTTCCAGGGTGATCTGGAAAGCGGGCCCCATGCACAAAGCACCCGCTTCTACATCGACAGCCTGGACCGCAAGCTGGACCTGACCGGCCTGTGCGCGGGCCTGGCCGATGACGCACACCTTTACGTGTGCGGGCCCAAGCCGCTGATCGATGCGGTGATCGCCACTGCCGCCGCTGCAGGCATTCACGACTCACGCGTGCACTGGGAGCAGTTCGCCGCCGCCGCGCCTGCCGCAGGTGCCGCGTTCACCGTGGTGCTGGCCAAGTCCGGTACCGAGCTTGAGGTCGAGGAAGGCATGACCATCCTCCAGGCCATCGAGAAAGCCAAGGCGGCCAAGGTCGAATGCCTGTGCCGCGAAGGCGTGTGCGGCACCTGCGAGACCGCCATTCTCGAAGGCGAGGCCGAGCATTTCGACCAGTACCTGAGCGACGAGGAGAAAGCCTCGCAGCAAACCATGATGCTGTGCGTGTCCCGCGCCCGCAGCGCCCGCCTGGTGCTGGACCTGTAACACCCAGTGCGCCGGTGCTCGCCTGCGGGCCGGCACCGCGCGCAGTGGTCTAGGCTGTACCTCTTGACCACAAGGAAAAGAGGCCCAAGCCCATGCTTTTGTCACGCCCTCCCTACGCCATGGCCCTGGCGCTGTGCATCGCCTGCTCACCGGCGCTCGCCGCCGAGTCTTCCCCCCACGACCTGCTCGAGCAGGCCCAGGCCGAGCAAGCGGCCTACCTCGCCACCCTCAAGACCCTGGTGTCGGTCGATACCGGTACCGGCACGCAAGCAGGCCTGGCCCAGGTCGGCGCGGAACTGGCCAAGCGCCTGAAGGCCCTGGGTGCCGATGTGCATACCAGCCCGGCCAAACCCTCGGTGGGCGACAACATCGTCGGGACATTCAAGGGCAACGGCAGCAAGGATTTTTTGCTGATGGTGCATTACGACACGGTGTTCGGCCCAGGCACCGTAGCCAAGCGGCCGTTCCGGGTGCAAGGCGAGCGCGCCTATGGCCCAGGCGTGGCCGATGCCAAGGGCGGCGTGGCGATGATCCTGCATGCGCTCAAGCTGCTGCAGGACCAGCAGTTCAAGGGGTATCGCACGCTGACCGTGCTGTTCAACCCGGATGAGGAAATGGGCTCGGCGGGTTCCAAACAGCTCATCGCGCAGCTCGCCCGCAAGCATGACTATGTCTTCTCCTACGAGCCGCCGGACAAGGACGCGGTGACCGTCGCCACCAACGGCATCAACCGCCTCAAGCTCGAGGTGAAAGGGCGCTCCTCCCACGCCGGCTCCGCCCCCGAGCAAGGCCGCAACGCCTTGACCGAACTGGCCCACCAGCTGCTCCAGCTCAAGGACCTGGGCGATGCCAGCAAAGGCACCACGGTGAACTGGACCCTGGCCAAGGCCGGCGAGAAAGCCAACATCATCCCGGCCCTGGCGAGTGCGCAAGCCGACATGCGCTATTCGGACCTCAGCGAAACCGAGCGTGTGGCGGCCGATGCCAGGCGCATCGCGCAAAAGCACCTGATCGAAGACACCCAGGCCACCGTGACCCTGGAAAAAGGCCGCCCGCCCCTGGCCCGCAACGAAGGCTCGCGCCAGTTGGCCGAGACGGCCCGAGAGCTGTACGGCCAGATCGACCATACCCTCGAACCCATCGCCATGCGCTTTGGCACCGACGCCGGCTATGCCTACGCACCCGGCAGCGCCAAGCCGGCGGTGCTGGAGACCATGGGTGTGGTCGGTGCCGGGTTACATGCCGAGGATGAATACATCGAGCTCGCCAGCATCGCCCCACGGTTGTACCTGACGGTGGCGATGATCAGGCGCCTGGCGCAATGATCAGCGCGGCCACTAACGCCTCAACCGCCGGCAAGCCCGCTTCCACAGGGATACGAAGGTAGCCGGCTCGCCGGTGATTGGGGCGCTACAGCCATAACAAGAACAATTCGGCGAACGACACATGAACATCCTCTACGACGACCGTCTCGACGGCCCGTTGCCCACGATCGACAAGGCCCAATTGCTGGCCGAACTGCGCAGCACCCTGCCGGACCTTCAGGTCCTCCACCGCACCGAAGACCTCAAGCCCTACGAGTGCGACGGTCTCTCGGCCTACCGGACCGTCCCCTTGCTGGTGGTGCTGCCCGAACGCATCGAACAGGTCCAGGCCCTGCTGCGCCTGTGCCACCGTCGCGGCGTCCCGGTGGTGGCACGCGGCGCCGGTACAGGCCTTTCTGGCGGTGCCCTGCCCTTGGCGCAAGGCATCCTGCTGGTGATGGCGCGCTTCAATCGCGTCCTCGAAGTCAACCCGCAAGGCCGCTTCGCCAGGGTCCAACCCGGCGTGCGCAACCTGGCGATCTCCCAGGCCGCAGCGCCCCATGGGCTGTACTACGCGCCAGACCCTTCGTCGCAGATCGCCTGCTCAATCGGCGGCAATGTCGCGGAAAACGCCGGTGGCGTGCACTGCCTGAAATACGGCCTGACCGTGCATAACCTGCTCAAGGTCGACATCCTCACCATCGAAGGCGAACACCTGACCCTGGGCAGCGACACCCTCGACAGCCCCGGCTTCGACCTGCTGGCCTTGTTCACCGGCTCCGAAGGCATGCTCGGCATCGTCATCGAAGTCACCGTCAAGCTGTTGCCTAAGCCCCAGGTGGCACGGGTGCTGCTGGCCAGCTTCGACAAGGTCGAGGACGCCGGCCGCGCGGTGGCCGGCATCCTCGACGCCGGCATCATCCCTGGGGGGCTGGAAATGATGGACAACCTGGCGATCCGCGCCGCCGAGGACTTCATCCACGCGGGCTACCCGGTGGAGGCCGCGGCCATCCTGTTGTGCGAGCTGGACGGCGTCGAAGCCGACGTGCAGGACGACTGCCAACGGGTCGACGCCGTGCTGCGCCAGGCCGGTGCCCGCGACGTGCGCCTGGCCTGCGATGAGGCCGAGCGCGCGCGCTTCTGGGCCGGACGCAAGAACGCCTTCCCTGCGGTAGGGCGCATTTCGCCCGACTACTACTGCATGGACGGCACCATTCCCCGCCGTGAACTGCCACGGGTACTGGAGGGCATCGCCGCACTGTCCGAGGCCCATGGCCTGCGGGTGGCCAACGTGTTCCATGCCGGCGACGGCAACATGCACCCGTTGATCCTGTTCGACGCCAACCTGCCCGGCGAGCTGGAGCGCGCCGAAGCCCTCGGCGGCAAGATCCTCGAACTGTGCGTGGCGGTCGGCGGCAGCATCACCGGCGAGCATGGTGTCGGCCGCGAGAAGATCAACCAGATGTGCGTACAGTTCAACGACGACGAGCTCACCTTGTTCCACGCGGTGAAGGCGGCATTCGACCCCAATGGCCTGCTCAACCCCGGCAAGAACATCCCCACGCTGCATCGCTGCGCCGAGTTCGGTGCGATGCACGTACATCACGGACAGTTGCCCTTCCCTGACCTGGAGCGCTTCTGATGAGCCAGGATTGCGACCTGAGCGAACGTCTGCTGGAGCAGGTCAACCAGGCCCTGGCAATGGGCACGCCGTTGCGTATCCAGGGCGGCAACAGCAAGGCCATGCTCGGCCGCGCGGTCGCTGGGGAAACCCTCGATACCCGCGAGCACCGTGGCATTGTCCACTACGACCCCACCGAACTGGTGATCAGCGCCCGCGCCGGCACGCCTTTGCAACACATCGAGGCGGTGCTGCACGAGGCCGGGCAGATGCTGCCGTGCGAACCCCCTCACCTGGGCCCTGACGCCACCCTCGGCGGCATGGTCGCAGCGGGCTTGTCGGGCCCACGCCGGCCCTGGGCGGGCGCGGTACGTGACTATGTCCTTGGCACCCGGGTCATCACCGGCCATGGCAGGCTGCTGCGCTTTGGCGGCGAGGTGATGAAGAATGTCGCCGGTTATGACGTGTCCCGGTTGATGGCGGCAAGCTTCGGCTGCCTGGGCCTGCTGACCGAGGTGTCGTTGAAGGTACTGCCGCGTCCTCGACAATGCCTGAGCCTGCGCCTGCCGATGACTGTACGCCAGGCCCTGGGCGAGCTGGCCGAGTGGGGTCAACAGCCGTTGCCGATCAGCGCCGCCTGCCACGACGGCCAAGCGCTCTACCTGCGCCTGGAAGGCGGCGAAGGGTCGGTGCTGTCGGCGAGCCAGCGCTTGGGGGGCGAGACGGTCACGAGCCATTTCTGGACAGACTTGCGCGAGCAGCGGCTGCCGTTCTTCGAAGACCCTGCCCCGTTATGGCGGCTGTCGCTGCCCAGCGTCACCGGCGAGCTGGCTCTGCCCGGCCAACAACTGATCGACTGGGGCGGCGCCCAGCGCTGGTTGAAGTCTTCGGCCCCCGCGACGCTGATCCGCGAGCAGGTCGCCAAAGTCGGTGGCCATGCCACGGCCTACACGCCCGGCGACGACAGCATGTCGCCGTTGCCCCCGGCGTTGATGCGCTACCACCGCGCCCTCAAGCGACAACTCGACCCCCAGGGGATCTTCAACCCTGGGCGCCTGTACCCGGACCTGTGAGGCGATGCCATGCAAACCAACCTGAGCGATGCCGCCAAGCGCCTGGCCCGTGCCGACGAAGCCGAGCGCATCCTGCGCAGTTGCGTGCACTGCGGTTTCTGCACCGCAACCTGCCCCACCTACCAGTTGCTGGGGGACGAGCTGGACGGGCCACGCGGACGCATCTACCTGATCAAGCAGGTGCTCGAAGGCGCACCGGCCAGCGCCAGCACGCAGTTGCACCTGGACCGCTGCCTGAGCTGTCGTAACTGCGAAACCACCTGTCCTTCGGGCGTCAAATACCACGACCTGCTGGACATCGGCCGCCCCGTGGTCGAGCGGCAGGTACCACGCCCCCTGGGCGAGCGCCTGCTGCGCCAAGGCCTGCGGGCGGTAGTGCCGCGCCCTGCACTGTTCACAGCGCTCGTTCGTGCCGGGCAGGCTCTGCGGCCCCTGCTGCCGGCAACGGTCGAGGCGAAGCTGCCAAGCCAGGTGCCCCACCCCGGTGAACGACCGGCACCGCGCCATGCGCGCCGCGTACTGCTGCTCGAAGGCTGCGTGCAGCCGGCGTTGTCACCCAACACCAATGCCGCTGCCGCACGCCTGCTGGACCGCCTGGGCATCAGTGTCGAGCCGGCTCCGGGCGCCGGTTGCTGCGGCGCCGTCGATTATCACCTCAATGCCCAGACGCAAGGCCTGGCGCGCGCCCGGCGCAACATCGACGCCTGGTGGCCGGCGATCGAAGCCGGCGCCGAGGCGATCGTGCAGACGGCCAGCGGCTGCGGGGCGTTCGTCCGCGATTATGGCCACTTGCTGGAAAACGACCCACGCTATGCCGCCAAGGCTGCCCGGGTCAGCGCCCTGGCCCGGGACCTGGTGGAAGTGCTACAGGCCGAGCCGATCGAGCGCCTGGGACTGTGCGCCGAGCAGCGCCTGGCCTTTCATTGCCCCTGCACGCTCCAGCATGCCCTGAAGCTCGGCGGCGCAGTGGAACAGTTGCTGACCCGCCTGGGTTTCACCCTGACTCCGGTTGCCGATGGCCACCTGTGTTGCGGCTCTGCGGGCACCTACTCGCTGACCCAGCCCACGCTCTCGCGTCAACTGCGGGACAACCGCCTCACTGCCCTGGAAAGCGGCGACCCCGAGGTCATCGCAACCGCCAACATCGGCTGTCAGGCACACTTGGGCAGCGCCGGGCGCACACCGGTGCGCCATTGGATCGAGATCGTCGAGGCAGCCGTTCAAGGCCCTGTCGGCTGCGGTACACCTGTATGTGGGCTTGGCCCCTTGCAGCCCGACCCACAAAACCCGAAGCTCTGATCATCCTGCATTTCGGACAACCCCATGGAACTGCATATCCGCCTGCAAGGCCGCAAAGGCCTGGCCGACCAGCTCTACCAACAGCTGCGCGCCGGCATCGACAGCGGCCATCTGGCCGCCGGCACCCAGTTGCCCCCCACCCGCCTGCTCGCCGAACAATTGGGCGTGTCACGCAAGACGGTGGCCGAGGCCTATTCACGCCTGACCTACGACAACCTGCTCAGTGGCGTGGTCGGCCGCGGCACGTTCATCACCCCGCGCAAGCCGTTGCAGGCCAGCGACGCCCAGCCCGTTCCCCTGGCCGCCGCCGATACGTTGCAACGCTGGCAGCAGCGCGCCACGGTGCTAGCCGGGCAGGCCCAGGATGCGCCATCGCGTCATGACTTCGTCGGCGGCGCCTCGAGCAAGGCGCAATTCCCCTTCGACCAGTGGCGCAGTTGCCTGCAATACGCCCTGCGGCGCAGCCAGCGCCACCCCCAGCGGCATTTCCCTGCCCAAGGCCTGCCCGAACTGCGCGAAGCCATCGCCCACCACATCGCCTTCGCCCGCGGTGTGCATTGCAGCGCAGCGGATGTACTGGTGTGCAACGGCGCTCAACAGGCCCTGGACCTGATCGCCCGGGTACTGATCGAGCCGGGCTGCCAGGTGGCCATGGAAGACCCCGGCTACCCCCCGGCGCGCCAGCTGTTCCTGGCGCTGGGCGCGCGCATGCAAGCGGTGCCGGTGGACGATGAAGGCATGTGCGTGGAGCAGATCGCCGATGGCACGCGGCTGATCTACGTGACGCCCTCGCACCAATTCCCGCTGGGCATGCCGATGAGCGAGCGGCGGCGTATGGCCTTGCTGGCCCGCGCGGCCGAGCTCGGCGCACTGATCATCGAAGACGACTACGACTGCGAATTCCGCTACCAGGGGCCTGCCAGCGATGCCCTGCAACGCCTCGACCGACACGGCCTGGTGGCGTATGTCGGGACCTTTTCCAAGACCTTGCTACCGGAGCTGCGTCTGGGCTACGCCGTGCTGCCGCCAAGCGTGCTGCAAGCGGCCTGTGCGGCCAAGCACCTGACCGACTGGCACAGCCCGACCCTGCAGCAATGGGCACTGGCACGCTTCATCAGCGAGGGGCACCTGAACAAGCACATCCGCCGCTGTCATGAGGTGTACAGCACACGCCGCGAACGGATCCTGGCACGCCTGGACGGCGACCTGGCGCCCTGGCTGACGGCGGTGCCGGCCAACGCCGGCTTTCACCTCAGCGCCCTGGCAAGCCCCGGGGTGAATGTGGAGCTGCTGGTGAGCCTGGCGCGCAAGGTCGAGGTGGGCCTCTACTCGCTGGCCCCATTCTTCAACGAAGCCCCGGTACGCCCGGGGCTGCTGTTCGGCTTCGGGGCCATCGAGCTACTGGACATCGACCCGGCGCTGGACCGCGTCCGCGATACCTTGCAGGGCCTCAGCTGACCATCGCCTGCGCCGCCTGCCCCGGGCGGGAAATGGCGGTGGCATAGCCTCGCGGGACGAAGCGCACGGTCACCAGCAGCATCGCCACCACGGTGATCGCCAGCAATGTCCAGGAGGCCTGGAAGTCCCCGCTCACATCACGCAGCCAACCGGTGATATACGGCACGATACCGGTGATGATGAAACCGATGCCCTGGACGAACGCCGCCAGGCTGCCCGCTTGCGCGGGGTCTTTCTTCAAGTGCTCGAGGGTCAGGGTCAGGCTCAGGCTGAAGCATGCGCCCAGGCCCAGGCCGATCATCGCCACCCACACGCCCATGGCCAGGGTCGGCGCCAGCAGCAGGCCAAGGAAGCCCAGCAGCTGGATCGACAGTGCCAGCCACAGGCCCGGCCGACGGTCCGCCAGGCTGCGCAGCAACAGCGGCAGACCCAGGGCCCCGGTGACCTGGAAGATGGTCATCAGGCCCACCAGCTCACCGCCACCCTGGGCAGTGCCGCCATGCTCGATATGGTAGGCCGGCAACCAGGCCACCATACTGGTATAGCCGCCGTTGATCAGGCCGAAGTAGCTGGCCAACAGCCAGGCCCGACGGTTGCCGAACCAGTGCCCACCGCCACCCCCGGCCAGCTTCGGCGTATTGTGCCGTGGCCTGAGTACCAGCCAGGCCAGTACAGCCAGCACGGCGGGCAGTGCCCAGACGCCCAGGCCGGTCTGCCAGCGCCCGCTGGCCTCGCTGATCGAAGGCCCGAGCACCGCCGCCAGACCTCCCCCGCTCATCAAGGCCGCCGAGTACAAGCCCATGGTGGTCGCCAGGCGCGTGGGGAACCAACGGTTGACCAGGCCCGGCATCATGCCCTGGACGATGGCCACGCCGAGCCCGGCCAGCACCGCACTGGCGATCAGCGCCCAGGCGCTGTCCAGTTGCAGCCGCCATAGACACGCCAGGGCGATCGCCGCCAGCCCCATGAGCATGCCGCCATGCTCGCTCAGCCAACGGCGCAACCAAGGTTGCAGCAAGGGGACCAGGCCCATGCACAGCACCGGCAGAGCCGTCAGCAGAGCTGCTTGCTGGTAGCCAAGGCCGGTACTGGCGCGCATGGGTTCGAGCAGCGGGCCGATACTGGTGAGGATCGGCCGCAGGTTCAGCGCCAGCAGCAGCACCAGCAACAGGTTCAGTGCACCTCTCATGCCTGGTGCGCCTGCTTCCACTGAAGGTACAGGTCGGCCTCCCCGGCAGGCTTGAGCGGTTTCAGGGGCAGGCTCTGCTGCTGAGGCGGGCGCGCCATCTGTGCGTATACCGCGGCGGTGGACAGGCCATAGGGCTCGCCTTCGTCATTGTCATAGGCAAACCAGGCCCGTTCGATGCCGCACAAGTGCATGGCCGCCAGGCACATCGGGCACGGGTGGCCGCTGGCATAGAGCTCTGCGCCGTCCAGGCGTGGTTGCCCCAGGGCCTGGGCAGCCTTGCGGATCGCCTGCATCTCGGCGTGGGTGGTCGGGTCCTGGGTGCTGTGGATTTCATTGACGGCACGCGCCAACACCTTGCCCTGGTACACCAGCACGGCACCGAACGGGCGCCCGCCAGCCTGGATGTTGGCGCGGGCCAGGTCGAGGGCTTCGCGCATGAAACGTTCATCGGACATCGTTGGACTCTCTGGGTGCAAGACCCGGTCATTATCCCGCCTTGGCCAGGCGAGCCAAAATGAAGAGATTGGATGCAGGTCAGTGGCCCCCTGAATGGATCGATTGGTCCCCTGGCAAAACCTGGGATTGGCTATCGGGCGATCCATGGCCCGGCGCTAAGGTATGACCCAGTGGGAGCGGGCTTGCCCCGCGATGGGTCGCAGCGCGGCCGAGAACACTATCCACCCTCACACCGGAGTCAACCATGCACGACCGTATCGAATGGGCCAAGCACGCCCCGCAAGCCTACAAAGCCATGATCGGCCTGGAGCAAGCCCTGGCCAACAGCGGCCTGGAGAACTCGCTGCTCGAACTGGTTCGGCTGCGCGCCTCGCAGATCAACGGCTGCGCCTATTGCGTCAACATGCACGCCAACGATGCGCGCAAGGCCGGGGAAACCGAAGCCCGCCTGCAGACCCTCTGCGTCTGGCAGGAAACCACTTATTTCACGCCCCGCGAACGGGCCGCCCTGGCTTGGCTGGAGTGCCTTACCCGCCTACCCGAACGCGGCGCGCCCCAACCGCAGTACGAAGCGCTGCTGGAGCATTTCGAGCCCGCTGAAGTGGCCAACCTGACCCTGGCCATTGCCACCATCAATGCCTGGAATCGTTTTGGCGTGGGCTTTGCCATGGTGCCGGCCTGATCGACCTGGACAGCTTCATCGCGGAACAAGCCCACAGAGAACAAGCGGCTAACGCCGCGCCCCCTGTGGGAGCGGGCTTGCCCGCGATCAAGGGCGAAGCCCTTGCCAGGCGACGATGATATCGGGCCCGGCCCAATCGCGGGACAAGCCCGCTCCCACAAAGGACCTGCAAACTCAAATAGTTATGCGTTGTTCTATGAGAGCGGCCTTGCGCCGCGATGGGCCCCGCAGCGGCCGCCACTACCGCCCGGCCAACCGCGCCCGATAGCTCCCTGGGCTGTACCCGGTCCACTTCTTGAAGGCACGGTGAAAGGCGCTGGGCTCCTGAAAGCCGGTCTGCTCGGCGATCTCGGCGATGCTCAGCACACCTTCACGCAAGCGCTCGAAGGCCATGGCCCGGCGCACCTCGTCCTTGATCTGCTGGTACGAGCGCCCTTCCCGTTCCAGCTGGCGGCGGAACGTGCTGGCACTGATGCCCTGCTGCGCGGCCATGGCCTGCAGGGTCGGCCATTGGCCGTAGCGCCGGGCACGTAAATGGCGGTAGACCACCGCCGCCAGGCCGTTCTGGTTGCGAAAGCGAATCACCAGCCCCTGGGGTGCGCTGCGCAGGAAGGTTTTCAGTGCGGCCAAGTCCTGCACCACCGGCAGGCGCAGGTAGGCACTGTCGAACTCCACCTCGGTGCGACCGCTGCCCAGGCGCAGGTCCGGCCCCCACAGCAGCGTATCGTCCTCCTGGGCCGGGCGGGCCACCGCAAGCTCGGTACGGTCGATGGCGATGCGCCGCCCGGCGAGCCAGCAGAGCAAGCCGATCACCAGCACCAGGAAGGTTTCCTCGGCGTACACCCGGGTCAGCGGGTCGGCGATGGTCGACTGCACGCTGATCACCGCCCGACCGCCACGCACCGAGAACGCGCCGCGCAGGTCGCGCAGGAACAAGGCGAAATTGCCCAGGCACTGGCGCAGGGCCTTCTCCAGGGTGGGCTCCTGGATCAGGCCACGGCAGATCAGCGCGAAGCTGCCGATGGGCATGCCATGGCTATCCAAATGAAAGAACTCGTCATCCAGCACATGGATCAGCTCCAGCCACAGCTGGGCGAACGCCTTGGCCGGTACCCGTGCCTGGGGCTGCGCGAGCAGGGCCGGGTCGATGCCTACCGCGCGCAGGTAGGCGTCGCGCTCGCCGGGACGCTCGCGCAGGCTGTGCAGCATGGCGTTGAGGAAGTACACCGCGACCGAATCGCTATCGCGCATGGCTGGTTTTCACTGTCTATGCTGGGTGGCAAAAAATGCCAGGTTTACTGAACAGATCCGGCATAGGCCGGGCCCAGGCGTTTGCCTAGACTCGACCCATCCTGGGAACGCCGGCCATTCTCGCAGAGCCTGTGCCGGTCCCGCCATGCCTTCGCAATCGGAGCCTTCCATGAGCAACGCAGAAATCTACGTCGTCAGTGCAGTCCGTTCGGCCATCGGTGGTTTCGGTGGGTCTCTCAAGGACCTGCCGCTGGCAGACCTGGCCAGCGCCATCAGCCGCGCCGCCATCGAGCGTTCGGGTGTGGCCGCCAGCGACATCGGCCATGTGGTCATGGGTACCGTGATCCCCACCGAGCCGCGCGATGCCTACCTCAGCCGCGTCGCTTCGATGAATGCCGGCGTACCGAAGGAAACCCCGGCCTTCAACGTCAACCGCCTGTGCGGTTCGGGCCTGCAGGCCATCGTATCGGCGGCGCAGACCCTGCTGCTGGGCGATACCGACGTGGCCCTGGCCGCTGGCGCCGAGTCCATGAGCCGCGGTCCCTACCTGCTGCCGCAAGCCCGTTGGGGCGCGCGCATGGGCGACCTGCAAGGCATCGACTACACCGTGGGCGTGCTGCAGGACCCCTTCGAACACTTCCACATGGGCATCACCGCCGAAAACGTTGCGGCCAAGCATGGCATCACCCGGGAAATGCAGGATGAGCTGGCCCTGACCAGCCAGCGCCGCGCCGCCCGAGCCATTGCCGAAGGCCGTTTCGCCAGCCAGATCGTCCCCATCGAGCTGAAGACCCGCAAAGGCAGCGTGCAGTTCGCCACCGACGAGCACGTGCGCGCCGAAGTGACCGCCGAGCAACTGGCCGGCATGAAGCCGGTGTTCAAGAAAGACGGGAGCGTCACCGCGGGCAACGCCAGCGGCATCAACGACGGTGCAGCCGGCCTGGTCCTGGCCACCGGTGACGCCGTGCGTCGCCTGGGCCTCAAACCCCTGGCACGCCTGGTGGCATACGCCCACGCCGGCGTCGAGCCGGAACTGATGGGCCTGGGCCCGATCCCGGCCACGCGCAAGGTGCTGGAGAAGGCCGGCCTGGCCATCCACGACCTGGACGTGATCGAATCCAACGAAGCCTTCGCCGCCCAGGCCTGCGCCGTGGCCCGCGCGCTGGACTTCGACCCGGAGAAGGTCAACCCCAACGGTTCGGGCATCTCCCTTGGCCACCCGGTCGGTGCCACCGGTGCGATCATCGCAACCAAGGCCATCCATGAACTGCACCGTACCCAGGGCCGCTATGCCCTGGCCACCATGTGCATCGGCGGCGGCCAAGGCATCGCCGTGGTCTTCGAGCGCGTTTGAGGAGTCTGGACGTGAGCATTCAACAGATCGCCGTGATCGGCGCCGGCACCATGGGCAACGGCATCGCCCAGGTCTGTGCAGTGGCGGGCTACCAGGTAGTGCTGATCGATGTGTCCGAGGCCGCGCTCGAGCGTGGCGTGGCGACCCTGGGCAAGAACCTGGAGCGCCAGGTCAACAAAGGCACCCTGGAAGCCGACAAGGCCCTGGCGGCCAGAACGCGCATCCGCACCAGCACCGACTACGCCGAGCTGGCCAGCGCGCAGCTGGTGATCGAGGCAGCCACCGAGAACCTCGAGCTCAAGCAGCGTATTCTCAAGCAAGTCGCCGCCAATGTCGGCAATGACTGCCTGATCGCCACCAACACCTCGTCGCTGTCGGTCACAGCCCTTGCCGCCAGCATCGAGCACCCGGAGCGCTTCATCGGCGTGCACTTCTTCAACCCGGTGCCGATGATGGCCCTGGTGGAAATCATCCGCGGCCTGCAGACCAGCGACAGCACCTATGCCCAAGCGCTGGTAGTGACCGAAAAGCTGGGCAAGACGCCGATTACCGCCGGCAACCGCCCAGGCTTCGTGGTCAACCGCATCCTGGTGCCGATGATCAACGAGGCGATCTTCGTGCGCCAGGAAGGCCTGGCCAGTGCCGAGGACATCGACACCGGCATGCGCCTGGGCTGCAACCAGCCGATCGGCCCGCTGGCCCTGGCCGACCTGATCGGCCTGGACACCTTGCTGGCGATCATGGAGGCCTTCCACGAGGGCTTCAATGACAGCAAATACCGCCCTGCCCCGCTGCTCAAGGAAATGGTCGCCGCCGGCTACCTGGGGCGTAAAAGCGGCCGCGGTTTCTTCACCTACTGATCAGGAGCGAGCGCCATGCCAGTCAATGCCGCCCTGCGCTGTGCGAATTTCGAAGAGCGCCGCGACAAGGCCATGGCGCTCTTCGCCGAAAAAGGCTTTGGCCAGGTCAGCATGCGCGAATTGGCTGCGCATGTGGGCCTGACCGCAGGTTCGCTGTATCACCATTTCCCAAGCAAGCAGGACCTGTTGTACGACCTGATAGAGGAGCTGTACGAGGAATTGCAGGCAACCCTGGACCAGGGACGCCGGGCGCTGGCACGTGGACAGGCGGTATTGCCCCGCCTGATTGCCGCGCACTGGCAGTTGCATGTGGAGCGCCCCATGCAGTTTCGCCTGGCCGAACGGGACTTCTGCTGCCTGAGCGAAGCGCAGCAGGCGCGGCTGATGGAGCTGCGGGCACGCTACGAAAAAGGGCTGTTGCATCTGATCGCACCACAGCCCCAAGTGCAGGGAAAGACGTTGGCCGCTACGGGGCATGTGCTGGCGACGCTGCTCAATCAACTGCCTGGGTTGTTGTTGGGGCGAGGCTTGAGTGAGGCGCAGGCGCTTGAACTGATGGAAAGCTTGCTGCTAGGTGGGGTTGAAAGGGCATTGAGGTAGGGTTTGCCAGAATCCAGTCGCCTGGCTCTGGCCCTATCGCGGAGCACGCCGGCTTCCGCGTTGTGGGAGATCACCCAGCCCTTGAGCTGCGCTGTCGCGCAAAGAACAAGCGACCAGCGCTGGTCCCCCTGCGGGAGCGGCGGTGCGGCGGTCCGACTTGCCCCGCGATCAAGGGCGAAGCCCTTGCCAGGCGACGGTGATATCAGGCCCGGCCCAATCGCGGGACAAGCCCGCTCCCACAAGGCCCGCAAAATCAAATAGTTATGCGCTGCTCTATGAGAGCGGGCTTGCCCCGCGATAGGGCTGGTGAGCGCATCCCCGACTCGCAAGCGGCAAACGCATCACAGGCTCACCCCCAAAGCCCGCCGGACCTGCTCCCCACGCGCATCGTCCGCCTCGCTGACCAGGGCGAAGTTGTAGGCACCATGGGACCAATAACGGGCTTGCAGTCCACCGTCGGTTCGCTGCCCATTCGGCATGCGTGCATAGCGTTCGCTTGGCGAGCGCAGGAACAGACTGATGCGCTCCCCTTGTCGATCCTGGAAGACCAGCAAGGCCGCTGCGCCCTCCTCGTTGCTGAGCAACCGAGCGCCCACTGGCTGGAAACCATAGCCGGCAAGGTCAGGCAACTGCCCGACCTGCTCGAAGTGGCGCCGTAGCCAGTCCTGGAGCCGCGCAGGGTCGGTGGCCTGCATGTCCAATGCCGTACCGCCAGCGAATAGGCGATGGGCCTGGACCGCATCCTCCATGGGCTGCACGCCTGCAAACAGGGTTGCCTCGCGCGCCTGCCAGCCTCCGAGCCCACCCACTCCCAACGCCAGCAACAACGCCGCCGCCGACGCCCAGAGCCGCCGTCGGCGTTGGTGCAGCCGTTGCCGCAGATGCTCAAGATCCAGCCGAGCCTGGCCTGCCATGTCGGGGAAGCCCGCCAAGGCCGCCCGCAAACGCCTGGCATCGCTGCGCCAAGCCTCGACCCTCGCCTGTTCGTGCGGGTTGGCCGCCAGCCACGCCTGCACTTCGCCGCGCCGCGTCGGGGGTAACCGGTCATCGACGTAGGCGTGCAATTCGTCCTCGGAAGGAATCAGCCGGGTCATTTCAGTCTCCGCAAAGCCGGGGGTGTAGGGTTGCCCTCGGTCAGCTCACGCAGGGCGGCACGGGCGCGCGACAGGCGCGACATCACCGTGCCGATGGGAATATCCAAGGCCTGGGCCGCCTCCTTGTAGCTCAAGCCCTCGACGGTGACCAACAACAGCAATGCCCGCTGTTCGGTAGACAGCTGGGCGAAGGCCCGCAGGTCGGCGTGCGCCAGGACGATGCGTTCGGTCTCGCCGCCAATGGCCTCCTCCTGGGCACGTCCGAACCAGGCCAGCCAGCGCGCATGCAGGCGCTCGCGGCGCTTACCATCGAGGAACAGCCGGTACAGGATGGTGAACAACCAGGCCCGCAGGCTGTCCGCCTCACGGGGTTGCCCACCACGGCTCAGGGCGCGCTCTACCGTGGCCTGCACCAGGTCGTCGGCATTGCCCGACTCATGGCACAGCCACAAGGCAAAACGGCGTAGCCGTTGAAGCAGCTCGCGCCACTGTTGTTCATCCAGGTCATGCATGTTCAGGTCCCGGTCCTTGAAGGCTGTCAGTCTAAGGAGCAGACGCCTGGGGCTGAAATTTATTCCTCGCCTGGGAATAAAAGCCTCCCGATTACGTCGTACCGGCTCACTCAATGCGCGGATCCTGATCATGAACACACCTTTGCACGGCCCTGCCAAAGCCCTGCGTCTGGCCGCCATCGGCGCCGCCATGGCGGCCCTGGGGGCAGGCTTTGCCTACGCCGCCGGCTGGATAGGTACACCAGCGTTGACGCCCCAGCGCATCATCGACACCTTCGAGGCCCAGGCCGGGCATTTCCCCGGTTATCGCAAGAACCACGCCAAGGGATTGTGTGTCAGCGGCTATTTCCAAAGCAGCGGACTGGCAGAACCGCTCTCCCGCGCCCGGGTCTTCAGCCAACCGCGCGTGCCAGTGATCGGGCGTTTCGCCATCGGCGGCGCCAACCCGTTCAGCCCCGACACCAGCATCCCGGTGCGCAGCCTGGCCTTGCAGTTCAGTACCGACGACGGGCAAGTCTGGCGCACCGGCATGAACAACCCTCCGGTGCTGGCGGTCGCCACGCCGCAAGCGTTCTATCAACAGGTCCTGGCCATGACGCCAGACCCCACCACGAAAAAGCCCGACCCGTCCAAGATGCAGGCATTCTTCGCTGCGCACCCAGAAAGCGCGGCCTTCCGCCAATGGGCGTCCGCCTACAAGCCCAGCGACAGTTTCGCCAGCACCCAGTATCACAGCATCAACGCCTTCGTGCTCGAAGACGGTGGCGGCCAGACCCACCCGGTGCGCTGGCAACTGGAGCCGCAAACGGCATTCGCGCCCTTGCCGGGGCACGTCGAGGACAACCTGTACCTGCAGCACGACCTTCGACAGCGTCTGGCCCAGGGCCCGTTGCGCTGGACCTTGCGCCTGGTGCTGGCCGAGCCAGGCGACCCCGTGAATGATCCGTCCCAACCGTGGCCAGCTGGGCGGCGCAGCATCGACGCCGGGACGCTGGTGGTCGAGCAGGTCGACACCCCCGAGCAAGGCGCCTGCCGCGATATCAACTTCGACCCACTGATATTGCCTCACGGCATCGAGCCGTCCGACGACCCGATCCTCGCTGCGCGTTCGGCAGCCTATTCGGAATCCTTCAACCGCCGTAGCCGCGAGTCCCTCGCCACCGGAGCACGCCCATGAGCGCCACCGCCTTCCACCCCCTCGCCCGCCTGGTGCATTGGCTGATGGCCGTGCTGATCCTGGCCATGCTGTTCATCGGCGTGAGCATGGTGGGCGACCTGTCGCCCCGCCATCCTTTGCTGGTCGAGCTGCACAAAGCCACCGGCCTTGCCTTGCTCGCCCTGGTGATCGTGCGGATCGGCCTGCGCCTGACCTTGGCGCACCCACCGTTGCCGCGCGACCTGCCGCCGCTGCAACGCCTGGCGGCCGGCGCCTCGCACCTGCTGCTCTATGCGCTGATGCTGGCCATGCCCTTGCTGGGCTGGGCGATGCTGTCAGCCGGTGGCTATCCGCGGCCCCTGCAACTGCCAGCCATCGTGCCCCATGACCTGCAGCTGTACGCCATCCTGCGCCAAGCCCATGGCTGGGCCGGCTACGTGTTGTTCGCCACGGTGCTGGTGCACCTGGGCGCGGCGCTGATGCATGCTCTGGTGCGTCGGGATGGCGTGCTGCGTGCCATGTGGCCTGGCCCTTTGCGCCGAGGCGAATGACGCGGTGATGGGCAGCCGAGTCGACAGATACGGGCAATCGTCACTACCATCTGCCCTTCTGTTCCGAACTGCCTGGACTGCCCATGACCCTCGCGAAGGCCCCTGCCGCGCCCACCCTGGACCTACGCCCCCTGCTGCTGGTCAGCATGGCCTGCACCATGTCGATGATGGCGTTCGTCTCCCTGGTGGGCCCGATCGCCCGCCTGCTCGGCATGGCGACCTGGCAGGCCGGTGCGGCGGTGACCGTGGCCGGCGTGGTCTGGGTGCTGCTGGCACGCCCCTGGGGACGCGCCGCCGACCTTCACGGGCGCAGGCGCATCCTGCTGCTGGGCAGTGCGGGCTTCACCGTGTCCTACTGGTTGCTGTGCCTGTTCATCGACGGTGCCTTGCATTGGCTGCCTGGCGCGACCCTGGCGTTCGTCGGCCTGATGCTCACCCGCGGGCTGATCGGCGCCTTCTACGCCGCCTTGCCGGTCAGCGCCAATGCCCTGATCGCCGACCATGTCGAGCCGCAACGCCGGGTGCGAGCCATGGCCTCGCTGGGCGCGGCCAACGCCGTGGGCCTGGTGCTGGGCCCGGCATTGGCGGCGCTGCTGGCGCGCCACAGCCTGAGCATGCCCTTCTATGTGATGTCGCTGCTGCCGGCGAGCGCCTTCCTCGTGCTGCTGTTCAAGCTCAAGCCGCAACCACTGGCACACAGCCATGCACCAAGCCCGGTCCGGCTAGGTGACCGACGCCTGCGTCGCCCCTTGTTGGTCGCCTTCAGCGCCATGCTCAGCGTGACGGTGTCGCAGATCACCGTGGGTTTCTTCGCCCTTGATCGCCTGCAACTGGGCCCGGCCGATGCCGCCCAGGCTGCCGGCATCGCCCTGACCACCGTGGGCGTTGCGCTGATACTGGTGCAGGTGCTGCTGCGTCGTTTGGAGTGGCCACCGCTGAAGATGATCCGCATCGGTGCCAGTGTCTCGGCCCTGGGCTTCGCCTGCGCCGCGCTGGCCGCCAGCGCGCCCTGGCTGTGGGCCGCGTTCTTCGTCGCGGCTGGCGGCATGGGCTTTGTCTTTCCGGCCTTCTCGGCGTTGGCGGCCAATGCCATGCACGCCTCGGAACAAGGCGCCACCGCCGGCTCCGTCGGCGCCGCCCAAGGCATGGGTGCGGTGATCGGGCCGTTGGCCGGCACCCTGGTCTATGCCCTGGACCCACGCCTGCCGTTCCTGGCGGTGGCCGTGCTGTTGCTGGTGGTCGGGCTGTGGCCGACGCCCGCCGACCAACGCCACTGACGAGCACAGCGCGCTGCCGCCCAGAGTATGCTTTAATGCGTCGCCCATTATTTTTGACACCTCTCTATCTAACAAGGCGGCTATGGACACGGGGACACGACTCAAACTGGTGCGTGAACGCAACAACCTCTCCCAGCGGGAACTGGCCCGCCGCAGTGGCCTGACCAACTCGACGATCTCGCAGATCGAACAGAACCGTGTCAGCCCTTCGGTCAGTTCCCTGAAAAAGCTGCTCGAAGGGATTCCCATGTCCCTGGCCGAGTTCTTCAGTTTCGACGAACCGGTGCGCGAAGAGCGCTACGTATTCCGCGCTGGCGAGCAGCCGGACCTGGGCCGCAACGGCCTGCGTATGCTGCTGGTCGGTGCCAGTGTGGAAGGTCGTCAGATGCGCATGTTGCGCGAGCTCTATGCCCCAGGCGCCGACTCCGGCGAGCCGATCGTGCACTCCGAAGGCGAAGAATGCGGCCTGGTCACCCGCGGCACCGTCGAATTGTGGGTCGATGGGCATGTGAGCATTCTCAACTCCGGCGACGGGTATTACATCCCCACCACCCTGCCGCACAGCTTCAAGAACATCGGCCCCGACGAAGCCGAGATCATCAGCGCCAATACCCCGGCCAACTTCTGATCCGTACCTGGGCCATTTCGCAGCGCAAGCGCGGGACGAGCCGCCCTCATAGAACAACCCATGACTATTTGATTTTACGGGTCTCTTGTGGGAGCGGGCTTGTCCCGCGATTGGGCGAGGCCCGATATCACCGTCGCCTGGCAAGGGCTTCGCCCTTGATCGCGGGACAAGCCCGTTCCCACAGGGGTCAGCATGTTGGCCGGTGAGGATGTTCAAGCCCAGGTGCTGGAGGCAGTCGCGGCTTTGTCGACGAGACCTTGAATGAAACACGTTAATCTTCTGTTCGGCCTGTTGCTCGCTCTTCCCGTATGCGCGCAATCAGCCTGCCCGCCCGGCCAGTACGAGGTGTGCCTGATGGGCTGCTTCTGCGCGCCGATCGACCCCGGCCAGGCGGGCCAGATATTCAAGGACGTGGAAACCATGGCCTCCGGCAGCCTGGCTTTCGCGTTGCACCAGGCCCGTGACGAGGCGAGCGCAGCCGGCACCCAGCCGATCCCTCTGCACATCCGTGCCCAGCTCGAGCCGTGGTACGACTTCGCCGTGCTCGATGCAGCGCGTTATCGGGTAGGCAACGAAAAGCAGATGAGCGCGGCCAATGCCATATTGCAAAACCCGGATGTGAACGCGGTGACGTTGATCGACACGATCATCTTCCGCCGGGCGCAGGATGCCGAGGACAATGTCGCGCTCTGGGCCCATGAGCTCAAGCACGTGCAGCAATACCAGGAACTGGGAGTCGAGGAATTCGCCCGGCGGTATACGCGTAACTATGACGAGCTCGAGGGGCCGGCCTACCAGATCGAAGCACAGGTGGCCAAGGCGTTGCGCGAGAACAGTGCCGGGCGGGCCCGATAGAGGAATCAGCAGCAGCGTAATTCAATACCGGCCATGACCCCCTATTGGCCCAGGCACAGCGCCATGAACCGAGCAGCCGCCCGCGAAGGTGTCGCGGCATGGGGCATCAGGATCGAGAAATGGCGTGTCAGGGGCTGTGGCGCAATGCCCAGGCGGTGCAGGGCATTGTCTTCATGACGAATCGACATCGCTGACACGAAGCCGATGCCCATCCCTGCCCTGACTGCCTCCTTCACCCCTTCCACTCCGGCGATCTCCAGCGCTACACGCATCGCCACGCCCTCTCGGGCGAAGGCGCGCTCCACCAATTGCCGCACGCCTGAACCACTTTCGCGCAGCACCAATGGGTAAGCCCCCAACACGGCGAGGGGTTGCGTCTGGCTGTCGCTCGCCAAAGGGTGGTTGCCCGGGACGATGGCGACGATTTCATCTTCGCGCCAGGCCGTGACTTCGGTGCCCAACGCCAGCTCCTGGCCGGGCGGCCCTTCGATCAGGGCGATATCGAGGGTTTCCAGCGCCGCAACGATTTCCGAGGTGTTGCCATTGGTCGTGGTGACGACTACATCCGGGTAACGCCCATGAAAATCCGCCAGCAGATAAGGCAATAGATAGCTGGCCGGCGTAGTGCTCGCACCGATGCGCAACGTGCCACGCTCAAGGCCGCGCATGGCATCACGCAGTGCCTGGGCCTGGCGAAAGGTTTCGCGCAGGCGCTCGGCATGCCCAAGCAACTGCTCGCCGGCCGCGGTCAGGCGCACGCCACGGCCTGCGCGTTGGTACAACGGCTCGCCGAACGCTTCTTGCAACAGCTTGAGCTGGCCCGAGACGGCTGGCTGGGACAAATGCAGTGCGTTCGCGGCGTGGCTGATATTGCCATGCTCGGCAACCGTGGCGAACGTTATCAGTTGTTCTGGGGTCATTGGGTAAAAATATCAGCTAAGCGGATACTTTACATCTCAAAGTACGATTTTTTATAAGCTTATAACTGAATTAACGTAGACCTCATCTCGTCACCGTTCGGAGGTCCTACCATGACCACGGCCCCTGCCACTCCGGCCCTCGCGCCCACCCACTCCACGCGTGGGCGGCTCAATGGCATCCTGTTCGTTGCCCTGTTCGCCTTCGCTGTCACCCAAGTGTCAGCCTTGCCCGCCATCGCCGGGCTGGGCATCAGCCCACTCATCGTCGGTATCGTCGCTGGTGCCCTGTATGGCAATGCCTTGCGCCATGGCCTGCCGGAGAGCTGGGCAGCAGGTGTGAACTTTTCCGCGCGCAACCTGCTGCGCCTGGCGGTGGCCTTCTTCGGCCTGCGCGTCAGCCTGCAGGAAATCGCCCAAGTGGGTTGGTCGGGGCTCACCGTCTCGTTGTTGGTGGTCGTCAGCACGCTGCTGGTCGGCCTGTGGGTCGGCATGAAGGTGATGAAGCTGGACCGCGACACCGCCCTGCTCACGGCCGCCGGCAGCGCGATCTGCGGTGCGGCGGCGGTGCTGGCGTTCGAGTCGGCGCTGCGCTCGCAGCCACACAAGGCCGCCATGGCCGTGGGCAGCGTGGTGCTGTTCGGTACGCTGTCGATGTTCCTCTATCCGCTGACGGTGAGCGCCGGGTGGGTACAACTCGATACCTTGGGCGTGGGTCTGTTCTTCGGCGGTACCCTGCACGAGGTGGCCCAGGTGGTAGGCGCGGCCAGCAACGTGAGCCCGCAAGCCACGCACATCGCCACCATCGTCAAGATGACCCGGGTCCTGCTGCTGGTGCCGGTGCTGCTGGTGGTCGGCCTGTGGATCAGCCGCTCGCGCGCGCCGGGCCAGGCCCAGGGTGGCGGTCGCATCGCGGTGCCATGGTTCGCCTTTGGCTTTCTGCTGTTGGTGCTGGTCAATTCGCTGCAGGTATTGCCTGCACCGCTGGTCACCTCGATCAACAACCTGGACACCTTTGCCCTGACCATGGCCATGACGGCCCTGGGCATAGAAACCCGCTTCAGCCAGATCCGCCAGGCAGGCCCGCGCGCCTTGCTCACCGGGGCATTGCTGAACCTGTGGTTGATCGGCGGCGGGCTGGCGATCACCCTGGGTGTACAACGTCTGCTCGGCTAGGCTTTTTCGGCGCCCCCCTCGTTGCCGTGCGCATTTGTCGGTATGGTGGTGTCCAAGTAGGAGTTTTACACGCACAGGAAAGACTTAGATGCCCCAACGCAATGTCATCAACGCATCCGTCAGCCCCAAAGGCAGCCTGGAGACGCTGTCGCAACGTGAAGTCCAGCAACTGAGTGAAGTCGGTACCGGTAGTCTGTACACCCTGTTCCGCCAGTGCGCCCTGGCCATCCTCAATACCGGGGCCCATGTCGACAACGCCAAGACCATCCTCGAGGCCTACCAGGACTTCGAGGTGCGCATCCACCAGCAAGATCGCGGCGTGCGCCTGGAGCTGCTCAACGCCCCCGCCGACGCCTTCGTCGATGGCGAGATGATCGCCAGCACCCGCGAGATGCTCTTCAGCGCCCTGCGCGATATCGTCTACACCGAAAGCGAATTGGCCAGCCAGCGTATCGACCTGGAGAGTTCCCAAGGCATCACCGACTACGTCTTCCACCTGCTGCGCAACGCCCGCACCCTACGCCCGGGCGTCGAGCCGAAGATGGTGGTGTGCTGGGGCGGCCATTCGATCAGCAGCGAGGAGTACCAGTACACCAAGAAGGTCGGCCACGAATTGGGCCTGCGCAAGCTGGATGTCTGCACCGGTTGCGGCCCAGGCGTGATGAAAGGCCCGATGAAGGGAGCGACCATCGCCCACGCCAAGCAGCGCATGCACGGCAGCCGCTACCTCGGCCTGACCGAGCCGGGCATCATCGCCGCCGAAGCGCCCAACCCGATCGTCAACGAACTGGTGATCCTGCCGGACATCGAGAAGCGCCTGGAAGCCTTCGTGCGGGTCGGCCACGGCATCATCATCTTCCCCGGTGGCGCGGGTACCGCCGAGGAGTTCCTGTACCTGCTGGGCATCCTCATGCACCCGGACAACCAGGACCTGCCTTTCCCGGTCATCCTCACCGGCCCGCGCAGCGCCGAGGCCTATCTGCAGCAGCTGCACGCCTTTGTCGGCGCCACCCTGGGCGAAACAGCCCAGCGCCATTACAAGATCATCATCGACGACCCGGCCGAGGTGGCCCGACATATGGTCGAAGGGCTGCTGGCGGTCAAGCAGTTCCGCCGCGAGCGCAACGACGCCTTCCACTTCAACTGGCTGCTCAAGATCGAGGAAGGCTTCCAGCGCCCGTTCGACCCGACCCACGAGAACATGGCCAACCTGGACCTGCGTCGGGAACTGCCGCCTCACGAGTTGGCGGCCAACCTGCGCCGGGCGTTTTCCGGAGTGGTGGCCGGCAACGTCAAGGACAAGGGCATTCGCCTGATCGAAGAGCACGGGCCGTACCAGATTCGCGGTGACAGCGCCGTGCTGGATCCGCTGGGGCGGTTGCTGCAGGCGTTCGTCGACCAGCACCGGATGAAGTTGCCTGGGGGGGCGGCGTATGTGCCGTGCTACCAAGTCGTGACTTGAGGTCTTTGGGGCCGCTTTGCGGCCCTTTCGCGGCACGAGGCCGCTCCTACAGGCGCAGTGCGACAAGCCTGACCTCTGTGGGAGCGGGCTTGTCCCGCGATGGAGGGCTTGCAACATCCTGCAGACATTTCCTACGCCAAGCAGTGAACCTGCCTCGATAAAAACGGTCTTTCGCTGACGGTCAAACCACCGACCGGTTCATCGGCCCAGTCACCGGGCCTTCTTTTGTCCTGTTTCAGCGAAGACCACCATGCCCGACTTCCGCCCTGCCTCCCCTGCCCTTGCCACCCTGTTCGCCGCCGCCCTGGTCGCCCTCGCCGGCCCTGCCCATGCCGAAGAGCCGGCCAGCGATGCGCGCTGGGTCAGCGACAGCCTGAGCACCTATGTGCGCAGCGGGCCGACCAACGGTCACCGCATCGTAGGCTCGGTCAAGGCCGGGCAGAAGGTCACCCTGGTCGACACCCAGGGCAACTACAGCCAGGTACGCGGCCAGAACGGCGACCTGGTGTGGATTCTCAACAGCGACCTGCAATCGGTGCCTGGCCAGGCCGAGCGCCTGCCAGCGCTGGATGCGAAGGTGGCGCAGCTGTCCGATCAGCTCAAGACCATCGACGACAGCTGGAAGAACCGCGTGCAAGGCATGCAGGAGACCCTCGACTCGCGCAAGGCGCTGATCGACGAGCTGGAGGCTCGTAACAAGTCGCTCAACGAGCAGCTCGATCAGGCGCAGTCATCCCTGCGCGATACCCAGGCACGCCTGGGTGACGAGAACAAGCAGGTGATGATGCGCTACATGGTGTATGGCGGCAGCATTGCCGGTGCCGGCCTGCTGGCGGGCCTGATCCTGCCGGCCCTGACCCGTGGGCGCAAGCGCAACGACCGCTGGTTCTAAGGGCGCGTACGGGCAGCGCCAACCTGTGGGATGGCTCCGGCTTCGCCGGTGTCCGCGGGACTAGCCCGCTCCTACAGGGTACCGACCGCCGCCTAACCCGTCTGGTTGGTGACGCCGAACGGGATGTGCACCGAGGGCACCACGGTACGGGTGCTCTTCAGGTGCCCCGACTGGTCGTCGAAGAAGATGTGCGGCTTGAGCACCTGCAGCACCCGGCGCTTTTCGATGCCGCCCAGGAAGAACGCATCATTGGCCATGACGCCCCAGCTCTTGAGCGTATTTAGCGCACGCTCATGGGACGGTGCATTGCGGGCGGTGACGATGGAGACCCGCAGGCGGTTCTCGTAGCCTTCGTGCTTGAGCTTGTATTGCTCTTCGATCGCCTGGATCCTCGCGATCCGCACGAAGAACTCCTTGAGCGGCCCTGGGTTGTGAGGCTGGGTGACATTGGTCACCTCATGGGCATGAAAACCCACCAGGCCATCGCGCTGCATCACGGCTTCCGACTCGTCCCCGGCCAGCACGCCGTCGAAGTCGAAGGCGATGCGCAGGCTGTCGTCGCTTTCGTCATCGTCGAACTGCGAATCGAGCACCTGGCCCGCCGGATGGCCGGCCTGGATCGCCGCGTCCACGTGTTTCTTGTCGGCAGAGAGGAACAGGGCGATGTTCAACGCCGGGATATATTCATAGGGCGACCGGCCCTGCATAAAGATTGCCCGAGTCATGTTCAGGCCGTAATGCTCGATGGTCTTCATCACGCGCAGGCCGGTGTCCGGGTCGTTCTGCGACAGCAGCACGACCTCCACCAACGGGTCGTTGGGGTCTTCGCGCAGGTCGTTCAGCGCCAGCAGACGCTTGATGAAGGGATAAGCGATGCCCTTGCCCAACGGGGTGTGCAGGTGCTGCTCCTGGTACTTGCGGTATTGCGCCTCGCCTTCGCGGCGGAACACCGCATCGGACTCGCTGAGGTCGAACACCGCGCTCGAAGCCACGCCGATCACCAGGCGGGCGTCCACGTCATACGCCACTGGCAGGTGCTCCTTCCAGGCGCGAGGCCCAGTCTTCAACCTGGCGCTGCTCCAGGCGCCGCTGCAAGGTCCTGCGCCATGACGGCACCAGTGGCAAGGCCAGGCATTGCGCCAGCAACTCCGGTTCGAGGTGCCTGTCGAACAGCACCGCCGACAGCCTCGCCACCGACCACTCGCCATGCGGGCGCTCGACCAGCTGCAAGCGATCGCCCGGCCGCACCACGCCTTCTTCGAGCACCCGGTAGTACCAACCGGTGCGCCCGCTCTGCTGCACGCGCAGGGCCATCTGGGCCACCTCGAAGCGATCATTGAGCTTCCAGCAGGGCATGCGCCCCTGGGAGACTTCCAGCAGCGCCGAGCCCACGCGGATCCGGTCTGCCAGGCAGACATCCGTCTCGCGCCAGCCAGTGGTGCTGAAGTTCTCGCCGAACGCCCCTGGCTGCGCCAGCAATGGGTGCTCGCCGAGTTCGGCGGCCCAGTCGAGATAATGTTCATGAGGGTAATGATGAATTGCCTTCTCGATACCGCCGTGTACCCGCAGGTCGCCCTGCTCGTCGCCTTCAAGGCCCAGGAAGGTGACCTTGAGCGGGCCCTGCCGGGGCTGCTTGTCGATGGCGCTGCGTGAGCCAGGTCGCGTGAAGGGCTGGGCGTGTCCGGTGAGCAGGCAGTCGAGGGCAAGGGTGGTCTGGGGCATGCGCAATCTCATGAGCTATCGCTATAGCGCAAAGCTTACCCGAGACCAGGCCCGTACCGGAACGCCCTGGCGCCCGGTTTCGCCAGCCCCGCAACTGCACCAGCGCGAATGAGGGCCGACGAAACCAGAGGGATGCGCTATCTGCCCCGCGCCTTGTTGTAGATGGTCTTGGCGCGGTCGGCCGAGGCCTGGCATTTGGTCATGTCGCCAGCGGCCTGGGCATCCTTGGCCTGGGTGAGCAACTTCTGATAGTCCTGGGCCATGCCACCATGCAAGGCCTGGCCATCGGCCTTGTGGATGTCCTCGAGTTCCTTGATCTTGGCGGCGCAGTTGGTTTCGGGGCCGGATTCGGCGTGGGCGGCAAAGCTTAATACGGACGCGATCAGCAGCAGTGTCATGGATTTCATGGAGCCTTCTCCTTTAGAAGAACCGGACTTCTGGCAAGCGCCTGGACGGCTCGACGCAGCGAAAAGCATAGCCCTCCATGAAGATTCGGCCAGGCGCCGGGGCCGCGCGAGGACGTACCCGGTATTGCGCCGCATGACCTCGCACGGATGCGCGCCGGCCTGGGTTAAACTGTGCCCCCTGCGCTTTACCGCGCGGCACGATTCGACCCTAGCTGGAGCTTGCCCGATGTTCATCCTCAGCCGTCTCGACGGTGTACCTCCCGAATCCTTCCAGAACCAGATCCGTCAGTTGGTGATCGATCATGTCGGCGAGCTGAGCAGCGTGGCCATCACCGCGGACAACCCGCTGTATCCCCTGTACCAATATGGCGTCGGCCTGGAAGTGCATCAGTACCTGCAGGCGCTGGACGGCACACGCGGCCTGGCGGTGGAGCTGACGCTCGCCCTGGATGCCGATGCGCCCGACCAGTTGCTCGGCTTCGCCCTCGCCCTGCCCGCTCAGGACGATGCCCAGGCTTGCGCCCTGGCCTTTCTCGCCGTGTTGCCCAGCCACCGCCACCATGGTATCGCCCGTGCGCTGCTGGCCGACGTCCAGGCACGCCATGCCTGTATCGAACTCAATGCCTTCGCAGGCCAGGTGCCCTGGTTCGAGGCGATGGGCCTGCAGGTCGTCGCCACCGCCGGGCCCCAGGTATTGATGAGCAACACCGGGCAGGCCAGCGGCGCCTTGATCGGCCGCCTGGACATCGCACCGATCTACCGCACCACCGAGGTACGGCAGATCCACGCCTACCTGCTCAAGCAGCACGGCGAAGAGGCCATGCTTGAAGCGGAAAAACAGCGCGATGAGCGCCTGGATGCACTGACCTTGCAGGCACAGGCCTGCGTGAAACAGCGCAAGACCGTGCATTGAAACCGGCTGGCAGTCGTTTAGTGCCGGCCCTGCTACCGCAGTGACGTGACCTGGAATGAAACGCGGCCGGGTCCCCATGGGGAGCCGGCCGCGCTGTGCTGCAAGAGGCCTCAGTGGCGCTTGCTGGTACGGATCTGGTGCACCACGCCCATGGCCACCACGATGGCTGCGGCGATACCGGTGGAGATCACCAGGATCTGGTAGTCAGGCATGAACGCCATCACCACCAGGCAGACCACGATGAAGGCGATCACCAGGTAGGTCAGCCAGGGGAACAGCCACATCTGCAGGCGGATCTCCTTGCCCTCGGCCTGCAGCTTGCGGCGCATGCGCAGCTGCGAGAAGGCGATCACCAGGTACACCAGCAGTGCGATCATGCCAGTGGTGTTCATCAGGGTTTCCAGCACATCCTTCGGGCGCAGGGTTTCGCTGAAGTTGATCAGCGCGCAGAAGATCGCCACCGCGCACGACCCCATGATCGCGTACACCGGTACGCCGGTGCCGGCCCGGGTGATCTTGAAGAACGACGGTGCATCGCCACGCTGGCCCAGGGAGAACAGCATGCGCGAGGCGGTGTAGTGACCGGAGATCAGGCAGCTGCTCACCGAGGTCAGCACCACGAAGTTCATCAGCAGCTCGGCGTATGGCACGCCCAGCAACTCGAGGGTACGGCGGTAGGCACCATAGCCCGACTCGCCCAGGTGCGGGTCGTTCCACGGTACCAGGCAGACGATCAGGAAGATCGAGCCCACATAGAACAGGCACACACGCCATACCACCGAGTTGGTGGCCTTGACGATCTGGGTGGACGGATCCTTGGACTCCGAGGCGGCGATGGTGACGATCTCGGCACCGAGGAAGGCGAACATCACCCCCAGCAACGCACCGACCACCGTGGTGATGCCATTGGGCATGAAGCCTTCGGCGGTCAGATGGCTGATGCCACGCACCTCACCGAACTGCCAGACATTGAACACCGCCGCGGTGCACACAATCAGGAAGCAGACGATGGCCACCACCTTGATCAAGGCGAACCAGAACTCGAACTCGCCGTAATGCTTGACGTTGAAGAAGTTGACCGTGATCAGCAGCAAGGTCGTGGCCAGCACGAACACGTTGACGCTGACACCCGGGAACCAGCCATGCAGGATCTTGCCCGCCACGTAGGCTTCCCAGGCCATGAGGATGACCCAGTACCACCAGTACAGCCAGCCGATGGTGAAGCCGGCCCAGCGGCCGATGGCGCGGTCGGCGTAGGTGGAGAACGAGCCGGTGTCCGGCGAGGAAGTCGCCATCTCGCCCAGCATGCGCATGATCAGCACCACCAGGATGCCGCCGGCCAGGTACGCCAGGACCGCAGCCGGGCCTGCGCTGTGGATCACGCTGCCGGAACCGACGAACAAGGCGCCGCCGATGACCCCGGCGATCGACATCATCGTCAGATGGCGCGACTTGAGCGAGGCACTGAGCTTACTCTCGTGCTCGCCTTTCGCGGTGGTGGATGTGGATGTTGCGTCCATCAGTTGTGTACCCCGTGCTTCTTTTTATCCAAGGAAAAACTGTGAAACCCCGATGGCTATCGGTCTCACCTGACATCAGTACTTAGGCGGGCAGGAGGTGTGCGCCAGGCACACGCAGGCCTTCCGTGGCGGCCTGCTTACGCGTCCGAAGCGTGCCCTGCGGACGAACTGAAAATTGTGCGGGCCGGACGGCAGTTCGGCGCGGCGCAATGAAGGTGCGAGGCGAACCTCGACGGCAAAGCAGCGAATTTATGATTGTGCATGGCGCTGACAGGTATGCTGTGGCGATATCTGACACGTAATGTAAAAATGTCTGACACGCAGAGCCATGCACAGTGGCATGAAAAACGCACTGCACTGTACAGGCCGCCAATGCAATACACCCGCGACACCCTGCAGGCGCTTGGCGTTACGCACACCTGAAGGCACTCGAATGCTCCAGCTACATCCGGACTCCTCCACCCCGCTGGTCAACCAGATCATCGAAGGGCTGCGCGAGGCGATCGACAACCAGACCCTCAAACCCGGCGCCAAGGTGCCGTCGATCCGCGCCTTTGCCGCGACCTACTCGGTGAGCACCTTCACCGTGGTCGAGGCCTACGATCGCCTGGTCGCCCAGGGCCTGCTGGTCAGCCGCGGCAATGCGGGCTTTTTCGTCAATCGTGCGGCGAGCGAGCTGCTCGAAAGCCAGCATCAGGAGGCCGACACCAGCCGACCGACGTTCAACTCCGAGTGGTACCTGCAACAAATCTTCGAAACCCGCCAGCTGCCCTACAAACCCGGCTGTGGCTGGCTGCCCAACGACTGGATGTATGAAGACGGCCTGCGCCGCGGCCTGCGCCAGGTGGCCGGCAGTCCCCTGGAGCTCTCCGGCTATGGCGACCCGATGGGCCTGCCTGAACTGCGCGCGCTGACCGCACAGAACCTGCAGCAAGAACTGTCGATCGTTGCCAACCCAGCGCAACTGATGCTCACCCATGGCGCCAGCCAGGCCCTGGACTTGGCCGTGCGCACGCTGGTGCGCCCGGGCGATGTGGTGCTGGTGGACGACCCCGGCTACCCCAACCTGATGAGCATCCTGCGCACCCAGGGCGCCACCTTGGTGGGCGTGCCGCGCACCCCGAACGGATACGACCTGGACCAGCTCGAGCGACTGCTGGCCCACCATCGCCCCACGGTATTCTTCACCCAGCCCCACCTGCACAGCCCGACCTGCTCGCGCACCCCCTTGGCGCAATTGCATCGCCTGCTGCAACTGGCCAGCCGCCACGGTTTCCGCCTGGTGGAAAACAACCTCTATGCCGACATGGTCGCCGAACCACAGCCTTGCCTGGCCAGCCTCGACCACCTGCACCAGGTGGTGTACGTGGGCAGCTATTCGAAGAGCATCTCGCCCAACGTGCGGGTCGGCTACCTGCTGGCCAACCCCGACCTGATGCAGCAGTTGCTGCATCTGAAGATGCGCTCGGGCCTGACCACTTCACAGGTGATGGAACGCGTGGTGTATGCCGCGGTCATCGACGGCCGCTGGCGCAAGCACCTCAAGCGTCTGCGCCAACGCCTGGCCGAGGCGCACCAGGAAGTGGGCCGGCACCTGCACCGGCTGGGCTTCGAGCTGTTCATCGAGTCGGACGAAGGCATGTACATCTGGACCCGCCACCCTGCCCTGCCCGACAGCGCGGCATTGCTGGACGATGCACTGGAGCAAGGCATCATGCTCGGGCCCGGGCAGCTGTTCATGGTCGATGCCCAGCCCACGGGGTGGATGCGCTTCAATGTGGCGTTCAGTACTGATCCGGCGATGTGGGCGTTGCTGGAAAAAGTATTGGTCAAACATGTACGAAAGAGTGGCCTGTAGCGTCAAGGTGCGTCGGACCGCATGGCCTTTGCCCGTTTTTCGATACGGACGCTGATTTCTCGAACACCCAGAATTATCCTACAGATCCTTTCCCTTAACGCTCTTAAAATCAGCCCGCCAAGCAACCTATACACCCTTAACCCTGCATGTTGGGTTGCTAAAGAGCTAGAAAGACCAAGCGCTTGTTTTGAGCGAAAAACAACTACAACGGCTGCCCCTCTGAAGCGTACCTGTAGCCCGATAGGTGCATTGACCTGCTACTGCGTACGCTAATTCCCCGGCCCCTCGAAATTCGCGCAAGCCCTTCAACATCCTCCAGAACCGATATAGCACTCGCTTGAACGCTTGCCCTATTACGTATGAGCGAGCGGCGCTTTCATGCGCGCAAGACGTTAGGAGCACCTGCCCTCTGCTCCGGGCATCGTGACCGCTGTGCTGCCGTTGCGGTTCTGGAACCAGAGAAGAACCGCATGTGTAAGAAACATCGTTCGAAGCTATCACGTCCGACTCGCTTGCTGGTCTGGACGAATATTGTCGTGCAGGCCGCCTTGCCGCTGGCGATTACTGCCACGCCAAGTCAGGCGGGAGCCGACAGCGAACTGCCACCGCGCCCTGCCCAGGCAGGTGCCATTGCTGCACAGGTCATTACGCCTGGTGAGCCCCGCAAAAATACGAAGTCACCGCAGGCATTGCCGGAGCTCGGCTCCACCGCGAACACACGCCTGTCGTCCGATGAACAGAAAGACGAACAGGCGCGCAAGCTTGCCCAACTGGCCAGCAGCACCGGCAACTTCCTCTCCTCGGATGCCACCAGCGATACCGTGGCATCCATGGCCCGGAGCATGGCGACCAGCGAGGCCAGCGACCAGGCACAACAATGGCTCAGCCAATTCGGTACCGCCCGGGTGCAACTGGATGTGGACGAAACACTGTCCCTGAAGAACTCGCAACTCGATCTGTTACTTCCACTGCACGACCAAGGCAAGCACCTGCTTTTCACCCAGGGCAGCCTTCATCGCACCGATGACCGTAACCAGGCCAACATCGGGTTGGGCATTCGCCGTTTCGATGCTGACTGGATGCTCGGGGCCAACAGCTTCCTGGATTATGACCTGTCTCGCCAGCATGCACGCTTGGGGTTCGGCGTGGAGTACTGGCGTAACTACCTCAAGTTCGGTGCCAACAGCTATCACCGCCTCAGTAGCTGGCGCGACTCGCCGGATGTCGAGGACTACCAGGAGCGGCCGGCCAATGGCTGGGATGTGCGCGCCGAAGGCTGGCTGCCCTCCATGCCGCAACTGGGCGGCAAGTTGACCTTCGAGCAGTATTACGGCGACGAAGTAGCACTGTTCGGCAAGGACAACCGCCAGCACAACCCCCATGCCATCACCGCCGGCCTGACCTACACCCCGATTCCGCTGTTGACCTTCAACGCCGAGCAGCGCCAGGGCAGCGCCGGCGCCAACGACACACAGTTCGGCATGCAGTTGAACTGGCGTATCGGCGAGCCGTGGCGCAAACAGACCGACCCGGACGCGGTAGCTGCGATGCGCACGCTGGCCGGCAGTCGTCATGACCTGGTGGAGCGCAACAACAACATCGTACTTGAGTACCGCAAGAAAGAAGTCATCCGCCTGAATGTGGCGCCCCAGATCACTGGTGCCGGCGGCGAACAGAAATCCTTGCAGGTATCGGTCGACAGCAAGTATGGCGTAGACCGCATAGACTGGAACGCTGCGGCTCTGCTGCAGGCGGGCGGCAAGATCGAGGCGCATGGCAACGGCGATTACCAGATGACCTTGCCTGCCTACCGCGCCGATGCACCCGCACTCAACGTCTATACCGTCCATGGCGTGGCCGTGGACAGACAAGGCAACCGCTCCAACCGCAGTGAAACGCGCGTCATCGTCGATGCACCTGTGGTGGACGCCGGGCGCAGTACCCTGACTCCAGCGAACAGCAGCCTGCCGGCAGACGGCAAGAGCACCCAGGTCCTGACCCTTACCCTGCGCGACACCCAGGACGGTCTGGTGGATGTACCGGTCAGCGAGTTGTCCATGTCGGCCCAAGGCCACACTGGCGAAGGTGCCACGCTGTCGGACCTCACCCGCAAATCGCCGGGCATCTACGAAGCGACCGTGACCGCAGGCACCCTGGCCCAGACCCTCACATTGTCGTCCTCCCACCAGGGCGCCACCCTGGCTTCGGCGAACGTCTCGATCACCTCGGGTGCACCGACCGAAGGCAACTCGACCTTCCTGGCAGAACCCTCCACCCTTGCGGCGAACGATTCCGCCACATCGAAGCTGACATTCCAGGCCCGGGACGAGCACGGCAACCCGGTTACCGGTATCGCCGGCCAGTTGAAGTTCGCCGTGACCAACGAAGGCGCCAATGCTGGCGAGGGTGAGGTGACGGTGTACGGCCTGAGCGAAAGCACCCCGGGCAGCTACACCGCCTTGCTCAAGGGCAGAAAAGCAGCGTCCTGGACGGTGACACCGCAGTACAATGACACGCTCCTGGGGCGCCTCGACCGGCAAGTGACCTTGCTTGCCGGTGATCTGGACGCCGGTGCTTCCGACTTCCAGGCGAACCCGACCACGATCGTGGCGGACAATATCGCCGCCTCCGACTTGACCATCATCGCAGAGGACATTCACGGCAACCCGCTGATCGGCATCGCCGATGAATTGGGCTTCGACATCCAGGACAGCGACGGCAGCCCCCCCGGCACGGATGACATCCAGGTCGACAAGGTGACCGCAAGCGGCGTACCCGGCCACTACACCGCAAAGCTGCGAGGCAAGAAAGCCGGCACCTGGACGGTGACACCGCTGCACAGGAAACTGGCCATCGGCAGCCACGGCAAGCGCGTAACCCTGGTGGCCAGCGCGCTGGATGCGAGCCAGACCCAATTCACCGCCAACCCGAAGTCTATTGCAGCCGACAACAACGGCACAGCCGAACTGACCATCGTTGCCAAGGATACCCATGGCAACCCGGTAACCAACATCGCCAACGAACTGGATTTCAGTGCGATGAACAGCAGCGAAGACCCGGCTGGCACGGACGAGATCACCTTCACCGCGGTCACCGAAAGTGCCACGCCAGGCACCTATACCGCCAAGCTCAAGGGCAGGAAAGCCGATGACTGGACGATAACGCCCCGGCACAATCGTGCTGCGCTTACCAGCCTGAGCGAAACGGTAACGCTGGTGACGGGTGCACTGGATGGACGCGTGTCCGAGTTCCAGGCCAACCCTGGGTCCATCGTGGCCAATGGCACCGAGAAAGCGGCGCTGAAATTCACCGCCAAGGATGCCCAGGGCAACCTGGTATCCGGGCTCGCCGAGCACCTGGATATCGATCTGAAGGCCGATGGTGGCGCCGTGCCCCCTTCGGACAAAGTCGTTGTGTCTTCACTCACGGAAACGGCGAAAGGGATCTACGAGGCGTCCCTGAACGGCACGCTTGCTGGCGACTACACCGTGATGCCCGTCTACAAGGGCACCGCCATGAACGCTCTGGCGAAACCCGTGAAATTGATCGCCGATACCACGCCCGACGAAGGCCAATCAGCCTTCGGTGCACGGCCCACCGAAATACCCGCCAATGGTATGGCTGGCAGTACACTGACCTTCATCGCCAAGGACAAGCATGGCAACCTGATCCCCGGCATCGCCAGCATGTTGGACATCGCGCTCACCGATGATAGCGACGGTACACCCGATCCTAAACGGGTGAGTGTCAGCGCATTGACAGAAACGGCCTCGCCAGGCACCTATGAAGCCAGGCTCCGCGGCACCCTTGCAGGCAGCTACAGTGTCATGCCACGGCATAATGGCAGGGTCATGTCCGGTTTGGCTGAAACGGTGAAGCTCCTGGCCGCCACCACGCCAGATGAAGGGCATTCGGCGTTCACGCTGGACCCAAGCCGTATCCCTGCCGATGGGCGCACCACCAGTGACCTGACGTTCACTGCCAAGGACGCTCACGATAACCCGGTGACCGGGATCGCCAAAGAGCTGGCGTTCGATATCAAGAACGGCAAAGGTGAAGCAGCAGGCACAGACGTGACCGTCGAGGCTGTCAGCGAGACCTCGCCAGGCATTTACACTGCGAAGCTACACGGCAAGAAGATCGATACGTGGATCGTAACCCCCACACACGACAAGCAAACGTTCGACCGCCTGAAACAAACGGTCGAGCTGACAGCGCTGCCACCGGTGGCCGTGAATTCTACGTTCACCGCGAACCCGAAAAAGGTCGATGCCGATGGCACGACACCGATCACACTCACATTCGAAGCGAAGGATGAGCACAACCGGCCTGTCACGGGTCTCGATGGAAAACTGACGTTTGTCGTCAAGGAAGACTCTGAGGGGAATGCGCCGCTTCCAGGCGATGTGACGATCGAGGCGATAATCGAAGAAAGCGGGGGGACTTATACCGCGAAACTCACTGGGACGCTGCCTGATAGCTATACGGTGGTTTCAGTATTCGAAGACAATGAGTTCGGACTGACTGACGAGGTGGCATTCAATCCGACCAACGCGTTTACGGAAGTCATCGCGAACGGGAAATCGTTCGATATAGACGCAGGGTTCCCCAGCGTTGCATTTACAGGCGCTGAATTTGAGCTGGCCCTGAAGGAAACCAATATCGATGACTATGATATTAAAACTCCCCCGTTTGCAGTTTCGGTTACATCAACCAGCACGGGCTTGAAAATAGGGTTTAAAGGGGAAACCTCCAGCGAAACCACCATCACGCTCACCCGAAAACGAGGCAAGGAAACGCTAAGTTATAAATTCAACCCAGCGTTCGTCCACCCCTCCGGAAATACACTTACGCTCGCCAAGGCCGAGGCATCGTGCGTTGACAACGGCATGATACTCCCGACCAGCGGTATAACCAGCGGTGCGGGTGTGCGACAGATTGGCAGCCTGTGGGGGGAGTGGGGCGATTTGACCCACTATGCAGGCACCTTCGAAAGAGGACTATATTGGCGCAGCGGGGTAGATCAAGCCTTTAATCCAGAAACGGGGGCTAGCTCCAGCGACCTGCCAGACACCGAGTTTCACTATATCTGTCAATAGAAATAGCGGACCAGGCCCTACGGCGTTCATGCCGTGGGCCGTGCGCGTAGCGCGCTGCGTTTTACCCCAATCACATTCAGCTTCGCACTGATCATCTGCGTGGCTTATGATTAACAAGCTTTCTATTTACAACTCCAACTATCAGCTTTGTTTATCATAACGCCATGCCCAACCGCCTGCTCACCGACCGCCTCGACTGGAACCTGCTGCGCACGTTTCGGGTGATCGGCCAGGAGCTGTCCATCAGCCGCGCCGCCGCGCGCCTGCACCTCACCCAACCTGCCGTGAGCCAGGCACTCAAGCGCCTCGAGGAGCAGCTCGGGCGCCAGCTCATCGCCCGCCGCGGGCCGCGCTTCGAGCTCACCGAGATGGGCGAGCAACTGTTCCAGTTGGCCGGCGAGGTGTACGGCCAGATGGCACAGATCGGCAGCCTGTTGGAACGACCTGCCACCGAGTTGGTGGGCAAGGTGCGCCTACTGATGGTCAGTCGCGTGGTCGATGCCCGCTTCGACGAATGCCTCGCTGGCTTCCACCGCCAATACCCACGGGTGGAATTCGAGATCGAGGTGATGCGCAGTGCCGATATCGTCGCCGCGCTGCAGGAGAAGACCGCCACCGCCGGCCTGAGCCTCAACCGCCGCCCTCAGCCACGTCTGGAACAGCGGTTGTTCCATCGCCAGCGCTACGCTTTCTTCTGCGGCAAGCACCACCGCCTGTTCGGCCAGCTGGAGGGCGACCTGCAGCAGGAAAGCTTCGTCAGCTTCAGCAGCGACCAGATCGGCGGCATGCTTTCGCCGCTGACTATTTTCCGCGACCAGCAGGGCTTCGCCGGGCGCATCGTCGCCTCCTCGCCGAGCCTTGAAGAAGTCCGCCGCCTGGTGATCGCCGGGTTCGGCATCGGTTGCCTGCCCGAACATGTGGTGGCACCGGATGTGGAGGCCGGGCTGTTGTGGAAGCTGCCGCCCTTGGAAGGGATCGCCGATGTCGATATCCACTTGCTGTGGAACCGTGATCAACGCATGAGCCTGGCCGAAGAGGCGTTCATCGAGGCGTTGCAGGGGTGTCTGGGGTAACGGGGTCGCAGACTGCCGGGCCGACCGGCACGATCGAATGGAATCTTTGGGCCAGGCCAAGAGTCGAGATTAGCAAGAGGCCAGCATTGCCGAGCCCCTTTTCCTCGACTGACGCAAGGACTCAACCATGACCACGATCCTCATCATCATTCTGATCCTGCTGCTGATTGGTGGCTTGCCAGTGTTCCCCCACTCCCGCTCATGGGGCTATGGCCCCTCCGGCATCGTCGGTGTGGTGCTGGTCGTGCTGCTGGTGCTGTTGTTGATCGGCTACATATGAGTTGGTCAAGCAATTGGGGCCGCTACGCACCCCATCGCGGGCAAGCCCGCTCCCACACCTGAGGAGCGGGCTTGCCCCGCGATGGGGTGCATGGCAGCCCCATTGAATCAATCGGCGTTCAAGGATGCGCGAGTCTGCGCCGCTGCCGCAGGCATACATAGCCCAACCCCAGCACTGCGATCGCTAACGCCGTCAGCAGCCCCACGATCTCCCGGCTGTACCGGCCCATCCAGGCGGGGAAACCGACCAGCTCGCGGTAGACCTGCACATCAGCCGCTCCACCCGCATGCCGGATGCTGATCCCGCCCTGACGGATCAGTGAATAGTCCGAGTCGAAATAGACCCACACCTTGCACGTCCCTTCCCGCCCGATCCCGCCGATCTCGACGGTGCCGGTGGGGGCCTGGACGATGGTGTCGTTGCCCGCCTCGTCACGAATCTGCACCAACCCCTTGGCTGGCAGGCGGATGTGCACGTCCTTTAGCGGTGCCTGGCCCTTGTTGCGCAGCTCGATGAGCAACCCGGTGCGATGGTCCACAAGCCCTGCCTCGAAAGGTTTGGCGAACAGCTGCAGGTAGGGTGCCTGGGCCAGATCGACCAGCCTGTCGACCTGCTGGTGACTGAGCGCCCCCTTGCCGATAGCGCTGACCTGCTCGTGCAGGCGCTCGTACTTGAGCAGGTCATTGGTGGTGCTGATGCGTTCGCTGAACTGGCTCGGGTAAGTCAGGTACGCGTAGGTCAGGCGAGCCTCGAGTCCGCTGTCGTCCTTGAGCAGCGTATACAGCGCTGCGACGGAGGTCGCGACCACCAGCACACCCACGAGGGCTTTCCCGACTTTTTCCCAGCTCACCTTGGCGGTTCCTTCTTTCGCTGTAGGGGGCGATATGAAATGGCCGGCAAAGGGTGCCAAGAACCACCGGTTGTAGCAAGCGCAAGGGCCTTCTGATGCACCGAACCACAATGACACACTTATGTTTTTTTGTGCCATTATAGGCCGCACAAGAATAAATACGTGCCATAGCGAGGCCTGCGCCATGCAAGACAGCTCCCCAAACGCCTTCGACCAGATCGGTTTCGTCGTCGACAACCTCGACCAGAGCATCCAGCACTGGCTGCAACACATGGGTGTCGGGCCCTGGACCCTGTTTCGCGATATCGAACTGCAGGGCCACTACCGCGAGCAACCGGTCCAGGTGCGAATGCACGTAGCCCTGGCCTACCGCGGCGACCTGCAGATCGAGCTGATCCAGCCCCTTGGCGACGGCCCTTCCCCCTACCGCGATGCCCGGGGCATGCACCACATGGCCTGGGTGGTCAGCGAACTGGACAGCGCCGTTGCCGGCTTGTGCCAACGCGGCTTGCAGCCGGTGTTCCAAGCCGGCAATGCAGCCACCCGCGTGTGCTACCTGGAAAACCCCGCCGAACCAGGCGTGCTGTTCGAAGTCATCGAAGGCGCCGGCCTGCGCCAGATGATCGACCACGGCATCGCCCAGGCACGCGACTGGGATGGCGAACAGCCGATCCGGGTCGTCGCCGCCTGAGCATTTATCCAATGCCCGCGGCATACCGCCCGGGCTATTTCAAGGCAGTAGAGAGGAGCTATACGATGAGTCGATTGGCAGGCAAGGTCGCGCTGATCACCGGTGCTGCGCGCGGCCAGGGTGCAGAGGAAGCACGGCGGTTCGTTGCCGAAGGCGCGAAGGTGATGATCGCCGATGTGCTGGAACCCGAAGGCCAGGCGTTGGCCGCCGAGCTGGGCGAAGCCGCGTGTTTCCAGCCTCTTGATGTGACCTGCGCCGAACAGTGGCAGGCTGCGGTCGAGGTGATCCAGGCCCGGTTCGGCAAGCTGGATGTGCTGGTCAACAACGCCGCGATCCTGCGCATGGCGCCGCTGGAGCATTGTTCGCTGGAGGATTACCGGCGGGTGATCGAGGTCAACCAGGTCGGCTGCTGGCTGGGCATGAAGTCGGTGCTGGCGGCCATGCGCCAGGCGGGCGGCGGCTCGATCGTCAATGTGTCGTCGACCGCCGGCATGGAGGGCGTGGCGTATGGCACGGCCTATTCGGCAAGCAAGTTCGCCGTGCGTGGCATGACCAAGTCGGCAGCGCTGGAGCTCGGTGCCAGCGGGATCCGCGTCAATTCGGTGCACCCGGGAGGGATCGATACGGCGATGGCGCGACCGCCGGAAATGGCCGACTTCGACCCGGCGCAGGTCTACAAGGGCTTGCCCATCCCGCGTATCGGCCAGCCGGCGGAAGTGGCCAATCTGGTGCTGTTCCTGGCCAGCGACGAGTCCAGCTATTGCACGGGCTCGGAGTTCATCATCGACGGCGGCATGCTGGCGGGGACCGCGTTCGGTTGAGGCGCAGGGGGCCCGCTGCCCCCCATCACGGTGGCCTTGATCGCAGGACAAGCCTGCTCCCACAGCCGCGCGGTGCTTGTGGGAACGGGCTTGCCCCGCGATTGGGTCGGCCCTGCCTATGGCAAGAACCGACCCAGCAGCGTCAATGGGTGGCGCCCTCAGCCACTCTTTCGGGCTGTTCGATGGGCACCTGGCGCGCCAGGTGGTTCGCCGCGATATAGCCGAAGGTCATCGCCGGGCCGATGGTCGAACCTGGGCCCGGGTAGGTCTTGCCCATCAATGCCGCACTGGTGTTGCCGATGGCGTACAGGCCCTCGATCACCGAGCCGTCAGGGCGCAATACACGGGCATCGGCATCGGTGCACAGGCCGCCCTTGGTGCCCAGCTCACCGGCATCGATACGCAGCGCATAGTAAGGCGCCCGCTCCAGCGGCCCCAGGCAAGGGTTGGGTCGGCAGTTGCTGTCACCGTAGTAACGGTCGAACAGGCTGGCGCCTTTGCCGAAGTCCTCGTCGACACCCTGGGCGGCCTGTTGATTGAGGCGGCGCACACTCTGCTCCAACCCTGCTGCATCCACCCCGATCTTGCCCGCTAATGCCGCCAGGCTGTCGGCGCGGTAGATCACCTTGTCCAGCCAGCCTTCGGGAATCTTGCTGTCCGGCTGCACCGAGCCTGGCAACAGCACACCGCAGGGGTAGCGCTTGCGGTATTCGGCATCGAAGATCAGCCATGCCGGCACGTTGGCACCGCTGCGCTGCTGGTCGGCGTACATCGCGTAGATGATGTCCGGATAAGGGGCGGCCTCGTTGACGAAACGCTGGCCGTTACCGTTGACCATGATGCAGCGGGGAAATGCCCGCTCGACGAACAGCGCACGCTGCTTCTCCTCGCCCGGCACGTGCACGGTAGGTGCGCCCCAGGTGTGGCTCATCAAGGCCACCCCGGCGCCCTGCTCCAGGCCCACCCGGATCCCATCGCCATTGTTGATCGGCGGTGCGGCGGTCCACTGGGCACGGGTCGGGCTGGGCAGGTACTGCTCACGCATGAGCTGGTTGGCCTCGAAACCGCCACACCCCAGGATGACGCCGAATGCGGCACGCACGTTCAACGGCCGGCCCTGGCGTTCGACCAGCACGCCACTGACCTTGCCGTCATGGCTATGCAGGGCGCGCATCGGTGCCTGCAACCACAGCTCGATGCCCCGCGCCAGCATCGCCGCGCGCAGGCTGGCGACCAACGCATTGCCCAAGGTCAGGCGTCGATCCCGGGGCGTGCGCCGGCGCCAACGCAGGTCGGCCATGTAGCCAAGGCCCAGGCGCGCGGTGAGCCAGAGCCAGCCAGGCTCCTTGGCCAAGATGGTATGGGCCTCCACCTGGGTCATGGCAATGCGCCCGGCGATCAGTGTCGCAGGCGACGGCGCACGCAGGCGCTGGAACTCCTCGCCCAGGCGCGCCGCATCGAAGCTGGCCGGTTCCATGGTGCGATAGCCAGGCTTGCCGCCCTCGCGCTCGGGGTAGTAGTCAGGGTAGCGCGGCACTGCACGGAAGTAGGTCTGGGCCTGCGCGGCCAGGTAGCCGACCATCCTGGGCCCCTGCTCCAGGTAGGCATCCATGCGCGCCGGGTCGTACTCCTCACCTACGGTCGCGCGCAGGTAGGCCTGGGCCTCTTCCCGTGAATCGCTGCCGCCGAGCCCTTCGATCTGATCGTTGCACGGGATCCAGATACCGCCGCCGGAAATCGCCGTGGTGCCCCCATATTCGGCCGCCTTTTCCACCATCAGGACCGACAGGCCCTGGTCATGGGCCCGTAGCGCCGCGGTCATGGCTCCGGCCCCGGAGCCGACCACGACCACGTCGTACACGGCATCCCAGTGCACGGCATGGGTATTGTCATTGTTCATCGATGCACCTCCCCCGTTGGCGGCCATAGGGCCGCATGGCATTCCATGGAAAATCACTATGTCACATATTTTATATTTTGAGTCATTGCGTGTCACAAAAATTTGCAGCCGTGCCATTTGCTGCGACAATCGCGGTCGCTCGAGAACAAACGAATGAAGGTGTGTCGCCATGACCCGACAACTGCGCTGGGGTGACGCCAGCCGAATGGACAGCGCCGAGCAAGGGCGCCAGCAAATCCTGGAATGCGCACTGGCCGCGATGATCGAACTGGGCCCGGACGGTTTCGCCATCGATGACGTGGCCCGCCGCGCCAATATTTCCCGGCGCACGCTGTACCGTTACTTCGCAACCAAGAACGAGCTGGTCCAGGCGGTGATCAGCAGCGAGAACGCCGCTTTCTTCAGCGCCATGCAGGAGCAATTGAGCGCTTTCGAAGACGACTTCGAGCGCTACCTGGAGGAATGCCTGTGCTTCGCCGTGCGCTACCGCGACCAGCATCGGGGTGGTTTTCACCAGGGCTACCTGGCCAAGGCGGCCAGCCCTGAGGTGTTCGCTTACATCCTCGAGGACATCGCGCCGCTATGGCAGCAGGTGCTGGCCGGCCCGTTCGAGGCCTGTGCCGCCCGCCATGGCGGTGCTGCCAACCTGGCCGACTGTATTGCCTTGGTCAGCCGGCTATGCCTGGCCTATTGCCTGGTGCCCGCCGATGAGGTGCAGATCCGCAAGCAGGTACGCCTGTTGCGCCACCTGGGCGCCTGACCGCTCAGGGCAACAGGCGCATCGCGCTGGGCACCGGCATGTAGCAAGGCTGGTAGTTGGGCTGACAGTAATAGGCCAGGCTCAATGGCATGGGCAGGGGGCGTGTCAACGCGGCCACATAGGCAGCAGCGAAGGCACACACGATCAGGGTCAGGCAAAATCTTGTTGTTGTTTTCATGACCATTCCTCTACACAGGAGGGGGATGTATGAAGCCAGACTAGAATTGCCGCGCACCGCCCGCCTCGTCCAAACGGACGAGGCAAGCAACGCTCAGCACAGTGCCCGGCGGATATCGGCGCAGGCGCCCTGCAGGGCGCGGGCCGCCGCCTCGACGAACGGTGCCATGCTGACGAACCCATGCACCATGCCTTCGCAACGCGCCAGGCGCACCGCAACACCCGCGGCCTGCAAGCGTTCGGCGAAGGCTTCGCCTTCATCGCGCAGGGGATCGTACTCGGCGGTCAGCAAGGTGGTGGGCGGCAACCCTTGCAGGCGTTCGTCACGCAGGGGCGAAGCCAGGGGGTCGTCCCCCTGCCCCGCGTGCTCCAGGTATTGCGCCCAGAACCAGCCCATCATGGCCCGGGACAACAGGTAGCCTTCGGCGAAGTCGGCATAAGAAGCGCTGTCGCAGGCGGCGTCCGTGACCGGGTAGAACAGGCATTGGTGACGAATGGCCGGCCCCTGCCGCTCACGGGCGAGGCGGCTGACCGCGATGGCCAGGTTGCCCCCGGCGCTGTCACCGGCGACGGCCACGCGGCTGCCGTCCACGCCAAGGGCCTGGGCATGCTCCACCAGCCAGCGGGTCGCCGCGTAGCAGTCCTCGGGAGCCGCCGGGAAGCGTGCCTCCGGCGCCAGGCGGTAGGCCACCGACACCACCACCGCGCTGGTTTCCAGGGCCAGGGTGCGGCACAGGTTGTCGTGGGTGTCCAGGTTACCGATGACGAAGCCCCCTCCATGGAAAAACACCAACAGCGGCAAAGCATCCCGCGCCACCGGGCGATACAGGCGCGCTGCCAGCGCGCCTGCAGCACCTGCGACCTGCAGCTCGCGGACCTCCGCCATGTCAGCGCCCGGCAACGGTGGCATCAGGTTGTCGGCATGCAGGCGGTACTGGCGAGCATCGAGGGTGGCATAGTCGGGCTCGCCCTGGGCAGTGAAGCCCTGCAATACGGCGGCAAGCTGGCTATCGAGCGGCATGGGTCTCTCCTTGTACGTCGAGCATGGCAAAGCGTGGGTTGGTTTCTTCGAGGATGCTACGCAGGCGCAGCTCCAGGGCGGGTTTGAAGTCTTTGTGCGGGAGGATCCAGAAACGCTGCTGGGCGATTGCCTCGAACACCAGGGCGGCTAGTTCGCGCGGGGCCATGCCGGCGCGGATGCTGGAATCGAGCATGGCGTTCAGCGACGCCGCCGCGCCCTCGCCTGCCGAATCCGAGGCCATGATGGCACTGGCCACCGGTCCCGGACACAGCACCGAGACCGACACCGATGCCCCCACTTGCAACAGCTCGTAGTGCAGGGTCTCGGACAATGCCACCACCGCTTGCTTGGTCACGTTGTACGGGCCGAGCATCGGGCTGCTGATCAAGCCGGCCAGCGAAGCGGTGTTGACCACATGGGCCGGGCGCCCTTGCGCCAACAACAACGGCACGAAGCAGCGCACACCGTTGATCACCCCGCGCAGGTTGATGTCGAGCATGCGCTGCCACTGTGCAGCATCGATCTCCCAGCTGTAGCCGGTCTGCATCACGCCAGCGTTGTTGAACAGCAGATCGACCCCGCCGAAGCGCGCCACCGCCGCGTCGCGCAACTGCGCGACCTGTTCGACGTCGCCCACGTCGGTGACGCAGGCCAGCACATCGGCCCCCTGCCCCTGCAGCGATGCGGCCAGGGCCACGAGGCTGCGCTCATCGACATCCGCCAGCACCAGGCGCAGGCCCAGCTGCGCCGCATGCTCGGCAAGGCCCCGGCCAATACCGCTGGCCGCGCCGGTGATCACTGCTACCTGTCCCGCCATCTTGTTCTCCTGCCCGTGGCTGATGGCTGCCAGTAGATCGGCCCGGCTGACGCCGGCCATCGTCCGTTCAGACGATGACCGCTGCGTCACGGGCGGCAGAATCGCCTTGGTACAGCCAGACCTGTCGCCAGTGCCCGCAATGGTGCGAAACCGTCGGCGGCCCCAATACAGCACGGAGAACAACAAGATGAGCACGCTGCACCGTATCGAAGCCAAATTGCTGGAAGACCGCTACGCGCGCGGTTGGCACTGCCTGGGCCTGGCCGCCCAGTACCGCGATGGCAAGGCCCATCGCCTGGATGTGTTCGGCACCCGCCTGGTGGCCTTCCAGGGCGAGGACGGCCAGCTGAACATCCTCGACGGCTACTGCCCGCACATGGGCGCCGACCTGAGTACCGGCTGCATCGAAGGCAACGCCATCCGCTGCCCCTTCCACAGCTGGCGCTGGAACGCCGACGGCGTATGCGACGATATTCCCTACGCCAAGCGCATTCCGCCGCGGGCCAAAATCAAGCGCTGGCCGATCATGGAGCAGAACCACCTGCTGTTCGTCTGGAACGACCCGCAAGGCAACCCGCCGATCGCCGAACAGGCCATCCCGCGCATCGACGCCTGCTACGACGAAGCCTGGGCGCACTGGGAAATTGCCGAGCTGAAGATCGATACCAACTGCCGCGAGCTGATCGACAATGTTGCCGACATGGCGCACTTCGGCACCGTGCATGGCGCGCCGGTCGATGAGTTCAGCAACGTCTTCGAGGGCCACACCGCCTCCCAGATCATGCGGGCGCGCAGTGAACGGCTGTCCGGCGACAGCGAGCTGAACACCGTGGCCACCTACTACGGCCCGGCCTACCAGATCACCGAGATGACCGGCGCCATGGGCGGCCAGCCGATCCACTCGATCTTGCTCAACTGCCACGTGCCGATTGACCTGGACAGCTTCACCCTGCGCTATGGCGTGCTGGTGAAGAAGATCCCGGGGCTGAGCGAGGAAGAAAACCAGGCCATCGCCAAGGCTTATGTGCAACAGGCCCAGGAGGCGTTCTACGAGGACGTGGCCATCTGGCACACCAAGACCCGCGTAGACAACCCGCTGCTGTGCGATGGCGACGGCCCGGTGTATCAGCTGCGCCGCTGGTACGAGCAGTTCTATACCGATGTCGAGCTGCTGGCCGATGATACCCGTGACAGCAAGCAGTTCGTCGTACGCAGCGGCGAACGCGCTTGACAGCGACACCCCTGGCACAGCCCGGCACGGTCTGCTTCGACCGTTGGCCGGGCCTTGCAACATGACATTGCGCGCGGACAAGGACGCCGTTTATGCTCGCCGACGCCAATGCTAATAACAAGAAAATCGGTACCCACCCATGCAGAGTCTCACGCTCGAAGACTTCAGCGAGCTGGTCGGCCAGCTCTACCAGGGCCCCTTGGAGAATATCCCCTGGGTGACCTTCCTCACGCAGCTCAACAGCCTTCTGCACAGCAAGCACGTAACGTTCATCCTGCGCCCGCCCAGCAGCCAGGTCGATGGCCTGATGGTCAGCACCAACGGCACATCCACGGAAGCCACCACCTCCTACAATAAGCATTTCTACGCCCTGGACCCATTCGTGGGCCTGCCCAACCGCGAGGTGGTCGCCCTGGCCGACTACCTGCCGGAGGCCGAGCTCAAGCAGTCGGAGTTCTTCCGCAACTTCCTGGAGCCAGTGGACGTGTTCCATATCCTGGGCGTGGACATCAACACCAGCGACGGCGCCCAGTGCCGCCTGCGCATCAGCCGTGGGCGCGACGACCCGGCCTTCGTCGACACCGAAAAACACCTGTTGGCGCGCTTCACCCCGCACCTGGAACGCTCGGTCAAGGTGCACATGCAGCTCAACCGCATCGAGACCGAACGCAACCTGTATGCCGGTGCCGTCGACCAGATGGCCGTGGGCACCATCATCCTCGACGAGACCGGTAAGGTCCTGCAGACCAACCAGGTGGCCGAACGGTTGCTACAGGAGAAGGACGGCATCAAGCAGGTCAATGACGGCCTGCAAGTCGGCAGCGCCCGCGACACCCAGGAATTCCGCCGCCTGGTGCGCCAGGCCATGGTCTCGCAGAAGGGCAACCAGGCCTCAGTGGTCGAGGCCATGCGCGTCAAGCGCCCGTCCGGGCGCGCCGACTTGGGCATCATCGTGCGCTCGGTGCCCCTGGCGGCGTGGAGCGAAGGCAAGCAGTGCCCAACGGTGGTGATCTTCATCAGCGACCCGGAGCAGCAGTCCACGGCGCCTCAGGAAATCGTCCGCGCACTGTTCGACTTCACCCCTGCCGAAACCCAGCTGGCCATGCTGTTGGCCAACGGCCTGACCCTGGACGAAGCCTCGGAGGAGCTGGGCATCAGCCGCAATACCTCGCGGGCGCACCTGCGCTCGACCTTCTCCAAGACCGGCGTCACCCGCCAGACCATGCTCGTGCGGTTGATCCTGCGCAGCGTCGCTACCCTCGGCTGACATGGCCTGGCCGCCATCGTCCGCTCGGACGATGGCAGGTACCGGCAGGCGGCGCACAGTAGCGCTGACGCCTACCGCTTGCAGAGGCCCCGCCATGCGCCAGAGCCCTACCATCCTCAAGACCGAACTGCTGGCCGAAAGCAGCCACTTCCAGATCGAAGCCCTGCACTTGCAATTCAGCAATGGGCAGCGACGGGTGTACGAGCGCTTGCGCGGCACCGGTTATCGCTCGGTGCTGCTGGTGGCCATGCCTGACCCTGCGCATGTGCTGATGGTTCGCGAATACGCCGTGGGCGTCGAAGGGACTATCCTCGGCCTGCCCAAGGGCGGAGCCGACACCGGGGAAAGCTACCTGGAGGCGGCGCAGCGGGAACTGGGGGAAGAGGTGGGCCTGCGTGCCGCCCGCCTGACCGAGCTGGGTGAGCTGACCTTGGCGCCCGGGCATTTGTGCCACCGCTGCCGGGTGGTGCTGGCCGAGCAGCTCAGCCCCTGCAACAACGACGGTGGTGACGAGCCCGAGCCACTGGAGTGTGTGACGGTACCCTTGGCTGAGGTGCCGGCCCTGGTAGCCCGCGGTGAACTGCACGAAGCCCGGGCCATCGCCGCTCTGTTCATGGCCATGGGCGCGCTGGCGCAACGTGCTTGATATCGGCGCCAACCCCATCGCGGGACAAGCCCGCCCCCACAGAGGGGCGGCGCTAGCCGCTTGTTCTCTGCGCGACAGCACAGCCCGAAGTGCTGGGTAATCTCCTACAAGATCGGAGCCCCGTCCGGCCCAGGCGCGAAGCCGCTTCTGCAGGAGCGGCCTTGTGCCGCGAAAGGGCTGCACAGCAGCCCCAGGATGTTGACCTGCGAACAGGATCAGTAGTACGCGTTTTCCTTGTTGCTGTGGTCGGTCACGTCGCGCACGCCCTTGAGCTCCGGGATGCGCTCGAGCAAGGTGCGCTCGATACCGTCCTTGAGGGTAACGTCAGCCTGGCCGCAGCCCTGGCAACCGCCACCGAACTGCAGCACGGCGATGCCGTCGTCGACCACATCCACCAGGCTCACAGCGCCGCCGTGGCTGGCCAGGCCCGGGTTGATCTCGGTCTGCAGGTAATAATTGATGCGCTCGTTGAGCGGGCTGTCGTCATTGACCATCGGCACCTTGGCGTTCGGCGCCTTGATGGTCAGCTGGCCACCCATGCGGTCGGTGGCGTAGTCGACCAGCGCGTCCTCGAGAAACGGCTCGCTGACCGCGTCGATGTAGGCGGTGAAGCTCTTCAGGCCGACGGCGGTGTCGTCGGGCTTCTCTTCGCCCGGCTTGCAGTAGGCGATACAGGTTTCGGCGTACTGGGTACCCGGCTGGGTGATGAAAATACGAATGCCGATACCCGGAGTGTTCTGCTTGGAGAGCAGATCGGCCAGGTAATCATGGGCGGCGTCGGTAATGGTTATAGCGCTCATGGAAGTTCCTCACAGACTTGCGGCCAAGTGTACGCCAACCTGGCCTTCGAACAAAGTCCTAGTATTTGACTCGGGAAAGCGCAAACGCCTGCCGCTGGTCCCCGCGTGCCTGCAGCCAAGCCTGCAGGCGACGGTGCAGACCACGCTCGAGCCACTGGTAGCTGAGCCACGACATAAGGCCAATGGACAGCACGCAGACGGCGAACACGCCGTAGGGGTCCAGGTTCAGGCGTTGGCTGGCGAACCAGCCGCCGTAGAGCACCAGCACATGCATCAGATACACCGAATAGGAGCAGTCGCCCAAGGCCTTGAGCGCCCGGTTGCCATGGAAATACGGCTCGAGCGCGACGAAGGCCAGCACCACCAGCGCACTAGGCAGGCCCCAATGAAGCAGGCGCACCGAGGCATCCAGGTGGTAGAGGGCGAAGCCGGCCAGGCCCAGCACCACCAGCGGCAGCCACAACCCTTCGCGTACCAGGCCCCGGCGATACAGCACGCCAATGCCGATGCCCAGTAGGAATTCATAGATGATGCCGTTGTTGTAGAAGCGGCTGAGCACCCCGACCCGCCCCAGCACTTCGCTGACCAGCAACAGCGCACCGGTCACCAGCAGCAAGTGGTGGCGCCGACGCACCAGGAAGGCCAGGCCGAACAGCAGATAGAAGAACATTTCGAAGTTCAGCGTCCAGCCGACGTTGAGGGTCGGGTACAAGCCGTAGCCACCGGGGTTCTCCGCCGGAATGAACAGCAGCGACAACACCAGGTGCTGCCAGTCGAACACCTGGTGCGGCATCCAGCGGCTGGCCACCAGCATCAGCGCGCCCATGAGCAGGGTGTAGAACCAGTAGGCTGGTACGATGCGCAACACCCGGTTCAGCAGAAACTGCCCGGGCGCCATAGGTTTGTCGCGGGTCGAAAGATAGATCACCAGGCCACTGATGACGAAGAAGATGTCCACGCCAACGGCGCCGCGTTCGGCAAGCAGTTGGCCGACAGGGCCAGTGGCATGGAAGTCGAAGAAAATCTGCATGAAGTGGTGGCACACAACCACCCAGGCGGCGAACGCCCGGAGAGCCTGAAGCGAATACAGCATGTCGGTTCCTGCGGTCCTGGTGCATTGAGGTTCTGGCGCATGCTCGCTCGATCGCGGGGCAAGCTCGCCCCCACAGCCTTGTAGGAACGGGCTTGCCTCGCGATTGGGTTGCAACCGGAACCACCCAGGGGTCGGACCGCGGCAAACCGGGAAAGGTCAGGCGCCTTCCCCGGCAATCGATCAAAGGTTCTCGTAGCGGTTCATGTCCAGCACCCCCGCCTCCAACGGCTCGGTCTCCTTGATGAAGGTGTTCAGGTCATGGAAGTAGCGCCAGAACTGCGGGTGGCTGCGGCGCACGCCCCAGCGCTGGACGATCCGTTCGAACTTGGCGGTGTCGTCGCGGGCAGCTTCCATGTCTTCGACGAACTCCGGCACGTCCCGGGTAGGGATGTTGAAGATGAAGTTCGGGTAGCTGCTGAGCACGCCTGGGTACAGTGTCAAAGTATCCAGCCCCGGCTGGTAGCGGTAGGCCTCGCCCAGCAGGAAGGCCACATTGCTGTGGGCACGGTTGCGCAGCAGGCTGTAGACCTGGCGCTGGCCGCCCTGCCCTTCGATGCGCAGCATGGTCGCCTCGGGCAACTGGCCGATCACCTTGAGCCCTGCGGCCGGGCGCGATACCAAGCGGCTGAGGCTTTGCTCGGCATCCTGGAACTCGGCGGTCATCTGCGCACGCGAGCAATGGGCGCCCTGGCAACGGTTGATCGGGTCAGGGGCGGCATTGAGGCTGCCGGTACGCTGCAGCAGCTTGAGGCCGAAGTCTCGCTTGGGATGCCTGGCATCCAGGGCGAGACCGCTCGGGGTGCTGGTGTCGATGTCTTCGTAGTCGAGCCACATCTTTACCTTGCCGCTGTTCTGGTACCAGTCGCCGAGGATCTCGCCACGCTGGTCGGCCGGCATCAGGCGCAGGAAATTGACCTCGGCGCCATTGCGGATCAGGTCGAAGTACAGCCGTGTCTGCAATTGGTGCGAAACGTTGCCGAACACGTCGAAGTTCACCGCCAGTTGGTAATAGGTGCGCTCGAACAACGGGTAGTCGAACAGCCAGATGGTCAGCGGCACGTCACCGATCAGGCCCTTGCTCACCGCAGCGCTGTCGAAATGACGGAAGATGGTCAGCAACGCATTGTCGTTGCCGGCCCACAAGGTGGACCAGCTCGGTGCCGGCATTTCGGCGTAGGCTTCGCGGCGCAGCTTCTCGTACTCGTTGCGCTTGTCGCGGTAGGCGTGCCAGAGGCTCAGCACGCTACCCACATCGTCGATCTGTCCGGGCATGGCCAGCAGCGGCGTGGCCTCGCCGCGGTACTGGGCATCGGTGACATAGCGATCGTGCGCCGGCTCCTGGAACAGTGCCCAGAAGTTGTCGCGGATCACATCGGTGGCGATCTGCCCACGGCACACCGGGCCGCGGATGAAAGTGCGCACGAAGTACTCGGCGTTATCCAACATGAACTGGTAGCGGGCCACCGCTGGGATCGCCTCGAAGGTCTCGAAGGGGTTGGAGCGGTGGCGCGGGCCATAACCGGGCAAGGCCGTAGCGTGCCAGTCGCCGCTGTAGAACAGCTGCTTGACCCGCTTGAGCTTCTGCGGGCCCATTGGGTAGGTGATGTGGGTCTTGTGCACGATCACGCCCTGCACCGGGACCAGGCGATAGTAGAAGTCGGTGCCCGGAGGGTCGTTGGGGCGACGCGTGGCGATCAGGTCGACCGGCTGGCCGCTGGGCGTACGCGAACGCACCCATTGGAAGAAGTGGCCCGGCTCACCGCCGACGAAATGGATGTGCGCCAGGAACAGGTGCTCGTACAGCCAACGGCCGACGAGCGCCTCGGTAGAGCCGGGGCGGTTGAACAGCTCTTCCCATTCGGCGATTTGCCTGGCTTCGACCGGGCTGGGTTGGACCGGCTGGTATTCGACCGGCGCGCCGGCGGCCAGCCAGCGCTGCATGGTTTGGTACTCGGCGTCGGTCAGGCCGGTGACCGCCAGCGGCATGCCTTCCTTCGGGTGGGCGCCGGCATAGGCATCGAACTCATGGGGCAAGGGGCACATGTTGTTGCGGTTGAGCCCCAGGACGATGTCCTCGGGCAGCTTGGCATTGGGCGTGAGCGGGGTCTTGTGGCCCAGTTCGAGCATGCGCGCCATCAGCGCCGCCTGGCTGCCCTGCTTGTCGAGTACCGAATAGAAGCCCTTCTTGCGCCAAGCCTCCTCGCTGTGGGCATCGTAGAACAGGCGCGTGGTAGGCACGGCCTTGCTGCGCTCGCCTTGGTACACCGGGGTTTTGGAGGCCCCGCGCACCGCGCCCTCGGGCGCTTCCAGCTTGAGCTGGCAGGCGGCGTCGTTGCAAGCGTGGCAAGCCACGCATTTCTCGGTGAAGATCGGTTGGATGTCCCGGGTGTATGAAATCGCCGGGCTCGATTGGGAAGCTTGCCCGGACGCCACGCCGCTGATCAGCAGGGCGAAGGCGCCAGCAAGTAAACGATGCACCATGTGCCGAATGTCCTGGTTCTTGAAAGCCATCACGATTTGCCTGTCCGGTCCCTGGGTGCTTGCTACGTGCCCGTCAACATGAACGAAATTCATGCAAATGGCCAACACGTCTAAAATCCGTGCAGCTTTGTTATTATTCAGCACCTTCTGAATTTTGCCCGACCAGGTAGTTCCTATGTCCGACCGCAGCGCTCGTTTACAAGCACTCCAGCACGCACTCAAGGAGCGCATACTGATCCTCGACGGCGGCATGGGTACTATGATCCAAAGCTACCGTCTGGAGGAACACGACTATCGTGGCACGCGCTTCGCCGATTGGCCAAGCGACGTCAAGGGCAACAACGATTTGCTGTTGCTCACCCGCCCCGATGTCATCGCCTCGATCGAGAAGGCCTACCTCGACGCCGGTGCCGATATCCTCGAGACCAACACCTTCAACGCCACGCAAATCTCCCAGGCCGACTACGGCATGGAAGCGCTGGTGTACGAGCTCAACGTCGAAGGTGCACGCATCGCCCGCCAGGTCGCCGACGCCAAGACCCTGGAAACCCCGGACAAACCCCGCTTCGTCGCCGGCGTGCTCGGCCCGACCAGCCGCACCTGCTCGATCTCGCCGGACGTCAACGACCCGGGCTATCGTAACGTCACCTTCGACGAACTGGTGAAGAACTACACCGAGGCCACCCGTGGCCTGATCGAAGGCGGCGCCGACCTGCTGCTGATCGAGACCATCTTCGACACCCTCAACGCCAAGGCGGCGATCTTCGCCGTGCAGCAGGTGTTCGAGGAAGACGACGTCGAGCTGCCGATCATGATCTCCGGCACCATCACCGACGCCTCCGGTCGCACCTTGTCCGGGCAGACCACCGAGGCGTTCTGGAACTCGGTGCGCCACGCCAAGCCAATCTCGGTGGGCCTGAACTGCGCCCTCGGCGCCAAGGACCTGCGCCCGTACCTGGAAGAGCTGGCCACCAAGGCCGACACCCACGTCTCGGCCCACCCCAACGCCGGCCTGCCCAACGCCTTCGGCGAGTACGACGAAACCCCGGCGGAAATGGCCGCGGTGGTCGAGGAGTTCGCCGCCAGCGGCTTCCTCAACATCATCGGCGGCTGCTGCGGCACCACGCCGCCGCACATCCAGGCCATCGCCGAGGCCGTGGCCAAGTACAAGCCCCGTCAGATCCCGGACATTCCCAAGGCCTGCCGCCTGTCGGGCCTGGAGCCGTTCACCATCGATCGCCAGTCGCTGTTCGTCAACGTCGGTGAGCGCACCAACATCACAGGCTCCGCCAAGTTCGCCAGGCTGATCCGCGAGGAGAACTACACCGAAGCCCTGGAAGTCGCCCTGCAACAGGTCGAGGCCGGCGCCCAGGTGATCGACATCAACATGGACGAAGGCATGCTCGACTCGCAGGCTGCCATGGTCCGCTTTCTCAACCTGATCGCCGGCGAGCCGGACATCTCACGCGTGCCGATCATGATCGACTCCTCCAAGTGGGAAGTGATCGAGGCGGGCCTCAAGTGCATCCAGGGCAAGGGCATCGTCAACTCGATCTCCATGAAGGAAGGCGTCGAGCAGTTCAAGCATCATGCCCGCCTGTGCAAGCGCTACGGCGCCGCAGTGGTGGTGATGGCGTTCGACGAGGTCGGCCAGGCCGACACCGCCGCGCGCAAGAAGGAAATCTGCCAGCGCAGCTACGACATTCTGGTCAATGAAGTGGGCTTCCCGCCAGAAGACATCATCTTCGACCCGAACATCTTCGCCGTGGCCACCGGGATCGAGGAACACAACAACTACGCCGTGGACTTCATCGAAGCCTGCGCCTACATCCGCGAGCATCTGCCGTTCGCCTTGTCGAGCGGCGGTGTGTCCAACGTGTCGTTCTCCTTCCGTGGCAACAACCCGGTGCGCGAGGCGATCCACTCGGTGTTCCTTTACCACGCCATCAAGAACGGCCTGACCATGGGCATCGTCAACGCCGGCCAGCTGGAGATCTACGACGAGATCCCCGCCGCGCTGCGCGAAAAGGTCGAGGACGTGGTGCTCAACCGCACCCCGCACGGCACCGACGCCCTGCTTGCCATCGCCGACGACTACAAGGGCGGCGGCGCAGCCAAAGAAGTGGAAAACGAAGAATGGCGTGCCCTGCCGGTTGAAAAGCGCCTTGAGCACGCGCTGGTCAAGGGCATCACCGCCTTCATCGTCGAGGACACCGAGGAGTGCCGCCTGCAGTGCGCGCGCCCCATCGAGGTCATCGAGGGCCCGCTGATGAGCGGCATGAACGTGGTCGGCGACCTGTTCGGCGCAGGCAAGATGTTCCTGCCCCAGGTGGTCAAGTCCGCCCGGGTGATGAAGCAGGCCGTGGCCCACCTGATCCCCTTCATCGAGGCCGAGAAAGGCGACACCCCCGAGGCCAAGGGCAAGATCCTCATGGCCACGGTCAAGGGTGATGTGCACGACATCGGCAAGAACATCGTCGGCGTGGTGCTCGGTTGCAACGGCTATGACATCGTCGACCTGGGTGTGATGGTGCCGGCGGAAAAGATCCTGCAGACCGCACGCGAGCAGAACTGCGACATCATCGGCCTGTCCGGCCTGATCACCCCGTCGCTGGACGAGATGGTCCACGTTGCCCGCGAGATGCAGCGCCAAGGCTTCGACCTGCCGCTGATGATCGGCGGCGCTACCACCTCCAAGGCGCACACCGCCGTGAAGATCGAGCCCAAGTACAGCAACGATGCCGTGGTCTACGTCACCGATGCCTCGCGCGCGGTAGGCGTAGCCACCCAACTGCTGTCCAAGGAACTCAAGCCGGCCTTCGTCGAGAAGACCCGCCAGGAATACGTGGAAGTGCGCGAGCGCACCGCCAACCGCAGCGCCCGCACCGAACGCCTGGGCTACGACCAGGCCATCGCCGCCAAGCCGCAATACGACTGGGCCGGCTACACCCCGGCGGTGCCCTCCTTCACCGGCGTCAAGGTGCTGGACGACATCGACCTGCGCGTGTTGGCCGAATACATCGACTGGACGCCATTCTTCATTTCCTGGGACCTGGCCGGCAAGTTCCCGCGCATCCTCACCGACGAAGTGGTCGGCGAGGCCGCCACGGCGCTGTACAAGGACGCCCGCGAGATGCTCGACAAGCTGATCGACGAGAAGCTAATCAGCGCCCGGGCGGTGTTCGGCTTCTGGCCAGCCAACCAGGTCGCCCATGACGACATCGAGGTGTACGGCGACAGCGGCGAGAAGCTGGCCACCCTGCACCACCTGCGCCAGCAGACCATCAAGCCGGACGGCAAGCCCAACTTCTCCCTGGCCGACTTCGTCGCCCCCAAGGACAGCGGCCTGACCGACTACGTCGGTGGCTTCATCACCACCGCTGGCATCGGCGCCGAGGAAGTGGCCAAGGCCTACCAGGAGAAAGGCGACGACTACAACTCGATCATGGTCAAGGCCCTGGCCGACCGCCTCGCCGAAGCCTGCGCCGAATGGCTGCACGAGCAGGTGCGCAAGCAGTACTGGGGCTATGCCAAGGACGAGCAGCTGGACAACGAGGCGCTGATCAAGGAGCAGTACAGCGGCATCCGCCCTGCCCCGGGTTACCCGGCCTGCCCGGACCACACCGAGAAGGCCACGCTGTTCCGCCTGCTCGATGGCACGGCCATCGGCCAGACCGGCCCAAGCGGCGTGTACCTGACCGAGCATTTCGCCATGTTCCCCGCAGCGGCGGTCAGCGGCTGGTACTTCGCCCACCCACAGGCCCAGTACTTCGCCGTGGGCAAGGTCGACAAGGACCAGATCGAGCGCTACAGCGCGCGCAAGGGGCAGGACGTCAGCGTCAGCGAGCGCTGGCTGGCACCGAATCTGGGTTACGACAGCTGATCGCACACGGGGCTGCTTCGCAGCCCAATCGCGGGACAAGCCCGCTCCCACAGGGGGACCAGCGCAGCCCGGAAGGGCTGGGTGATCTCCCATAGAACAACGGATAACTTTTTGATTTTGCAGGTCCTTGTGGGAGCGGGCTTGTCCCGCGATTGGGGCTCAGCGAGCCCTTCCAAACACCGGTCTACACTGTCCCTGACTGCCTCTGTTTCCAGGAGCCCTTCATGGACGACAAAGACCCAGGCAAAGCCCCCACCTTCTGGCAGATGCTGCACAGCATCCTCGCCGCCGCCTTCGGCGTGCAAAGTGGCAAGAACCGCGCCCGCGACTTCACCCATGGCAAGGCTAGCCATTTCATCGCGCTCGGCACGTTGTTCACGCTGGTGTTCATCCTGGTGCTGATCGGCCTGGTGCAGTTGGCCCTACACCTCACCGCCCGCTGAAACGCAAGCCGCCCGCGGATGTCCCTTCCGCAGGCGGTTCTGGGTTTCACTCACGGTCTGAAGAAAACGGCGTTACTGGTGGCTGACCCAATACACGGCGGCCACAACGACGAGGATGATCAGGCAGAGGATCGCCCAGGCGTCGACACTGCTGTCAGCTTTGCGCAACTTGGTCGAGTTTCCCATTGCATTGCCTCTTGTAGTGGTTATGGGAATGCACTTCAACCAGCAGTTAAGACCAGCAATGCCCTTCCCTCAAGCAGGGTTTTCAATACTCGACGGGCGACGCCAAAAATGGGTAGCGAAAGTCGGCCGGGCGGCCCTGGGCGCTGTAACGGCGAAAATCGATGCCTAGGTCGTCCTGCTGTAGCAAGTCGAGCCAACGCCGCGCCTTGTCCTGGTCGATCGATTGCAACACCGGGATCCGATGCTCGCTCATCCCGTCACGGTTGATCGGCAGACCCTGGGCATCGTCGTGGAGCATGACCATGGCCCAGCCGCCCAAGGTGAAATGCCCGCCCATCAGCACCCCCAGGCGCCCTTCGATACGCGCGCGCAGGGCCTCGGGCGAGCCGTTGATGGCGCTGAAGATCACGTCCCGACCAGGAATCCGCCCCGCCTCCTCGAACGCCTTCATGGCACCGAAGGCCATCTCGTCGTTGGCCGCCCACACCAACTGCGTGTGCGGATAACGCGCCTGCAGCACCTGGGCCTGCTCATAGGCACGCCGGCGATTCCACCCCCCATAGACCACCTGGCGCAGGCGTACCTGGGGGAAATCGGCCAAGGCGCGGCGCATGCCCTGCTCGCGCAACTGCGATGCCGGCGTGTTCTTGACCCCGGAGAACGCCACCAGGTCCACCGGGCCGGTGCCAGGCGGCAACAACGCGACCATTTCGCGCAGCATCTGGTACCCGGCCTGCTCGTCATTGCCGGTCAACGTGCCGAGCAAGGGCGCGAACCTGCCCGGCTGGGCCTGGATGCTCTGCGCCTGGGCCTCGGTCAGGCCGTTGTTGACCAGGAACAGCTTGACGCCCAGGCCTTGGGACAGGCGGATGATTTCCGGGGCCAGATACTGCTCGTTGACCAGCACCAGGTAATCCGGTCGCCGAGGCCCGGCCAGCGCGGTCTTGGCCTGGGTCAAGGCCAGGTCCGTGCGCCGCTCGCTGTATTCGATCTGCAGCTCCATGCCCAACTCGTCGGCCGCCGCCTGCATGAAGCGCGAATAACCCACCCAGAACGTTTCGTTGGAATAGCCCGGGTTGAGGAACACCACGGAGGCCGCCTGTGCGCTCGCCGATGCCAGGGGCAGGCTCAGGCACAGGCTCCGGCACAAGGCCTTGAGCATGCGAATACATCCCTGCGAAGCAAACCTGGGATTATAAACAGACCCAGCGAGGACGGGAGGAAATGGCAGTCAGTCTCACTTAGTCCGATTGGTTCTTTTCATATGCAAAAACATCACTTTAGCGCATAAACACAACCTGATATCGTGCCTCGGCTCCGATGCGGAGTGCGCGGCCGTGCGCGCGAATAGCTGCCTGCAGCCTGAGACAGGACTTATATGTACGTATACGACGAGTACGACCAGCGGATCATCGAGGACCGCGTCAAGCAGTTCCGGGATCAGACCCGCCGCTACCTGGCCGGTGAGCTGAGCGAAGAAGAATTCCGCCCTCTGCGTCTGCAGAACGGCCTTTATATCCAGCGTTTCGCCCCGATGCTGCGGGTCGCCGTGCCGTACGGCCAGCTCAACGCCCGCCAGGTCCGCGTGCTGGCCAGGATCGCCCGCGACTACGACAAGGGCTACGCCCACATCAGTACCCGCCAGAACGTGCAGTACAACTGGCCGGCGCTGGAAGACATCCCGGATATCCTGGCAGAGCTCGCCACCGTGCAGATGCACGCGATCCAGACCAGCGGCAACTGCCTGCGCAACACCACCACCGACCAGTTCGCCGGCGTTGCCGCCGACGAAGTGATCGACCCGCGCCCATGGTGCGAGATCGTTCGCCAGTGGACCACCTTCCACCCGGAATTCGCCTACCTGCCGCGCAAGTTCAAGATCGCCATCAACGGCTCGAAGGAAGACCGCGCGGCCATCGAAGTGCACGACATCGGCCTGGAGCCTGTGTACAACGAGGCCGGCGAGCTGGGCTTCCGCGTCCTGGTCGGCGGCGGCCTGGGCCGTACCCCGGTGGTGGGCTCGTTCATCAATGAATTCCTGCCCTGGCAGGACCTGATCAGCTACCTCGATGCCATCCTGCGCGTGTACAACCGTTACGGCCGTCGTGACAACAAGTACAAGGCGCGGATCAAGATCCTGGTCAAGGCCCTGACCCCGGAAGTGTTCGCCGAGAAGGTCGAGGCCGAAATGGTCCACCTGCGCGGCGGCCCGACCACCCTCACCGAAGCGGAACTGCAGCGCGTCTCGCGCCACTTCGTCGACCCGGCCTACCTGGCCCTCGACAACGTCGACTACGCCCCGCTTGACCAGGACTACCCTGGCTTCGCCCGCTGGCGCGCGCGCAACACCCGCGCCCACAAGAAGCCTGGCTACGTCGCCGTCACCCTATCGCTCAAGCCTACCGGCGTCGCCCCGGGGGACATCAGCGACAAGCAGCTCGACGCCGTGGCCGACCTGGCCGAGCGTTACAGCTTCGGCTTCCTGCGCACTTCCCACGAGCAGAACATCATCCTTGCCGACGTCGAGCAGCGCCAGCTGCACGCCCTGTGGCTGGAGTTGCGCGAGCTGGGCTTCGCCACCCCGAACGTGGGCCTTCTGACCGACATCATCTGCTGCCCGGGCGGCGACTACTGCTCCCTGGCCAACGCCAAGTCGATTCCGATCGCCGAATCCATCCAGCGCCGCTTCGACGATCTGGACTACCTGTTCGACATCGGCGAAATCGACCTGAACATCTCCGGTTGCATGAACGCCTGCGGCCACCACCACGTCGGCCACATCGGCATCCTTGGCGTGGACAAGAAGGGCGAGGAGTTCTACCAGGTTTCCCTGGGCGGCAATGCCGCGCGCGATGCGAGCCTGGGCAAGATCCTCGGCCCGTCCTTCGCCCAGGACGAAATGGCCGACGTGATCGAGAAGCTGATCGACGTGTACGTGGAACAGCGTACCGAGGAAGAACGCTTCATCGACACCTACCAGCGCATCGGTATCGACCCTTTCAAGGAACGCGTCTATGCAGCGAATCATTAAGAACAACCAACTGGTCGACGAAACCTGGCACCTTCTGCCCAAGCAAACGTCGTTCGACGAGTTGACCAACTGCGACGACTACATCGTCCCGCTGCAGATGTGGCGTGACCATGCCCACGCGCTCAAGGCCCGAGACGGCGGCCTGGGCGTGTGGCTGGACAGCGACGAGGAAGCCGAGGAAATCGGTGACGACGTGCAGCACTTCCAGGTCATCGCCCTGAATTTCCCGGCATTCACCGACGGGCGCAACTACTCCAATGCGCGCCTGCTGCGTGACCGCTACAAGTTCAAGGGCGAGCTGCGCGCCATCGGCGATGTGCTGCGCGACCAGTTGTTCTACATGGCCCGCTGCGGCTTCGACGCCTTCGCCATCCGTGCCGACAAGGACCCGGAAGACGCGCTGCAAGGCCTGAAGGACTTCTCGGTGACCTACCAGGGCGCCACGGACGAGCCGCTGCCGCTGTTCCGTCGTCGCTGATCGCCACCCGCTGCATCGACCGGCCCGCCCTCAGGCGGGCCGTGTCGTTTCTGCATCGTGCAGACCCATTGCACAGGTTTCACTCACGAGCCACGGCATCATTCGTGACTCCAGCTCAAATGACCTTGACCCCTCGGCGTCTTAATCAATCCACGACAAACCCGCACACTGCTCTCAATTCGACCGATTCCATCCCTCAGGGCCCTGGATTCGATCCCTGTCATACTCACCAGGAGCAGATCAATGAGCATCCCTTCCTTCGGCCTCGGCACTTTCCGCCTCACCGGCCAGGCCGTCATCGACTCGGTCAAGTCCGCGCTCGAGCTGGGCTACCGCGTTATCGACACGGCGCAGATCTACGGCAACGAAACCGACATTGGGCAAGCCATCGCCCAGAGCGGCGTGCCACGTAGCGAACTGTTCATCACCACCAAGATCTGGGTCGACAACTATGCGGCCGACAAACTGATCCCGAGCCTGCGCGAAAGCCTGGCCAAGCTGCGCACCGACCATGTCGACCTGCTGCTGATCCACTGGCCGGCCCCGGGCAATGGCGTCGAACTTGGCGAGTACATGAGTGCACTGGCCGAAGCCAAGCAGCAAGGCCTGACCCGCCAGATCGGCGTATCCAACTTCAACATCGAGCTGACCCGCCAGGCCATCGAGGTGGTCGGCAAAGGCGAGATCGCCACCAACCAGATCGAACTCAGCCCGTACCTGCAGAATGCCAAGCTGACCGACTTCCTGAAGACGCAAGGCATCACGGTGACGTCCTATATGACCCTGGCGTACGGCAAGGTGCTCAAAGACCCCGTGCTGGCACAAATCGCCGCCAAGCACAAAGCCACCGTGGCGCAAGTCGCCCTGGCCTGGGCGATGCAGCTGGGCTATGCAGTCATCCCCTCCTCCACCAAGCCCGAGAACCTGGCCAGCAACCTGCTCGCCCGCGACCTGCGCCTGGACGACGAAGACATGGCACGTATCGCCACCCTCGAGCGCAATGGCCGCGAAGTCAGCCCTGACGGCCTGGCGCCGGCCTGGGACTGAACACACGCAACCGCGCTACAAACCCCAGGGCCGCCTCGCGGCCCATCGCGGCACAAGGCCGCTCCTACATCGGGCCGCGGTACCTGTAACCCCGCGCGTTCACCTCGCGTGCGCGACACTGCCGATATCAGGCAGCAACCGGTCCCGACTGTTGGCCAGGTGCAGCCAGATGGCGGCCCTCGCGGCATCGGGGTCTTGCCGGCGAATCGCATTGAGGATCGCCTCGTGCTCCAGGTTGGCAAGGTAGGCATGCCGGGCCAGGTTGGCGCCGGCTCGTTCGGCCGGATCGATGCGATCGCGCGGGATCATCGCCCGTCCCAGCTGGTTCATCACCTCGGTGAAGTAGACATTTCCCGTGGCCTCGGCGATCAACAGGTGAAAACGCCGGTCGGCCTCGATGCAGCTGTCGCCCGCGGCAGCCAGGTCCTGGTAGTCATCCAGCGCCTGACGCATGCGCCGCATCTGCTCATCGGTACGGCGCAACGCCGCCAAGGCGGCGGCCTGGCCTTCGATGCCGATCCTCAACTCCAGCACCTGGCGCACTCCCACAGCGGTCTCGATTCCCAGGTGCAGGCCTGCCTGGCGCTGCCGCTCGAGGACGAAGGTCCCCACGCCATGGCGCGTCTCCACCAGGCCTGAGGCCTGCAGCTTGGACAGCGCCTCGCGTACCACCGTACGACTGACACCCTGCTCACGCACGATGCTGCTTTCCGAAGGCAGCTTGTCGCCCGGCTTGAAGATGCCCAGGAGGATGCGTTGGGTTAAGTCGGAAACCAGGTCATGGGCGCGCGTATGGCTGCGCTTGCGTGGCTGTGATGCCATGTGTATCTCCGCACGAGGGAATGTCGATAGCGCGAAGTCTAACAAGCCAACTTGTATGACAACAGTATATTTTTGGTTCGCACTGGTCTTTTTGCAGCACTTATAAAATTACCAGTTAAGCGAATATAGCTACATAATTGGCGTAATTACCTCCTTTCTGTCAGTTGTATTTTGATTTTTTCCGTGAAAATTCTACTTGTCGTACAACAAGGTCCGCTCCTATGATTGACCTCGACATGTCATACAAGCTATTCAAATCCAACCCCGCACAAAAACAACTAGTGGGAGATCGGTCATGCACCAGCTCGTAGAGCCGGCCGCCGAGGACGACGTTCTCGGCCGTGCGGTAGCCAAGGTCAAGCGCCATGTGCTGCCCCTGTTCGTCATCATGTTCATCGTCAACTACATCGACCGGGTGAACATCGGCTTCGTCCGCCCACACATCGAAAGTGACCTGGGAATCGGCGCGGCCGCCTATGGCCTGGGTGCCGGCCTGTTCTTCATCGGCTACGCCCTGTTCGAAGTGCCGTCCAACATCCTGCTGCAGCGGGTCGGCGCACGCCTGTGGCTGACCCGCATCATGCTGACCTGGGGTCTGGTGCCAGCGCCACCGCCTTCATGCAGAACGAAACCCAGTTCTACATCCTGCGCTTCTTGCTGGGGGTCGCCGAGGCCGGCTTCTTTCCTGGCGTCATCTATTACTTCACGCGCTGGCTGCCGGCAGGTGAACGCGGCAAGGCCATCGCCATCTTCCTCAGTGGCTCGGCCGCCGCGTCGCTGATCTCCGGTCCACTGGCCGGTGCCTTGATGCAAATCCAAGGCCTTGGTCTGCACGGTTGGCAATGGATGCTGTTCATCGAAGGCATGGTCTCGGTGTTGCTGTGCTTTGCCGTATGGTTCTGGCTGGATTCCACCCCTGCCGATGCGAAATGGCTGAGCACCGAGGAAAAGCACGCGCTCACACAGGCCATCGAACGCGAGCAACAGGAGCGCGAAGCCATGAGCGGCCCACGGCCGTCGCTGTGGAACCTGCTGCGTGACCGCCAGATCGTGCTGTTCTGCGTGATCTACTTCTGCATCCAGCTGACCATCTACGCCGCCACCTTCTGGCTGCCGAGCATCATCAAGGCCATGGGTGGCCTGAGCGACATGCAGGTGGGGCTTCTCAATTCGATCCCCTGGCTGATCGCGATCATCGCCATGTACGCCTTCGCAGCCATGGCCGCGCGCTGGAAGTTCCAGCAAGCCTGGGTCGCAGCAGCGTTGCTGATCGCAGGCTTGGGTATGTTCCTGTCCACCACCGCCGGACCGGTATTCGCCTTCATCGCCGTGTGCTTTGCCGCCATCGGTTTCAAGTCGGCCTCCTCGCTGTTCTGGCCGATCCCACAGGCCTACCTGGATGCCCGCATCGCCGCAGCAGTGATCGCCCTGATCAACTCCCTGGGCAACCTCGGCGGGTTCGTTGCACCGGCCACCTTCGGCGCCCTGGAACAGCAGACCGGCTCGATCCAAGGAGGTCTCTATGCCCTGGCGGCGACGTCGATCCTGGCAGCGATCCTGGTCTTCTTCGTACGGACCCGCCCTAAAAGCGCAGACGCCCCCAACTCCCACTCGGCCCTGAGCCAAAGCCACTGAAACCTGCAGGTACGCTTAGATGAACATCCAGACTTCCCCGCATCACGCCACACAGTCGCTCGACAAGGGCACGCCGGTGGTCACCGAGCTGCGCGTCATCCCGGTGGCTGGCCATGACAGCATGCTGCTCAACCTCAGCGGCGCCCACGGGCCGTACTTCACCCGCAACGTGGTGGTGCTGCGCGACAGCGCCGGCAACACCGGCCTGGGTGAAGTGCCCGGCGGCGAACGCATCCGCCAGACCCTCGAAGACGCCCGCGCCCTGGTGATCGGCCAGCCTATCGGCCACTACCAGCGCGTGCTCAACGCCATGCGCCAGACCTTCGCCAGCCGCGACGCCGCCGGCCGTGGCCTGCAGACCTTCGACCTGCGCATCACGGTGCACGCCGTGACGGCCATGGAGTCGGCCCTGCTCGACCTGCTCGGCCAACACCTGGGCGTGCCCATGGCCGCCCTGCTCGGCGAAGGCCAGCAGCGCGATGCCGTGAAGATGCTCGGCTACCTCTTCTATATCGGCGATCGCAACGACACCACCTTGGCCTACCGCAGCGAACCAGATGCCGACAATGAATGGTTCGCCGTGCGCCACGAACGCGCCTTGACGCCCGAGGCCGTGGTTCGCCTGGCCGAGGCCGCCCACGCCCGCTACGGTTTCAGCGACTTCAAGCTCAAGGGCGGCGTACTGCGCGGCGAGGAGGAAATGGAAGCGGTGACCGCCCTGGCCGAACGCTTCCCCGACGCACGCATCACCCTGGACCCCAATGGCGCCTGGTCACTCAAGCAGGCCATTGCCCTGTGCCGTGACAAGCATCAGGTGCTGGCGTACGCCGAGGATCCGTGCGGCGCCGAGAATGGCTACTCAGGCCGCGAAGTGATGGCCGAGTTCCGCCGCGCCACCGGCCTGCCCACCGCCACCAACATGATCGCCACGGACTGGCGTGAGATGGGCCACGCCATCCAGTTGCAATCGGTGGACATTCCCCTGGCCGACCCGCACTTCTGGACGCTGCAGGGCTCGGTACGGGTCGCCCAGATGTGCCATGACTGGGGCCTGACCTGGGGTTCGCATTCGAACAACCACTTCGACATCTCGCTGGCGATGTTCACCCAGGTGGCCGCTGCCGCTCCAGGTGACATCACCGCCATCGATACCCACTGGATCTGGCAGGACGGCCAACGCCTGACCCGTGAGCCACTGAAGATCGTCGATGGTTTCGTCAAGGTGCCACAGCGTCCGGGGCTGGGCATCGAACTGGATGAAGACCAGTTGGCCAAGGCCCATGAATGCTATCGCCAGATGGGCCTGGGCGCGCGCGACGACAGCGTCGCCATGCAGTTCCTCATCCCCGGCTGGACCTTCGACAACAAGCGCCCCTGCCTGGTGCGCTGAGCCTGTCCCGGCTGCCCGGCCAACAGCCGGGCAGCCTTTCCATGCCAGCTTTCACGGCACGTCCCGGGCGTAGCTGCGCCCCTGCCCTGAACCCTTCTGGGCCTGGCAATATCCCTGTCACAACACTTCGAACAATCCCGCAGCCCCCATCCCGCCGCCCACGCACATCGTCACCACGACGAACTTGACCCCGCGCCGCTTTCCTTCCAGCAGTGCATGCCCCACCATCCGCGCCCCACTCATGCCATAGGGATGCCCAATGGCGATGGCGCCGCCGTTGACGTTCAACTTCGCCGGGTCGATCCCCAAGCGCTGGGCGCAGTACAAGACCTGACAGGCAAAAGCTTCATTGAGCTCCCACAAGCCAATATCGTCCACCGTGAGGCCGTGTTGGCGGAGCAGCTTGGGCACCGCCAGCACAGGCCCGATCCCCATTTCCTCCGGCGCCAGCCCTGCCACTGCAATCCCGCGATAAAGACCCAATGGCGCCTGCGCCCGGCGCGCAGCGGCAGTGCCCTCCATCAATACACAGGCGCTGGCACCATCGGAAAGCTGGCTGGCGTTGCCGGCCGTCACGCAGCCGCCTTCGAGTACCGGCTTGAGGGCCTGTAGGTCAGCGAACGTAGTGGTGGGCCTGTTACCTTCATCCCGTGCAAGGCACACGTCCTGATAGCTGACCGCCCCGCTCGCTTTGTCGACCACCTTGCAGCGCGTGGTGACCGGCACGATTTCCTCATCGAACAGGCCAGCCACCTGGGCAGCCGATGTTCGCTGCTGGGATTGCACGGCATAGGCATCCTGCGCATCGCGGCTGATGCCATAACGGCGTGCGACAAGCTCGGCGGTCTGCAGCATGGGCATGTAGGCATGTTCGCTCATGCGCAATACATTGCCATCCTGGGCTTGGCTCGCCAGTCGATTGTGGGCCTCCTGGACCAGGCTGATCTGCTCCTGCCCCGCACCAATGACCACTTCCATGCCATCGACCATGATCTGCTTGGCAGCGATGGCGATGGCCATCAAACCCGACGCACATTGACGGTCGATGGTCTGCCCGCTCACCGACACCGGCAAGCCCGCCGCCAGGGCCGAAAGGCGCGCCGGGTTGATCGCAGCGGTACCGCTCTGCATCGCGGTGCCCAGCACCAGGTCCTCGATCTGCTGGGCTTCGATACCAGCCCGCTCGACGGCGGCACGGATGGCGATGGCAGTCATGCTGGGTGTCTTGAGGGTATTGAATGCGCCTCGCATGGCCTTGGCGATCGGTGTGCGAGCAGTTGAAACGATAACCGCATCTTTCATGGTTCGGCTTCCTCGTGAAATAAGCATCAATCCTGCAGCAGATCGCTCAATACCTGGCGTAAACGGCTGGGTATCGGCGTGGGGCGACGGCTATCGCGGTCGACGAAGACATGCACGAAATTGCCGGTGGCACAGGCTTGCTCATGCGCCTCGCGGAACACCGCAAGCTGGTAATGCACCGAGCTGTTACCCAACCGGCTGATCGCCAGGCCGACCTCGATGGGCTGGGGGAACGCGACCGAGGCGTGGTATTGGCAGTTGGAGCTGACCACCAGGGCAATCACCGGCCCGGCGTGGATGTCCAGGCCTGCATGCTCGACCAGCAGGCGGTTCACCGCACTGTCGAAGAAACCGTAATAAATGACGTTGTTCACATGGCCATAGAGGTCGTTGTCGTGCCAACGGGTGGTGATGGTGGTGAAGTGCCGATAGCGCTGACGCTGCCTGGTTTCATCCATCAGTAAGCCGCCTCGTAGATGGTCAGAGCATCGGCGGCGGTGACTTCACGTGGGTTATTCACCAGCAGCCGTTGTTGGCGCATGGCATCCTCGGCCAATTGACCGAGGCTGTGCCTGGGGACCGCGACATCCCGCAAGCGCCCGGGCAGCCCGCACCGTGGCCCAAGCTCAGCCAGCTCCGCGACGAACTGCTCGCTCTGACAATGGCGGTCACCAGCACGCAGGCGTTCCCCCAACAGGGCCGGCGCCAACTCGGCATAGTCAGCTGCCGCCACCGGCAAGTTGAAACGCAGCACATGTGGCAGTACCAAGGCATTGGACAGACCATGGGGAATATGGAAATGCCCGCCCAGCGGGTAGGCCAACGCGTGCACGGCTGCCACCGGTGCATTGGCGAACGCCTGCCCGGCCAGGCAGGCCCCCAGCAGCATGGCCTGACGCGCCTGAAGGTTACCGCCGTTGTACACCGCCTGGTCGAGATTGCTGGCCAACAACCGCAGCGCCTCACGGGCCAGCAGGCTGGACAGCGGGTTGCGCTTGAGCTTGCTGGTGTAGGCCTCGATCGCATGGACCATGGCGTCGATCCCCGTCGCCGCCGTTACGGCGGCGGGCAGGCCCAAGGTGCAGTCGGCATCGAGCAACGCCAGGTCCGGCAACAGCAACGGCGAAACCACGCCCATCTTGACATTGCCAGCGGTGGTCACGATGGCGATCGGTGTCACCTCCGAGCCAGTACCGGCTGTGGTGGGTATTTGTATCAGCGGCAAGCGTTGGCCCTTGGCCTGATCGACACCGTACAGCGCTTCGAGCGGCTGACGGCTCTCGGGATGCGCCAGCAGGGCGACCAGCTTGGCGACATCCATGGAGCTGCCGCCGCCGAAGCCAACGATCAGGTCGGCACCGATATGCCGTGCACGCTTCACCGCGGCGAGCACGCAAGCCTGGCCGGGGTCGGCCGCGACTTCCGTGAAAATCGCTACACCCACCTGCGCGGCCGTGAAGCCGGGCAACAGGTCGTCGAGCATGCCCAGGCGGGCAATGCCCGGGTCGGTGACGATCAGCACGCGGCGCGCGCCGCGCTCACGGCACAGGCTGGCCAGACGTCGCACGGCCCCGGCCTCGCTGAGAATCTGGCCAGCGGTAGCAAAACTGAACGGCTGCATGTCGGTTGCTCCTTGTTCCAGTAGAGGCAGGGGTGCTCAGAAAGCGAAATCGCTCTCGGGGATCGTCATCAGGCAGCCCGCGCCGCCCAACAACGCTTCTCGGTGGGCAGTGGCACGAGGCAATATCCGGCGCCAATAGAACTCGGCAGCCTGCAGCTTGGCCTGGTAGAACGCAGCTTCGTCGCTACCCTGCGTCAACGCGGTATCGGCATGCCTGGCCGCTTGCAGCCAGAAGGCCGCCAGCAGGACGTAGCCCGAGTAGGCGAGGAAGTCCACCGAGACGGCGCCGATTTCCTCGGGGTCGTGCTGGCAGCGTTCGATGACGCGCTCGCCCAGCACACGCCATTCATCGAGGCGCTGGCTGACTGCGGCGCCCATGGCCTGCAACGAGGCCTGGGCTCCCGCTGCATCGGCGTGCAGGGCAAGCTCGTCGATCAACCCGTTGAGCTCGGCACCGCCATCACCGATCAGTTTGCGCCGCACCAGGTCCAGTGCCTGGATACCGTTGGTGCCTTCATAGAGTTGGGTGATGCGACTGTCGCGCATCAACTGCTCCATGCCCCACTCACGGATATACCCGTGCCCGCCATGTATCTGTACACCCAGGCTTGCCACTTCCTGGCCGACATCGGTGAAGAATGCCTTGACGACAGGAATGAGCAAGGCAGCACGGCGACCGGCCTGGTGGCGCTCATGAGGGTGCGGCGCACCCTGTTCCAGGTCCAACTGGCGTGCGGTATAGGTTGCCAACATGCGGCAACCTTCGGTCAGCGTCTTCTGGGTCAGCAGCATGCGCCGCACATCGGGGTGGACTATGATCGGATCAGCAGCCTTTTCAGGCGCCACGGCACCGCTCAGCGATCGCGATTGCAAACGCTCGCGCGCGTAGGCCAAGCCTCCCTGGAAGGCCGCTTCGGCGATACCAAGACCCTGCAGGCCAACCTGGAAACGCGCATCGTTCATCATCGTGAACATGCAGGCCAACCCTTGGTTGGCTTCCCCCACCAACCAGCCTTGGGCACCGTCGAAATTCATCACACAGGTCGAAGCGCCCTTGATGCCCATCTTGTGCTCAAGAGCACCGCAACCCAGGGCATTGCCAAGGCCAGTGTCGGGCAAGACCTTGGGCACCAGGAACAGGCTTATGCCCTTCACCCCGGCCGGCGCATCGGGCAGGCGGGCCAGGACCAGATGGACGATGTTGTCCGTCAGGTCCTGGTCGCCGCCGCTGATGAAAATCTTGCTGCCGATGATGCTGTAACTGCCATCGGCCCGTGGCTCTGCCCGGGTGCGCAACAAAGCCAGATCGGTGCCGGCCTGGGGTTCGGTCAGACACATGGTGCCGGTCCATTCACCGCTGACCAGCTTGCCCAACCATGTGTGCTTCAGTGCTTCGCTGCCATGGCGATGCAGCGCCAACACAGCGCCTTCGGTCAGCCCCGAATAGATGCGAAAGGACAGCGACGCGGCCATCAGCATCTCGTGGAAGCAGGCCGCGACCATCTGCGGCAAGGCCTGGCCACCGTATGCTTGTGGCCCGGTCATGCCCGCCCAGCCGTTATCCACGTATTGTCGGTAGGCTTCCCGGAAGCCATCCGGCGTGCGGACCTGGCCGTCCTGCAGGCTGCACCCTTGCTCGTCGCTGTCGCGATTGAGCGGGGCGACCACCTCACCGGCAAAACGCGCGGCCTCTTCCAGCACGTCATCGAGGGTATCGCGATCCAGCCCGGTGCCCAGGAATTGGCAGTGCTGGGTGACATCGAACAGTTCGTGCAGCACGAAACGCATCTCGCGCAAAGGCGCCCGATAATTCATACCCGGCCCTCCTGCACATCGGCCAAGCGCTTGCCACCGGCCACCAACGGGTAGAACAACGCCGCGGGTCGCCAATGCTCGCCCAACACACCTTGCAAGCGCTCCAGGCGCCCGAGGATACTCGCGACACCTTGCGCATCCGCCCAGCTCATCGGCCCGCCGGCCTGGGCGGGGAACCCGTAGCCATTGAGCCAGACCTGGTCGATGTCATGGGCGTTGGTGGCGATGGTTTCCTCGAGGATCTTCGCCCCCTCGTTGACCAGCGCCAACAGGCAGCGCTCCAGAATCTCCTGCTCATCGATGTCTCGGCGGCGGTAGCCGAGCTCGTGTGAAACCTCGAGCACCAAGGCATCGACCTGAGGATCGTGTTCGGCCTCGCGGCTGCCGGGGGCATAACGGTAATAACCTTTCCCGGCTTTCTGGCCCAGACGGCCAAGCGCGCACAGTGCGTTGTCCACCTGCACCAACGGCGACTCCATGCCCTGCCCTGCCAGTTGGCGAGCACGCCACTCAAGGTCGATGCCGACCACGTCGTACATCCGGAACGGTCCCATGGCGAAGCCGAACCTCTGAAGGGCTTCATCGATCTGGTGCGCCAAGGCGCCTTCAAGCAGCAACTTGCGCGCTTCGGCGACATAGGTGCGCAACATACGGTTGCCGATGAAACCCGGGCAATTGCCCGCTACCACCGCCACCTTGCCAAGGCGTGCTGCCAGTGCCTGGCTCACCTCCAGCACCTCGTTGGCGGTCTGTTCGCCACGCACGATTTCCAGCAGTTTCATGACGTGCGCCGGGCTGAAGAAATGCAGCCCAAGCACCTGGGAAGCGCGGGCCGTGACGGCAGCGATGGCGTCGATGTCCAGCGCCGATGTATTGCTGGCCAGAATCGCCTGTGGCTTGAGATGAGCGTCCAGCGCGCGGAAGATCTCCTGTTTGAGCGCAAGGCTCTCGTACACGGCCTCGATCACCAGGTCGGCGTGGGACAAGGCTGCGTAACCGTCTACTGCCTGCACCCGTGCAAGGTTGGCATCGGCCTGGGCCTGGGTGATGCGCTGGCGGTCGACCTGCCGAGCCCAAGTCTGGCTAACCATCGCCAGGCCAGCCTCCAGTGTCGCAGCATTGCTTTCCAGCCACAGCACGGGCAGCCCCGCACTGGCGAGGCTGACGACGATGCCGCGACCCATGGTGCCAGCACCGATTACGGCGACTTGCTGAATGTCGAAGGGGGTACTCACGCGCGCTGCTCCTGCTGCTCAAAGGGACAGCCGTCACCCTATGCAGGTCGCAAGTATTTTTGAAATTTCATTTTCATATGCCATATATTTTCCATATGAATAATATGAACTTCGATCTGAACCTGCTTCGTATCTTCGACATGTTGCTGCGTGAGCAGAATGTGTCGCGCGCGGCCGAGCGCCTGGCGCTGACCCAGCCTACGGTGAGCAACGCTCTGGCCCGCCTGCGCACGCTGCTGGGCGACCCGCTGTTGGTGCGCGTCGGCCGGCGTATGCGCCCGACACCTCGGGCATTGGCGTTGGAAGCACCGATACGGGCAGCCCTGCAGCAGATCGAACAAACGCTCTCGACCGCGGAGGCGTTCGACCCCTTGCGCAGCCACCAGCAGTTGCGCATCGCCCTCACGGACTTCGTCGAGCAGTTGTGCATGCCCACATTGCTCGCCCGTCTGCAGACGCTGGCACCGCATGTGCGCATCGACGTCCTGCACCTGGCTCCACACCTGCCGGCCGAAGCGCTGGATCGAGGTGAACTGGATCTGGTATTGGGCCGCTTCGACGAAGTGCCGGCCCGTTTCAGCCGCCACCATTGGCGCAGCGAGACCTTGCAAGTGGCGGTACGCCAGGCACATCCGATGCTCGACGGGCCCCTTGACCTCGAGCGCTTCCTTGACCTGCGCCACCTATGGGTGCATGGCGGCCAGACGCGTGGCATGGTTGACCAATGGCTGGCCGAACAGGGCCTGGCGCGGCGGATCGTCTATACCACGCCCAACTATCTGCAAGCCGCGCACCTGGCGGCCAGCACCGACCTTTGCGTCGTGCTGCCGACCCAACTGGCACGGCAGTTCGCCACGCTGTTGCCCTTGGCGTTGTATGACTTACCGTTCGCGCTGGAGCCTTTCGCCCTCGAGCTGGTCCACCTCACCCACCGTCAGCATGACCCGGCCCTGGCCTGGCTGGTGGAGCAGATCCTTGCGATCGCACCGGGCTGATCCATCGCAAAGCACGATGGTCGCCATGCCGCTCTGGTATTGGCTGTGGCTTGATCGGCTCCCTACAGTGGGACGCCGCCCGGGTCGACGAACCGGGTGACGACGGTCACTCCAACAAGAAAAAGGACTCCCCGATGCGCCTCCCTCCGTCTTTGCTTGCGCTTGCCCTGATGACACCGCTGGCAAGCTTCGCCACCACGCCCGCCAAGGATGCCACGGCCTTTACTTTGCAGAACAACCAGCAGTGGTTGCAGCGCTTGCCGTTCGCCGACCGGGGAGACTTCGAGTCCGCCGAACGCGGCCTGGTGGAGCGCTATGACGGCGTCATCGGCAATGCCGAAGGCAAGACGGTCTGGGATATGGGCCAGTACGCGTTCCTGAACCCAGGCGCGGCGCCCGCGACCGTCAACCCCAGCCTGTGGCGCATGGCCCAGCTCAATCGCATCGCCGGCTTGTTCCAGGTCACCGAAGGCATCTACCAGATCCGCGGCCTGGATTTGGCCAACATGACCATCATCGAGGGCAACACCGGCCTGATCGTGCTCGATCCGCTGCTGTCGGTGGAGACCGCCAAGGCCGGCATGGCGCTGTACTTCAAGCACCGCCCGCGCAAGCCGGTCACGACCGTGATCTACACCCACCCGCACGTGGATCACTTCGGTGGTGTGCGCGGGGTGATCGACGAGGCGGACGTCAAGGCAGGCAAAGTCCAGGTGATAGCCCCACAAGGTTTCTTCGAGCATGCCATCGGCGAGAACGTCCTGGCGGGCCCGGCCATGAAGCGCCGCGCCCAATACATGTACGGCGCAGGGCTCCCGCGAGGCGAGCGCGGCCAGGTGGATGCAGGTCTGGGCAAGGGTGTACCGGCCAATGCCACGGTCAGCCTGATCGCCCCGACCCGGGAGATCAGCCAACCGCTGGAACACTTGACCCTCGACGGTGTCGAGGTCGAATTCCAGCTCACCCCCGGTACCGAGGCGCCGGCAGAGATGAACCTGTATTTCCCGCGCTTCAAGGCCCTGTGCATGGCCGAGAATGCCACCCATGTGCAGCACAATGTGCTCACCCTGCGCGGCGCTCTGGTGCGCGACCCAAAGATCTGGGCGCACTACCTGGACCAGTCACTGGTGCGCTATGGCGACAAGGCCGAGGTCGTCTTCGCCCAGCACCATTGGCCCACCTGGGGTGGTCCGGCCATCCGCGAATACCTGGCCGACCAGCGCGACATGTACGCCTTCATCGACAGCCAGACCCTGCGCCTGATCAACCAGGGCCTGACGCCCATGGAGATCGCCGACACATTGACCTCCTTGCCACCACGGCTGGCCGCCAAATGGTACAGCCGCGACTACTACGGCTCGCTCAGTCATAACGTGCGCGCCGTCTATCAGCGCTACATGGGCTTTTACGATGGCAACCCGGCGAACCTGAACCCCTTGCCCCCACAAGCGGCCGGGGCTCGCTATGTCGCGGCAATGGGCGGTAGCGAGCAGGTACTGCGTCAGGCGCGCAAGGCCTTCGGTGAGGGCGACTATCGCTGGGTTGCCCAGTTGACCAATCACCTGGTCTTCGCCGAGCCCGACAACAGCGAGGCCCGTGAACTCCAAGCCGACGCCCTGGAACAGTTGGGCTACCAGAGCGAGAATGCCACCTGGCGCAACGCCTACCTCAGCGGTGCCCAGGAGCTGCGTGGCGGCGTTGCCGCCACTACCGGTGGTCGTGGCAACGCCGATGACATGGTGCGCGCCCTGACGCCAACGCTGTTCTTCGATTATTTGGGGGTGCGTGTGAATGCCCTGAGCGCGGCGGACAATGACCTGACCATCAACTGGCGATTCACCGACCTGGACGAGGATTACGCCCTGACCCTGCGCAATGGCGTGCTCACTCACCGAGACCTGGCCCGACACGCCCAGGCAGATGTCGAAGTCACCATGAGCAAGGCCACGCTGGACCGGATTGCGTTGAAGCAGACCGGTTTTCTCAAGGAGGCGACGCTGGGCGACATCACGATCAAAGGTGAGCGCCTGAAGTTCCTGCGCTTGATGGGTGGGCTGGAAGAAGCCGATGCCCGCTTCAACATAGTGACGCCCTGAATGCTGGCAGGCTGGCAGCCGACACGCTGCCAGCCCCTGTTCAAACGCCGCTCGCAAGCCCCCACAGCGCCGCCATCGCCAGCACGCAAACCGTCCCGCCGAGCCCCAGGATCATCCCTGGCACAGCGTGCGCGCATTCGCTCTCGAGCATCTGCAGCCCTTGCCGATACCGGCGCCCTTGCCTCCCTAGCAGCACCAGCACGGCCACCAGGGCCAGGCTCGCCAGCAGCGGTGCCTCGGCACGCCAGGCCAGGCAAACGATGATCGTCAACGCCAACGCGGTGCGTCGCCAGGCCAGCTCGGTTCGCTCGGCCTGCAAACCCGGGTCAGTCACCCCAGCACCACCAGAACATGCTGCCAGCCAACACGGCGGCCAATGCACTACCCATGGCCAATACCGGTACCAGCGCGGGCAAAGGTAGCGGCCGGCGCTGGCGCAGCGCCCGTTCCACCTGGAGCCAGCGCAGGCATGCACCGGCGCTCAGCAACAGGCTGAGCACCACCAGGCTCATCGCCATGGCTATTCTCAGACGGGGTTCGAAAGCCTGTGCGCCAAAGGCTTCGATGGCGACCCCACCCCCGAGCAAGGCCAACGCCGTGCGAATCCAGGCCAGGAAAGTGCGCTCGTTCGCCAGGGTGAAGCGGGGGTCGGGCGCTTCGCCACCGCCAAGCAAGATTTGCAACCCCATCGGACGCGGTTCATGGGAGGCCATCAGCGCACACCAAAGCTGCGCAAGGCACCAGGGGAAAAGAAAGACACACTGGTACGCAGGTTGAAGACGAAGGGTTGACGCTGCTCGTTGGTCAGCCCTGAGACATGGTAGCGACCACTTTTCAGGTCGTAGGTCACCTCCATGGCATTGACCACGGCCTCGCCAACGGGATGATAGAAGCTGTGGGCCTGGGACGTGCGCCAGAGCGTTCCATTGCGGTCGTACAAATCCGCCTCCAGGATCGCCCACGTATCTTCGTCGATGTAATACCGCCGCTTGGCATAGACATGTTGAGCTCCAGGCTTGAGGGTCGCCTCGACGACCCACACCCTGTGCAACTCGTAACGGGTGGGTTGCGGATTGACATGGCCAGGCTGGATCAGCTCACGGTAGCGCAGGCTCGGCGAGGCCAGGCGATAACTGTTGTACGGCACATGCAGTGCCTTCTTGCCCACCAGCGTCCAGTCGTAGCGGTCCGGCGCGCCGTTGAACATGTCGCGGCTGTCTGCCGTACGCAGGCCTGCCGTGCCTGGGCCGGTGGTGTCATAGGCCAGTGCCGGGGCCCGCCTCACCCGTCGCTGACTGGCGCTGTAGACCCAGGACAGGCGTGGCTCGGCCACTTGGTCGAGTGTCTCATGCACCACCATCGCGTCACCGGCGAGCCGGGACGGAGCGGTCATGCGATAGGTAAAGTAATAAAGGATGTTGTCCGCAGCCTTGCCCTGCAGGCTCTCGGGGCGGGCGAAATCCTGGCGGGCGCTCATCAGTACGAAGCGCCCGTTCTTCTGCGGTGTGACACTGTCGCAGACCAAGCTGTAGCTGGCGTTGCGGCTGCGGGTCAAATGGTTCCAGATCACCTCCAGACCGTTGCTGGGCTGGGGGAAGGCGATCACCCCACTGAACCCTTGCAACCCGTTACCGTCGTCTCTCAAGCGCACCCGCCCGGCATTGTGCGCGGCGGAAACGGCGACCTCACGAGGTACCGCGACACTGCGGTGGGTGGGATACACCGGTAGATCGAGGCTGTCGGGAAAGCGCTTGAGCAAGGCGATCTGGCCGGCAGACAGCTGGTCCTGGTACTGCAGGTAGTTATGCGCCGTGATCCGGTAGAGGGGTTGTTCGTCGGCATAAGGATCCAGCGGCGTGCCGTTGCTTCCCAAGCGTTGCTGGGAGCTCGCCAGTCCGCCTTGCCAGGCGGGAATACGCCCGTCGGCGCTGGCGCCACGCTCGGCACCTACGGGGGTCAATTCTTCGGGCAGTTGGCCGGCCGCCTGCGCGCCCATCACCACCAGCATGCCAAGCACTACCATGCATGTTCTCATCGCTACCTCCTCAGAAGGTGATGCCCAGGCCGATCGAGACAAAGTCGCGATCGCCACGGGTGCCATAGTCGCCATCGATATAGTCGGTGTACGCCAGGCTCAGGCTATAGGTACTGGCCAACGTGGCATCCAGGCCGATGCTGATCGCCTTGGAGCCTTCACTGAATGCAGAACCTTCCACCGGCCCTGTGCCATGCACGTCATGGGACCAGGAGAGGTTCGGGCGCAGGTCGAAGCCTGCGATCAGGTTTGGATAGACCCAGGTCGCCCGCAGCCGATAGCCCCAGGAAAACGGCGTGAGAAAGCCTTCGTCATTACAGTGCTGCGGCGTCTTGGAGATGGCCTGGCAAACGCTGTTATCGGCCAGCTCGCCGCTATTGAACGTGCCGGATCGGCCGTAGCGCGGCCCATAGCGGCCTTCCAGCCCACCGACATAGGTCGCACCCGCTTCGCCCACCAGGAACAGCTGACTGGCCCCCATCACCTGGTTGAAAGAATGCACCGCGCTGACTTGCAACTGGGTCATTTCCTTGCGCCGATAGCCATCGAATGCAGCGCCTGCCTGGTCGGGTCGCAGCCCGTCGCCGACGAGAGGCGAACGCGCATCGACATTGAGCAGCGACTGGATGATGTCGGTGCCGTTCAGTTGCATCGGCATGTTCGGCCGATAGCTCAGTTCGCCTTGCAGTGCCGTGCCACTGCGCAGAGTGGTGGCGAACGACAGGCCATAGAGGCGGATATCCTCCGGATACTGCACCATGTACTGGGCCGTACCCAGCCGTAGCGCCCCCGCTAGCGATTGCCCTGACGAAGAATTCAGGAACGCACCACAACCGGCCGGCCCGATGCCCAGGTTGCCGCACAATTGCGACGCGAAGCCGGTATTGTTGAAATACGGGCTGCTAATGGTCCCCATGTACGGCGTTCGACTGTGGTAGTTGGCCGCATAGACGCCGAATTCGGTATCCAGCGCGCTCACGTACCAGCGCAGGGAGACGCCCCACTGGCCCGTATTGCGTGCATCCTGGTCACTGGCCCGGCGAATGCGGACGCCCTCTTCGGTCAGGTTGACCCCAAACGGCGTCAGCCCGGCCACGGCAGCAGCATTACCGAGCAACTTCGCCCCGACATCCAGGCCATCGCAGCCATCGGGCAAAAAGTCGTTATTGGAAAAATAGGTCCCACAGTTGTCCAGCTGGGTCTGTTCCCAATCCAACTGGTAGAACGCATCGAACGACAGCGCCTCGGTCAGGTTCTGGGTAACGTAGAACAGGTTCACCGGCACCAGCGCATCCTTCACTTCCGAACCAGGTCGACGCAAGGCCGAGAGGTTGAAAGGATTGATCACGTTGAGGCCACCTTGGATGAAGGTACTTTCTCCCCAGTTCACCACCTGCTTGCCCAAGCGTACCGAGCCGGGTTGCCCCTGGATGTCATAGAGGTAGTAACCGAAGGCATCGAGCAACTGCGCGCCCGCGGTCTTGGCCGAACGCTTGCGATTATTGTCCTCGACGTTCTTGAAGCGTTGGTCGTGGTCACGCAGGGCCGTGTCGTACCAATAGGTTCCGCGCAGGAAAACACCGACGTTATCGTGCTTGAGCTCCAGATCATGAGTCCCTTTGAGCGGCGCCGAAAACACATCGCCCGAGCCGAAGTTCAAACGGCCATCGTCACTGTTGGCACTGGTATGCAGATCAGGATCGGGGTTTGACGTGGACAGGCTCACACCAAACGACAGCGAGGAATCGAACTGTCCCTCGACGTCCCCCCATTGGAATTGCATGGCATGGGATACGCAAAAAGGGAAACAACAAGACACTACAAATACAGACGGCCGGCAAAGACCGCGAATAAAGGGTGCCATCACTCCTGACCTCTTATTGTGTTTATTAGAGAGTGAGATGTTTTGCAGGCACGGGACTCGAACGGGAGCTTGAAACACCCAGAAGGCTCGCCCCAGAGCAGGTCACGCAGATAAACATCGGTTCAATGGGTTGGCCAGATATCCTCCGGATGCGGTATTAATGGATACTAAGTACGCTACCTGGGCACCACAAATAGCGTGTTCGGATAGTTGCCATATCACTTCGGCATAGCCAGAGAATGCCCATGACCTTGAAACAGCTGCGTTATCTCATTGCCATTGTCGAGGCTGGCAGTTTCTCCAATGCCGCACGTCGCGCGTTCATCGCTCAACCCGCCCTGAGCCGGCAGATCGGCTTGCTGGAGAACGAGCTGGAGATGCAATTGCTGGCGCGCCAGCACGACGGCATAGCGCTGACCGATGCCGGGCGCCAGTTGTACGAAGTCGCCCGGTCGGTGATCCAGAAGCTCGATTCGGTCAAAGACGAGCTCAAGTCCAGCCGGGGCAACCCCATGGGCCATGTGGCGATCTCCATTCCCGCCACCGCGTCGGCGTTGTTGCTGCCAGCGATCATTACCCATGGGCAGTCGAAATTTCCCGGCATCAAGCTGACGGTCTGGGATGGGCTCAGCCGCGAAGGTGGCCAGGCGATCGAGCTGGGCAAAGTGGATTTCGGTGTCGTGCCCAATGCCGAGGAACTCGACCATGTGATTGCCGAGCCGGTGTTTACCGAAGACCTTTACTGGGTAGGTACACCCGGGCATTGCGGCGACGCTTCGCCGATCACCCTGGCCGAGGCCGCGGCAACGCAACTGGTGATGCCACCCCGTGCCCTGCACCTGCGTCGACGGGTCGAGCAAGCAGCGATGGAGGCCGGTGTCGTCCTGGACTCCAGTTATGAGCAGCAGTCCGCGCCAGGGATCAGCAGCCTGGTACGCGCGGGCCTGGCGGCGACCATCAGCAACTGGCCTCCGTTGGTGGAGCTGCTGGAGCCTACCTGCGCCCGTTTGATCGTGGAGCCACGCATCACCCGGACCATCTCACTGGCGCACTCGCAACACAAACCTCTGTCGTTTGCGGCTGCATGCATGCGTGACCTGGTCAGGGGCTTGCTGATCGAAGCCGTACGCAACGATCAGTGGAAAGGCAGCTTGATCGAACGCCAGGCCGAATACGAATCAGGCCTGGCGGTAGAGCCCTGACTGCCATGCAGTGGGCACTGCTGGCGCCTCGCGCTCAGGTATAGGGCTGGTCGGCCCGTACCTGGATGCCTGGCTCTTTGCGATGCAACCGTCGTAGGGTCTTTTGCGGGTCCATCCAGAACAGCCCGACCAGACCCGCAATCACCAGAACCGCGCCACATACCAGAAACCCTTGCGCGTATCCTGCCGGGTGTTCGGCACCGGCCCCCTGCACCAGCAAGCCTGTCATCACCGGCGCGGCCATGCCGGCCAGCGAAGCGATGCCGTTGCCGATCGCCAACACCCCGCCACGTTGGGTACCTGGCGTGAATTCGGCAAGCATCGCAGGCCCCACCGAATACATCACCAGTGCCAAACCACCGCTCAAGGTCAGGCTGATGATCCGTACGGTGGTGGACAGTCCTGGCAGGAACAATGCCGCCGCCAACAACCCACTGACGATCAGGCAAACCGAAACGAATGCGCCACGCGACCAACGCGACACCAACCCGCCACGCAGCAAGCGCTGCGACAGCCAGGCCATGAACAGGCTCAACGGCGTCGTCACCACCACGAACAGTACGAACATCTTACCGGTCATGATCGCGTCGATGCCCAGCCCAATCTCCAGGTAGCTCGGCACCCAAGTCAGGGTCAGCGCCAGCGACCAGTTGGCCGCGAAATGGCACAGGTAATTGCTTAGCACGGTGCGATCGCTGAGTAACCGCCCATATGGCACATGCTCATCGTCCACCTTCAGCTGGCCGGGGCGAATGCGGTCCAGTGTGCCCTCTCGCCCCAGCCATAACCACAACAGGCACCACACCGCACCGATCACCGCCAGGACGATGAAGTTCATGCGCCAACCATAATGCAGGCTGATCCAGGGAATCATCGCGCCGGCCACCAACAGCCCCAGGGCACTGCCGGTATGCAGGAGGGCGACCGGCAAGTTGCGCCGGTCATTGGCGAACCATTTGTACAAGGCATGGGTGGCCACCGGCGATGCCGGCCCTTCGCCGATGCCCAGCAATACCCGGCAGGCGACAATGGCCCAGAGCGAGCTGACGAACAGCATCGGCAATTGAATCAATGCCCAGAACACCCCCATGCCCAGCAGCAGGGTGCGCGTAGGGCGACGGTTGGCCATGAAACCGCCGATGACGGCAGAAACGGCGAATAGCCAGTGCAGGGCCCCTGCCACCAGGCCGAACTCGGTAGGTGTCAGACCCAGCTCCTTGGACATGGGCACTGCCACCAGGCCGATCACCACCTTGTCGAGGAAATTCACCAGCATCAGAAAAGCCAGCAATATCGCAATCATCCAGGCCGTGCCCGGGCGCGCGGAGGTATCAGTCATGATCGTCTCTCTTATTGTTCTGATCGAGATGTCCGGCCAGGTATGACCGGACCTACAAGGGGGCACGCTAGTCAGGCATCAGTATTCCCTTGGCGATGGTATTGCGCTGGATCTCGCTGGTGCCGGTCAGGATACGCATCATACGCGTCGCACGGAAAATCCATTCCACCGGATGGCCACGCAACAGACCGGCGCCCCCATGGATCTGAACGGCGCGATCAGCGATGCGGAATGCCGCTTCGGAAACGAACAGCTTGCACATCGAGGCCTGGGTGCGGATATCGCCACCTGCGTCATTCAGCGCCGCCGTGGCATAGACCATGCTGCGCGCTGCATGCAGCTCAGTGGCCATGTCGGCGATCATGTGACTGATCGACTGGAACATGGCGATCGGCTGGCCGAACTGTTTGCGCGTGCGGGCGTAGTCGACCGACAAGTTCAGCGCCAGCCCGGCCAACCCCAACAGCGTTGGACAATGCAGCAGGCGGTTGAGGGTAATCCGCCCCATCGCCAGCTTGAACCCTTGCCCCTCTTCGCCGATGCGGCTGGCCACCGGTACGCGGACGTCATCCAGCAAGATATCGCCATGCGCACCGCCGCCGGACATCACCGCATAATCGCTTTCGACCCGCACCCCTGGCGCCTTGAGATCGACGAAGAAAGCAGAAATTCCCTGGGTGCCACGGCCCGGCCCGGTGACGGCCAGCAGCACGGCGACATCGGCATAAGGTGCGCCGGAGATGTATCGCTTGCTGCCGGTGAGCAGGTAATGGTCCCCGTCACGGTGCGCGACGGTCTTGATCGCCGAAGCATCGGAGCCCGCCTCGCTCTCGGTCAGCGCGAAGCATACGGCTTTTTCGGCGCGACACACCGGTTGCAGGAAGGACTCGACCTGCCAGGGGCTCGCCACTTTGAACAGGTGGCCGATGCGCGGCGGGCCGGACAATTCGCCGAGCACATGGGGTGCCAGCATCGAGCCGGTCAGCACCGTGGCCTCTTTGACCGCACACAGCTCGGATGCACTGAGCCCGGCACCGCCCAGCGCTTCAGGCAGCATGATGTTGTAGAAACCCTGTTCGCAGGAACGTTGCCAGACCTGCCTGAGCACCCCATAGGGGTGCGGTTCGGCCCAGCTCAACCCCTCACGTTGTTCCAGGGGTATGATCTCGTCACGGATGAAACCACCGATAGCCTCGATGATTTGGCTAGCCTTTTCGCTTGGCTGATACATGATGTGCTCCTCGAGTCAGATGCGGCGTTCGCTGTGTTGCCAGTACGCATCGCGGACCAGGCGGCGCACCACCTTGCCGTTGGGGTTCTTGGGCAGTTCGCTGACGAAGTCCACGGCACGAGGTTTCTTGAACCCGGCCAGGGTCTGTGCGCAGTGGTCGATGATGTCGCGCTCGCTGAGCACCATGCCAGGCTTGAGCACCACGACCGCCCGCACCGCTTCGCCCCACTGTTCGTCCGGCACGCCGACCACGGCGGCTTCGAATACCTGCGGCAAGCCGTACAGCACCTGCTCGACTTCGGTCGGGTAGATGTTGAAGCCACCGGAAATGATCATCTCCTTCTTGCGGTCGACGATGAACACGTAGCCCTGCTCATCGACCGTGGCCAGGTCGCCGCTGAGGTAATAGCCGTCGCGCATCACTTCGGCAGTGAGCTGCGGAGCACGCCAGTAGCCCTGCATGATGTCCGGGCCTTTGACGACGATTTCGCCGATCTCGCCTGGTTGCACGTCCTGGAAATCCTCATTGACGACCCGCAGGTCCGTCTCGAAATAGCAGCGGCCGCATGACGCCAGGCGACGAAAGTCACCGTCCTCGCACAAATGGTCCTGTTCAGTCAGCACCGTGACCAAGGAGCAGGTTTCGCCTGCGCCGTACCCCTGCGCCAGGATCGGCCCGAATACTTCGATGGCGCGCTTGACCAGCGCCGGGGCCATCGGTGCGGCCCCGTACATCACCAGCCGCAGGCTGCTCAGGTCGAAACGTTCGACCCCAGGGAAGTTCACCAGCCGATTGATCATCGCCGGCACAAGGAACAGCCGGGTGACACGCTCGCGCTGGATGGTTTCCAGCAACAGCTGGTCGTCATAGCGCTCCAGAAGCAGGTTGCAGGCGCCCACCGCCAGCAACGGCATGAGCTGCATACCGCTGGCATGGGTAATGGGGCCGACGTGGGCCATCACATCGCCGGGCGCTGCGCGACGGGTGGGGCTGGCAATACTCTTGCGGATCAGCGCCTTGCGGTTGCCGACACTGAGCATCGCTGCCTTGAGCACGCCCGAACTTCCCGAGGTGTAGTGCAGCACGGCCAATGCGTCATCGTCAGGGTCACAGGCAATGGGCTCGGCGCTACCCTGACGCAGCAGTGCCGGGTAAGCGACGTCACCGCCCTGCTCGCCCAACGCGACGATCAGGCGCAACGCCGGCACCGCCGCGCGTCGCTCGATGAGGGCCTGGGCGAAGGACGGTTCGGCGATCAGCGCGACACTGCACGAGTCGTTGAGAATCTGGATGACTTCGTCCAAGGACAGACGCGCGTTGACCGGCACCTTTACCATGCCGGTCTTGTAGAAAGCGATCTCCGCCTCCACCAGTTCGACCCGGTTGGCGGCAAGGATAGCGACGTGTTCGCCAGGGTTGATGCCCTGGGCCAGCAGCGCAGAGGCCAGTTGGTTGGTGCGCTGTTCGAGCTGGGCGAAGGTCAGGCGGGTGTCGCGATCGATCACGGCCAACCGCTCTGGCCAGTACCTTGCACTTCGACTGGTTATTTTTCCGAGGTTCACGTTGTTGTTCTCGTCGACAGTAAAGACCGAGTCGATGCTAAACAGCGTGGACGTGGAGCGAGTAATACCAGTTGTTGATGCGAGCTATAGCGGTTTTAGCTGGATGGTTGCACACGATGATGCCGGGCAAGCGTGGCTCATGCTTGCCTGAGACGCAGAGCACCTCGCCCCTCTACAAAGCGTTTGGCGTATCCACGTCGCGCAGCACACCCTCATCGTCCACCGCCACGGCGACACAATGAGCTGGGTTCGCCCGGACCACGCGACGAGCCCCTTCATCACCCACCAGCTTCATCAGCGCTGGCCAGAATACGCGACCGAACACCACTGGATGCCCCTGCCGCCCTGCATGCTGAGGCAATACGATGTTCGACGCCGAGGCCGCCTCGGCCAACCGACGCAGGGTCGCACAGCTGATCCATGGCATGTCCCCCAGCACGACCGCGACCGCCTGTGCAGAGCTGTCGCCCAAAGAGGCAACGCCTGCCGCCAGGCTGTGGCCCATGCCCAACGCAGCATCGGAGCTGTGCACCACCGAGCAGCCTTGCGGCAGGCCCAGGTCCTGAGCGCACTCGCCATCACGCAGCACCACCCGCACTTCGTCGAACACCGCCAGGGCGTGCTCGACGCTTTGCCCCAGCACGCTCGTCCCTTCTGCCAGGGCGGCACGACGCTTGTCACTGCCAAAGCGCGCGCTGCACCCAGCCGCCAGGACCAGCGCAACGACCGTCACAGCGCCTCGCGGGCGATGCCGCTACGGGTACGCAGGATATCGGCGAGCACCGCCAAGGCGATTTCCGCTGGTGTCTTGCTGCCCAAGTTCAGCCCGATGGGCGCATGGATGCGGGCCAGCTGCCCCGCGTCCAGGCCACCGATGCGTTGGAGACGCTCACGGCGTTTGTCCGAAGTGGTGCGCGAGCCCATCACACCGATATAGAACGCCTCGGTGCGCACCGCCTCGAGCATCGCCAGGTCATCGATCTTCGGGTCATGGGTCAACGCCACCACCGCCGTATCGCCATGGCAGCCGCCATTGGCGATGAACACCGAAGGCAGCTCGCGGCGGACCTCGATGCCATCGAGTACCACGCCTTCGAGCACCTCGTCGCGGGGGTCGCAGAGGATGACCTCGAACCCCAGCCCCTTGCCGAACTCGGCGCAGAAATGCGCGACGCTGGAATACCCCGCCAGCAGCAGGCGCTGGGCCGCGCCCACCCGCAGGCGAACGGTGTCGGTGTCGTAGACCACCCTGGGGCCTTGGCTGTGATCGTCGTCGAGCCGGCGCTGGCCATTGCGCAGGTCCACGTGGCGAAGCAGCCGGCGCTGACCAAGCAGCGCCGACTCCAGCTCACGCAAATGCGCCTGTACCTGGCAATCGGCAGGCAGGTTCTCCACCAGCACATCCAGTACACCACCGCAGGGCAGGCGGATGTTCGAACGTGTGTCGCTGCCATCGCCGTAGCGCACCACGGTGGCAGGCTCTGCGAACTCGCCTTCGGCGACCCGTGCGAGGAAATCTTCCTCGACACAACCACCGGACAGCGAACCTACCCACTGCCCGCGATCGTTGACCGCCAGCAGCGAGCCCGGCGCACGGGGCGCCGAGCCGTAGGTGAAGAGCACGCTGCACAACCAAACACGCTGGCCGGCGCCAGACCATTGCAAGGCCTGGCGCACCACTTGCAGGTCAAGATGCTGCACGGCTCACTCCGCGCTCAGGTGCGCAAGCTGCTGCGCACTGAGGTCGCCCGGCAAGCCACCCCAGGCTTCGCGCAGGTAGTTGACCAGGTCGGCGACCTGCTGGTCGTCGAGCTTGTCGGCAAAGCCCGGCATCGGCTGCATGCGCTCGAAGCCGGTGAACTGCTGCTCACGGATGCCTTCGAGAATCACCTTGGCCAGGTTGCGCGAGTCGGCCTGGCGCAGCACGGTATTGCCTTGCATGGCCACCGCGATGTGCGGCTTGCCCTCGCCTTCGACGCCATGGCACCCGGCGCAGACGTTGAGGTACTGCTGGCGGCCACGCAGGGCGCTTTCGCCAAGCTTGTCCACCGGTACGGCCTGCACCACTTTGGCCGCAGGCGGCTGGTCGCCCAGCAGGTAGGTGGCCATCGCGGCCAGGTCGGCATCCTCCAGGTGCTGGGTGCTGTGGTGCACCACCGGGAACATCTCGTTGAACATGCTGCCCTGGGCACTGATGCCGTGCTTGAGGAAGGTGGTCAGGTCCGGCTGGGTCCAGCCACGCTCGGCCAGGTCCTGGGCCAGCAGGCTGGGCGCCAGGTAGCCGCCGAGCAGGCCGCCGGTCAGGCGCTTGTCCTGCTCCAGGGCGCCGATGCTGTTACGCGGGGTATGGCACTCGCCACAGTGGCCGAGCACTTCCACCATGTACTGGCCGCGCTGCCAGGCCTCGCTCTTGCCCTCGGTGGGCTGCAGCTGGACGCTCTTGCCATACAGCATGTTCCACCCGGTAAGGCCCATGCGCACGTTGAACGGGAAGCTCAGGCTGGTTTCAGGTGCCGGCCGGTTGATCGGCGGCACCGTCATCAGGTAGGCATGGATCGCATCGGCGTCTTCACGCTTGAGCAAGTGGTAAGAGGTATAGGGCATGGCCGGGTACAGGTTGGCGCCGTCCTTGCGCTTGCCCTCGGTGAGGGCAGCGAAGAACTCGTCGCTGTTGTAGTCACCGATGCCGTACTGCTTGTCCGAGGTGATATTGGTGCCGTAGATGGTGCCGAACGGCGAATGGATCGGCAGGCCACCGGCGAACGGCGCCCCACCTTCGGCGGTGTGGCAGGCCATGCAGTCGGCCGCCCGAGCCAGGTACTCGCCGCGCTTGACCAGGGCTTCGTCAGCCGCCTGGGCACCGAGCGACAGAACCGCGCCCACGGCCAGGGCGAGGCCGGAAAGAGCTCGCAGCATGCTCAACCCTCCTTGACCAGGCCGAGGTCGCTGAGCACCTCGCGGGTGGCGTCGTAGTAACGCACGTACCCGGTGCAGCGGCAGATGTGATGGCCGAGGCTGGCTTCGATGGCGCCTTCCAGCTCGCTTTTCTTCAACGGCTGGCGCTGGGCCTTCTCCACCAGCACGGTGGCGGCGTTGACGAAGCCTGGTGCGCAATAGCTGCACTGGAAAGCGAAGCGGTCGACGAACTTCTGCTGGATCGGGTTCAGTTCGCTGAGGTTGCCGGCCTCGTCATGCTTGGCATGGCCTTCGATGGTGCGCACTTTCTTGCCTTCGAAGTAGTGCGCGCCGGTGATGCAGGTGCGCACTTCCTCGCTGGTGCCGTCGGGGTTGTCGACGATGACCACGCAGGCGTGGCAGATGCCCTGGCCGCAGCCCAGGCGCGAGCCGGTGAGGTTTTGGTATTCGTGCAGGTAGTCGATCATCGCCAGGTCCTCGGGGACCTCGGCCGGACCGACGGGTTGACCGTTGAGGGTCATCTGGAGCGGACGGTTAGCCATTGAGGGCCTCCTTGACGCGGGCTGGAGTGATGGGCAGGTCGCGAACACGCTTGCCGATGGCATGGGCCACGGCGTTGCCGATGGCACCGACCACCGGGATCATCACCACTTCGGCGATACCCTTGGAAGGGTCGGTGGGCGACAGCGGTGGCAGGATTTCGCTGGTCTGCTTCCAGACTGCCACGTCCTTGGCCATCGGCAGGCGATAGCGGTTGAAGTTCCAGTTCCCCTCGCCCGGGCCGCCCTCGTACAGCGGCATCTCTTCGGTCAGGGCATGGCCGATGCCCATGGCGATACCACCTTCGAGCTGGCCCTTGACCAGTTCCGGCACCAGCACCCGGCCGCACTCCACCCAGCTGTGGTGGTTGAGCACCTGGACCTCGCCACTGCCTTTGTTCACCATCACTTCCACCAGCGTGGCCACCGGGCTGTAGTAGGTCACCATGGCATTGTTCAGCTGGGTGGCCGGATAGGCCGCGTTCTGTCGGTCCAACAGGTGGTAGCTGGCGCTGTTCATCTGCGCCTTCTTCGCGTTCGGGGCACCGTCGCCGTACTTGACCGCCAACGCATCGAGCGGCAGGCGCTCGCGTACACCGTCGATGACGAAGTCGGCTTCAGCCCAGCTCCAACGGTTGAACGCATGCACGCTGACGCCGGTGACCAGGCCCATTTCATGGGCCTTCTTCGCCAGCTCCGCGAACGGGATGGGCGACAGGCCGTTGCCGGTAAGCTCGCCGTTGACCCATACCGCGTTCTCGCGGCGTACCACCAGCGGGTTGGCCTGGCCGCCAAACGGGCCCTGGCGCCAGAGCGAAAGCGCCGCTGGCCACAGGCCGTGGTTGAACAGCACACGCGCCGCTTCACGGGTGGCATGGCTGAAGTAGAAAGCCGAGTTGGTGGCCGATGACGGCGAGGCCAGCTTGCCGACCCAGCGCGGGTCACGCAGCGCGGCGTCCTGCTCGGCCTGGCTCATCAGGTAGGGGTTGCCGCTGGTGGCCAATTTCAGTTCCGGCCATTCGGTTTCTGCGGTGGTCACCTCGTCGGCCGGGCGCCCCAGGAAATCGCTGACCACGAACGCCTGGGAGGTCGACATGCCGGTGCCCAGCTCGGTGCCGATGTGGCGCAGGCTGATACGGCCATCAGCGGTGAACTCGATGCTGGCCATGGGTGCTTCGGCACCGGTGCCGAAGTCTTTCTGGCAGATGGCGAAGCCGACGCCGTACCAGTTGTGCGGGTCCTTGGCTTCCATCGCTTTCTTGTGCGCGTCGCGGTTCTTCCACACCTCGTGGGCGCTGGCCTTGTCGAGGATCTCGTGCAGGCGCAAGGCACCGGCGGGCACGGCGCCCTGGGTGTTCTTCATGCCCGACTTGAGCGCGTTCTTGCGACGCAGCTCGATGGCGTCGACGCCGAGGCGGTTGGCGACTTCATCGACCATCATCTCGGTGGCGGCCATGCTCTGCAGGGTCCCATAGCCACGCATGGAGCCGGCTTCGACACCCCGTGAGTGGTAGACGGTCACCGCCAGGTCGCTCTGCGGCATGTAGTAGATCGACTGCGCGGCGGTGGCCCCCACTGCAGCCACCGACGGGCTGTAGTTGATGCGCCCGCCCCCGTCGACGCTCATGTCGGCGCGGAAGATCTTGAAGCTCATGTCGTTCTTGTCGACGGCCAGCTGGTAGCGGATGTCGAACGGGTGGCGCTTGATGCCGCTCTGGAACTGCTCGTAGCGGTCGTTGGCCAGGCGGATCGGCACACCGGCCCCATACAACGCAGCGACGGCGGCATAGAACACGAAGATGTTGTTGTCCTTGGAGCCGTAGCCGACGGTGTAGCCGGGGTGCATGTTCAGATTGTTCAGCGCGAAGCGCGACGGCTTGATCATGTGCACACATTCCTGCGCCACTTCGAACGGGCACTGGGTAGCCACGACGAAATGCAGGGTGCCGGTGGCCGGGTCGTACCAGCCGTTGCCGTTGTCCGGCTCCAGCGCTGCGGGCTCGATCGACGGGGTCTTGTAGCGCTCGTCGAACAGCAGCCAATCCTGCGGCGGCTGCTTGAACTGCTCATCCATGCGCTGGGCGTAGAACATCCCCTGCTCGGTCAGGGTGCCGTGCTGCTTGGGCTCGGCGGTCCACACCGGTTTGCGCGCAAGGATGGTGGGGAACAGCATGGAATTCTTCAGGCTCGAGAAGGTGTCCTCATCGAACGGCGTCTGGCCGCCGACCCGCACGAAGCGGAAGCTGCCATAGGGGTCACGCTGGTACAGCGGCGCCTGGGCGCCATAGCGGATCGCCTTGTCATTGAACTGCAGCTTGAGCTTGGCCTGGCGGAAACGTTCGAAATCGTGCCAGATCAGGATCGCCACGGGGTGGCCGATGAACATTGGCACCTTGCCAGGCGGCAGCAGAGGATCCGGCGAATGGGCCTCGGGCCAGGCAATTCCGTCCTTTTCCAGGTCGGCAGCGGTGACGACACGGTCCGGCTGCAGGTCGGCGCCCAGCCACGCCAGGTCGTAGCCTGCATAGATGCGGTCGGCCTTGGTGGTCTTGAGCAACAGGGCGTGGCCCTGCTGCTGGGGCCAGCCGGGCATGTCCTTGGCGCGGATGTCGCGGGCGAACACTTTGTTGCCGCACACCTTGGACAACGCATCGTTACGAAAGCGCGCCTTGCCATCATGGCTCATCCACTTCTGCGGCGAAGTGGTGACACTGTTTTCCATCAGGGCGGCGAACGCCGGGCTGCCGAGCGGCGCGAGAGTCACCCCCACGCCAGCGATCACGCCGCCTTGCAGGAAGGCGCGCCGGGAAATATCACGGTTGGTCATGCTTCATCCTCTGGGCAGAGCGAGCCTGCCCATGACGTATTCTGGTACTTGATAGCTCGGAGGGCGGAATCATTGACGTTCCGAAAGCAGGTCGGAGTGGGGACCACAAAAACTGACCTTGGCGTCAAGTTTAACGCACTCACCGCGCGCCTGGCAAAGTCAAGCGGGCAACTTGTCGCGCCTTCGCCATTGCGCCGAGGCGCGGTGCGGCTACCGGCTAGCGCTTGCACCGCGCCAATACCACTTGGCAGGTGTTGGGCGTACCGCCGGATCGGCCAGCGTAGCGGATGCAATTGTTGAGAGATTTCTGCCGGGCGATGCCCAGGCTCGCGCCCCAGGCCAGGCCGCCCTCGCCCGCCGTCGGCAGCGCCTTGGCGAAGCAGTTCGAGCCTTGGGTGGCGGCGGCGTAACGCATGGTGCTCGCTTTTCGGGTGCAGCCGGCGGTGGCGGCCAGGCTGATGACGAGCAAGGCACATAGGCCCCAGGAGGCGACTTCAGAAGGTGTCTTGGCCCACATGCTGCTACTCCAGCGTTCAGAAACAGGGCAAGGCCGGTGCGCCCGGATAAGGCATTCAAGCAGCTTCGAACGCAAGCGAAGCCCGTTTGAAGTAAAGCAGGCACAGCAATACCTGCAACGCCAAGATGGCCCATGCAGGGGCATTTTCGGACCCTGCCCTGGGGGAAGACATTTGAGAATTTTCGTCACGAACGGTACGGTTGTTGGTTCCTTCGAGCTCGCCAGCCTCGGCAACGGCGTTCATTCAAGGTGCTAACCTTGGAAAATGCTTGCGTGCCTAGCTGCGCTTGCAATGTTTAAAAAAGGAGAAAACTGCCGCAATGACTGCAGCCGCAAAACCCAGGAGTACCCTCAACCCCCCCGTCTTCTACAGCAGCGCCATCCTTATCTTTCTGCTCGTTCTGTACGCCACGGCATTCCAGGAGCATGCCCAAACACTGTTCGAACAGGTCCAGGCCTGGATCGTCACCAATGCCAGCTGGTTCTATATCCTCACCGTGGCGCTGGTATTGATCAGCGTGGTGTTCCTCGCCGTCAGCCGCTTCGGCGACATTAAGCTGGGCCCCGACCACAGCGAACCGGACTACCGCAAGAGCACCTGGTTCGCCATGCTTTTCTCCGCCGGCATGGGCATCGGCCTGATGTTCTTCGGCGTAGCCGAACCGGTCATGCATTTCACCAACCCTCCGGTAGGCGATCCCGGTACCGTAGCCGCCGCGCGCGAAGCCATGAAGATCACCTTCTTCCACTGGGGCCTTCACGCCTGGGCGATCTATGCCATCGTCGCCCTGATCCTGGCTTACTTCAGCTTTCGCAACGGCCTGCCCCTGACCTTGCGCTCGGCTCTCTACCCGTTGATCGGCGAGCGGATTCACGGGCCGATCGGCCACGCCGTGGATGTATTCGCCATTCTCGGCACCGTGTTCGGTGTGGCGACCTCGCTGGGCTACGGTGTGCTGCAGATCAACAGCGGCTTGCACCATGTGTTCGGCCTGCCGGTGAACTCGACGGTCCAGGTGATCCTGATCACCGTCACCTGCGCCCTGGCCACGCTGTCGGTGGCCAGCGGGCTGGATAAGGGCATTCGCATCCTTTCCGAGCTCAACCTGGGCCTGGCCGTGGTGCTGATGCTGTTCGTGCTGCTGCTCGGGCCAACCGTGTTCCTGCTGCAAACCTACATCCAGAACACCGGCGCCTACCTCTCGGACATCGTCAACAAGACGTTCAACCTCTACGCCTACGAGCCCACCGACTGGATCGGCGGCTGGACCTTGCTCTATTGGGGCTGGTGGTTGTCCTGGTCGCCCTTCGTCGGCCTGTTCATCGCGCGCATCTCCCGAGGCCGAACCATCCGTGAGTTCGTCTGTGGCGTGTTGTTCGTACCGGCAGGTTTCACCCTGCTGTGGATGACCGTGTTCGGCGACTCGGCGATCCACATGATCCTCAACGACGGCGTGAAGGAGCTGACGACGGTGGTCGGCCAGGACAGCTCCCTGGCGCTGTTCGTGTTTCTCGAACACTTCCCGTTTTCCAGCATCGTTTCGCTGGTCGCCGTGCTGATGGTCGTGGTGTTCTTCGTCACCTCGGCCGACTCCGGGGCGCTGGTCGTGGACATGCTGGCCTCTTCCGGGCAGGGCCATTCGCCGCTGTGGCAACGCATCTTCTGGTCGGTGAGCATTGGTGCGGTCGCCATCGCGCTGCTGCTGGCCAACGGGCTCAAGGCGTTGCAGACCGCGACCATCGCCAGTGCACTGCCCTTCGCGGTCATCCTGCTCACCGCGATCTGGGGCTTGTTCAAGGCCTTGAACCTGGATGCGACACGCCGCGGCCTGCGCAACCAGGCGCTACCGGCACCTCGGCACACCCGTCAACCCCATGGGGGTTGGCAACGACGCCTGCGCAATATCGCCATGATGCCGCGCCGGGCTCATGTCACACGCTTCATCGCCGAGGTGGTCAAGCCCGCCTGCGAAGAAGTGGCCGTCGAGCTGCGCAAGCAAGGCTACGAAGTCACGGTGAACGAACGTGACGACGGACGTGTGACCCTGGAACTCTCCCATGCCGGCGAAGGGCGGTTCCTGTATGAAGTACGCCCGCGTGCCTTCAATACACCCAGCTTCGTCATGCGTGACACCGAGGACGCGACCGATGCGCGCAAGTACTTCCGCGCCGAAGTGCACCTGCGCGAAGGCGGCCAGGACTACGACATCATGGGCTGGGGGCGTGACGATGTGATCGGCGATATCCTCGATCAGTACGAGCGCCACCTGCATTACTTGCACGTGGTCAGGTGACATTCGCCTTGCTGGGCCACCCAGCGCGGTTCCCGCTCCGGGCGCCTCGCCGGGCGGTTCGCACGGGACTATGCCGGGCGCTGGCGCCAGGAAACGGTATAAGGTTCGGCTGAAATTTTCTGGAGCCTTTGGTCGATGGACAACTTCGTGATCATTTCCGGCTGCTCGGGCGGCGGCAAGTCCACGCTGCTGGCTGAGCTCGAGCGACGCGGCCATGCCGTGATCGAAGAGCCCGGGCGGCGTGTGGTACAGCAGCAGCTGCGCGAACAGGGCCAGGCGCTGCCCTGGCTCGACCTGGTCGGTTTTCTGCACCGGGTGATGGACATGGCCCAGGCCGACTACGCGTCGGCTGCGCAGAAAAATGCGCAGTGGGTGTTCTTCGACCGTGGCATGATCGATGCCGCCGCGGCCCTGGAGCGCCTCACGGGCGAGCCTGTGCTGGCGGCCGCGGCCGAGTCCTGCCGTTATCGCCGGCAGGTATTCCTGACGCCGCCTTGGCCTGAGATCTATGTGCAGGATGCAGAACGGCGCCACGGCATGCAGGCTGCGCTGGAGGAATTCGAGCAACTGCAGGGCGTCTATCCTGCCCTCGGCTACCAGGTATCGCTGCTTCCCAGAACCTCTGTCGCCGAACGCGCCGACTTTTTGCTGCGCGCGTTGGCCGGCCACTGAAACACCGCCCGTCGAGGGCTGGTGGGCGCCGGCTTGCCGGTGAATGGGCGGGTGCGAAACCGTTTCAAATCACATTTCGACCTGGGTACCCAATTCGATCACCCGGTTGAGCGGCAACTGGAAGTATTTCAGGTTGCTGTTGGCATTCCTCAGCAAGAACGCGAACAGTTGCTCGCGCCACCGCGCCATGCCCATGCGCCGGGTGGCGATCACCGTCTCGCGGCTAAGGAAGTAGGTGGTGCGCATTGGGCTGAAGTCCAGCCCTTCACGCTGGCACAGGCTCAAGGCCAGCGGTACGTCGGGCTCCTCGATGAAACCGAAATGCAGTGTGACGCGGAAGAACCCTTCGCCGAAGGCCTCGACCTCACAGCGTTTGTCGGCACTGACCCGAGGCTCGTCCTCCGACACCACGGTCAGCACCACCACCTGCTCGTGCAACACCTGGTTGTGCAATAGGTTATGCAACAACGCATGCGGCACGGCATCGGTACGGGCACACAGAAACACGGCCGTGCCCTGCACACGATGGGGCGGCTGGGCCTGCAGGCTGGCGATGAACAGATCCAGCGGCAGCGCAGCTTCATCCAGGCGCTCGACGATGATCTTGCGCCCGCGCTTCCAGGTGGTCATCAGGATGAACAGCGCCACCCCAGTGACAACCGGGAATGCCCCGCCCTGCAGGATCTTCGGTGCATTGGCGGCGAAATACAGGCTGTCGACCAGCAGGAAGCCCAGCAGCATGGGGATGGCCAACCAGCGCGGAGTTTTCCACGCCAGCAGCACCACCGCGGACGACAGCAGCGTGGTGATCAGCATGGTACCCGTCACCGCCACACCGTAAGCCGCCGCCAGTGCGCCCGAAGACTCGAAACCGATCACCAGCAACACTACGCCGACCATCAGCGCCCAGTTCACCGTACCGATGTAGATCTGCCCCTGCTCCTCGCTGGAGGTGTGCTGGATGAACATGCGCGGCACATAGCCCAACTGGATGGCCTGGCGCGTCAGCGAGAAGGCACCGGAAATCACCGCCTGGGAGGCAATGATGGTGGCCAGCGTGGCCAGGGCGACCATCGGCAGCAACGCCCAGCCAGGGGCCAGCAGGTAGAACGGGTTACGCACCGCCTCGGGGTTGCCGAGGATCAGCGCTCCCTGCCCGAAATAGTTCAGCACCAGCCCCGGCAGCACCAGCATGAACCACGCCCGGGCGATGGGCCTGCGGCCGAAATGCCCCATGTCCGCATACAGCGCCTCGGCGCCGGTCAGGGCCAGAACCACCGCTCCCAGGATAGCTACGCCCACGCCTGGGTGCAGGACGAAGAAACGCACCGCCCAGGCCGGGTTGAGCGCCTGCAGCACCTCGGGCCGCTGCACGATCCCCAGCACACCCAGCGCACCCAGCACGACGAACCACAGCACCATCACCGGCCCGAACAGGATGCCGATGCGCGCGGTTCCGTGCTTCTGGATCAGGAACAGTGCCACCAACACGATCAACGAAAGCGGCACGACCCAGTGCCCGATCCCGTCGAAGGCAAGCTCCAGCCCCTCCACCGCCGAAAGCACGGAGATGGCCGGGGTGATCATGCTGTCGCCGTAGAACAGCGCCGCACCGAACAGGCCCAGCAGCACCAGCACCCGGCTCAGTTGCGGATAGGGCGCCGCAGCCCGCCGCGCCAGCGCGGTCAGGGCCATGATGCCGCCCTCGCCCTGGTTGCTGGCGCGCAGGATGAACAGGACATACTTGACCGACACCACCCAGATCAACGACCAGAACACCAGCGACAACACGCCGAGCACGCCTTCCGGGGTGGGCTGCACGCCATAATGCCCGGCGAACACTTCCTTGAGCGTATACAACGGGCTGGTGCCGATATCGCCATAGACCACGCCGACAGCGGCGACGAGCAGGCCAAGGCCTGTGGTTTTCGAAGAGGGGGAATGATTCGCAGCAGTCGCGGCTTCGCTCACGGGTGACTTCTCTGGGCAGACGGTAAACCGCGCTAAGTATCGCTTCACGCCATCATTTGAGCCGTAAAAAGCGCGTAAAGATCGCGCCCTGGTGGTCCCGCGTGCCGATCCTGCCGACACGCGGATACCCTCGGCCCGCCCTCACCCAGCGATCGAGCGGTACCGCTTGACCCGGTACATCTCGCCATCGGCATGGCTGAGCAAGGTATCGGCATCCTCGCCATCGCCGGGGTAGCAGGCCACGCCGATGCTGCAGGACGGCATCTTCAATCCGCCAAGCTCGCCTCCCAGCGGCTCGGCCATGGCGGCGAGGATCTGCTCGACCTTCTCGTAGACGGCGCCGTGGGCTTCAATGTCCGTCAACAACACGGTGAATTCGTCGCCACCCATCCGCGCCACGGTGTCGGTCTCACGCACGCAGCCCTCCAGGCGCCGGGCGACCGCGCACAGGACCCGGTCGCCGATGGCATGGCCGTGAACATCATTGATGCCCTTGAAATCATCGATATCCAGGAACAACAGCGCCAAGGTGCTGCCGTGGCGGCGCGCCGCGCGCAGGGCTGCGTCCAGGCGCACATTGAACACCGAGCGGTTGGTCAGCTTCGTCAGCGGGTCGTGGTGAGCCAGGAACCGCAGCTCCTCCTCGGCCTGGGTCAAGGCCGTCACGTTGCGCGCGACGCCGATCCGTGCCCCCACCTCCTCCGACCAGCAGGCCGCCCACAGAATGTGCACGATAGCGCCATCCTTGCGAATGTAGCGGTTGCGAAAATCGATGTGGGACTGGCCGTTCATGACACGGATGATCGACGCACGGGTCGCCGCCAGGTCGTCCGGGTGCATGTACTGGGTGATGGGCGTGCCAACCAGCTCCTCGGGCAGGTAGCCCAGCAGCGCCTGGCAAGCATCGCTGACGAACACGATCTGGTTGTCCCGATCAACCACGAAGACCGTATCCAGCATCAGGTGGATCAGCCGTGGGTACAGCGCTTGCAGGTCAACGGGCATAGGTCGGCGGGGTCCGATTCATACGGGCTTGAGCATAGCCCGACGGCGAAGGTGTGTGTGTTCTAGTGCATGTGGCAAGGCCGCGTCAAGCCTGCACCGACGCTTGCAATCGGATGCCATGAGCGTTTCGGTAATGATGGCTGAGCGAAGCGGTGGCGGTGCCCCCTGGGGCCCTATGGCTCAATGACGGCGAGCCTGCGCCCGGTGCAGGCCTTCGTGCCCCCAACAGACGAGAACAACAAGATGACTTGCACACCCCGCCTGCTGCCCCTTTTGCTCTCCATAGGCCTTGCCAGCGCGAGCTTCCCGAGCCTGGCCCAGGTTAGCGCGGATGAAGCCGCACGCCTGGGTAACGACCTGACCCCGATGGGGGCCGAGAAAGCAGGAAATGCCGACAACAGCATCCCGGCCTGGAGCGGCAAATGGCGCGGTACGCCACCTCATGTCAGCTTCGCCGGCACCGGCCATAAGCGTCCCGACCCCTACGCCGGGGAAAAGCCGCTGTTCACCATTACCGCGCAGAACATGGCCGAGCATGCCAGCCGCCTGTCCGATGGGCAGAAAGCCTTGTTCAAGCGCTACCCGCAAACCTATCGGATCGTCGTCTACCCCAGCCACCGGGATTTCCGCTATTCGCAGGAGGTGGAACACAACATCCGCTACAACGCCCTCAATGCGCAGCTCGTCAATGACGGTTACGGCGTGACCAACGCCTACGGCGCCTCGCCGTTCCCGGTTCCGAAAAACGGCTATGAGCTGATCTGGAACCACAACCTGCCCAGCCGCGCCTGGAAAGAAGAAGCCACCTACCTGATGGCGCTGACCTTCTCCAACCAGAACCGAGTATTCGAGAAGGTCCGCTACCAGATCCTTTCGCCCTGGGACAACCCCAGCGGCAAGGCCGAAGCCTACGACGGCATCCAAGCCTACGCGATGATCAGCACCCTGGAGCCGACCCGCAAGAAAGGCGAAATCATCCTCACCAACGAATTCAGCAACCCGGTCGCCCAGCCCCGCCAGAGCTGGCAGTACATCCCCGGTACCCGGCGCGTACGACGCGCGCCCACGGTCGGCTATGACACGCCCTATGGAGTGGGAGGCTTCCGGGTGATGGACGAGGACCGCCTGTTCAACGGTGCCCCAGACCGCTACCAATGGAAGCTGGTGGGCAAGCAGGAAATGTACATCCCCTACAACAACTACACGCTAGATGACCCCGACCAGCCCCTGGACACGCTGCTCACCGAGCACGGCCACCTCAACCCCGATGCCGTGCGCTATGAGCTGCACCGTGTCTGGGTGCTGGAGGCCGAGCTGCGCCCCGGCAGCCGACACACATATGCCAAGCGCCGCCTGTACCTGGACGAGGACAGCTGGACCGCCGCGCTCGCCGACAACTACGACGCCAAGGGCCAGCTCTGGCGCACCAACGTGCAGACGTCGGTCTATGCCTATGAAGTCCAGGCCTTCCATGCGCGGGTCGCGGTATTCCACGACCTGATCGCCGGTTCGTACCTGGTGGACCGCCTGGTCAACGGCATGGGCGCCACCGCCCGGCTCAATGATGCGCGCTTCGATGCGGGCTACTTCTCCGCCGGCAACCTGCGCAAGCTCGGCCAGTGAAACCACGCGGCCCCGGTCGGGTGATGGAAGATCGCCCGGCCGGGGCCGCTTTTTATGCGACAGCCTGGTGGCGAGTCAGTCGCCATCCGCCACCTGCAGGACCAACTTGGCCTTCGCGCCGCCATGCTGCAGCAGGTCGTGGGCGCGGGCCACCTGTGCCAATGCCAGGATTTGGATGCGCGGCGTGCGCACCTGCCCTTCGGCCAGCAAGGCAGCGATGCGGGCGAGGTTGGCACCGCTGGGCATCTTGCTGTAGGTAACGGCCGTGCGCAGTCCGCGCTGGGCCGCTGCGGCATGGTCAGGGCCGGCATCGCCTTCGGCCAGGGTCAGAATCGCCACCAGCAGCCCGCCAGGGCACAGCATGTCCAGAGCGCCCGGCAGGCTGGCGCAGCCCACGCAATCGAGGATCAGGTCCACGCCTGCGGGTGACCACTGCTTCACAGCGGCCAGGATATCCTGGCTGCGGTAATCGATCGCCTGGTCGCAGCCCAGCGCCTCGACATAGCCAAGGTTCCCTGCATTACAGGTCGCCACGACCTGCGCCCCGGCGGCCTTGGCGAACTGGATGGCGAAGGTCCCGACAGCACCAGCCCCGCCATGCACGAGCACCTTCTGCCCGGCCTGCAACCCACCATCGTCGAACAGCCCGGCCCAGGCCGCCAAGGCCGGGGTCGGGACCGACGCAGCCTGGGCGAAGCCCAGCCCCTCAGGGATAGGCACGACAGAATCCTGCCTCACGCAGCAATACTCGGCATAGCTACCCCAGTTGCCGGCCCCCACATCACTCTGCGCGAACACCCGCATCCCAGGAGTGAAACCTGTAACGCCCTCGCCCACCGCCACTACGGTCCCGGCCAGATCGAAGCCCAGGACGAACGGGAAACGGTAGGTAAGAAAGCCCTCCAGGTAGCCTTCGCGGCACTTCCAATCGGCCGGGTTGACCCCGGCGCATTGCACCCGGACCAGTACGTCATCGGGGCCCGGCAACGGCTGGTCGAGCGTCGCGAGGCGCAACACCTGCGAGGTTCCCAGTTGGTCAATCACTACAGCGCGCATCGCAACACCTCTCTTTGTGTCCTTGCTTGAAAAACAACGGCGACCTAGGTCGGTCGCCGCGCGATGGCTGCATCACCGGCCGTATCAAATGCCCAGAGGCTCGATGGCAGGGTGCGCCCATTCGGGTATGGTCGCGGCCGGCAGCCTGCTCCGAGCGTCCAGCGTGTGCACGGGCAACTGATGTGCCAGGGGAAAATGCAGGCTGTGGGCTACCAGGCCGGTGCGCTTGTGGGCCGGCAGCTGGCACAGGGCCAAGGCGGTTTCGACCAGGTACTCGACAGGCTCGGTGGGATAGTCCTCGGGGATATACCGCCCCCCGCCCGGGGTACGGATAGCGGTGCTCGGCCCCACCGAATTGACTGCGATGTTGTCGGCCTCGAGCTCCGCGGCCAGCCCTTGAGTGAAGCGGTTTATGGCTGCCTTGGCCGCCGCGTAGACGGCAATCCCGCCGAAGCGCTCGAAATCTTGGAAGGGCCTTTGGGGCGGCAAGGCCGTGACCGAGCCCAGGTTGAGGATCCAACCCGCACCTCGGGCGCGCATCAGCGGGATGGCCGCCTGGCTGAGCACGAACGGGATCCGCAGGTAATGGTCCAGGGTGCGCTCGTACACCGCCATCGGCATGTGTTCGACACTGTCGTATTCGGCGTACCCGGCATTGTTCACCAGGATGTCTAGGCCGCCTGCCACCTCGGCAGCCCGCGAAACCAGGCTGTCGCGCTGGGCCGCCACTTCGAGGTCCGCAGTCAGGACGATTGCCTGGCCACCGGCTTGGGTGATCAGCTCGGCCGTTTCGGCCAAAGAGCCTTGCACGCCGGACGTGGGTTCGAGCGTACGCGCGCTGATCACCACCATGGCCCCTTCGGCAGCGAAGCGTTGGGCGATGGCACGGCCGATACCACGGCTGGCACCGGTGACGAGCGCGACCTTGCCGGCCAGCAATTGCGTTGTTTCAGTCATGGCTGTTCCTTGCGGTCAGGGGAAAGCGGACGGGTCAGGAGGCTGCTGGCCAGGGGGCAGAAGGCATGGGAAATGGCCTCGACGGCCCACTCGGGGCATTCCGGGTCGAACCAGCGGTCCACCCAACCCCAGTGGAAGGGGTGGGTCAGGTATTCCCCCTGGAGGTCTTCGAGGCGAGCGAACTCCTGCTGCCAGACATGGGTCCAGCGGCCCGGGCAGCGGACCCGGCCCAATTGCCAGTTGCCGATGCCTTGCATGTAGGCCGGCATGCGCAGCAGGTCCCGCTCCAGGGCTTCGACGATGGCTGGGCTGCGGCCCTCACGCAGACGAAACAGCAAGGTGCGCCAGGTACCGTCGCGTAGCCCGGGTGCTCGCTGGCCGCCGGCCACACGCTGATAGGCCACCCGGTCCACATGGGCCAGGCCGGGCAGCTGTGACAGGCAAGCCTCGGCGTTCTCTTGGAAGGCGTTGCTGGCAAAGCACAGATCCAGGGTGAAATCGCCGCTCCCCCAGCTGCCGGGCAGGTTTTGCCCCAGGTTGAAGAAGACCAGGCCAGGCAAAGCCTGCAATTGGTACCGCAGTCGCGCCTCCAGAGTGCTCGCGGCAAAGCCCGGCGCCAAGTACAGCTGCACGGTTTCATGCCACATCGTCAGGCTCCTGCGCTGTGGCCAAAGGCTGGCCTGCGTCTCCTAGCACATGCCGAGCACGCTGCTGGCACACGCCATCGACGACATTCCAGAACGCCAGCACTTGGGCACCGGCGCCCAGGCGCATACCGTAGTAGCCCCACACATCGGGTACCTGCCATAGCAACCAGAGGCGGTTGGCCTCGCCAGCGACAGCCACCGGCGGCGACACCCAGCGCTGCAACAAGGTCAGCCCACGGGCGGCGCTGTGCGGTAGGTAGAGCGCGTCCAACGCCTCGAGCACCGTTGGGAGCTGCTTGGGCTCGAGCAGGATTTCATCCAGGATCTGGATCATGACTTGCCCATCCTCTGTTCAGGTGACAGGCTGGTGCGATTCCACAAGCGAGTGACAGCGATGCTCATGTTCCGGGTACTCCGCGAAAGTTGCAGGGTTCGCCGCGTTTTCAGCGCGGGCTTGCCGTCCATTGAGCCATAGCAGCCAGGGGCAGACCGCTACAGGTTCGCTCACCCACCACCACCGAAACGATCAGCAGGCGAGGTTGAAGATGGCGTTGCACTCCACAGCACCGGTTCGAGTTCCCCAGGGCCTGGACACCCGCCTGCTGGCGGAGTTGCAACGCAACAACCTCGCTCTGGAGCCGCCACCATCGGCCTTGCTGTCCGCGGCGCAGCGCTTTGTCGCCCTGTATCGCCAGGCCATCGAGCAACTGGAGGCGAAAGTCGCCCAAGGCGAAGGACAACCGCCGATGCGCAAGGCAGAGGTTGACCTGATGTGCCGCTGCCTGCTCAGTTGCGGGCACCTGGACGAAGCCATTGCCTGTGCCGCGCAGTTCTGCGCCATGCTCGACCCGCGCGCAGGCAGCCTGAGCCTGGAGGTCCAAGGCACGACGGCCACCTTCCACATGGACTCGTTGCGCCACAAGCGCAGCAGTGCGGCATGCCTGGTGGACCTGACCGGGCTGTTCTGCTACCTGCAGTTGTTCGGTTGGCTCATTGGGCAGCCACTGCGGCCCGACCAGGTCTTTCTCGCCCACCCCCAGCGCGAGGATGCTGCCCCCTTCCTCGGCCTGTTCGATGCGCCAGTCGCTGTCGGTAGGCGCACCTACGGTTTCAGCTTCAATGCCGCACTGCTGTCTCGTCAGGTGATACGCACGCCTGCAGAGCTGGCGCTGTTCCTGGTGGACTTTCCGTTCCGCCTGATCGGAGCGCCCCCAAGCGCAGTGGCGATCACTCAGCAAGTGCGCGGTTTCCTCGATGCAGCGCTGAGCCATGAACGGGAGGTGCCGGCGTTGAGCGCCATTGCCGCCGCCCTGGGCACCACCTTGCCGACCTTGCGTCGGCGCCTGGCCGCCGAAGGCTCCAGCTATCAGGCGCTGCGCCGGCTCAGCCTGTGCGAGTCGGCGCAGCGCTGCCTGCGCGATACCGATTGGACGATCGGGCGCATCGCCGGCCACCTGGGCTTCGCCAGTGAAGCGGCGTTTCGCCGAGCTTTCCTCAGCTGGACCGGGAAGGCACCCAGCCGTTATCGCGCCCAACAGAGTGGCGCGAACGGCTAGCGCGATATCACTTTGACAATATGGCTCGGCGCTCAAACCCGTTCTAGCATTAACACTCTATTTCCAGTACGTGTGTGCTCATGAGCGGTATCGCGCCTGTTCATGCCCCGAGAAAACACACTCCCATCAGACGCATTGATGCATAAGGCCTGCCATGCGACTTTCAACGTTTATCCTGGACAACATGGAAAGCATCCTGCAAACGTGGGAAGCATTTGCACGGTCTGTAGAGACACCGAACCGGGACCTGAGCGCCAATGGCCTGCGCAACCATGCCGAACACATCCTGCGCACGGTGGCCCAGGACATGCGCACGCCACAGACAGAACAGCAGCAGATCGCCAAGTCCCATGGCCTGGGCCCCTCGTCCAGCCAGGAGACCGCCGCCCAGACCCACGCCGTGCTTCGCCTCATCGATGGCTTCACCCTCGACCAGATGGTGTCGGAATACCGCGCCCTGAGGTCGAGCGTGCTGCGCCTGTGGCTGGCGCGAGACCCGGTGGAGCATAGTTACCAGGTCGACGACATGATCCGCTTCAACGAGGCGATCGACCAGGCGCTGGTCGAATCGATCGGTGCCTATGGGCAGGAGGTCGAGTCGACGCGCAAAACCGTGCTTGGCGTGCTCGGCCATGACCTGCGTTCCCCCTTGACCGCCGTGCTCATGGGCTCGTCCCTGCTGAGCAAGAGCCCCCAGTTGACTAGCCGCGAGAAAGACGTCGCGACCCAGATCGCCACCAGCGCGCAACGGGCGAACCAGATGGTCAAGAACCTGCTGGACCTTGCGCACTGCAACCTGGGCACAGGCATCCCGATCGTTCGTGCGCACACGGAGCTGAACCAGGTCTGCAAGGCTGTAATCGAGGAAATCAAAGCCGGTAACCCCGGGCTCGACATCGTGCAGGTCGATGAGCGGACCATTGCCGGCGCGTTCGATGGGGCGCGGATGTCCCAGGTGTTCTCGAACCTGATCGGTAATGCGGTCCGTCATGGCCAAGCGCGTCAGCCGATCAAGGTCCTACTGAGTGGCGACGGCGAGCGGGTGATCCTCGAGGTGCATAACTTCGGCGAACCGATTCCCGCCAGCGCCCTGCCCTCACTGTTCAGTCCCAAAGGACGTTACACCCGGTATACGGACAAACAGAAAAAGCCCACCGGGCTGGGCTTGGGCCTGTTCATCGTATCGGAGATCGTCGCAGGCCACGGTGGGCATATCGAGGTGGAATCCAGCCATGCCCAGGGCACCCGCTTCCGGGTGATCATGCCGACAGGCTGAGGCCGGCGCCTTTATCGTGCCCAATCGCCGGCAAGCCGGCGATTGGACCTCAGGAGCCTCAGTGCGCCGAAGCCTTGCGGCATACGGCCATACCGTGGCCAGCACGATCAGCGCGGCGCCCGCCCGCAGTGGCATGATCTTACCTACCATCGCGGGACAAGCCCGCCCTACAAAGAACCCGTCATCGGCAAGGTTTGCGTGATCCTGAGCGGGCTTGTCCCGCGATGGGGCGCGTAGCGGCCCCAATTATTAAGGCAAAGGCAGCTATTTATTGCGCGGAGCGCAGTCGAAAGGTTGATCTCTCACAAGATTCTGGTGGCGAACCTACGCCACCGCATTGGCCCGCGCACGGTGCAGCTTCTTGTAGCTTTCGACCAAACGCAAATGCCGGTCGAGCCCTTCGAGCTTCAGGCTAGTCGGCGTCAGGCCATGGAAACGCACGCTGCCCTGCACCGAGCCCAGCACCGCATCCATCCGCGCATCGCCGAACATCCGCCGGAAGTTGACCTCGTAATCGGCCAGCTCCAGCTCATCGTCCAGCGTCACTTCCAGCACCACGTTCAAAGCCTGGTAGAACAGCCCGCGCTCGACGGTGTTGTCGTTGAACTGCAGGAACGCCTCGACCAGCTCCTTGGCCGCTTCGAACTCCTGCAAGGCCAGGTAGATCAGCAGCTTGAGCTCGAGGATGGTCAACTGGCCCCAGGCGGTATTGTCGTCGAACTCGATGCCGATCAAGGTCTTGATGTCGGTGTAGTCGTCCAGCTCGCTGTCCTCCAGCCGCTCGACCAGCGCCTGCAAGGCAGCGTCGTCGAGGCGGTGCAGGTTGAGGATGTCGGCACGGAACGCCAGGGCCTTGTTGGTGTTGTCCCAGATCAGGTCTTCCACCGGGTAGATTTCCGAATAGCCCGGTACCAAAATGCGGCAAGCGGTCGCCCCGAGGTGTTCGTACACCGCCATGTACACTTCCTTGCCCATCGATTCGAGAATGCCGAACAGGGTGGCGGCTTCCTCGACGTTGGAGTCCTCGCCCTGGCCGGAGAAGTCCCACTCGACGAACTCGAAATCGGCCTTGGCACTGAAGAATCGCCACGACACCACGCCGCTGGAGTCGATGAAATGTTCGACGAAGTTATTCGGCTCGGTCAGCGCATGGCTTTCGAAGGTAGGCTGCGGCAGATCGTTCAGGCCTTCGAAGCTGCGCCCTTGGAGCAATTCGGTCAGGCTGCGCTCGAGCGCCACCTCGAAGCTTGGGTGGGCGCCGAACGAGGCGAACACGCCACCGGTGCGCGGGTTCATCAGGGTGACGCACATCACCGGGAATTCGCCGCCCAGCGAAGCGTCCTTGACCAGCACCGGGAAGCCCTGCTCTTCCAACCCCTGGATACCGGCCAGGATGCCAGGGTACTTGGCCAGGACCTCCTGCGGCACATCCGGCAGGGCCAGCTCGCCTTCGAGGATCTCGCGCTTGACCGCACGCTCGAAGATCTCCGACAGGCACTGCACCTGCGCCTCGGCCAAGGTATTGCCGGCGCTCATGCCATTGCTCAGGAACAGGTTCTCGACCAGGTTGGACGGGAAGTACACCACCTCGCCATCGGACTGGCGCACGTACGGCAGCGAGCAGATGCCCCGCTCGACGTTGCCAGAGTTGGTGTCATACAGGTGCGAGCCACGCAGCTCTCCCTCGGGGTCGTAGATTTCCAGGCAGTACGGGTCGAGGATCTCTGCCGGCAAGGCATCCTTGCGGCCCGGCTTGAACCAGCGCTCGTCCGGGTAGTGGACGAAATCAGCGTTGGCGATCTCCTCGCCCCAGAACTGGTCGTTATAGAAGAAGTTGCAGTTCAGGCGCTCGATGAACTCACCCAGGGCCGACGCCAGGGCACTTTCCTTGGTGGCACCCTTGCCGTTGGTGAAACACAGCGGCGACTGCGCGTCGCGGATGTGCAACGACCACACGTTGGGCACGATGTTGCGCCACGAGGCGATCTCGATCTTCATGCCCAGATCGGCGAGGATCTGCGACATGTTGGCGATGGTCTGCTCCAGCGGCAGGTCCTTGCCGGGGATGAAGGTGCTGGTATCGTTGCCAGGGTTCACCAGCAGCAGCGCCTGCGCATCGGCGTCCAGGTTCTCGACTTCCTCGATGATGAACTGCGGCCCGGTCTGCACCACTTTCTTGACCGTGCAGCGGTCTATGGAGCGCAGGATGCCCTGGCGGTCCTTCTCGCTAATGTCGGCCGGCAGCTCGACCTGGATCTTGAAAACCTGGTTGTAGCGGTTCTCCGGGTCGACGATGTTATTCTGCGACAGGCGGATGTTATCGGTGGGGATGTTGCGCGTATTGCAGTACACCTTCACGAAATACGCCGCACACAAGGCCGACGACGCCAGGAAGTAGTCGAATGGGCCTGGGGCCGAACCATCGCCTTTGTAGCGGATGGGCTGGTCGGCCACGACCGTGAAGTCATCGAACTTGGCTTCAAGACGAAGGTTGTCGAGAAAGTTGACCTTGATTTCCATGCGGGAATACCGTGATAAAAAGCAGAACAAAATGGCTGTCATTATCCGGGTTTTGCTGCGAAACGGCTAACCTTTCATGCCTCCGGGCAACCCGTGCCCGGAGGCATGCCGGGGTCATTCCAGCAATTGCTCCAGGCTCGGGTCGCGAATCACCCGCTGCATCGGCTGTGGTGCACCATGGCCGGGCTTGGCCATCTTCAGCTTCATGCTCGCAACCTTGGCACAGGCGTTGGCGCCATCGGCGTAGATGCCGCTCATGTCGCATTTCCATTGGTAGAAGTTCACCAGGCCGCCCGACATCTGCAGGCTGTAGTCGGTGCTCTGGGTGCCTGCCGTGAACGGCACCCCGGCCGGGATGTTCTGGAACCACTTCATCCAGTCAGCCGAGCCCACCGCTGGCGGGTCCGCCTGGAACAGCGGGTTCATGATCGCCATCTGGGGCGCCTCGGCGGTCATGTGGCAGCTCAGGCAGGAGCTGTTGGGGTTGTCCACCGGGCCGTTGAGCCGGCCATTCCAGCCCAGGTGGGTCGGCGGCAGCTCTTGGGTATCGGCGTTGATCGCGGTCTGCTGCAACGCGGGGTTGATCTTGGTGACGGTCGGCTCCGGGTTGGTGTAGTCGTTGCTGGTGACCTGCGGGTCGTTGCCCCACATGATGCCCACCGGCACCAGGTTGTCCCAGCCGGCTTTGCCGGTCTTGGCGCCGTTGTACTGGAAGGTGCCGAACAGCCAGCCAGTGTCGCTCATGCGAGTATCGCGCACGGCGATGTCCATCTGGATCAGCGCCACTTCCTTCAACTTGCGGTTGGCGGACTGGAACGTCTCGGTGATATAGCCCTGCCACAGCACCGGGTTGGCCAGGAACGGCACCGTGCTGCGGTCGATATCGGCGAACAGTGCCTTGCACACCACGGTTCCGTTGGCAAAGCTGTTGGGCTTGGAGGTGAAGCTCGGGTCGGGGTTCTGCGGGTCCTTCCAGACCTGGCCGAGGGTATAGGCGCCGATGTCGTTGTAGATACCTACCGCGTAGGTCTGCCCGGTCGCGGCCTGCCCCGCCGCCAATTGCCTGGCCTGGATTTGCGCTTCCTTGGTCAGGCCGTGGATGCCTTCGCGCCCCAGCGGCCCGTAGTGCTGCCAGGGCATGTGGTACCAGTTGCGCACCTTGTTGTTCTGCACGTACCAGTCGGCTTCGACGTTGCCTTCCAAGCAATAGGCCTTCGCCGCATCCATGTAGGCGCGCCAGGTCTCGAAGTTGTTGTCCGGCTTGGCCGGCAGCAACTTGAAGAACGCCGGCAAGGTGCCCTGGGGCGGCGTGTTGGGGTAGCTCTGGCTGAGGGTGAAGGTCGGGCCTTTGTAGCTGGCGGGCGGAGCATAGCCATAGTCCGGGTAGGTGCCGGCCTGGGCCGCGAGGCTGAACAGGGCGGCCATCATGGCCAAGGCTGCAGGCTTTCCTTGGAACGGGGTCATCACGGATCTCCTTGATCGCACAAGCCGGGCATCGCTCGGGCCCTTGCCCACCAATGCGGGGCTTCCATCATTGTTATTGGTCTGGGCCCTGGCACCGGCCAGGGCCGGCTTCACGGTAGGACCGGGTCTGGGTCGTGGGCCTCCTTGGCAATGCCGCTGGGACGAACGCGGTCGGCCCCCGAGACGAGCGCGGGGGAGACCAGAAAGGAAAGAAGATGAAGGGGCGAGAAATGGCGCATGTCGACTCCTGTCGATCATTGACCGTCTTCCTTGCTAACAGGTGTAGGCCATCCTGGGAAAAGTGCCATCCTTTTCACATCAAACTGTGAGCAGGACCGCAATGGACCGTGGCGGCCTCAGAAGAAACTGCGCTGGGCCTTGAGCGTCACCATGCTTTCGCAATAGCTGTTGATGCCCGCATAGGCGTCGCAACCAGCACCGCGCAGGTCGGAGTTGCTGTAGATCAGGTTGAGGTCGATGCCCAGCCAGGGGCGCGAGAGCTCCAGCGACCAGTCGTTGAACGTGTCGACATGGCTGCCGTCGCCGATGGTGAAAGGCGTGCCGAGGCGATGATGGGCCAGCTTGACGGTGAGGCCGACATCGAACAGCGGCAACTGGCCGAAATCGGCGAACAGCGTGCCGGTGCGGTTGCCGGGGTTGTCGCGCAGGGCGCCGCCGAAACGGCTGCCGAATACCGAAACACCGCCGTACAGCGCATAGCTGTCGCTGTCGGCGAGGTTCGGCTGACTGTAGTGGATCAACCCGGCCTCCAGGCCCAGGCTGTCGTCGAAGCGCCGCTTGTAACCCAGGTAGCTATCCAGGCGCAGGGTCGAGGTAGGGGACAGGCCCACGCTGGGGGCGTACTGGCCGACGTACCAGCCGCTGGGGTGGCTGAGGTCCAGGCCACCGTGAAAGGCGCCGACGGCGCTGGGGGAAATCAGCCCCTGGGCCATGGTGCGTGAAGCGGTCGTGCCCAGCTTGAAGTCGAAATCGCCCAGTTCGCGCTGGATCTGCTGGGCCAACAGCATGGGGCAGAAAAGCAGCGCCATGCTCGGCACCAGCCAGTGCCTGGTCATGGTCACCGTCCTGGAATGCCTGCTTTGAAGAGCAAGAGGATAACGGGGTTGGTTGCCGGGGGGAACCGTGGCCATTTGGTCATGCCCCGGTGTCCAGTAATACGGCAAGGCCCGCGTGGGTGCAAAGCGACGCCGGGCGGGTAGGAGCTGGCTTGTCAACGATGGGGCCGCTGCGGCGACCAAGCCAGCCTCCCTGCCCCATTGCGCAGGTATGCACCTACACTGTCTGGCAGGTCATCTGCAGCATCGGAGGCGCGATGCAACTACGTGCTGGGTGGTTCCGTTCCTTGCTACCGACGATCATGTCAACGGATCCCGGCGAGCCGTTCAACCTGATGCGGCGCTTCTCGCTGATCAGCTTCGTCATCATCAGCGGTGTCGCGGTTGGCCTGGCTTCGTTGTCGACACGCTTTCTGGTCAATGAAAGCCTCGAGCGGGACGCCCTACTGTCGGCGCAGTTCATCCAGTCCATGGCTGCCGGCGAAATCCGCCACCATGGCCTGCTCGGCATGAACATGGGTGACGTGCTGTCGCTCACGTCCTACAGCATGCTCACCACCGATACCCTGCACAACCGTGACCTGGCCCGTTCGGAGTTCCTCGACCACCTGAGCAACCTGCCGGATATGCTTTTGGCCAGCATCTTTTCCACCGAACGCCAGATCATCTGGTCGACCAACCCTGCCCTCGTCGGCCGCAGGGTGCATGACGACGAGGCGCTGGAGACAGCATTCAGCTCAAGCGGAGGCATCAGCGCCCGCTACGACGAGGTAGAGCCCGGTCGGACCGAGCAGCAGTTCACCCGTGCGCCGAAGATGTTCTTCGTCGAGAACTACATCCCGTTGATGGACAGCCAAGGCAAGGTCCTGGCCATGGTGGAGCTGTACAAGGAGCCGGTAGACCTGCTCGAGCGGATAGAGCGTGGGCACCAGCTCATCTGGGCCGCCACCGCCCTGGGTGGGCTGATCATCTACTTCGGCCTGTTCTGGATCGTCTGGCGCGCCGCACAGCTGCTGGCTGCACAACAGGACCAACTGGTGGCGAACAAGACCTACGGCGGCCTGGTGGAAATGTCCACCGCAGTGGCCCATAGCTTGCGCAACCCGCTGGCCAGCATCCGCAGCAGCGCCGAGCTGGCCCAGGTCATGCCGGGCCAGCCGGCAGTGCGCAACATCACCGACATCATCGCCCAGGTCGACCGGATGTCGAACTGGGTGGGCGAGCTGCTGCAATGCCTGCGCCCGCTACGCGGGGAGTCGGAGCCGGTCGACCTGGTGCAGGCAGTGCACACGGCGCTCGACGGCTTCGCGCCCCAGCTTCGCCAGGCAAGGATCGAGGTCACGTTCGATGCCGATGGCAGCGTCATGGTGACCAGTCATCACCTGCTGCTCATCCAGGTTCTGAACAGCGTCCTGGCCAATGCCATCGATGCCATGCCCAGTGGTGGAGCGCTGACGGTCACGCTCGAGCGCAACGACGCGCAGGTGGTGCTGCTGATCGACGACACCGGCCCCGGACTCAACCGGCAACAGGAGATGATGGCGTTCAAGTCGTTCTACACCACCAAGCAAGGCCGCCTCGGTATCGGCCTGGTCATGGTCCGGCAGGTGATGGAACGTTTTGACGGGCAAGCGAGCCTGAGCAACCTGGCGCCGCAGGGCACCCGGGTGTATCTGCAGTTTCGTAGGGCGATGGCGGCGCTTCAGTGAAGGCTGCGCCGCAGTTGGCCAGCCCAGATGGCCGCCGTGTAAGATTGGGTTCTGGTTTGGGCGCTGGAGAACAGGCCCCGGCCTCTTGGGGTTGGGGCGCCAGGTTGGCCCTCAGTCAGGTACGGACGCCTGCAGCGCTGCAGACTTGGCCGCAGGCTGGCTGTTGACCATGCAATACAAGGCCCCCGCCAGGACCAGGCCCACCGCCCAGCTGATATCCGCCCCCAGCCAGTTCGCGACGAAACCGGTGTAGAACGACAGCTTCATGAACGGAATGGTGCCGATGATCGAGACGGCATACACCGCCAGCGTGCGGCGATTGAAGCGCCCGTAGCGCCCCTTGGCGTTGTACAGCTCCCCGACTTCATAGTGCCCACGGCAGACCCAGTAGTAGTCAGCCAGGTTGATCGCACTCCACGGGATCAGGAGGTAGAGCTGGCCGATCAGGATGTCGGCGAAGAAAGTGTCGAACCGGTACTGGGTGGCGATGGCGATCAGCGTCGCCGCCACGGTCAGCACGGCCATGATCAGCGCTTTTGCCGACGCCGTGACGTGCCGCAGTTCACCGAAGGCGCCGAAGATGGTCACCGACGACATGTAGGCGCTGTACAGGCAGAGCACGTTGTACTGGATGACGCCCAGCGCAATCACACCCAACGCCAGCGGCGCCCAGGGCCCGAACAAGGTGGCGATGGCGGTGGCAGGGTCGTGGCCGAGCGCGGATGGGATGGCGACAGCCAGCAAGGCGCCCAGGGCCATCATGGCGAACGAGCCCAGCGCGCAGCCGCAATAGGTTGTCCAGAATGTGGTGCGGGTGTTCACGTTTGCCGGCAGGTAGCGCGAATAGTCGGCTACGTAAGGGCCATACCCGAGCGTCCAGGACGCCGCCTGTGCCACGACCAGGTTGAAGGCCGTCCAGGAGAAACCGCTGCTGAGCGAGGTACTCACCCCGGCCTCGCCGGGGTGCAGCAGGATCAACACCAGGGCGCCGCCGAACACCAGGGTGGACAGCAGGCTCATCCACGCCCCCAGGCGGTGGATCAGCTCGTAGCCGATGAAGCCGATGACGAATGTCAGCACGCCGACCAGGATGATCGCCTGGTCGTCGCTGATCGGCAGCAAGGCCTTCAAGGCGTCGCGCATGAGCACGCCGCTGGCGGCCAGGAACAGCACGGCGGCCGTGACCATCACCAATAATGGAATCGCAGCGCCATGCACGCCGAACTGCGCCCGGCTCTGGATCATTTGCGGCACGCCCAGGTGAGGCCCCTGGGCGGAGTGCGCGGCCATGAAGATGGTACCCACCAGGTTGCCGACCAGCAGGCCGAGCAATGTCCAGGCAAAGCTCAGGCCTGAGGCGATACCCAAGGTGCCGACCATCAGGGCCGTCACCTGGAAATTGGAGCTGAACCAGATCGTGAACAGCCGTTTGGGTGAACCATAGCGTTCGGCGTGGGGGACAAACTCGATACTTCGCGTTTCCAGCTTCACGGGCGTTTCCTAATTGTTGTTATTCGGCGGATTATCAGCCTGGCAACCGAACCCCATTCGGCCTGGCGACGAACACTTCATAGCTATCAACGACTTACAGGTGCAGTTCGTCGGCTTCTGGCAGCGATGTGGCAACCCCGTTGGATCGAATCTTGCTGGTTCTTGCGAGTTGGCCAGACGCGGTGTCACCGTCTAGTCCGTTCAGAGGATTCCAAAGCCACACCGAAGGCCGACCATGGTCCGCTCAAGGTCATTCCCGACCACGCCGTGTGTAAGGAGAGCTTCGTGCAGAAAGTCATCTACCTGCTTTGGCAACCTGAGCAAGACACCTCCGAGTCGTTCGCCGCTGCACTGCGCGGCCCCCTCGCCGACCGCCTGCAGACCCTCGGCGCCCGGCACCTGCAATTGAACCTCGCCGATGCCGACGTCAGCCCCGCCCAGGGCCTGCGCCAGCAACAGGCCGGCCCCCTGCCCCAGGCCGTGCTGAGCTTCTGGCTCGACACCGCCATCGCCGAGTTCCGTCGCCCGTTCGACGACACCCTGCACGCCAGCTGCGCACGCATCGCCGGGTACCTGGTGTGCGAATCGGTGCCTATCCGCAACACCCGCTTCCCTGCCCAGCTCGGCCAGCGCACCCACGGGTTCTCGCAACTGGCCTTCCTTCAGCGGCCAGCACGCTTGACCCACGAGGCCTGGCTCGAGGTGTGGCAGAACTACCACACGCGGGTGGCCATCGATACCCAGGACAACTTCGAATACGTGCAGAACCTGGTGGTGCAGGTGCTCACCCCCGGTGCCGCGCCGCTGGCGGCCATCGTCGAGGAGTGCTTCCCGCCCGCCGCCATGAACGACCCGCAGGCGTTCTTCGATGCACCGGGCGATGCGGCGAAGTTCCAGCACAACCTCGCGGTGATGATGGACAGCTGCCAACGGTTCATCGACTTCGACCAGCTGGGCGTGCTGCCCACCAGCCAGTACCCACTGTGAATGGGCACTTTCGCCTGGCCTCAAGGGCTGGCCACACAGCCGTGATCGAACTCTCCCCTGTGGGGGCTTGCCCCGCGATCGGCCGGGCCCGATATCTCGTCATCTGGCAAGGGCTTCGCCCTTGATCGCGGGACAAGCCCGTTCCCACAGAGGTGCTTTATGCTCTGCGCGACAGCACAGCCCGAAGGGCTGGTTAATCTCCCACAAAAGATTACCGCTGAGTACACCGGCAGTTAGGTGTCGATAGCAAACGGTCATGATAAGCCGCTGTGTTCCCGAGCCGCCGCTTACGGAGTGTCTACGGTGAACCTTCGCGGCATTCGGAACTCAGTAGCCCAGACGGCGCCTGTAACTTCTACAAAGGATTGCCATGGGACATGCTCCATCCACCGTTTTCTCAACGATTCGCGTAGAACGTGAACTGAGCCTGCGGGCCGTGCTCACCGGCGCGGTGCTGGGCATTTTGCTCACGCCATCGAATGTCTATGCGGGGCTCAAGATCGGCTGGTCGTTCAACATGTCGATAATCGCCTTGCTGGTCGGTTGTGCCCTGTGGCAGGGCCTGGCGGGAGGCAGGAAGGGCCTGCCGGCATGGTCGCTGCACGAAAGCAACATCAACCAAACCGTGGCTTCGGCCGCCGCCTCCATCGTTTCCGGCGGGCTTGTCGCGCCCATTCCCGCCTATACACTGCTCACCGGCCACCAGCTGGACCCGGTGCCCATGATGGCCTGGGTCTTCTCCGTGAGTTTCCTGGGCATCTGGATCGCCTGGTACCTGCGCCCCACCCTGCTCGCCGACCCTAACCTGAAGTTTCCCGAAGGCATTGCTACCCTGGAGACCTTGCAGCAGATCTACAGCCAGGGGCGTGAAGCCATGGCGCGGATCAAGGTTCTGTTCAGCGCCGCGCTGCTGTCAGCGCTGGTGAAATGGATTGATGTGTTCGCCTGGACGATACCGCGTTGGTCACCCACACCCACGTTAGAACGCCTGACCTTCACTGCCGACCCTTCGCTGATGCTCATCGGCTTTGGCAGCATCATCGGCATTCGCGTGGGCCTGACGTTGCTCTTCGGCGCCGCGCTGGCATGGGGCGGGCTAGCGCCCAGGCTGATCGACCATGCGCTGGTGGTGCTCGCCCCAAACGCCAGCGGCCCACAGTTTGCCGCATTGGTGGAGTGGTTGTTATGGCCGGGGGTGAGCCTGATGGTTTGTGCGACCCTGACGTCTTTGGCTGTTCGTCTATTGCAAGCGCATCGACGGTTGCCCGCCGACCTCAAGGCAAATCGCACACCGAGCCCCCAGATACGGTTTTCCCCGTGGCCTGCTTCGGGGCTACTGCTCTCCATCGCGCTGATCGTGCCCCTGCAAGTCCTACTGTTCGCCATTGATTGGTGGATGGCTCTGTTGAGCATTCCATTGGCGGTGTGCCTGGCGGTGGTCGCCGCGCGCGTGGTCGGCGCCACCGGCATCGCGCCGATCGGCGCTATCGGCAAGCTGTCGCAACTGAGCTTCGGGCTGATCGCCCCGGGCCAGGTGACCATCAACCTGATGAGCGCCAACACGGCGGGTGGCGCAGCCGGGCAATCCACCGACCTGATGAACGACTTCAAGGTCGGCCAGGCGATCGGCGCAACGCCGCACAAGCAGTTGATCGCGCAATGCATCGGCATCTTTATCGGCAGCGTGTTTGGCGTACTGGTCTACCTGATGCTGATTCCCGATCCGCAGGCCCTGCTGCTCACCGAGCAATGGCCCGCACCGGCCGTAGCGACCTGGAAAGCGGTGGCCGAAACGCTAACCCAGGGGCTGCAGGCACTTTCGCCGGAAATCCGCTATGCGATAGCGACCGGAAGTTTTATTGGCGTGCTACTTGGCGCGTTGGACAGCCTGCTGCCGCAACGGCTGGCACGCTGGCTGCCGAGTACGGCAGCGTTGGGGTTGGCTTTCATATTGCCGGCATCGATCAGCATGATGATGGGCTTGGGTGCGGTACTCACTTGGCTGGTTAGCTGCCGTTGGCCGAGTGTCACTGAGCGATTCGCGATTACGGCGGCGGCGGGGTTGATTGCTGGTGAGAGTATTTTGGGTGTGGGGGCTTCGTTCTGGGAGATGCTTCGGGCGTTGTAGATGGGCGATTTGGTCTGTGCTAACCCTAGAGACGTTTTCCATAACCAGTAGCGGGTCTCGGCACATTTCCTAAGCGCCCGTCTAGGCTCTGTCTGAAAAGTCTTGAGACGCCGGTCAGGCAAGGCGAAAACAGCCGAGGAAGCGGAGTTTACGGGTTGTAAATGAGCATTCCGAGGCTGTTTTCAACGCAGCATGACCAAGTATCAAGGCTTTTCAGACAGAGCCTAGCGAGTGGTTCACTGTCGCAGATAGGCGAACATGTGCTGCACGTAATCGGCTTTTCCGAGCGGAACGCCATTGTGACGCAGAATGTTGTAGGCCGTAACGAGATGAAAGTAAAACTGTGGCGTAACCCAATCGACTGCGTACTCACTGCCGGTCATATCAAAGGTGATGTGATTTGGTAGCACGATTGAGATCTTGAGGTCTGCTGCTGCATCTATCGCTACGGCATCAGCAGCTTCTAAGAACCGCAACGTTCGTTCAATCAGCGCCTTCGCCGATGCGATGTCCTCTGGCGGCGAGAGCGTCTCAAGCGGCTGATGTGTAAGCCGCTGAACCGCCTCCTGCGCCTGGACACATGCATATTGAACCTGCCGAGAAAGATTGTGCATGTCAGGTGCTAGCCGAGACTCAAGCAAGATTACCGGATCGTAGCCCCTTTCAAGCGCGCAGGACTCTCCCTTGGACAAAAGAGTCGATAGGGCCCGTAACATTTGGGCGAAACAGGGGATGGTGATTGCATAGATGGACATATCTTTTCCCTAAGTAGTTATTCGACATGGATACCAGCGGCCAACGTTCATCACTCTGAACCACTCAAGTTGCTCTGCGGTGCTGATGAATTGCGCACCCATGTCGGGTCAAAGAAACGGCGCCGACCCTCACGGTACCGAGGAGCGGATTTTAGCCATCAGCCATATGGAACCGACCAAGCACAGCATTAGGACGGATATCGAAGCAGGCAGATGAAACTGGTGAAAGCCAGCCAAGCCGAAACCGGCATGGATAAGGAACGTGATCAGGCCTAGGCCAGCACAAATTTTTGCAAAGACCACCGCGTTGACCGCACCCAGCAACACGTTTCGATACCCAACCAGAACCACAGGTATTGCGAAGATATTGAACAGCAAGAAGCCCTGCACCCCGCCCGGTAGGAAAAACATCTCCACTCCTGCCAGTACGCGGCATCTATTTGATGAAGGATCAGTGCAAGCATTGTTACGAAATAGCTTCTTTCCATGTAAGCAATCCCTTCAGCTAGTGGCCAATGCGGTCCTATTGAGGCTCACACGATGAGCAAGCACACCTGGGGCCTTGGACGGTCCGCACAATTCCAAATGTTGGCCTTATCGGCTCCACCGGCTATGCGAACGACTCGATTTGGAGTGCAGTATATGCAAAAGCGGTGGGCAAACTGAAAGATGCCATGGACCAAGCGTTTGACGGGCCAGCGACCTACAGACGTGCTGGTGATGAGGCGGGACGACATTTAGGGCGATGCCCTCGGCGTGGAGCAAAAGAAGCCCCATAAGAAGCTGAGAATCATGCTCGAGGTGTACGGCGTGGAAAGCAGCCTGAGTGCCCTGGTCAGGAAGATTCTGGAGCGTAACGCGGCTCACGGATCCATACATACTGACTGCTGATCGACAATGGAAGGCGGGTCACGACACTCATGCTTCGCCATCGCTGGGACGATGCTCGGGCGGAAGCGGTTAAGGCCGCAGTTGCCCCCCCTGGCGACCCAGTACTGGCCGGCCGGGTCGGCCAACTCCAGTTCCGCGACATTCGCCCGAAGGCATGGTTAGATTTTCCATGCCTCAAAAACGCAAAAAGCCCTGATAAATCAGGGCTTTGAATATGGCGGAAGCGTAGAGATTCGAACTCTAGGATAGTTGCCCATCGACGGTTTTCAAGACCGTGGTACAAACGTCCAGCGCCTGCGTCCTCAGGGTCGAAATCGATTCCAAAACAAACAGGAAACGGCACGGCTACAGGCCGCATACTGCAAGGGTCGTCGTTTTAGTTTTGGAACCGATTCCCCCCCCCTGCCCCGGCGTTCTGCCGCCCCGCCTCCAGCCCTTGGCAGGCGTCACTCTCCCCCTTCGTTTTCGTGCTCGACCAGCGCCCACAGTCTGGCCGACTCGGCTATCTCCAGCATGTCCACTAGGTCACCTTCATCGATATCCTGCCGCCGGTGCGCGGCATAGGCCATCTCGCTGAGAACGGCCGCGCGGCCATCTGGATCAGCGATCAACGCGACCTGGTCGCCCAGCTCTGCCAGCCAGGCCTTTGGCAGCCCGGTTATCATTCCAGGCGGCACCACCACGACTGCGCGTACAGCACGCCGTCGATCTCTTCGAATCCGGTGATGTTCATTCCGAGCGTTGCCATGCCATTCACGCACGCATCGTGCAGCCGAGGGATGATGTCGCCTCCCGGCGTCGGGTTGAACACCCATGCCTCAATGCATGGCCGACCCAGCACCTTGCTATGGCTGTACTCAATGTGCACATCAGCCCGCAGCGGTTTGATCTTCGCGAGCTGGTCTCTGGGGATGGCGACGCCGCGCTCACGGCGGCGAGTGAGAAGGAAGTACATAGGGTCACCGAAATACTGTATATGTGAACAGTATTTCACCAGATGACTGGCCAGGAAAAGCCATGGCGACGGGCGGAGCTATGCTTGTCAGTTCATGGGGAGGGAAAGAGATGTGCGGAAGGCTCAGCCAGTACCGCGGGATACATGACTTCGTGGAAACCCTCAGTCTGCCCGAGGCGTGGCGGAACAACGTCGGCGACCAGCCGCTTGGCCGGTACAACGTCGCGCCGACCACGTCGGTTGCAGTGCTGCGGGTAGATGACGCAGGCCCGCGCGCGGACCTGGTGAGGTGGGGATGGCGGCCGCACTGGGCAACCGATCGAGCGGCGCCAATCAACGCCCGGGTCGAGAAAGTGGCTCACGGGCCATTCTTCCGAGCGGTCTGGCCGCACCGAGCAATCACGCCAGTGGACGGGTGGTATGAGTGGGTCGATGAAGGTGGGCCGAAGAAGCAGCCCTACTACATCCGTCGGCGGGATGGGCGCCCTGCCCTTTGCGCCAGCATCGGCCAGTTCACGGGCAGCGAGCACGATGGGTTTGTGATCATCACCACCGACGCCCAGGGAGGTATGGTCGATGTGCACGACCGAAGGCCAGTCGTGCTTTCGCCTGATCTGGCGCGGGAGTGGGTGGCACCAGGCACGGCCAAGGAACAGGCAGAGCAAATGGCGCTCAACTTGGGCGAGCCCGCAAAGGCCTTCGAGTGGTGCCGGGTAAGCGTAGCAGTGGGGAATGTCCGAAACCAGGGTCGGGACTTGATCACCCCCATTTAACGGCAGGACGAAACGGCAGCCTCGAGCTGCTTCTCATATCCGATCCTTTGCCGCCGCTCGGCCAGCAGCGCCCGCACCTTCACTTCCAAGCTATCGGTCCTGCGCAGGCCGGCGGCTGCCCAGGCCGGCACCGCAATCTCCGGTGCACGACACGGCACCTGTACAGGTACCTCGACGCGCACGTATTGCACTTGCGGCTCTACTTTACCGGCGCACCCAGCCAGGGCCAGGGTCAGAAGTATCCCGCTCCTACAGGCTAGGCCACGGATTACACGGCCTTCAGCGCGAAACCACCCCGCTCCGCTCCTGCAGAAACGCAAGTTAAGCCCCAGCCTCATAACCCCAGCTCCTTATCGATGATCGAGGTCGCGGCCACGCACTGATCGCCGCCGGTTCGCTCCTGCTGCAGGCGATTGGCCGCGGCGTAGTCGTCCTTTGCACTGGCCCGGGCATCGTTCACCGCCTGCTCCGCCCTGGCCTGGCGCTCATTCGCGGCCAGGGTCAGCTCGCCCAGGGCCTTGCCCTGCTCCGCGGCCAAGCCAGCCAGGTTGTCGCGCGCGGCGGTGCACTGGGCTGCCTTGTCCTGCTGATCATCAAGCAGCGGGCGGAAGTGGCTGGTAGTGGCCCAGGTACCGACAGCCATGCCGAGCAGGACCAGCAGACCGGCTCCGGCGAGGCGCAGCGCCCAGCCGCTCACGCCAACACCCCACCCAGCTTCACCCACTGCGCCAGCAGCTTGTCCAGGCGGTGCGGGTTCTGGTCGTAGTTATTGCCAGGCATCGAGGCCCAGATGTTCGATGCCTTGGCGATCGCATCGGCAATGCGGCCGGCCTTGATGTCTTCCAACGCCCTACGCTCACGGATCTGCTGCAGCGCAATGCGGTCCTGATTCTCCGGCGTGAAGCCACCGGACAGGCGCAGGCTGACCCGGTACGCATCCCAGTAACGTTCAAGCAGCTGGTACCGGCCGGCAGCTGTGCTGGTCACCGGCCTGCCGTTTATGGGGAAGGTCAACTTCTGGCGTGGGTGGTCGGCGTAGCCCGTAAACAGGCCCCGCCCATACAGGACGTTGTACCCGTCATCGCTGCCGGCGACGGTCGACGTGCCTTCCGAAAAGGCGATCAGATCAAGAAACCGGAGCACGCTCGCGCCTCCGGCCTGGGATTCGGTGAGTCTGGCCATCGTTTTCTCCAGGCATGAAAAAGCCCGCGACTGGGCGGGCATTGGGAAGGGGCTGTAGCAGTTTCTGCTCGGCGATGGGCGTGCTGGCTTTTCTCCAAACCAAGGAAAGCCCGCGATTTCCGAGCTTTATCTATTCATTTTCTCGATTCCGCCCTAGACCCCTTCGCGGCGAGATACATCCTGAAAAGCCGTTCAGCATATAAGGAGTGCCCAATATCGTTTGGGTGCCATTTAACCCCATCGGACACGCCCCAACCCTTTGTTTCAGGGATAAAGCTTATATCTCTGACGGAGCGATACGGGACTCCTTTTTCCGCAGCAGTACTGGCCATTACACGATCAATCACACCAGGCCAGCCGGCATATTCTCCCGCTGGGGATCTCGCTGCCCCTGACCACGGCCCAACTGCCAGAACTATAGGTTTGCTAGGAAGTGACTTGGCCGCCTGCAGCAGGGCGGCATAAGACTTACGAAGAGCGCTCTCTCCGTCTGACTCCTTCTCATGCTCGCCAAGCTGAATGATGACTAGATCAGGATCAGAGTCAGCAACCTCATTCATAGCATGCAAGCGCTCGAGCGCCTTTCCTGATCCACCGTATGTATGGAAGCAGGATACAACCTGCTGTTTTCGCTGGCTAGCAATGCGATTCACCAAGCCGCTTGCATAGTCTTTTCCAGGCTTTGAAGCCGCCATACCTGACACGTGAGTCCAGCCTAGGCTCTTTCGAGTCCAGTCACTAACGCCGTGAAGCGTAATGCTGTCGCCTATGAACAAAATTCGATAGGCGCCTGATGTTTTCCGGCATGATTGATGGTGATCTAACTGTGACTGCTCAGCAGCAAACGTGGCACCAGTAACCATTGCAAGCGCGACAAGAAAGAACTTAAGCATTTCACCCTCCGCGAAGAATAGTGCAATGCTATCACATCTCTATGTCGCGTAGTTTACTACCGATGTCGCGACCATGGCCGACCCGTTCCAATAGAACGTCACAAGGGTTGTTGTGTTTGCAGGAACACTCGTTGGGGCAGGAACTGCGGTGGAAAACTTATACACGGCGGACCATGCGGTAATTGCCTTTGCGAACGCATCTGCTGCAAGCCGGAGAGTGAACGTTCTGCCAGCTAAGGAGGCGGCTGGTGAAGCAAGCTGTACCAGCGCCGTCGTTCCGGCAAGCTGGACGTAACGAGATGTCACGCCAGCGTTTGAGAAGTCCATGACCAGAGTGCTAGCCCAGGCCGTGGCAACCTCGTAAACCGGAATTGTGCTTACGCAAATCCACTCGGAGGCAAGAGAGTCGTATACGTACTTGAGCCGATTTCCTTTGCCTCGAGCGGCGACACCGCCGACTGTACATACAGTGAAATCGTCATCAATACACAAGGTTAGCGATTGGCCAGGAACACCTCCCGAGAAGGCAGAAATGGTAGTCTGCACGGTATTCTGAGTTCGGTAAACAGCGGCCCCATGTGAAGCATTAATAGATCCAGCGCCAGCTGCAATCTTGATAACTCCAGACTCAATTCCAAGCGCGGGACCATAAGTGTTATTCTTATTAACATCCAGAGCAGTTACACGCGTACCAAAGTCGTCAAAGGATATATTCCTATTCTCCCCATTCTGCCCCATGGTGCAGTATTTTACCGTTATTCTATCCCCAAGGGTAATAAGAACACCACGCTGAGTATTCAAGATGATTTTGGCAAATAATATCCTTACATCGGAGCAGTTTATTTGCGTTCGTGTTGCAGGCGACTCATAATAGTCGCCTATCAAAGCTCCATGCGTGGAACACCCACTCAGTTCTCCTCTAAGCCAAACGATATCGCTTGCAGGCCTAACGCCATTTGCATTCGTTGTGCTGAAGTGATCTCGGGTATATACGTGCAATGTATTGTTGTTCCCCCCTCCCCCGCAATCGACCATTCTGACATTCGAGGCTCTGCTGTAGATGCCGGCCCCATTGATATTGTCGGATACGATCGCGAATCCCTGAACAGTGGTCAGGCTGGCATTGCATCTCTCGAGATGAACGCCCCTCATTTTCACAGCGAAACCGTTAGGCCCACCATGATGATTACAATCCATGAGAACAACATCGCCGCCAGCTGCGCCAAGCGGATCTGTGCCGTTCTGCTCCCAGAGGTGCCCATGATTGTTTGCACGGGTATTGACTCTAGAAACATAGATATAACGGGTATTGGGTCCAACTCCAGTTACTGCGTTACCGCCGGCAGCGTAGTTGTCGATCGACATCATTCCTGCAGTCACGCGCCGCCTATTGTCAAAACGAACGCTGCCAATGACCAGAGTCCCATTTCCATCCCACTGTGACGCCCCGACATTCCAGGTCATTTCGCCGGCGCCAAACAAACTGCAATCATCTGGGATGGTTAGATTCAGCTTGATAGTTCCCTTTGGCAGCCGGACTCTCGGCCAAACGGAAAAAGCTGAAAGAACTTTACTGGTTTGGTCGGTCACTCCATCGAGAATTAGATCTTGAGGCGTGTACCATCCTGCTTCTAGGTTGCCTGAGATTTGCTGTCTCAGCCCCTGATCCCCAACAGCTTGAAGCTTTGGTGCGTCAGTTGCCCAGGTACCGGTCAGCGTCAGAGGAATATCCGAAGCATTCATGACCCGGTAAAGTTCGCCATCGCGTTGAACGAGCTGAGTCTGTCGCTCTACGATTACGCCTGAGCCGTAGGTGAGGTAGACCGACTCGTAACCAGACTTGATCAGGTAGTCGGTGACCTGCTGCTGGATTCCTTTCCAAGACTTCTTCTCTTTTCCTGCCCGGTCTACCCAAGTCAAGGCCTGGCCGTTCATGGCCAGATCCAAGTTACCAGTATTGTCGAACGCATCGCGGAAGTCAGACGAGCCGTATGGCTCAACCGGGTTGCCAGTGTTGTAGCGCATGGGTGCTCCCCAAAATAAAAACCCCGCACAAGGCGGGGTTCGGAAGGATGGTTTTGCTATGCGTCAGCCGGCGCCGGCGCGTTGTCGAAGAGGTAGACCCGGTCGTCGTAGTTGACGCCGCGGGTAGAGCACATTTCCAGGCCGCGTGGCTCTACGCTGGTCGCCAGAACGGGGTGTATGCGGCCGAACAGCAAGTGGGGCGGCTCTCGATCCCACGAAAGATCAGGAGTGAAGCCGAGTTGCGAGATCCGCAGACGGTAATCGTCAATTCGGGTCGCGCTCCACGGCCCGTCGACACGGCCATCCTGTTTCCTCAGCGCGACCTGGGCCATGGGCACAGAAGCCCAGTCCAGTGGATCACTGCTCTCGAGAACCACACCGCCAGCATCCATCGCGAACGACTTAAGATAGGTGCTTTGGCCGCTTCCTGGTGTGTCATCTGAAACAGCCGCCAAGCTCAGGTAATCGCTGTTGTTGGCGTCCAGTTCCGTCTCGAAGCTGTATGTCCAGCGACGGTACCGTTGCTCGGATCGACGGCGCATCCCACGCTGGTAAGCCTTGTCGCGGTCCGTTACGCCTACAGCGCTGACCTTCTCTGGCTTCTGCCCGAGATCCCCGGGAAGCCGGCATTTCACCACCTGCTTCTGGAACGTGCGGCCATCGACGTACTCAACGTCAACACCGTCGTTGTCATCCGGGGCAGGCGATGTGAAGGCTCGAGCAAGCGAACCTTTCATGTTCTGCGCGGAATAGGCCCAAACCTCACCGTTGGCCGCCGGGGCCGTGTAGTTATGGTCAACGCCTTCACGCAGAGCATCGCGGACCGGCCGTAGGCGCCCCCGCCCGGTGGTCAACTCGGAAAAACCAGCGGACAGAATATCGCCAAGCACTTCTTTAACCGTGCTCGCCGAGTCGTACTGGAAGTCGAACGTGTCGCCTCTCGCTTTCCACACCTCCGCGAGGGCATCTATCTCCACCAGGTCGAGGTCAGCATCCTGATAGCCGGCCTTCTTGGCCACGTAGCAGAACGGGGCGACCAGGTCACGCACCGGGCGCTTCTCTGTCCATTGGCCGTTTTCCCGGGTTGGCAAGATTCGAGTGCCTACGACCGAAATGCGATTCTCCGACTGGGCGCCAAGTCGGCCGCCACCAGCCACAGCAATCGATATCGTAGTGGCGCCCGGGTACGAAGCTGGGCTTGGCAAGCGCGAACGCAGCCCGTACCACTGGATCATGTCTTGCACGTTGGTTTCGGTCGATTTCGCTCCGATGCGCCGCATCCTGATTTCAGGGCGCATTGGGTATGCCAGATCGAGTTTCCGAGTGAACGCAATCTGATCCAGCGTTGCTCGGGTGATCGTCTCGCGATAGGAGGACCAGGTACCCGCCGTCGCCATGTCACGCCACTGAACCTCATACGTGACGGACCGGCTATTAACGCGCCCCTTCTTGTCCACGCTCGCCAAGCCTTGCGGGCACATCACATCGAATTCAAACGAAGTCGCCAGTTCGCCAACTGGGCATCCGGCGTAGGCGCCGGCCCAGTCTCCCTCGAGGGTTGAGCTGTCCAGTTGGATGGAAGCCGAGTTGCTCTCGATGTAATCGAATCCAGGCCAATCCGGATCCACGTCCCCGGTGTCGGTTATACGCTCAAGTGCGATCTGGGCCGTATTTGCTGCAGTGATCCGATATCGCAGCCCCTCATAACCGATACAGGCCCAACCGGTTCCGAACTGCAGGCCCAGGACCGGAGCGCCACTCCGGGTGTTCAGTGTCATCTTGGCAGGATCACTGCCGGCCGGCGGCGTATAGTCGTGGACGACATACTGCCCTTCGTTGGCCCCCGTCACCTCAATGACCATGCCCGGGTAAGCGCCCAGCTGGGCAAGCGGCCCTGAGATTGTGTCTCGACCACCAGCGCCAGTGCCAGCAGTGACCGTGTACTGGTACATGACCTCGACGCGGACGATCATGCCTGCGCTCCAGTCCGCAGGTAACGCGCCGGCACCTACCGGGACAGTGACCAGGTCGCCGTCAAACTGGTAGGCCTGCGCATTGGCAGAAGGTGTCGCCGGGCTCGTGGTTCGCAGGTCAATGCCCGCGGTACCGGTTGAGGTGGCCCCCACCTCGGATACCGAGTACCACCACTCTGCCGCAGGATCGAGAGCGACGCTCTCGCCCGGTCCGTAAATCTGATAGCGGGCGTTGGTGCCAAGCGAGATGATCGGGGTGTCCCCAACCAGAATATCGCTTGGCTGGATCTCATATTCGCCGATGCCCACCGCCAGCAGCATCTGGACCCATTCAGTGCGCTCTGTTGGAAAGCCGCGACGTGGAGGAACGATGACATCCGGGTAGATCCGGTTCCTGCCGAACGCTTCCCGAATGATGTCGCCATAACGCACCTGGTTGGCCTTGGTGCGCGAACTTTCAAGAGGATCTCCCTGCCGTGGGCCCTGGGTGTTTGGCATCTTGATCCGCGGCATGAACAGTTTCATGACCGCCTGGAAGCCCTTGATCGCAGCGATCGTGATCGAGATCGGGTCGGTGCCCTTTGGCTCCCGCCAGATGCGCACGTCATCATCCGGCCCAATATCCGTCACGCGCCAGGCGCTCACATGCACCAGCTGACCATTCACCGTAATACTGACCGGGTTCAACTCTCCGCGCCGAATGCGACGGCGGTTGCGACGGTAGTTGGTCACGTTGCCGCGCAGCCAGGCATCCAAGGTGGTTTCACGGCGGATCGGATACTGCCGCAACGGCTGGGCATCAAGCTTGTTCGCGAAGAATTCGATCACGGTAGAAGATCACTCTGCTGAAGTTTTCCATGAAGTCCTGCAAGCGCAGGATGCGGGCACCTGACCCTGGGTTGATTTCCAGCACCTGCAGACGCCCCTCTCTCGACACCACTAGGGCAATGTGAACGCAGGCATCCCCATCCATTGCCGCTGCGATGGCCCCTGGGAACGGCTGGCATACCTCCAAGGCCGCCTCCACCTGCCGTCGGTAGGCCCTCTGGAAGGACATGGCGCTGCTGCGAATGACCCCGCCGAAGCTTTCCAGCAGCGGCATTCCATAGAGCTCATGCCGGGCCAACCGGGTCAGCCCCCAGCAATCCACGCGCGGCAGTTCGCGCCCGCAATCCTCATAGATCGCAGCGAGGTATCGTTGAAACATGGGTCAGCCTTCGTACTTGATGCAGGGCGTGATCTGGGAGTTGAAGTCGTCCCGTGGGAATTTGGCGTCAATCAAATTGAAGTAGCGGGCCTGGACCTCGACATGGTCGACCTCAAGCGTGCCGCTGCCAATCGTCATGTAATACGGCCGCTGAGCTGGCTTGGACAGGTCGGTACTCAAGTACAAGCGCATAGTCAGCCGAACGGGCTTTTCTTGATCGACCGTCGCCTGAACCAAGTTTTGCGCCTTCCCTGTCACGCCATCGATTGCAAAAGTAATGGCTTGACTGCCGGTGTTGTCCTTCTTTGGCATCGATACATCGATACCGTGGGCCTCATAAGTCAGGGACCTGCCGTCCTCGGTTATGGCAGTGATGTCCGTGAACATATGGGTGAGCAAAATGGGCTCTGACCAGGCGTCACTGGTGATTTCCAAGGCAGGGATCAATACCTCCAAGCCTGAAGGAGACGCGAAGGCCACTTCCAATGGGTCCATATCACGCCTCCGGCCAGTGGCCTCGTCCATTCATGGCGAGGTCAAGAATGTTCATGTTGAACCAGTAGTCTGGGAATTCCTCCCAGCCCGGCGGCATCATTGGTCGCTCTCGAAGCTCAAGCGTTGCCGAGAATTCCCAGTACCTCCCACCTACCAGGCGCGGCCCCTCATAAATCCCGAGAATCCTGCAGGTTCTTGGCATCAGCCCCTGCGTGGTTTTCACTTCAGCGTCGAACCACTTCGTTCCTTCCACGAGAGTCCGAGAGAACCAGGCCTCGAAGAAAGCGGCCTGGGCATCATTCATGATCCACTTCACCTTGATGCGCGTCGGAACCTCAACGGCCCTCCGGCGCTCACGAATCCGACCAGACGCCATGGGCGTGGCCATCTTCGGGTTGGTGGTCTCAAGCTCATACCCATCCTGTAACGGCTTAGGGAGCTGCCGCGGGTATTGAATGGTTTGCTCGCTCATCGCCCCACCGTGCTTAGCCCGTACTTGTTCGAGAACACTTCGTGCACCTGCTCATCACCGGCCAAACTGCCGCAGATGACATCGATTACCCACTGCTTGTTTTCCATGCGCGCTGTGGCCTTGGTCCCTGAGGGGGCGTTATAGACGTTGAGCTGTGGCTGCCCAGAGGCGCTTTGCTGTCGCTGTCCGTCCTGATCGGCCTGGATTCTGCTCAAGGTATGATCGAGCTTGGCGCTAGTCTCTGCAGTGGTAACCCTCTCCCCTTTCTGCAGGTACCAGGTTCCGTCCTCCGGAACGGCGTCGATGCCGTCATGCGCCATGCCTGCTACGGAGCTGATCATGCTCATAAAGCTGCCAGCCGATCCGAGCGCAGACGCCGCAGCCGCAGGCGCCGCAAGAGGACCGACAATCGGGATGGCGGCCGTCGAGGTGAACGCGTTGAGAGCGGCCATAGCCACCTGGGCGGTGCCCCATTGGATGAGCATGCGCAAGGCTGACTGGGCGAAGGTGGCCACCATGTCGTCCATGGAAAGCTTGCCGGTGGTGACGAACCCATAGAGGGCATCATTCATTCCCGAGAACGCATCCGAAAACATGCTCTTCGTCTGGCCGGAAATGTCCTGCGCCTGGTCAAGGTAATTGCCCCAGGCCGATGAAACACCGTCAAGCCAATTGGCCTGCGCTTCATCCTGGCGGGCGTAATACTCTTGCTGAATCTCCATCCGCTCGGCCAAAGCGTTGCGCAGCAGCTCCGTTTCCTGGTTGTAGAGCTCTTCGCTAATATCGCCGCCGTTGTACTGCTTTTGCAGCTCGGCCAGTTGGCTCTGATATTCCTGCTGGATAGCCAGATCGGCCTGGAGCCTCTCCTTCATTTTGTCGCTTTCGCCGGCGCCGGCGAGCTCGAGATCAAAACCCCCACGGGCAGTTCTGTTAACTTCCGACAAGGTGGCGCCGAATGCCTGGGCTTTGGCCGCATCCTCGTTTGCCTGCTTCAGTTTCTGCAGGCGATCCAGTTCTGCAGCCAAGCCCTTGAGCCTCTCCTGCTGCTTTTCGTTGATGCCAACAAGCCGCCCTGACTCAATTTCAAACTGGAGCTTGGCCACCTCTGTGGCCTTCTTACTCGCGTCCGCGCTGGTGTTGATCAGTGCGATCTGACGCTTCAAGTTTTCTTCAGTGGTTTCAAAGGTCTGGTTCAGCTTCTTGGCCGCAGCCTCCGCTTCCTTCTGGGCTGCCTTTTGCGCATCCGTCTGCCCTACAAACCCAGGACCTGAGGCGCCTGGTGTGAGCTTTGGCAAGTCCGCATAGGCCTGCCTGGCTTTCGCCACGTACTCGCGAATCGCATCGCCTGCCAGCGGCTTTTCCAGCTCTTTGCCGATAGCCTCGGCGGCGACCCGAGCATTGCCGAAGTTGACTAGCGCATCTTGGCGCATATTTTCGGCGGCAGTGCGAAACTCCCGCGAAGTTTCCCCGAACGTGATTTTGCCGAGAATTTCGTTACCAGCAGCACCAATGGAGTTGAAATAGTACATGGCAGTGTCGAAACTGCCGACCAGCGCCTGCGCAGTGATTTTGAATGCTCGCGCGATGCCGTCGCCAATGCTGGCCACAACCGCGGTCGTCTCCACCAACGAGTTGGCTAAGGATTTCATTTGCGATTGCAGGCCACCCGCTTCCTTGGTCGTATCCACCAAGTCTTTAGACAGCTGTGCCAGAACCGGCATGAATTCGGCGGCCAATGCCGTCTTGGCAGAGCTGGCGTACTGCCCCAGCACAGTTAGCTGGTTGTTGAACTCCTTGGCGGAGGAGATGGTGGCATCGTCAAGGATCATCCCCGTGGATTGTGCGGCGTCACCCAGCTCCTTGAACTTCCTCCCACCATCGGCCAGCAGCGGTACCAGCGCAGTGGCCTCATCCGCAATGGCCTCCATGAAGAAGGTCATTTGCGCCTGGCTGACATTGGCCTTCTGCAGACTACTCACATACAACTGCAGGGCGTCGGCGCTGTTTAGGTTGCGGAACTGCTCAGCCGTGACGCCGACCTGCGGCGCAATGGTTTCGAAGAAGTTTTTCAGCTCTCCCCCGCCGGTCGCCAGGAAGTCGCCGATCTTGTCGTTGGTATCTTTGAAGATATCCGAGAGCTTGTCCTGCTCGATCCCAACCGAGGCGGCACCGGCCGCGTACCGTTGGAACTCGGTAGTTGAAAGGCCAGATATGCTGGCTAGATTGCTGATCTCCTTTGCCGCCATTGCTGAGCTGGTGACCAGGCCAGTGACAATGGCAGGCACCGCAGCAAGAGCGGTGCCAATGCCTTTACCCAACTGCTCAGCTGACTTCTTGATTTCAGCCATCCGCTTCTGGGTTTCGCGGCTGGCCTTGTCCATTGGGCCCGTGAACCCGCCTATCCTGGCAACCAGGTCCAATGTAAGGGTGCCCAGGGATTTACTTGCCATACTGTCCTCCAGGGCATAGAACGGCACGCCGGACGCTGGCCGGCGTGATTGGCGTTTGGGTGCGGGCTATGCCCAAGACTTAATGGCTTGCTCAAGCGTCAGTGCAGGCTCAGCTTCATGCGGCATAAAGTCGTAGAGGGTGAACCCACCCTCCTTGGTGTGCGCATTCGCGTAGAGCGTGGCAAGCAGAGCTGCGCCCCGCTCCACTCGCATGCCCAAATGGAGCGATCCACGCAACTTTCGGTACTTCACCCAGGCGCGGAACTCGGGGAAGCTCAGCCTTTCCTTCGCTTCGGCGATTGTCCTGCCGCCGATGCCGCAGAGGACGAGCTCGTGCCAGATCTCGTCGAGGTCGGTGAGCTCGTCGTCTTTCCCATGTTGTTGACCTCGTTGATCGCCAACATCAGGGCCACGGTAAGGTTGCCATCAAGGGCCCCCATACGTTTGGTGCTGTCCGGGTCCTTCGCCAGCTCATCGGGATCAAGCGGTCCATGCGTGATATCGATCGGCGTGAAGATGGAGTTGCCCTCCTCGTCGCAGATCGCGGCGGCAATGCGCCCGGCGATGTTGTCCTTATGTTTTCCGCCCGCGGCCAACACATCGTTGACTGCAGATTGATACCCGAGAGGACGAACAAAGACCGTAGCGGTGAAAGTTTCATCGCCTTGGCTCCAGGTGATTTCCTTATCAACCGGGCGCCCTGTGAAGGACCCCATCTTTTTTAGCGAGTCGATTGTGAGCTTCACGGGAAACCTCAAGCATTGGTGGTCTTGCGGATCCAGGCGGAACCGCCGGAACGCTGGATGGAAACGGCCGAAGTAACGGCGGCGTTTGCGGCGAAGTCGAACGGGAAGTCCGCGACGTAGCCATCGAACAGGAACCAGGTACGCGTTGGGGGCAGTACGAAGTCTTCTGGGTCACCCAAGACCGCAAGCGCCGTCGCACCAGTACCATCACCATCAGCCAGCGTAATTGTCGGCGCGCTGGTGTAGCCCGACCCCTCATTGGTGATGGTGAATCCGACCACTGCGCCGCCCTGGATGATGGCGGTGGCGGCGGCTCCCGTACCGCCTCCTCCTGAGAACGTGACGGTTGGCGGCGTGGTGTAGCCGCTCCCGCCACTGGTCAGCTCAATGGCAGCCAGCGTTCCTGCAACACCAACGGTTGGTGCGATGTCTACACCATCGGACCAACCTACAACCCAACGAATACTTTCGATGGTGTCGTCTTCCGAAAGCTGATGCAGGCGGACGTGCGAGGCGTTTCGCGGGTCAGCGTTCAAGGTCAAGGACGCCTGCCCTGGGGTGCGCAGACCACGCAGGTATTTACGGACGCGGTCACTCAAGCAGGTGACTTCAACCTGGTCGGCCGGGTTTCCGCCAGGGTTGAACGCAGTAGCGCACTCAATCTCCATGACCTCGAATTGCGACGGGCTACCAACATGAGGCACCAGAGCATAGATCTGGGTGCCTTGAGCGAGAACTGCCATGGGCTTCTCCAATTGCGGGCAAAAGAAAACCCGCACTGGGCGGGCTATTGGGGGATATTTCGGCTATCGAGGGACTATCCAGTCCACGTCGAAGCTGGTTCGGTAATTCTTGGTGGCGGGGTCACGGCTCTCGCCGCCCCACCGAGTGATGTGCGCTTGCAGCTCGATAGCATCACGGATGGCGTCGCGAACCTGGCGCACCGAGGTACCGGTGGTGCCGTACACATCAACCTGCAGCGTGAAGCCGTCGGCGTCAGGCCGGCCGGCCAGGTAGTTCTCGGGACTGCCGTTCACCAACTGCCATACCGCATAGGGCCTGGCCACGCCTTCTGGTGCTTCGCCAAAGGAGTAGAGCCGCAGATCAACGCCAGATCCCAGCAGCGCGGTAACGGCGGCGGATGCCGCGCAGGCCTGAACAATCGGTGGAGTCATCTGGACGCTGCCTTCTTCGCGGCGCGACGGATCGCGCGGTCAATCGACTTCTCGTACTCGGTGACGAAGGTGTTGGTCACCTCGGCGATGCTGTTGGCAAGGGCCGGCCGCATGAACGGCGCGGCAGCCATCTTCTCGGTACCGAACTCGATCAAGCGCCAGTGAGGCGTCGGTGCGTTCGGACTGAGGTCGCCACCATCCTTGAGGACGGCGCCGTGCAGCACGCCGATCCGGAAGCCAAGGTCGCCGGTCTGCTTGAACAAGCGGCCATTCCAGCGCAGCGCGATGTTGTCGGAGATCGAGCGCCCGGTTTCCTTGTCGTCGATCCGCTCGGCGCCCTCCTTGGCCTTCTGCACCACTATCTGAGCGGCCTTGCGCAGCGACGCCCGACCGCCTTTGCGGCGAACGTCATAGCTCACGCTATCCAGCTTACCCAGCAGGCTGTCCAGGCCGGTGATGCTGAACTCGACACCGTCAGCCATCCTTCACCCCCTTCTCGACCAAGATCGTCAGGTAGTCGAGTCCGGATTTGGCGTCAGCCAGCGGCGGGCCGACGATGCTGTACGCCTCACCCCGGTACAGGATGCGCATGGTGGGGAGCACCCCAGCCCGGTACCGGATGACCATCCGGCCCGTGGCCTGGGCCTGGCCCGCCTGAGCCGCGATGAAGTCTCTGGCCGACAGGTCTTCGACACTCGCCGGGCACTTCTCCCACCGAGTGACCCATTCCGGCTCCCCAAACTCCAAGGTCACCGGGTCACGCACCGGCTTCAGCTCCTGAATGTCGATCCGGTGGCGCAGTCTGCCGGCCTGCATCACACACCCATCCGGATGCGGTAAGGCATAAGCAAGTGCTGGGAAGCCAGCGGCAGTTCAGCGGCGATGGTACCGGTGACCACCTCTTCGCGGTTGGCGAACAGGTGCCCAAGCTTCAGCAGGCAAGCAGCCTGGAGCGCGGGGTTGACCACCATGCCGTAGGCGATAGCGTCTGCCTGGTCATAGGCGTCCGCCAGCGCCTGGCGGGCATGCTCGAGTAGCCGACAGCGCAACGTGAGGTCAGGCTCCTGCTCGGCGGCAGCAACCGCCGCAGCATTCGCCTCCTTGGCTTGCTGCAAGGCTGCCGAAACGCCGGCGCGAGCCTCGTCGAGCTTGACCTGGTCCAGATAAAAACGGCGGTTTAGGAACTGCATGGCCGCCTCCTCCGCCGCATCGAGCTGTGCCTGGACCAGCACCTGGTCTTCAGGTTCGGCCAGCAGGTGGTGCATGGCCAGGTCGATGGCGATCACAGACATGGTTTACTCCTGCACAGGCGGCTTGGCCTCAGCTACTAGGCGATCCAGCTCCTTCTGCGCGTCAGCCTTGTTGCCTACGAAGTCGCCAACCTGCTTCTCGTCCTCGCCGATGATGATCCACTTGCCGTGGCCTTCCTGCTTGAGGTTGAGAACACGAACTGGTGCAGTCGGCGGGTCAGCCAGATCCCCCGCGACCAGAGAGTCGCTTGTCAATCGCCCTTGACCAGCTGCCAAAGGCTGCGTCAGATCTACCGCAGCTGCGCCTTCGGAGTTGTCCGGTTCGGCGTAGCCCTTGTGGATCAGCTCGCGACCGTGCTGCTCGATGGTCTCGAAGGGTGTGCCTTCCACCAGCGTTTGCCCGCCCAAGTAAAGAGGTCTGAGGGTTTTCAGTTTCATGATTGCCTCCAGGGCCGCCACGCGGGCGGCCCGCTTAGGGTCAAGGGGTCGTCGGTGCGGTGAAGTTGCCGTAAATGAAGGCCTCTGGGCGCTTCACGGCCAGAGCAACACGCTCCTCGCCACGAATCGAGATCATGTTGCGTTCGAAGTCGTCGGCGTTTTCTGTGGAGATCACCACGTTGGCATCTTCACGATCGAACAGCTGCGCACCGGTCTGGAAGGCACCGGTCAGGAACTTGCCCTGGAAGGCCGCGATTTCGGTTGCCACCACCGGGAGACCCCACAGCACAGGACCAGCGAGGCCCAGCGGGTTCGCGAGGATGTAGCGGCCCAAGGTGTCCTTGGTCAGCTCGATCTTCGCCCAGTCGATGAAGTGCAGTACGTGGCCGGAAGCAGGCAGGCGGGCCAGCTGAGCCTGGAGCATCGCCAGGCGCAGGTCATCGATGCCGTTCTGTTGCTCTACCGCGAATGCCGCGCTGAAGGCCGAGGCCTGCGGCACGATGCCTTCGAGGTGTGCGCCGGTACCATCGCCGAAAAGGATTTCCTGCTCCTCTACATACTTCAGGCCGAAGCGCATTTCGGTGTCGATCATCGACTGGAGTTGAGCAAAGTCGTCGAGGATCTGCTTCGACGCCTTGAACATGTGTGCGATGGTGCGCACCGGGGTGATCTTTTCAGCGAACTCGATATCGCTGTACGGCTTGGTGGTGTTCTCTGGCACCACCGCGGCGCGATTGGTGAACCCGGTCTGCTGAACCCAGTAGATGGTGTTCGAAGTGGTTCGGCCCGGGGCGATCAGATCGCGAATGAACAGGCGCTGCTTCGGCGCGACATCGATACCCGGCAGCCGATCAGGTGCAACGATGGTGCCGGGCACGTTGACGCTCAGCAGAGCAGCCTGAACGGGAACGCTGATGCGCTTGCCGCCTTCGACGTTTGCTGCAAACTGTTTCAGCCCCTCGCTCTTGATCACCACGCCACCGGCAGTATCGCGGGCTGTTGGCGTGCCAGATGCGGGCAGTCGCGCGAACTCCTGCTCGAGTTCGCCCAGCTGGGCCTTGAGCTGCTTCTCGGCCTCGGTCAGGCTGTTGAACTTGGTCGCCAGCTCGTCGACGGCGTTCTTGGTTTCTTCGGACAGGCTGCCGGCCTTCTTGGCCTCGGCCAGGGCGTTCTCCGCCTGCTTGCTGAAATCGCTGGTGGCCTGCTTGAGTTCGTTGGAGACCTGTTTCAACAGGTCAGCAGTAGTGTCTGCCATGGAATCATCTCCGGTTACTTGAGAGCTGCTGCCGAGAACCGCGATATGGCGGCCTGTAGCTCGGCAAAGTGATTGGCCAGGTCGGCCTGGGTGTCGGCAGCGGTGCGCGTACCGGAGGAGGCAGCGCCAGGCGTACCCCCTTTGAGTTCCTGAATAAGGGCGCGGCGCTCAGAACGCGGCATACCCTGTTTCGCCAGGATGGTGTCCAGTCGGCGGGCGGCGATCTGCTGAGGAGCGAGAGCCTGCGGGTCTTCTTGAGCTGCGTCAGAAGGAAGGAGGCCGTCTGCAAATCCAGCCTCAACCGCGGCGCTGCCGCCCATCCATGTCTCGACATCCATCAAAGCGCGCATAGCGGCGATGTCGTCACCCGTCCTGACCGAATAGATATCAGCCAGGGTTCCATCAATCTGGTCGAGAAATTCCGCGACCTCGGTGAAATCGTTGCGGTCGCCGGCGGCGATGGTCCAGGCGTTGTGGATCATCATGAAACCGGCCCGGGCGATCTGGATCTCATCGCCGGCCATGGCGATAAACGACGCAGCGGAGGCAGCCAGGCCAAGCACCTGAACGGTGACCTTGCCCTTGTGCTCGCGCAGCAGGTTATAGATCGCCAAGCCTTCGAAAACATCGCCGCCCGGGCTGTTGATCTTCACGGTGATGTCTTTGTCGCCGATGCTGCGCAGAGCGGCACTGACGCGCTTGGCGGTTACGCCCTCGCCCGTCCACCAGTCCATGCCAATCGGGTCGTACATGGTGATGGTGGTGGCGTCGTCACCGGTAGCCGCCTTGATCGCTGGATTCCAGCGCTCCATGGCCTTGGGCAATAGATCCGATTCGACGCGCGCGTGCGGCCGCACCGCCGGCGCTGCCGGTAGTGTCTTGAGAGTCATGGGTTACTCCAGGTCAGGCCGCTTTGAGCAGCGGCATCGATATCAGCGCGTGGGCCATCATGGGGCCGTCTGGATTTCCGGTTTCCAGGGCCTGGGACGCCAGCTCGACCGCCTTGTTGATGGCCTCTCGGTCGTCGTTGTTGCGTGCCGAGACCAGCCGAAGCATGAATGCCGAGGCAGCCGGCGAAACGCCTGTCGCCGGTTTTCCGAGCTGATCCAGGGGGACCAGTGCAGACTGGACCGTGTACGTGTCGCCACCTGGGATCGGCGGCATGTTTTCCAGCCGGCGAACCTCGTTGCGAGACATCCAGCCATTTTGCAGGGCCGTGTTGTACCAGGCGCCACGGCCGGCACTATCGGCTCGAAGCAGACCTTCCACAGCGAACTCTGCGAAGTAGTCGTCCGCATCGACTTCACCAATGAGGCAGCGGGTGATCTCCTGCTCAATATTGACCAAGAGCGGACGCAGGCTGTTGGTGAGGAAGTGCAGGTTCTGCGCCTCCACGGAGGAAGCCCAGCTGGACTGCTTGTCTCATATGCCCAACCATGAAAGGCGGGACGCGGAACCAGCGGCAGATCTCCTCGACATTGAATGCCCGAGACTCCAGCATCTGCGCCGCTTCGGGGTTCATGGTGATCCCCTGGTACTTCAGGCCAGCCTCGGCGACCATGATCTTGCCGGCGTTGTTCGAACCCATGAAGGCGGTAAGGCTAGCTCGCAGCTGCTCTCGCTGAGCAGGTTTCAAATCATTGTCGCTGCTGAGGATGCCGGACGCTTGCATGCCTTGAGCGAACACCTTAGCTGCTGCCTCCTCTGCCGACATCGCCGAACCGAGGATCTCGCGCCCCGTGGTGATGGGGAGCATCCCGCATACCCCATCGAGGCCGAACGCACGAATGTGCATCAGGTTCTTTTCGGGGATCTCCCGTTCGACTCCGTTCTCGCTGTACTTGTACTGAAGACGACCGTTTTCCAGCCTCTTCACCGACACGCACTGAGGAAGCAGCGGCACCAGCGCCACTACGCGCTGGCCGACCATCTTCTTCTCGACAAAGGCGTTGCCCCGCAAGCACAAGCTTGCCACCACCAACAGCATGAACCGCTGAGGAGTCATTTCGGCATTTGGCACTCGACACAGCAATCGGTACAGCGGGTGATCCTTCGCCGGCTCCCTCGATCCATCCGGAAGACGCCGGTAGAACCTCAGTGGCAGCGTGGATACCGATTCTGAGAGCAGCCGAACGCATGCCCACACCGTCGACAGTTGAAGCGCCTTGTCTACGGTGACGTGCTTGCCACTGGCCGAGCTGCCGAACCACTCTTGCCAGAAGGCGCCGGTATTCAGGCCGATGGGCACGCCCAGCCAGTCCAGCAGTGCGGTCTTTACCCGCCCTGGTTTCTTATTGCGCGCCATTAGATTCCTACCATGATGGGGTTTTCGAAGAAGCCATCCAGATTGGAGTTGTCGGCTCCACCCAACTTGATCACCACGGCGCAACCGGTGATCAGGCTCACCATGCCGTCGATCTTGTTCTCCGGACGCTCCTTGTTGGGATAGATGTTGTCCTTCACGTCGAGCTTCGCGACGACGTTCGAAGCCATCCAGGTCAGCACCGGGCAGTCGCCGTGGGCCAGCTTTCGTTGCAGCACCAGCGCCTCGACCTCTTTCATGGGCTCGCTCAGGTTCTGCACCGTCTGGCGCAGCTCAACCATCGGCAGCCCCTCGGCATCCATTTCCTGGGCAAGCTGGGTGGCCTGCCATGGGTCGTAGGCATAGGCTCGAATGTCGAACCGGCCGGCAAATTCGCGCATGTCCTCTTTGATGACTTCGAAGTCGGTGACCTCGCCATCGGTGAGTGTCAGCAAGCCAAGCGCATCGAACTCGCGGTATCGGGCGGTGTTGCTGTCCAGCTCCTCGAGCACGCGCGCTTCCGGCAGGTAGTACCTGGCATGGATATGCCAGAACGGATCGTCGCCATGCGGCGGAAAGATCAGCACATTCGCGGCAATGTCGATCTTGCTCGCCAGGTCGAGGCTGCCGTAGCACGGGCGCCCCTCCAGCTCCGCAAGGCTCTTCCTGGCCGGAGCCTCTTTCCAGCGCAGCATGTTGAGCCAGGCATTCTTGGCACCGACCCACTCGTTGAGGTGCTTGGTGCGGAAGGTCGCTTGCTTGGTTGCCGACTGCATCGCGTCACGCTGGCGGGCCAGCAAGAAGTCCTCACCGACAGAGATCCCGAAGTTTGGGTTTGCCTTGCGTAGCGCTATATCGCTGGTCCAGTCGTCTCCCTGGTCGATGGTGTAGAGAGCCGCCCAGAGGTCTGTCCGATCGATCACGCCTTCCAGCATCCGCTCGGCATCCCGGATCAGTTGGTGGCATGGGCCACCAATGCTTGATCCAGCTGTGGTGATCACCAGCATTACGGGCTGCTCGCGCGCCCCCATGCCAGTCTCCATCGTGTCATACAGCGTGGAGTCTTGGTGCTCATGGTACTCGTCAACGATCGAACATGATGGAGATGCACCGTCGCCTGGCTTTCCGATTACCGGCTCGAAGCGCGATCCGTCGGCCAGCACGACCATATTGGAGGCGTTCACGTCGACACCATAATGCTCGCGCAGGTCGTCGGTGCGTTCGACCATCTGCTTGGCCGGCCTGAACACCTCCCAGGCCTGCTTCTCGGTGGTAGCGCCGGAGTAGACCTCGGCCCCGAATTCTCCATCAGCGACGAACATGTACAGGCCAACCCCGCCGCCGATGATCGACTTGCCATTCTTGCGTGGCACAAAAATGAGGATTGTCCGGTAGCGCCGGGTGCCGTCCTTCTTGCGGACCCAGCCGAACGGCACGCAGACAGAAAAAAGTTGCCAGGGCTCAAGCTTGATCAGCTGCTTCTTTCCGCCCCATTTGCCCTTTGTGTGCGGCAGCAACTGCAGGAACTTGGCGACTCGCTCCCCCTTGGCCGGATCGAACTTGTACGGGAAGTCCTTTCGCTTCGAAGCAGCCAGGTCGTCAAGGTGACGCTGAGCCAGCAGCTTGATCCACTTGCAGACGAGAATCTTCCCGGCGACAACATCCTTGGCGTACTTCTCAGCCGCCTTCATCAGCGGAAATTTCGTCTTTGCCATCACAGCTCCGCGAATGCATTGCCCTTCGGCGCGTCCTTCTTGACGCCGCCAACCTTGGATCGGTCGGCCGGCGTCATGCCGAACTTGCCGAGCATGGCCTCCAGTCGCACCAGCTTGGCAGCAGGGAAATCGAGTGGGTCATTGCGGAACTGGGCCAGTAGGTTGGCGGCCAGTTCCAGTGTCAGTCGGTCGGAGTTCGTCAATACGCCTCCTGGGGCGTACTTGGCGATTTCCTTCCAGGCGTGGAGCACTGCTCCATTGATGTGAGCTGGCGGGGCGGTCAGCTCGCCCACCGGTTCAGCATCCTCGCGGCGCCGCTGGGGGTCTTTCTTGAACGCACCCGTCAGCTCAAGCACGTTCGTCGGCTTGCGCGGTCGGGCCATTTTGGAAACCTGAATTTTGCGGAAATAGAAAAAAGGCTGAGGGCGCGGTGTCCGAGCGAAAGGGCCTGAACTTTTGACCCTCCCCCTCCCCATAGGCGAGATTTCGTCTCATTTGCGCCGTTTTCGATCATTTCTTGATCGATTTCGACTCCCGCTGCGTCTTCGCCTTGTGGCAGTCGCGGTTGATCGCCCGAAGATTGTCGTCATCGTCGGTACCGCCGTGGGCTATGGCCACGATGTGGTCAACCTCATGCGCTTCGCGGATGCGACCATGCCGGGCGCAGTCGTCGCACCGACAGAGGTACTGGTCTCGCTTCAGGATTCGCTCACGCTTGCGGCGCCAGGGGCGACCACCACGGCCCGATCCCTTGCGTGTCGCCCAGGCCTTGGCCTGCTCTGCAGCCAGGTCGGAATGGCCATCACAGTAGCCATTGGCGTTGCGGTGCAGTGATCGGCAGCCCTGCGCCCGGCATGGTCGCTGCGGTCTCAACGGCATGGCGCACCACTCAGGTAAGTCAGTGGCGGGGTATCGGGATCAGGGCCAAAGTCATCCGCCAGAGCTTCGATCAGCGCCAGGTTCTGCGTTGCGATCTGCTCCAGCAGGCCGGTCTGCTTTTGCTGCTCGGCCAGGACCTGCTCCAGCAACGAGATCACGGGCTCGCTCATACGCCACCTTTGTCCACTTGTTGATCCATTCGCGCCGGGCGGCGCATCCACTGCAGGCCATCGCCTACCTCCCGCTACTTACTCGCCGCTCCAGCCCATCAGCTTGAGCTGATCATCGATGGCTGTGAGCTCTTTCCTGAAGTGTTCTGCCAGAGACCCCACAACAGCAGCCAGAACATCTGGCGCCTGGTAGTCACCGGTGATCATCAGCGCGACACCTGAGCCACTCAGCACGGTGTCCAGACGACGCTGTACCTGGTCTCGCGTGAAGAACAGGCTGTTCGCGGTGGCGATCTGGTTTCGATTCATTGGTTACCCTTGGGCCTTTCGAGACAGGAACAGGTCGGAGTAGCCGCGAAGCTTCTCCACCCCCATGAAGCCGACCATGCCGCCCGCGAAGGTTGCCATACCCTGTGGCAGGCCCATCCATTCGAGCAGCGGCACCAGGGCCAGGGTGATGAGGCCACACAGAGCACCCTCCAAGAACATCTGACGGCGGGTACCGCCGCCATACACCACCCGGAGGACGGCGATCGCAACGGACAAGCCGGCGGCGCCAAGCTGGGGCTGATGGGCAATCACCCAGGCGAGCACAGCGGCCCACAGGCCAGGATCCTTCTCGGGCATGTTTGGCATCTCGGTTCCTCCCTTTTCGGGGAGCTCAAATGAAAAAGCCCCGGCATTCGCCAGGGCTCTGTGTCGATAGAGAATTAGGATCAGCTTTCTTTATTAAGCCGATCCAGCAAGTCATGACCGCTCCAGGTCAGCTTAAAGCAGTCAGAACCAGCAAGTGAGGGCTCACGTCGAACAAAGCCACCACCGGTAAGAAGATCGAGTTGGTAGTCGAATGAAGCAGAATCCGAGACGGTAACGAGCAAGCCTTCACGCAACTCATCTCGCCGAACCCCGCTCAATGGAGAGTTCTCCTCCAGCCAGATCAGAACTCTTTTGACCAGCTTCAAATCACGAAACATCTCATCTTTCCTTGACTACAGATAAAACAAAGCCCGACGCAATGGTCGGGCTTCTCTTCGTCACTCCTCAACACGCGCAGGAATGACAGGATGTAGAAATAATCGGCCATGCGGCCATTTGATGTCAAGCGGCATTTTCCATCGAAAGACCTTCGTAGCTCAGGATGTCGGCAGCAGCCTCCAGTGCTTCTTCGGCCATCTGCTTCAGAACGTCCTCGATGTCTTTCCTCCAGCGGCGCCGCGTTCGCTCAGGCCGGGCATCCGGGTCCCATCGGTTGATGTCGTAGAACTGAGCCGGCAGCACGATCATGTCGCTCGACCGCTTTCCGTCGGCGCCCTTCATCTTCGGAATCGCCCAGGCCGTAACGGCGCTGGTAATGAACAGCTTCGGGGCATGAGAGGCAACCATGGGTATCAGGCGACTGATCGACTGAACCTTCCGCCCCTTGTGCGTGCTGAATCTGGCCACCAGCACATCCCAGTGGCGTGGCTTCAGCTGACTGTGCAGCCGGGCGAATACCCAGCAGTCCGCGTCCATACGACTGATCTCGCCGCGCTCGACCGATCGGCTCAAGGTGGCCATGTCGTGACCGTCTTCGCTGCCGGGCTCGTATAGCTTCTGCCAGGCCTGCTTGCTGGTGTTGTCGATCGCTTCTGCAGCCAGGGCCGAGACGACCGCCGCGAGTACGCTGCTGTAAATCATGTCCTTCCCCCTCAGTCCCCGGTGTAGTTGGTCCCGCCGGCGCCGCGCCGGTTGCTTCCCTGATATGTCGCCTCAGGCCCGGATGCCTGAGGGTTCTTCAACTGCTCGATCTGCCGGAGCGCTGCCCGAAGCCTCATGCTGAGCTGGGTCACCAATTCATCCAGGGCCAGGGCGTCGCCGTTTGCAGCCGCTACCCAGCCCGAGGCGTTGCAGTGGTCGCATGGCAGTTCGTGAAACACACCCTGAGTGACCGCTCTCCCACGGCACAAAGGGCACTCGTCCAGCTCGATCACGGCCTTCTTAAATGCCGGGCCGTGCTTCTTCATCAGCCGACCACCTTCAGCCCTTGGGCGCGCAGCGACTTATCAGCAACTTCGCGCGCCCATGCTGCATCCGGGTCACCCATCTGGACGGGGAACGGGTTGGTGACGCGAAGGCTTTCACGGGAGGCCTGCCAAGCCCACCAAGCGACTGCCGTTTCGCGATGCACAAACCCGCCTTCACACCACTCGAATCGACACTCTCGGATGTTCATTCCTTCTGCTAGAAGCAGGCTGCGGTAAGCCTTCACGAACTGATCCCGTAGGGCCTCGGGCTCGGAAATATTCATTTCGAATCCTCGCTAATTACAAATGCGGTAAGGTCGCTCGAAGCCGCGCCCGCTTTGGGCTGCACCAGATTCTGCGAATTTGCGGTTAAGGCCTCGGTAAGGTTGTGGATGGCCTTGAACCCGACCTGATCGAGCCAGCCGTGCCACGTCTCCAGGGCTGCCCGGCGCTGCTGCATGGCTTGGGTGTGGATGTAGGTGCTGGCGATCTTGCCCAGCGTGTGGTTCAGCAGCATCTCGCCGATGTGGCCGTCGATGCCGAGGTCGGTCCAGGTGATGCGGGACACCTTGCGCAGGTCGTGGCTGGTCCACTCTCCCTGCCCCAGCCGCTTGAACACGTTGCTGGCCTGGGTCTCGCTCAGTGACACGCCGCGACGACTCGGGAACAGGTACACGCCCTCATAGCCGCGGGCCTGCTGAGTCGCCCGGTACCGGACCAGCAGCGCCTTCACCTGGGCAGTCAATGGCAGGCGGTGTTCGGCCCGGGTCTTGGTGTTGGCGGCCGGGATGAACCACTCGGCAGCGGCCAGAGAAATATCGCTCCAGCGCGCCATGCGGGTCTCACCGATGCGGGTGCCGTGGGCCAGCATCATCAGGGCCAGCATGGCGTCGCCCGGTGCCTGCTCGAACGCCTGGGCCAGCTGCTGCATCAGCTCCGGCAGTTGCACGTCACGCAAGCGGGCCGCCTTGGGCAGGATCTTGGCCTTGGTGAAGTCGTTGAAGCGCATCCCGGCCATGGAGTTGTGGTCGATCAGGCCAAGCTTCAGGGCTTGGCGGAACGCTGTCAGCAGCAGCGCGAACATTTGCCGCAGATACGACAACGACACCTCGGCTTGGCAGGGCCACATCAAGTGCTTGTCCAACGACTCGGCACTCACGTCGGCAATGGCCAGGCCGCCCAGGCGTGGCTTTAGGTGCTGGGCAACGGCGGAACGCGCACCGGCCTTTCGTTTCGCCGATAACGAACGGTCACGGGCCAGGCGGTCGCCATACCAGTCGAGCAACTGGCCCACGGTGGCCATGCCAGAGGCTACCGGCGCCGTGGCGGGGTCGCGCAACAAGCGTTGGCGGAGGGCGGGCAGCTCGGCGATCACCGCCGTCGCGCTCAGGTCAGGCCAGCGAGCGATCGGCACCCAGCGCTTGCCACGAACCAGATACCAAGTGCCACGGTCGCGACTGCTCCAGAAGCGCAGGTAAAGCCCCGGATGACGCGGGTCGCGCAGGTCGCGCACCGACTTGTCGCCGGCCTGCCGGCGGACTTCGGCCTCGCTGAGCTTCACTTCGCGGGTCGCGGTCATGCGGCCACCGTGGCGGGCTGCAGCAGGTAATGGTGGATGGTCTGGATCGCATCGATTCTGCCCCGGCACACCACAGCCAGGTAGCCTTGCCGGTGAAGCTTCTGCAGGTAGGCATCCTGGCTCGGCGATACCGGCGCATCGAACGGCGGCTGAGCCTTGAACTCGATGTACAAGCCAAACCAGCCGCCGCGCGCCATAGGCAGGACCAGGTCAGGCACGCCAGCCTTGACGCCCTGCCCTTTCAGCTTGGCAGCCACGGCCTTGACCCGATGCCCACCATTCGGGACGTGGTAGATCAGCGAGTAGGCCTCGGGGAAGCGCAATTGCAGCTCCTGCATCAACGCGGCCTGTTCCTGCCCCTCCCTGTCGATCGGCTTGGCGCGGCCAGGCTCCATCACCGCGAATTTGCGCATAGGTCTTCTCCTTGGAGGTCGATGACGGTAAAGGCGCCGGGCCACATCCGGGCGCCGTGCGCCTGGGCCAACGCCTCTTCGCGGTACAGGGCCACGGGCTCCCGGGCGCCATACGAAATGTCGAGCTGGTCGCTGCGGCAGTAGAGCGCGTAGCGGTACTCGGCGGGATTCGGGATGAGCAGCGTGCTCATGTTTGTCTCCTTGCAGCACGAATGGCGGCCAATGCGGCGTTGCCAACCTGCGGGGTTCGCCTGGCGGCGACTTTGGCCGGGAGTGCCAGAGGCATTTTCTGCAGGGGCTCACCAGCCATCAGCCGGCGAACAGCGATGGTGTAGTTGCGCTCGAACAACTTCGCACTGGCGTCTTCGGGAAGCTTGTTCAAGTTCTCGAAGCCACACTCCTTGGCGGCGTGCCACACCGCGTCGTGGCTCCACTTGCCCTGACCAGCCATGGCCGGGTGAGCGTTACGGCATGCCTCGCGGAAGGCGGCTTTCAGCGCTGGGAGGCCAAGCATTTCTGGCGAGGGTTGGCACCACTGGATGAATTCACCAGGCGGAGGGATAAATGGGGTGCCCGACTGTCTGCAGCGCATCAGCCCGAACTGCAACTGATCGGCGCTGTTGATGCCGGCCTCAAGGAATGCGGTCAACCACTGCTGTTTCGACGCGCTATAGGTCGCCTGATCGGGCCAGGCTTGTTTCCAGGCGGTGCAGATCGATCGCAGATCGCGGAACAGGTCGTTAATCACCGCGGCGGTCTTGCGGTTGAGCTCAGCCTTCACGTCCGCCGGCAGTTCGAAGCCGACTGGGATGCGTTGACCCGATTGAATTTTGGCCCACAGGCCGTGGGTGACGACAGATACCTGGTTCATTGGCCGACCTCCTGGCTCATCCAGGACGTGTCTTCATCGTCAAACGTCGTCGCACCGCCACCGCTTCGCAGCGGGACGACCTTGGCCGCCTTCGTGAAATCGCGCTTGATCCAGCCGACCAAGGCTGCAATCCACTGGCTTTCTGTCTGCGCTACACCCTTGGCATCGTGATGAACGACAAACCCGCCGATGGCCTCGCTCGAGAACTCTGCGATAGGAACACCTGAGCGCTTGGCATAGGCCTCCAGCTGCGATTGATCTGGAACCCATTCGAGGTGCATCGCGAATGGCTCACGCGGTGAGTGTGTATTACTTCCCTTCCCTTCCATTCCGGGGGTGATCCCTCGACCACCGCTAGACGAGCCTTCGCCATCATCTAGACGATCACTCGACGAGGGCTCGACGAAACTGGGGTGCTTGAATGTTGGCCTGTCGATCTTCTGATGGTGCCAGCCGTTGACGTGAAGGTACTGCTTCGACGAGGCCTCATAGAGGCTGACCAGGAGGTTCGACACCAGCTCACCGATCAACTCCTCGACTGCCGACGCAGTGATGTCATCACCGGGGAAAACGAGAGCCTTTATGGTCTTCGGCGACATCGGGTGGTTGCCGGCGTCGTCGCAGAAGTTCCAGAGGCCGATGAAGAGGAGTCGAGCCATCGCCGAGCATTCCATGACTTGCTCGCTGGTCCAAAACTCCGGCTTGATGGTGCGGATACGAGCCATTACAGACGCCCTCCATGACTGAAAGCCTGACGCGTCAGATTCGGCGAGGGCCTGGAAACTGACGTGGAATGCGCGGTATTGCCTGCATCGACTGTGCGGTGCATAATCGACCTCGATGTGTTGTTGAAGAAGCCGGGCTGCCACCCGGTTTTTTTATGCCTGCGATTCAGGTACTGGATGGATCAGCAGGTGTTTTGGTCATCTACTGGCGCAAGGCCAAGCAGGTGAAAATGTCTTCAATGTCATGCAGCTGCGTCCGCCTTCCCGGCTTTAAGCGCACCCTCCGTGATCCGCTCAATCTGGTACTGGCGCAACTCAGGCACGTCCGCCCACTGCCGGACTGCCTCATAGGTCACTCCCAGCGCCTTAGCGAGCGCCGTTATCGACCCGAAATGTTTGATTGCCTGGCTTTTGGTCATGGCGACCTCCTTTGCTCGTCTTGATATTCAAGCATGCTTGCATATTCAAAACAAGCATGCTTGCCAAGCAACCTTGTAGATTGCGCACATGAAAACCACAGATCGAATCACCAAGCTCGTATTGGCCCGTCGTCCCGAATTGGGCGTGCGCAACGTCAAGCGGGACATCGCGAATACCTGCGGAATCAGCTATGAAGCTGTACGCCAGTGGTTCGCGGGCGACACCGAGAACATCAAAAACGAGAATCTCGTAGCCCTTGCGGACGGCTATGACACGACTGTGGATTGGTTGCTCGCGGGCAAAGGGGAGCCGCCAAGACGCAAAGATGCGCCGGCGCCTAAAGCGGAAGAAAAACAATCGCGATCAGCGGCTGATCTTGTTCAGCAGATGCTTGCCAAGCACGGTAAAAGCCTGACCGAGGAAGCTCGACAGAAAATCGCTAGCGCGGTTGAAGAGACAGCCGCGGCGGTGTCGATGAACAACGTCATCACTGTAGATTTCTCACGCCCCGGGTTGGTCGGCGATGAGGTATGCATCGCTCACTATGATGTGCGCGGGGCCATGGGCGGCGGACAGGTTGCCCCCGACTACCCTGAAATGCTCCAGGACGTCCGCGTCAGCCCGAAGCACCTGCGCGAGCTGGGCGTGGAGTTCACCGAGCACTACCACCTCAAGCTGGTCACCGGATGGGGCCAGTCGATGGCGCCCACTATCAAGAACCGTGACCCGTTGATCGTCGACGTAAGTATCCGTGAATTCGCCGGTGACGGAATCTACCTCTTCTCCTGGGGCGATCATCTGTACATTAAACGGCTCCAAATCGCGGATGAAGACCACTTCGAGATGATTTCGGACAACCCCAAGCACAAGGATCGGATGATCCGGCGGGAAGAGACCTACATCCAGGCCCGCGTGCTGCTGGTCTGGAATGCGCATCTCGTCTGATGCAAACCAATTACGTGGGGCAGCAATGGCATCTGATGAAAAAGAATTAGGCACTAAGGTTATAACTGCTAAAGACCTGGTCGCCGCTATCAGCCCGTATCACACCGCAATGGCTCGGCTAGGCTCAAGCTTGATCAGCGTTACTGCCGCTCTACGCGAAAGTGAAGATCCGTCGGTAAAAAAGCATGCTGATGAAGCTTGGACACGCCTCGATCAGTTCATCACGCAAATGGAGCTAGCGGCAGCCACCCTGGATAGATTAATGAAGCATGAGGGCGGCGATCGTGAGTGAACTCCAGGATAATGTGCGATATCTTAAAAAGGAGTTTGAGGCCCAGCCCGCCCCAAATCACGTTAAGCTGCGGGATGGCGGTGGAGGAGGAGGATCTGATTTGGAAGCTCGGATTGCCAAGCTCGAAACCCATGTTGAATACATACGACGCGATCTAGATGTGATCGTTGATGATTTGCGCGAGCATAGGAAAGAGACGAGGTCCGATTTTCGTATTTTATTTGGAGCTCTCATTACAGCTACGCTTGGACTGGCCGCACTGATGGCCAAGGGGTTCGGCTGGCTTTAACACCCCCCACCCTTTCAATTCTGCCAACCCGAAAGATCAGAAAGAATCCTCAGAGCCCGCCATCCAGCGGGCTTTTTTGTTTCCCTCAGAAAGGCGGATCCTCGTCGCTAACCTCGGCTTCCTCGTCACCACCCTCCCGCTCAATCACCTGATCGCCATCGTCCGGCTTCTCCCATTGTAGGATCACCGAGCCGTCATCGCAGAAGGTCATGTCCAGGCCGTCTGTTTCGGATAGCAGCTCCATGATCGCATCCCAATCCTGATCGCTGTCCGTGTCCAGACGGTGGATCAGCACCCTCCTCCCCAGCTGCGCTAGCGGGGAATTAATCATTGCCGAAACCCTCAAGCCCAGCCGCTCTAAGCTCGTCAATTCCGCGATCCGCACTGCTTTTTCCTGCGCCGACATCCGCAATCTCCTACTAACTGGATATCCATACAGTACGAAAAATTAATACAAGCGTGCTTGCATTTAAAAAACAAGCATGCTTTTATTGTTGCAAGTTCGCTTGCATATGCATCGGGCCAGGCAGCCCAGGCAGCCACCGCTCTTTAAATAACTCGACACCCGTCACCCTCAGCGGCACATGAGGGCAGCAGCTGCCTCACGCAGTGAGCTGGGTTCAGGTAACCAAGTGGCGCGCATGCCAATGCGGGGAAGCGCGTAGCCCAGAGAGCGATGGGCGCCTGGATCACTTCGATTTCACTGGCTGGCCTTGGCGACAGGGCCAGACGGGAAGTCAACGAGCTGTAAACCGAAAGCTTACAACTGGCCTGATAGCCCTGGAGTCATCATGGAAACGATCACCTGCGGCACATGGACCGGCCGACTTGGCCAGGGCCTAGCGCCTCGCGAACTGGAAGCCTTACTCGGCGTCGCCCAGGGCTTTACCGCCAAAGAGATTGCCCGCCAGATGCAGATCACTCCGGGCACCGTGAAGAATCGCATCGAGAACGCGATGTTCAAGCTCGGCGCGGCGCGGAGGGCTGCAGCGGTAGCCGAAGCCATGCGGCGCCAGATCATCAGCCCCCTGTGCATTGCCCTCGCCGGCCTCATCGCCATGCACGCAGCCATCAATGACAGCGACCCGATGCGCCGCGACCGGCGCGCCCCGGAACGCCGCGTCGCTCAAGTTCGAATCGTTCGCAAGGCCGAGGCCTTCGAGCTCCACGCCTGATCACATCGAGGACCATTCCATGCAGACAGCAATGCACCCTGCTTTCCAGCAGAAGCTTGCCGTGCTCGCAGCCCTGCTCGAGCGTAGCAAGTCAGCCAGAACCGAGGACCAGGCCAAGCTCGATCAGCCTGCGCCGCGCTTCCAGGCGTCCAACACGGGCGGCAATTGGGATGTGGTGGAGATCGCCACTGGCGCTGTCCATGGCTTCGCCTTCAGCTACCGGACCGCAATGCGCTTCGTGGATGCGATGGAGGCAGGTGCGGCGAGCAAGCAAGGCGGCATGCAATGAACGGGGGCGCGATCACCGACCAGCGCTCCGCAGTACTGGCCCAGCTCAATGCAAGTATTGACAACTTCTTCCTCAACGGGGGATCGGTGCAGTCCCTTCCTGCGAGTGAGTACGTACCCCGACGCCCTCACCGCGATCTGGAGCCTGCTCGATTGGTAAAGGCGCCTTTGAGCAAGCGCGCAGAAAAGCGAAAGCAGAGGCTCGAAGAAATCCGAGCCCTTGCTAAGCGGATGACCTACGCAGAGACAATGGCACACACCGGCCTTTCCCAATCGTGCCTGGTTCGGGCGGCATCGGAAGGGAAATTCAAGTTTCAGCCTGACCCGAGGCGGGGCAAGGGCAAGTTGGGCAAGAAGCTCAGCGATCCGGTAGCGGATAGAGAGAAGGCTGACCAGATCATCGCCTACCGAAACCTATGCCTGAGCCGCTATCGAGTGGTGCGGCTGATGAAGATATCCGACAAGCAGCTAAAGCGGCTGCTGCGCGAGTTCGATATCGACTTCCCAACCACAGCCGAAAAGCGGGCACTCCGCACAGCATGAAGCGCATCACCGACCGCGTCCGGCACGGTCGGCGCCAGCAACACATCAATCTGCCGCCCAGCGGCTTTCGGAAGATCGAGGAGTCTTGCCGCATGAGAATCGACCTCCCAGGTCAGATCGATCTGCCGATTCAGATTTCCCACGAATCGCCAGCGGCGCCGACGGGAAGCAAGGAAGAGCTGGCTGAGCGTATAGCCAAAGCGCTGATCAAATACGAAGCGCGGCCATCTTCTGCCCTATGGATCGAAATACAGGCCTGCGCCAAGGCAATCCTGAAGTAGCACCCCCCCTGAGTTTTCACATCCCCGCCACCAGCCATGGAGGGCGGCCTACACCCTGGAGAAAGTCATGACCCAATCTGTACTGCAATCCATCGCCGCAGTTGATCTTCCGGAACGCGGTCAACCGCTGGCTGGCGGCACCTTCGTCGCCCGATACTGGCTCAACGGCCAGGAGCGCGCCCTGGTGCTGCTCGATGACGAGTTTGAAGGCGCCTGGGGCGAGTATGGCGTCGAGATTCCCGGCGCCGACAGCTACAGCGACGGCGAAGCGAACACCCGAGCAATGGCCGAGGCCGGCAGCGGGATCGCCATCAAGGCGCTTGAGCTTGGAGCGTTTATCCCGTCCTGCCTGGAAGGTCAGCTGGTTATGGCGGCCAAGGCTGAAGGCCTGGCGACCCTGCGCGAGGATCGCTTTCATTGGTTGAGTTCGCAGTTCTCCGCCAACCTCGCCTACGGCATGGACTTTGAGGTTGGCTGGCTCAGCTTCAGCGGCAAGGACCACGAGCGTCTTGTCCGCCCCGTCCGCAGCCTTCCTATCCAGTAATTCACCCATTCATTCCTTTCTCAGCAGGCGATTCCGGGTTCGTCAGGATGGCGATCAGACCAGAAGCACGCCGGGAAGCGCCGGCCGCCTGCCCCTTTCCATCAGGAGTCGCACCATGCAGCAACAAGTCAGCATCAACGTTGACGCCAGCCTGGCGTCTCGGATCATCCAGCGCGAGATCGACAAACTGCTCGGTACCGCGCCCGCCGCAACCTCGCAGCCCGATGTTCCAGCACTGGGTTCGTACTGGCCTGGCCAAGGTGGTTACAACGGCGGCCTGGTGCGCGGAGAGAACGGCGCGCCAGACTACTACTTGATCGTTCCAGTCCTTGCCGAACAGTTGCGCGCCAAGTGGGGCGGCTACGGTGACGAAGTCGAAGTGGCAGCAAGCGCCACCGATGGCCTGGCCAACACCAAGGCTCTACTGGCCGACAGCAATGAACACCCGGCCGCCAAGCTGGCCAGCGAGTTCACCGCCGACGGCCACAGCGACTTCTACCTGCCTGCACGGCGCGAGCTGCAAATCGCCGAGGCGAACGTGCCAGAGCTGTTCGAGAAGGCCTACCACTGGTCGTCTACGCAGTTCTCCGCCGACGGCGCCTACTACATGGGCTTTGAGGATGGCTGGCTCAACCTCGACGGCAAGGACTACGAGCGTCTTGTCCGCCCCGTCCGCAGATTTATTCCGTAATTCAGTCCTTCATTCCTGGGCGCGCATGCGCCCTCGCTTTTCTAGGAGGCCAGGATGGCCCTGCATACCGAGCTTGAGATTCACAAGGTGGCCGAGGAGCTGTTTCAGCTCTCCCTCAACCTGGTGCGCCACATCCCGCGCGACCTGAAACAGGTTGCTGGCAACAAGATCCGGGACGTTTGTTTGGAGATCCTGCTGTTTATCGGGCGGGCGAACATGGCGCACGACAAGCGCCAGCATCTCACCCGGGTGATCGAAAGCACCTGGGCGCTCAACTACCTGTTCAGGGCTCTTTCCGACAATGGCGCTATCAGCCGAGGCCAGCACGCCAAGGTGATGAAGCTCACGGCCTCCGTAGGCCGCCAGGCCAATGCCTGGAAGAAATCCGCAACCGCGCCCGCCGCTTGAGGGTTACGGCTCTCCTGCCTGTGCGCTGAATCTGGTCGTGCCGCTGACCTGTGGTCACCGCCATGCGCAGCACGGATACCGCTCGCGAATGCGGGTAGGTCCGGCGCAGTTTCCAGGCTGAGCAATCGTCCTGGCGACGTAGATAGCACGATAGGTCGCAGTTCTCCGCCAACAACGCCTACAACATGGACTTTGAGAATGGCTGGCTCAACAACAACGACAAGAACAACGAGCGTCTTGTCCGCCCCGTCCGCAGATTCAACCGTTGCACCCTTCACCTTCGAGGAGTTGGCCCAAGCCTACTACGACTGCCGGCGGCACAAGCGGAACACCGCGAGCGCCCGACGCTTCGAGATAGACATGGAAGCCAATCTTCTCGACCTGAACGACGAACTCCTGGCTGGCACCTACCGGCCAGGCCGCTCCATCTGCTTCGTCGTCACCAGGCCCAAGGCCCGCGAGGTATGGGCCGCCGAATTCCGCGACCGCATCGTGCACCACCTGCTGTACAACCACATCGGCCCTGGCATCGAGCGAACCTTCATAGCGGACAGCTGCGCCTGTATCCCCGGGCGAGGTACGCTGTACGCCGCGAGGCGGCTTGAGTCGAAGATCCGCAGCCAGACGCAGAACTGGTCGCGCCCCGGCTTCTACCTCAAGTGCGACCTGGCCAACTTCTTCGTGTCGATCGATAAGCGTGTGCTCGGGCGCCAGCTCGCCGAGCGAATCAGGGAGCCGTGGTGGCAGCAGCTGGCACTCCAGATCCTCATGCACGATCCGCGAGAAAATCACGACCTGCGCAGTCACCCGAAGCTGTTCAACCGGGTACCGCAGCACAAGCGCTTGGTCGTTCAGCCGGCTTACCTGGGCCTGCCCATCGGCAACCTGTCCTCGCAGTTCTTCGCCAACGTCTACCTCGACGCCCTGGATCAGTTCTGCAAGCACACGCTCAAAGCCAGGCATTACATTCGCTACGTCGACGACTTCGTGCTGCTGCATGAGTCGCCGCAGCAGCTCAACGACTGGCTGTGGCAGGTCGAGCAGTTCCTGCCCAGCCTGGGCGTGAAGCTCAACCCTTCGAAGACCATCCTTCAGCCAATCGACCGTGGGGTCGACTTCGTCGGGCACGTCATCAAGCCCTGGCGGCGCACTACCCGCAAGAAATCGGTGGCCCAGGCCTTGAAACGTACTTCTGCAGTGCCAGGCGAACACCTGCGCGAGACGGCCAACAGCTACTTCGGCTTGCTCGGCCAGGCCAGCCACAGTCAGAAAGACCGGGCTGCCCTGGCCAACCTTGTGCTGCGCCGTGGCCATGTGGTCAATGCAGCACTGACCCAAACCTACCCGAAGCGATAGCGCTGCCCGCCAGCGCCTTCCTCTATTCAACGATAACGATCACGCCGCGCCGGCGAGGACCGCCCATGTCTGCATTTCAGAAAGAGAACCCGCTCGACTTCAAAACCCAATACGGCCTTGGCTTTGATCCGCAAGACGATGAGATCGTGGTGGACTTCTTCTGCGGTGGCGGCGGCGCAGGTACCGGCCTGGAGATGGGCCTGGGCAGGCCGGTCACAGTGGCCAAGAACCACAGCCCGGCGGCCATCAGCATGCACACCGCCAACCACCCTGCGGCGCGCCACTTCACCACCGATGTGTTCGAGGGTGATCCGGACGAGGAATGCCAGGGCCGCGCCGTGGGATGGTTCCACATGAGCCCGGACTGTACCCACCACAGCCAGGCTGCGGGCGGGCAGCCGCGCAAACGCGAGATCCGCAATCTATCTTGGATCGGCCTCAAGTGGGCCGGCAAAAAGAAGCCCCGGGTGATCAGCCTGGAGAACGTGAAGCAGATCCTGCAGTGGGGTCCACTGATCGCCAAGCGCGACAAGGCCACCGGCCGGGTAGTGAAGTTGGACGGCACCGTGGCGGCCATCGGCGAACGCGTACCGGTGCAACAGCAGTTCCTGGTGCCCGACCCAAAACGCCGCGGCATTACCTGGCGCCGGTTCGTGCAACTGCTCGAAGGCATGGGCTACCAGGTGGAATGGCGCATCATCAAGGCATGCGACTTCGGCGCACCAACCAGCCGTGAGCGCCTGTTCATGATCGCACGCTGCGATGGCCAGCCAATCGTGTGGCCAGAGCCGACCCACGCGAAAAACCCAGCCAAGGGTCAGCAGAAGTGGCGCACCGCCGCCGACTGCATCGACTGGGGCGTGCCGAGCAAGAGCATCTTCGGCCGCAAGAAGCCACTGGCAGCTGCCACACTGCGTCGGGTAGCCAAGGGCATGAAGAAGTTCGTGCTCGACAATCCGCAGCCCTTCATCGTGCCGATCGCGAACTGGTCGGGCGAGCTGGCCCAGTCCGCGCAGGATCCTCTGCGCACCGTCACATCTTGGCCGCGAGGCGGATCCTTTGCTATGGCCAGCCCTACCTTGGTTCAGACCGGATACGGGGAGCGTACCGGTCAACAGCCACGCGTGCCTGGTCTGAATCAACCGCTGGGCACAGTAGTCGCCGGCGGCGTGAAGCATGCGCTGTCGAGCGCGGTGATTCTGCCAGCAACCCATCAGGGAACTGACCGGGTTAACAACCCGGGTGAACCGCTGCCCACGGTTACCGCCGCCAACCGAGGGGAACTGATGATGGCCAGCCCCGTGATGGTCGGGGAAGGTGGGCCGGTGTACGCCGGCAAGCCTGCGCCAGCCGATCAACCCATGGGCACGCTGATGACACAGAACCACCGAGCCCTGGTCACTGCTTTCATCGAGCAAGCCAACGGCGGATTCAACACCACGCCAGCCAAGGGCGCGGATGAGCCGCTGACCACAGTCACCAACACCGGCAGCCAGCAACGCCTGGTGACGGCCAGCCTGGCCACGCTCCGGCGCAACTGCGTGGGCCGTCCCGTAGATGACCTGGTGCCGACAATGACCGCCGGCGCCGAGCATCACGCCCTGGTCGAGTACAAGCTGTCGCCAGAGCAAGAAGAAGGCGCCCTGCGCGTCGCGGCATTCCTGATCAGCTACTACGGCACCGAGAACACCAGCGCAGCAGACGCGCCAGCGCCGACTGTCACCACCAAAGATCGACTGGGCCTGGTCACCGTCTTCGTGAAGGGCACCCCGTACGTGATCGTCGACATCTGCCTGCGCATGCTCCAGCCGCACGAGCTCTACCGCGCCCAGGGATTCCCGGCCAGCTACATCATCGACAAGGGCGCGGACGGCATGCCGTTCACCAAGACCGAGCAGGTGCACATGTGCGGCAACAGCGTCAGCCCTCCACCGATGGCAGCCCTAGCCCGCGCCAACGACCCTTGGCGCACCACGAAATCACAAGCTGAAGCCGCATGACGCGGAGGTATCCCCATGCCCACAGAAAACCGACCCAGCAACACAGAGATGGTCAGCGAGCTGCTGCCGTGCCCCTTCTGCGGACAGCAGGACGTACTCATTGAGCGCCTAGACAGCGACGCTTCAGTGGTGATCTGCCAAGGCCTGACCGGTCCGCATGAGGCCTGCCTGGCCCGTGGCCCAGTGGGCGTAGCGCAGAATGAAGGCGAGGATCAGCCAGGCCGCGACAAGGCGGTCGAGCTGTGGAATTCGAGAGCCAAGCAGCACCAAGGCGAGCCGGCTGTATCGATCCCCGAGGGTTACTGCCTCATGCCAAGGCGGCTCACCGCCGAGAACGGCGCCAAAGCCCTGCTGCTGGGCGAGTTCAAGCTGGAGGTCACGCGCGAGTGCCCCGAATGCCTTGAACTGGACGAGCCTATAGAGGGCTGCGTGATCTGCGATGGTGAGGGCGACTACGCGCAGCGCTACACCATCCCGTGGGAGCAGATCAAATTCATCTACAGCGAGGCTGTGAAAGGTCTCTCCCTCAATCCGGACGCCGACCAGAAGCAGACTGCCTGACCGGAGTACAAATGTACTCCGCCCAGCTGTAACCCCTCCCCCCTCTATTCACTGCCGCGATATGGCGGCGAGGCGAAGCTATGTCTCAAGCAAAGGAACGCCCAATCCTGTTCAGCGGGCCGATGGTCCGCGCCATCCTGGAAGGAGATAAGGCTGTCACCAGGCGGGCGGTGAAGATGACTCATCTTCTCCGGGTATGCCTGGAGCCGGTAGAAGGCGAATTGAAGCTGAAAGCCGCGAAGAAACTTTGCCCGCTGGGCCGACCCGGCGACCGTCTGTGGGTGCGCGAGGCCTGGGCTGCTGACGCCCAGGTCGACTCGATCGCACCACGCGAACTAAGCCTGGGGGAGCCAATCTTGTATCCGGCGGACGGCGTTATCCGGCAAACCGGCTGCGCCATGATCTCTCGGGGCAAGATCCGGCCATCGATTCATATGCCCCGCCGGCTTAGCCGCATCCTTCTGGAGATCACCGACGTTCGTGTCGAGCGACTGCAGGACATCAGCGAGCAGCAAGCGCTGGCCGAGGGCGTAATGAGCGCGGAGCGTGATATTGACCCGGATGGCAACGGCTACTCCCCTGTGGAACTGTTCGGTGGGCTCTGGGTGAAGCTCAACGGCATGGATTCATGGAGCGCCAACCCTTGGGTCTGGGTCGTCGAGTTCCAGAGGATCCAGCCATGACCCGCCTCGCCCTCTGCCTCCTGCTGCTGGCCACCGGCGCCAGCGCTGAACAGATGACCCTCAATATCGAGGTTATTCACGACGACAAAACGTTCCGTCACCTGCTGGACCTATGACCGAAGCAGCGGTGCAGGAATCTCCTGCCTACCCGACTGGATGCTGAAAGCTCCCGATGTGGCCGGCAACCAGCGCCAGCTCTCCCCGCATGAAACACAACCCGAACCTACACCCGCACTGGCGCCTGGGCGCTGGATTGATGAGAGGTATCAGCTGTGAGCACAGAAGCCCTTTCGCGAGATCAGGCGCGCGAACTCTTCGCAAAGTCCGGCCTGACCTACAGAGTGCTTTCGCCAGAGAGCATGCGCAGCCTTCGAGCCAAGATCAACGAGCGGATGATCGCCAGCGGCCTCATGAAAGGCGCCCTTCGCTGCCGGCAGCGCGCAACCATTCGTGATGGCTATGCCGAGATCCGCTGCAAAGCCAGTTACTTCGACAACCGAGAGGCCATCACCTTCAACACCGACGGCTTTATCGGATTCGCAGGCTGGGCAGACAACGACAATGTTCAGCCCATCTTGCAGGGGTTCACGGACTGGGTGAAGGAGATGGCGCCATGAGCGACCTGATCGAAGTGAAGACCTGCACCTGCCCATCCGGCGACGGCTCACTGCGCTGGCCGTGCCCGGTTCATCCGGCGAAGGAATTTTACTCTACCGAGCAAGCTTCTCAGCATGCCGCCGACTGGTGCAAGCGCAATCCCGCATGGCGCCGGATCTGCGATATCCCGGATATCTCCGTGTTCGAAAAAACCTACGATGAGATTCCAAAGCGAGAGCGTGCCTACTGGGAAAAGAACGGCGGGGAAGAATGCTGGCGTGAATTCGGCGCCGGAGGTACCAAGGTGCCTACCGGATTCATCTCTGGAAAGGGCGAGTTCTTCGACCACGTCCTCAAGGTTCCGCTCCATCACAACATGATGATGGTGTACCGCGTCGGAAAGGGGTGGAAGCCATGATTGCCCTCGCCTACATGGCCTACCTGATCTACAGGGGGCCGCGATGAACAACCACCAGTACCAGCCATTCTCTGCTCGAGGCTTCGGTAGCTGGCACACCTGCAGCGTCTGCGGAACATCCAAGCACAGCGGCTATTACTGGCTTGGCGGCTACAAGAGCAAGACCGAGCCGCCCTGCATAGCCTGGAAGATCGACCAAGAGTGGAAGGCCAAGGCCATACCCGCGCCTATCACCGAACTCTAACCCATCCCCCAACTACTCAAGCCCGCCGACATGCGCGGGCATGGAGAGCTATTGCCATGCCAATCATCACCGTGACCTCCACAGTCATCACCCGCTTCGACGTGCCTGAAGGCGTGGGCATCGATCTGATCCGCCACCAAGCGCTGTCCGTCCTCGGCGAAGACGACGAAGGCACTGATGCCGTGGGCGTATTACAGAGCACCGCCATCAACATGGTGTTCATGGGAGCTGCCGACGCGCGCTCGATGAGCGTCGAGCATTCCATCACCGAAGGCACCGCCTGACAACCAACCTGCCGCCACCGGCAGCGTGGAGACCATCCCATGGAAACCGAGATCCTTTCGGACGAAGAGCTGGCCGACCTGACCGGCTATAAGGCCAGGGGCTGGCAGCGCCGCTGGCTCAATGAACGCGGCTGGCACTTTGTCGAGAGCCGTGGCGGACGGCCCCTGGTGGGCCGCCAGTACGCCCGCATGAAGCTTGGCGTGACCCTCGAAGTGGTGCCATTGGCGCCGCCCCCTCCAACTATCCCCGCGTGGACACCAGATATTTCGAAGGTGAGGTGAAATGCGCCCAAGGAAGACCGAGAACAGGGATCTGCCGCCCGGCATGTACCGACGCAAGCGCACCAGCAAGAGCAAGAAGAATCCGCACAAGGAATGGATCAGCTACTTCTACCTGGACAAATCCGGCAAACCGATACCTCTAGGCAACGACTTGAACCTGGCCAGACTGAAGTGGGCCGAGTTAGAAGCGAAGGAAAAGCCAAAGGACCTGGTCATCATGGGAGCAATCTTTGACCGGTACATACGCGACATCATCCCGAAAAAGGCGCCTCGCACGCAGAAGGACAACCTGGCCGAGATACGACAGCTGCGCAACTACTTCGAAAAGGCGCCAATTGACGGAATCACTCCAGCCCACGTAGCGAAGTACCGCGATGCGAGAACGGCCCCGGTCCGGGCGAATCGTGAGATCGCTACCCTATCCCACATCTTCAACATCGCTCGGGAATGGGGCCTTACGACCAACGAGAACCCATGCCAGGGTGTTCGCAAGAACAAGGAGTTGCCGCGGGACTTCTACGCAAACGATGCCATCTGGAACGCGGTTTATGCCAAAGCAGTGGACGAATTGAAGGACGCCATGGACTTGGCGTATTTGACAGGCCAGCGGCCGGCGGACGTGCTGGTGATGAGAAGGGATGACATCGAGGGCAATGCCCTTGGAGTGAAACAGAAGAAGACCCACAAGAAGCTGCGGATCATGCTCGAGGTGGATGGCATGGAGAGCAGCCTGGGCGCGCTCATCAGGAAAATACTGGAGCGGAACAGGCCGCATAGCTCGCCGTACCTGCTCCTGACCGAAAACGGAAAACGGGTTACGGCGCCGATGCTTCGCCATCGCTGGGATGACGCCAGGGAGGAGGCGGTAAAAGAAGCAGTCGCTGCCGGCGACCAGGTGCTGGCAGGCAGAATCAGCCAGTTCCAGTTCCGCGACATCCGCCCAAAAGCGGCTTCGGAAATCACCGACGTCGACCACGCAAGTCTTCTGCTGGGCCACACCAAGGGCGACATCACCGAGCGGGTATATCGCCGAGTTGGAGCCTTGGCGAAACCCACCAAATAGCAGAAGTATTGCCAGCGCTGACAAATCAAACCATTACCAAGCCCATTCGTATGGTTAGATTTTCTATGCCTCAAAAACGCAAAAAGCCCTGATAAATCAGGGCTTTGAATATGGCGGAAGCGTAGAGATTCGAACTCTAGGATAGTTGCCCATCGACGGTTTTCAAGACCGTTGCCTTAAACCACTCGGCCACGCTTCCAGCTTGCTTTGCGGCGGCAATCATACCGTAATGAAACAAGCTGTCAAACTCTCTGTGTCGCGGGTTGCGGCAGCTCTGATATCCTCATTGCAACCACACGTTTCAAACCCACAGGTTTCATCAAGGAGTGTCGCCATGCGCGAACAGGATTATGCCGTACAACACGGCCAGCAGGCCGAGCAGCAGGAGGTCAGCCGTGTCCTGCGCAACACCTACAGCCTGCTGGCGCTTACCCTCGCCTTCAGCGGTGTCATGGCCTTCGTGGCCCAGCAAATGCGCGTCGGCTACCCGAACGTGTTCGTGGTGCTGATCGGCTTCTATGGTCTGTTCTTCCTCACCGCCAAGCTGCGTGACTCGGTCTGGGGCCTGGTGTCCACCTTCGCCCTCACCGGCTTCATGGGCTTCATCCTCGGCCCTATCCTCAACCGCTACCTGGGCATGAGCGGTGGCGCCGAAGTGGTCAGCTCGGCCTTCGCCATGACCGCCCTGGTGTTCGGTGGCCTGTCGGCGTACGTGCTGATCACCCGCAAGGACATGAGCTTCCTCAGCGGCTTCATCACTGCCGGCTTCTTCGTCCTGCTGGGTGCCGTGGTGGCCAGCTTCTTCTTCCAGATCAGCGGCCTGCAATTGGCGATCAGCGCCGGTTTCGTGCTGTTCTCGTCGGTGTGCATCCTGTTCCAGACCAGCGCGATCATCCACGGTGGCGAGCGCAACTACATCATGGCGACTATCAGCCTGTATGTATCGATCTACAACCTGTTCGTCAGCCTTCTGCAGCTGTTTGGCCTCATGGGGCGCGATGACTGATCGAGGTTGATGCAGAAAAAGCCCGCTTCGGCGGGCTTTTTTATGGGTGATGCGTGCCCATCGTGGGACAAGCCTGCCCTCATAGAACAACGCATAACGATTTGATTTTACAACCCCTATGGGAGCGGGCTTGCAACCGCGATTAGGCCGGGCTCGATATCACCGTCGCCTGGCAAGGGCTTAGCCCTTGATCGCGGAGCAAGCCCGCGCCTACAGGGGAGCAGCGCTGGCCGTTTGTTCTTTGCGTGACAGTGCAGCCCAAAGGGCTGGCGGCCCGAGGCGCAACGCTCAGGCATTTCCCACTACCCCAAACCCGCCTCGCCCCGTAGAATGCGCTCCTTTTTTCTTCCGGGGCAGCTTTCCCATGAGTTCCATCGAACACGGGCCGGGCGCGGCGGCGCCTGTCAATGAACTGGTCCTCGGCCTCGAGGACAAGCCGCGGCCGTTGATCGGCCTGTTGGCTGCGCTGCAGCACCTGCTGGCGATCATCGTCCCGATCGTCACCCCGGGCCTGCTGATTTGCCAGGCGCTGGGCGTATCGCCGCGCGATACCAACCTGATCGTGTCCATGTCGCTGGTGATTTCCGGTATCGCTACCTTTGTCCAGTGCAAGCGCTTCGGGCCGTTCGGGGCCGGGCTGCTGATCGTGCAGGGCACCAGCTTCAACTTCGTCGGCCCCCTGATCGCAGGTGGCGCGCTGATGGTCAAACAAGGCACGCCGGTGGAAGGCGTGATGGCGGCGATCTTCGGCGTGGTGATCGCCGGATCCTTCGTGGAAATGGGTGTGTCGCGCATCCTGCCCTTCGTCAAACGCCTGATCACGCCGCTGGTGACCGGGATCGTCGTGCTGATGATCGGCCTGACGTTGATCAAGGTCGGCCTGATCAGCATGGGCGGCGGCTTCACCGCCATGGGCAATGGTACCTTCGCCAACGGCGAAAACCTGCTACTGTCGGGCGTGGTGCTAGCGATCATCGTGGTGCTCAACCGTATCCCGGTGGTGTGGATGCGCAGCTGTGCCATCGTCATCGCCCTGGCCGTGGGCTATGCCCTGGCCGGTTACCTGGGCCGTCTGGATTTCACCGGCATGCACGAGGCGGCGCTGTTCCAGGTACCGATGCCCCTGCACTTCGGCCTGAGCTTCTCCTGGGCGCTGTTCATTCCGATGTTGGTGATCTACCTGGTCACCTCCCTGGAAGCCATCGGCGACGTCACCGCCACCAGCAAGGTCTCGCGCCAGCCGGTCGAAGGGCCGCTGTGGATGCAACGCATCAAGGGCGGCGTACTGGTCAATGGCGCCAACTCGCTGCTGGCCGGTGTGTTCAATACCTTCCCCAGCTCGATCTTTGCCCAGAACAACGGCGTCATCCAGCTCACCGGTATCGCCAGCCGCCACATCGGCGTATGGATCGCCGTCATGCTGGTGCTGCTGGGCCTGTTTCCGAGTGTCGCCGGGGTGATCCAGGCGGTGCCGGAGCCGGTGCTCGGTGGCGCGGCCATGGTGATGTTCGGCGCGGTCGCCGCGTCGGGAATCAATATCCTGGCCAGCACCCGCCTGGACCGCCGTGCGCTGCTGATCATCTCTGTGTCCCTGGCCCTGGGCCTGGGCGTGGCCCAGGTGCCGGAGTTCCTGGCGCACATGCCATCGGCCCTGCGCAATGTGCTGGAGTCGGGCGTGGCCACTGGCGGCATCTGCGCCCTGGTGCTGAACTGGTTCTTGCCGGAGAGCAAGGAAAACGCCTGATAGGCGCCTGGCCAGCCGACAAAGCCCGCGCCTGCCTGCGCGGGCTTTTTGCTTTATCATGGCCGCATTCCTTTGCACGAGTTGTCCATGAAATTCGCTATCGCGGTCTTTTCACCGGCCCATGCGCCCTCCTCGCGCCGCGCCCTGCGCTTTGCCGAGGCAGCGCTGGCAGGCGGGCATGAGATTGCCCGGTTGTTTTTCTATCAGGACGGGGCGCACAGCGCCTCGGCCAACGTGGTTGCGCCCCAGGACGAACAGGACATCGCCGCCCAGTGGCGTGCCTTCATCGAGGCCCACCAGCTCGACGCCGTGGTATGCATCGCCGCGGCCCTGCGCCGTGGGGTGCTCGACGAAGCCGAAGCCAACCGCTACCAACGCCCGGCGGTGAACCTGCCCAAGCCATGGGAACTGTCCGGCTTGGGCCAGTTGCATGAAGCTGCGCAAACCGCCGACCGCCTGGTCTGCTTCGGAGGCGACTGAAATGGCCAAGTCCCTGTTGATCATCAGCCGCCAGGCGCCCTGGAACGGCCCGTCCGCCCGCGAGGCATTGGACATCGCGCTGGCCGGTGGCGCCTTCGACCTACCGCTGGGCATGCTGTTCCTCGACGACGGTGTGTTCCAGCTCGCCCCTGGCCAGCAGCCTGCAACCTTGCAACAGAAGAACCTGGCGGCGAACCTCCAGGCGCTGCCGATGTTCGGCGTCGATGAGCTGTTCGCCTGTGGCCACAGCCTGGCCGAACGCGGCCTGGCCGGCGATGCCCTGGAGCTGCCGGTACAGGTGCTCGACGACGCAGCCCTGGTCGCCTTGATTGCCCGTTTCGACCAGGTGGTGACGCTCTGATGACGACCTTGCATGTAATCAACCACTCGCCCTTCGGCGACAACCGCCTGAACAGCTGCCTGCGCCTGCTGGGCGCCGACGACGCCCTGCTGCTGTGCGGCGATGCGGTCTATGCCCTGCGCCCAGGCAGCGAGCCGCTGCGCAAACTCCAGGCCGCCGGCCTGCAGGGCCGCCTATTCGCCCTTGCCGAAGACCTGCAGGCGCGGGCCATCGACAGCACGCTGGCCCAAACGGTGGACTATCCCGCGTTCGTCGAGCTTTCCCTGCATCACGATAAGGTCAACAGCTGGCTATGAGTACGCTGACTATCGGCGATCGGCAGATCGCCCTGGACAAGGACGGCTTTCTGGTCGATCTGCAAGACTGGTCCCACCCCGTCGCAGAAGCCCTGGCAGCGCGCGAAGGCATTCCGTTGACCAGCGATCACTGGGAAGTCCTTGAACTGCTGCGCCAGTTCTACGCCCAATACCAGCTCTCGCCGGCAACGCGCCCGCTGATCAAGTACACCGCGCTCAAGCTGGGCCCGGAAAAGGGCAACAGCCCGCACCTGAACCGCCTGTTCAACGGCACTCCCGCCAAACTGGCCGCGAAGCTCGCGGGCCTGCCCAAGCCGACCAATTGCATATGACCGACCCTCGCCCACTGACCCTGCAAACCCCGGCCGAACACCCCTTCGCCGAATTCGTGCGCATCCTCGGCAAAGGCAAGCGCGGCGCCCGCGGCCTGACTCGCGAAGAAGCCCGTGCAGCCATGACCTTGCTGCTCGAAGGCAGGGTCGAGGACACCCAACTGGGCGCCTTCCTGATGCTGCTGCGGCACAAGGAAGAAAGCGCCGAGGAGCTGGCCGGTTTCACCGAAGCCCTACGTGCGCAGTTGCAGGCGCCCGGCATCGCCGTGGACCTGGACTGGCCCACCTACGCCGGCAAGAAGCGCCACCTGCCGTGGTACCTGCTGGCAGCCAAGTGCCTGGCCGCCAACGGCACACGCATCCTCATGCATGGCGGCGGCGCGCATACCGCCGGGCGCCTGTACAGCGAGCAGCTACTGGGCCTGCTGGATATCCCCCTGTGCCGTGATTGGCCCTCGGTGGCCAAAGCCCTGGACACGCGTAGCCTGGCCTTCGCGCCCCTGCAGGACTGGGCGCCCCAGCTGCAACGGATGATCGACCTGCGCAACACCCTCGGCCTGCGCTCGCCCATCCACTCCCTGGCCCGCGTGCTCAACCCCCTGGGCGCTCGCTGCGGCCTGCAAAGCATCTTCCACCCCGGCTATCAGGCCGTGCACCGCGAAGCCAGCCGCCTGCTGGGCGACCATGCCGTGGTGATCAAGGGGGACGGCGGCGAGATCGAGGTCAACCCCGATGTCATCAGCCACCTCTACGGCACCACTGCCGGCGATGCCTGGGATGAAGAATGGCCGGCATTGAGCGCACAACGCCACGTCAAGCCGGCCAGCCTGCAACCGGAGCACCTGCTCGCGGTATGGCGCGGCGAGGCCGACGACAGCTATGGCGAACTGGCCGTGGTGGCCACCATGGCCCTGGCCCTGCGCGGGCTTGGCCACCCCCGGGAACAGGCGTTCGAGACTGCACGCAGTTATTGGGTGAACCGCAAACACATCGAATGAATCGATCTAAATAGTGCGGTCTTTGCGCTATTTATTCGAACGCTTTTGCCTAGACTGAGCTCCAACGACAAACGACTTTGTGCCGAGGAGCTCACCATGGGCCTTTTGATCGACGGCCGCTGGCACGACCAGTGGTACCAGAACAGCAAGGACGGCGCGTTCCAGCGCGAGACCAGCCAACGCCGCAACCCATTGCCGGCCGCCGAAGCCGGACGCTATCACCTGTACGTGTCGCTGGCCTGTCCCTGGGCCCACCGCACCCTGATCTTTCGTGCCCTCAAGGGCCTCGAGCCGCTGATCGACGTCTCGGTGGTGAGCTGGCTGATGGGCGAGCATGGCTGGACCTTCGACCAGCAGCAAGGCTCTACCGGCGACCACCTGGACGCCCTGCAGTACCTGCATCAGCGCTACACCCAGGACGACCCGCACTACACCGGGCGCGTGACCGTACCCGTGCTGTGGGACAAGCAGGAAAAGCGCATCGTCAACAACGAGTCAGCCGAAATCATCCGCATCTTCAACAGCGCCTTCGACGAATTGACTGGCAACCGCCTGGACCTCTACCCCGAGCCGCTGCGGGCGACCATCGATGCACTGAACGAACGCATCTATCCGGCAGTGAACAATGGCGTATACCGCGCAGGCTTCGCCACCACCCAGGATGCCTACGAGGCGGCCTTCGACGAGGTGTTCGCCGAGCTGGACCACTTGGAGGAATTGCTAGGCCGCCAGCGCTACCTGGCCGGTGACTACCTGACCGAGGCCGATGTACGCCTGTTCACCACCCTGGTGCGCTTCGATGCGGTGTACCACGGCCATTTCAAGTGCAACCTGCGTCGCCTGACCGCCTACCCGAACCTGTCCAACTGGCTGCGCGAGCTGTACCAGTGGCCGGGCGTGGCAGGCACGGTGAACATGGAGCATATCCAGAAGCACTATTACATGAGCCACAAGACCATCAACCCGAATGGGATCGTGCCCAAGGGGCCACTGCAGGACTTCAACCAGCCCCATGATCGGGAGCGGCTAGCGGGGAAAGGGATCTGGCAGGGTTGAACCAGCGGGGGCTGCTCTGCAGCCCCCTTTTCATTCAACCGTCCTGCTGCGCCCCTTCGAACCACGCCAGCTTGTCGCGCAACTGCACCACTTCCCCGACGATGATCAGGGTCGGCGCATGCACTTCATGCCGTGCCACCAGCTCGGGTAGATCAGCCAGGGTTCCGGTGAACACCCGCTGATGACGGGTAGTCCCTTGCTGCACCAGCGCCGCCGGCGTACTGGCCGCGCGGCCATGGCGGATCAGCTCGGCACAGATGGTCGGCAACCCCACCAACCCCATGTAGAACACCAGGGTCTGGGCCGGCGCCACCAGGTCCTGCCAGGGCAGGTTGCTGGTGCCGTCCTTGAGGTGGCCGGTGATGAAACGCACCGACTGGGCATAGTCCCGATGGGTCAATGGAATGCCGCCATAGGCAGAGCAACCACTGGCCGCGGTGATACCCGGCACCACCTGGAACGGGATGCCCTCTTCAGCCAACTCCTCGATCTCCTCGCCACCGCGGCCGAAGATGAACGGGTCACCGCCCTTTAGCCGCAGCACGCGCTTGCCCTGGCGCGCCAGGTCCACCAGCAGGCGGTTGATCTGCTCCTGGGGCACCGCATGGTCGGCGCGGCGCTTGCCCACGTAGATCCGCTCGGCGTCGCGCCGGCACATCTCGATGATGGCAGGCGCCACCAGGCGGTCGTACAGCACCACGTCGGCCTGCTGCATCAGCCGCAGGGCACGGAAGGTCAGCAGGTCCGGATCGCCCGGACCGGCACCGACCAGGTACACCTCGCCCCCTTGCTGCACCGCTGCACCATCGACCTTGGCCTGCAACAGGCGCTCGGCCTCGCTGGCCTGCCCGGCCAGCTGGCGTTCGGCGATCGGCCCCTGGAATACATCCTCCCAGAAGCCGCGACGCTGGTTGACGTCCGGATACAGCGCCTTGACCTTGTCGCGAAACCGCGCCGCCAGCCCGGCCAGCTCGCCATAGGCGGCTGGAATCCAGGCCTCCAGCCGCGCACGAATCAAGCGCGCCAGCACCGGTGCGTCGCCGCCGCTGGACACCGCCACCACCAGGGGCGAGCGGTCGACGATGGCCGGGAAGATCACCGTGCACAGGGCGGGCGCATCCACCACGTTCACCGGCAGGCTACGCGCCTGGGCATCGGCCGAGACCTGGGCATTGAGCCCGGAGTCGTCGGTGGCTGCGATCACCAGACGGCAACCGTCCAGGTCACCGGCCTGGTAACCACGCACCAGGACGTCACCGCCGCCCTCGCGGGCCAGCGCGGCCAGCTGGCCGTCGACATCCGGCGCGACCACCCGCAGCGCGGCGCCGGCATCGGCTAGCAGACGCGCCTTGCGCAAGGCGATCTCGCCACCGCCGACGACCAGTACCCGGCCGCCCTGCAGCTTGTGGAACAGCGGCAGGTAGTCCATTTAGCGGATGACCTCAACACCGCCCATGTAGGGCTTGAGTACATCCGGCACACGGATCGAGCCGTCGGCCTGCTGGTAGTTCTCCAACACCGCTACCAGGGTACGGCCCACGGCCAGGCCGGAACCGTTCAGAGTGTGCACCAGCTCCGGCTTGCCGGTTTCCGGGTTGCGCCAGCGGGCCTGCATGCGGCGAGCCTGGAAGTCGCCGCAGTTGGAGCAGGAACTGATCTCACGGTACTTGTCCTGGCTCGGCACCCAGACTTCCAGGTCGTAGGTCTTGACCGCGCCGAAGCCCATGTCGCCAGTGCACAGCGCCAGCACGCGGTACGGCAGCTCCAGCAGCTGGAGCACACGCTCGGCGTTGGCGGTCAGGCCTTCCAGGGCTTCCATGGACTTGGACGGCTCGACTACCTGCACCATCTCGACCTTGTCGAACTGGTGCTGGCGGATCATGCCGCGGGTATCACGGCCCGAGGCACCGGCCTCGCTGCGGAAGCACGGGGTGTGGGCGACGTACTTGATCGGCAGTTGCTTGGCGTCGAGGATCTGGTCGGCCACCAGGTTGGTCAGCGATACCTCGGCGGTCGGGATCAGGTAGAAGTCGGCCTCGCCTTCGCGGCTGATCTTGAACAGGTCTTCCTCGAACTTCGGCAGCTGGCCGGTGCCTTGCAGGGCTGGCGCCTGCACCATGTATGGGGTGTAGGCCTCTTCGTAGCCGTGCTCACCGGTGTGCAGGTTGATCATGAACTGCGCCAGGGCGCGGTGCAGGCGGGCGATCGGGCCGCGCAGCACGGCGAAGCGGGCGCCGGACAGCTTGGCGGCAGCTTCGAAGTCCAGGCCACCGCTGATCTCGCCCAGGGCGACGTGGTCCTTGATCTCGAAATCGAAGACCTTCGGGGTGCCCCAGCGACGTACTTCGACGTTGTCGTCTTCGCTGGCACCGACCGGCACGCTGGCGTCCGGCAGGTTGGGGATGGTCAGCAGGATCGCGTCCAGTTCGGCCTGGATGCCGTCCAACTCGGTCTTGCCGGCCGCCAGCTCGTTGGCCATGCGCTCGACGTCGGCCATCAGCGGGGCGATGTCCTCGCCCTTGGCCTTGGCCTGGCCGATGGACTTGGAACGGGCGTTACGCTCGGCCTGCAGTTGCTCGGTGCGAGTCTGCACCGCCTTGCGGCGCTCTTCCAGTGATTCGATGCGCGCGACATCCAGGCTGAAGCCACGGGAGGCCAGGCGATCCGCCACTTCCTGAAGTTGGCCGCGTAACAGTTTGGAATCGAGCATATCGTTCTCTCGTTGTGTGTTGGTTCAGAATTTGGTCAAGGACAGGCCGGCCCAAGTGGCCAACAGCCCGCCCACTACGCTGATCGCGCTATAACCCAGGGCCAGCGGTACTTGCCCGCTTTCCATCAGGCGCACGGTATCCAGCGAAAAAGAGGAAAACGTCGTCAGGCCACCCAGAAAGCCGACGATCAGGCCCGCGCGCAACTCGACCGGTGCCAGCGGCTTGTGCAGGAACACGCCGTAGAGCAGGCCGATCAGCAGGCAGCCGACCAAGTTGACCGCCAGCGTACCGAGATAGAAGTGGCGTGGCCAGTGGGCAGAGACCCAATTGGCCGTGGCGAAGCGCAGCAAGGTGCCGGCTATACCGCCGGCACTGACCGCGGCGACCAGGGCAATCATGGTTTTCTCCGCTGGCGGGGGCTGCTGCGGTCGAGGTCGGCCAGGTGGCGCAGTTTCTCGCCGATCTTCAACTCCAAGCCTCGCGGCACTGGCTGGTAGTACTGGCGCGGCTCGAGCTGCTCGGGGAAGTAGTCCTCGCCTGCGGCGTAGGCGTCCGGCTCGTCGTGGGCATAGCGGTATTCTTCGCCATAGCCCAGTTGTTTCATCAGTTTGGTCGGCGCATTGCGCAGGTGCAGCGGCACCTCCAGCGAGCCGTGCTCGGCCGCCTCGCGCATGGCCGCCTTGAAGCCCATGTACACCGCATTGCTCTTCGGCGCGCAGGCGATGTAGGTGATGGCCTGGGCCACCGCCAGTTCGCCTTCTGGGCTGCCCAGGCGTTCCTGAACGTCCCAGGCCGAAAGACACAGGCTCAGGGCACGAGGGTCGGCATTGCCGATGTCCTCGCTGGCCATGCGCACCACGCGGCGGGCGATGTACAGCGGGTCGCAGCCACCGTCGAGCATGCGCGCATACCAATACAGGGCCGCATCAGGGTTGGAGCCCCGCACCGACTTGTGCAACGCAGAAATCTGATCGTAGAAGGCCTCGCCACCCTTGTCGAAGCGTCGGCGGCTGTCGCCCAGCAGGCTTTGCAGCAGCTCGACGCCGATCTCCTCGCCATCGTCGGCCAGGTCCGAGGCGTTCTCCAGCAGGTTGAGCATGCGCCGGCCATCGCCGTCGGCGGCGGCCATGAGCATCTGGAAGGCTTCGTCGCCCACCCGCAGCTGGCGCGCGCCAAGGCCACGCTCTTCGGTCAGGGCGCGGTTGACCAGTTTACGCAGGGCCGCTTCATCCAGGCTCTTGAGCACATACACCCGCGCCCGCGAGAGCAAGGCGTTGTTCAGCTCGAAAGACGGGTTCTCGGTGGTGGCGCCGATGAAGATCAGCGTGCCGTCTTCGACATAGGGCAGGAAGGCATCCTGCTGGGACTTGTTGAAGCGGTGTACTTCGTCGACGAACAGGATGGTCCGGCGGCCGTACTGGCCGGCCTGCTGCTTGGCCACCTCGACGGCCTGGCGGATCTCCTTGACCCCCGCAAGCACCGCCGACACCGTTTCGAAGTGTGCGTCGCAGAACTGCGCCAGAAGCCGCGCCAGGGTGGTTTTGCCGACCCCGGGTGGCCCCCAGAAGATCATCGAATGCAGCGCACCCTGCTCCAGCGCCTCGCGCAGCGGCTTGCCGCGCGCCAGCAGGTGCTCCTGGCCGACGTACTCGTCCAGGTTGGACGGACGCAGCCGGGCGGCCAGGGGCTGGGCGACGGGTTCGCTTCGAAACAGGTCCATGATGGCTCTCGTTATTCCTGGATGACGTCAGCGCCTTCCGGGATCTTGAACTGGAACGTGCTCGCCGGGATCGGCTCGTTGGCCTTGACCCCGTTGAACAGGATATTGGTACGCTGGCCCACGCTGTCGACCAGTTGCATGTCATTGATCAGCCCGCGGCGGAACGACACGCGCAGCGAGTCGAACAGCGTGTCCTTGGTCTTGGGCTTCAAGGTGAAGTCCATGACTTCGCCCTGCTCCTTGGAGGTGATGTCGAAGCTCTGGCTGATCTTCGACACATCGCCGGACAGCAGCAGCGCCGGGGTCTGGTTCAGGCGTACGTCGAGCTTCTTGACCGTGGCCTGCTCCAGATCCGGGTCCCACAGGGTGACTTTCTGACCATCGGACACCACCACCTGCTCCTGGGGCGCATCGGTGTGCCAGTAGAACAGGCCTGGGCGCTTGACCGACATCTGCCCACTGGTCTCCTGCAAGCTGGTGCCGCTGGCGTCCAGGGTCAGCTGGGAGAAACGGGCGGAAAGGGTCTGGGACTTTTCCAGCAACTGGGTCAGGCGCGCCACATCCTTCTCGTCGGCATGGGCCGACACCGCGCCCAGGGCCAGGGCAGAAACCAACAGCATGCGAATCGCGCGCATGGGAATCCTCGTCGAACAGTGGGTAGGCCGGGCACCGCCATTGGCACCCGGCAAGGTGATCATCAATCGCGCGGGCCACCCGGGGCAATCACTTCCCGCGAGCCGTTGCTGTTCATGGGGGTGACCACGCCGGCCATCTCCATCGCCTCGATCATTCGCGCGGCACGGTTGTAGCCGATCTTGAGCTTGCGCTGCACCGCGGAAATCGACGCCCGGCGGCTTTCCAGCACGAACTGCACCGCTTCGTCGTACAGGGCGTCGGCTTCCGGGTCGTCGCCGTCGCCACCACCACCGCCGCCGCCTTCGAAGCCGCTGCCGGCCTCCTCGACGCCGTTGAGGATGTCGTCGTTGTAGTCCGGCGCACCGCGCATCTTCCATGCCTCGACCACGCGATGGACCTCGTCGTCGGAGACGAATGCGCCATGCACGCGGATCGGCAGGCTGGTGCCCGGCGGCATGTAGAGCATGTCCCCGTGGCCAAGCAACTGTTCGGCACCGCCCTGATCGATGATGGTCCGCGAGTCAATCTTGCTCGACACCTGGAACGCCATACGCGTCGGGATGTTGGCCTTGATCAGGCCGGTGATCACGTCCACCGAGGGGCGCTGGGTGGCGAGGATCAGGTGGATACCGGCGGCGCGGGCCTTCTGGGCGATACGGGCGATCAGCTCTTCCACCTTCTTGCCGACGATCATCATCATGTCGGCGAATTCGTCGACGATCACCACGATGGTCGGCAGCGTCTTCAGTGCCGGCGGCTCGTCGTCCATGCTCTCGCGGCGATACAGCGGGTCGTGGATGATCTCACCGGCCTCCTGGGCGTCCTTGATCTTGCGGTTGAAGCCGGCCAGGTTACGTACACCCATGGCCGCCATCAGCTTGTAGCGCCGCTCCATCTCGGCCACGCTCCAGCGCAGGGCGTTGGCAGCGTCCTTCATGTCGGTGACCACCGGGCACAGCAGGTGCGGGATGCCCTCGTAGATCGACAGTTCGAGCATCTTCGGGTCGATCATGATCAGCCGCGCGTCTTCCGGGCTGGACTTGAACAGGATCGACAGGATCATCGCGTTCACGCCCACCGACTTACCGGAGCCGGTGGTACCAGCCACCAGCAAGTGCGGCATCTTGGCCAGATCGGTGATCACCGGCTTGCCGCCGATGTCGTGGCCCAGGGCCAGGGTGACCGGCGACTTCTGCTCGTCGTACTGCGGCGTAGAGAGCACCTCGGAGAAGCGCACCATCTGCCGGTTCTCGTTGGGGATCTCGATACCCACGGTGGTCTTGCCGGGGATGACCTCGACCACGCGCACGCTGGTCACGGCCAGCGAACGCGCCAGGTCCTTGGCCAGGTTGGCGATACGGCTGACCTTGACGCCGGCAGCCGGCTGGATCTCGTAGCGGGTGATCACCGGGCCCGGGTGGATCGAGTCCACCGATACTTCGACGCCGAATTCCTTGAGTTTGATTTCCAGCAGGTGGCCGACACCGGCCAGGGACTCTGGCGAGTATTCGATCTTCTTCTGCTCGGCCGGGTCGAGGATGGAGATCGATGGCAGGGTGCCCTCGACGGCGCTGTCGACGAACAACGGCGCCTGTTTTTCCTTCATCACCCGCTTGCTCGGCTCCGGCGCCTTGACCGGGGCCGGCATGATCACCGGGGCCGGCTGCTGTTCGCGCTGGGCCACATGCTTGGTCAGGGCCTCGTCGCGTTCGATGATGCGCTCGCGGGCCTTGGCCTGTTCGCGTTTGTCCGGCACCACCGGCGCCACCACTTCGTCGACCTGCTCGTCCACCTCGCGCAACTGCGCCACCAGGCGCTTGCGCTCGTTGCGGGCCTCCCACCAGCGGTTGGCCGCGCCCTGCACCAGCTCGAACAGATCGAGGGTGATCTTGCCGGTGATGTCCATCACCTTGAACCACGACAGGTCGGTGAACACCGTCAGGCCGAACAGGAACAGGGCGATGAACATCAAGGTGCTGCCCTGCACGTTCAGCAGGTTGCGCGCCAGCTCGCCCAGGCTCTCGCCCAGGGCGCCGCCCGCGGAGAACGGCATGCTCGCCGGCGGGTGGAAATGGATATGCGCCAGGGCCGCGCCCGACAGCACCAGGAACACCAGGCCGATGAGCCGCCAGGAGAACAGCCAGCCGCTCCACTCCCAGGGCTGATGGCGCTCACGGAAGATCTGCCAGGTCTTGATCGCCAGCAGCAACGGGAAGATGTAGGCGAAGTAGCCCAACACCATGAACAGGATATCGGCGAAATAGGCACCGGCACGGCCGGCGGCGTTCTGCACCTGGTCGACGTTGCTGGTGTGGCTGAAGCCCGGGTCTGCCGTGTCGTAGGTCAGCAGTGCCATCCACAGGTACAGGCACAGGGCACCGACAGCGATCAACGCGCCTTCCTTGAGGCGGTAATGCAGCTGCTGGCGCCACAGGGGCACGGGCAAGGGGGTCGGGGTTGCGGTGGATTTCTTCAAAACGCGTCTATTCCTGCGCTTGCTGCGCGTCCAGTAGTGTGTCCGGTCAATGAACCACTACTTTTAACATTACTGCCCGCCAGTCGCCATGGCAGCGCGCCACGGGCATGAACGGGGCGGATTCCCTATGGGTGCAATTTGAGCACGCATTTACTTTCGTGACAAAGGCTTATGCTGTGTTTTTGCACAGGTGTGACAGCAAATACGCCGGATGGTGCCGGTGGCGGCATGCATGTGCATGAAATCGCCCCGCACAGCGGTCTGGCCCACCGCCATCGCCGGCAATCCGGCTCCTACGACGCCAGGCCGGCACAAGGCCAGAGATTGACCTCCTCGACCCTGCACGCCATGCTGCCCTCTCCCCTCCCCCACCACCGAAAGACCATGCTCACCTGGCTGACCCGCGATTCCCTGACCTTCCCGCCCCTGGACAAGGCCCTGCACGACCCCAACGGCCTGCTCGCCGCGGGCGGCGACCTGACCCCGGAGCGCCTGGTGCAGGCCTATCGCCATGGCTGCTTCCCCTGGTACCAGGACGGCCAGCCGATCCTCTGGTGGTCACCCGACCCTCGCACCGTGTTGTTCCCCGACGAATTGCATGTATCCCGCTCGCTGGCCAAGTTCATCCGCCAGGGCCATTACCAGGTCAGTTTCGATACCGACTTCGCTGCGGTCATCGCTGCCTGCGCCGCCCCGCGCGACTACGCCGACGGCACCTGGATCACCGACAGCATGCAAGCGGCCTATTGCGAGCTGCACCGGCGCGGCATCGCCCACTCGGTGGAGGTGCGCCAGAACGGTGAACTGGTCGGCGGCCTGTATGGCCTGGCCATGGGTCGGCTGTTCTTCGGCGAATCGATGTTCAGCCGCGCCGACAATGCCTCCAAAGTGGGCTTCGTCGCCTTGGTCGAGCACCTGAAGGCCGCCGGCTTCGTACTGATCGACTGCCAGATGCCGACCAACCACCTGCACAGCCTTGGCGCCCGCGCCATCAGCCGGGCCAGCTTCGCCGAGCACCTGGCGCGCCACCTCGACCAGCCCAACACGGCCACCTGGGCTCGCTAGGCGAGTTCTGCCAGCTGGCTTACACTTAAATCAAAGTCTTGCCGAGGGGTCGATCATGACAGAGCTGGCGCGGTTGAAGTTCTATGCCACTCAGCCCCACGCCTGCAGTTACCTGCCGGACGAGCAGGCGACTACGCTGTTCCTGGACCCCAGCCAACCGATGGACGTGCATGTGTATGCCGACCTTTCGGAAATGGGTTTCCGCCGCAGTGGCGACCACCTGTACCGCCCCCATTGCCAGCATTGCAATGCTTGCGTGCCTGCCCGCATCCCGGCGGCGCGCTTCATTCCCAACCGCCAGCAACGGCGCATCCTCAAGCGCAACGCCGACCTGACCGTCACCGCTGCCCGCCCGGCCTTTCGCGAAGAATATTTCGACCTCTACCGGCGCTACATCGAGCAACGCCACGCCGATGGCGACATGTACCCGCCGAGCCGTGACCAGTTTTCCACCTTCCTGGTACGCGACCTGCCGTTCTGCTGGTTCTATGAATTCCGCCTCGAAGGCCGGCTGATGGCCGTGGCCGTGTGCGACCTGCTGCCCAACGGCCTGTCGGCGGTCTACACCTTCTACGAACCGGAAGAAGAACGCCGCAGCCTGGGGCGCTACGCCATCCTCTGGCAGATCACCGAAGCCCTGCGCCAGGACCTGGAAGCGGTCTACCTGGGTTACTGGATCAAGAACTGCAAGAAAATGAACTACAAGACCCAGTACCGGCCTATCGAACTGCTGATCAACCAGCGGTGGGTTACCCTCAATTGAAAGCATTGGCTTGAAACACAGTTTTCGGGCATAATCCACGCCACTTTTTTTGCCCGGTGCAGTTGTGCGTCGGGCCATCACTGGATACCGAGGGCTTTACTGCATGTCGAAAGAAGACAGCTTCGAAATGGAAGGTACTGTCGTCGACACCCTGCCCAACACCATGTTCCGCGTGGAGTTGGAAAACGGGCACGTCGTAACCGCGCACATCTCTGGGAAGATGCGCAAGAACTACATCCGCATTCTCACTGGCGACAAGGTCCGCGTCGAACTGACGCCGTACGACCTGAGCAAGGGCCGCATCACCTACCGTGCGCGCTAAGCTCCAGCCATGAAAAAGCCCGGCCATGTGCCGGGCTTTTTCATGCCTGTCAGATATAGAGGGCTGCTTTGCAGCCATCGCGAGCTGCGCTTGCTCCTACGGGGTTATGCATCCCGTAGGAGCGAGCAAAGCTCGCGATGGCCGCAACGCGGCCCTGCTGTCACGCAACCTCGGCCGTGGTCTCGAAGTCGAACACCAGCTCGCCATCACGCAGGTCAACGTGCACCACCCCGCCATGCTCGGACAGCTCGCCGAACAGGATCTCCTCGGCCAACGGCCGCTTGATCTTGTCCTGGATGAGCCGCGCCATGGGCCGTGCACCCATCTGCACGTCGTAGCCGGAGGCGGCCAGCCACCCGCGGGCGTCATCGCTGACTTCCAGCAGCACACGCTTGTCCTCGAGCTGCGCCTGCAGTTCGATGAGGAACTTGTCGACGATGCTCTTGATGGTTTCGTGACTCAGGCGGCCGAACTGGATGATGGTGTCCAGACGGTTGCGGAACTCGGGCGTGAAGCTCTTGCGGATCACTTCCATGGCATCGGAAGTGTGGTCCTGCTGGGTGAAGCCGATCGAGGCCCGCGCGGCGGTTTCGGCGCCGGCGTTGGTGGTCATGATCAGAATCACGTTGCGGAAGTCCGCCTTGCGCCCGTTGTTGTCGGTCAAGGTCCCGTGGTCCATCACCTGCAGCAGCAGGTTGAAGACTTCCGGGTGGGCCTTCTCGATTTCGTCGAGCAGCAGCACGCAGTGCGGTTGCTTGGTGATCGCCTCGGTCAACAGGCCACCCTGGTCGAACCCGACATAGCCTGGCGGTGCACCGATCAGGCGCGACACGGTATGCCGCTCCATGTACTCGGACATGTCGAAGCGCACCAGCTCGACGCCCAGGGCCTTGGCCAACTGGCGTGCGGCCTCGGTCTTGCCCACGCCGGTGGGGCCGGCGAACAGGAACGAACCGACCGGCTTGTCCGGCGCCTTGAGCCCGGCACGGGAGAGCTTGATCGCGGTCGCCAGCGAGTCGATGGCGGCATCCTGGCCGAACACGGTGAGCTTGAGATCACGCTCGAGGTTACGCAGCAGCTCCTTGTCGGAACTGGTGACATGCTTGGGCGGGATCCGCGCGATCTTGGCGACGATGTCCTCGACCTGCGACACGTCGATGCGCTTGACCCTGTTGGCCTCCGGCTGCAGGCGCTGGTAGGCGCCGGCCTCGTCGATCACGTCGATGGCCTTGTCCGGCATGTGCCGGTCATTGATGTAGCGCGCAGCCAGTTCGGCGGCGGCGCGCAGGGCCTCGTCGCTGTACTCGATGTTGTGGTGGGTCTCGAAGCGGCCCTTCAGGCCACGCAGGATGCCCACGGTGTCTTCCACCGACGGCTCGGTGACGTCGACCTTCTGGAAACGCCGCGCCAGGGCCCGATCCTTCTCGAAGATACCGCGAAACTCCTGGAACGTGGTCGAACCGATGCAGCGAATATCCCCGGAGGACAGCAGCGGCTTGAGCAGGTTGGACGCATCCATCACCCCGCCCGATGCCGCACCGGCACCGATGATGGTGTGGATCTCGTCGATGAACAGGATCGCCTGCGGACGCTTGCGCAGCTCGCCGAGCAGCGCCTTGAAGCGCTTCTCGAAGTCGCCGCGGTACTTGGTACCGGCCAGCAAGGCGCCGAGGTCGAGGGAGTAGACGACGCTCTGGGCCAGCAGGTCAGGCACCTGGCCGTCGACGATACGCTTGGCCAGGCCTTCGGCGATGGCGGTCTTGCCCACGCCAGCCTCACCGACCAGCAGCGGGTTGTTCTTGCGCCGGCGGGCGAGGATCTGGGCGACCCGCTCGACTTCCTGTTCGCGACCCACCAGTGGGTCGATGCGGCCCAGGCGGGCCAGTTCGTTCAGGTTGCTGGCATAGGCGTCCAGGGGGTTGCTCGAGGACGCGGCTTCGCCACCTTCCTCGTCCTGCATGTCCTGGTCGCTTTCGCTGTGCGAACCGTGGCCCGGCACCTTGGAGATGCCATGGGCGATGTAGTTGACCACGTCGATGCGCGCCACGCTCTGCTGCTTGAGCAGGAACACGGCCTGGCTTTCCTGTTCACTGAAGATCGCCACCAGCACGTTGGCGCCGGTGACTTCGCGCTTGCCGGAGCTCTGCACATGGAACACGGCACGCTGCAGGACGCGCTGGAAGCCCAGGGTCGGCTGGGTTTCGCGGTCCTCGTCATGAACGGGAATCAGCGGTGTGGTGGAATCGATGAACTCTTGCAGGTCGTGCTTGAGCTTGTCGAGATTGGCACCACAGGCGCGAAGAACGGTCGCGGCGGCCTCGTTGTCAAGGAGTGCAAGCAGCAGGTGTTCGACGGTCATGAACTCATGACGCTTCGAACGAGCCTCCTTGAAGGCCAGATTGAGGGTGACTTCGAGCTCGCGGTTTAACATAGCTTCACCTCATACCCAAGTGGTCGGCGATTAACCGTCCTTCTCGATTTCACAGAGTAGCGGATGCTGGCTTTCCCTGGCGTATTGGTTGACCTGCATGGCCTTTGTCTCGGCGATGTCACGGGTAAACAATCCGCACACTGCCCGCCCTTCGGTATGGACGGTCAGCATGATCTTGGTCGCCAGCTCGCGGTTCAGATTGAAGAACGTCTCGAGCACTTCGACGACGAAATCCATTGGCGTGTAGTCATCGTTGAACAAAACCACCTTGTACATCGGTGGCGCCTGCAGGATCGGCTTGGCTTCCTGTACCGCCAGACCGGAGCCGTCGTCCTCGTTCGATTGCGGGCGATCCTGATTGAATGTTAGTCGAATCTGGCTGAGTGGTTGCATGGAAAGAATTTCATCATATCGACAGGTTAAGGTAGTGGGTTGACCGCGCAGGCCGCTTCCGGCGCGGGCGCCGTCTGACCTTGACTATCGGCAAAACGGTGTTACAACCAATAAGAACCCACCGTGGTCGATAAAGATCCGCGCAGTCAACCAGATTTTTTCGCATGGTTCGTATGCGGATGACCGGATGATACTCCAGTGATGGAGTCCTTTGCAGAGGGACATGAGGATGGCGAGCGGTAAAGTCAAGTGGTTCAACAATGCCAAGGGCTATGGTTTCGTCAACGAGGAGGGTAAAAGCGAAGACCTGTTCGCCCACTATTCGCATATCCAGATGGACGGCTACAAGACGCTCAAAGCTGGCCAGTCCGTGACCTTCGACATCGTCCAGGGTCCCAAAGGGCTGCACGCCGTGAACATCGCCAACACTGGCGCCACCCAGGCCAAGGTCGAGGCCCAGCCGGCAGGCGACACCGTACAGGCCTGACCCGCCCCACCTTCTGCAGGCACATCGGCAGCCGGCCAGCCCCGCAAGGGCTGGCCGGTTTTCATTGGCCTCACATGTGCTTGATCATTTCGTCGCCGAAGCCGGAGCTGCTGACCAGCGTGGCCCCTTCCATCAAGCGCTCGAAGTCATACGTGACGGTCTTGGCGGCGATCGCGCCATTGGTCCCCTTGATGATCAGGTCGGCCGCCTCGGTCCAGCCCATGTGGCGCAGCATCATCTCTGCCGAGAGGATCACCGAACCCGGGTTGACCTTGTCCTGCCCGGCATACTTGGGCGCGGTGCCATGGGTAGCCTCGAACATGGCCACGGTGTCGGAGAGGTTGGCACCCGGGGCGATGCCGATGCCGCCGACCTCGGCCGCCAGGGCATCGGAGAGGTAGTCGCCGTTGAGGTTGAGGGTCGCGATCACATCGTATTCGGCTGGGCGCAGCAGGATCTGCTGGAGCATGGCGTCGGCAATCGCGTCCTTGACGATCACCTCACGGCCGCTCTTGGGGTTCTTGAACTTCATCCATGGGCCGCCGTCGAGCAGCTCGGCGCCGAACTCGTCCCGGGCCACCTCGTAGCCCCAGTCCTTGAAGGCCCCTTCGGTGAACTTCATGATGTTGCCCTTGTGCACCAGGGTCAGCGACTCGCGGTCGTTGTCCACCACATACTGCAGGGCCTTGCGAACCAGGCGCTTGGTGCCTTCCCGGGAGACTGGCTTGACGCCGATGCCGCAGTCCTGGTCGAAACGGATCTTGGTGACACCCATTTCCTCCTTGAGGAACTTGATCACCTTGTTCGCCTCCGGGGAACCGGCCTTCCATTCGATGCCGGCATAGATGTCCTCGGAGTTCTCGCGGAAGATCACCATGTCGACATCGCCCGGCTTCTTGACCGGGCTCGGCACGCCCTGGAACCACAGCACCGGGCGCAGGCAGACGTACAGGTCCAGCTGCTGGCGCAAGGCCACGTTCAGCGAGCGGATGCCGCCACCGACTGGCGTGGTCAGTGGGCCCTTGATCGACACGACGTAGTCGCGCACCGCATCGAGCGTTTCCTGGGGCAGCCAGGTGTCCTGGTCGTATACCTGGGTGGCCTTCTCGCCGGCATACACTTCCATCCAGGCGATCTTGCGCTTGCCACCGTAGGCCTTCTGCACGGCGGCATCCACCACCTTGATCATCACCGGCGAAACATCGACACCGATACCGTCGCCCTCGATGTACGGGATGATGGGGTTGTCGGGAACGTTGAGCGAATGGTCTGCATTGACGGTGATCTTGGCACCGTCCGCCGGAACCTTGATTTTCTGGTATCCCATGCTGCACTACTCCGCTTTTTCCAGGTGTGATTGGACATCCTGCGATCCAATGAGCCTAAACCACATCCGCCGACCTGCAAGGGATGCGACAACCGACCACATTGCGGATACGTCTTTGGTCTTATAAATGGGCCGATATCACTTGGCCTTGCTGAATCGCCCGAATGGTTTGGTATACTGCGCCGCGACCGAAGGGTCATCGGGGCGATCCCTAGGCAAAATGCGGACCGCCCTTGGCCATGAATGGATACCAAGCCTGGCCACTAAGCCTGTGCTGTTACCGCAGCCCAGCACTTGACGCTCGACTGATGCATCCACCATCACCGCTCGCAGCCTCTCGACTTTCCGCTCATGGCACTGCCAGAGCGATGCGCCTACCCTGCGCACCACGAGACTCGAGCACGCTCAGCACACAGAGAGTTAACCCGCATGCCCACCCGTTCCAAGATCATCTATACCTTCACCGACGAAGCCCCCGCCCTCGCCACCTACTCGCTGCTGCCGATCATCGAAGCCTTCACCGCTTCGGCTGACATCGCCGTCGAAACCCGCGACATCTCCCTGGCTGGCCGTATCCTCGCCGCCTTCCCGGAGCAACTGGGCGCAGAGAAGCAAGTAGGCGATCACCTGGCGGAACTGGGCCAGCTGGCTACCACCCCTGAAGCCAACATCATCAAGCTGCCGAACATCAGCGCCTCGGTACCGCAGCTCAAGGCCGCGATCAAGGAACTGCAAGCCAAGGGCTTCAACATCCCGGACTACGCCGACGAGCCGGCCACCGCGGAAGAAAAAGAGTCGCGCGCCCGCTACGACCGCATCAAGGGCTCTGCGGTGAACCCGGTACTGCGCGAAGGCAACTCCGACCGCCGCGCCCCGCTGTCGGTCAAGAACTACGCCCGCAAGCACCCGCACAAGATGGGCGCCTGGGCCGCCGACTCCAAGTCGCACGTTGCCCACATGACCCAGGGCGACTTCTATGGCAGCGAGAAAGCTGCGCTGATCGAAGGCGATGACAGCCTGCGCATCGAGCTGGTCGCCAAGGACGGTTCCACCACCGTCCTGAAGGAAAAGACCGCCGTCAAGGCCGCCGAAGTCATCGACTGTGCCGTCATGAGCCGCAAGGCCCTGAAAGCCTTCATCGCCGAGCAGATCGCCGATGCCAAGGCCTCCGGCGTGCTGCTGTCGGTACACCTTAAAGCCACCATGATGAAGGTTTCCGACCCGATCATGTTCGGCGTCATCGTCGAAGAGTTCTACAACGACGTGCTGGCCAAGCACGCCGCTGCACTGGCCGAAGTGGGCTTCAATGCCAACAACGGCATCGGCGACCTGTACGCCCGCATCAAGGACCTGCCAGCCGACAAGCAGGCCGAGATCGAAGCCGACATCCAGGCCCTGTACGCCGTTCGCCCGGCGCTGGCCATGGTCAACTCCGACAAAGGCATCACCAACCTGCATGTACCAAGCGACGTCATCGTCGACGCCTCGATGCCTGCGATGATCCGCGACTCGGGCAAGATGTGGAACACCGCCGGTGAACTGCAAGATGCCAAGGCCATCATTCCTGATCGCTGCTACGCCGGCATCTACCAGGCCGTGATCGAAGACTGCAAGGCCAACGGTGCCTTCGACCCGACCACCATGGGCAGCGTGCCGAACGTCGGCCTGATGGCGCAGAAAGCCGAAGAGTACGGCTCCCACGACAAGACCTTCCAGATCAAGGCCGACGGCGTCGTACGCGTGGTCGATGGCAAGGGCCAGGTGCTGCTGGAACAGAGCGTCGAGGCCGGCGACATCTTCCGCATGTGCCAGACCAAGGACGCGCCGATCCAGGACTGGGTCAAGCTGGCCGTCAACCGTGCCCGCCTGAGCAACACCCCGGCGGTGTTCTGGCTCGACCCTGCCCGCGCCCACGACGGCGTGATGATCGAGAAGGTGCAGAAGTACCTGAAGGACCACGACACCAGCGGCCTGGACATTCGCATCCTGGCTCCGGTCGATGCCATCAAGTTCTCCCTGGCCCGTATCCGCGAAGGCAAGGACACCATCTCGGTGACCGGCAACGTACTGCGCGACTACCTGACCGACCTGTTCCCGATCATGGAGCTGGGCACCAGCGCCAAGATGCTGTCGATCGTCCCGCTGATGAACGGCGGTGGCCTGTTCGAAACCGGTGCCGGCGGTTCGGCACCTAAGCACGTGCAGCAGCTGGTCGAAGAGAACTTCCTGCGTTGGGACTCGCTGGGTGAATTCCTGGCCCTGGCCGCCTCCCTGGAGCACCTGGGCAACACCTACGACAACCCGCGCGCCAAGGTCCTGGCCAACACCCTGGACCAGGCCACCGGCAAGTTCCTCGATACCAACAAGTCGCCTTCGCGCAAGGTCGGCGGTATCGACAACCGCGGCAGCCACTTCTACTTGACCCTGTACTGGGCCGAGGCACTGGCCGCCCAGAACGACGACGCTGCCCTGCAGGCACGCTTCGCCCCTCTGGCCAAGACCCTGGCCGAGAACGAAGCGACCATCGTCGCCGAACTGGCCGCCGTCCAGGGCAAGCCGGCCGACATCGGTGGCTACTACGCCCCGGATGCCGAGCTGACCGCCAAGGTGATGCGCCCAAGCCAGACCCTGAACAGCGCCATCGCCGCCCTGTAAGGTTCGCTTGAAGTAACAGCACAAACCCCGGCCACGCACCGGGGTTTGTGCTTTCTGGGAACAAGGGCTGCTATGCAGCCCATCGCCGACAAGCCTGCACAGGTACTGCATCAGGCTCTATGTTTGCGCAGTACCTGTGGGAGCTGACTTGCCGGCGATGGGCCGCAAAGCGGCCCCAGCAATCCAAAGGGACATATCAATGACCTGGCAACCCCACATCACCGTCGCCACCATCGTCGAACACGAGGGCAAGTTCCTCTTCGTAGAAGAGTTCAAGGCCGGCCAGCACGTGTTCAACCAACCCGCCGGCCACCTGGAGCCCAACGAGACCCTGCCCCAGGCCGCCCTGCGCGAAACCCTGGAGGAAACCGCCTGGGAGGTCGAGCTCACCGGCGTGGTCGGCATCTACCTCTATACCGCCCCCAGCAACGGCGTGACCTACCAGCGCATCTGCTTCGCCGCCCGCCCCGTGCGCCACCACGAAGGCCGCGCCCTGGACAGCGACATCGTGCGCGCTGTCTGGCTGACCCGTGAAGCGCTGCTGGCCGACCCTATACGCTGGCGCAGCGAGCTGGTGCCACGCTGCCTGGACGACTACCTCGCCGGCCCGCTGCACAGCCTCACACTGCTACGCGACTGACGCGAAGCCCCCGGCCTGATAGAATCGGAATTTTTCCCCCAGATACACACCGGTAGCCATGACCAGCCCAGCACTCAAAGACCCCGCCAAGACCCGCGTCATCGTCGGCATGTCCGGCGGCGTGGACTCTTCCGTCTCCGCCCTTCTGCTCATGGAGCAGGGCTACCAGGTGGAAGGTCTGTTCATGAAGAACTGGGAAGAAGACGACGGCACCGAATACTGCACCGCCCGTGAAGACCTGGCCGACGCCCAGGCCGTGTGCGACCGCATCGGCATCAAGCTGCACACCGCCAACTTCGCCGCCGAATACTGGGACAACGTGTTCGAACACTTCCTGGAAGAATACAAGGCAGGCCGTACGCCGAACCCGGACATCCTCTGCAACCGCGAGATCAAGTTCAAGGCGTTCCTCGACTACGCCCTGTCCCTGGGCGCCGACCTGATCGCCACCGGCCACTACGTGCGCCGTCGCGACACCGGCGAGCTCACCGAGCTGCTCAAGGGCCTGGACCCGAACAAGGACCAGAGCTACTTCCTGCATGCCGTCGGCGGCAAGGAAATTGCCCGCACCCTGTTCCCGGTGGGCGAACTGGAAAAGCCCGAGGTGCGCGCCATCGCCGAGAAACACGGCCTGGCCACGGCCAAGAAAAAGGACTCCACCGGCATCTGCTTCATCGGCGAACGCCGCTTCAGCGACTTCCTCAAGCAGTACCTGCCCGCCCAGCCCGGCGACATCGAGACCACTGACGGCGAAGTGATCGGCCGCCACCACGGCTTGATGTACCACACCATCGGCCAGCGCCAGGGCTTGGGCATCGGCGGCCTGAAGGACGCCGGCGACGAGCCGTGGTACGTGCTGCACAAGGACCTTACCCGCAACGTGCTGGTGGTCGGCCAGGGCAATGAACACCCCTGGTTGTTCTCCCGCGCCCTGCTGGCCTCGGATATCTTCTGGGTCAACCCGATCGACCTGGTCAACCCGCGTCGGCTCACCGCCAAGGTGCGCTACCGCCAGGGCGACCAGGCATGCACCCTGGAACGCACCGAGAGCGGCTACCGCGCGGTGTTCGACGAGCCGCAGCGCGCCGTCACGCCAGGCCAGTCGGTGGTGTTCTACGATGGCGAGGTGTGCCTGGGCGGCGGCGTCATCGAGGCTGCCGAGCCCTGGAGCCCGCGCCAATGAACAACATCCAGGAGCAACTGATCGCCTTGGGCGGCGTGTTCCAGGCCGCGGTGCTGGTCGACCGCATCGCCCGCACCGGCCAGGCCAGCGAGGCCAACATCGGCTGCATGCTCGGCAGCCTGCTGGTCCGCGACCCCAGGGACACCCTGGAGGTGTTCGGCGGCGACGACCTGAACCTGCGTGACGGCTACCGTGCACTGGTCGGTGCCCTGGAGCGCGACCCCAGCAGCCTGCAACGCGAGCCTCTGCGCTATGCCCTGTCGATGCTGGGCCTGGAGCGCCAGCTGGCCAAGCGCGACGACATGCTCGACACCATCGGCAAGCGCCTGCCGCAGATCCAGGCCCAGGCCGACCACTTCGGCCTGGTTCACGATAATGTCATCGCTTCCAGTGGAGCCTTGTACCAGGACACCCTGAGCACTCTGCGCCAGCGGATCCAGGTGCACGGCGACATGCGCTTCCTGCAGCAGGCCGGTAACGCCTCGAAGATCCGCGCCCTGCTGCTGGCTGGCATCCGCGCCGCGCGCCTGTGGCGCCAACTGGGCGGGCACCGCTGGCAGCTGGTGTTCAGCCGGCGCAAGTTGCTCAACCAACTGTACGACATGATGCGCAGCCCCTCCTGACAGGGGTTTGACAGTTCCGGCCCTATCGCCGGCAAGCCAGCTCCCACAGGTACTGCATCGGCCTTGGGCACAGTGCAAATCCTGTGGGAGCCGGCTTGCCGGCGATAGAGCCGGAACAGGCAATACACAATGCCGCACCTGATATATGGCCTGACCTTTGGTCAGCCACCCGACTCGGGCGCATTTTTCATGTATGATATGCGCCCTTCCAAAAGCCTGACTGTCCGAGAACACCCCATGCAGCTCTCCTCGCTCACTGCGGTTTCCCCTGTAGACGGCCGCTACGCCGGCAAAACCCAGGCCCTGCGCCCCATCTTCAGCGAATTCGGCCTGATCCGTTTCCGCGCCCTGGTCGAGGTGCGCTGGCTCCAACGCCTGGCCGCCCACCCGCAGATCGGCGAAGTGCCGGCGTTCTCCGCCGAAGCCAACGCCCTGCTGGACAGCCTGGCCACCGATTTCAAGCTCGAGCATGCCGAGCGCGTCAAGGAAATCGAGCGCACCACCAACCATGACGTCAAGGCCATCGAGTACCTGCTCAAGGAGCAGGCCGCGACCCTGCCGGAACTGGCCAAGGTCAGCGAGTTCATCCACTTCGCCTGCACCAGCGAGGACATCAACAACCTGTCCCACGCCCTGATGCTGCGCGCCGGCCGTGACGAAGTGCTGCTGCCGCTGATGCGCCAGATCGCCGACGCCATCCGCGCCCTGGCCCACCAGTACGCCGACGTGCCGATGCTGTCGCGCACCCACGGTCAGCCGGCTTCGCCGACCACCCTGGGCAAGGAACTGGCCAACGTGGTGTACCGCCTGGAGCGCCAGATCGCCCAGGTCGCCGCCGTGCCGCTGCTGGGCAAGATCAACGGCGCCGTGGGCAACTACAACGCCCACCTGTCGGCCTATTCGCAGGTCGACTGGGAAGCCAACGCCCGCGCCTTCATCGAAGACGAGCTGGGCCTGGTGTTCAACCCCTACACCACCCAGATCGAGCCGCATGACTACATTGCCGAGCTGTTCGACGCCATCGCCCGCTTCAACACCATCCTGATCGACTTCGACCGCGACGTGTGGGGCTACATCTCCCTGGGCTACTTCAAGCAGAAGACCGTCGCCGGCGAAATCGGCTCCTCGACCATGCCGCACAAGGTCAACCCGATCGACTTCGAGAACTCCGAAGGCAACCTGGGTATCGCCAACGCGCTGTTCCAGCACCTGGCCAGCAAGCTGCCGATTTCCCGCTGGCAGCGCGACCTGACCGACTCCACCGTGCTGCGCAACCTGGGCGTGGGCTTCGCCCACAGCGTCATCGCCTACGAAGCCAGCCTCAAGGGTATCGGCAAGCTGGAAATCAACACCCAGCGCATCGCCGCCGACCTGGACGCCTGCTGGGAAGTGCTCGCCGAGCCGATCCAGACCGTCATGCGCCGCTTCAACATCGAGAACCCCTACGAGAAGCTCAAGGAGCTGACCCGTGGCAAGGGCATTACCCCTGAAGCGCTGCTGACCTTCATCGACGGCCTGGACATGCCGGCCGAAGCCAAGGCCGAGCTCAAGCTGCTCACCCCGGCGACCTACATCGGTAACGCGGCAGCCCAGGCCAAGCGCATCTAAGCTGACCCTCGCGTTCAACGCCCGGCTTGGCCGGGCGTTTTTATTCCCGGATAAAAACTAAGTTTTTTCAATAGGTTGAACATGAATCCTGATACTCCACTGCAGCTGCTTGGTGGTCTGACAGCCCGTGAATTCCTGCGTGACTATTGGCAGAAGAAGCCCCTGCTGGTGCGCCAGGCCTTCCCGGACTTCGAAAGCCCCCTCGACCCCGACGAGCTGGCCGGCCTGGCCCTGGAAGAGGAAGTCGAGTCGCGCCTGGTGCTCGAGCACGGCGAGCGCCCCTGGGAACTGCGCCGCGGCCCGTTCGCCGAGGACAGCTTCGCCGACCTGCCGGCGCGTGACTGGACCTTGCTGGTCCAGGCCGTGGACCAGTTCGTGCCGGAAGTGGCCGAACTGCTGGAGCACTTCCGCTTCCTGCCCAGCTGGCGCATCGACGACGTGATGGTCAGCTTCGCCGCGCCCGGCGGCAGCGTCGGCCCGCATTTCGACAACTACGACGTGTTCCTGCTCCAGGGCCACGGCAAGCGCAACTGGAAGGTCGGCCAGATGTGCGACAGCGACAGCCCGTTGATCGAGCACGCCGACCTACGTATCCTGGCCGACTTCGAACAGAGCGACGAGTGGACCCTGGAGCCAGGCGACATGCTCTACCTGCCGCCACGCCTGGCCCACTATGGCGTGGCCGAGGACGACTGCCTGACCTACTCGGTAGGCTTCCGCGCCCCGAGCGCCGCCGAGGTACTGACCCACTTCACCGACTTCCTCAGCCAGTTCCTGCCCGAGGAAGAGCGCTACAGCGACGCCGACGCCCAGCCGGCCAGCGACCCCCACCAGATCCAGCATGACGCCCTGGACCGCCTCAAGGCACTGTTGGCCGAGCACATGGGTGACGAGCGCCTGCTGCTGACCTGGTTCGGCCAGTTCATGACCGAGCCGCGTTATCCGGAGCTGGTGTCGGGCGAGGAGCTGAGCGAAGACGACCTGATCGACAGCCTGGAACAGGGCGCCATCCTGATCCGCAACCCCAGCGCGCGCCTGGCCTGGTCGGAAGTCGACGACAACTTGCTGCTGTTCGCCAGCGGCCAGAGCCGCCTGCTCTCGGGCCACCTGCGCGAGCTGTTGAAGCTGGTGTGCGCCGCCGACGCCCTGCACATCGAAAACCTTGTACAGTGGCTCGAAGACGAAGAAGGCCTGACACTGCTTTGCCAACTGGTCAAACAAGGAAGCCTGGGATTTGCCAATGAATAAGATCAGCGTTCGCCTCGCCGACTGGCACAAAGACAACGCCGATATCCGCCGCATCCGCGAAGCGGTGTTCGTTGCCGAGCAGCACATTCCGCCGGAGCTGGAGTTCGACGCCGAGGACCAGGACGCCCTACACTTCCTGGCCCTGGAAGGCGACTACCCGATCGGCACCGCCCGGCTGCTGCCCGACGGCACCATCGGCCGCATCTCGGTGCTCAAGGACTGGCGTGGGCTGAAGGTCGGCGACATGCTGGTGCGCGCGGTGATCGTCGAGGCGCAGAACCGCGACCTCAAGCAGCAGATGCTCAGCGCCCAGGTACATGCCACACCGTTCTACGAGCGCCTGGGATTCCGCGTCGTCAGCGAGGAATTCCTCGAGGCCGGCATCCCGCACGTGGACATGGTCCGCGACTCGCGCGAACTGGCCTGACGCCACACCCCTGTAGGAGCGGCCTCGTGCCGCGAGCGGGTAGCACGCAGCCCCAGCTACCTTGGCGCACCGGGGCCGCTTTGCGGCCCTTTCGCGGCACGAGGCCGCTCCTATAGGTCTGCGTCACCCGAAAAACTGTATATCCATCCAGATAAAGCTTGCCTACACGCCCTGGCTTGCGCATTCTAGTGCTCATCATTTCTCGATGAAGCAATCCCGGCCATGCGCCTGTATCTTTGCGAAAAACCCTCCCAGGCAAAAGACATCGCCAAGGTCCTCGGCGCCAACCGCAAGGCCGACGGCTGCTGGCAGGGCCCCGACGTCTGCGTGACCTGGTGCATCGGCCACCTGCTCGAAACCGCCCCGCCCGACAGCTACGACGAACGCTACAAGCGCTGGAACCTGGCCGACCTGCCGATCATCCCCGAGAAATGGAAGATGCTGGTCAAGCCCAAGACCGCCAGCCAGTTCAAGGCGGTCAAGCGGCTGCTCGGCGAAGCCCGGGAATTGGTGATCGCCACCGACGCCGACCGCGAAGGCGAAATGATCGCCCGCGAGCTGGTGGAGCATTGCCGTTACCGAGGGCCTGTCCAGCGCCTGTGGCTTTCGGCCCTGGACGACGCCTCGATCCGCAAGGCACTGGCCCGCCTGCTGCCGGGACAGCAAACCTACAGCCTGTACCATTCGGCCCTGGGCCGCTCCCGTGCCGACTGGCTGATCGGCATGAACTTGAGCCGCCTGTTCACCCTGCTCGGCCGTCAGTCCGGCTACCAGGGCGTATTGCCCGTAGGCCGGGTGCAAACACCGACCTTGCGCCTGGTGGTGGACCGCGACCGTAGCATCGCCGACTTCGTGCCCGTGCCCTACTGGGCCATCGAGGTGCAGCTGGAAAGCGCTGGCAGCGTCTTCAATGCCCAGTGGCGCGCGCCCGAAGACGCCTGCGACGACCAGGGCCGTTGCCTGAACCAGGCCCTGGCCCAGCAGGCCGCTGCCGCCATCGGCGCCGCTGGCAGCGCCCAGGTGACCCAGGTCGCCACCGAGCGCGTACGCGAAGCCGCCCCCCTGCCCTTCGACCTGGGCACCCTGCAGGAAGTGTGCTCGAAGAAGCTCGGCCTCGGCGCCCAGGAAACCCTGGACATCGCGCAGGCCTTGTACGAAACCCACAAACTGATCACCTACCCGCGCAGCGACTGCGGCTACCTGCCACTCAGCCAGCATGCCGAGGCGCCGGCGATCCTGGCGGCCCTGCAACGCGCCGACGCCAGCCTGGCGCCGCTGCAGCCGCACCTGGAACCGCAACGCCGCTCGCGTGCCTGGAACGACGCCAAAGTCAGCGCCCACCACGGCATCATCCCCACCGCCGCCGCCAGCGACCCCTCGCGCCTGCCGCCCAAGTACAAGGCGGTGTACACGCTCATCCGTGCTCGCTACCTGGCGCAGTTCCTGCCCAACCACGAGTACGACCGCACCCAGGCCGAGTTCGACTGCGCCGGCCACGCCCTGCGTGCGGTGGGCAAGCAGATCGTCGAGCCAGGCTGGCGCCGCGCCCTGCCCGAGGCGCTGACCCCAACCAAAGGGCGCGAGGCGCCGCCCGCTCAAGTATTGCCACCGCTGCGCGAAGGCCAGGACTGCGCCGTGCAGGGTCTGCAACTCAAGGACTTATGGACCCAGCCGCCCAAGCCCTTCACCGAGGGCGACCTGATCAAGGCCATGAAGAACGTCGCCAAGCTGGTCGACGACCCGCTGCTCAAGCAGAAGCTCAAGGAAACCACTGGCATCGGTACCGAAGCCACCCGCGCCAGCATCATTCAGGGCCTGCTCGATCGGGGCTATCTGGTCAAGAACGGCAAGGCCCTGGCCGCCACCCCGGCGGCCTTCAGCCTGATCGAGGCCGTGCCCCGGGCCATCGCCGACCCTGGCACCACGGCCATCTGGGAACAGGCGCTGGACATGGTGCAGAGCGGCGAAATGAGTCTGGAAGAGTTCGTCGCCCGGCAATCGGCGTGGATGGGCAAGCTGGTGCAGCGCTGCAGCGGCATGCGTCTGACCATCAGCGGCCCGCCCGTGCCCGCTTCGGGCAAAGGCGCGCCGTGGAAAAAGAAGCGCAAAAGTAGCCCCAAGGCCAAGGCGGCGGGTGAAGCCACCAAAGCGGCCAACGGCAAGGTCAGGCCGAGCCGACGCAAGGTAACCCGCTGACGGGCGAACTCAGATCGCCAGGTCGTAAATGATCGGCACCTTCCAGCTCGCCCCGTACTTTCTCAGTGCCTCGCTGGTGAGCGTACGCAACATGCCCGGTTTCACGGCCTGGATCACTCCCCACAGCTGCGCCGCGCCTTCATCGTCCCCCGCGTCGCAAAGCGTGCTGTATTCATCCTGGAGTGCCTGGGGCACTTCAAACCTATGACCGTAGGTCTTTTCCAGGTGGCTCACCCATACGCTGCGCTGCAGCAGGGCCTCGACCAGGATGCTTTCGGTCTGCTCCGACGTGATCCTGTCCCGTATCGCGTCGAGGGTTTCCTCATCTGCCTCGGCGAAAAAAGGGTGGCGAATGGTCAACCGGTTGAGGCCCAGATCCAACGCGTCATTGAGCCCGATCCGAAAATACAGCAAGGCCTCCACCGCCTCGCGCCCGTCGCCTCTCATGTTCAATGCATGCTCGCGGGCAGCTTCGTCTACCTGGTCCAGCCGCCATAGTCTTCCCAGCAGGCCCACCAGCGCTTCCTCCGCGACACCATCGCGCTCCGCGGCCCATACCGTCCGGTTTATCTCCAAATTGCTGAAGCAGGTAATGGCATTGTCTTCGCAGTGTGCGTTCACGGCCAATGCAAACAAGTGCGTCCTCAACGCCGGATCATCCATCAAATCCACCATCAGGGTGTACAAGCGGTTGGCCAAATCAGTGGCGTGGTCTTCGTTGGAGAAGCCTATCGACCTGGCCACCCTCGCCACCAACGTGAAGAACTCATGCGCCTCGGGGTACTGCTCCAGCTCGACCCAGGCCAACGCCATGCTGTCTCTGACCGTCGGATCGACACGGTCTTGCCAACGCAAGCGCATCGGCACTTCACTCCACCTCGGCTCCTGCCAGTCCCTCGGCTCAGGTGCGTATAGAGCATCGTCAATACGGACCCTGCCCTGCGCCCACAACTGCGAATGAACGACCGTACTGGGGATACTGATGCGGGCGTTGCCTCGTATATCGAAGTTGGAGATCCTGGCATGCAGCACAATCCCTGTAGGTATGGACGCCAGGTTGGCGTTGTTGAGCAACAGTGTATTGAGCATTGGTAAGGATCGAATGTCAGGCGCCCGCCCCAACGGGTTGTTGGACATATTCAAATAGACCAGCGACCTGCAGCGAGACACCCAGGTGGACTGAATGCCGTCCAGGTCAATCTTGTTATTGGAAAGGTCGAGTACGTTCAACTTCGTATCGAATGCCTTGTGCAAAGGCACCCGCTCGATCTTGCAACCGGTCACCTCCAACCGTCGTAAATTGACGAATGCAGCGAGGAACGTGCTCGGTATCTGCTTCAACGGCATTGCCCGCAGCAACAATTCTGAAACGTGCGGAAACTCAACGCCGGGGAACAAGCTCGGCAACGTTGTCAGCCGCGAAAACAAGACGCCCGCGATCGTCAATGTATCGTCCGGCTCATCACGTGCACGGGTCTTTCGCGGGATCAAGCGCTTCCAGGCCTTGAGCAAAAGCGCCTTGGCCAGGCGACGGCACTTTATTTCCCTCGGCGAACTCAGCGCATTCACCCAGACCCAATAGTTGAGGTTCTCGCACAACGCACGGTATTCGACTTTCAGTTCGCCGAGCACCACGCCAGGGACCTGGCTCTTGTTGCGAATCCCTTGCAACCACTGCTCGACTTCCTCGTCGCTGAAATCTGGATAGAAGTAGCGCAACCGTGTTTGAAGGGACTTGGGTTGGCGCTTGCCGACCTGATATAGATCACTGCTCAACGTGTAGTCGTCATGCTCTACAGACAAATCAGGCAAAGCCAGGAATGCACGACCATTGGCCAACGCCTGCGCCACTTGCTCACGGTGGTCGAGCAACAGCCCGACCAAGCGGGCCCGCAACGTCAATGCAAAGGTTTCGTCCTCGCCCGAGCCTTCGTCCTGTCCCTGCGCGAAAGCGCTGGCAAGGGTCAGGAACAACTCCCCCGGTTCACCGATATCCCGCCCTTGGTCATCACGTAAAAGGAACTGCCCATCCTGGCAGATCAGGCTGAACATGACGTCTTCGCCCTGGAACCTCAGTGAAGGCGCCTGCCCGTCGTCAACGATCAGTTCCCAGCCTGGCCCGGCAACGGCGTCGGGGAACGCTTCCAGCAGGCTCACTGCCAAGCGGGCAAGGTCCAGGCCCTGCGGTATTTCAAAGCACAACGCCTCGAATGCACGCACACTGCGGATCCGTGCGGCATGTACGCCGGCCCATTCAGCCAGGCGTGGCGGAACCTGTCCGTTCTCCAGCGCTTGCAGGTCGTCATCGCTGGTGATGTGCAATAACTGCTCTGCCGCCAGGCGATGCAGGCCAGCAAACGTCTGGCGCAAGAGACGTGTGTCATCCGTAACGGCGTCCAGCTCGCGGTACAGGTGCTGAAAGAGTTCGCGTCGGTGCGTCCAGGCCAGGTCAGCCAAGTTGTCATCGCTCGTATCACCCGTCGGTCTCAAGTCTCGTACCCGCGAAAGCAATGCCTGGTCCAGGATCGGTTGCCCGTAATGCAACCGGCTCGCCAAGTCGTACACGCGGTTGACCAACCGAACCCGCTGAACCGTATCGACCAGTTCGGCGTCCGGTGCCCTGGCATACACATGCAACCCCCTGAGGTAGTCGGCATCCAGGCCATGTATCGCCATGACCTGGTCGATCTGTTCGTCACGAAGCTTGCCGAATGCCCCGCCCAGGCGCCGGAACATACGCCGGGCATCTGTCCATTCCACCGGCTGCTCGCACCAAAGCCGCCAGGCGCCTGCCTGGTTGTGCAGTACTTCCGGGGCATGACCATCCTGGGATTTCAAATGCCAGGTGTCATGGTCACGCTTGAGCACTTCATAGAACTGGCCATCGATCTCTATCCAGTGCCGTTCGCCCAGGCTGCGGACCCCAAGCTCATCCGATGCCGCCTCAGCCGGCGGCTCGCTGAGAAACGGCGCAAGGTCCTGGTTCCACAGTTTCTCCGTACCGTCCTCCAGCAGGACCGGCACCAACTGGTCCACCACCTCGGCCCGTGCCCAGTTCGACCGCAATGTGTCGAACCCCTCGCCCACCCCGCCCGAGAGCGTCATGCCATCGATGACATGAACCACATGATCGAGCGCGGCCGTAGTGTCTCCGTCCCGCCAATCCTCGATGGCGTGAAACACCTCTTCGAGCATGCTCCATACATGCGCCAGATGAAGGATCTCGCCAACCTCCGGCACGAACAGCTGTGCCATTTCCAGCAACGTCCTGCCTTCAGCCTCCAGGCGCTGGTCATGTGCCTTCTGCACGGCGCGGTCCAGTCGCGCCACCGGCGTGGCGATCATTGCAGCATCGTCCTTGACCTGGGCGACGCGCGCCGCCGCCAGATACTCGAACAATGGCCTGGGGTAGGCCTTCAAGCTTTCGTCCAGGCCCTCTATTTTCAGCGCTACCGCGTTGTCCAGGCGACTCAGGGCAGCGGAAAAGAAACGTTGGCTGTCGCGATAGCGCACGAATCGCCTGAAGAACTGCCGGTATTCAGACTGGGCCAAGCGCTTGGCCAACGTACCTCTGGCGAAGTCGTTGATGTTGCTGGCTGAGTGCCAGGGGCCGTGCGGATCGCCTGGAATATGAACCAGCACGCGCTGGCTGGTATTTGCCAACTGGTGCTCCTCGACGGCCACCAGCACGACGATCTGCTGCAGATCGCAAGCGAACGCACGTAGTCGGCAGGCGATGACAGGAGCCCCTCCCAAGCCCCCTGGCTTGCCGTGCCGATAGAGCGCGATCACCACACCCAGTTCGTCCCACGACAAAACGTCTTGTTCATACGCCTTGAAGGCATCGAGCAACATGGAAGAGCGCTGCAGTTGCGCTATGGACTGCTTGAAATCCAGACCGTTACCTGCCGATGACTTGAAAACCGAGTCGAGGTGCTGCTGGTATTGCACGCCCAGGTCAAGTGTCCGGCACAGCTCGGCAAATGCCCGCGCACTCGGTTGTGCCACGGTATTGCCGGATACGTCGACCAACCTATTGTGCTTTGGCTGGCCATCAGGCTTGGTTTCATCCAGCGTGAAGTTGCGTAAGGCAGCACTCAGCAAAGGGACGTCGTAATAATCGGTATCCTGCAATGGTAAGCGGCCGGCCCAGGGGCTCTGTTCAGGCGAGGTGAAGAAGTACTGGCGACGAAAGTACTGGGTGTCGATATCGACATCGGCACCCACCTGTTCGTGTATCGCAGCCTGGAGCATTCGTTTGCCGAAAACGTCGATCTGCTCTATCCGGGCCCAGTAGCGGACCAGGCGCTGTCGGCTTGCCAGGCCATCCTCCAGCGCCTCCACCAGATCCAGGTAATACATGTCGTGCACCTGGGTAATCCACCCGGGCAAACGCCTGGCGATCAGGCGATCCTGGAACTGTTGCGCGACTGCCAGCGTGTCCACGCCTTGGGAAACGTTACCCATGTGCCTGCCTCCGACTGTGTAGGAAGGGGGCGAGATTAATCACCCCCTGCCCACCACGACCGGTACCAGGCTACTACCCGTCTCAGGTTCAGCTCTTGAGCCGGCTGAACGCGCGGGTCAGCGCTCGGTTGAACGCCTTGCCATTGTCGTTCTTGCTGTACAACCGCGCCCTCACCTGCGCAGGTGGATAGGTGCCCGGTGCATTGCGGATCCGCGCATCCACCAGGCTGTCTGCTGCCGTGATGGCATTGGCGTAGTGAATGGTGTCGGTGATGGGCGCGATCACGTCCGGTCGCATCAGGTAGTCCATCAACTTCCAGGCCGCCTCCGGATGCGGCGCGTCCTTGGGTACCACCAGCGCATCCAGCCAGATGAGCGTGCCTTCCCTGGGAATCTGGTAGTCGAGCTTGAACGTCTTGCCGGCCTGCTCGGCCTGGGCCTGGGCGATGGCCACGTTGCCGTTCCACGACATCGCCACGCAGGTCTCGCCATTGGCCAGGTCGTTGATGTTGCGGTCATTGTCGAAATAACGGATATACGGGCGGATCTTGCGCAGATGCGCCTCGGCGGCCTTCAGGTCCTCCATGCGCTGCTGGTTGATGTCCAGCCCCAGGTAGCGCATGGCTGCCGCGAACACCTCGTTGGGATCATTTAGAAAACTCACACCGCAGTCGGCGAATTTCGCCACCACCTGCGGGTCGAACAGCATCGCCCAGCTGTCACGCGGCGCATCCGCGAGCCGCGCCGCCACCGCCTGTTCCTGGTACCCCACGCCCGTGGTGCCCCAGGCGTAGGTACCGGCATAACGATTGCCCGGGTCGAACACCGCCATATGCTGGCGGAACTCCTCGCCGATGCCCGACAGGTGCGGCAACTGGCGCTTGTCCAGCGGCTGCAGCGCGCCGCTGGCGATCGCCCGGCTCAGGTGCTGGCCAGCGCTGAGCACCAGGTCGTAGCCGCTACCGCCAGTGAGCAGCTTGGTTTCGGCGGTTTCCAGGGAGTCGAAGTGGTCGGCCACCACACGGATGCCGGTCTCTTTCTCGAAGTTGGCCAGGGTGTCCGGGGCGAGATACTCGCCCCAGATGTACAGATTGACGGTCGGCTGTTGTGCGTCGGCTGCCTGGGCCGCCGACACGGCACAACCCAGGGCGAGCGCCAGGGCAAGGGCGGTCGGTTTCATCAGCGGTCTCCGGCAGCGTATTGAGGCATGGTGATGCAGGCGACGTTGCCGCCACCGAGCAGGATCTCCCGCGAGTGCTCGATACCGATGATGCGGTGGTTGGGAAACAGCTCGGCCAGGGTCGCCTGGGCCACGCTGTCGTTGCGGTCGCCGAACAGCGGCACGACGATGGCCGAGTTGCCGGCGTAGTAATTGATGTACGAGGCACAGATCCGGGTACCTGCCTGGCGCAGATGGGTACCGTCGACCTGGTCGAGGCCTGCGGCCTCTTCGGCGGTCCATTCCAGTACCTGCGGCTGCGGCAGCTTGTGCACTTTCAACTCGCGGCCTCGGCTGTCGCGTGTGCTGCGCAAGATGTCGTAGGCCTCCTGGTAGATCTCCCACTGCGGGTCGTTGCGATCGTCGGTCCATTGCAGCACGACCTCGCCGGGGCGTACGAAGCAGGCCAGGTCGTCCACATGACCATCGGTTTCGTCGAACTTGCAGCCGCGCGGCAGCCAGATCACCTGCTCGGCACCCAGGTAGTCCTGCAGGCGGCGGGTGACTTCCTCCTTGCCCAGGTGGGCATTGCGGTTGCGGTTGAGCAGGCACTGCTCGGTGGTCAGCAGGCTGCCCTGGCCATCGCTCTGGATGCCGCCCAGCTCGGCGATCAACGGGGCGCGGTAGCGGTCCAGGTGCTCGATTTCCAGCATCTTCTGGGCGATCTGATCGTCCTTGTCCCAGGGATAGTAGAGGCCGCCATCCAGGCCACCGTAGGCATTGAATTCGAAATCCACCCCGCGTACTTCGCCGGTGCTGTCGTTGACCACGAAACAGGCGCCGCTGTCACGGAACCAGGTGTCGTTGCAGGTCATCTCCACTACCCGCACCTGGGCCGGCAACAGACGGCGGGCGTTGGCGTACTGGGCGGCGGAGGCGCACACGGTCACAGGTTCGCTGGAGGCGATGGCGGTGACGATATCGACCCAGACCTTCTGCGCCGGCTTGCCACCGTTGCGCCAGACATCCGGGCGCTCCGGCCAGCCGAGCCAGCAGCGGGTCTTGCGCTCGAATTCGCCAGGCAGGCGGAAGCCATCGGCCTTGGGAGTGGTGGTCAGCGTACGCGCCATGGGTCGAACCTCGTCATCGGTGAGTGATGACTGCACGCTACGCCGCAGCGCCAGGGGCTTCCAACGATGAAAACTCAGCGATTGATGAATTGAATTCAGGGTTCGGCGATCTGTTCGATGAACCAATCGACGAATTCGGCCACGGCCACCCGCTCCAGGCGCAGGCGCTCGCATACCAGGGCGTATTGGCCCTGTGCGGTCACACTGGCCGTGAACGGCCGCACCAGCCGCCCGCTTTGCAGGTCGGCCTGGCAGGTCAGGTTATCGCCCATGGCCACGCCCTGCCCCAGCACCGCCGCCTCCAAGGCCAGCGCCGCATGGGGGAAATACAGCTGGCGGGTGGGCAAGGCATCTTCGGCGTGAGTGGCCAGCCAGGTGGTCCAGGTGCGGCCGTCCTGGTCGTCGTGCAGCAGGCAATGGCGCACCAGGTCCCGTGGGCGCTTGAGTCCGCCCTGGTTGAACAGGCCCGGGCTGCACACCGGGAAGAACTGCAACAGCGGCAGCGGCCGGACGAAATGGGTACTGGCGTCCAGCGCGCTGGTGCCGTAGGTGATGGCAAGGTCGACGTCCACCGCCGGGGCACCGGCGTCGATCGGCTGCTCGTGCAGGTGCAGGGTGATGTGCGGGTAGCGACTGCTGAAGTCGGCAAGCCGGGCCACCAGCCACTTCTGCGCGAGCTCTGCCGTCACCGCGACCCTGAGCACGGCCTGGGACGCCGGATCGCGCAGCTCGTCGCAGGCCTTGCCGATCAGTTCGAAGGCCTGCTGCAGGTGATGCAACAGGCGCTCGGCTTCAGCCGTCGGACGCACCTGGCGCCCTGCCCGCTCGAACAGCGGCACGCCGAGTTGCTCCTCCAATTGGCGGATCTGATGGCTGACCGCGCTGTCGGTCACGCACAGCTCGGCAGCAGCGCGGCCGAAGTGGCCATGGCGGGCGGCGCATTCGAAGGTGCGCAGGGCAGTCAGGGAAGGCAGGCGGCGCATGGGGGTTCCTGAGTCCAAGGGGCTGCAGTGCAGCCAATCGCGGGGCGAGCCCGCTCATAGAACAACGCATAAGTATTTGATTTTGCAGGGCCCTGTGGGAGCGGGCTTGTCCCGCGGTTGGGCCGGGCCCGATATCATCGTCGCCTGGCAAGGGCTTCGCCCTTGATCGCGGGACAAGTAGGACCGCCGCACCGCCGCTCCCACAGGGGCGCGGCGCTAGCCGCTTGTTCTCTGCGCGATGGGTCACAACAGGATCTTATCTGCAAATGATGGCGACTGGCGCGGTGAAATTTATCTGCTATTTTTTCATGAAATAAATAACAAAAAATTTCACGAGGCCCGCATGTTCAAGCAATCCGCTCAACACGTCGCCAGCTATTACGCCCAGACCTACCCCGGCGCCATCCCCTTACGCCCGACCCTACAAGGCACCCTGGATACCGATGTGCTCATCATCGGTGCTGGCTTCAGCGGCCTGCATACCGCGCTGCGCCTGGCCCTGGCCGGTAGGCGCGTGGTCCTGCTGGAGGCCAGCCGGGTCGCCTGGGCCGCGTCCGGGCGCAATGGCGGGCAGGCGCTGCTAGGCTGGTCGTGCGACATGCCGCCGCTGGAGAAGGCGCTGGGCGTGGAGCGCGCCCGCCGGCTGTGGGCCAGCATGTGCTGGGCCGCCGAAGAAATGCGCGAGCTGCCCGAGCGACACGGTTTCGACGTGGACTACCGGGTCGGCAGCCTGTGGACCGCCGTGATGCCCCGTCGGGTGAAGATCCTTGAACAGGCCCAGCGCGAGGCCGAGCAGAAATGGGGGTACGACTGCCTGCGCCTGATCCGCCGCGACGAGCTGCCCGAATGGATCGACAGTCCGCGCTACCAGGCCGCCCTGTACGATCCCAACGGCGCCCATCTCAACCCGCTGAAGCTGGCCCAGGGCCTGGCAGCCACGATCGAGGCCGCGGGTGGGCAGATCTTCGAGCAGAGCCGGGTGCTGGACTATCACGAAAGCGCCAGCGGCTTCGTCGCCCGCACCGCCCACGGCGAAGTGCGCAGCCAGGTGCTGGTACTGGCCTGCAATGCCTATATCGACCGCCTCGACCGCGACCTCTCGCGCCGCCTGCTGCCGGTGGGCTCCTACCAGGTGGCCACCGCGCCCCTGGACCCGGCACTGGCCCAGTCGCTGCTGCCGCGCAACAGCTGCGTGATCGACAACCAGTTCGTCCCTGATTACTTCCGCCTGACGCCCGATCACCGCCTGTTGTTCGGCGGTGGCTGCACTTACCTGGGCGGTATTCCCAAGGATGTCGCCAGCGCCACCCGCCCTTATCTGGAACGCGTCTTCCCCCAGCTCACCGGCGTGGCCCTGGACTATGCCTGGGGCGGACACATCGACTGCAGCATCCAGCGCACGCCGGACATCGGACGCCAGGGCCAGCGCTACTGGCTGCAGGGCTTCTCCGGCCATGGCGTGCTGCCGACCCTGGCCGGCGCGCGGGCGGTCAGCGATGCGATTCTCGGCGATGACGAGCTGCTGGGCCTGTATCAGGGCATCGAGAACGGTCGCTTCCCCGGTGGAGCGCTCATGGCCGCGCCATTGGAAGCCGCTGCCAAAGCCTGGTACAGGTTGCGCGACCATGTCTGAAGCCCACGTCACACGGCACACCGACGAAGACATCCAGGGCCTGGCGCTGCTGATCCGCGACCTGCGCAAGCACCGTGGCCTGACCCTGGGCGAGCTGGCCAGTCGAGTCAACCGCTCGCTGGGTTTCGTGTCCCAGGTCGAGCGCGGCCTGTCGCGCCCAACCGTGGCCGACCTCACCGCCATCAGCGAAGCCCTGCATGTACCGACCACCTATTTCTACCAGGCCAACCAGCCCCGGGCGCTGGGCTGGGTCACCCGTCCCGGCGAGCGGCGCACGATCTACTACGCCGAGGGCGTGACCGACGTGTTGGTCTCGCCCACCCTCACCGGCAGCTTCTCCATGCTCGAAAGCCACCTGGCCCCCGGCGCCAGTAGTGGCGAGGGGCACCTGGACGACAGCTCCGAACAGGGCGGGTTCGTCCTCGAAGGGCAACTGACCGTCTGGCTGGAAGGCCGCGACGAGCCGGTGACCCTCGGCCCCAACGACAGTTTCCAGCTACCGCCGCACAGCCAGTTCCGCTACGCCAACCTGACCGACCAGACGACCCGAGTCCTCTGGGTATTTCGTTGAGAGCACAGCATGACAACCACAATAAAAAGCGTTCCCGACCTGCTCAGTGAAGTTCGCGCATTTCGCGCCCAGCACCCCGACGTGCGCCATGTGGACCTGATCAGCCTGGATATCCCCGGGCATTTCTATGGCAAACGCTACCCGGTGGACATGCTCGAAAAGGTTGCCGCCGGCAGCCCCCTGAAACTACCGCAAAACTGCGTGTTGCTGGGCGTGCAGGGCGGGCTGTTCCCGATCGGCGACTACTGCTTCGCCGACGGCGATCCGGACGCACCGCGCCGCCTGGTGCCCGGCACCCTCAAGCCGGTGAACTGGGAGCGCGAGCCGCTGGGGCAAATGCTCATCACCTCCGACGGCACCGCCGCCCCCATCGAGTTCGAACCGCGCGAAGTGCTCGCCCGCGTGCTGCAGCGCCTGCAACGTCGAGGCATCCGCCCGGTGGTCGCCTTCGAGCTGGAGTTCTACCTGTTCGACCGTACGCTCGAAGATGGCCTGCCGCAGTTCCCCCGCGACCCGTTCAGCGGCGATGCCGACGACCAGCCCAACATGCACATCGAGCGCCTTTCGCGGTTCTCCGACGTGCTGCACGACATGGTCGGCACGGCCAATGCCCAAGGCGTGGATGCCAATGTCATCACCGCCGAGCTCGGCCCGGGCCAATTCGAGATCAACTTCGGCCATTGCGATGACGGCCTGCGCGCAGCTGACTGGGCCGCCATGTTCTGCCGCAGCACCCGTGGCGTTGCCCTCAAGCACGGCCTGCGCGCCTCGTTCATGAGCAAGCCCTACCTGCATGCGCCGGGCAGCGGCATGCATGTCCATGTGAGCCTCTACGACGAGGCCGGCAACAACCTGCTGGCGGCCGACGGCCAACGCCCCCTGCGCCACGCCGTGGCCGGCTGCCTGGCGCTGCTGCCGCACTGCATGCCGATCTTCGCCGCCAACCACAATGCGTTTCGTCGCTATGGCGCCATGGTCAATGCCGCCAGCCGTGCCAGCTGGGGCTTCGAGGACCGCGATGCGTGCATTCGCATCCCCGACTCCGATGCCCGTAACCTGCGCATCGAACATCGCCTGGCGGGGGCCGACGCCAACCCATACCTGGTGCTGGCGGCGATCCTGTGCGGCATGGAACATGGGCTCGATGCCGCACAGGAGCCGATCGCGCCGCTCAACGACGACCGCACCAGCGGAATCGATTTCCCCACGGACATGCTCGGCGCCGTGGCGGCGATGCGCAGCGATCGGGCGGTGAACGAGGGCTTGGGTGAGGAGTTCGTGATGGTCTATTGCGAAAACAAACGCCAGGACCATTTGGCATTCATGCATGAGGTCAGTGCGCGGGAGTATCGCTGGTTCCTCTGATCGACATATCAACAAAGGTCGCCCCCACACTGTTGGAGCGGCCTTGTGCCGCGCAAGGGCTGCAAAGCAGCCCCAACGGCTCGATTGGCAACCGCTCTGCGGGCCGATTACCATGTACACCCTCTAGCGCGGCCCTCGCCGCCTCCCCAGCCAGCCAAAGCCCCCCATGCCCTTCGAACTCACCGTAGAACCACTCACCCTGCTGATCCTCGCCCTGGTCGCCTTCGTCGCCGGGTTCATCGACGCCATCGCCGGCGGCGGCGGGCTGCTGACCACGCCGGCATTGCTGACCGCCGGCATGCCGCCGCACCTGGTACTGGGGACCAACAAGCTCAGTTCCACCTTCGGCTCGGCCACCGCCGGCTTTACCTACTACCGACGCAAGCTGTTCCACCCGGCGCAGTGGCGCCCGGCGCTGCTGGGTACATTGGTCGGTGCGCTGCTCGGGGCGGTAGCGGCGCACTTCATGCCCGCCGACTGGCTGAACAAGATGCTGCCGGTGATCGTCTTCGCCTGCGGCGTCTACCTGCTGTTCGGCGGTACGCCCAAGGCACCACTGGACGCCGACGTGCCAATCAAGAAGAGATGGCAGTTCCCCCAGGGCTTCGGCCTGGGCTTCTATGACGGCGTGGCCGGCCCGGGCACTGGCGCGTTCTGGACGGTGAGCACCTTGCTGCTCTACCCCATCGACCTGGTCCGTGCCAGCGGCGTGGCACGCAGCATGAACTTCGTCAGCAACATTGCGGCGCTGACGGTATTCATCGTTTCCGGGCAGGTGGACTACATCGTCGGCCTGGCCATGGGCCTGTCGGTGATGGTCGGTGCGTTCTTCGGTGCCCGCACGGCGATCAGCGGCGGCAGCAAGTTCATCCGCCCGGTATTCATCGCCGTGGTCCTGGCATTGACCGTGCGCCTAGTGTGGCAGCACTGGTTCGGGCAGGCCTAGGCGACGGGCCACATAGAGGTCGATCAGGTAGCGGGCGATGGAGCGCCCGGCCGGCAGCGGCGGCAGGTCGTGCACGTTGAACCACTGGGCATCCTCGATCTCGTCCGGCTGCATGACGATTTCGCCACCGGCATATTCGGCATGGAAGCCCAGCATCATCGAATGGGGGAATGGCCAGCACTGGCTGCCGATGTACTGGATGTTCCTGACCTCCACCGCCACTTCCTCGCGCACCTCACGCACCAGGCAGTCCTCCGCCGACTCGCCCGGCTCGGCAAAGCCCGCCAGGGTGCTGTACACGCCCGTGACGAAGCGCGGCGAACGTGCCAGCAACACTTCATCTCCCCGGGTAATCAGCACGATCATGCTTGGCGAAATGCGCGGGTAGCTGCGCAGGTCGCACGGCTGGCAGTACATCGCCCGCTCCCAACGGATCTGGGCCATGGGCTGGCCACAGCTGCCGCAGAAACGGTGCTCGCGGGCCCAAGTGCCGATCTGCGCGGCATAGCCCAGCACGGTGTAGGTCTGCATGTCGCCCTCGAGCATGAACTGGCGCAGGCCGCGCCAGGTGCAGCCCGGCACCTGGGCAGTGGCGCGCAGCTCGAGCAGGAACACCGGCTGGCCGTCCAGGTGGCCGATGCCGTGCTCGCACAGTACGTCCAGGTCCTGGGCCTTGAGCCACTGGCGGGGGAACAGCGCGCCGTTGTCGTCCACCAGGAACCCTTCCGGGCCACGGGCGACGGCCAGGCCGCCGGTGATCTGCGGGTCTAGTACTGCGGTAGTCCAGCGTGCTGACATGTTCGGGGGTTCCTTGAAGCGCGTCCCCCGGCCTGGTCAGTCGGCGAACGTCGGTTTCTGTTTGCTCATGTGGGCCGCGATAGCGACCCGCAGGTCTTCGGACTGCAGCATGGCGGCGTTCCAGGTGGCGATGTACTCCAGGCCATCGTCGATGCGATGGTCGCGCATGTAGTTGAGCATCTGCTTGGTGCCGCCCACGGCAATCGGCGATTTTTGCGCAATTTGCGCCGCCAAGGCAAAGACTCCATCGAGCAGCGCCGCCTGGTCGTCGAACACTTGGTTGACCAGCCCGATACGCTGGGCCTCGGCCGCCGCCACGTTGCGCCCGGTATAGGCCATCTCGCGCATCACGCCATCGCCGATGATACGCGGCAAACGTTGCAAGGTGCCGACATCGGCCGCCATGCCCATGTCGATTTCCTTTATCGAGAACTGTGCATCCGCGCTGCAGTAGCGCATGTCGCAGGCCGAAACCAGGTCGATCGCCCCGCCCAGGCAATAGCCCTGGATCGCCGCCAGCACCGGCTTTCGGCAGTTGTCCACGGCATTGAACGACGCCTGCAGGCCGAGAATGGTGCGCCGCAGCAGGCGTGCGTTGCGCCCCACGTCCCTGCCCATCTGCCCGGCCAGCTGGGCCAGCAAGGCCAGGTCGATACCGGCGGAAAAATGCCTGCCGGCAGCGCTGAGCACCACTACGCGCACCGCGTCGGTGTCATCGACCCACTGGAAGATGTCGCGGATCTCCTGCCAGAAGTCGGCATTCATCGCATTGAGCTTTTCCGGGCGGTTGATCTGCACATGGGCGATGTTATCGGTCAGTTCAACCTTGAACGCGCGATACTCGGTCACAGGCGGCACTCCTGAAGTAAAAATATTCACGTAGCGGACTATAACGCACCCACAAGGCAGTGCTTGTGCCAAAAGCGGGACTGAACGCCTTGCACCCAGCGCGCGCATCGGGCACCTTGCGCCACTGCTGAATCATAAGGATACAAATTCATGTCCCGTTCCCTGCCCAGCGCCTTCGCCCGCGGTTTCCTGGGCCAGTCGCCGCTCTGGTACAAGGCGGTCATCTGCCTGTTCCTGGTGCTCAACCCCCTGTTGTTGGCCACCCTCGGCCCGGTGGTCGCCGGCTGGGTGCTGGTGATCGAGTTCATCTTCACCCTGGCGATGGCGCTCAAGTGCTACCCCTTGATGCCGGGCGGCCTGTTGCTGATCGAAGCGCTGCTGCTGAAGATGACCACACCTGAAGCGCTCTACGAGGAATTGCTGCACAACTTCCCGGTGATCCTGCTGCTGATGTTCATGGTGGCCGGCATCCACTTCATGAAAGAGCTGCTGCTGTTCCTGTTCTCCAAGATCCTCCTGGGCGTGCGCTCCAAGGCGATCCTGTCGCTGCTGTTCTGCGTGCTGTCGGCCTTTCTCTCGGCGTTCCTCGATGCGCTGACGGTTACCGCCGTGATCATCAGCGCCGCGGTGGGCTTCTACGCGGTCTACCACCGCGTGGCGTCGGGTTCCAACCCGCGCGAGGAGTCGGAACTGGACAACGACCACCAGGTGCCGCAACTGCATCGGGACGACCTGGACCAGTTCCGCGCCTTCCTGCGCAGCCTGCTGATGCATGGCGCCGTGGGCACGGCCCTGGGCGGTGTCTGCACGTTGGTGGGCGAGCCACAGAACCTGTTGATCGGCCATGAAATGAGCTGGCACTTCGGCGAGTTCTTCTTCAAGGTCGCCCCGGTATCGATGCCGGTGCTGGCCGCAGGCCTGGTGACCTGCGTGCTCTTGGAGAAACTGCGCCTGTTCGGCTACGGCACGCTGATGCCCGAACGCGTGCGCCAGGTGCTGGCCAGCTACGCCGCCGAAGACGACGCCGCGCGCACCCAGGCCCAGCGCGTGGCCCTGCTGGTGCAGGGCATTGCCGCGTTGATCCTGATCGTCTGCCTGGGCCTGCACATCGCCGAAGTAGGCCTGATCGGCCTGTTGGTGATCGTGCTGATCACCGCCTTCACCGGCATCACCGATGAGCACCGCCTGGGCCGCGCCTTCCAGGACGCCATGCCGTTCACTGCCTTGCTGGTGGTGTTCTTCGCCGTGGTGGCGGTGATCCACCAGCAGCAGCTGTTCAGCCCGTTGATCGCCTGGGTCCTGGCCCTACCGGCAGAACAGCAGCCAGGCATGCTGTACCTGGCCAACGGCCTGCTGTCGGCGATCAGCGACAACGTGTTCGTGGCCACCATCTATATCACCGAGGTCAAGCAGGCGTTCCTCGAGGGCGCCATGAGCCGCGAGCATTTCGAGACCCTGGCGGTGGCGATCAACACCGGCACCAATCTGCCCAGCGTGGCCACGCCCAACGGGCAGGCGGCGTTTCTGTTCCTGCTGACCTCGGCGATCGCGCCGTTGGTGCGGTTGTCCTATGGGCGGATGGTGTGGATGGCGTTGCCCTATACCGTGGTCATGGGCGGGCTGGGGTGGTGGGCGGTGACCTACTGGCTCTGACCCCTTTCTCGTTGTAGGAGCGGCCTTGTGCCGCGATCGGGCGCGCAGCGGCCGTGAATGGGCCACCTCGGTATGACTGGTTTACCGAGGTGGCTGGTTTACGGGCGCTACGCGCCCGATCGCGGCACAAGGCCGCTCCTACATTGTCCCGAGCATGCTGACTCGGTCAGGTTTCGCTACGCCCCGTTCCTTCCCGGTCGCCCGCGTAATGCCGGGCGAGCGGGAACGCCGGCAACCACCCTTCACGCCGAACCGTCCAGCTTTCATAGGTCGGCGTGAACTGGTCCGGCGCATCTAGCGCCCCCAGATGGACCTCCACCTCGTCCCCGCTTCGCGAAAACACCGACGACCCGCAGCGTGGGCAGAAAAACCGTCCGGCATAGTCGCCCGTCTGGCCTTCGACCTTCACCGCCTCTTCGGGAAAAATCGCCGACGCGTGAAACAACGCCCCATGGTGCTTGCGGCAATCGAGACAATGACAAAGCCCTACCCTGTAAGGCTGCCCCGCAGCCTCGAAGCGAACCTGGCCGCAAAGGCAACCGCCTGTGAACAGGTGCATATCCGCCCTCCTTCGCCGATCTTGACGTCAATGGACAGCATAGCCATGCGAGCTTGCCGATTTCATCATCTATGCCCCGCGCATGGCCTTCCTCGAGGAGGATGACGGGGCCGGCTATTTTGTCGGGCGGCTTTGAACAAATGTCGCCGCGATTTGTCCATAGGACACATCACAACACTCGCCCCTGGAGGCGTTTAAATCATGAAGAAAACCCTGGCTGCCGTGGCTGCTTTTGCACTGGTATTGGGCACCACAGCCTTCCTGCCTGCTGAGGTGTCCCCGATCGCGTCGGCTTATGCCAAAGGTGGCGGCGGCGGTGGTGGCCACGGCGGTGGCGGTGGTCATGGCGGCGGGCATGGCGAGGGCGGCCTGGGCCTGGGCAAATCCGACGGGCATGCCGGCAAGGCTTCCCGTGACCATGGCCTGAGCGGCAACCACTACGGCAAGGACCGTAACGATGACAAAGGCCACGGCACCGCGACTTCGGGCATCGCCCAGTCGAAAGACACCCGCGGCCTGACCAAGGCCACTGCGATCTCCGGCACCACGCCGGGTACGCACAACAGCAAAGGGCTGTCGAACGCGGTGGATTCCTCCACCAAGAACGACCGCTGAGGCCAAAGGCCTGGTCGACAAAGCCGCACCCCACAAGGTGCGGCTTTTTTTTACGCTGGCGCACGGCAAGCCGACTCCGCGCCCTTTGTGGGAGATTCTATGGTTGTGGGCAAACCGGCTCCCACCGGTACTTCGCCAACTACACCCTGTGGGAGCCGGCTTGCCAGCGATTGGGCTGTCAGGCAGCCCCTTGCGTCCTCACCGGCGCTAGTCGAACGACCCGGTCCGCACTTCCCCGCTGCGCACATACCGGCTGATGACCACCCCGCTCGGCGTCGCGGTCGAGTCCGTCAGGGTAAAGGCCGCCGGCTGGGCATCGTCGCCGAACAGCCGCTTGCCCGCCCCCAGCAAGATCGGGTGGACCATGAGCAGCAATTCATCCACCAGCCCCGCCGCCAGCAATTGCTGCACCAGCTCGCTACTGCCCTGGGTCAGCAAACGGTCGCCCGCCTGCCGCTTGAGCGCGCCCACGGCCTCGCAGACATCGCCCTGCAGCCCATGGCTGTTATGCCACTCCAGTGTCTCTGGATGGTGGGTGGCCACATGTTTGGGTATGCGGTTGAACACTTCGGCAATCATGTGATCGCTCGACTCGGCGCCGATACGCGGCCAGTAGCCGGCAAAAATATCGTAGGTGCGCCGCCCCAGCAGCAGTTCGAACGGCTCGGCGAACAGCGCGTCGATGGCCTGACCGAAGGCCTGGTCAGCGTAGGGCACGAGCCAGCCGCCGAAACGGAAGCCGCCGCTCAGGTCTTCGCTCGGCCCGCCAGGGGCCTGCATGACGCCATCGAGCGAAACGAACGCGGCAACGGTGAGCTTGCGCATGGTGTGATCCTCCAGTTCTGGGCTGCCAACATGCCGCCCCTGCTCATGGTCGAACGGCGCACGGCCAGATCGACAGCCGGCCACGGCGTCGTTTCAAGGACGTGCCAGGACGGTCTTGGGACAGGAAGCCCCCTTTTTTCAGCAGGATAATCCCGCCTCGGCAGCACGGCCTGGTTCCGAGGCGTCTGCCGACGCACAGCGGCACACTTAAAAAAACTACAACCTGCAGCGGCAAGGCACCCACCAAAGGGGCGTTATTACACATGGCAACGGAAGAGAACGTTGAAACACTCGCGCTTGGCGTGACGGACCCTTCGCAAACCGAAGAGGCCAAACGGGATCGTCACCTGGAGGGCAAGATCGACTGGGTCGTCTTCGGCATCACCAGCATCCTCGCAATCGCATTCGTCATCTGGGGTTTCGTCAGCCAGGCAAGCCTCGCGGCCAGCGCCTCCAACGCCCAGTCCTGGGTCATCGTCAACTTCGGTTGGTTCTTCGTCCTCACTTCCACGCTGTTCGTGGTATTCGTGCTATGGCTGGCGGCTAGCCGCTACGGCAAGGTACCGCTGGGGCGTGATGGCGAGCGCCCCGAGTTTCGCACCGTGTCGTGGGTGGCGATGATGTTCAGCGCCGGCATGGGCATCGGCCTGATGTTCTTCGGCGTGGCCGAGCCGCTGTCGCACTATGTTTCCCCGCCGCCCGGCACCGCCACCGCGCAAAGCAGCGAGGCGATGCAGGTGGCCATGGCCACCACGCTGTTCCACTGGACCCTGCACCCCTGGGCCATGTACGCCATCGTCGGCCTGGTGATCGCCTACGGCACCTTCCGCCGCGGTCGCTCGCAACTGATCTCCACGGCATTCCGCCCGTTGATCGGCCGCCACGCCAACGGCCCCATCGGCCGCCTGATCGACATGATGGCGATCTTCGCCACCCTGTTCGGCTCGGCCGCCTCGCTGGGCCTGGGCGCACTACAGATCGCCGGTGGCCTGGAATACAACGGCTGGATCGAGCACCCGGGCAAAATCTTCTACATCTCGATCATCACCCTGCTCACCGTCGCGTTCGTCGCCTCGGCGGTCTCTGGCATTGGCAAGGGCATCCAGTGGCTGTCCAACACCAACATGGTGTTGGCCCTGGCACTGGCGCTGTTCACCTTCATCGTCGGCCCGACCCTGCTGATGCTGAACCTGCTGCCGACGTCCATCGGCGTCTACATCGAGATGCTGCCGCAGATGATGGCACGCACCAGTGCCAGCGGCGGCGAGCAGATGGACAACTGGCTGGCCGGCTGGACCGTGTTCTACTGGGCCTGGTGGATCTCCTGGACACCGTTCGTCGGCATGTTCATCGCCCGCATCAGCCGTGGCCGCACCATCCGCCAGTTCGTCACCGGCGTATTGCTGGTGCCGAGCCTGGTGAGCCTGATCTGGTTCACCATCTTCGGCGGCGCCGGCATCGACGCGCTGCAGCAAGGCACCTACCAGTTGGTCAATGGTGCCGTGAACAGCAACCATGCGCTGTACCAGTTGCTGGAAAGCTACCCGTGGGCCTCGGTGACCTCGGTGCTGGTGATGGTCCTGGTCGGTATCTTCTTCGTCTCCGGCGCAGACGCCGCATCCCTGGTGATGGGCACGCTGTCCGAGCGCGGCACCACCGACCCGTCCCGTGCCACGGTGATCTTCTGGGGTGCCCTGACCGGCACGGTGGCGGCGATCATGCTGGCCATCGGCGACCCGAGCAACCCAGGCGAGGCCCTCACGGGCCTGCAGAACCTGACCATCGTCGTGTCGTTGCCCTTCGTCATCGTGATGGTGCTGCTGTGCCTGGCGCTGTACCGCGACCTGCGCAAGGACCCGATGATGCTGCGCCATCTGCGCGGCACCGAGCTGATCGAGAAAGCCGTGCTGTATGGCGCGGTCAAGCATGGCGAGGAGTTCTACATCGTCGTGCAGGAGAAGAAGTCCGCGGTCAAGCGTACGTCCGCCGAGACCGAAGCCACTGAGCAACCGCTTTAACACCTCGTCGCCTACCTCGCGGGACAAGCCCGCTCCTCCAAGACAGCGCCGTTCTGACGTGCAGCGTCTTTCCTGTAGGAGCAGGCCTGCCCCGCGAACACCGGCGCAGCCGGTGCCATGCCTCAGTTGGCTTCCCTGACCGCACTCAAGAATGCCCGGGTCCTCTCCTGCTGGGGGTTCTCGTAGAGCTGGGCCGGCGCGCCCTGTTCATGGATCTGCCCTTTGTAGAAGAAGCACACCCGGTCGGCGAACTCACGGGCGAACCCCATCTGGTGGGTGACCATGAGCATGGTCAGGTTGTGCTCGCTGCCCAGTCGGCGGATCACGTTGAGCACTTCTCCGCACAACTCGGGGTCCAGCGCCGACGTCACCTCGTCGAACAGCATCACTTTCGGCCGCATGGCCAGGGCCCGGGCGATCGCCACGCGCTGCTGCTGGCCACCGGAAAGCTGCGAGGGGTAGTGATCGAACTTGTTGCCCAGCCCGACCATCTCCAACAGCTCGGCAGCACGTTCGCGGGCCTCGGCAGGCTTGACGCCCAGCACCTGCACCGGTGCCTCGATGACATTCTGCAGGGCGCTCATGTGCGGAAACAGGTTGAAGCTCTGGAACACCATGCCGATCTTCGCGCGCACGCGGCGCACATGGCGTTCGTTGGCGCTGACCAGGCCGCCGTTGCGCCCGGGCATGTGGGTCAGCGATTCGCCATCCACTTCGATCATGCCCTGGTCGATGCCTTCAAGCGTCATGAGCACCCGCAGCAAGGTGGACTTGCCCGAGCCGCTGGGGCCGATGATCGCCACTTTTTCGCCCGGGGCGACTTCCAGGTTCAGGCCGTCGAGCACAGTGAAGTTGCCGTAGCGCTTGGTGACGTCGCGGAAGGCGACGATCGGCTGGGCGATGACCGGTTCCGGCATGACGTGGTCCCGCTGCTGGGGGCTGGTGGCAAGGGTGGCGAGGTTCGAGACAGGCGCGATCATTAGCGTAACTCCAGGCGCACTTCGAGGCGCCGAACCAGGTAGGCCAGAGCGACGCTCAAGGCCAGGAAGAACAGACCGACCAAGGTGATCGGCTCCAGGTAACGGAAGCTTTCGGAACCGACGTTCTTGGCCTGCTGCATGATTTCCACCACGGTGATGGCGGACAACACCGGGGTGTCCTTGAGCATGGCGATCAGGTAGTTGCCCAGCGGCGGCAGGATCGGCCGCACCGCCTGGGGCAGGATGATCGTGCGGTAGGCGGTCCAGGGGGCGAAGTTCAGCGCCACCACGGCCTCCCACTGGCTGCGCGGCACAGCGTCCAGCCCGCCGCGGTACACCTCGGCGATATAACAGGCGTAGTGCAGGCCGATGCCGAGGATACCCGCCTGCATGGCCGTCATGTTCACGCCGTAGTTGGGCAATACGTAGTACAGGAAGTACACCTGGATCAGCAGCGGCGTGCTGCGGATGAACTCGATCAGCAGGGTCACCGGCCAGGCGATCGCCACTTGCCGGCTGCGCCGTCCGATGGCTAGGAACAAGCCCAGGACGATGGCGATCATGAAGCCCACCAGGGTAATGCCCAGGGTCTTGAGCGAGGCCTGCAGCAGGTCGGGCAAGATCTGCGCGACGTAGTTCCAGTCCCAGACGTTCATGACAGGCTCCCCCGCAGGCGACCACGGCCCAGGCGTCGCTCGACCCCGCGCATGGCAAAGTTGATGACCTGCGCCAGGACGAAGTACAGCAGCAGGGTCAGGCTGAAGATCTCCAGGGTCTGGAAGGTCGCCTGGTCCAGCTGGCGGGCGCGGAAGCTCAGGTCCGACAAGGTGATCAGCGACACCAGGGAGGTGTTCTTGAGCAGCTCGATCAGCAGGTTGGTGCCCGGTGCGATCGCCGCCAGCAACGCCTGGGGCAGGATGACGCGGCGAAAGCGCGTGGCCGGTGGCATGTTCAACGCCACGCAGGCCTCGTATTGGCCCTTGGCCACCGAGCCGATGGCACCGCGCATCACCTCGGCGCCATAGGCCCCGATGTGCAGCCCGAGACCGACGATGGCCACGGTGTAGGCGCTCAGTTCCAGGTTGAACGGCGGTAACGGCAGCACGAAGAACAGCCAGAACAGCTGCACCAGCAGCGACGTGCCACGGAACAGTTCGATGTAGGCCACGCAGAACCAGCTCAAGGGTCGCCAGGAGGAGCGCCGGCCCAGGGCGGCGAGGATCGCGGCGACGATGGCCAGCAACGAGCCGAAGAATGTGACCTGGATGGTGATCCAGGCACCTTGCAGTAACAGCGGTATCAATTCACCCATGGTTCGACCTGAATAATCGGATTACGCAGGGAACGGCATGGCAGGCGCCATGCCACCTCGATTCATTGCTGGGCACAGAGCTCGGCGGCGGTCTTGTCGGTCACGTTGGAGCGGTCGAAACCGAACGGGGCCACGGCCTTGAGGTGCTCTTCGCTGCCCAGCCAACGCTTGAGTTCGGCGTTGACCGCGTCGCGCAGGTCCTTGTCCTCAGGGCGGAACGCCAGGGCGCCGTAACCGGTGTGGGCCGGGTCGTCCTTAAAGTCGCCGATCGCCTCGACCTTCTCGCCGCCCTTCTTCGCCAGGCCCTTCATGGTCAGCTGAGTGCCCACCGCGGCATCGGCGCGCCCGGCGCGCACGGCCTGCAATTGGGCGGTGGTGTCTGGCACCTGGAGGATCTGCTCTTCCTTGACGCCTGAATCACGGGCATAGGCCAGGTTGACCGTGCCGGCCATGATCGCCAGCTTCACCTCGGGGTTCTTGGCGATGTCGGCGTAGCTGTGCAGGTTCTTCGGGTTGCCGGCGGCCACCAGCAGGGTGTCGGGCAAGGCGTACTGCGGGTCGGTGAAAATCACCTGCTTGCAGCGCGCCGGGGTGATGTACATGCCAGCGGCAATCACATCGAAGCGGCCTGCACGCAACCCTGGGATCAGCGACCCCCACTCGGTGAGCACGCCATCGACCTGCTTGATGCCCATCTTCTGGAAGATGATCTTGGCGATCTCCGGCGATTCGCCCGTGACCCGACCGTCGGTCTCGGTGAAGGCGAATGGCGTTTCGTTGGCGTAGCCGATACGAATGCGGCTGTTTTCCTTGATCGTGTCCAAGGTGGTGGCCTGGGCACTGGCAGCCAGGCCCAGGGCCGCACAGGCCATCAGCAGGCGCTTGAAGGGGGATACCGCGTTGGCGGAAGGAGGCTGGCTCATCAATGAATCTCCTGTTTTGTTATCAAACCGTCGGTGACGGCTGTGTGTATAGGAGGCAGTGGAGCAAAACAGCGAAGGCCGGATGTCTCGTTCGATCGGTGCACAGCCCGAGCGTTCCGGCGGGCCGACGATGCATTGTTCGGGTAACGGGTGTCGACCTTGGACCGGAGCATACAAAAGCCTCAACAGCGATGGCATTGCACTAGGACAATTGCCCGAAGATCCTGCACAGGCGATGCTGTGCGCAGTCCCGACCAGCGAAGCGATACCCATGGAAAACTGGAAGAAAGTCCTCGAGTCGGCACGCATCGGCGAGTCCAAGTACAAACTGCTGGTGCAGGCCATCACCGGGGAGATCGAACGCGGTGAACTGGTGCACGACCAGCGCCTGCCGCCCCAACGGCATGTTGCCGATGCGCTGGAGATCAGCGTGCAGACGGTGACCAATGCCTACAAGGAACTGGAGCGCCAGGGCCTGGTGCGCTGCGAGATCGGCCGCGGCAGTTTCGTCAGCCGGCGCATGAGCGACCGGGTAGCCGACGACATCATCGACCTGCCCGAGCGCACCCTGGTGGATTTTTCCATCACGCGCATCCTGCACACCCAGGTGCACGAGCGGATCTGGCGCGAGACCTGCGCCGAACTCAGCGTGGAGGAAGAGCAGCCATGGATCCACGCCTACCGCCCCATCGCCGGCTTCGAGAGCCACCGCGAGGCAGCGGTGCGCTGGCTGGCAGGCCTGGGCATGACGGTAGAGCGCGACGACGTGTTGGTGACCAACGGCGCGGCCCATGCCATCTTCTTGGCCCTGGCCTCGCTGGCCGGCCCCGATGACGTGGTGCTCTGCGAAGGCCTGACCGACCACGGCGTGATCGGCAACTCTCAGGTGCTGGGGTTCACCCTCAAGGGCCTTGAAATGGACCGCGACGGCATCGACCCGGAGCATTTCGAGGATATCTGCAGCAACGAACGGGTCACCGCCCTGGTGTGCACGCCAAACCTCAACAACCCTACCACCAGCCTGATGCCCGACGCTCGCCGCCGGGAGATCGCCGCCATCGCCCGGCGCTTTGGCGTGCACATCATCGAGGACGATGTGTACGGGCCATTGCTGGGCGAGCGTCGTGCCCGGCCGATCAGCCACTATGCGCCGGAGCTGTCGTTCTATTGCACCAGCATGACCAAGTCGGTGCTCACCGGGCTGCGGGTCGGCTACCTGGCCATGCCCAAGCGCCTGGCGCTGCGCACCGAAAGCATCTTGCGGGTCAACAGCTGGATGGCCACGCCGCTGGTGGCGGAGATCGCCACACGCTGGATCAACGATGGCCGCGCGGCGCAGTTGGCCGAATTGCAGCGCAAGCTGATCAGTGGGCGCCAGGCGATGCTGCGCGAGCACCTGGGCGAGTACCTGCTGGGCAACCCGGCCCAGGCACTGGGCGCCTGGCTGGGGATCCCCGCACACTGGGAGGTGGACAGCCTGGTGCGCGCCCTGCGTCGCCGACAGATCGCCGTGACCCCGCCGGAGCCGTTCCTGGTGCGCGGCACGCCGCGACCACGGGCAGTGCGGTTATGTGTAGGCGCCGAGTGTTCCGATGCCAAGATGCGCCAGGCGCTGGCCGACATGCATGAATTGTTCGGGCAATACCCGCAGATCCACGAGCTTTGACCCGGGGCCGCTGCGCGGCCCGATCGCGGGACAAGCCCGCTCCCACAGAGGGTCAGCACTGGCCGTTTGTTCTTTGCTCGACAGCGCAGCCCAAAGGGCTGGGTGACCTCCCGCAACAAGCGTACACAGGGCCTGTGTGCGGGCTTGCCCCGCGATTGGGCCGGGCCCGCTATCACCGCCGCCAAGCAAGGGCTTCGCCCTTGATCGCGGGACAAGCCCGCTCCCACAGGGTGTGGTTGGCGAAGTACCGGTGGGAGCCGGCTTGCCGGCGATTGGCCAGAACGGGCAACAGCATCATGAATCCTGAGCGAGCAGGGCTGGTTGAGTGCATGGTGATTACCCACACCGGGATGCGATCTGGCTTTGGGTAAAGGGTTGTCTTCATCGCCGGCAAGCGGGCTCCCACAGGGTGTGGTTGGCGCTGCACCAGTGGGAGCCGGCTTGCCCACAACCATAGAATCTCCCACAGAGGTGCGTTGTTCTTTGCGCGACAGCGCAGCCCGATGCGCTAGGTAGTCTTCCACAGGTGCCGCGACAGCACTCCAAAAAAATGTCCAGCAAATTGACCTAGTACATTCATCACGACAATTTGCCGCTCTTAGACTCCGCCCAACACCCGGTCACTCGTTGGGATGCGGTCATGTCAGAGCTTTCGCTTCACGATATCCACCTTGCCCACCAGCGCATCCAGGGGCTCGTGCGTCGCACGCCGCTGGAGCATTCGCCGAGCCTGAGCCGTCTGGTCGGCGTGCCGGTCTACCTGAAACTCGAATCCCAGCAGCTCACCGGCAGCTTCAAGCTGCGCGGCGCGAGCAACGCCGTGGCCTGCCTGGACGACCAGCAACGGGCACGCGGCGTGGTCACCGCCTCCACCGGTAACCATGGCCGGGCGCTGGCCTTCGCTGCCTCGCAACTGGGCGTGCAAGCGACCGTCTACCTGTCGCAGCTGGTGCCGGCCAACAAGGTCCAGGCGATTCGCGACCTGGGCGCCGAGGTGTGCATCGTCGGCCTCTCCCAGGACGACGCCCAGCACGCCGCCCAGCGCCACGCCGAGGAACAGGGCGCCATGCTGGTCCCACCCTTCGATCACCCCGCCGTCATCGCCGGCCAGGGCACCCTGGGCCTGGAAATCATCGAACAGTTGCCCGACGTCAGCCAAGTGCTGGTGCCGCTCTCCGGCGGCGGCCTGTTCGCCGGCGTGGCCCTGGCCCTCAAGAGCCTCAACCCGGCCATCACCACCCACGGCATCAGCATGCGCCGCGGTGCCGCCATGCACGCCAGCCTGCAGGCGGGGCACCCGGTCGAGGTGCAGGAGCTGCCGACCCTGGCCGACTCGTTGGGCGGCGGCATCGGCCTGGACAACCGTCACACCTTCACCCTCACCCAACGCTTGCTCGACCAGCTGCATCTGCTCGAGGAAGCGTCCATCGCAGCGGGCCTGCGCCATGCCTACCACCAGGAACGCCAGGTGCTCGAAGGGGCCGGCGCGGTGGGTATCGCCGCCCTGCTCGACGGCCTGGTACCTGCCCGCGGGCCGATCGTGGTGGTGGTCAGCGGGCGCAATGTCGACACCGCCCAGCACCTGCGGGTGATGAACGGCGACCACGCCTGAGGTTTTCCCTTTTCGCTCACTGGAGGTTCACCGATGCCGGCCATCACCTTGCTCAACGAAGCCGACCTGCGAGACTGCATCACCCTCGACCGCGCCGCGGTCGACACCGTCGAGCAGGCCTTCGCCCTGCTGGCCACCGCCAACGTGGCCATGCCGCCGATCCTGCGCCTGGACGTGCCCGAGCACAACGGCGAGGTGGACGTGAAGACCGCCTACCTGCCGGGCATCGAGCGCTTCGCGATCAAGGTCAGCCCAGGCTTCTTCGACAACCCCAGCCTTGGCCTGCCCAGCCTCAACGGCATGATGATGCTGCTCTCGGCACGCACCGGCCTGCTCGACGCCCTGCTGCTGGACAACGGCTACCTCACCGCCGTTCGCACCGCAGCGGCGGGCGCGGTGGCGGCGCGCTGGCTGGCCCGCGAAGACAGCCGCTGCGTGGCCCTGATCGGCAGCGGCGAGCAGGCCCGCCTGCAACTGCAGGCGCTGCGCCTGGTACGGCCGATCGAGCGGGTGCAACTGTGGGCCCGCGACCCGGCCAAGGCCGCGGCGCTGGCCGATGAACTGGGCCGCGACGGCACGCTGCACGTGGTGCTGTGCGACAGCATCGACCAGGCCATGCAAGGCGTGGATATCGCCGTCACCTGCACGCCCAGCCGTGAACCGCTGATCCAGCCCCGGCACCTGCAACCGGGCCTGCACATCACCGCCATGGGCTCGGACGCCGAGCACAAGAACGAGATCGCCCCGCAGGTGCTGGCCCAGGTCGACCGCTATGTCGCCGACCGCCTCGGCCAGACCCGCGTGCTGGGCGAGCTGCACCACGCCTTGCGCGCCGGCGCTATCACCGACGAGGCCGCCTTGTGCGAACTCGGCCAGGTCATCGCCGGCCAGCACCCCGGCCGTACCGATGCCGGCCAGGTCACCCTGTGCGACCTCACCGGCACCGGCGCCCAGGACACCGCCATCGCCAACCTTGCCTTCGAGCGCGCACGCGCCGCAGGCAAGGGCCTGGCATTCAACAGTTGAACCTCCCCACCCCACTCATCAGAGGGCATTGCAATGTCTCAGTCAGTGGTCAACCTGCCGTTCAGTCGGCAAGAGTACGCCCAGCGTCTGGCCAAGACCCGCGCCGCCATGCAGGCGCAGGGCCTGGAGCTGTTGCTGGTCACCGATCCGTCGAACATGGCCTGGCTCACCGGCTATGACGGCTGGTCGTTCTACGTGCACCAGTGCGTGCTACTGGCGCTGGACGGCGAGCCGATCTGGTTCGGCCGCGGCCAGGACGCCAACGGCGCCAAGCGCACGGTGTTCATGAGCCACGACAACATCGTCGGCTACCCGGACATCTACGTGCAGTCGCGCGAACGCCACCCCATGGACTACCTGTGTCAGGAAGTGATCCTGGCCAAGGGCTGGGGAGCGCTGAACATCGGCGTGGAAATGGACAACTACTACTTCAGCGCCGCAGCCTACCAGGCCCTGTGCCGGCACCTGCCCCAGGCGACCTTCAGCGATGCCGCCGGGCTGGTCAACTGGCAACGGGCGGTGAAATCGCCGAAGGAAATCGAATACATGCGCATCGCCGCACGCATCGTCGAGAAGATGCATGGGCGCATCCTCGAGCGCATCGAGCCAGGCATGCGCAAGAACGAACTGGTGGCCGAGATCTACAGCAGCGGCATTCTCGGCGTGGACGGCCACGGCGGCGACTATCCCGCCATCGTGCCCCTGCTGCCGACCGGTGCCGACGCCAGCGCTCCGCACTTGACCTGGGACGACTCGCCCTTCACCCGCGGCGCCGGCACCTTCTTCGAGATCGCCGGCTGCTACAAACGCTACCACTGCCCGCTGTCGCGCACGGTGTATCTGGGCAAGCCGCCGCAGCACTTCCTCGACGGCGAAAAGGCCGTGGTCGAAGGCATCGCCGCCGGCCTGGAAGCCGCCCGCCCCGGCAATACCACCGGCGACATCGCCCGGGCCTTCTTCAAGGTGCTGGAGAAGTTCGGCATCCACAAGGACAGCCGCTGCGGCTACCCGATCGGTATCAGTTACCCGCCGGACTGGGGCGAGCGCACCATGAGCCTGCGCCCCAGCGACACCAGCGTGCTGCAACCGGGCATGACCTTCCACTTCATGCCGGGGCTGTGGATGGACGACTGGGGCCTCGAGATCACCGAAAGCATCCTGATCACCGAGACCGGGGTGCAGACCCTGTGCGACGTGCCGCGCCAGCTGTTCGTCAAGGACTAACGCCATGAATGCATTCACGGACACCGCCACCGAGGTGGCCAACCCGATCAGCAGCACCGTGGACTTCACCCGCGATGGCGTGCAGCACGGTTTCCTCAAGCTGCCCTACTCGCGCGACGACTCGGCCTGGGGCGCGGTGATGATTCCCATCACCGTGGTCAAGCACGGCGTAGGGCCCACTGCCCTGCTCACCGGCGGCAACCATGGCGATGAATACGAAGGCCCGGTGGCGCTGTGCAAGCTGGCCCAGCAGCTGCGCGCCGAAGCGGTTTCAGGCCGGGTGATCATCGTGCCGTTCATGAACACCCCGGCGTTCCATGCCGGCACCCGCACCTCGCCGATCGACCAGGGCAACCTCAACCGCAGCTTCCCGGGCAAGCCCGACGGCACGGTCACGCAGAAGATCGCAGATTACTTCCGGCGCACCCTGCTGCCCCTGGCCGACGTGGTGCTGGACATCCATTCCGGCGGTCGCACCCTGGACTTCCTGCCCTTCGCCGCCTGCCATGTGCTGCCCGACAAGGCCCAGCAGGCACGCTGCGAAGCGGGCATGCGGGCATTCGCCGCGCCCTACGCCATGCGCATGCTCGAACTCGACGCCCAGGCCATGTACGACACCGCCGCCGAGGCCCAGGGCAAGGTGTTCGTCACCACCGAACTGGGCGGTGGCGGCACCTCGACCGCACGCAGCGTCGCCTTGGCAGAGCGCGGCGTGCGCAACCTGCTGGTACATGCCGGCATCCTCCAGGGCGAAATTTCGCCCGCCGAGTCGATCATGCTCGACATGCCCGATGGCGACTGCTTCATCGCCAGCGAGCACGACGGCCTGCTGGAGATGTGCCGCGACTTGGGCGAGCAGGTGCGCCAGGGCGAGGTGATCGCCCGCATCCATGACATCCGTCGCACCGGCAGCGCGCCGGTGGAATACCGCGCGCGCCGCGACGGCCTGCTGGCCGCCCGGCATTTCCCCGGGCTGGTGCAGTGCGGCGACACCCTGGCGGTGATCGCCGACGTGTTGGCCTAGCCGGAAGACGCAACGACAACAAGAGGTATGGGAGAACAGCTCATGTCAGACGAATACCCGTTCAAGCAACTGTGCCATGTGGACGGCCAATGGCTGCACAGCACCAGCGGCAACAGCATCGCCGTCCTCGACCCGGCCAACCGCCAGACCATCGGCCATGTACCGCTGCTCGACCACGAGCAGATCGTCGCCGCCGTGGACGCCGCCCAGCGTGCCTTTACGTCCTGGCGCAACCTGCGCCTGGAAGAACGTGCGACGCTGCTGCGCCGCTGGGGCGAACTGATCCTCGAACACCAGGAGCCCCTGGCGCGCATCCTCAGCCAGGAGCAAGGCAAGCCCCTGGCCGAGGCGCGCGGTGAGATCGCCTATGCCGCCAGTTTCATCCCCTGGTTCGCCGAAGAGGCCCGCCGCCTGTACGGCCAGACCATCCCCAGCCATATCCCCGGCGCCGACCTTGGCACGGTGAAGGAGCCGGTAGGCGTGTGCGCGCTGCTCACGCCCTGGAACTTCCCCAGCGCCATGATCACCCGCAAGGCTGCCGCAGCCATGGCCGCCGGATGCACCGTGGTGGTCAAGCCGGCCCATGAGACGCCCTACTCGGCCCTGGCTCTCGCCCAACTGGCCGAGGACGCAGGCCTGCCGCCGGGGGTGTTCAACGTGGTCATCGGTGAGCCGCAGATGGCCATGGAAACGCTGGTGCGCGATCCGCGGGTGCGCTCGGTCAGCTTCACCGGCTCCACCCGGGTCGGCAAACTGGTGCTGCAGGCTGCGGCCCATGATGTGAAGAAGGTCGCCCTGGAGCTGGGCGGCAATGCGCCCTTCATCGTCTGTGCCGACGCCGACCTGGACCTGGCGGTGAAGGTCGCCGTCGCCGCCAAGTTCCAGACCTCCGGCCAGGACTGCTGCGCGGCCAACCGCATCATGGTCCAGCGCCCGCTGTACGAAGCCTTCCTCGGCCGCTTCGCCGAGGCGGTGCGGGCCCTGCGCGTGGGGCCGGCGATGGTCGATGGCCAGGAGACCTCGGCCGACGTCGGCCCGCTGATGCACCAGGGCGCCTTCGACGCCACGGTGGCACGGGTCGAGGATGCCATCGCCAAGGGTGCCCGCCGCCTGGTGGGAGGTGAAGCCCATGCCCTGGGCGGCTGGTTCTACCAGCCCACCGTGCTGGCGGACGTGACGCCGGCCATGCGCATCTACCAGGAAGAAAACTTCGCCCCCATCGCCGGGGTGATGCCCTTCGACACCCTGGAGCAGGCCATCGAGATGGCCAACGATACCGAGTACGGCCTGGCCGCCTACATCTGTTCCAACCGCCTGGACGTGGTGCAGCCGCTGATCCGTCGGCTGGACCACGCCATGGTCGCGGTCAACGGCGTGAAGTTCACCGGTCACCCCATCCCGTTCGGCGGCATGAAGGCTTCGGGCCTGGGCCGTGAAGGTGGCAACGAGGGCTTCGAGCCATTCGTCGAGACCAAATATTTCTGCGTGCACCACCAAGGTCAATTCTAAGGAGTGTTTGCCATGAACCCAGAATACAACCAGCTGTTCGAGCAAGACCGTGCCCACTTCATGCACCCATCCACCCACGCCCATGACCACGCCAGCGGCGCGCTCAAGGGGCGGATCATCACCGGTGCCGAGGGCATCCGCCTGCGCGACCACGAAGGCCGCGAGCTGATCGATGCCTTCGCTGGGCTGTACTGCGTGAACATCGGCTACGGCCGCACCGAAGTGGCCGACGCGATCCATCGCCAAGCCAAGGAGCTGGCGTACTACCACACCTATGTGGGCCACTCCACCGAGGCGATCATCGAGCTTTCCAGCCGCATCATCGACTGGGCACCTGCGGGCATGAAGAAGGTCTACTACGGCCTCTCCGGCTCCGACGCCAACGAGACCCAGGTCAAGCTGGTGCGCTACTACAACAACATCCTCGGGCGCCCGAACAAGAAGAAGATCATCTCCCGCGACCGTGGCTATCATGGCTCGGGCATCATGACCGGCAGCCTCACCGGCCTGCCCAGCTTCCACCAGCATTTCGACCTGCCGGTGGCGGGCGTCACCCACACCGTCTGCCCACACTGGTACCGCAAGGCCCCGGCTGGCATGGACGAGCAGGCCTTCGTGCGCTACTGCGCCGACGAGCTGGAAAAGCTGATCCTCGCCGAAGGCCCCGACACCGTGGCCGCCTTCATCGGCGAGCCGTTGATGGGCACCGGCGGCATCATCGTCCCGCCCAAGGGCTACTGGGCGGCGATCCAGGCCGTGCTGGACCGCTACGACGTGCTGCTGATCGCCGACGAAGTGGTGTGCGCTTTCGGCCGCCTGGGCTCGAAGATGGGCAGCCAGCGCTATGGCATCCGACCGGACCTGATCACCACCGCCAAAGGCCTGACCAGCGCCTATGCGCCGCTGTCGGCGGTGATCGTCGGCGAGAAGGTATGGAACGTGATCGAGGAAGGCTCGCAGAAGGCCGGCCCCATGGGCCATGGCTGGACTTACTCCGGCCACCCGATCTGCGCTGCGGCGGCCCTGGCCAACCTGGACATCCTCGAGCGCGAGGACCTGACCGGCAACGCCGAGGTGGTTGGCGCCTACCTCAACCAGCGCATGCGCGAGACCTTCGAAGGCCACCCGCTGGTGGGCGAGGTGCGCGGCGACGGCATGCTCTGCGCGGTGGAATTCATGGCCGATCGCGAAGCCCGCATCGCGTTCGACCCGGCATTGAAGGTCGGCCCGCAGGTATCGGCGGCGTGCCTGGAGCGGGGCATGATCGCCCGTGCCATGCCCCATGGCGACATTCTCGGTTTCGCCCCACCGCTGGTGCTGGACAAGCAGGATGCTGAGCGCATCGTGGCCATCACCAAAGCGGCGGTGGATGAAGTGGCGGGGAACGTGTTGGGTTGAGGATGCTGGGGGGCGCTATGCGCCCCTTTCGCGGCACAAGGCCGCTCCTACAGGGGCTGTGTAGTGCTCACGGTGAGTGCGGGCTTGTCCCGCGATTGGCCCGGCTTTCCTTGGCAGAGAAACACGTGCCACACTCGGCCCAACAGCCCAGCCCTCGTTACCCAATAGAAAACCCATTGCCATGCCCGCAGGTTTCCCTGGTTTGCCCTCACTCAATGCGCTACGCGTGTTCGAAGTGGTGGCGCGTCACCTGAACTTTCGCCTCGCCGCCGAGGAACTTGGCGTGACCCAGGCTGCCGTTGCCCAGCAGGTACGTGGACTGGAGGCGAGCCTGCAAGTTCGCCTGTTCGACCGCCTGCCCCGCGGCCTTGGTCTGACCGATGCCGGGCGGGCCTACAGCGCGAGCGTTCGCAGCGCGCTGACAATGCTCGACGAGGCGACCCGGCTGCTGCGCCCAGAACCCTCACATCTCACCGTCAGCGTTACCCCGACCTTTGCCTCGAAATGGCTGATCCCCAAGCTGGGACACTTTGCCCAGACACATCCAGACATCGACCTGCGACTGCTGGCCACCGAACGGCTTTCACATTTCCATACCGATGGCGTCGATATCGCCGTGCGCTACGGCCAACCACCCTTCGGGGCTGGCCTGAACGCCGAGCTGTTGATGGAGCAGCGGATCGTCGCGGTGGCAAGCCCCGCCCTGCTGGCCGAACGCGGCATCCCCGATCGCTTCGAAGCGCTGCAAGGGTACGTTGCCCTTCACGATGCCCATGATTATTGGCCGCAGTTCATCGCCACCGTGTTTCCCGGCCACCCCGCAACGACAACCAAGCATGTACATTTCAACCAGACATCGCTGGCGATCGATGCTGCCGTTGCCAGGCAAGGCATTGCCCTTGCCAGCCAGGCGTTCGTCAAAGACGATCTCGCCACAGGCAGGCTGGTGCAGGTTTTCCCTCAGCACCTGCGGCTAGACAAAGCGTTCTACCTCGTATGGCCACGCAAGGCACAACAGCCTGCGGCCCTGGATATCGTCAGGCACTGGTTCAAAGCCCAGGTAGACAATAGCTAATCTACTGGCTCGGCAACGCTGGGCTGCCTCCCTGGATGCTCATGCGACTGCTAGTGTGAAACCTACTGCAACAGCGTGGTTTTCAATGCTCAGGAGGTAGCATGTCTGTAGAAAAAGTAGCGATCATCACCGCCGGCGGCAGTGGCATGGGTGCAGCCGCGGCACGTCGTCTCGCAGCCGATGGCTTCAAGGTCGGCATCCTTTCGTCTTCGGGCAAGGGCGAGGCGCTGGCTAACGAACTCGGCGGTATCGGCGTGACCGGCAGCAACCAGTCGGTGCAAGACCTGCAGCGGCTGGTCGATGCCGTCATCGAGCAATGGGGCCGCATCGACGTACTGGTCAACAGCGCCGGCCACGGTCCTCGCGCGCCCATCCTCGAGATCAGTGATGAAGAATGGCACAAAGGCATGGAGACCTACCTGCTCAATGTCATCCGCCCTGCACGCCTGGTGACGCCGATCATGCAGCGGCAAAAAGGCGGCGTGATCATCAACATCTCCACGGCCTGGGCCTTCGAACCCAGCGAACTGTTCCCCACTTCGGCGGTGTTCCGTTCTGGCCTGGCGGCGTTCAGCAAGATCTTCGCGGACAACTTCGCCGCCGACAACGTGCGCATCAACAACGTACTCCCCGGCTGGATCGACAGCCTGCCAGCCACCGATCAGCGTCGCGACAGCGTGCCGCTCAAGCGATACGGCACCAGCGAAGAAATCGCCGCGACCATTGCCTTCCTCGCCAGCGATGGCGCGGCCTACATCACCGGGCAGAACATCAGGGTCGATGGTGGGGTGACGCGTAGCATCTGATGCGGTCGTTTTGCGGGCTCGAACCTGTGCTTGGCGCTTTAAAGGCCGGCCCGCTGGTTGTTAACGCGCTTGGTCCGAAAAGGTTGTGATAAATGCATACCGAGACGGAGCCGGTCACTCCAAATTGGACACAGACCTTCCTGTGTTTGACTTGAGGTAAGCGACCATGGCTAACAATCAAGACAAGGGTAACCAAGGCGACACCAACACTGGCATGGGCAACAACACAGGTACAGGCCAACAAGGTGGCCAGGGCTCCGGAAGCGGCATGCCCAACCCGCAAAAAGGGGGGCAGCAATCGGACCGCAAGCCTGAGGACAAGATGAACAAGGACTGGGATCGCTCCCGGGAATCCGGAAGCCAGGGCGGCCAGGCTGGCCAGGGCAGAACCGACAAGCAGAACCCCTCCGACAGGGACCGCATGGGTGGGCAACAATCGCAAAGCGACACTCAGCAATGGGACAAGAACCGCTGATTGCCGATGAGCGGCGCCGGGGTGGGTAACTGCCCTGGCGCCTGCCGGGCCTTCTGAAAGAGGACGCGTGGCAGTTGGCCAACGGCAGCGACGCCAAGTGGAAAAAGCGCTAGAACACGTTGCGTATACCGAGCAGCACAGCGAGATGGCCTGGGTAGAACCAGTAGCTCCATTGGGTGACCGGCATTACTCGCAAGGGCAGCTTGCACCAGAACAGCGCCAGCCCAAGTACGGGCGCAAACGCGGCGACCAGCAACGCCAGCATGGCGTAGGGCTCCAGCTGCACGGCACGTGCGAACAACCCGGTACGCGTATTGATGATGACGCACAGCGCAACGGGCACGAGCGCAAAGAGCGCCGGGCGCTTTATCGCCAGCAACAAGGCCGAAGGCAGGAGCACGCCAAAGAAGCCATACATGAGCGGCTCGTTCAGCACACCGGCGAGCGCTACCGCCGCGGCCGCCATCGCCAGGCTTTCGACGCTTCGGTGATGCGCCCCCCAGGCCACCAGCAGGCCCAGGGCCAGGGTCACCAGCACATTGAACGTGTCCGAGGTGCCAATCAGGCGATACGGCACCTCTGAAAGCGCAGCGAACAGCACTAGCAGCGCCAGGTACCGGCCGTTGCTGCGGGTGAACAGCTCGCCTGGCCGAGTGCGCGAAACGTTGATCGCGATGGCCAGGCAGAACAAGGGGAACGAAAGCCGGCCAAGCACGAACAGGTCACTGAGCGTCGGCCAGGCCAGGCGCATGTGATCGAGCACCATGGTCAACAGGGCGATCCACTTGATCAGGTCCTGTTCGGCATGGCGTCCACTACTGGCGTTGGCTTCTCTGAGGTTCACGGCATACTCCTCGGGCTACCCACCGTCTGCGTACTGCATCAAGGGCTGTAACGAAGCGCCTCCTGGACGCTGCCCAACATCGGGTCGACGTCACAGTCAATTTCCGACACCGCTGTCGGCATTTCGCCAAGGCGTATTGACATCAATCCGTGCCGCTAGAGAAGATCGCCGGGCCAGCCAGGCGATACAACACGCCTTGCAAATAGTTCCGCAAAACCCCCAAAAAAAAAACGACCAGACTGCTCACACGCAAGCATGGCGCTGGCCCCTATCCCTGCCTGAATACCCTTCCATAGGAAACAATCATGCGCAAAACAGCGACGATCATCGGTTTGCTGACGCTTTGCGGTTGCTCCACCCATACCGGACAGACCGGTGACATGATCGCCGACGCGGCCAAGGACGGAGACGTCTTAGGCGTGGGGATCATGAGCCTTGCGCTGCCTTTCGCGCTGATCATGGACGTCTTCACCTTGGGCAATACCCTGGACGAAGACGACATGGAAACGGTCGCAACGGCAGTCGAAGCCTCAGCCAACACTTACACTGCAAGCCAAGCCCAGGCAAGCGAAGCCATCACTCCCCATCAGCCCCCCGAGGCCAACACTTACTACACCCAGGCGCCGACGCCGGGGAGTCAAGATGCGCTCATTGCATCGCTCAAGGACCACGCCTTGCCACAGTGCGTTGAATACCGCGGCAATCGCTTCTACAACGTCTGCAACTTCGACATCGAGTTAACGTTCTGCATCAAGAACCCCGCGCCGTTCGACAAGGCACCGCTGACCGACGCAGGTGCTGCCTACGATTGTGCAAAGGATCAATACGGCTTGTGGACGATCGCTGCAGGCAAGGCTATGGCAGGAACATTCACCGGAGAAAGGGCGCTTTACAGCGCGTGCAGGCGCCCTTATTCACCCGTGAAAATCAAAGGAATCGCAGGCGGCCCAGACCAATATGCATGCAAATAGCAGCTGCTGAAGTCGTGAGCGTTGTCACACCTCTGACCCCAAGGTCGCGACACTGCGCAGGATCAAACGCACCAGCATCGTCTGACGCGTCACCCCGGTCTTGGAGAAGATCGACCGTAGGTGCGCACGTGCCGTGTTGCTGCTGATGCCCAGCTCGATCGAGGCCTCGTCCTTGGTCAAGCCGTTGGCCAGCAACATGGCCAGGCTGGTTTCTGCCGGTGTCAAGTTGAACAGCGCGCTGACGATTTCCTTCGGCGCGCTGGAATGCCGCTCCGGGTCGCTGATGAAGATCACCACCGCCGGGCACTGCTTGCCTTCGCTCCATTCCAGCGGCGGTACCGAGCGCACGATGATGCCCAGGTCCGCGCGCTCGGAAGCACGCTTGACCCGCAGGGCTTCGACCACCGATGGGGTATTGCTCTTGTGCGAGAGCAGGGAGCGTTTGACCAGGCGGCGAAACTCCTGGGTCTCGCGGCTGCTGCCGACCACCAGCGAGCCCTGGACCAACCTGATGCCATCCTTGGCCTGGATCAGGTCATTGGCAACCTCGTTGGTCTGCAGCACATGGCCAGCCTCATCGAGCAGGATCGTGCCGACCTCGAGCTGGTCCACCGCCTCGGCATACAGGTTACGCTCGGTGGCGATGCGGTTGAGCTGGGTATGGATTTCGACCGAATGCTCGAGGTGCGGAATGAACTGCGCCAACAACGCCTTTTCGTCATCGCCGAAGCCAGGCGCGGTGCGGCTTCGGCTGATGCGGATCCGGCAATTGACGCCGTCGCACGTGGTGATGTCTGCGCCCAGGATATGGAACACGTCCAATGGCTCGAGAAAACTTTTGTAGAACTCCGAATTCAGCCAGTTGTTGTCGGTGATGAACTCCGAGTTGGTGACCACCTGGCGATTGGGCAGGTCGACGAATGGGTCGAGGGCGAAGAAGTACTGGTTGTAGGAGCTGGTGATCTGCGCCGTGGAGCCGGTGGTATTGATCATCAGGCCGACATCCAGATGGCTTGGCGGGCGCAGCATGAACGTGACGTACTTGCTGCGCATCTGCACATTGAGCTGGTTGAGGAATGTGGCCCAGGGAATGGTCTCCCGTGGCCCCTGATAGAGTTTGCCGACTAGGTCACTGAACGACTCGACGCTGAGGTTGTGCATTGAAAAACCGCTTTTCTTGTTGACGTTGGCACGGTGTTGGAAGCACTGCCATCAGGCCTTGTGGCCGATCGCATGAGGCTCACCAGGCAGTGTACCCGCCCTGGCGAAGCTCAAGGCAACCTGACGGACGATGCCCGTCGCGGCGCCGGTCACGATTTATGGTCTCGTCGAAATGGCCCATCAGCCTCGCCTCGTCACGTCTCGTTGGACCCGTGAGAAAACATTCTCGGCAGCGATCGGGGGCCGGGCATCGGCCATTGGGACTATGGCCTGTGGCCCAGTTCTCGCGGGCAGCCAAGAAAAAGCCGGGGCGTTATTTATACGAGGCGGCCTAGAACTTTTTCCTATTTATCGGTCTATCTGGATAGCCACGAAGCTCGGCAAATCACTTGCCAGCCGGCTACATCCCATTGTCCACCAGAGGTTGTCTTCGCTCATGAAATTCCATGTCCCACGGATAGTGCTGCTCGGCCTGTTCGCGTTCGCGGCAATGGGCTCGGCATCAGCAACGCAAATGAAGGCGTCCACCCCTGCGGCCACTCCTGAAGTCGCAGCCGTCCAGGCTCCGCGCGAGGCCGCCGGCAACCCCTGGGCCAATCTGGCCAGCACCGCCGACCTGCAATCGGCACCGCTGCTTGCCCATGACGACCGCTACTGGCACGACCACGATGGCCGCTGGCACGACCGCCGAGGTGACTGGCGCCGTGACCACTGGCGCCGCGAGCAGGCCCGCCGCGCCGCCGAGCGCCGTCGCGACTGGGAACGCCACCATTATCGCGCCATGCACCATCGCTACGACCGCGACTACCGCGATTACGATCGCCGCTACTATCGTCGCTGATATCCCCTCGTTTTTCTGCGCCAAGCACCTTGGCGCCCCTGCAGACGTCTGGCACGACCTGGAGGCCTGCAGGGCAGTTCCAACCGACAGATGCGGACCTGCGGGCGCATTGCTCCGATTCAGTCAACCGACAGCCAATTCACCAGGCCCTGGCGATGGCCACCCGCCGCGCCTGTGCTAGCGTTTCTGGATTGGGCGCACTTCGCCCGCCTGCCTGACGAGAATCGACCTTTCAACCGACTGATTACAGGTGAGCCATGGAGCTGAAGATCAATCAAAAGACCTACCAGGTCGATGCCGAAGCCGACACGCCGCTCTTGTGGGTGATCCGCGACGACCTGGGCCTGACCGGGACCAAGTACGGTTGCGGCCTGGCCCAGTGCGGCGCTTGTTCGGTACTGGTCGACGGCAGCGTGGTGCGCGCCTGTGTCACGCCGGTGGCGAGTGTGGTCGGCCGCGAGGTGACCACCATCGAGGCGATCGAAGCCGATGAGGTGGGCAAGCGTGTGGTCGCGGCCTGGGTCGAGCATCAAGTGGCCCAGTGCGGCTACTGTCAATCCGGCCAGGTGATGGCGGCGACCGCGTTGCTCAAGCACACACCCAAGCCCAGCGACGAGCAGATCGACGCGGCGATGGTCAACCTGTGCCGCTGCGGTACCTACAACGCCATCCATGCCGCTCTGCACGACCTGGCCCAAGGGGATAAAGCCTGATGAAAGCGCCAATCGCTACCCCCGAAGATCTGCTGAACCTGAGCGCGGGCGAAACCGTCAACCTGTCGCGCCGGCGTTTTCTGGCCGGCACCGCGGTGGGCGCACTGGTCCTCGGCTTCGGCCTGCCGCTGGGCTCGGCCCGGGTGCAGGCAGCAGCGGCAACGACCCCGGAACGCGGCACCCAGGTACCGGCTTTCCTGGAGATCCGCCCAGACAACACCGTGCGCCTGCTCAGCCCGTTCATGGAAGGTGGTCAGGGTACCTATACCTCCATGGCGCAGATCGTCGGCGAGGAACTGGACGCCGACCCGGCCACCTTCCTGGTCGACAGCGCGCCGCCCGGCGAGGCCTACGTGGTCATGGAGAACGGCATGCGCATCACCGGCGGCAGCATGTCGGTGCGCATGAGCTACCCAACCATGCGCCGCCTCGGCGCCCTCGCCCGCGCCATGCTGCTGCAGGCCGGTGCCGAGCATTTCGGCGTGCCGGTGGGCGAGCTGTCCACCGAGCCTGGCAAGGTCGTCCATGCGGCCTCCGGGCGCAGCGTCAGCTATGGCGAGCTGGCCGAGCGGGCCATGGACCTGCCCGTGCCGGACCCGGCCAGCATCCCCCTGCGCGACCCCAGCCAGTTCCGCTGGATCGGCAAGCCGGTCAAGCGCGTCGATGCCTACGACAAGTCCACCGGCAAGGCCCAGTACAGCATCGACACCAAGGTCGACGGCATGCTCCATGCTGCCGTGCAGCATGCACCTCGCCTGGGGATGACGGTCGCCAGCCTGCACAACGAAGCCCAGGTCAAGGCCATGAAGGGGGTGCATTCGGTGCATCAACTGCCTGGCGCCGTGGCCGTGGTCGCCGAGCGCTGGTGGCACGCCAAGCAGGCTGTGCAGGCCCTGCAGGTCGACTGGCAGGAGCCGGGCCCGGGCTCGAACGTCCGGTCCATGCCCAAGGACTTTTCCAGCGACGCCTGGCGCGAACACCTGGCCGCCCAGCCCGGCCCTGGCCGCGACGATGAAAAGCAAGGGGACGTGGCCACCGCCCTGGCCGGCGCCAAGACCACCGTAGAGGCGACCTATCACAACCAGTACCTCAACCATGCCCAGATCGAACCGCCGTCGACGACCGCCCGGTTCAACCCGGACGGTTCCCTCGAGGTGTGGCTGCCCAACCAGGCACCGGATATGTTCCGCGACGACATCGCCAAACGCACCGGCCTGGACCCGGCGCGGATCACCCTGCACTCGCCACTGCTCGGCGGCTTCTTTGGCCGGCATTTTCTCTATGACTCGGCCAACCCCTACCCCCAGGCCATCGCACTGGCCAAGGCCGTCGGGCGCCCGGTGAAGGTGATCTGGACCCGCGAAGAAGAGTTCCTGCGCGATGTGCTGCGCCCGGTCGCCGTGGTCAAATTCCGGGCGGGGCTCGATGACAAAGGCTTGCCGGTCGCTCTCGAAGCCGTCAGCGCCACCGAGGGGCCGACCGAAGCCATCGCCGGCAAGCAAGGCGAGCAGCTCGACCCCACTGCCCTCGAAGGGTTGTCGGGCAAGGCCTATGCCATCGCCAACAAACGCATCGCCCAGGTCTACGTCAAAGGGCCGGCCATGCTGGGCTACTGGCGCTCGGTGGGCAACTCGCTCAACGACTTCTTCTACGAGGCGTTTCTGGACGAGCTGGCCGACAAAGGTGGCCAGGACCCCTTCGAGCTGCGCCTGCACCTGCTGCGCGACAACCCGCGCCTGACCACCTTGCTGCAGGCCGTTGGCGAGCTGTCCGGGGGCTGGAAGCGCGGCCCGTTCACCGCCGAGGACGGCAGCAAGCGCGCCCGCGGCGTGGCCATGGCCTCGCCGTTCGGCTCCGAGGCGGCGGTGATCGCCGAGGTGTCCATCGACAATGGCCAGGTCAAGGTGCATGACATCTGGCAGGCGATCGACCCGGGCAGCATCGTCAACCCGGCGATCATCGAGGCCCAGGTCAACGGTGCGGTAGCCCTGGGGCTGTCTCAGGTGCTGCTGGAGGAAGCGGTGTGGCAGGACGGCATGCCACGGGCACGTAACTTCGACATGTACCCGGTACTGCCCCCGTCGCGCATGGCCCGGGTGCATGTGCGCATCGTCGAGAGCGGGGCCAAGATGGGCGGCATCGGCGAGCCACCGTTGCCGGCGGTAGCGCCGGCGGTGGCCAATGCGGTGGCGCGGCTGACCGGCCAGCGGATTCGCAGCATGCCGCTGAGCCGCTACACGTTCAGCTGACACCACCGAAGCTCAGCGCCCTCGTGCAAAACAGCGGCCTGGCGCAGCCAGCCACTATTCGATGCGAGGGTGCTGCTGCACCAGCAGCTTGCGCTTGGCTTCGAGCTCGGCGATCTGCGCGTCGATGTCTTCGATCTTCTGCTCGATGGTGTCGTGATGCTCCTGCAGCAGTTCGCGCGCCTCCTCGATGTCCGAGGCCGCCGGCGCCGCACCGCGCAGAGGCTTGTTGGCCGTCTCTTTCATCGACAAGCCCGTGGCCAGGCCGACCACGGCGATCACCATCAGGTAATAGGCCGGCATGTATAGGTTGTTGGTACCTTCTACCAACCAGGCGGCGATGGTCGGGGTCAGGCCGGCGATCAATACCGAGATGTTGAAGGCGCTGGCCAGGGCGCTGTAGCGGATGTGGGTGGGGAACATCGCCGGCAGCGTGGAAGCCATCACCCCGATGAAGAAGTTGAGCAGCACCGCCAGCATCAACAGGCCGGCAAAGATCACACCCAGCACGCCGCTGTTGATCAGCATGAAAGCCGGGATGGCGAGGACGAACAACCCCACGCTGCCAGCGATGATGAACGGCCGACGCCCGAACTTGTCACTGAGCAGGCCGATCATGGGCTGGACGAACAGCATGCCGACCATGATCGCGATGATGATCAGCACACCGTGGTCTTCGCTGTAATGCAGGTTGTGGGACAGGTAGCTGGGCATGTAGGTCAGCAGCATGTAGTAGGTGACGTTGGTAGCGATCACCACGCCGATGCAGGTCAGCAGGCTGCGCCAGTGCTGCGTGGCGACCTCCTTGAACGATACCTTCGGGCCCGAGGCCAGGCCTTCGCGGTCGCCCTGCTCGAGCTTGTCCACATGCTGCTGGAAGGCTGGAGTCTCTTCCAACGCATGGCGCAGGTAGAGGCCGATGATGCCCAATGGCAGGGCCAGGAAGAACGGCAGGCGCCAGCCCCAGTCGAGGAACCGTTCTTCGCCCAGGAGGGTGGAGATGAACACCACCAGGCCCGCGCCGAGCACGAAGCCTGCGATCGAGCCGAAGTCCAGCCAACTGCCCAGGAAACCGCGCTTGCGGTCAGGCGCGTATTCGGCGACGAAGATCGACGCCCCGGTGTACTCCCCGCCCACCGAGAAGCCCTGGGCCATCTTGGCCAGCAGCAACAGGATCGGCGCCCAGATGCCGATCGAGGCATAGGATGGGATCAGGCCGATGGCGAAGGTGCTCAGGGACATGATCACGATGGTCGCGGCCAAGATCTTCTGCCGGCCGTAGCGGTCGCCCAGGGCGCCGAAGAACAACCCGCCCAGCGGGCGTATCAGGAACGGCACCGAGAAGGTCGCCAGGGCGGCGATCATCTGCACGCCGGGGCTGGCATTGGGAAAGAACACCTTGCCCAGGGCATAGGCGACGAACCCATAGACGCCGAAGTCGAACCACTCCATGGCGTTGCCCAGCGCGGCGGCGGTGATCGCCTTGCGCATCTTGGCATCGTCGACGATGGTGATGTCTTTCAAACCGATCGGCTTGACGGTTTTTTTCCGTGGTTTCATGGCCAGTCCCTGTAGCTGAGCGAGTTCTATGGCATCAGATACAACGGGACGCTAAATAATTCCTCGTGACGGCACACACCGTGCGCGGTGGGAGCCAACTGTCTTGAGTTGCTTGCCCCAGTCCTATCGCTGGCAAGCCAGCTCCCACAGGTACGGCGGTGTCTCTGAAGACAGCGCAGGCCTGGTGGTGGCGGGTTCTTGGCAAAGGCGGTTGTGGCGTTACCGACGCATTCGCGGGGCCAGCCCGCTCAGAAGACACGTGATTTCTGTAGAAGCGGCCTTGTGCCGCGAAAGGGGCGCCAAGCGCCCCTGAAATCCTCAATGCCCAGCGCTCGGCAACTGCGCCCGCAAGAACCCCATCAACGCTTGCGCCGCTGGCGACAGGCTGCGCCCCTTGCGTGTCAGCATGCCGATCTGGCGCTCCACCTTGGGCTCTGCCAGCGGCAGGAATGCGAGTTTTTCGTTCTCCAAGGGAAACGCCAGGTACGGCAAGGTACTGACCCCTACCCCCTCCTCCAGCATCGCGATCAACGAAATCATGTTGGAGACGAACAGCCGACTGTGCTCCAGCAAACACGCCGCATCGGTGCCTTCGAGCAGCCGCGAGGTGCCATTGCGGATCATCGGCACGTCCTGCAGTTGCGACCAATGCAGGGCACCGCCCACCGTCACCAGCGGGTGGTCAGCCCGGCACACCACCCCGACCTGGTCGTTGATGATCGACGTGAATTCGACCTGCTCATCCTCCATCCACAGGCTGCCGATACTGAAATCCACCTGCCCCTGGGCCAGCAACTGCTGAACGCTTTCGGCCGTGCCGTCCTGAATGCTCACCTGCACGTTCGGGTGCTCGGCCACGAAACGCGCCAGTGGCCCTGGCAACAAGCGACTGGCCACCGACGGTACGGTAGCGATGCTGACTTGGCCGATTTCGTGACGGGCCAGCAGCATGGCCTCACGGGCGATCCGGTCGTGGTGTTCGAGCAAGCCGCGAAACAGCGGCAGGCAATGCTCGCCGAAGGGCGTCAGTTCCACCCGGCCACCGCCCTTCTCTACCAAGGGCTGGCCCAGTTTCTGTTCGAGTTCGCGCACCGCCAGCGATATCGCGGGCTGGGTGCGGTAGGCCTGGCGTGCGGCGGCATGGAAACTCTTGAGCTCGGCCACCAGCACGAAATAGCGCAGCTGGGCGATCTTCAACTCGGGCAACATGGTTAACGATCCTTATCAAAGCATTTTTTTTATTAATTTTTATTTGCACCATATTGCTCGCATGATGGAAGCCAGGCAAACGGAGGCTTTCATCCATGTCACTCAACACCTACAAGAACTACATCGATGGCCAGTGGTGCGAAGGCCACGCCACCATCGACAACCACAGCCCCTCGGACACCCGCGACTTGATCGGCCGCTACCACCAGGCCAGCGCTGAGCAGACCCACCAGGCCATCCAGGCCGCCCGCGCCGCGCAGCCACGCTGGGCCGCGACCGGCCTGGAAGCCCGCCAGCAAGTGCTGATGGCCATCGGCGACGAGCTGATCGCCCGCAAGGCAGAGCTTGGCGAACTGCTCTCGCGAGAAGAAGGCAAGCCGCTGGCCGAAGGCATCAGCGAGGTCCACCGCAGTGGCCAGTTCTTCCACTACTATGCCGCCGAGGTGTTGCGCCAGATGGGCGAGACCGCCGCTTCCGTGCGCCCCGGCATCGACATCGAAGTGCACCGCGAACCGGTTGGCGTGGTGGGCATCATCACCCCCTGGAACTTCCCCATGGCCACCGCCGCCTGGAAGATCGCCCCGGCCCTGGCCTTCGGCAATACCGTGGTGTTCAAGCCTGCCAACCTGGTGCCAGCCAGCGCCTGGGCGCTGACCGAGATCATCAGCCGCCAGGGCCTGCCGGAAGGCACCTTCAACCTGGTCATGGGCAGCGGCGCCAGCGTCGGTGAAACCCTCGTGCAGTCGGCCGACATCGACGCACTGACCTTCACTGGTTCTCTGGAGACCGGTCGCCACGTGGCCATGGCCACTGCCGGCAACCTGGTGCGCTGCCAGCTGGAGATGGGCAGCAAGAACGCCTTGGTGGTGATGGACGACGCCGACCTCGACCTGGCGGTGGAATGCGCGCTCAACGGTGCCTTCTTCGGCACCGGGCAGAAGTGCACGGCGTCCTCGCGGCTGATCGTCTGCGAGGCGATCCATGACCGTTTCGTCCAGGCGCTGCGCCTGCGCATGCGCCAGCTCAAGGTCGGTCATGCCCTGCACGCTGGTGTGCAGATCGGCCCGGTGGCCGAAGCCCGCCAACTGGAACAGAACCTGGAATACCTGCGCCTGGCACAGGCCGAAGGCGCCACCCTGATCGAAGGCGGCGAGCGCCTGCAACTGGAAACCGACGGCTACTACATGCGTCCGGCGCTGTTCATCGACAGCCGCAACGACATGCGCATCAACCGCGAGGAAGTCTTCGGCCCCATCGCCTGCGTGATCCGCGTGCGCGACTTCGAAGAGGCCATGGCTACGCTCAACGACACCCGCTACGGCCTCACCGCCGGCATCATCACCCAGTCGCTGCGCCACGCCAGCGCCTTCAAGCGCCGCGCCCAGACCGGCTGCGTGATGGTCAACCTGCCCACCGCCGGCACCGACTACCACGTGCCGTTCGGCGGCCGCAAAGCCTCGAGCTTCGGCCCGCGCGAACAGGGGCAATACGCCCGCGACTTCTACACCGTGGTCAAGACCACCTACCTGCGCCCCTGAAAGGAATACTCGCCATGCACGACCTCTTGATGATCGACGGCCTGCAGTATTCCAACTGGAGCCCGGAGATATTCCAGCAAATGCAGGCCGGTGGCCTGAGCGCGGTACACGCCACCATCGCCTACCACGAGAATGCTCGCGAAACCCTGTCGCGCCTGGGCGAATGGAACCGCCGTTTCGAAACCTGGCCCGAACTGATCCGCCCGGTGCGCACGGCCAGCGACATCCGCCTGGCCCACGAGGAAGGCCGTGTGGGGATCTTCTTCGGTTTCCAGAACTGCTCGCCGATCGAGGACGACATCGCCCTGGTGGAGGTCTTCCGCCAGTTGGGCGTGTTCGTCATGCAGCTCACCTACAACAACCAGAGCCTGCTGGCCAGCGGTTGCTACGAGCGCGAAGACAATGGCATCAGCCGCTTCGGCCGCCAGGTGATCGCCGAGATGAACCGGGTCGGCATGTTGATCGACATGTCCCACAGTGCCGAGCGCAGCACCCTGGAGGCCATCGAGCTGTCCAGCCGGCCGGTGATCATCTCCCACGCCAACCCGTCGAGCTTCCATGCCGCCAAGCGCAACAAGTCCGACGCGGTACTGCGTGCCATCGCCGAGTCCGGCGGGCTGCTGGGCTTCAGCACCTACCCCTTCCACCTCAAGGGTGCCTCGGAATGCAGCCTGGAGAGCTTCTGCGACATGGTCGCGCGCACCGCCGACCTCATGGGCGTGGAGCACATCGGCATTGGCACCGACCTGTGCCAGGCGCAACCGCTGGCCGTACTGGAATGGATGCGCAACGGCCGCTGGAGCAAGGAAAAGGACTACGGCGAAGGCTCCAAGGACAACGCCAACTGGCCCGCGCCGCTGCCATGGTTCCGCGACAGCCGCGACTTCCCCAACATCGCCCAGGGCTTGCGCGCCCGAGGCTTCGCCGAGGAAGACGTGCGCAGGATCATGGGCCTGAACTGGTTGCGCCTGCTGGAAACCGCCACCACGGCGCAGGCCTGAGCCCACCGCACGGACAGCATCAACAATAACAACAATCGCAGGTTCCGGAGGCTTCATGAAAAACCCAACCACCCTGCAAGCTGAGGGCCAGGCCATGCGCCTGCCACTGGCACGCGACATCGACTGGCCACTGTTCTTGATCAGCGGCGGCTTCCTCGGCGCCTTCCTGCTCGCCGCGCTGATCGACATCGACGCCGTCTCGGCGTTGGTCAATACCCTGTTCGCCTGGTCGACCAAAGCCTTCGGCCTGTACTGGCAGGTCCTGATGCTGGCGACCTTCGCGGTCAGCCTGGCGATCGGCTTCTCCAGATGCGGACGCGTGCGTCTGGGTGGCGTCACCCAGCGCCCGGACATCAGCACCTTCAACTGGATCGCGGTGATCATGTGCGCCCTGCTGGCCGGTGGCGGCGCCTTCTGGGCTGCCGCCGAACCGCTGATGCATTTTGCCAGCCCACCACCGCTGTTCGCGGGCCTGCAGCCGCACAGCGAAGCGGCGGCTACCGCGGCCTTGGCACAATCGTTCGTGCACTGGGGCTTCTTGGCCTGGGCGGTGCTCGGCAGCCTGCTGGCAATCGTGCTGATGCATCTTCATTACGACAAGGGCCTGCCGCTGGCACCGCGCACCCTGCTCTACCCGCTGTTCGGCGAGCGGGCGCTCAAGGGCCCCATCGGCACCCTGGCCGACGCTGCCTCGATCGTCGCTGTGGTGGCCGGCACCATCGGCCCGATCGGCTTCCTCGGCCTGCAGATCAGCAGCGCCCTGCATGCCGTCTGGGGTGTGCCCAACGGCATTCTCACCCAGTCGATCACCATCGTCCTGGTCACGCTGATGTACACCGTCTCGTGCCTGGTGGGGCTCAAGGGCATCCGCTTCGTCAGCGAGATCAACGTGTGGCTGATGCTTGGCCTTGCCGTGTTCATGGTGGTCTTCGGCCCGACGCTGTTCATCCTCGGCGGTTTCCCGGCAGCCTTCGCCCTGCACGTGGAGCACTTCATCCCAATGACGATGTTCCGCGCCGACCCCAAGTGGCTGGACTGGTGGACGGTGTTCTACTGGGGCTGGTTCATCGGCTACGCACCCATGGTGGCGCTGTACGTCGCGCGCATCTCGCGGGGCCGCACCATTCGCGAGATCATCATGACGTTGTCGATCATCGCCCCGCTGGTGACCATGTTCTGGTTCACCGTGGTCGGCGGCGCCGGCATCGGCCTGGAGCTGCAGACACCCGGCATCGTCACCGCCCATGGCTCACAGCCAGAAGACCTGCTGCTGGGCGTGACCCAGAACCTGCCGCTGGGCGGCCTGGTCAGTGCGCTGTTCCTGTTCCTGAGTTTCATCTCGGTGGCCACCAATGGCGATGCCATGGCGTTCACCGTGGCGCTGGCGATGTCCAGCACCGACAAACCGAAGAAATGGCTGTGCGGCTTTTGGGCCATCGGCATGGGCCTGGCGGCGGTGGTGCTGATCACCATCGGAGCGGGCGGCGTGACGGCCCTGCAGTCCTTCATTGTCATCACCGCGGTGCCGGTGTCGCTGGTGATCCTGCCAGCGCTGTGGGATGCGGTACGCATCGCCCGGCACATGGCCCGCGAACAAGGCGTCTGAACATGAGGCATCCAGGTACAACGACAATGTCCAACACCGTGCTTGCAACGCCCACGCTGCGCCCCGCCAGCCAGGTCATGGACCTGGCCCGGCTGGGCAGCCACTTCCAGAGCCCGCTGAGCTTCGTGCGCAGCAGCATGCGGCGGATGATGAACCAGCACTGGCAGGTCCGGCGCAGCCGCTTCGACCTCGATGCAGAGGGCTTCGGCACCGCCATCTATCGCATCGACACACCGAACGCCCATTACCATTGCGTGCTGTTCTCGGCCTACCTGCCGCCGGAGAAACGCAGCGACCGGGTAATCGCCGACCAGTGGGACGTGACCTTCGTGCTGGTGGCTGGGGATGTGGACGAGGCACAACTGGCCGACCTGCAACGCAACGTACCGCTGCAGGAGGCCGGGCGCTTCGATGCCCGGGTGCTGGTGCTGTCGCGGGCCAACCGCAGCCTGCGCAATTTCGACCGTTTCCTGACCGCGCTGGCCGAAGGCAGCCAGCCAGACCCACGCCAGCTGGCCGAGGTCGGCTACCTCTACCGCACCACTGCCGTCTACGGCAATGGCAAGTTCGGCATCGCCGACTTCGCCTGTTTGCAGGGCAACGCGGACTTCGACCAGCCATTCGCGGCGCAGATGTTCACCGTGTATCTGCTGCGCCACTTCAGCATCGAGCAGATCGAGCACATGGCCCAGGCGCTCGACCCGCAACGGGCGGTGAAGATGGCCCCGGCGCTGCAACGTTACCTGGGCGTCGGCAACGCCACCGGGCTGGGCATGGCGCCTTTCCTGATCAACCACCCGCAACTGGTGGAACGCTGGATCAGCGTACGCGAAACCGCACTAGCCCAGGTGCTGTCGCAAGCGGCCGAACCCGCCCACCTGGCGCGCCTGCACACGCTGTTGCAGCGCGCCCACCAGCACCTTGCCCAGACCTTGACCGACGACCCTCGCCAGCACGCGCAAAACCAGTGCACCCTGACCGAGCTTACCGCCCTGGCCGAATGGCTCGAACGCCAACCGGCGAGCGGCGACCTCTGGCCTCGCCTGCTGGCATGGAGCGAGGCCCATGGCGGCCTGGGTTGCCAGGAGCTGTTGGTCAGCCTGCTGCTGGAGCTGTACCCCGAACAGATCACGCCCTTGGCCGACCAGATGGGCGTGGCCGAAGCCTGGCGGCTGGATGCGCAGATGCCCCTGGTGCAGCTGCGCGAGCTGATCGAGCAGCAGTACGGGTGGGCCCTGGCCTATGACTTCGGCGACGTGGAGGCCGAGCATTTCTTCTGGTATCGCTCGGCTGAAAAAGAAGAGCCTCGCCTCGGCATGCGCGCCGAGGAGCCGGGTGCCGAGAAGGAAATGCAACTGGGCATCGCACGCAATCTCCAGCGCTGCCACGCGGCCGTGCTCGAACACCTGCGCACCCAGCCCCAGGCGCTGACCGCGCACTTCTTGATCGCCCAGCCAGCGTTCAAGGGCACGGTGCGCCGCCTGCAAGGCATGGCGCAAACCCGTTACGGCGAGATCCGCGCCAACCTGCTGGCCCGCGACATGCTGCCGATTCACCTGCTGCGCTGCAAACTGGCGTTCTTCGGTGCGGGCAAATTCGACCCCAAGTCCAGTCGCTGGGTGCGCATCACCCTGTTCCAGGGCGCGCCGCTGGTCAGCGAGATCGGCCAACCGTTTGCCGACGACTGGAACTTCGCAGTCATGCCGCAAGGAGGCCTGTGACCATGCGCGTATCGCTCAATGAAATCCAGGTGATGTGCCGCAAGGCCTTCGAAGGCATGGGCTTTGCCGGCGGCGATTGCGAAGATGCCGCCGACTTGGTTGGCTGGCTGCACCTGCAAGGCCTGGATGGCCTCGGCACCCTGGCCAAAGCTCTGGACTACCTGCAACGGGAGGCCGACCGCCCCTACGCCTTGTGCTACGAGGACAGCGCCGTGCTGGTGATCAATGCCCAAGGCCAGAGCGTGCTGCGCTGCGCTGCGACTGCGGTGGAGCTGGCGCTGGGCAAGGCCTTGCGCACTGGCCAGGCGCTGTTGCGCATCCACCAGTGCCACAACCGCCTGTTGCTGCTGGGCTACCTCAGCCGGGCCGCGGAGCTGGGGCTCGAGGTGCAGGCCCGCTGGGGCGATGCCCGCCAGCAACATGTGGCGAGCTTCGCCGCCGGTGCCATCCGCCCTGCGCTGCACAGCGACGAACATGCCGTCTCTACCGCGCCCGAACAGTGCATCACGGTGCTGTTCAACCGGCCTGCCCGGCACACCGAGCCAGTAGCCATTCCACCGACCCTGCCCACCGAGGGCTTCACCGTCAGCGAGCAGACCTGGCAACGGCTCAAGCAGCTGGCCGAACACATCCTGGTCGAAAGCACCGAGGCCTCGCGCCGGCAGGGCGCCGGTGGCGGCAGCGATGCCGACTGACCGCGCCCACCTTTTCAGGAACCGACCCATGAAATACGCCATCAAGACCGACCTGTTCGCCTCAAAGGCCCCGCTGGAATGGGCTGTCGTCGGCAACGGCACGCTCTATACCGCGCAGATTCCCATCGACGCCCAAGGCCAAGTGGTCGCTGGCGGTATCGAAGCCCAGACCCGCCAAGCCCTGGACAACCTGCGCCACACCCTGGAGGCTGCGGGCAGCTCGCTGGACGCCGTGACCCAGGTGCTGATCTACGTCACCGACCGCAGCTACTTGGCCACGGTCAATAGCCTCTACAGCCAATATTTCCAGGCGCCCTATCCCAACCGCGCCGCCGTCGTGGTAGCCGGCTTGGCACGCGAGGAAATGTTGGTGGAGTTGGTGGTGTACGCCTGCCTATAACTGCTCGAGCCTTCTTGCGGGACAAGCCCACTCCCACAGAGGGCAGCGCTAGCCGCTAGCCTGTGGGAGCGGGCTTGTCCCGCGATGGGGGCCGAAAAAACAACCCACGAACCCGCTCTGAAGAGACAAATCACGCACCCCATGGACCGATCGCGCACTCATCGTTGCCACCCGGGATCAATGCACTAACACCGGTCGACGATCACGCTAATAGTGGCTGGCCTATCACCCAACAACGAGGCTAGCTCCGTGTACCCACGTGTCCTTTGCTCCCTGTCCCTGTTGTCCCTCGCCATTTCCGCCGCCCATGGCGCCGAGCCGCTCGATACCCCGCGCCTGGTGGGCATGGACAACTTTCGCGACATCGCCGGCACCACCACCGCCTACAGCACCGCCCATGACGGCACCCTGCGCGCAGGGGTGTTCTATCGCTCCAATGCCGTGACCCCGACCGCTTCGGACCTGACGACCTTGGAGCGCCTCGGCATCGGCACGGTATTCGACCTGCGCACCCCCAGCGAGATCGCTGCCACCCCCGACACCCTGCCGGCCGGTGCGGCCTACCGGAACATCGACATCATCGGCAACAACACCTCGGGGGCCAACATCACCGACATGGTGTTCCACAGCGCCGCCGAAGCCGAAGCCATGATGAAGGAGACCAACCGAGCCTTCGTCTACGATGCCGGCATGCGCAGCCAGTACACCGTGCTGTTCAACGAGCTGGCCCGCACCGAGGACGCGGCGCTGTTCCATTGCACCGCCGGCAAGGACCGCACCGGCTGGACCGCTGCGCTGCTGCAGAGCATCGCCGGTGTCGACGACGCCACCATCATGCAGGACTACCTGGCCACCAACGCCTACACCGCCGCGCGCATGGCGGCGATCCTCGATTCGCTGCCGCCGAACCTGGCCGAAATCTACGGGCCGTTGATCGGCGTAGAGGCCAGCTACCTACAGGCAGGGCTGGACGAGGTGAAGGCGCGCTACGGCAGCATGGACAACTACCTCAAGCAAGGCCTGAGCCTGTCCCAGGAAACCCTCTACGTGTTGCGCGGCAAGATGGTCCGCTTCAACAGCCTGCCCGGCCAGGCTGGCCTGCAAGGCAACGCCGCGGCGGGCGCGCGGCTATTGCAAGGCCTGCAGGACAGCAGCCTGTCGGGCACCTACAGCGCCTACAACTACTACCTGCAATCGGCCATCGATGCCGGTACCCTGGACGGCGTCGAGGCCACCGTCGGTGGCCAGGTACACGCCGATGCTGCCAGCTACTTGCTGCGCCAGGGCACGATGATCGAACAGGCCAGCGCGCCCTTCGCCAGCGGCACGGACCTCAAGGTCGGCCAGACGCGGCTGTGGAGCACGGCCCTGGCCAGCTACCTGGGCACCAACGGCTCGTCCCATGCACGTAGCAGCAACGAGCACAGCCAAGGCTTGATGGTCGGCCTGACCCAGCGCTTTTCCGAACAGCTCAGCGCCCATGCAGGCTTCGGCTACAGCCGCGGCAACGTCGGCGGCGCCGGTGGTGATGCAGACACCGACCTGACCTTTCTCAGCGCCGGCGCACGCTTCGCGCCGGGCAGCCTGGAGCACGGGCTGTTCATCGAGGCCGATGCCCATGCCGGCTGGTTCGACTACCAGAGCAAGCGCGACCTGGGCAACGGCCTGGGCCAGGCCAAGGGCGACAGCCATGGCAACCTGACCGGGGCCGGCCTGGCGCTGGGCTATCGGATGCAGGCGGGCACTCTGATGCTGGAGCCAAGCCTTGGCGTGCGGGTCAGCCACGTGGACCGCTCCGGCTTCACGGAGAAAGGCAGCGAGCTGGCGCTGGAGGTGTACAGCCTCCAGGAAACCCGGCGCAGCGCGGTGGCCAACCTCCAGGGTACCCTGGCGCCGCTCGAGCTGAGCGGCGGCTGGCAGTTGATGCCGGGGTTCACGCTGGGATACGAGCATGTGCTGGGCGATCACCAGGTCGACAGCGAAGGCCACCTACTCGGGCTGGATATCGAACAGCGCGCCGCGTACGACAACCGCGACCTGTTCAGCGCCGGGGTCAGTGCGATGGCCACCCTCGGGGCGTTCAACGTGGGAGGTGAAGTGGCAGCTGGCGGTGGCAGTGACAGCCATGGGGTAAGCGGGAGCCTGAAGGCCAGTTACGCATTTTGAATGTGTGGGGCTGCTGCGCAGCCCATCGCGGCGCAAGGGGCGCTCAGCGCCCCAACTGCCTACCCCCTGCGCCGAACCTGCGCCGGGCTCACGCCATAGGCCTGCTGGAAATACTGCGCGAACCGCCCGGCATTGCTGAAGCCATGACGCAATGCCACCTCGGAAACCGAAACCGGCTCCCCATGCAGCAATGACTCATACGCCCGCTCCAGGCGCACCTGCCGCTGGTAGTCCACGATCGAACACCCCAGGAACCTGCGAAACCCCTGCTGCAACGCACGCAAGCTGACGTTGGCCAGGGCCGCCAATTCCGTGCCGCGGGTCGCGCTCGACGGGTTGGCGCGAATGCAGTCCATGGCCAACTTCACGTGCCGCGGCGCGATCTGCGGCAGAGGCCGGCGCAAGGCTTGGCTGTGGTTGTGCGGCCAGGCCTCGATCACCGCGTCGACCAGCATTTCCTGCAAACGCACCGGCATCAACGCACCGGCATGGATCAGTTGATCGAACTCGTTGCCGGTGGCCAGTTCGAGCAGGGCGCGAATGCCTTGGCAGGCGGCCATCTCCAGCTCCACCAGCGGCTCGAAGCGGATCGGCTGCAACACTGGCTTGCCCAGCAACACCGCCAGGCGCTCGGTGATCAAACTTCGTCGGATCGACATGCCGCACTGGGCATGGCCGTCGATGAAACGCAAGGTACGCAACGCCCTTTTCTCGATGGCCAGGCCCATGCCCGGCAGCCCGATGGTTTCATTCTGGAGACCGAACACCACCTTTCCCGCGCTGGGCAGCACGAAAGTGATTTCGTCCTGCGGGTCGGTGAAGGTGACGCAACAATCGCCCTGGTACTGCATGCGGCGAAAGCTGACGCCTCCATGGCGACCGTAGACACCGCCGATGAGCAGGTCGTCCGACAGCACCAGCGAGTCGGCATAGAGGTTGTCGAACATACGCGAGAACAGTGCGCCGAAGGCCTCGCTGTGCATGTCCTGGGAGCGGAGGATGATCTGTTTGCGGAGCGTGCCGGTATTCACCTTCAGGGCCACCTTTTTGTTGTTGGACGCAAAAGCGCCTGGACCTTACCAAGGGTGCATGACAGCGGCATGACCCCTGCGCGGCCCCGCCCATCCGGCAGTGGCAACATTTTGATGCAAACTTCGCAGGCGAACTGCCACCCATCTCCGTAGAATTGCTGCCTGGCGTGTGCTGCGTGCGCCCGGGAGCCTTCCCGAATACGGAGAACATTCATTTGTTTTCCGAGAGTCCGTCCATGTTGCATGCAGCCTCCGTACATTCCTGGTATTTGCCGTTCCGTTTTTTTGCGGCCGGCACGTCCATGCGCCACACCCTTCCCTTCTTCTCGCCTTTCGCTGCAGTGGTCCGGTTCATCCGGCGCCATCGTTTCGCTGTGTCCACGTTCCGACGCACCGCTGCTTTTGCGCAGGCGACGCCATGAACGAGGACTCCTTGATGAATGCACCCCTTCCCACTCTCACCTCGCAATCGGTGCTGCGCCGCCTGCTGGCCAGCGAAGCCGCAGGCGGCGTGCTGTTGATGTTCACCGCCGCCCTGGCCATCGTGATCGCCAACAGCCCCTGGGCTGAGGCCTATCAACACCTGCTGCACCTGCCTGTGGGGCCGACGCTCAGCGACAAGCTCGGGCCGATGACCGTGCACCTGTGGATCAACGACGGCCTGATGGCGGTGTTCTTCCTGTTGGTGGGTCTGGAAATCAAGCGCGAACTGGTCGACGGCCGCCTCGCCACCTGGGAGCAACGGCGTCTGCCGGCCCTGCCGGCACTGATGGGCATGGCCGTGCCGGCGCTGATCTACCTGGCGTTCTCGCGCGGCGAACCTGGGCTTGCCAGTGGCTGGGCGATCCCTGCGGCCACCGATATCGCCTTCGCTGTTGGTGCCCTGGCACTGCTGGGGCGGCATGCGCCGCTGTCGTTGAAAGTGATGCTGGTCTCGGTGGCGATCATCGACGACATGGGCGCAGTGGCGATCATCGCATTGTTCTACACCTCGTCGATCAACCTGCTCGCCCTGGCGGCGGCAGCCGGGATCGTCGTCGTGCTGCTGGCGTTCAACCGCCTGCGCGTGGTGTCGCTGTGGCCCTACCTGCTGGGTATCGCCGCGCTGTGGTACGTGACCCTGCTGTCCGGCGTGCACGCCACCATCGCCGGCGTGGTCGGCGCGCTGTTGATTCCCTACAGCGCCGGTGCCGGCAAAGGTGAAAACGCCAGCCCGTTGCTCAAGCTCGAGCACGGCCTGGCGCCGTGGGTCGGCTTCCTGATCGTGCCAGCCTTCGGCTTCGCCAACGCCGGGGTGTCCTTCAGCCACCTGAGCTGGAGCGACGTACTCGCCCCGCTGCCGCTGAGCATTGCCCTGGGCCTGCTGCTGGGCAAGCAACTGGGAGTGTTCGCCGGAGTGCTGCTGGCGGTCAAGACAGGCCTGGCGGCCAAGCCGCGTGGTGCAAGCTGGCTGCAGATCTATGGCGTGGCCATGCTCTGCGGCATTGGTTTCACCATGAGCCTGTTCATTGGCGAGCTGGCCTTCCCGGGGCAGCCGGAGCGCATCGATGAAGCGAAGATCGGCATCCTCCTCGGCTCGCTGCTGTCGGCGCTGATCGCCTGCGCCATCCTGCGCTTTGCGCCCAAGCGCGAGGCCTGACAGGCCTCGTGACCCCATCGCCGGCCAGCCGGCTCCCATAGGTTCAGCGGTGTCTGCAACACCCGCGCGATACCGATGGGAGATTACCCAGCCCTTCGGGCTGCGCTGTCGCGCAGAGAACAAGCGGCTAGCGCCGCCCCCCTGTGGGAGCGGCGGTGCGGCGGTCCGACTTGTCCCGCGATCAAGGGCGAAGCCCTTGCCAGGCGACGGTGATATCCGGCCCGGCCCAATCGCGGGACAAGCCCGCTCCCACAAAGCCCGCAAAATCAAATAGTTATGCGTTGTTCTATGAGAGCCGGCTGGCCGGCGATCGAGGCGGCACGAACAGCGCCAGGCTGTCGGCCCGCACAACCCTAGATCGATTCGCGACCATTCGTCGAGCTTCCCGCCAGCCCAGCCCAACCCCCGCAGCCCACGCCCTTCTAACGACCATGTGCGCATCATAGCCTTGGAGGGGTAATCGACGATGAACGAACGCTTGTTGGACCCGCTGACGAACACGACCATCTTCGGCATCTCTGTCCTTAATTGGTTGCTGGCCCTAGCAGTCAGCCTCGTCACCTTCCTGGTCGCCCGCTGGGCCATCAGCTTCGTCAAGCGCAGGGTGCAGGGTTGGTCGGCCCATGACGGCCACTTTGCCCAGGTGCTGGCCAAGGTGCTCGAAGGCACCAGCAATTTCCTGTTGTTCCTCGCCGCGCTGCTCATCGGCCTGAGCGTGCTGGACCTGCCGGACCGCTGGCTGGGCCGGGTCAGCAGCCTATGGTTCGTGGTGGCCGCGCTGCAGATCGGCCTGTGGGCCAACCGCGCCATCGCCCTTGGCCTGTCCCGCTACTTCGCCCGGCACAGCAGCGCAGGCCTCTATCAAGGCAGCGCCCTGGCCACGCTGTCTGCCTGGGGCGCCAGGGTACTGCTCTGGTCGATGGTGCTGTTGGCCATGCTCTCCAACCTCGGGGTGAACATCACCGCTTTCGTCGCCAGCCTGGGCGTGGGCGGCATCGCCGTAGCGCTGGCGGTACAGAACATTCTCGGCGACCTGTTCGCCTCACTCTCCATCGCCGTGGACAAGCCGTTCGAGGTGGGCGACTTCATCGTCATCGGCCCGCTGGCCGGGACAGTGGAGCACATTGGCCTGAAGACCACACGCATTCGCAGCCTCGGCGGCGAGCAGATCGTCATGGCCAACGCCGGCATGATCAGCAGCACCATCCAGAACTACAAGCGCCTGCAAGAGCGGCGCATCGTCTTCGAATTCGGTCTCTCCTACGACACCCCTACCGAAGCGGTGAAGAAGGCGCCGGGCATCGTTGCGCAAGTGATCCAGAACCAGGACAAGGTGCGCTTCGACCGTGCTCACCTGCGCGGTTTCGGCAAGGAGTCGCTGGAATTCGAATGCGTCTACATCGTGCTCGACCCGGGGTACAACCTGTACATGGACATCCAGCAGGCGATCAATTTCCAGTTGCTGGAGCAGTTCGCCAGTATCGGCGCGAAGTTTGCCGTGCCAGCACGGGCGATCAAGGTGACCTCGCTGCCGGAAGCCTCGAATCAGATGGGCCGCGGCCAAGGTGGCCTCAAAGCCAGGGAGTGATCAGCCGATCCCTGGGCGAGCCACTTCGAAGTGGCCACGAAACACCGTTTCGACGATCCGCCATTGCCCTTCGAACCGCTGGTAGCGGTCCTGGTAGAACCCGCCCAACTGGCGGGTCGCCCCGGTTTCGCCATCTCGGTTCTGGTAGTGCAAGGCCCAGCGGGCCTGGGCGTTGTCGGCATTCTGGTAGTCGATTTCCGGGTTGGCGGCGTGGTGCAGATCGATCACCCGGGGCACGCACGCCAGCTCGCGGAACAACGCCAGGAACGGTTCCCGGTCGTGGAAAGTGCCAAGAGGCCCATAGTCGATCAGCACTTCACCCGAGGCGAAGCAATCGCGGATGGCCGCCACGTCCTTGAGGTCGCAGGCGTTCAGGTAGCGATGCTTGAGCTGGCGGATCGCCTCCAGGGCTTCCAGCCGGTTGATGCGTTGTTCCAGGTCCACTGCGTTCACCTTCCTTGACGGGTGACTGTGGACCCGACACTACGTCCATCGAATACCGCCTCGCACCCTCCATTCGGACTAGGTCATCAGCGTGCCCGCCCGCCCCGGACGTAGCTGTTCAAGACATCGTTTTGCTTGTTCCCGCCATTGCACAGGCATTCGTTCGAATACTCATCTTTACACTTGATTTACATTTGTGAATCGATACTATTCGCACCCAATAAAAACAACGCGAGTGATTCTCAATGGCAAAAAAGTACGTCGCCCCGGCATCCCTGTCGATGCTGGGCCTGCTGGCAGTGCCTGCTGTTCACGCTGAAACCCAGGACACGCTGGCCCTGCCGGCGACTTCGGTGACCGGTGCCTACGAGCAGCAGAGCTACAAGGCTACCGAAAGCAAGAGTGCTCTGAAGATCGACGCGCCTCTGCGCGACATTCCTCAGACGGTCAACGTCGTTCCTGAAAGCGTGATCAAGGACCAGGGCGCCCAGTCCATGGAAGACGTACTCAAGAATGTGCCCGGGGTCGGCCTGTCCAACGGCGACGGCCAGCGCGACCAGGTCACCATCCGCGGCTTCAACGCCATTGGCGACATGTACATCGATGGCGTGCGCGACGACGCCTTGTATTTTCGCGACTTGTCCAACATCGAGCGCGTCGAGGTCATCAAGGGCCCCGCTGCCGTGCTCTATGGCCGTGGCTCGTCCGGCGGCCTGATCAACAGCGTCAGCAAGAAACCAGGCTTCGACCCCAAGCACGAAGTGGGCATGACCCTGGACACCGAGGGCAAGCGCCGCACCCAGTTCGACACCGGTTGGGCCGACCCGCAAGGCAACCAGGCCTACCGCCTGACCGGCGCCTTCGAAGACAGCGACACCTTCCGCGACGATGGCTACATCGACCGCAAGGCTATCGCCCCGTCGGCCTACTTCCGCCTTTCCGACGACCTGGAGCTGAACCTGGGCGCCACTTACCTGTACGACAAGCGCCTGATCGACTTCGGCATTCCGGCCCTGGGCAACCGCCCCGTGGACGTCGACCGCGACAAGCGCTTCGGCTCCGGCGATGCGGACCAGGACTACGCCCGCAGCGAGGTATTCTCGTTCACCGCCAGCCTGGACTACCGCATCAACGACGATTTCACGCTGACTAACACCAGCCGCTACTACCACTACGACCTGGACCGTAACAATACCCTGGCCGACAGCAGCCCTACCCGCTTCGTCACCGCGCCGAACGGCGAACTGCTGGTCAAGCTCAACCGCGGCAACGTGGCCCGCGACGAGTACGGTGTGTTCAACCAGACCGAACTCAAGCAGCAGGCGCAACTGGCCGGCATGCGGCACAATCTGCTCTACGGCGTGGAGGTGGGCTACCAGGACAAGTACCAGCGGGTGTTCAACCAGAACAACGTGGCCCAGGTTCCGGTCTATCGCGATGCCTTGGTACCGGTGCCGGAACATGCGGCCAACCTGTCGTCCAAAGGCACCAACTACCAGCAGACCGCTGGCTTCTATGTGCAGGACCTGATCGAGTTGAACGACCAGTGGAAGGCGCTGCTCGGCGTGCGCTACGACATCTTCGGCCAGGAGTACGACGACATCCGCGCAACGGACGTCGACCTGGACCGCACCGACAAGACCTGGAGCCCACGGGTCGGCCTGGTGTACCAGCCGGACCAGATCCAGTCGTACTACGTTTCCGTCAGCCGCAGCTACCAGCCTTCGGGCGAAATGTTCGCGATCAACGCCGGCAACGCCGACCTGGAACCGGAAAAGACCACCAACTACGAGTTGGGCGCCAAGTGGGACCTGCTCGACAGCAAGCTGTCGGTGACCGCGGCGATCTTCCGCCTGGAGCGCACCAACATGCGTACCCCGGACCCGGTGACCCCTGGCCTGACCATCCTCGCCGGCGAACAGCGCACCGACGGTTTCGAAGCGACCATCAGCGGCCAGCTCTCGGACAAGTGGCAGATCTACGCCGGCTACGCCTTCCTGGACGCCGAGATCGTCAAGTCCAACGCCAAGACCAACGGCGTTTCCAACGAAGGCCAGACCCCGACGCTGACCCCGCGCAACAGCGCGAACGTGTGGCTGGTGCGCACCCTCACCCCGCAGTGGCGTGTGGCCGCCGGAGCCAATTACGTGGACGAGCGCTACACCGCCCTGGACAACCAGGTGGTGATGCCTGGCTACACCACCTTCGACGCTGCGCTGCTGTACAGCGAACAGCACTGGGACATGGCGCTGCGCCTGAAGAACGCCTTCGACCGCGACTACTACGCCTCCGCCCATGGTTCGGTGGGCCTGATCACCCCAGGTGCGCCACGTACCCTGGAAGCGAGTGTGGCCTACCGCTTCTGATCGCCTTTGTGCCCCATCGCCGGCAAGCCGGCCCCACCAGGCCTGCAGCGCAGATCCCCTGCAGGGCTTGCCGGCGAGGGTGCGGGCCGTTTTCATGAGGCCAAGGCGCCAGGTTGCTACACAATTGCGTCACCTCGATTGAGTGGCGCGCATGCCCTGTGGTACGAGGTTCCCACGCCCGCCGCTTGAAGTGGGCGATGACAAGGAACCTCGCACAATGCCATCCCCAAGAACCATAATCGCCGCCACCGCACTCATGCTCGTCGCGCCCCTGCACCTGGCGCTGGCCGATACCGCACCGGTCAAGCCGAACCTGCTGACTGCCGCCGTCGCGTGGCGACAGACCGCCGCAGAATACCGCGCGCTGTACTACCAAGGCTTCAATCTGGCCAAGCTGCGCCTGGACCAAGCCCTGGCCGAACGCAAGCCTGGGGCCAAGCCACCCGCGATCATCAGCGACCTGGATGACACCCTCCTGAGCAGCAATACCTACTGGGGCGCGCTCATGAAAGAGGACAAGGACTTCTTCGACGACGCGCTGTGGGACCGCTGGGTGGCCGGCAACGGCCCGACGTTGACACCGGGCGCGCTGGAGTTCCTCGAATATGCCAAGTCCAAGGGCGTGGAAATCTTCTATGTCTCCAGCCGCGACCAGGGTGACAAGACCGACGAATACGCCCTGGCCAACCTGCGCGCACTGAAGGTGCCCTTCGCCGACAAGGAACATGTGACCATCCTGCGCGAAAGTTCCAACAAGGAGCCTGCACAAAAAGCCGTGGCCCAGCACTATGACGTACTGCTGATGCTCGGCGACAACCTCAACGACTTCAAACGCCGCTACTACGTCGACAACGTCGAGCAGCGCGCCGCCTTGCTGGACGAGGACCGTGCCCAGTTCGGCGAGCGGTTCATCGTCTTCCCCAACCCCACCGACGGGCACTGGATGAAAGCGATTTTCGGTGAATCGGAGCCCGCCGACACCCCTGAAAACCGCGCCAGGTTCCGCGCCGCGGCAGTTGCCGGTGCATGGAAGGCGAACGACTGACCCTCTGTCACTGCGGCGTACCCTTCGCTCATCGCGAAGTTGCGCCGCTACCTGCCGTCGGCGATATCAACCTGATTGCCTAACGCACCCGCTTTACCTAGGCTAGGGGCCTTTCCTCGCCATGAGACAGGGCCATGTCAGAACACGAAACCGCAAGCGCAGGCCGCTTCAATAGCATCGAAATCCGTGTACTCGGCTCGCTGATCGAAAAACAGGCCACCAACCCGGAAACCTACCCACTGACGCTCAACGCCCTGGTTCTGGCCTGCAACCAGAAAACCAGCCGGGAACCGGTCATGAACCTTTCTCCCGGGCAGGTCGGCCAGGCCTTGCGTACGCTGGAAGGCCAGGACATGACCCGCCTGCAGATGGGCAGCCGCGCCGACCGCTGGGAGCAGCGGGTGGACAAGGCCCTGGAGCTGGTGCCGGCGCAGCTGGTGCTGATGGGGCTGATGTTCCTGCGCGGGCCACAGACACTGGGTGAACTGCTGACCCGTAGCAATCGCCTGCACGACTTCGACGATGTGGAGCAGGTCCAGCACCAGCTCGAGCGCCTGATCGCCCGTGGCCTGGCCCTGCACCTGCCGCGCCAGGCCGGCCAGCGTGAAGACCGCTACACCCATGCCCTGGGCGACCCGGCGGACATCGAGGCAATCCTGGCCGCGCGCCAGCAAGGCGGCGGCGAGCGCAGTGGTGCCAGCAATGTGTCGCAGGAGCGAATCGACGCCCTGGAGGCGCGGGTCGCCGCGCTGGAGGCACGCCTGGCCGAACTCGAGGGTTGAGTCAGGGCTGTTCGGCGTCGGGGAAGTTGCGGCAGCTCTTGCGCTCGGCCAACTCCCGGTCGCTGGGGCGCTGGTCGACGAAGACGGTACGGCCGTCGGAATAGATTTCCAGGTAGCCCCAGTGCAGGTCCTGCTCCTTCTGCCCGGGCTTGGGCGGCACTAGCCACCAGGGTTCGCGGCTGATGAGGGTCATGGGCATGGTCCGTCAGCGGGTCTGTTTATCACTATAGACAGATACGCCTTGAAGCCATCGCGAGACAAGCCCGCATCCTGTAGGAACGGGCTTGTCTCGCGAAAGGGCCGCAAAGCGGCCCCAGGTTCCTCAGGCTGGCGCCGAGGTGCGGATCAGGTGATCGAAGGCGGCCAGGGAAGCCTTGGCGCCCTCGCCCACGGCGATGACGATCTGCTTGTACGGCACCGTGGTCACATCGCCGGCAGCGAACACACCCGGGATGTTGGTCTGGCCCTTGGCATCGACGATGATCTCGCCACGCGGCGACAGCTCGACGGTTCCCTTGAGCCAGTCGGTGTTCGGCAGCAGGCCGATCTGCACGAAGATGCCTTCCAACGCCACATCATGCATCTGGTCATTGCTGCGGTCCTTGTAGCGCAGGCCGGTGACCTTCTCGCCATCGCCCAGCACTTCGGTGGTCAGGGCACGGGTGATGACCTTGACGTTCGGCAGGCTGTGCAGCTTGCGTTGCAGCACGGCGTCGGCACGCAGCTGGCTGTCGAATTCGATCAGGGTCACCTGGGCGACGATGCCCGCCAGGTCGATAGCCGCTTCCACGCCGGAGTTGCCACCGCCGATCACCGCCACGCGCTTGCCCTTGAACAGCGGGCCGTCACAGTGCGGGCAATAGGCCACGCCACGGGCGCGGTATTGCTGCTCACCGGGTACGTTCATCTCGCGCCAGCGGGCGCCGGTGGCCAGGATCACGGTCTTGGCCTTGAGCGACGCACCACTGGCCAGGCGCACTTCGTGCAGGCCGCCGTCAGTGGCCGGGACCAGCGCTTCACCGCGCTGCAGGTTCATGATGTCCACGTCGTACTGCTTGACGTGCTCTTCCAGCGCCGTGGCCAATTTCGGGCCTTCGGTTTCCTGCACCGAGATGAAGTTCTCGATCGCCAGGGTGTCGAGCACCTGGCCGCCGAAACGCTCGGCTGCCACACCGGTACGGATGCCTTTGCGCGCCGCATAGATGGCTGCCGAAGCGCCCGCCGGGCCACCACCGACCACCAGCACGTCGAAGGCGTCCTTGGCGTTGATCTTCTCGGCCTGGCGGCTGCCGGCGTTGGTGTCGATCTTGCCGAGGATCTCCTCCAGGCCCATGCGGCCCTGGCCGAAGACTTCGCCGTTCAGGTAGATGCTCGGCACCGCCATGACCTTGCGCGCCTCGACTTCATCCTGGAACAGCGCACCGTCGATGGCTACGTGGCGCACGTTGGGGTTGAGCACTGCCATCAGGTTCAGCGCCTGGACCACGTCCGGGCAGTTCTGGCACGACAGCGAGAAATAGGTTTCGAAGGTGAACTCGCCTTCCAGCGCCTGGATCTGTTCGATCACTTCGGCACTGGCCTTGGACGGGTGGCCGCCGACTTGCAGCAGCGCCAGCACCAGGGAGGTGAATTCATGGCCCATAGGGATGCCGGCGAAGCGCAGGCTGATGTCGGCACCCGGGCGGTTGAGCGAGAACGAAGGGCGACGGGCATCGCTGCCGTCCTCGCGCAGGGTAATGAGGTTCGACAGGCCGGCGATCTCCACCAGCAGGTCGTGCAATTCGCGGGACTTCGCGCCGTCGTCGAGGGAAGCAACGATCTCGATCGGCTGGGTGACCCGCTCCAGGTAGGTTTTCAGTTGCGATTTAAGCGTGGCGTCCAACATACGGGCGATTCCTTTTTCAAAACTCGGATACAAAAACGCCCAGGCGAGGTCGCCCGGGCGTTTGACGGGGCGGTAGGTATTTCAGCTTTGGCGGCTGTCTACCGCCCGCGATTGACGCATCGACTTAGATCTTGCCGACCAGGTCCAGGGATGGCGCCAGGGTCGCCTCGCCTTCTTTCCACTTGGCCGGGCAGACTTCACCCGGGTGGGCGGCAACGTACTGGGCAGCCTTGACCTTACGCAGCAGCTCGCTGGCATCGCGGCCTACACCACCGTCGTTGATTTCGACGATCTTGATCTGGCCTTCGGGGTTGATCACGAAGGTGCCGCGATCAGCCAGGCCGGCTTCTTCGATCAGTACGTCGAAGTTGCGGGCGATGACGTGGGTCGGGTCACCGATCAGCGGGTACTGAATCTTGCCGATGGTGTCCGAGGTGTCGTGCCAGGCCTTATGGGTGAAGTGGGTGTCGGTGGACACACCATAGATTTCCACGCCCAGCTTCTGGAACTCGGCGTAGTTGTCGGCCAGGTCACCCAGTTCGGTCGGGCAGACGAAGGTGAAGTCGGCTGGGTAGAAGAACACGACGGACCACTTGCCTTTCAGGTCGGCTTCGCTGACCTGGACGAACTCGCCCTTGTGGTAGGCGGTAGCGTTGAACGGTTTGACCTGGCTGTTGATGATTGGCATGAGAGACACTCCTTCATGGGGTTGAAATCAGTTGACGGAGAGAATCCTAACCAACGAGATCGATAAACGCTCATTGGCAAACCTCATGCTTGTGATTGGTTTTGGCTATAACCGCGGTTAATTAATAGAAGGGATTGGGCTGAGCAAAGGATTGCGGGGGCTTGGATCATTCGCCGGCAAGCCGGCTCCCACAGCTGCGCTGTCGCGCAGAGAGCAATGTACCTCTGTGGGAGCGGGCTTGCCCCGCGATCAAGGGCGAAGCCCTTGCCAGGCGACGGTGATATCGGGCCCGGCCCAATCGCGGGACAAGCCCGCTCCCACAAGTCCTGCAAAATCAAATAGTTATGCGTTGTTCTATGAGAGCCGGCTTGCCGGCGATGCGAAAAGACGGATTAGCGCGTGGCCGTGCGCATGGTGACGAACTCTTCGGCAGCGGTCGGGTGCACGCCGATGGTCTCGTCGAACTGCTGTTTGGTCGCGCCGGCCTTGAGGGCGATACCCAGGCCCTGGATGATCTCGCCGGCATCCGGCCCGACCATGTGGCAGCCCAGGACCTTGTCAGTGTCGGCATCGACCACCAGCTTCATCAGGGTCTTTTCCTGGATGTCGGTCAAGGTGAGTTTCATCGCGCGGAAGCGGCTCTCGAAGATCTGCACGTTGTGCCCGGCCTCCAGCGCCTGCTCCTCGGTCAGGCCCACGGTGCCGATCGGCGGCTGGCTGAACACCGCGGTGGGGATGTTCTGGTAGTCGACCGGGCGGTACTGCTCGGGCTTGAACAGACGCCGCGCCACGGCCATGCCTTCGGCCAGGGCCACCGGTGTGAGCTGGACGCGGCCGATCACGTCGCCGATGGCGATGATCGAGGGCTCGGTGGTCTGGTACTGCTCATCGACACGGATGAAGCCGCGGGCATCGAGCTCGACCCCGGTATTTTCCAGCCCCAGGTTGTCCAGCATCGGACGGCGCCCGGTGGCGTAGAACACGCAATCGGCGACCAGCTCGCGGCCGTCCTTGAGGGTGGCCTTGAGGCTGCCGTCGTCCTGCTGGTCGATGCGTTGGATGTCGCTGTTGAACTGCAGGTCCAGGCCGCGCTTTTCCAGTTCTTCCTTGAGGTGGGAACGCACCGAGCCGTCGAAGCCGCGCAGGAACAGGTCACCTCGGTAGAGCAGCGTGGTGTCGGCACCCAGCCCCTGGAAGATCCCCGCGAACTCCACGGCGATGTAGCCGCCGCCAACCACCAGTACACGTCGCGGCAATGCCTTGAGGTAGAACGCTTCGTTGGAGGTGATGGCCAGTTCCTTGCCCGGGATGTCAGGCACCTGCGGCCAGCCGCCGGTGGCAATGAGAATATGCCGGGCGCTGTAGCGCTGGCCTTCGACTTCCACCTCTTGGGCGCCAGTGATGCGTGCATGGCCCTGCAGCAGGGTCACACCGCTGTTGACCAGCAGGTTGCGGTAGATACCGTTGAGGCGCTCGATCTCGCGGTTCTTGTTGGCGATCAGGGTGGCCCAGTCGAAGTGCCCTTCCTCGAGGGTCCAGCCGAAACCTGCCGCCTGCTCGAGCTCATCGGCCACATGGGCACCGTACACCAGCAGCTTCTTGGGCACGCAACCGACGTTGACACAGGTGCCTCCCAGGTAGCGGCTCTCGGCCACCGCCACCTTGGCGCCGAACCCTGCGGCGAAGCGCGCCGCACGCACACCGCCGGAACCGGCGCCAATCACGAACAGATCAAAATCGTAGGCCATGTATTCAGTCTCCTAGGCTGCGCCCAGCATACCGCCGTTGCGCGCCGGGAACAAAAAAGCTACCCAAGGAATAAACGATCAGGGCCGCTACGCGCCCCATCGCCGGACAAGCCCCTTTTAGGAACGGGCTTATGCCGCGATGGGGCGCGTAGCGGCCCCAATGAATGTCACGCGTGATTTCGAACCGGAGGCGAATCAGTACGCCTTGCCGGTCTTGTAGTAGTTCTCGAAGCAGAAGTTGGTCGCCTCGATGTAGCCTTCGGCGCCACCGCAGTCGAAACGCTTGCCCTTGAACTTGTAGGCCAGCACGCAGCCGTCTTGGGCCTGCTTCATCAGCGCGTCGGTGATCTGGATTTCACCACCCTTGCCTGGCTCGGTGTTCTGGATGATGTCGAAGATATCCGGGGTCAGGATGTAGCGGCCGATGATCGCCAGGTTCGACGGGGCATCTTCGGGCTTGGGCTTCTCGACCATGTTGGTCACCCGGTAAATGTCATCGCGGATCATGTCACCGGCGATCACACCGTACTTGTTGGTTTCCTGCGGGTCGACTTCCTGGATGGCGACGATCGAGCAGCGGAACTGGTTGTACAGCTTGACCATCTGGGTCAGGATGCCGTCGCCCTCGGGGTTGACGCACAGGTCATCCGCCAGCACCACGGCGAACGGCTCGTCGCCGATCAGCGGACGGCCGGTCAGAATGGCGTGGCCCAGGCCTTTCATCTCGGTCTGGCGGGTGTAGGAGAAGGAGCACTCATCCAGCAGGCGGCGAATACCGACCAGGTACTTTTCCTTGTCGGTGCCCTTGATCTGGGTTTCCAGCTCGTAGCTGATGTCGAAGTGGTCTTCCAGGGCGCGCTTGCCGCGGCCGGTAACGATGGAGATTTCGCTCAGGCCGGCATCCAGGGCCTCTTCGACGCCATACTGGATCAGTGGCTTGTTGACCACCGGCAGCATTTCCTTGGGCATGGCTTTGGTAGCAGGCAGGAAGCGAGTGCCGTAGCCGGCTGCCGGGAACAAGCATTTCTTGATCATATACATCCTTAAACAAAGGCTGGGCCTGTGGAGTTCGGCGCAGTCTAATCAGGCGGCACTCACCTTACAATGCCCTGCCCCTGGCCGACCGATGCCATGATAGAGATAACCCAGTGCCGATAGTTCCGACGGGTCATAAATATTGCGACCATCGAACAGCACCGGCATGCGCATAAGGCCGCGCACGCGCAGGAAATCCGGTTGACGGAACTGCTTCCATTCGGTCACCAGCACCAGTGCGTCGGCCCCCTCGACACAGGCATAGGGGTCCTGGGTCAGGCGCAATTGGGCGCTGGCCAACGCCTGCGGATAACGTGCGGCGACCCCGCCCAGGGCGGCCGGGTCGCACGCCCGCACCCGTACCCCCGCAGCCAACAGGGCGTCGAGCAGCACCAGGCTGGGGGCTTCGCGCAGGTCGTCGGTCCCCGGTTTGAAGGCCATCCCCCAGATCGCCACGTTACGCCCACGCAGGAAGCCGCCGAAGTGCTGGCGCAGGGCTTCGAACAGCAAGGTCTTCTGCGTTTCGTTGCGCGCCTGCACGGCCTGGAGAATGGCCGGCTGGTAGCCCTGCTGCTCGGCGCAGTGGATCAACGCACGCACATCCTTGGGGAAGCAGGAGCCGCCATAGCCGAAGCCGGCGTAGATGAAATGGCTGCCGATACGCCGGTCGCTGCCGATACCCCGGCGCACCTGCTCGATATCCACGCCCAGGCGCGCGCAGAGCCCGGCCAGTTCATTGACGAAGGAAATGCGCGTGGCGAGGAAGGCGTTGGCCGCGTACTTGCTGAACTCGGCGGCGCGCGTGGACATCAGCAGCACCCGCTCGCGGTTGCGCACGAACGGCGCATAGAGGCGCTGCAGGCACTGGCTGGCCGGTTCACTGTCGCTGCCGATGATGACCCGGTCGGGGCGCATGAAGTCATCCACGGCGCTGCCTTCCTTGAGAAACTCAGGGTTGCTCGCCACCTCCACGGCAAAGCGCGCACCCCGCTCGCGCAGCCCATTGGCGATATGCCGGGCGACGCGCTCGGCTGTGCCCACCGGCACGGTGGACTTGTTCACCACCAGGCACGCCCTGCTCAAGTGGCGACCAAGGCTGTCGGCCACACCCAGCACATGTTGCAGGTCGGCCGAGCCATCCTCCTGGCTCGGCGTGCCGACGGCGATGAACACCACCTCGGCACCTGCCAGGGCCTGGCCCCATTGGTTGCTGAACCTCAACTGGCCGGTACCCAAGCCGGTCTGCAGCAGCGCCTGCAACCCGGGTTCGTAGATCGGGCATTGCCCCTGACGCAATTGCGCCAGGCGCGCCTGGTCGCGCTCCAGGCACACCACGCGGTTGCCCATTTCGGCAAAACAGGCCGCCGTGACCAACCCCACATACCCCGCCCCGATCACACAGAGTTCCATGGCCGCGCTCCCTTTCGAAGATTGCGGCCATTGCACCCCAGGCGCCGTTGCAGGGCCGTGACAGGTCGGGGTCAAGGGTGTGACACGTCAACTGCCGGTGCCCTGCCCGACCAGCACGCCATCGACCTTCTGCCCGTACAGGTTGACACCGTCATTGGCGTGATACTTCACTCGGGTCTTCTCGATCGAGCCGTCCACCAGGCGCGGATCCTGGGGGCGTTCGTGGCGGTTGATCCACGCGGCCACGTCCCAGGCCTGCTGGTCGCTCAGGCTGCCGGCGCGCCCCAGGGGCATGTTGTGCTTGATGAACGAGGCCGCAGTATTGATTCGGTGCATACCGGCGCCCCAGTTGTAGGAGTCCTTGCCCCACAACGGCGGCATCACGTACTCGCCGGCCACCTTCTGGCCTTCGCCCTGGTCACCGTGGCACAGCGCGCACTGCTCGCGATAGACCTGCTCGCCGCGCTTGAAATCATAGCCAGCGGCCGGCTGCGCCACTTCCGGATAGCCACGCCCTGGCGTCTCGACCCCCGTGGGTGCCTGGGTCGACAGCCAGTAGGCGTAGACACTGAGCGCCGTCATCTGCGGGCTGTCGGCCGCCGGCGGCGTGCCATTCATGCTGAACTGGAAGCACCCCTGGATACGCTCGGCGAAGGTGTTGACCTTGTCGTTCTTCTTGCGATAGGCCGGATACATCGGGTAGGCGCCCCACAGCGGTGCGGAATAGGCCAGGCGCCCTTGGTCCAGGTGGCAGTTGCTGCAGTTCATGCCGTTGCCCACCGCTTCGGGCATCAAGCGTCGGGTGTCGACGAACAGGGCATGCCCCTGGCGCACCATTTCGCCGAAGGCATTGTCGGGCAAGTCGCTTTCGGCCGGCGGGTTGAACTTCGGCGCGCCCTGGCTGCCGGGCACCTTGAGCTGGGACTGGTCTTCCATGGCGATCGGCGTCGCCTGGGCATTGCTCAGGGCCAGTAATACCAGGGCTGGGTATATCGGCTTCATGGCTGGGCCTCCTGGCTGACGGGCTGGGCGAAGAACGCGGCGACGGCCTTGACCTCGTCATCGGTCATGGCCTTGGCCACGCCGACCATCAACTGGTTGGGATCGTTGCTGCGGCTGCCGTCGCGCCAGGCATTGAGCTGCGCCACCAGGTAACTGGCCGGCTGCCCGGCCAATGGCGGGAAGTGCTCACCGACGCCACCACCGCCCGGACCGTGACACTGCACGCAGCCTGGTATCTGGCGGCTCCAGTCGCCATAAAGGGCCAGGCGCGACACCGGGTCCTTGGCGATCTGCTGGCGGCGCAGGTTGGGTGCAGGGTCGGCAGGCAGGCTGGCGAGGTAGGCGCTGACGGCCTTGATTTCTTCCTCGTCCAGGGCCTTGGCGAGCGGTTCCATGACGGCCTGCTTGCGGCTGCCCTTGCGAAAATCGCTCAATTGCTTGCTCAGGTAGCCGGCCGACAGGCCAGCCAGGCGGGGGAAGCCGGCGGCGGCGATGCCTTTGCCGTCCGGGCCATGGCAGCCCAGGCAAGCCATGGCGGCGGGGTTCTGCCCGCCCTGGGTGAAGATCTTCTGGCCATCGACGGCATGCGCCGTGGGCCAGGCCAGGATCAGCAGGCTGCCGATCGCGACGCGACTCAACGGTTTCATCACGGAACGCTCCATTTTCCTTGTTATAAGCTTAGGCTTATTCGGTATAAGCCAAAAAAGAGTAGGCCTATCCCCGGTGGGGAACAACGCCCACCGGACAAGAAAATGGCAATTTGCCTGCTAATCGCTCATTAACTGAGCTGGATCAAGATCCTGAGATGCACTGGGTCGCCGCGGTGCGCACGTCACCCAGGCGCAGGGGGAAGTTGTTCAGGCGCTCGTGCAGCTTGATGCTGCTGCCACTGCCACGTTTGTCGATGTCCACCAGCGCCGCAGGACCGGCACCTGCGGACAGTTTCTGCGGCACGATCAGGCGCAGGCCATCGTCGCCCAGGGGCTCTTCGACCAGAGGGTCGCGGGTTTCGGCCAACTTGCTCTTGACGCAGTCGGCATACTGGCGAGGCGTCTTGCCGGACATCACGTCCAGGGTCTCCCGGGATTGTTCAAGCTCCGAAACACTGACACAGCCGCCCAGCGCCACCAACGACATCGCCGCTACCAACCCCTTCATTCGCACCACCTTTCGATCGACAAGAAACGGTTGGACAACAGCCGGGCGGATTTGCTCCCTGCTTTGGCAGATTTATCTTTGGCCTAACCATCCGGGCGCGAGTCCATCCTGACATCGTGGTATCGTTTGCCTTTGCTGAACCAATCCTTGCGGAGCACCCCATGAAATTCGTACACCAGCGCGAGCACCTGAACGAGGACGACGTGGTCGTCATCGAATGCTCCCAGCGCTGCAATATCCGCCTGATGAACGACGCCAACTTCCGCAGCTTCAAGAATGGCGGCCGGCACACCTACCACGGTGGCCACTTCATCAAGTTCCCAGCCAAGATCACCGTACCCAGCACCGGCTTCTGGAACATCACCATCGACACCGTGAGCCCGCGCCCGATCTCGGTGACGCGCAAGCCGACCTTCACCCACAAGATCAAGATCATTCGCCGTTCGTCCTCCAGACTCGGATAAGGCCCCGCCATGACCCAGACCATCAAATACGTGATCAAGTACAAGCTCGACGGCGAGCGCCGCTGGGACTTCGCTTTGATGCCCGACGCCTCCCAGGAACAGGCCCTGGAAGCGCTGCGCAAGATCCATGGCGAAGACGCCGAGAAAATCAGCGACATCCAGGTCAGCAAGGCCCTGTAATTCCCCGCCCGATCCTCGCCCACAAGGAGTAGCGCATGAGCAACTGGCCCGACCGACGCATTCTCGATCTGCTGGGCATCGAGTTGCCCATCCTCCAGGCCCCCATGGCGGGGGCCACCGGGTCGGCCATGGCCATCGCCGTGGGCAACGCCGGCGGGCTCGGCGCCCTGCCCTGTGCCATGCTCAGCGCCGAGCAGGTGCGCGCCGAGATCGAGGCGTTTCGTGCAGGCTGCCAGGGCCCGCTCAACCTGAATTTCTTCTGCCATCAGCCGCCGGCGCCCGACGCCGAGCGCGACCTGCGCTGGAAGCAGGCACTCAAGCCCTACTACGAGGAAACGGGGGCGGACTTCGACGCACCGACACCGGTCTCAAACCGCGCACCGTTCGATGAGCAAAGCTGCCAGTTGGTAGAGCAACTACGCCCCGAGGTGGTGAGCTTTCACTTCGGCCTGCCCCAGGCCGACCTGCTGCAACGGGTCAAGGCCAGTGGCGCCAAGGTGCTGTCCAGCGCCACCACGGTGGAAGAAGCGGTGTGGCTTGAGGCCAATGGCTGCGACGCGATCATCGCCATGGGCTACGAAGCGGGTGGTCATCGCGGCATGTTCCTGAGCGAAGACATCACCAGCCAGGTCGGCACCTTCGCCTTGGTGCCCCAGGTAGTGGATGCGGTCCAGGTACCGGTGATCGCTGCCGGCGGCATCGGCGACCACCGCGGCCTGGTCGCCGCCCTGGCCCTGGGCGCCTCGGCGGTGCAGGTGGGCACCGCTTACCTGTTCTGCCCGCAGGCCAAGGTATCGCCGGCCCATCGCCGCGCGCTGGACAGCGCCCCGGCCAGCGACACGGCATTGACCAACCTGTTCACCGGTCGCCCCGCCCGCGGCATCAACAACCGCATCATGCGCGAGCTGGGGCCGATGAGCCCGCTGGCACCGCGTTTCCCGCTGGCCGGGGGTGCGCTGATGCCTTTGCGGGCGATCCGTGACCCTCAAGGCAACAGCGACTTCAGCAACTTATGGGCGGGCCAGGCGTTGCGCCTGGGGCAACACCTGGATGCGGGCGAGCTGACCCGGCAGATCGCGGGCCAGGCCCTGCAGCAGCTGGGCCTGGCTCCACGAATGTAGTCAGGCAGGCTGCGCGGCCCTTGCAGCTGCACGCCGACGGGTCAAGGCGATCAGCAGGATGAAGCAGGTCACCCCGGCAGTCATCAGCGTCTCGTAGCGGTAGGCATCGCTGAACAACATGTAGCCCAGCACCATGACGATCAGGCCGATCACCAGCCAGGTCAGCCAGGGGAACAGCCACATCTTCAGCGCCAGCTCCGCGCCTTCGCGCTCAGCTCGGGCACGCATGCGCAGTTGCGACACGGCGATCACCAGGTACACCAGCAAGGCGATGGCGCCGGTGGTCGACAGCAGGAAGCCGAATACCTTGCCTGGGAACACATAGTTGACGAAGCAGCCGACGAAGCCCGCCAGGGTGGACAGCACCACCGCCACGGTGGGCACGCCGTTGCCGGAGATGCGCTTGATCGTCCGCGGAGCCTCGCCCCGTGCACCCAGCGAGTAGAGCATGCGCGACGCAGTGTAGAGGCCTGAGTTCATGCAACTGGTCACCGCCACCAGTACCACCAGGTCTACCATCAGCTTGGCACCCGGTACGTTCAGCACCTCGAGTACGCGCTGGAACGAACCAACGGCCTTCAGGCCCGGGTCGTTCCAGGCCACCAGCGACACCACCAGGAAAATGGACGCCAGATAGAAGATGGCGATGCGATACACCACCAGGTTGGTCGCGCGGCGGATCTTCTCCTTGGGGTTGGCGGTCTCGTCGGCCGCGATGGTGACGATTTCCGCGCCGAAGAACGAAAAGATGGTGATCAGCACGCCCCCGAGCACGGTACCGAAGCCATTGGGCATGAAACCGCCGTTGGCCCACAGCTGGCTGACACCGGAGGTCTCGGCCAAGGGCCAGACGCCGAACACGGCAAGGCTGCAGATACCGATGAAAGCCAGGATGGCGATCACCTTGACCAGGGCGAACCAGTATTCGAACTCACCGAAGTTCTTCACGCTGATGAGGTTGGTGCCCGACAGCACGATCATGATCAGGAAGGCAAACAGCCAGGACGGCACCGCCGGGAAGTAGGCGTGGAGGATGTCCGCGCCAGCGATGGCCTCGACCGGGATGATCAACACCCAGAACCACCAGTACAGCCAGCCGATGGTGAAGCCCGCCCATGGGCCGATAGCCTCGGCAGCATAGGTGGAGAACGAACCGCTGTTGGGGTTGGCGATGGCCATTTCGCCGAGCATGCGCATCACCAGCAGGACCAGCAGGCCGGTCATGGCGTAGGAGATGAGGATGGCCGGGCCGGCGGTGGCGATGGCGTTGGAGGAGCCGATGAACAGGCCCGCGCCGATGATGCCGGCGATGGAAATCATGGAAACCTGACGCGACGTCAGGCCGTGCTGCAGCGAACGCTGTTTCTTTTGTTGTTGCGATGCCATGGGGAACCCTCGAATGGGTCGGCCGCCGCAAGGGGCGGCTGAAAAATGGAGCAGAATGCGGGTAAGTCGTAATTGCTGAGTTGTTGTTGTTTTGTTCGGAAACAGGCGCGGAGCACGCCTGCGTGCCGATCATCCGAACGTCAAGGCCGCGTGCGGATAGTTATCCTGGGCGCATAACTTTCGGCACAACCAATACGCGTGGGCAGATCGACAACCTTCATGTTTTTCTCCTACATCGACAGCGGGTTGTAATCGTTGACGCGGGTCAGTATTAATCTATAAGGCGAGGTCAACAAACGACCTTTTCGAAGCACATAATTCCGTTTAGGAATGAATTCGTTCCATTTTTGCTCGGTACGCGCTGCCCATGTCCAAACGCCTGATGCCCTCCACCACCGCCCTGCAGTGCTTCGAGGCAGCTGCCCGCCACCTGAGCTTCACCCGCGCCGCACAGGAGCTGCACCTGACCCAGAGCGCGGTCAGCAAGCAGGTGGCGCAGCTCGAGGACATGCTGTCGCACCCACTGTTCCAGCGCATCCGCCGGCGCCTGCACCTGACGCCGGCCGGCGCGCTGTACCTGACCGAAGTGAACAAGATCCTCACCCAGATCGACATCTCCAGCCGCTACATCCTCAGCTACGGTGACGAGACCGAGGTGCTGCGCATCGCCACCCAGCCGACCTTCGGCGCGCGCTGGCTGGTGCCCAGGCTCAAGGGGTTCGGTGAACGCCACCCGCGCATCCACCTGGATATCCGCAACGAGCTGGAGCCGTTCGACCTGCTGCAGGCCAAGGCCGACATCGCTTTCTTCTTCGGCCAAGGCACCTGGCCGGGCGCCACCTGCATCGAGCTGTTCAGCGAAGAAGTGGTGCCGGTCTGCGCACCGGGCCTGCGCGAGCAGCACCGCCTGGACAGCGCCCAGGCACTCACCGAGTACCGCCTGTTGCAATGCGCCTCGCGGCCGGAGGCATGGCATGAATGGTTCCTCGGCCTGGGCCTGCACAGCGAGAACAGCTATCACGGCCCGCGTTTCGACACGTTCTACCTGTGCATCCGCGCGGCCATTGCCGGCTGCGGCATCGCCCTGATCCCGCGCTACCTAGTGGCCGAGGAGCTGGCGGAAGGCAAGCTGGTGGTGGCCTGGGACCACCCGGTGGCGAGCAACGGCAGGCATTTCATCGCCCATGCCGAACATGCGGCCGAGGTGCCCAAGGTACGGGCGTTCGTGCAATGGATACGAGAACGCGTGGCCCAAGGCCTGTAAAACGGTTTTATTCACGAATTAAAGGAATGACCGCAATCGAATAATTCGTTTGCACAAGTAGAGGCCGGCACGCTTCGATAATAAAAAACCCAAACAAAAGGTTTGCGTGCACATGCAACAGGAAAGTATCAGCCAATCCATTGCCATCGTTCATCCGATTACACTTTCCCATGGCCGCAATGCCGAAGTCTGGGATACCGACGGCAAGCGTTACATCGACTTCGTCGGTGGCATCGGGGTACTCAACCTGGGCCATTGCAACCCCGCCGTGGTAGAGGCGATCCAGGTTCAGGCCACTCGCCTGACCCATTACGCGTTCAACGCAGCGCCCCACGGCCCATACCTGGAACTGATGGAGCGGCTGCGACACTTCGTGCCGGTCAGCTACCCCTTGGCGGGCATGCTGACCAACAGCGGTGCCGAAGCGGCTGAAAATGCCCTGAAAGTGGCACGCGGCGCGACGGGCAAGCGTGCCATCGTCGCCTTCGATGGCGGGTTCCATGGGCGCACTCTGGCCACCCTGAACCTCAACGGCAAGGTAGCGCCCTACAAGCAACGCGTGGGTGAGCTGCCGGGGCCGGTCTACCACCTGCCCTACCCCAGCGCCGATACCGGGGTGACCTGCGAACAGGCGCTCAAGGCCATGGACCGGCTGTTCAGCGTCGAGCTGGCGGTGGAGGACGTGGCGGCATTCATCTTCGAACCGGTGCAGGGCGAAGGCGGCTTCCTGGCGTTGGACCCGGTATTCGCCCAGGCACTACGCCGATTCTGCGACGCGCATGGGATTCTGATCATCATCGATGAGATCCAGTCCGGGTTCGGCCGCACCGGCCAGCGCTTCGCCTTCCCGCGCCTGGGGATCGAGCCAGACCTGTTGTTGCTGGCCAAGAGCATCGCCGGTGGCATGCCCCTGGGCGCCGTAGTCGGGCGCAAGGCGATCATGGACTCGCTGCCCAAGGGTGGCCTGGGCGGCACCTATTCCGGCAACCCGATCGCCTGCGCGGCGGCACTGGCCAGCCTGGCGCAGATGAGCGACGAGAACCTGGCGACCTGGGGCGAGCGCCAGGAACAGGCTATCGTCGCACGCTACGAACGTTGGAAGGCCTCTGGCCTGACCTCGGCCCTGGGCCGCCTGACAGGCACCGGGGCCATGCGCGGCCTGGAGTTGGTCACTGCCGACGGCAGCCCGGCACCTGCGCAGCTGGCCAAGGTGATGGAGGCTGCGCGAGCCAAAGGGCTGTTATTGATGCCCAGCGGCAAGGCGCGGCACATCATTCGCCTGTTGGCCCCGCTGACCATCGAACCTGACGTGCTCGAGCAAGGCCTGGATATCCTCGAGCAGTGCCTGGCCGAACTGGACTGAGCTCCGGGCTTTCAGAGCCCCAGTTCCTCGGGCGTGAGCATGTCGGACTCGAAGGCGATCCAGCCGCCTTCGAGCTCGGCGTGGCCGTTGACGATGGGGCCGTAGTAGGTCAAGCCGTTTTCCAGGGTCACGCAGATATGCGTGGCGGGCTTTTCCGGCGCCGCCAAGGTACCAACGAAGTGCACTTTCTTCAGGGTTTCGGTAACCGCTTCCAGACCCACGCGCATGTTGGGATTTTCCATTGCTTCGGCATCGCCCCCACGGTCTTCGGCGCTGACGGTTACGGTGGCGATGTAGGGGTATTTGCTCAATCGAGGTGCCTCGTGAAAACTGGGACGGCGCTGCAGGCGCCAGGGGCCTAGTGTGGTGTTTCACAAATAACAACCATAAGTCGCGGCGCTTTTTGGTCGTATTTGCAAAACACCACACTAGGGTACGGCAGGTAATGGCCAGGCGCGAGGGGCGCAGGGAATATTTGTACGGGCATACTGGCCCAATCGCCGGCAAGCCGGCTCCCACAAGCATGAAGTCAGCGCAGGCCTGGTGGGAGCCGGCTTGCCAGCGATTAGGCCTGTGCTGAGGAGACCTCCTTCTGCCCACCGACATGGCCTCCCCCGACCCAATCTGTTAGGGTGCCCGCCGATGCACGCCACACCACACGAGGATCCCGAGTGAGCGCCGAAGAACCCCTGATCGCCGACCTGTTCGAGGTCGACAAACGCCTGACCCTCAAGCCCGTCGTGGATTTCAACAGCTACCTGCGCAACGCCTTCGGTGAAGGGGTCTGCCGCTGCCACCGTTGCGCCGACCTGGGCGGCGACGAGAGCGGCTACGCCCACCGCCACACCTTCGCGCTGGAAGGCCGCACGCTGCATCGGCGCTTCGCCAACACCGCCGGCAGCGATGTGCTGCAGGTACTGAAGAAGGCCTGGCTGTCCTACACCAAGGCCGACCTGCAGCAGGTGGGCGAACTGGACCTGGCCACCGTCAAGGCGTTCACCGAGGCGGCGCTGCACGAACGCCTGCTGGCCCTGCTGCCCGCCAGCGGCCTGGCCCGGGAAAGCGACGGCCAGTGGCACCTGCTGGCCCTGGCCGACTGACGCACACCGCTGGCCGCCCGGGCTCAGTGCCCCTGGCGGCCATGCAGGATGGCGCGACCCTTCTCCAGGTACGCATCCATCTCCTGCTGCGGCACCATGCTGCCGCCCGTCGCCCATACCAGGTGGGTGGCATTGGCCATGCGCCGCGCGTCTAGCCCCATGCGCTGGCGATACCCTTGGTTTTCCAGCAGCACCTGGCCCATGCCCGGCACGCCCGCCGCCGCCGAGGGCTCCAGCTGCTCGTCTTCGAGCCGGTCCATCAGGGCCAGCAGGCGGAACAGTTCGGCATCGCTGACGGTGTAATAGCCATCTACCAAACGCTGCATGCTGCGCCCGACGAACCCCGAGGGCCGTCCGACCGCTAGCCCGTCGGCGGCGGTATGGTTGTCCAGGCCGAAGTCATAGACCGAGACCTGCTCGTGCAGCCCGGTATAGACCCCCAGCAGCATGCATGGCGAATGGGTGGGCTCGGCGAATAGGCAATGCACCGCATCGCCGAACGCCTGCTTCAGGCCAAAGGCCACACCACCGGGCCCACCGCCGACGCCACACGGCAGGTAGACGAACAACGGGTGGTCGATATCGACCTGGATGCCTGCGTCCTGCAACTGCCCGCGCAGGCGCTCGGCGGCCACGGCGTAGCCGAGGAACAGATCGGTGGAGTTTTCGTCATCGACGAAATGGCAGTTAGGGTCGGCATCCGCTTCGCGCCGCCCTTGGGCCACGGCAACGCCGTAGTCGGCCTCGTATTCGCGCACCTCCACGCCACAGGCGCGTAGGCGATCCTTCTTCCATTGACGGGCATCGGCGGACATGTGCACCGTGGTCCGGAACCCAAGCCGGGCCCCCATCATACCAATGGACAGCCCCAGGTTGCCGGTGGAGCCGACGGCGATGCTGTATTGGCCGAAGAAGGCGCGCGCCGCGTCGCTGTCGAGCCTTGCGTAATCATCCCCGGGCTTGAGCAGGCCGTGGGCCAGGGCGAGGTCCTCGGCGTGCTTGAGCACCTCGTAGATACCGCCCCGGGCCTTGATCGAACCGGAAATGGGCAGCTGGTTGTCGGCCTTGAGCCACAGCCGGCCGCTGGGTGCGATATCCAACTCGTCGCACAGCGCGGCCTGCAGGGTCGGCAAGGGCCGCAAGGGTGACTCGATGAGGCCTGCGGACGCCACCGTCTGCGTAAACGCCGAGGCGATGAACGGCGCAAAACGCTCAAGCCGGGCGCTGGCCTGGGCGATATCGGCAGCGCCCAGCGGCACATCGGCAAGCGCTTGTGCGCTGGGCACGACGCCCGGGTTGAACCAGGCAACCTGCGCATGGCGCACCAGGTCGGCGATCAGCGGGTGCTGCTGGCACCAGGTTTCCAGCGGAACGGCAAGGGCCATGGGGGACTCCAGGGAATCGGCGAACGAGCCCTGGATTAGGCGGCACATGCCCTTGCCTTGGCAACCGTCGGATACTCAGCCGCCGCCCCGGCAGGTTCGTCATCGTCTGCTACCTTGGGAGAACCCGCTCACCCACAGGTGACTGACCATGGCCCGCACGACTCCCATCGAGCTGTACCGCAACATCGGCATCGTCGCCCACGTCGACGCCGGCAAGACCACCACCACCGAACGCATCCTGTTCTACACCGGGGTCAACCACAAGATGGGCGAGGTCCATGACGGCGCCGCCACCATGGACTGGATGGCCCAGGAACAGGAGCGCGGCATCACCATCACCTCGGCGGCCACCACGGCCTTCTGGCAAGGCTCGACCAAGCAGTTCGCCGACAAGTACCGCTTCAACATCATCGATACCCCCGGCCATGTGGATTTCACCATCGAGGTGGAGCGGTCGTTGCGCGTGCTCGACGGCGCGGTAGTGGTGTTCAGCGGCGCCGACGGGGTCGAGCCGCAATCGGAAACGGTGTGGCGCCAAGCCAACAAGTACCATGTGCCGCGCCTGGCCTACGTCAACAAGATGGATCGCCAGGGCGCCGACTTCCTGCGGGTGGTGAAACAGATCGACCAGCGCCTGGGCCATCACCCGGTACCGATCCAGCTGGCCATCGGCAGCGAAGAAACCTTCGCTGGGCAGATCGACCTGGTGAAGATGAAGGCCATCTACTGGAACGAGGCCGACCAGGGCACCAGCTACCGCGAGGAAGAGATCCCTGAGGAGTTGCGCGACCTGGCCGAGCAATGGCGGGCGCACATGATCGAAGCCGCGGCCGAGGCCAACGACGAGCTGACCATGAAGTTCCTCGACGGTGAGGAACTGAGCATCGACGAGATCAAGGCCGGCCTGCGCCAGCGCACCCTGGCCAACGAGATCGTGCCGACCATCCTCGGTTCGTCGTTCAAGAACAAGGGCGTGCCGCTGATGCTCGACGCGGTGATCGACTACCTGCCCGCCCCCAGCGAGATTCCGGCGATCAAGGGCACCGACCCGGACGATGAGGACAAGCACCTGGAGCGCCACGCCGACGACAACGAGCCCTTCTCCGCCCTGGCCTTCAAGATCGCCACCGACCCCTTCGTCGGCACCTTGACGTTCGCCCGGGTGTATTCCGGCGTGCTCAGCTCAGGCAATGCCGTGCTCAATTCGGTCAAGGGCAAGAAGGAGCGCATCGGCCGCATGGTACAGATGCACGCCAACCAGCGCGCCGAGATCAAGGATGTCTGCGCCGGCGATATCGCCGCACTGATCGGCATGAAAGACGTGACCACCGGCGATACGCTGTGCGACATGGACAAGCCGATCATCCTCGAGCGCATGGACTTCCCCGACCCGGTGATTTCCGTTGCCGTGGAACCCAAGACCAAGGCCGACCAAGAGAAGATGGGCATCGCCCTGGGCAAGCTGGCCCAGGAAGACCCGTCGTTCCGAGTCAAGACCGATGAAGAAACCGGCCAGACGATCATCTCCGGCATGGGCGAGCTGCACTTGGACATCATCGTCGACCGCATGAAGCGCGAGTTCAACGTCGAGGCCAATATCGGCAAGCCACAAGTGGCCTACCGCGAGAAAATCCGCAATACCTGCGAGATCGAGGGCCGGTTCGTGCGCCAGTCCGGCGGACGCGGCCAGTACGGTCATTGCTGGATCCGCTTCGCCCCGGGCGACGAGGGCAAGGAAGGCCTGGAATTCGTCAACGAGATCGTCGGCGGCGTGGTGCCGCGCGAGTACATCCCCGCGATTCAGAAAGGCATCGAGGAACAGATGAAGAACGGGGTGCTGGCCGGCTACCCGCTGATCAGCCTGAAAGCCGCGGTATATGACGGCTCGTATCACGACGTCGACTCCAACGAGATGGCCTACAAGATCGCCGCGTCGATGGCCACCAAGCAGCTGTCGCACAAAGGCGGCGCGGTGCTGCTGGAACCGGTGATGAAGGTGGAAGTGGTGACCCCCGAGGAGTACCAGGGCGACATCATGGGCGACCTGAGCCGGCGTCGGGGGATGATCCAGGACGGTGACGAGACACCGGCGGGCAAGGTGATCCGTGCCGAGGTGCCGCTGGGCGAGATGTTCGGCTACGCCACGGCCATGCGTTCGATGACCCAGGGCCGGGCAAGCTACTCGATGGAGTTCACCCGGTACGCCGAAGCGCCCGCAAGCATTGCCGATGTGATCGTCAAGAAAGGGCGCGGGGAATCCTGAATCGCTCGCCTGCTCCTCGTAGGAGCGGCCTTGCGCCGCGAAAGGGCCGTGAAACGGCCCCGGCCTTCAGCGCTCAGGCACACATCGCTGGAGCTGCTTCGCAGCCCTTTCGCGGCGCAAGGCCGCTCCTACAAGGGCACATGCCGGTCAGTGCTGCTCGCCGGCCCGCTTGAGCAGCTTCTTGCAACGCTCCGACAGGTGCACCACCCGCAGGTGCTTGCCGGCCTTGGCATAGCGTTCGCGCAGGGTTTTCAGCGCCGCGATCGCCGAATAGTCCACGAAGCTCAGGTGCTTGCAGTCCAGGGTCACGCTGGCCGGGTCCTGCGCCGGGTCGAACTGGTTGAGAAACGGCGTGGTCGAGGCGAAGAACAGGGTGCCATGCACCTGGTAAACCTTGCCGCCTTGGTCGTCGACATGGCTGTCGGCATACAGCTCGCGGGCATGCTGCCAGGCGAAATTGATCGACGCGATGACGATGCCGAACAGTACCGCGGCGGCCAGGTCGGTGAAGATCGTGACCACGGTCACCGCGATGATCGCCAGCACATCGCTCGCCGGCACCTTGTGCAGCACCCGCAGCGACGCCCAGGCGAAGGTCTGCTGGGCCACCACGAACATCACTCCCACCAGCGCCGCCAGCGGGATGCGCTCGATCAACGGCGACAGGAACAGCACGAACAGCAGGATCATCACCCCGGCCACCACGCCCGACAGCCGGCCTCGACCATTGGAGCTGAGGTTGATCACCGTCTGGCCGATCATCGCGCAGCCGCCCATGCCGCCGCACAGGCCCGAGACCATGTTGGCCGCGCCCAAGGCCACGCATTCGCGGTCCGGGTAGCCACGGCTCTCGGTGATCTCGTCGGTGAGGTTGAGGGTCAGCAGGGTTTCCAGCAGACCGACCATGGCCATCAGCACCGCATAGGGCCAGATGATCGTAAGGGTCTCCAGGTTCCAGGGCACCTGCGGCAGGGCCAACTGCGGCAGGCCGCCGGCGATGTGCGCCATGTCGCCGAGGGTGCGGGTCGGCAGGTCGAGCAGGTAGACCAGCAGGCCCACCCCGAGGATCGCGACCAGGGCCGGGGGCACGGCACGGGTCAGGCGCGGCAAAATGTAGACGACCAGCATGGTCAGGGCCACCAGGCCGATCATCAGATACAGGGGCGAGCCACTGAGCCAGTGCTCGCCGTCCTTGAAGTGCTCGAGCTGGGCCAGGGCAATGACGATGGCCAGGCCGTTGACGAAGCCGAGCATCACCGGGTATGGCACCAGGCGCACCAGCTTGCCCAGGCGCAGCACGCCGAACAGGATCATCACCACCCCTCCGAGCAGGACCGTGGCCAGCAGGTACTGGGCGCCGTGCTGCACCACCAGGGCAACGATGACCACCGCCATGGAACCCGCGGCACCGGAGATCATGCCCGGACGGCCACCGAACAACGCGGTCAGGGTACAGATGATGAAAGCGCCATACAGGCCCATGAGCGGGTTGAGGTGGGCCACCAGGGCGAAGGCGATGCACTCGGGCACCAGGGCGAACGAGGTCGTGAGGCCGGCGAGCACGTCGGCACGGAGTCGGGCGGGTTTCATGGGCTTCCTGTGGTTTCCGGGTGGTAACGACGGCCCGGGCTGAACATCGAGGGGCGCGATGTTACGAAATTTGTCTGCCAGCGGCCACCATCGGCGGCCTCAGCGCACCCGTTCGCGGCTCTGTATCGCAAGGTCCAACGCACGTTGCATGTCCAGGCGTGCCGAGCGGCCCAGGTCCGGGTGCTGTAGCTGGCCGTTGCGCTCCGACGGCAGGATCGGCGCCGTCAGGTCCTCCGCGTCCATGGCCTCGAAGTCTTGTCGCGGGCCCAGGGTCAGGGCGCTGCGGCGCAGCAGCATGCGCACGTGTTCGGGGGTCAGGTCCGGGTTGATCGACAACATGGCCGCCACGGTCGCGGTCACCAGCGGCGTGGCATAGGACGTGCCGCAATGCGGGTCGCCGGCCTGGGAGGGGCGAATACACGCCGCGGCGCTGACATCCACGCGCATGTCGATGTTGGAGCTGCGCCGCTTGACCACATGCTCCGGGGCATCCACGGGAACGGCCTGGTCGCTGCGCTGGTGGCCGCCGACCACCAGCAACTGCTCGGTGACGAACGACGACGGCAAGCGGTACTCGTCGGTGCCGGACCAGGACGCCCCATTGCCCGCCGAGTTGACCACCACCACATCAGGGTGCGCCTTGCGCAGCCACAGGAAGAACTCCTCCAGCAACTCCTCGTAACCACTCATGGCCAGGCCCGAGCGCACCAGCGAGTCCACCTCGTCGCCTTGCACGTTCTTCGCGCCGACGCGGTGGATGCCCCAGCTCCAGTTCAACACCCGCACGCCATCCTCCACCAGGTTCACCGAGGCGGCGATGTTGGCGGTGATGCCGGCATCGGCGTTACGCTCGACGATCACCTCGAAGCCCGGGCTCACCTTGCCCAGGCCACTGAGGAAACCGCCCTGCACGCCCTCCCCGCGTCCGGCCAGGATGCCGGCCACATGGCTGCCGTGGCTGTCCGCCTGGTCACCATCGCGGGCGTAGAGGCACACCGGCGCTTGACCACAGCCGCCACGGTAGGCCTTGAATGCCGGCGCATCGAAGTCCACCTCCCGCTCGATGACGCCAATACGCAGCGGCTGGACGGGTATGGACGAAGCCGGGATGCGCCGCTGGTAGAAATACAGCGCATCCAGGAAGCGGTTGGCCGCCCACTCGTCCTGCTGGTCGATGGCCTTGGCCGTGCGACCGGCACTTTCCTCGCCTCGCTCCGGGGCGGACTCCTCGATGATCACGGCATCGACGCTGGTCTCGCTGCCCATGCGCAGGATCAACGCATCGCGCTGCACCAAGTCGTGCACCGGCAGGCGCAATTGGTAGACGTTCAATGGCGGGATCGCACCGACCACCTGGGCGCCGTATTTCGCGGCAATGCGCTGTGCCTCGGGTAGGCCGTCGTGCTTTTCCTCGATCAACACGCTGACCAGGTCCAGGTAGGTGGTCAGGCCATCCATGTTCTTCACCACCTCGCCGGGGCCGGCAGCCACCACGTGGCTACGCCGCTGGGTGAGCCACACAGGGTTGCTCCGCTGGTCATCGGCCTGGAGCCACAGCGGCGCACTGCGCTGGCGAGGTCGGTCGAGAGTCAGCTTGAGCGTATCGCCGTCGCGAAGGACCTGGGCTTCGGACAGCGGCTGGCCATCGAGCCATACCGCCGGCTTGCCCTGCCCAAGGCCTTGGGTGCGCAGGCACCATTGCTGTGGGGCATCGCTGAGCAGATCGCCGCAGCGTTGCAGGTGCTTGATGCGCAGCGGTTCCTCGGAGGCGTAAGTGGTAGTCGCGACCAGGTACAGCAGCAAGGCGAGAACGGGCTTCATAGGCGGCAATCCGTTGGCTTCCCTTGGCTGCGACTGTCGGGTCGGAGCAAAGGTTCATGTGGCCTGTGAGGGCCCTATCGCGTGCAAGCCCGCTCCCACAAATTCCAGCGCATCTGGTACCTGCGACCGCCCCAGGCAGGCAAAAATGCCCGGCGCCGTGATTCATACCCGGCACATCCTCGACAAATTTGCCATCATGATCATTCCACCCGCGGAGATCATGGACATGCCGCTACGCCCTCTCATCGCCTCCCTGCTGCTGGCCGCAAGCCTCAATGCACTGGCCGCCACCGAAGTCCTGCCGCTGCAGCACCGCACCAGCGCCGAACTGTTGCCGACGGCCCAATCGTTCCTGGGCAAGGACGGCACCGTCAGCGCCTTCGAGAACAAGCTGATCATCAACGCCAGCCCCGAACGCATCGACGACCTGCGCACCCTGCTGCAGCAGCTCGACACCGCGCCCAAGCGCCTGCTGATCAGCGTCGACAACGATGACAGCAACTTCCAGGACAACCGCGGCAACGCCCGGGTCATCCAATATGGCACCAGCAACCGCGAAGGCGGCATGCAGCAGATACAGGCCAGCGAAGGCCAGCCGGCGCTGATCCAGGTGGGCCAGAGCATCCCCATCACCAGTACCAGCACCGACGGCTATGGCCGCATCCAGAGCGATACCGAATATCGCAATGTCACCCAAGGCTTCTACGTCACCCCAAGCCTGAGCGGAGATACAGTTCGTCTGCAAATAAGCACCAATAATGACCGAATGAGCAACGAACGCCAGGATGTAGTAAAGGTTCAGAGCACCGACACGACGGTCACCGGCAAGCTCGGCGAGTGGATCACCCTGGCCGGACACAACCAGCAGAGCCAGGCCGGACAAAGCGCCTCGGCCATCACCTATAGCACCCAGCGCGGTGAAAACATGACACTACGGGTGAAAGTCGACCTTCTGGAGTGATCCCAGGCATTTCAAGGCCTCGACCAAAAGCCTTGAAACTGACCGAAGAGTCTCATTAGACCAAAGATGTAGTAAGCGAAAAAAAGCACTACAAAACATTTGACAGGCACTTTTTCCCAAGGGCATGATGGCCTCGCTCCCGCTAATCAGAGGCCCTGGCAAGGGCCTTCGAGATGCGCTCCTCCCTACCCCTGGAGGCGTCTCGTGTCCATACGGCCCACAAGGCGGTTCGACGGGATTGCGACTGCGACGAAGAAGTTGTCCCGAGGGACGGAAGCGCATCACCGCAGCAACCGGCAGTCCTGTCGTACCGCAGCAAGGCAACCACGAGCCGACCTGTAGTCACACCCTGCCCGCCTGCACCCTCTTCCCCTTCGAGCCTCCTCGTCCGCAAGCGCCTCCCGCCGGGCAGACAGCCGCCAGACCCCTGACCGCGTCGAGCACAAGCACCTACTTCACAAGACTGATGCGACGAGGTTTTATTTCCATGGCACTGACACGCGAACAGCAAATTGCAGCCCTTGAGAAAGACTGGGCCGAGAACCCGCGCTGGAAAGGCGTGACCCGTACCTATACCGCCGCCGATGTCGTCCGCCTGCGTGGCTCTCTGCAGCCGGAACACACCTTCGCCCGCCAGGGTGCAGAAAAACTGTGGAAGCTGGTCACCGAAGGTGCCCACCCGTCCTTCCGCCCCGAGAAAGATTTCGTCAACTGCATGGGCGCCCTGACCGGCGGCCAAGCAGTCCAGCAGGTGAAGGCCGGCATCCAGGCCATCTACCTGTCTGGCTGGCAGGTGGCCGCCGACAACAACTCGGCCGAGTCCATGTACCCTGACCAGTCGCTGTACCCGGTCGACTCGGTACCGACCGTGGTCAAGCGCATCAACAACGCCTTCCGTCGCGCCGACCAGATCCAGTGGAAAGCCGGCAAGAACCCAGGCGACGATGGCTACATCGATTACTTCGCCCCGATCGTGGCGGATGCCGAGGCCGGTTTCGGCGGCGTACTGAACGCCTACGAACTGATGAAGAACATGATCGAGGCAGGCGCCGCCGGCGTGCACTTCGAAGACCAGCTGGCTTCGGTGAAGAAATGCGGCCACATGGGCGGCAAGGTCCTGGTGCCGACCCAGGAAGCGGTGCAGAAACTGATTGCCGCACGCCTTGCAGCGGACGTCGCTGGCGTGCCGACCATCATCCTGGCCCGTACCGACGCCAACGCCGCCGACCTGCTGACCAGCGACTGCGACCCGTACGACCAGCCGTTCGTGGTGGGCGAGCGCACCCGCGAAGGCTTCTACAAGGTGCGCGCCGGCCTCGACCAGGCCATCGCCCGCGGCCTGGCCTATGCCCCGTACGCCGACCTGATCTGGTGCGAAACCGCCAAACCAGACCTGGAAGAGGCCCGTCGCTTCGCCGAGGCGATCAAAAAGGAATACCCGGACCAGATTCTGTCGTACAACTGCTCGCCGTCCTTCAACTGGAAGAAGAACCTGGACGACGCCACCATCGCCAAGTTCCAGCGCGAGCTGTCGGCCATGGGCTACAAGCACCAGTTCATCACCCTGGCGGGCATCCACAACATGTGGCACGGCATGTTCAACCTGGCGCACGACTACGCCCGCAACGACATGACCGCCTACGTGAAGCTGCAGGAGCAGGAGTTCGCCGATGCGAGCAAAGGCTACACCTTCGTGGCGCACCAGCAGGAAGTCGGTACCGGCTACTTCGACGACATGACCACCGTGATCCAGGGTGGCGCGTCCTCGGTGACTGCGCTGACCGGCTCGACCGAGGAAGAGCAGTTCCACTGATAGCGAAGCGCTGATGAAGGCCCAGGGCTTGCGAAAGCCCTGGGCCTTTTGTTTTGGCCTCGGCCTATCGCCGACAAGCCAGCGCTCGAAGAACAGTGCTTAGCTCATTGATTTTGTGGTTTTTGCGGGAGTCCTCGATCAATAGCGGAGCCCTTGCCAGGCGACAGTGATATCGGGGCCTACCCAATCGCGGGACAAGCCCGCTCCAGAATCCGGCAAACCCTACCAATGGCGAGCTCTCTGTGGGAGCCGGCTTGCCGGCGATGAAGCCCGTGCAGTGCCCCGGCGAATCACGTCTATGCTTATGACTGTTCGCCAACCAGAGCGCGAGCTTCGCCCTGGCGCCCTATCCAGGGTCGCGCCCTCCTATATATGAATCGGCGCGATCGCGATTCGGCCCAGGCCGCTCAATCGATAAAGTATTGATCCAGAGCGGTACAAACGCGACTAGCACCTGCTAGAACGAGACCCTTTCGCATTTGCAAGCCGGGGTAGCATTGAAATGAACTTAGCAAGCACCAGGCCAAGTTAAAAACGGCTGAACAGCCCAAATGATATTAATTATCATTACATGAACAGGGTGTCGTTACGCCAGGCAAGAAACATAATTAACAAAAGCGGCGGGAATGCCCGAAACTCAAGGGTTTCAGCCAGTTACGAACATTTTTTGTTCTTAATCCTACGAATAAATTTGCCACAGAAATTTTACTTGCACTGGGTTTACCCATAAAATCAGCCCGATTGATTCAGCTGCGACATTTGGTCACTGCAACCGCGACACCGCGTCGCTGCTCTACTTATTTCAGACTGCAGAGCTGGGTCTCTGTATAAGGATTTCTAGCATGTCCGATTCGGTAGGACTCATCGCCCACAACTGGGGCTTTGCCATCTTCCTCCTGGGTGTCGTCGGCCTGTGTGCCTTCATGCTCGGCCTGTCCAGCCTGCTCGGTAGCAAGGCATGGGGCCGCGCCAAGAACGAACCCTTCGAATCCGGCATGCTGCCCGTCGGCAGCGCCCGCCTGCGCCTGTCCGCCAAATTCTATCTGGTCGCGATGCTGTTCGTGATCTTCGATATCGAAGCCCTATTCCTGTATGCATGGTCTGTGTCCGTCCGCGAAAGCGGCTGGACCGGATTCGTCGAAGCACTCGTTTTCATTGCAATTCTGTTGGCTGGTCTTGTCTACCTATGGCGCGTCGGGGCGCTCGATTGGGCTCCCGAAGGTCGCCGCAAGCGGCAAGCGAAGCTGAAACAATGAGGCTTTGGCATGCAATACAATCTCACCAGAATCGATCCGGATGCGCCCAACGAGCAGTATCCTGTCGGTGACCGGGAAACCGTCACCGATCAGCTGCTAGAGGACCAGGTCCACAAGAACATCTTCATGGGCAAGCTCGAAGATGTGCTGCGTGGCGCGGTCAACTGGGGTCGCAAGAACTCCCTCTGGCCGTACAACTTCGGCCTGTCCTGCTGCTACGTGGAAATGACCACGGCCTTCACGGCACCCCACGACATCGCCCGCTTCGGCGCCGAAGTCATCCGGGCCTCGCCACGTCAGGCCGACTTCATGGTCGTCGCCGGCACCTGCTTCATCAAGATGGCGCCGATCATCCAGCGCCTCTACGAGCAGATGCTCGAACCCAAGTGGGTGATCTCCATGGGCTCGTGCGCCAACTCCGGCGGCATGTACGACATTTACTCGGTCGTTCAGGGGGTCGACAAGTTCCTCCCCGTGGATGTCTATGTGCCTGGCTGCCCGCCTCGCCCCGAAGCCTTCCTGCAGGGCCTGATGCTGCTGCAGGAGTCGATCGGCCAGGAGCGACGCCCGCTTTCCTGGGTCGTCGGTGATCAAGGCATTTACCGTGCCGAGATGCCCGCCCAGAAAGACCTGCGTCGTGAACAGCGCATCCAGGTCACTAACCTGCGCAGCCCCGACGAAGTCTGATCCAGCGACATGCCGCCCGCTCCACCAGGAGCCGGCGGCCTGGCTTCATTCTCTACGTTGACTCAAAGCGACCGAGACCATGACAGCGGACACCGCTATTTATATTCCGCCTTACAAGGCTGACGACCAAGATGTGGTCGTCGAACTGCACAACCGTTTTGGCGCCGACGCATTCGTCGCCCAGGAAACCCGCACCGGCATGCCGGTCCTGTGGGTAAACCGCGCCCAGCTCAAAGACGTCCTCTCCTTCCTGCGCAACGTCGCCAAGCCGTACAGCATGCTGTTCGACCTGCATGGCGTCGACGAGCGCCTGCGCACCCAGCGCCGCGGCTTGCCGGCTGCCGACTTCAGCGTGTTCTACCACCTGCTGTCGGTCGAGCGTAACAGCGACGTGATGATCAAGGTGGCCTTGAGCGAAGGCGACCTGAACCTGCCGTCGGTCACCGGTATCTGGCCCAATGCCAACTGGTACGAGCGCGAAGTCTGGGACATGTTCGGCATCGACTTCGCCGGCCACCCGCACCTGTCGCGCATCCTCATGCCGCCGACCTGGGAAGGCCACCCGCTGCGCAAGGACTTCCCGGCGCGTGCCACCGAGTTCGACCCGTACAGCCTGAACCTGGCCAAGCAGCAGCTTGAAGAAGAGTCGGCTCGCTTCAACCCTGAAGCCTGGGGCATGAAGCGTCATGGCGCCAACGAGGACTACATGTTCCTCAACCTGGGCCCCAACCACCCTTCCGCCCACGGTGCCTTCCGTATCGTCCTGCAGCTGGACGGCGAAGAGATCGTCGATTGCGTCCCGGACATCGGCTACCACCACCGTGGCGCCGAGAAGATGGCCGAGCGCCAGTCCTGGCACAGCTTCATCCCCTACACCGACCGTATCGACTACCTCGGCGGGGTGATGAACAACCTGCCGTACGTGCTGGCCGTCGAAAAGCTGGCCGGCATCAAGGTGCCGCAGAAGGTCGACACCATCCGCGTCATGCTGGCCGAGTTCTTCCGCATCACCAGCCACCTGCTGTTCCTGGGTACCTACATCCAGGACGTGGGCGCCATGACCCCGGTCTTCTTCACCTTCACCGACCGCCAGCGCGCCTACACCGTGATCGAGGCGATCACCGGTTTCCGCCTGCATCCGGCCTGGTACCGCATCGGTGGCGTCGCCCACGACCTGCCGCGCGGCTGGGACAAGCTGGTCAAGGACTTCGTCGAATGGCTGCCCAAGCGCCTGGACGAGTACGAGAAGGCCGCCCTGCAGAACAGCATCCTCAAGGGCCGTACCATCGGCGTTGCCGCGTACAACACCAAGGAAGCCCTGGAATGGGGTACCACCGGTGCCGGCCTGCGTGCCACCGGTTGCAACTTCGACCTGCGCAAGGCCCGCCCCTACTCCGGCTACGAGAACTTCGAGTTCGAAGTGCCGCTGGCCCACAACGGCGATGCCTACGATCGCTGCATGGTCCGCGTCGAGGAGATGCGCCAGAGTATCCGCATCATCGATCAGTGCCTGCGCAACATGCCGGAAGGCCCGTACAAGGCGGACCACCCGCTGACCACGCCGCCACCGAAAGAGCGCACCCTGCAGCACATCGAGACCCTGATCACCCACTTCCTGCAAGTCTCGTGGGGCCCGGTCATGCCGGCCAACGAGTCGTTCCAGATGATCGAGGCGACCAAGGGCATCAACAGTTACTACCTGACGAGCGATGGCGGCACCATGAGCTACCGCACCCGGATCCGTACGCCGAGCTACCCGCACCTGCAGCAGATCCCTTCGGTGATCAAAGGCAGCATGGTCGCGGACCTCATCGCGTACCTGGGCAGTATCGACTTCGTTATGGCTGACGTGGACCGCTAAGCATGAACAGCACGCTTATCCAAACCGACCGTTTCGTCCTGAGCGAAACCGAGCGCTCGGCCATCGAGCACGAGATGCACCACTACGAGGACCCGCGCGCGGCGTCCATCGAGGCCTTGAAGATCGTTCAGAAGGAACGTGGCTGGGTACCGGACGGCGCCATCTACGCCATCGGTGAAGTGCTCGGTATTCCGGCCAGCGACGTCGAAGGCGTGGCCACCTTCTACAGCCAGATCTTCCGCCAACCTGTCGGCCGTCACATCATCCGTGTCTGCGACAGCATGGTCTGCTACATCGGCGGCCACGAGTCGGTGGTCAGCCAGATCCAGAGCGAGCTGGGCATCGGCCTGGGCCAGACCACCGCCGACGGGCGCTTCACCCTGCTGCCGGTGTGCTGCCTGGGCAACTGCGACAAGGCCCCGGCGCTGATGATCGACGACGACACCTTCGGCGACGTCCAGCCTGCCGGCGTTGCCAAATTGCTGGAGGGCTACGTATGACCATCACTTCCTTCGGCCCGGCCAACCGCATCGCGCGTTCGGCTGAAACCCACCCACTGACCTGGCGCCTGCGCGACGACGGCGAGCCGATCTGGCTCGAGGAGTACCAGGCCAAGAACGGCTATGCGGCCGCCCGCAAGGCGCTGGCGCAGATGTCCGCCGACGATATCGTCCAGAGCGTCAAGGACTCCGGCCTCAAGGGCCGTGGCGGCGCAGGCTTCCCCACTGGCGTGAAGTGGGGCCTGATGCCCAAGGACGAGTCCTTGAACATCCGCTACCTGCTGTGCAACGCGGACGAGATGGAACCCAACACCTGGAAGGACCGCATGCTGATGGAGCAACAGCCCCATCTGCTGGTCGAGGGCATGCTGATCAGCGCCCGCGCCCTGAAGGCCTACCGCGGCTACATCTTCCTGCGCGGCGAATACACCACCGCGGCGAAGAACCTCAACCGCGCCATCGAGGAAGCCAAGGCCGCCGGCCTGCTGGGCAAGAACATCCTCGGCAGCGGCTTTGATTTCGAGCTGTTCGTGCACACCGGTGCCGGGCGCTACATCTGCGGTGAAGAAACCGCACTGATCAACTCCCTGGAAGGCCGCCGCGCCAACCCGCGCTCCAAGCCGCCCTTCCCTGCCGCCGTTGGCGTGTGGGGCAAGCCGACCTGCGTGAACAACGTCGAGACCCTGTGCAACGTCCCGGCCATCGTCGCCAACGGCAACGACTGGTACAAGTCGCTAGCCCGCGAAGGCAGCGAGGACCACGGCACCAAGCTGATGGGCTTCTCCGGCAAGGTGAAGAACCCGGGCCTGTGGGAACTGCCGTTCGGCGTCACCGCCCGCGAACTGTTCGAGGACTACGCCGGTGGTATGCGCGACGGCTACAAGCTCAAGTGCTGGCAGCCTGGCGGCGCCGGTACCGGCTTCCTGCTGCCCGAGCACCTGGATGCGCAGATGTACGCTGGTGGCATCGCCAAGGTCGGCACCCGTATGGGCACAGGCCTGGCCATGGCGGTCGACGACAGCATCAACATGGTCTCGCTGCTGCGCAACATGGAAGAGTTCTTCGCCCGTGAGTCCTGCGGCTGGTGCACCCCCTGCCGCGACGGCCTGCCTTGGAGCGTGAAGATGCTGCGCGCCTTGGAGAAAGGCCAGGGCCGCGCCGAAGACATCGAGACCCTGCTGGGTCTGGTCAACTTCCTCGGCCCAGGCCGCACCTTCTGTGCCCACGCACCGGGCGCCGTGGAGCCATTGGGCAGCGCCATCAAGTACTTCCGCTCGGAATTCGAGGCCGGTGTCGCCCCAGCCGCGGCTGGCGACGCCCTGCGCCCGAACCTGGCAAAGCCTGTCCCGGCCGGGCCGGTCGTGGTCGGCGCATAACAAGATGAAACGCGGATGGCCCAGCCATCCGCCTGCCAGCAGGCCCGCCCAGGAGCGAGCCGCAGGCACACCGATTTCCATTAGCCACGCCCGCTCACGCGGGCCAACGAAGAACTTTGAACCATGGCCACTATCCACGTAGACGGCAAAGCGCTCGAAGTCAACGGTGCAGACAACCTGTTACAGGCCTGTCTGTCGCTCGGCCTCGACATCCCCTATTTCTGCTGGCACCCGGCGCTCGGTAGCGTCGGCGCCTGCCGGCAATGTGCGGTCAAGCAGTACACCGACGAGAACGACACCCGTGGTCGTATCGTCATGTCCTGCATGACCCCTGCCTCCGACGGCACCTGGATCTCCATCGACGATGAAGAGTCCAAGGCGTTTCGCGCCAGCGTCGTCGAATGGCTGATGACCAACCACCCGCACGACTGCCCGGTGTGCGAGGAAGGCGGTCACTGCCACCTGCAGGACATGACGGTAATGACCGGCCACAACGAGCGCCGCTACCGTTTCACCAAGCGTACCCACCAGAACCAGGACCTCGGCCCGTTCATCGCCCACGAGATGAACCGCTGCATCGCCTGCTACCGCTGCGTGCGCTACTACAAAGACTACGCAGGCGGCACCGACCTGGGTGTCTATGGCGCCCACGACAACGTGTACTTCGGTCGCGTCGAGGACGGCGTGCTGGAGAGCGAGTTCTCCGGCAACCTGACCGAGGTCTGCCCGACCGGCGTATTCACCGACAAGACCCACTCCGAGCGCTACAACCGCAAGTGGGACATGCAGTTCGCCCCGAGCATCTGCCACGGTTGCTCCAGCGGCTGCAACATCAGCCCCGGTGAGCGCTACGGCGAGCTGCGCCGCGTCGAGAACCGCTTCAACGGTTCGGTCAACCAGTACTTCCTGTGCGACCGCGGCCGCTTCGGCTATGGCTATGTCAACCGCACCGACCGCCCGCGCCAACCACACCTGGCCGACGGCACCAAGCTGGGCCTGGACGCCGCCCTGGACAAGGCCGCCGACCTGCTGCGCGGCCGCACCATCGTCGGCATCGGCTCGCCGCGCGCGAGCCTCGAGAGCAACTATGGCCTGCGCGAACTGGTCGGCACCGATTACTTCTACTCGGGCATGGAAGCCGGTGAGCTGGCCCGCGTGCGCCTGGTTCTGGACGTGCTGAACAACAGCCCGCTGCCGGTTCCGACCCTGCGCGACATCGAAGACCACGACGCCGTGTTCGTGCTCGGTGAAGACCTGACCCAGACCGCTGCCCGTGTCGCCCTGGCCGTGCGTCAGGCCACCAAGGGCAAGGCCGAGGCCATGGCCGACGCCATGCGCGTACAGCCCTGGCTCGACGCTGCGGTGAAGAACATCGGCCAGCACGCCCTGTACCCGCTGTTCATTGCCAGCCTGGCTGAAACCAAGCTGGACGACGTCGCCGAGGAATGCGTACACGCAGCTCCCGCCGACCTCGCCCGCCTGGGCTTCGCCGTGGCCCATGCCATCGACCCGAGCGCGCCTGCCGTTGCCGGCCTGGATGACGAAGCCAAGGCCCTGGCCCAGCGCATCGCCGACGCCCTGGTCGCCGCCAACCGCCCACTGGTGGTCGCCGGCACTTCCCTGGCCGATCCTGCACTGATCGAAGCCGCCGCCAACATCGCCAAGGCCCTGAAGCTGCGCGAGAAGAACGGCTCGCTGAGCCTGGTGGTGCCTGAGGCCAACAGCCTCGGCATGGCCATGATGGGCGGCGAATCCGTCGACGCCGCGCTGGATGCCGTCATCAGCGGCAAGGCCGACGCCATCGTGGTCCTGGAGAACGACCTGTACGCCCGCGTGCCGGCCGCCAAGGTCGATGCAGCCCTGGCTGCGGCCAAGGTGGTGATCGTCGCAGACCACTCCAAGACCCCGACCGTCGACCGCGCCCACCTGGTGCTGCCGGCCGCCACCTTCGCCGAAGGCGACGGCACCCTGGTCAGCCAGGAAGGCCGTGCCCAGCGCTTCTTCCAGGTGTTCGACCCGCAGTACCTGGACAGCAGCATCCTCGTCCACGAAGGCTGGCGTTGGATGCACGCCCTGCGTGCCACCCTGCTGAACAAGCCGGTCGACTGGACCCAGCTCGACCAGGTCACCAGCGCCTGCGCCGAGGCCGCGCCGCAACTGGCCGGCATCGTCAACGCCGCGCCTTCCGCCGCGTTCCGTATCAAGGGCATGAAGCTGGCCCGTGAACCGCTGCGCTACTCCGGCCGCACCGCCATGCGCGCCAATATCAGCGTGCACGAGCCGCGTACCCCGCAGGACAAGGACACCGCCTTCGCCTTCTCCATGGAAGGCTACTCGGGCAGCGCCGAACCGCGTCAGCAGGTGCCGTTTGCCTGGTCGCCGGGCTGGAACTCGCCCCAGGCCTGGAACAAGTTCCAGGACGAGGTCGGTGGCCACCTGCGCGCCGGCGACCCAGGCGTACGCCTGATCGAATCGCAGGGCGATCGCCTGAACTGGTTCACCGCCATCCCGGGCGCCTTCAACCCGGCCCGCGGTACCTGGACTGCCGTGCCGTTCTACCACCTGTTCGGCAGCGAGGAATCCTCCTCCCGCGCCGCCCCAGTACAAGAGCGCATCCCGGCCGCCTACGTGGCCCTGGCCAAGTCCGAAGCCGACCGCCTGGGCGTCAACGATGGCGCCCTGCTGAGCCTGAATGTGGCCGGCGTGTCGCTGCGCCTGCCGCTGCGCGTCAATGAACAGCTGGGCGCAGGCCTGGTCGCCCTGCCGAAAGGCCTGGCCGGTATCCCGCCAGCCATCTTCGGCGCATCCGTCGAAGGCCTGCAGGAGGCAGCACAATGAGCTGGTTCACCCCCGAAGTGATCGATGTGATCCTCACCGTCGTCCGGGCCATCGTGGTGCTGCTGGCGGTGGTGGTCTGCGGCGCGCTGCTCAGCTTCGTCGAGCGCCGCCTGCTCGGCTGGTGGCAGGACCGCTACGGTCCGAATCGTGTCGGCCCGTTCGGCATGTTCCAGATCGCTGCCGACATGCTGAAGATGTTCTTCAAGGAAGACTGGAACCCGCCCTTCGTCGATCGCATGATCTTCACCCTGGCACCGGTGGTGGCCATGAGCGCCCTGCTGATCGCCTTCGTGATCATCCCGATCACCCCGCTGTGGGGCGTGGCGGACCTGAACATCGGCTTGTTGTTCTTCTTCGCCATGGCCGGTCTGTCGGTGTACGCCGTGCTGTTCGCCGGCTGGTCGTCGAACAACAAGTACGCCCTGCTCGGCAGCCTGCGTGCCTCGGCCCAGACCGTGTCGTACGAAGTGTTCCTGGGCCTTGCGCTGATGGGCGTGGTGGTCCAGGCCGGTTCGTTCAACATGCGCGACATCGTCGACTACCAGGCGCAGAACCTGTGGTTCATCATTCCGCAGTTCTTCGGCTTCTGCACCTTCTTCATCGCTGGCGTCGCCGTGACCCACCGTCACCCGTTCGACCAACCGGAAGCGGAGCAGGAACTGGCCGACGGCTACCACATCGAATATGCCGGCATGAAATGGGGCATGTTCTTCGTCGGTGAGTACATCGGCATCATCCTGATCTCGGCGCTGCTGGTGACCCTGTTCTTCGGCGGCTGGCATGGCCCGTTCGGCCTGCTGCCACAGGTTCCATTCCTGTGGTTCGCCCTCAAGACCGCGTTCTTCATCATGCTGTTCATCCTGCTGCGCGCCTCGATCCCGCGCCCACGCTATGACCAGGTGATGGACTTCAGCTGGAAGTTCTGCCTGCCGCTGACCCTGATCAATTTGCTGGTGACCGCTGCGATCGTGCTCTACAACACGCCAGCCGTCGCGGCCCAGTGAGGATTTGACCCATGTTCAAGTATATCGGCGACATCGTTAAGGGCACCGGCACCCAGCTGCGCAGCCTGGCCATGGTGTTCTCCCACGGGTTCCGCAAGCGCGACACCCTGCAATACCCTGAAGAGCCCGTGTACCTGCCGCCGCGCTATCGCGGCCGCATCGTCCTGACCCGCGACCCCGACGGCGAGGAGCGCTGCGTAGCGTGCAACCTCTGCGCGGTGGCCTGCCCGGTAGGCTGCATCTCGCTGCAGAAGGCCGAGACCGAGGACGGCCGCTGGTACCCAGAGTTCTTCCGCATCAACTTCTCGCGCTGCATCTTCTGCGGCCTGTGCGAGGAAGCGTGCCCGACCACCGCGATCCAGCTGACTCCGGATTTCGAAATGGCCGAGTTCAAGCGTCAGGACCTGGTGTACGAGAAGGAAGACCTCCTGATCTCCGGCCCCGGCAAGAACCCTGACTACAACTTCTACCGTGTTGCGGGTATGGCGATCGCTGGCAAGCCGAAAGGCGCTGCGCAGAACGAAGCCGAGCCGATCAACGTGAAGAGCTTGCTCCCATAAGGACAGAAAGATGGAATTCGCTTTCTACTTCGCATCCGGGATCGCCGTGGTCTCCACCCTCCGGGTGGTGACCGGCACCAACCCCGTGCACGCCCTGCTCTACCTGATCATTTCCCTGATCTCCGTGGCGATGATCTTCTTCTCCCTGGGTGCGCCGTTCGCCGGCGCCCTGGAAGTGATCGCCTATGCCGGCGCCATCATGGTGCTGTTCGTCTTCGTGGTGATGATGCTCAACCTCGGGCCGGCCTCGGTCGCCCAGGAACGTGGCTGGCTCAAGCCAGGCATCTGGGCGGGGCCTGTGGTCCTGGGCGCCCTGCTGCTGCTCGAGCTGCTCTACGTGCTGTTCGCCGAGCCAAGCGGCGCAGCCATCAGCGGTACCACCGTGGATGCCAAGGCCGTAGGCATCAGCCTGTTCGGCCCGTACCTGCTGGTGGTCGAACTGGCCTCGATGCTGCTGCTGGCTGCAGCCGTCACGGCCTTCCACCTGGGCCGCAACGAGGCGAAGGAGTAAATCATGGGTGCTATCCCTCTCGAGCACGGTCTGGCAGTCGCCGGTATTCTGTTCTGCCTCGGTCTGGTCGGCCTGATGGTCCGCCGCAACATCCTCTTCGTACTCATGAGCCTGGAAGTCATGATGAACGCCTCTGCCCTGGCGTTCATCGTCGCCGGTGCCCGTTGGGTCCAGCCCGACGGCCAGGTGATGTTCATTCTGGTGATCAGCCTGGCAGCCGCCGAGGCCAGCATTGGCCTGGCGATCCTGCTGCAGCTGTATCGCCGCTTCCACACTCTCGACATCGATGCTGCCAGTGAGATGCGCGGATGAACCTTCTCTTCCTGACTTTCGTCTTCCCCCTGATCGGCTTCCTGCTGCTGTCGTTCTCGCGCGGGCGGTTCTCGGAGAACCTGTCCGCGCTGATCGGCGTTGGCTCCGTCGGCCTCTCGGCCGCGGTCGCCGCCTACGTGATCTGGCAATTCAACGTCGCGCCGCCTGAAGGTGGCGCGTACAGCCAGCTGCTGTGGCAGTGGATGTCGGTGGACGGCTTCGCGCCGAACTTCACCCTCTACTTGGACGGCCTGTCGGTCACCATGCTCGGCGTGGTCACCGGTGTGGGCTTCCTGATCCACCTGTTCGCCTCTTGGTACATGCGCGGCGAAGCCGGTTACTCGCGCTTCTTCTCGTACACCAACCTGTTCATCGCCAGCATGCTGTTCCTGGTGCTGGGCGACAACCTGCTGTTCATCTACTTCGGCTGGGAAGGCGTGGGCCTGTGCTCGTACCTGTTGATCGGTTTCTACTACAGCAACCGCAACAACGGTAACGCGGCACTGAAAGCCTTCATCGTCACCCGTATCGGCGACGTGTTCATGGCCATCGGCCTGTTCATCCTGTTCGCCCAGCTGGGTACCCTGAACGTGCAGGAACTGCTGGTGCTGGCACCGCAGAAGTTCCAGGCTGGCGACACCTGGATGGTTCTGGCGACCTTGATGCTGCTCGGTGGTGCGGTCGGTAAGTCGGCCCAGCTGCCGCTGCAGACCTGGCTGGCCGACGCGATGGCCGGCCCGACCCCGGTCTCCGCGCTGATCCACGCCGCCACCATGGTGACCGCAGGCGTCTACCTGATCGCTCGTACCCATGGCCTGTTCCTGCTGGCGCCGGACATCCTGCACCTGGTGGGCATCGTCGGCGGCGTGACCCTGGTCCTGGCCGGCTTCGCCGCGCTGGTCCAGACCGACATCAAGCGTATCCTCGCTTACTCGACCATGAGCCAGATCGGCTACATGTTCCTGGCCCTGGGTGTCGGTGCCTGGGAAGGCGCGATCTTCCACCTGATGACCCACGCCTTCTTCAAGGCCCTGCTGTTCCTTGCCTCCGGTGCGGTGATCGTCGCCTGCCACCACGAGCAGAACATCTTCAAGATGGGCGGGCTGTGGAAGAAGCTGCCGCTGGCCTATGCCAGCTTCGTGGTCGGTGGCGCTGCCCTGGCCGCCTTGCCGATCCTGACCGCAGGTTTCTACTCCAAGGACGAGATCCTCTGGGAAGCCTTCGCCAGCGGCCACTCCGGCCTGCTGTACGCCGGCCTGGTCGGTGCGTTCATGACTTCGCTGTACACCTTCCGCCTGATCTTCATCGCCTTCCACGGCGAAGCGAAGACCGAAGCCCATGCCGGCCACGGGATCTCCCACTGGCTGCCGCTGGGCGTGCTGATCGTGCTGTCGACCTTCGTCGGCGCCTGGATCCACCCACCGCTGGCAGGCGTACTGCCGCAGAGCGTCGGCCATGCCGGTGGCGAAGCCCAGCACTCGCTGGAAATCGTCTCCGGTGCCATCGCCATCGCCGGTATCCTGCTGGCCGCGGTGCTATTCCTGGGCAAGCGTACCCTGGTCACGGCCATCGCAAACAGCGGCATCGGCCGCGTCCTGTCGGCCTGGTGGTTCGCTGCCTGGGGCTTCGATTGGATCTACGACAAGCTGTTCGTCAAACCTTACCTGCTGATCAGCCACCTCCTGCGCAAGGACCCGGTTGACCGCAGCATCGGCCTGATTCCTCGCATGGCTCGCGGCGGTCACGTCGCCATGAGCAAGACCGAGACCGGCCAGCTGCGCTGGTACACAGCCTCCATCGCCGTGGGTGCCGTACTGGTACTGGGCGCCGTGGTAGTGGCGGCGGTATGACTATGAACCTTGCGAACCTTGCGACTCTGCGAAAGGAAACGAACCCGTCATGATTCTGCCTTGGCTGATCCTGATCCCCTTCATCGGCGGCCTCCTGTGCTGGCTGGGTGAGCGCTTCGGCACCACCCTGCCCCGCTGGATCGCGCTGCTGACCATGTCCCTGCTGCTCGGCATCGGCCTGTGGCTGTGGGGTAACGGCGACTACACCCTGGCCCCGGCCCCGGGCGCCGAACCTGCCTGGACCCTCGAATACAAGGTCGAGTGGATCAAGCGCTTCGGCATCAGCATCCACCTGGCCCTCGACGGCCTGTCGCTGCTGATGATCCTGCTCACCGGCCTGCTGGGTGTGCTGTCGGTGCTGTGTTCCTGGAAAGAGATCCAGCGCCACGTCGGCTTCTTCCACCTCAACCTGATGTGGATCCTCGGCGGCGTGGTCGGTGTGTTCCTGGCCCTGGACCTGTTCCTGTTCTTCTTCTTCTGGGAAATGATGCTGGTGCCGATGTACTTCCTCATCGCGCTCTGGGGTCACAGCTCCGCGGATGGCAAGAAGACCCGGATCTACGCCGCGACCAAGTTCTTCATCTTCACCCAGGCCAGCGGCCTGATCATGCTGGTGGCGATCCTCGGCCTGGTGCTGGTGAACTACAACGCCACCGGCGTGATCACCTTCAACTACAGCGACCTGCTCAAGGCCGAACTGCCGGCCGGTGTCGAGTACGTGCTGATGCTGGGCTTCTTCATCGCCTTCGCAGTGAAGCTGCCGGTGGTGCCGTTCCACTCCTGGCTGCCTGATGCCCACGCCCAGGCGCCGACCGCGGGCTCCGTGGACCTGGCGGGTATCTTGCTGAAGACGGCGGCCTACGGCCTGCTGCGCTTCGCCCTGCCGCTGTTCCCGAACGCCTCGGCCGAGTTCGCGCCGATCGCCATGACCCTGGGCCTGATCGGTATCTTCTACGGTGCCTTCCTGGCCTTCGCGCAAACGGACATCAAGCGCCTGGTCGCGTTCTCCAGCGTCTCGCACATGGGCTTCGTGCTGATCGGCATCTACTCCGGCAGCCAGCAGGCCCTGCAGGGCGCGGTGATCCAGATGCTGGCCCACGGTCTGTCGGCTGCCGCGCTGTTCATCCTGGCAGGCCAGCTGTACGAGCGCCTGCATACCCGTGACATGCGCCAGATGGGCGGCCTGTGGCACCGCATCGCCTACCTGCCGGCCATCAGCCTGTTCTTCGCCGCTGCATCGCTCGGCTTGCCAGGCACCGGCAACTTCGTGGGCGAGTTCCTGATCCTGATAGGCAGCTTCGCCAGCGTGCCGTGGATCACCGTGATCGCCACCACCGGCCTGGTGTTCGGTTCGGTCTACTCGCTGATCATGATCCACCGCGCCTACTTCGGCCCGGCCAAGACCGATACCGTACTGGCCGGCATGGACGGTCGCGAGCTGGTCATGGTCCTGGGCCTGGCGGGCCTGCTGATCCTGCTGGGCGTGTACCCGCAGCCGTTCCTGGACACCTCTGCCGCCACCATGAGCGGTGTGCAGCAGTGGCTCGGTTCCGCTTTCACTCAACTCGCTTCGGCCCGGTAAGAGCGCTATGGAATTCACCACTCAACACTTCATCGCATTGGCGCCGATGCTCATCACCACCGTGACCACGGTGGTGGTGATGCTGGCGATCGCCTGGAAGCGCAATCACTCGCAGACCTTCCTGCTGTCCACCGTGGGCCTGAACCTGGCCCTGTTGTCGATCCTGCCGGCGCTGAAGGTCGCGCCGCTGGCGGTCACCTCGCTGGTGACCATCGACAAGTTCGCCTGCCTGTACATGGCCCTGATCCTGGTGGCCACGCTCGCCTGCGTCACCCTTGCCCACGCCTACCTGGGCGAGGGCGCCAAGGGCTACCCAGGCAACCGTGAAGAGCTGTACCTGCTGCTGCTGATGTCTGCCCTGGGCGGCCTGGTGCTGGTCAGCGCCAACCACTTGGCCGGCCTGTTCATCGGCCTGGAGCTGCTGTCGGTACCGGTCTACGGCCTGGTGGCGTATGCCTTCTTCAACAAGCGTTCGCTGGAAGCCGGTATCAAGTACATGGTGCTCTCGGCCGCGGGCTCGGCCTTCCTGCTGTTCGGCATGGCCCTGCTGTATGCCGACGCCGGCAGCCTGACCTTCGACCAGATCGGCAAGGCCCTGGCCAGCACCAGCATGCCAAGCCTGCTGGCCCAACTGGGCCTGGGCATGATGCTGGTCGGCCTGGCCTTCAAACTGTCGCTGGTACCGTTCCACCTGTGGACCCCGGACGTGTACGAAGGTGCTCCGGCGCCGGTCGCCGCCTTCCTGGCCACCGCCAGCAAGGTCGCGGTATTCGCCGTGGTCGTGCGCCTGTTCATGCTCTCCCCTGCTGCCAGCAGCGGCGTGCTGAGCACTGTCCTGGCCGTGATCGCAGTAGCCTCGATCATCATCGGCAACCTGCTGGCACTGACCCAGAGCAACCTCAAGCGTCTGCTCGGTTACTCGTCCATCGCCCACTTCGGCTACCTGGTCATCGCCCTGGTGGCGAGCAAGGGCCTGGCCACCGAAGCCATCGGCGTGTACCTGGTCACCTACGTGATCACCAGCCTGGGCGCTTTCGGCGTGATCACGTTGATGTCCTCGCCTTATGCCGGCCGTGACGCCGACGCCCTGTACGAGTACCGTGGCCTGTTCTGGCGTCGTCCGTACCTGACCGCGGTACTGACCGTGATGATGCTGTCGCTGGCCGGTATCCCGCTGACCGCAGGCTTCATCGGCAAGTTCTACATCATCGCCACCGGCGTCGAGTCGCACCTGTGGTGGCTCGTCGGTGCCCTGGTGATTGGTAGCGCCATCGGCGTCTACTACTACCTGCGCGTCATGGTCACTCTGTACCTGGTCGAGCCGAACCTGCGTCGCCACGATGCCCCGCTGAAGTGGGAACAGCGCACCGGCGGCGTCATGCTGCTGGCCATCGCCATCCTCGCCTTCGTCCTGGGTGTGTACCCACAGCCTCTGCTGGAAATGGTGCAACAAGCCGGCCTGCAACTGATCGGCTGATCACCCGCCCAAAACAAAACACCCCGCTTATGCGGGGTGTTTTGTTTTGGGGTTCTTATTACGGTGCGCGGAAGATCACGCCACACCGGAGGCGTTCGTAACGCTGCGGGTGGTCTTGCGTGGCCGGCCCGGATTATTGGCTGCCCGGCGCAACTCACCGGCAGCGCTTGGAAGGTGAACGTCCGGGTTGGGCATGCCACTTGGAGACAGTTCATGAGTCATCTCGAACTGAGCGCGGACCGACCAACCGCAGGCTTCGTTGACACATTGCAGGTAAGCGATCCGGAGAAAGACGTGACGCCCTTCACTGGTTCGGATCCGCATCTTGCCGCTGCAATGCGGGCATACCAGTTTGTAGCTACTCATAGGAGCCTCCCGCCGTCCTTCAGGGAAATATTCGAACCGCTGAGCACCTTGACGCAGCCCTGCTCACTCATACTTAGTGCCTCGCACAGCCCTCGCAAGACTATTCGGAAGTTGCAGTAAGCATGTGCCAATGCACCTATAAGTTTTTTCAACAAATTCATATTACTTACCATTTTACGCTGAGTGGAATCCTGCCAATCTAATGGGATGAGCGTTGATCGCAGTGAATCAATAGCATCACCACGATACTCATATTGAGTAATACTTCCGCACCGCGACAACAGAGCCGAGCAACCCTGCCCTCTTAGCTTATTGCGCCAGAACACTCTATAAGCTTGCGCTGGAATTATCGTAGGCACATACCCAAATATATGTAGTCCTTTTCATCGCAGCCATATTTTTTGCCATCCGCGCTGAAGTGATATATCGCCAATATATTCATATTGCATACCTTTGCCTACAAATCTTATCACTACTCTTCCATGGTATTCACAATGAGTAAAACCTGCATCGCTGCGATATTGAGCCGACTGAAGCTGATTTCTGGTTGCACAACCGATATCGAGCTTGCCAAAGCGTTGGGCATCAGCCCGCAAACCTTGAGTAGTTGGAAAGTGCGTGGGCGCGTCCCTTATTCGCTGTGCGTCGCGCTGGCCGAACAACAGGGTTTGTCACTGGACTGGTTATTGTTGGGGGATGGCACCCAGGCTCGGACTCCCCCAGCCCCACAGGCGGACACCTCGACGCCAACCTGGGAGGCGGATCTGCTCGTGCAATTGAGGGAGTTGTCCGACCTGGACCTGCAAACCATCCGTGCGACCGTTCAGGACAAGCTGCGCATCTCTCAGCTGGAGCGTCGCCTCGAAGAGCTTGCAAGCCGTCCCGGCAATCATTGATTGCCCTAGCCTCCTTTGCGCCAGCGCTGGATCATGTCCTGCAGGTCTGCATGATCCACCCAATGCATGACCTTGATGCTGATGGGAATGACGACCAGGGCTGCGACAAATGCAGCGACACCACTGGGCAGGGAGGGCGCGAGCGACAGCACGAATGGCGTGAAGAGGTAGCCAACGCCGCCTGCCAGTGCCAGGGCGACCATGCGTTGCCAGACCTTCAATCGATCATCGTTGCTCAGAATGCCCCACTGCCTTAGCCGACGTCGTGAGCTGCTTACCAGCCAGGCGCCGAGCATCGCTCCGAACAGGGCATTGAAGTCCAGGCTGGTCGGTCCGCCGACCTCCTGGAAGTGCTCCAGGGTATGCAGGGTCGTCTCCAGCAGTTCATTCATGGGACACCTCGTTGCGTAATGGCGCGCCCAGCCCAACCTCGGTGACATGTCGGGCCAAGGCTCTGCGGGTACCCGCTTCCACCAGCCGTAGGTAGCAGGTCGAAAGCGCCCTGCCCTGGTCGTGCCGAGCCACGTCGATGAGCCGCCTATAGCCACGCTCGCGCAGGCACCGCCGCCATTGGGCGAACTCCTGGGCTGCCAGTTCAACCGACGCCCTGGCGGCCAATTCCAATTGCGTATCGCTGATTCCAGGAGGAAGGCGCAAGCGGTCACGCAATACATCCAGATCGATACGTGGCCAGAACAAGTCGTGGCATGCCAGATAACGCGCCCCCTGGAGTTGGGAGTCGACCTCGGTAGTTGCTGAAGCGTTACGGTTCATCGACGGCTTCCTTCTTACTGGTCTTTCAACAGGCCGTACCGCATGGCCTTGATCACCGCAGCGACCCGGGTATTTACAGCAAACTTGCGTAGGATATTGCTGATATGAAAATTAACAGTTGACTCTTTGCATCCTACGATCTGGCCAATTTCCCAAGATGTCTTGCCATAGGCGCACCAAAGCAGAACTTCTTTTTCCCTTGGGGTGAGATGGATGGACTGCTCGACGGCGGCGTCGGGCTTCAGTTGGCTTTGCAGGTTCATAGGACGCTCTCCATACGTTCATAATTTGCCCCTCAGGGGCTTCGCTGTTGCTGTCCTTGCACCTTACGAACTAATGAGCGGCACGCTCCAGCAGTGAGCGTTGTAAAAGCGCTCCCGACAAAAATGACTGGCATTTAATGCGCACACCTTTGGATTATTCGACGTGCTCTGGTGGATTTTTCGTTCGTCTGAGGAGAGTTGCCGCCTGTAAATTGCCTGGAGTTTTGCGATGCGTTCCGTTTTACCTGTCACTTGCGCTGCTGGCGTGTTGGCGATCTGTGCCAATAGCCCTGACCTGGCGGCTGCCCCCGTGGAGCTGGACCAGGTATTGATCCAGGAACAGCAAGACGAACAGGAGCTGGCCGCGCAACGTCTGCGGCAAACACCAGGCGCGACCAACCTGGTGGACATGCAACGGGTGGAGCAAGGACGGGTTGCCAGCAACCAGGACGTACTTGCCTATCAGCCAGGGGTCTTCGCCCAATCGGCTGGCAACGATGGCATCAAGCTGTCGATTCGTGGTTCGGGTATCAACCGCGCCCCTGGCGCCCACGGGTCAGGGGTCTATACGATGTTCGACGGCCTGCCGCTGACCGGCCCTGGCGGCACGCCCTATGAACTGTTCGAGCCGTTGTGGCTGAGCCGCGCCGAAGTGTTGCGCGGGGCCAACGGGTTCGACCAGGGCGCCCTTGCCCTGGGCGGCGCAATCAACTATGTGACCCATACCGGTCATGACGCCGCCCCTTTGCAGCTGCGTTACGAAGTGGGCAGCCGCGGCTACGCCCACCGGCACATCAGCTCTGGCCAGGTGCTGGGTGACCTGGACTACTACGTCGCCCTGACCGATGCCGAATACGACGGTTACCAGGCACACAGCAGCGGCAGTGCCAAGGGCATCGCCGCCAATATCGGTTATCGCTTCAACGCCAACCTGGAAACGCGCTTCTACCTGCGCTACCGGGAGACCGAGAACGAGTTGGCCGGGCGCTTGACCAAGCAGCAGATCAAGCATGATCCGCGTGCGGCTAACCCTGCCTACGTGGAGCGTGACGACAGCCGACCACAGCCGGGCAGTACTTGGTTGGCCAATAAGACCACATTTTACCTCGACGATGATTCACACTTTGAGGCAGGACTGGTCTACCACGACTACCCGATGGATCTGCGCGAAGGCCCAATGCGTCTGAAAGTCGCCTATACCGATGTCAGCGGGACACTCAACTACGTACGTCGTGAGACCCTGCTCGGCCGTGAGAGCAAGACCACCGTCGGTTGGCGCACGACCAAGCACCTGCCTAACAGCGGCGCCTCGCAGTTTGAGCGCGATGGTGATGTCTTCGGACCTCGAAGCCGCGACTTCAGCTACCAAGGCTCGGATACCGTCTTTCATATTGGCAACGATCTCGAGCTCATCCCCGATCTATGGCTGACCACCGGCCTGGCGATGATCTACACCCGCCGTGAGAGCGATGTCACCTACCCTGCTGATGGCGGCAAGGTCAGCCAGCACGATTGGGACTACGCACCGCGCCTTGGCCTGCGCTACGACATCAATCCGCAATTGCAGGTTTATGGCAACCTGAGCCGATCGGTCGAGCCGCCACACCCATGGTCGCTCATCTGGAGTTCGACAGTCGCCACTCAGCCAATCGAGATGCAAAACCAGACTGCCACCACGCTGGAGTTGGGTGCGCGCGGCGATTCGGTCTTGGGCGATTGGGACCTGGCCTGGTACTACTCGCGCGTACGTCACGAACTACTGGCCGTGGAAATCGTGCAGGGCGCTCCAGCCAAGGAGTTCAACGCCAGCCCCACCATCCACCACGGCATCGAGGCCGGCCTGGACAGCACCCTGTGGGAGCAGGCCGGTATCGGCAGGCTCTCCCTGCGCCAGGCCTACACCTTCAGCGACTTCCACTACCGCGACGATGACAGGTTCGGCGACAACCGCCTGCCCGGCATTCCCATGCATTACTACCAGGCCGAGGTGCGCTACGACTGGCCCAGCGGGTTCTATGCCGGGCTCAACACCCAGATGGCTTCCAAGGTCCAGGTCGACTATGCCAACAGCTACCCTGCCGACGCCTATGCCCTGCTCGGCGCACGCCTGGGCTGGAATTCACCCAGGCAGAATTGGCAGACCTGGCTGGACCTGCGCAACCTGACCAACAAGCGCTACGCCGCCACGGTCACACCCGGCTACGACGACCAAGGCCTGGACAGCCCGCGCTCCACGCCCGGCGAAGGGTTCGCCGTGTATGCGGGCGTGTCCTACAGCTTGCGGTGACGACTACGGAAGTTGTACCTGCAACCGACTGCCGGTGAAGATCGCCCAGCTGGACATGAACAGTGCCGCGATCAGCGGCCCGATGACGAAGCCGTTGAGCCCAAACACCGCCAGGCCGCCGATGGTTGAAATCAGGATCAAGTAGTCGGGCATGCGTGTGTCCTTGCCCACCAGGACCGGGCGCAGCAGATTGTCCACCAGGCCAATCACCAGCACGCCGAAGGCGATCAGCACCAGGCCCGGTATGATCGCGCCGGTAGCAAGGAAATAGGCGGCCACCGGCGCCCAGACCATGGCGGCCCCCACCGCCGGCAGCAATGACAGAAAAGCCATCAGCACGCCCCAGACCAGCGCGCTGGGAATGCCCAGCACCCAGAAAATCAGCCCGCCCAGGGCGCCCTGGGTAGCGGCGACCAGCAGGTTGCCCTTGACCGTGGCCCGTACCACACGGCTGAACTTGAGCTGCAGGCGGCGCTTTTGCTGTTCGGGCAATGGCACGGCCATACGCACCTTGCGCGCCAGCTCCGCCCCCTCGCGCAGGAAGAAGAACAACAGGTAGAGCATCACGCCGAAGCTCACCAGGAAGTCGAAGGTCCCCTGGCCAAAGCTGAACGCCTGGCTGGCCAGGAACTGGCTACCTTGCATCGCCCATTTGGTGATCTTCTCGCGCAGCCCTTCCAGGTCGCCCATGCCCATGCGCTCCAGGCCGTTCTGGGCGAATGATGGCAACAGCGCCTTGAGCCCTTCGATATGGCCGGCGATGTCCAGCTCGCCTTTCTCGATGCGCTGGTAGATCGCTGCGCCTTCCTGCACCAGCAGGGCACTGATGATGATGACCGGCAGCACTGCAATCAGCAGGCACACCAGCAGGGTGACCGCTGCCGCCAGATTGCGACGCCGCCCCAGGCGCAGCACTAGGTCGCGTTGCAGCGGGGCGAACAGGATGGCGAGTATCACCGCCCAGAACACCGCGCCGTAGAACGGTAGCAGGATCCACACGAAAGCGATGGTCACCAGCGCCAGGAGCACGGCCAGGGCCTTGTTCTGCAATGCGGTCTCGTTCATGGGCATTCCTCGTGGGCTCAACAATTTAGTGCCCCCGCCGCGCGCAAAAGTGCCATTGATCCACGTCAATATCGTCTTGACGAACAGGCCGTAGCATCCGCGCCTTTTGCCCCTGGTGCGCCCATGACCCCACTCGCCAAGCCCGAATTGCTGGCCCCTGCCGGCACCCTCAAGACCATGCGCTATGCCTTCGCCTACGGCGCCGACGCGGTCTACGCCGGCCAGCCACGCTACAGCCTGCGGGTGCGCAACAACGAATTCGACCACGCCAACCTGGCCCTGGGCATCCAGGAGGCACATGCCCTGGGCAAGCGTTTCTACGTGGTGGTCAACATCGCCCCGCACAACGCCAAGCTCAAGACCTTCCTCAAGGACCTGGCTCCGGTGATCGCGATGGCGCCGGACGCGCTGATCATGTCCGACCCAGGCCTGATCATGCTGGTGCGCCAGCATTTCCCGAACATGCCCATCCACCTTTCGGTCCAGGCCAATACCGTGAACTGGGCCAGCGTCGAGTTCTGGCAGCAGCAAGGTGTAGCCCGGGTGATCCTGTCACGCGAGCTGTCGCTGGAGGAAATCGAAGAGATCCGCCAGCAAGTACCCAGCATGGAGCTGGAAGTGTTCGTCCACGGTGCCCTCTGCATGGCCTATTCCGGGCGCTGCCTGTTGTCGGGCTACCTCAACCGCCGCGATGCCAACCAGGGCACCTGCACCAACGCCTGCCGCTGGAAATACCAGGCAACAGCTGCCACCGAGAACGCCACAGGCGAGATCGTTCGCGAAGTCGAACCGACCCTAGGCCTGGGAACGCCCACCGACCAGGTATTCCTGCTCCAGGAGGGTAACCGCCCAGGCGAAGAAATGCCTGCCTTCGAGGACGAACATGGCACCTACATCATGAATGCCAAGGATCTGCGCGCGATCCAGCATGTGGAACGGCTCGCCCGGATGGGCGTGCACTCGTTGAAGATCGAGGGGCGGACCAAGTCGCACTTCTATTGCGCCCGCGCCGTGCAGTCCTACCGCCAGGCCATCGACGATGCCGTGGCCGGGCGCCCGTTCGACCTGACCCTGATGGACAACCTGGAGTCCCTGGCCCAACGCGGCTACACCGAAGGCTTCTTGCGACGCCATGTGCACGACGAATACCAGAACTACCAACGTGGCAATTCTGTGTCCGATCGCCAGCAATTCGTTGGCGAGCTGACCGGTGCTCGGGTGGCTGGTCTGGCGGAGGTCACGGTCAAGAACCGCTTTGCCGTGGGTGATCACCTGGAGCTGATGACGCCTCGCGGCAACTACCACTTCGACCTGGATCGCTTGAGCGATCGCGAGCAACAGGCGATCCAGGTAGCTCCTGGGGATGGTCATGTGGTCTACCTACCGATCCCGGAGCAGGTACCGCTCGAGCATGGCTTGCTGATGCGTGATCTGGACCCAGGGCAAAACGCCACCTGACAACGCTGTAATCTTGCCTTCAGCTCAATGACAGCCTGCACAGGCGAGCATTGCACCAAGCGCGACCGGCACCGCTCGCGCTGCGCCTGGGGCCGGCTTGCGCTATGCTGCGGGCCATACCTGCCAGGCAGCCTGCACGCCTGCGTTTGAAGAGGAGTTTCACCATGCTGCGCAAACACCTGCTCCCCCTCGGCCTGCTGGCGATTTCCAGCCTGGCCCAGGCCGCCGAGACCATCGATGTCTACCGCGACCCCAACTGCGGCTGCTGCAAGGAGTGGGTCAGCCACCTGCGCGACAATGGCTTCACCGTCAATGATCATGTCGAGCCGAACATGAGCGAAGTCAAGCAGCGCCTGGGTGTGGCACCGCGCTTGGCTTCATGCCACACCGGCGTGATCGATGGCAAGTTCGTCGAAGGCCATGTGCCAGCCGAGCAGGTTCGCCTGCTGGCAAAGCGCGATGACCTCAAGGGTATCGCTGTTCCGGGCATGCCCATGGGCTCGCCTGGCATGGAAATGGGCGACCACAAGGACCATTACCAGGTCATCGGTGTGACCCGCGAGGGCAAGGACGAAGTACTGGCCGACTATTGATGCTCAGCCTCTGGGCGCTGTTTCTCAGCGCCTTCGGCGCCGCCACGCTGCTGCCGTTGCAATCGGAAGCGGTGCTGGTGGGGCTGTTGCTGCGAGAGCCGGCCGCCTGGGCGACGTTGCTGCTGGTCGCCACTCTGGGCAACGTATTGGGTTCGATCGTCAACTGGCTGTTAGGGCGCGCCATCGAGCACCTGCGCGAACGTCGCTGGTTCCCCTTCAGCGCCACCCAGCTCGAACGCGCACAGCAACGCTACAGACGCTGGGGGCAATGGTCGCTGCTGTTGAGCTGGATGCCGGTGATCGGCGACCCCCTCACCTTGATTGCCGGCATCATGCGCGAACCCTTCTGGCGTTTCCTGTTGCTGGTTACCCTGGCCAAGGGAGGGCGCTACCTGGTGTTGGCCATGATCACCCTGGGCTGGCTACACGGCCGGTGACATTTTTTACGCGTTTGACTTTCTTCTGACTGCTAAAGTCGCCTATTCCTACATGGCCCAACACGGAGTGCCCCATGCTGCGCGCAACCGCCCTGGCCCTGGCCTGCTTCCTGGGCAGCCCGGCCTTCGCCGCCCCGGCGCCGACCTACGGCAAGCAACTCGAAGGTTTCACCTACCCGCACCCCCTCAAGCACTACGACTTCCAGTCCCAAGGCCAAGCGCTGCAAATGGGCTACATGGACGTGCCTCCCAAAGGCAAGGCCAATGGCCGCAGTGTGGTGCTGATGCACGGCAAAAACTTCTGCGCGGCCACCTGGGAAACCAGCCTGGACGCCTTGAGCCAGGCAGGCTACCGAGTCATCGCTCCGGACCAGGTCGGTTTTTGCTCCTCCAGCAAGCCGGCGCACTACCAGTACAGCTTCCAGCAGCTGGCGCACAACACCCATGAGCTGCTCGAACACCTGGGTGTGAAACAGGCGATTATTCTCGGGCATTCCACCGGCGGCATGCTCGCCACCCGCTATGCCTTGATGTACCCCGCGCAGGTCGAGCGCCTGGCCATGGTCAACCCCATCGGTCTTGAAGACTGGAAGGCCCTGGGTGTGCCCTATCGCAGTGTGGACCAGTGGTACCAGCGCGAGCTCAAGCTTGATGCCGACGGGGTGCGCAACTATGAGCGCAACACCTATTACGCCGGGCGCTGGAAGCCGGAATACGAACGCTGGGTACAGATGCTGGTGGGCCTGAACCAAGGCCCGGGACATGAGGCGGTGGCGTGGAACTCGGCATTGATCTACGACATGATCTTCACCCAGCCGGTGTACTACGAATTCAAGGACCTGCAGATGCCGACCCTGTTGCTGATCGGCGATCAGGACACCACCGCCATTGGCAGCGATATCGCCTCGCCCGAGGTGAAGGCACGGCTGGGCAAGTACAAGGAACTGGGGCCAAAGGTGGCCGGGCTAATACCACAAGGTGAACTGGTCACCTTCAAAGGGCTGGGGCATGCGCCGCAGATCGAAGAACCGGCGCGCTTCCACACGACCTTGGTCGATTGGCTGGAGCGCTAGGCTCCCACACGCTATTGCGGGAGCCTGGCGCGCCCCGCGATCAAGGGCGCAGCCCTCGCTATCCATTCGATGGTAGGACCAGCCCGGTCGCGGGGGGCCTGCCGTCGGAGAAGAACCTGCGCCTACCGCCTCATGCGCCAGTGCTCTGCACCGTCAGGTCCTTCCCCAGATCAGCGCCTCGCTCCAACCAAGCTCGGCAAAGTCATCGGCTCGCAGGTTCGCCTCCTCCTCGCAGAAGAACTCATCTAACTGCGGTGGATGCACGGAGGTATCGCTGAGCATCGCATGCACCTGGCCCCGGTGATGGATCTGGTGCTCGAACAGGTGGGCCAGCAGGCGCAGGCGCGGCTCGCGTTGCAGGCGATCGGGGCGCACGATGCTCACATAGCGTTGCAGTTGGTCGTCCTGCAGCGACCGGCAATAGGCAATGAGTCGATGATCGGCCTGGGCCTGCTCGGCCAGCAGATCGGTGCAGGTGGCGAATGGTTGCTCGGGTTCGAAGAAGCGCTCACCGTCGGGGCCTGGCGCTTCGCCACGCTGCTCGCATTCCAGCGCATGCAGATAGAACCAATCCACCGTCAGCAGGTGATTGAGGGTGGCCTTGATCGAGGGGAAGAAGCTGCAACGGGGGGCGACGAACTCGTCGTGGGTCAGTTGCAGGCACGCCTTGTACAGGCGATGGTTGGCCCAGCCATTGTTGTAGGCCTGGGTCAGCAGATGATGCGACAGCGGCTCCATGGTCGGCTCCTTCAGACGAAGCGTTGCAGTTGCATCTCCCGTAGCCGGCTCAGGGTTCGCTGGAACGGGAACGCCAGATACCCTTGAGTGTAGAGTGCTTCGAGCGGTACTTCGGCTTCCAGGTAAAGGGCGACCCGACGGTCGTAGCATTCGTCGACCAAGGCGATGAAGCGCCGCACACCGTCATCCTTGGGTGCCAGGGTCGGCAGCTCACGGTCCCCGGCAACCACACGCTCAGCCCCATCCTCGGTACCGCGGGCGATGCGGCCGGCCTGCGGTTGCCCACCGAGCGCCGGGATACCTTCCACCAGGATCGCCGGAAACAGGTCGCACAAGGCCATGAACTCCAGGGCTGCCAGGGGTTGCTCGCACAGGTCGTTGAAGCGACACCACACAACCGCGTCGCTGCGCCGTATCACATTGACCTGACGGGCACCTATCGACAGAGGCGCATCGGTGCCGGCGTCGCCGTGGCTCAGCTGATGAAACACTGCCGGCAGAGCACTGGGTCGCCCAGGTTCGGTTACCCAGTAGCGTTGGTGCGAGGCACCGGGATGCAGGCGATGGTCCTGTTCACCGGCCACAGGCAAAACCCGCATATGCCGCTTGATGGCAGCGATAGCTGGCAGGAAACGCTCGCGGTTGAACCCGTCGCGGTAGAGTTGCTCCGGAGGCTGGTTGGAGGTCGCCACGACCACCACGCCTTGGTCGAACAGTGTCTGAAACAGACGGCCGAGGATGATCGCGTCGCCAATATCGCTGACGAAAAGTTCATCGAAGCACAATACGCGAATCTCTTGCGCCAGCGCCCGCGCCAGGGCCTGCAATGGGTCGGCAGTACCGTTGAGCTGGAACAACCGTTGATGCACCCAGGCCATGAAGTGGTGGAAATGCTGGCGGCGCGCCGGCACTTGCAGCGCTCGATGGAACTGATCCATCAGCCAGGTCTTGCCACGCCCGACCGGGCCCCAGAGGTAGATACCCTGGGTGGGCGTGCCCTGGCGCAGTGCCTCGAAACAGGCCTGAAGCTCGTCTACTGCCAGGGCCTGGGCTACATCGGGGACAAATCCGTGTTCGTCGAGAGCCTGGCGGTAGAGGGTTTTCGGGTCGAGTGACATGCCGGAGCCTTGGGCAAAAGCGCCATGGTAACCGGCGAAGCGACCGAGTGGGCAGCCGATTCGTAACGGCTGGGGCCTCGACCTGTCAGTTTTCGCTCAGGCCGACCTTGAGCAGTGCGCCGTCCTCGGCATCGGTCAATAGGTACAAGTAGCCATCCGGCCCTACCCGCACGTCACGGATCCGCGCCTCCAGTTCCCCGAGCAGACGCTCTTGGTGTACGACCTTGTCGCCCTCGAGCTGCAAGCGGATCAGTTCGCGGGACACCAGCGCGCCGATGAACAGGTTATGGTCCCAGGCCTTGAAGGTCGGGCTATCGTAGAAGGCCATGCCGCTGATGCCCGGTGATTTTTCCCATACATGGTGCGGGGGCTGGGTACCCTCCACATGCTTGCCCTTGGCCTCCGGAATCGGCAGCAACGAATAGTTGATTCCGTGGGTGGCCATCGGCCAGCCATAGTTCTTGCCCGGTCGCGGGATGTTGATTTCGTCGCCCCCTCGGGGGCCGTGCTCATGGGTCCATAACTGGCCGGTCCAGGGGTTGAGGGCGGCGCCCTGCTGGTTACGGTGGCCGTAGGACCAGATTTCCGGCCGTACATTGGCCTGGCCGACGAATGGGTTGTCCTTGGGCACTTCGCCATCCGGCAGGATCCGAACGACCTTGCCCTGCAGCTTGTCCAGGTCTTGGGCGGTAGGGCGCTGGTTGTTTTCCCCCAAGGCGACGAACAGGTGACCATCATGGTCGAACACCAGCCGCGAACCGAAATGGATACCATCGGACAGTTTGGGCTGCTGGCGGAAGATCACGGTGAAATTCTCCAGGCGGGACAGGTCCTGAGACAGTTGGCCGCGGCCGACCGCAGTACCGCCCTTGCCATCGGCACCTCGCTCGGCAAACGACAGGTACACCGTACGGTCCTTGGCAAAATCCGGTGACAGTGCCACATCCAGCAGCCCGCCCTGCCCTTCGGCCCAGACCTTGGGCACGCCGCTCATGGCCGGGCCGACCTTGCCGTCTGCGCTGACCACGCGCAGGTTGCCAGGCCGTTCAGTGACGAGCATGCCCTTGCCTTCGGGCAGGAAGGCCAGGGCCCAAGGATGGCGCAGACCGTCGGCTACCGTGCTGACAGTCAGCTGGCCTTCCTCGCTGGGCAATTGGCGTTCGGAGGCGGCCTGTGCCAGCGGCATCAGGGCTGTAACGGCCAGGGTGAACAACCAGGTACGTGGCTTCATGTTTGGTTCCTTCCAGGTGGCGGCTCAGGGCAGACGTTGGCTATCCCGTGGTGGCCGGGTGGGTTCCAGATTGGGCGCACGCTGTTCGCGTCGCAGGTTTTCGCCGTTACCGATACCGCGGTTATCCAAGGTTGGCGGTCGCGGGTTGGGTTGCGTCGAAGGCCCCCGGATCGGCGGCGCCGCAGGCATGCTGCCTTGGCGGCTGTTGGGGTTGGCGCGTTGGATCGGGCTGTTGTAGGGGTTGTTTCTGTCGCTGGCAATGGACAGCGGTTGCGCCAGGGGGGCAGTCGGCAATGGCAGGCTCAGCAACAGGCCGATGGCCAGGGTTGGCAGTGTCGAATTCATGCTTCACCTCCTTTGCGAAAGGCGCGCTCAAGCGTTGGATAGCCTAAGGCGCGACAGGTTCGCGACGAAAGAGCGAATGCCGGTAGAGATGATTCCTGATATTTCAGTATGGCCCGAAGGGCCCGCTGCGCAGTGCCCAATGACCGAGGGTTCGTGCGCCAGTGCTTTCAACGTTCGCGTGCTTTTGCCACACTGCGGTCTGGAACTGGACACAAGGCATATGCCATGAACTTGCGACCAAGCCGTTTCTGGCTGACTGTCCTGCTTGCCTGTACGCTCAACGCCTGTGCGCTGTTTCAGCCGCGGGCCCCGTTGAACATCAGCGTTGTTGGCATCGAGCCACTTCCGTCGCAGGCGTTGGAAATGCGCATGGCGGTGAAGATCCGCGTGCAGAACCCCAACGAGACACCCGTCGATTTCAACGGCATTGCGCTTAACCTCGAAGTCAACGACCAGCCCCTGGCGGCTGGCGTCAGCGACCAGAAAGGGCATATAGGGCGTTATGACGAAGCGGTCGTGGTGGTGCCGGTGAGCATCACTGCCTTTGCTGTATTGCGCCAAGCCTATGGCTTGAGCCGACTGGATTCACTGCAGGGCCTGCCGTACGTACTGCGTGGCAAGATGGCCGGCGGCCCCTTGGGCACCGTGCGCTTTACCGATGAGGGCACACTCGACCTGCCCGAGGGCAGCCTGGTCCGTTGATGGATCAGCGATTACTGCTGGCGGCAGCCATCATCTTGTTGACTTCGCTGCGCACCAGGCCGACGAATTCCGGAGGCGACATGCCATCGAGCTCGGCGCGGACCCACTCGGCCCATTTGCTCTTGCGCCGGGGCTTTTCACCGATCAGCCGCGCAGCTTCGCCCTTGGCCTTGCCGAGGTTGTTCTGCCAATACTCGAACAGCCGGGCCTTTTCCGCCTCGATCTGCGCCCGTTCCTCGAAGCTTCTGTTGGCCAGATTGAAACTCATGGTATTACCTGCCGCTTGAAAATGGCCGCTATCTTACACTGTAGCGGCGAGCGACCGGTACGCCGACGCAACTTTCCACGGGCAGCGGTATCCATTGCCCTGACAATCAGCGAATGAGGACGTGTTCATGGCCAGGAAAAGCGCCCCGCAAACAGACAGCGAACAGATCAAGGACCAGGTATTCAGTGAATTGCAGGCTTTGATCGAAGAGTCGGAGCGGCTGCTGAATGACAGCGCTGCGCTGGTAGGCGATGAAGCCGATACCTTACGTGCCCAGGTCAACCTGAAGCTGCGCCAGGCGAATCGGGCCGTGGCCAGGTTGCGGGGCAAGGCACAACCTGCGGTAGCAGCCGCCGAAGACTATATAGGTGGTCACCCATGGCAGACGGTAGCGATTAGCGCAGGCCTGGGCTTGGTCGTCGGGCTGCTGCTGGGGCGGAGTCGTTGATCGCGTTGGCGCGCTATGCACTCAGGCTGCACGGGCCATGGGCACGCCGCTGTGGAAACGCAGCTCCTGGTCGGCAGAGAGGATCAAGTGCGCTTCCGCCTCGCGCACCTGCTCCACGACATGCGCAATATCCGCTTCGTCACCATATTGTTGGGCCAGCTTCAGGTAGCCCTGGTAATGGCGCGCCTCGCTTTTGAGCAGACCATGGTAGAACGCCCCCAGTTCTTCGTCCAAGTGCGGCACCAGGGCCGCGAAACGTTCGCAGCTACGGGCCTCGATGAAAGCACCGACCACTAGGGTATCGACCAGCTTGACCGGCTCGTGTGCCCTTACCAAGCGCCGCAAGCCAGAGGCGTAGCGCCCCGCCGAAACCGGCCGCAGCGGTACACCGCGGCGCTTCATCAGGCGCAGCACCTGCTCATGATGGACCAGCTCCTCGCGGGCCAGGCGCGACATCATGTTGATCAGGTCAATGTGCGTGTTGTACTTGGCGATCAGGCTCAATGCGGTGCTGGCAGCCTTGAATTCGCAGTTCTTGTGGTCGATCAACAGGGTTTCCTGGTCGGCCAGCGCCGCTTCGATCCAGGCGTCGGGAGTTGGGCAGCCAAGGAAGGCGTCAATTTCAGGAATCAGGGACATAAGCTCATAAACTACAGGCCAACGGCAGGATCGGCGATTATACCGGGGGTAGCGGCAATCGCCAGCGACTATGCTTGATACACATCAAGCGGCACTGCGCGCAACGCCAACTATAGTCAGGCACTGGCCGTTACTTACCAAGGGAGCTCACGCCCATGCAAGCCGTCCGCAGTATTCTCGTCGTCCTTGACCCCGAGCATGCCCACAGTCGCGCCCTGACCCGCGCCAAGCTCATTTCCGGCGTAACAGGCGCGCGCCTGCACCTGTTGATGTGCGACAAGCGACAAGACCATAGCGCCTTGCTCAGCCTGCTCAGTAGCCAACTGCACGATGATGGGTACGATAACGTTACCCATGAGCAGGCCTGGCATGACAGCTTGCATGAGTCCATCATCGACGTGCAGCAGGCCGAGGGCTGCGAACTGGTGATCAAGGAGCATCGCCCGGACACCCCCTTGCGCAAGGCATTGCTCACGCCCAACGACTGGAAGCTGCTGCGTCAGTGCCCCTGCGCGGTACTGATGGTCAAGAGCGAGCGCCCATGGACAGGCGGTGCGATCCTCGCGGCCGTGGATGTCGGCAACACTGATGAAGACCATCGACGCCTGCATGCCAGCATCGTTGATCACGGCTACGCCATTGCGGGGCTGGCCAAGGGCCAATTGCATGTGATCAGCGCCCACCCCTCCCCCATGCTCGCAGCGTCCGACCCGGCCTACCAGCTTTCGGAAACCATCGAGCAGCGCTATCGGGAGGCATGTAAGGCTTTTCAGGCGGAATTCGATATTCCCGACGATCATCTGCATATCGCCGAAGGGCCGGCAGATGTATTGATTCCTTATACAGAGAAGCAGCTTGATGCCGTGGTGACGGTTATAGGTACCGTCGCCCGCACTGGTATTTCAGGCGCCTTGATCGGCAATACTTCAGAGGTGGTGCTCGACTCGCTCGAAGGGGATGTGCTGGTGCTCAAGAGTGAAGAAGCTACGGCACACCTGGCGGAGCTGGCACGCGGTTGAGATCAATCGAGGATGCAGGTTTTGCGGCCGCTTCGCGCCCGCTTCGCGGCGCAAGGCCGCTCCTACAGGCCGGCGCGGCTGCCAGACCTGGAAGATAAGCTTTGCTTAAGAGAAACACGGGCCCTGTAGGAGCGGCCTTGTGCCGCGAAGCGGGCGCGCAGCGGCCGTAGACCCCGGGCGCGGTTATCAGACCCGGAAAGACAAAACCCCTACCTGCTCGCGCAGATAGGGGTTTTGCGAAATGAATCTTGACGATGACCTACTCTCACATGGGGAAGCCCC
>NZ_JADLJL010000002.1 GCF_015680235.1 Pseudomonas guariconensis
TGATGTTGATGAAGGAGGCGATCACGTCGTGATCCTGGGTACGGCAAGCCTTGGCCAGGGGCTTGCCCGCCTCGCGTGGCGGCTGGAAGACCGGGAACTGGCGCAGGGCGCCTTCGGGGGTGACTTGGTAGGCCTGCCAGACTTCCTGGTCCAGCAGGACATAGACATAACCCTGACGCAGGATGCGTGGCTGGTCCCCGTGCAGCGGGACGGCAGCGACTTCGGTGTTACGGGCCAGCGGGAGTGCTGTAGTGGCGCGGGGCCTGGGGGCGTAGGCGGTACGCAGCAGGAGGATGGGCAGGCCGCTTCGCTCGCAGGCGTTGCAGGTCCCGTTGGGGTTGGGGATCGCCTGGCGCATGGCGGTGATGATGGATTTGCTGATGCTCATGAGTGGCTCCGGGCCATGGGCAAAGACATGGCAAGCTGTTTCCAAGTGGTGTCGTTGTAGGTGATGAAGCGAGATACCAAGCTCTGCTTGCCTTCAGCCGCTTGCGCTACGTCCTGCTGAATGGTCGGATGGGATAGCAGCAGCGGATGGATCATGACCAAGTGCAGGCATAGGCAATGGATGTCTTCGCTCTCGCGGAGCCCACGTTGCCAGGCCTCCCAGATCAACCTGAACGCATGAATGGGTGCTATCGGAGGAAGACCTGAGCGGCCTTGCCAGCGCAGGCATGCAGATCCTTGCCTATCTGCATTGAGATCACGCCAAGCCCCTAGGAGACGGCTCACTTGGGGCGCCATGCTTTGAACGTCGCGAGCCAAATCGGGTATTTGCACTTCACCGATAAAGGCTTTTCCAACAATTTGTTGGAGATCGCCGTGGAGGGTCGGATAAAACCAGGCCCGGATCGGCCAGAGCAGTCCACTGACGTTGTCCATGGCTGCAGCCAGCAACTCCAGACGTGCAGGCTCGAACCACGGAGCAATTGCCTGGCCGACTGTGGGCTTCAAGGCGCGGCCTTGTTCAGCAAGGTGTTTTGCGACAATCGCTGGAGGTTGTTCACTCACCAACCATCCGCAGATGTAACGCTTATCGAAAGTGATCTCTGCCATTGCCTGGGCAACACTCAGGGACAGATGTCCTGTGGTTACCTGGCCTGGAGCAGCCAGTTGCACCAGTGCTGGCCACTCCGTAGGAAGCTGGGTCAGATCGGGTCGCGAGATAAGCTCAATCGCCTCGCTTCCCAACGCTTGGCACAACATCGAAATACTGAGGGGATGCTCCGGATCGCAATCAGCGAGAGGGTCCAGCACGAGGTAGAGATATTCATTGGCATTACGTTGTGACGCGAATTCCACAACCTGATCCACGTTCATCGTTTCTGCTCGCCACATGTTTCCTGACCATGCAAGAGCTGGCTGGAAATCGGAAAAGCGTTTCCTGCTCCGGCATTTTCTTTGGTCATCGAACCCTTGAGTCGTAGATTTATTCCATCCAGCGTGATGCCCTCCGCATCAATACGAAGGGTTCCGCCTGGTGCTCTGATCGTCACACTCTCTGCGGCATGGATCTCATATGCTTGAGTGGAATGTCGAATGGCATGACCCGTCTTGACCTCGGCATGTCCGGCGATTTGCTGCTCTAGATTTCCACCCACTTCAATCGTGTGATTGGCGGTCGTCGTATCCGTCCTGTTATTGCCAACCTGTTCGACGCGATTTGCGTTGATGCTGATCGTCTGATTGCAACCAATCTCCAGATGTGAATTGCGTCCTATGGTCATGCGCTCGTCGTTACCGACAGTCTTGCTGCGGTCATGTCCGATAATGACGGTTTCATCGTGATCGACCTGTTCACGACGGTCATTACCTACCAATGTGGTCTCATCATGCTTGACCACATTGTTCTGGTCCCTTTGCGCATGGATGAACACCTCTTCCTGCCCCAGCTCATCTTCGAAACGGAGCTCGTTGAAGCCTTGTCCTTTGTGGGTCTGGCTTTTGATGGTCATGCGTGTCTTGTGCTTGGGCAGCTCGTAGGGGGGGAGCTGGTTTCCGCAGTAGGTGCGCCCGGTGATCAAGGGTTGGTCAGGGTCGGCGTTGACGTATTGGACGATCACTTCCTGGCCGATCCGCGGGATGGCCATCGAACCCCAGCTGCCGCCGGCCCAGCCTTGCGATACCCGTATCCAGCAGGAGCTGAACTCGTTTTCCTGGCTTTCGCGGTCCCAGGGGAAGCTGACCTTCACCCGGCCCCATTCATCGCAGTAGATCTGCTCGTCGGGCGGGCCCACGACGGTTGCCATGTGCGGGCCATCGATACGTGGCTTGGGCAATGGAGCGGGTCTCCATTCGAGTTGGCCGGGCACGAGCTTTGCCGTTTGTTCGTAACGGGTGCCACGCTGGGCTTGGGCGGCTTCCTCCTGGAGGCTGGTGAATTGCGAACCTTCGTGATGCACGCTGACCACTCGCCAATGAGCATTGAGGTCCTGGCGCGGGTGGTCGGCCAGAATGAAGCTCAGCCCTGGCTGCAGGCGCATGTCGTCACCCTCGGTCTCGGCCATGCGCGCATCGTGGCGCAAGGCGTTGAGGCGGGTCTGGGTGAAGGGCTTGCCAGCCGCTTCGCGTTTGTAGCGCCCTGGGTAATCGAAGAACTCGTAGTCTTGAGCCTGGTGTTGCGGGTCGTCGTTGATGGCGTACTGCTCCAGACGTGCGCCTGGGTACCGGAAGCAGTAGTCGCGTTGTGTCTGGCAGGCCGTTCGCACCTGTTCGTGGTAGCGGAAGCGGCGCAGCGCCGGCTCGGGTTGGTCACCGCCGCTGTTGGGGTGGTATTGCACGGTGATGGGAATGTCGTCGGCGGCGGTCCCATCATCCTGGCGCCTGTCGAGGTCGTGCTCGATCATCCCCAGGGCCAGCAGGCGGTCGGTGATGATCAGCTTGTGTGCCTCGGCGGTGTGCTCGAAGCGGTAGATGAAGCCTTCCTCGGCCGCCAGGCGGGTGATGAAGGCAAGGTCGGTCTCGCCCGCCTGGACACAGAATTCGCGGACCTGATGGTCGAAGCAGGTCACCCATTCGACTTGGGTCAGGCGCTGGGCCTTGAACATCAGCTCGAGAATCTGCGGGGCGGTCTTCTGTTGGAAGATGCGCCAATTGGCACGCAGGCGTGCCCGGGCCAGTTGCGGCTCGACCAAGGCCTGGTAGCGGGTGCGATGAAAACCGCTGTCGCCTTGGCTGAAGGCGCTGACCAGGCCATGGACGTGGCGCACCGCTTGGCGGCCGCGCCAGAGGGTGAACAGTACGGGTTGGTCGAGCAACTGGCCGAAGTCGACGTCGTCCTCGGTGCTGACCAGTTCGAGGTGGAGTTCGAACGGCGTGCTCAGGCCTTCGTCGAGGGTGAAAGACACCACCTCGAAGGTGGCCGAACCCACCAGTGGCTGGAAACTGAAATGCAGGTCGGATTGGCTGGGCATGAGAAGTCCTTGTCTGCCGTCTGAGGGACAAAGCCCAGGCAGATGAACCCGCCCGGGCATCGCAGCCACGTCAGACGATTGGCTTGCGCCAGTCGTCCGAACCCTCGGTGCCTGCCACCGTATGGGCCCAGGTGATCTTGCGATAGGACATGGACACTTCGATCAGTTGGGTGAAGTTCTCGTTCTCCTCGGCCTGGGCATGAGGCAGCACCGTATTGATGTCGACGATGATGGCGTCTTCGAGTTTGGTGGTGAAGAAATGCTCCTGGGTGCCTTCCACGGAGGTGCGATACCAGTTCACTTCGACCGAGGGCAGCATTTCTCCGCTGGCCAGTGCCTGGTACATCAGGGGCGTGGCTTTGTTCAGCGTGCTGGTGAAGACGAATGGTTTATGGACCCGCTGCCCTGATGGTTGGCCGCTTTGCGGGTCGGTGGGCACGGTCACGCGGTGTTTGATTTCCTGCACGAGGATTTCGTCTTCATGACCCTCGACATAGCTATTGCCCACGGATTCGTGGGTGGTAGCCCCAGCGGTGATGTTGCCTTGTTTTTTTCCTTCGATCTTGATGTAAGCGGGTGTTGGCATGGCAGGCTCCTGCGTCCATGTGGATTGACATGCGCACCAGTGGTGGCATGGCCATCGGGAGTCGATGGGCTTGTTCGGCAGGGCACCCGCCCCGCCAATTCGTTGTGTTCGGTTGTTCCGGTCGCGGGCATCGCTACTGCAGGATGCCGTTGAGCGATTCCAGTACCTCGCGGGTGACCAGGTGCAAGCGGTAGCTGTAGTAGCCGTACATCATCCCGATCACCACCGCGCTGATGAGCAATGGGCTCCACCATGGCCACTGTCGCTTCATCCGGAAGTTGCGCGGGGCGACGTTGCTCAATGGATCGCTGAGTGATTCCGGAGTGGGGCCGCGCAGCTCCCGAATGAGTCGGTGCAATTGGGTGATGAGCGCTTGCAGGGCCTGGTCGCCCTTGGGGGCGGCGCCGTATTTGCCCTTCAGGCCGATGCACAGGCACAGGTACATGAATTCCAGGACATCCTGGTACCGTTGGGCCTCCTGCATCATGCGTGACAGCACGGTGAAGAACTTCTCGCCGCCCCAGGTTTCCTGGTGGAAGTCGCTGAGCAATGTCCGCTGGCTCCAGACGGAGCTCTTGCCCCATGGCGTCCCCATCACGGACTCATCGAGATACAGGCACAGCGCATAGGAATAGGCCAATAGATGAGCAGGCTCGTAGGCGTGCTGGCTCATTTCCTCCAGCACGATTGCGACCTGGTTGTGCACATCGTTGCGCAAGCCTGCTATGTCGTCGTGCCTGTCCAGCGTTCGCAGGCGTATGGCCAGGCCAAGCAAGGGCATTGCGGCATCGACCATCGGGTTGCTGAAGCCGCCGCGGAGCTGGAAGTCCGGGTCGGCGATGTCTTCCACGCTGTGCCTGGGAGTGGATACGAGACCGGGGGCGATCCCTGATCCTGTATCGGGCCTATCAAGTTGGGTCTGCATGCCTGGGCCGGTCATATCAAGCGTGTGTCGAGTATTCATCTCATTCACTCCTGATCGCCCAGAACTGCAGCTCCAGGCCAGGGAACTCACCGGCGACATGGAAGCCGAACCCACTGCTTTCGTTCATCACCTGCCAGGCCGGGCTGCGACGGTCCAGCTCGAAGTAGCTGAACCCGGAATGGAAGGGCAACTCCCGAGGGGCGACGGGCAATGGCAATAGAGGGATGCCGGGCAACTGCAGGGGGACGAGGTCATTCAATGCCTCCCGTGAGGTGACCTTCGCTTTTTGCAGGAACTGCTGGCGCAGCGTGTCGGCTGGCAAGTCGGCGTGGACGGCCAGGACGAACGCGGCGTTGTCGAGCAGGCGGCGATCCTCGAGGTGGGCAACCAGAACGCCGAACTGCTCCGAGGTGAGGGGCAGCGAGACGGCACGTGGTTGCAAAACGGTGCTCAAGGCCCGGCGCAGCGCTTTCTCCAGCGGTTGGAACGAGGTGGACAGGGCATTGTGCTGGTAGGCCGGGTACTCCTGGGGCAATCGGCTTTCATCCGTGAAGGTCATCAATTCGCCGCAGGCCTGACTCATGGCCAGGTAAAGCTGCTCTGGATGGACCTGGACGTGTCGTGCCAGGTGCTGGAAGCATGGCCACCAGCGGTTCATGGTTTGCAGCAAGTTGAAGTCGGTAATCTCGGCCACACCCGATTGGCCTGCCGACCCAAGCCGCGCTGCCAGGTTGCGGGCACGTTCGCGCAGGGTGTTGGTCACCTCGTCAAGAAACCGCTTGAGGGCTGGTACCGCCTGCACGGATACGCAGGTGGGATAGAAACCCTCGTCCAGTAAAAGGCTGCCATCTGTGCGGCGCTCGAGAATGCGGGTCAAGGCGAGGCGGGTATACGCGCTGCAGTCTTCGCCTTCGCGTTTGAGTTGCAAATTCGGTACGGCAAGCTCGACCCGCACCTGGTCGCCGTCGGCGGTGTGGGTGTCCTTGATCTCCTGCGCCTGGGCGATGTAGCGATAATTGGCAGGGCTGTCCGGCCAGCTCACCTCGCGGCCACCCCCGGTGCGTAGGGGGAGGCACAGGTAGACATGGCGCCTCTGGGTGCCGTCGTCGTCTATTTCCAGCGGTGGCGGTGGAGGCAGGTCCCCGGGGATGTCGAACACGGTGCCGTCCGGCATGATGCCCCGTGCCCGGGTGATCGCAATCTTGCCCAGACTCAAGTACTCCTGGTTCAGCTGTAGCTCGCTGAAGCCGTAGAACGCAGTGTTGAGGCTGCTCAGGCGCTGGTGCAACGCGGCTTCGCTGGCCTTCGTCAGTTGCTGGAAATGCTGCGGCTTGATGAACAGGCCTTCGTGCCAAAGGACAGGGTTACGTGAGCTCATGGGGATTCCGAGACAGTTGGAAGGTACGACGCAAGACCGGTACGAGGGCCATCAGCTTTCCTCCGTGAGCAGGATCTGCGCGTCATTGACTTGCACGCCGAGGACGACCTTGCGGCCACGGGGTTCGATTCGCAGGACCTGTCGCCAGATGGCGTCCTCGTGGTTGCCGTAGTTGGCGACCACCGCGATGAAGCGGGTGTCGGCATCGAGGGGTTCGAATCGCACGAACTTGAATTGCCCGGGTGACAGCAGGTAGTCATCGTCCCGTATGTAGGTGCTGCGCAGGGCTTTGGCCGGATCCTGATCGAGCAGTTGGTAGAGGCTGTTGCGAAAGAGGGAGTCGTCCCGTAGCTGCAAGATCTTGATGGCGATGGGCGTGGCGATGGGGGCTGTGGGCACCGACGATGGCGCCGGCAGGGACAGGTCTGCTGTCGGGGTGCGGTACTGGCCAAGGCCGCCTTCCTCGATGTCAGCGCTCTCCGGGAATGCTTCAGGTACCCGCGTCAGCAGTGAGAGGGCCGGATACTGCTCGTGCAACTGTTCCAACAGGCCTTCTACTTTTTCAGCCAAGGCGTGTGGGTCATCTGCGCTGAGGCTCACGGTGTAGGTGCCAGATGCCTGTGCATCGGAAACCGCTGCGTCGAGGCTGTACGGGTTGCCATTGAGGGTAGGGCTGGCATAGAGGCTGAATGCGACCTCGGTAGGTTGATCGCCAGGCGCCCCGACAGGGATGGAAGGATCCATCAGCACTTGCCCTATCTTGCCCAGCGCAGTGCAGCCCGTCAGGACGAGAAGCAAGGGCACGACCATGAACGGACGACGGTTCATGAAGACGCTCCCCTGATGATGCGTTGGGTTCGATGGCCCGGTGTACTGGCAAACGGCGAGCGAGGCCTGGCGTCCAGCAGGGCCAAGGGGTCGACTGCTTCCTGCGGGCTGAACGTTTCGTAGATATCGGTTGCCGGGCCGTGGGCCGGCGCGATGGCGTGGTGCAGCGGCCTGGGTGGCATGTCGGCGACAAGGGCGTCGAGCACATGCTTCCCTGGATCGAACAGTTGTTCCAAGGCGCACCGTTGCATGTGGCGGCGTTCCTGGCCTTGGTGGTAGTGCACCAGCAGTCGATAGGCGCCGACCTGCAGGCAGTCACCATCCTGCAGGCGCACGGGAGCCAGGTGGCCGAGGCTTAACAGGCTGTCATTGAGGTAGGTGCGGCCACAGCGATCAAGAACGCAGAAACTGTTCTCGCTCCAACGGATTTCGCAATGAACAGGCGCGATACGCCGGTCGCGATCGGCAAGCCTCCAATCGGCATCCTGGCTGCCGATCGTGCCGCCGCGGCGGTTGAACGGATGATGCGTGGTAACGCCATGTTGCAGCTGTTCGAGATTGCTGATGGTCAAGATCAAGGTTTTCATGAGCGTCCCCGGATACGCACTACAGGGCTGTGCTTGCCTTGGCTGTCATCGAGAAAGCTGGTCCAGCCGAGGTGGGCACCGTTCGAGCGATGCAGGCACAAGGGCAGCAATGCGTTCTGTTCGAGGCGCAACTCCAGGTCATAGGCGAGGGCATCGCGGAGCAGGAAATCGATCAGTGCGCGCAATCGGCTGAAATTCATCCCGCTGGGCAGGAAGGCGCGCAGTTGCGTCTGGTTCAGGTCGTCAACCAGAAGCGTGAACTTGCTGCAGCGGGTACGGGTGCGATCACCGACCACGAAGGTGCTGCCCACCTGGCCGTTACGGCATCCAAGCCGTACGCGTTGCCTGGGGTCGGTGGGTACCGATCGGGTTTCGAATTCGCGCACCCGCACTGCCGAGAGATCGAAGCAATGCGCAATGATCCCGGCGACCGTGCCGGGCGCGCGACTACGGCTGGCGATGACACCGGCGAAACTGAGCAACCGGCTCCATGGGAGCGCCGTGTCTCCCCGCAGTTGCTCATCGTTCAGGCCGATCAGCGAGAAGATATAGCGAGAGAAGTGGTCGTTTGCCTGGGCTTGGAACCGGATGTAGTAGCGGTACTTGCGCCAGCTGCGGTGCAACAGGCTGAGCAGGTAGTGATTGAAAAAGTCGAAGAACGCCGGGCGCAGACCGATCTCCTGGGCATGCTCATAGGCGAGCTGTTCCAGGTAATAGCTGGGCAGGGGCGAGTCGGTACCGTGTAGCCCCAGGAACGTGGTGCATATGCGGTAGCGCGAACGCTCGTCATGACCCGCTCGTACCGGCAGCCGTCGAGCCTCCACGACGTCTGCAACCGGGAAAGCGAGACGCGGGTCACTGCCCAGGCGCAGTCGTGGTTGCGCAGCCTGCCTGGGCCAACGTGGCTCGAGATCGTCGCCGTGCAAGCCGTGCAGCCGCTCCAGCAACTGGAAAAAGTTGTGCTGGTGGGCTTCGGCGAGCAGCGTGTCGGCTAGATCAATGGTTGTCTGCCGGTCAGCAAAGGCCATGTGTAATGCTCATTGTTGGTGGTGTTGATCACTTCCAGCTGGTGGAAGGCATTGATGCTGGCGTAGAGGGCAAAGAAGTGAGAAAGCACACAACTGAACAGGTAGAGATCTCCTTCGCAGAGGAATGCGTGCTGGTCGAGCTTCAATTGCGTGCGCAAACCGCGAATGGGCAGGCCATTGATCAGCCAGTCCAGCGGTTCGGTTTGCGCGCTCCCTATGCCGTCGAGGCGCTTGCGTGTCGCCCGTGCCTGTTGGATGTCATGCAGGGCGGCGAAATCGTAGGCACCGATCACTGCCTTGAGGGGCTCGGCCGACAGCAGCGACAGGTAGTTCAGGGACAGGTTGGATATCAGCGTCCACTGCAGCTGGCCGTCCAGTACCGGCCTGAACGGCCGAGTGGGCTGGCAGATATTGCGGTAGCTGGCCAGGGGCGGGGAGAACTCGCTGTTGACGCAGATATCGCCGACACCCAGTGCCAGCGGCAGGTCCCGGTTCGTGCAGGTCAGGTCGATAGAGGCGGTTTCCAGCTGGCCCACATAGAGGCTTTCATCTGCCCGGACGAACGCTATCCGGTGCGCCAGGCCATCGCCACGCAACGAGTTCTCGACCTTGCAACGGTAATACAACGCCGTGCGCCCCTGGGCATGCTCGATCTCGTGGGCAAACGATTCGAAAGGGTGAAACACCCGTAGTTGTTCACCCAGGTGGCCATCGGTCGAGCGCCGCCAACTCGCCACGCGATCGACGCTGAAGATCTCGTAGGCATCGGGTCGTTTGCCGCAAGGCGTCAACCGCACCTGTTCGACCTGGCCGGAGAGATCGATGGGTTCGGCACTGTGTTCGAACAGGTTGACTGCAGGTGTACAGAACAGGCTGAAATCCCCCTTGCCGACACGCAGCGTGGCGGGTAAGGGGCGGTTGAAATGAAACGCGATGCGTACATTGCGGCTCGCCTGTTCTGGCCAAAGCCGACGTAGGCCGGTCAGGCCAAAGAAATGGAAGCGTTGGGGAAAGACGAAGTATTCCTGCAGAATTCGGTAGCCATCGAAGACGTTACGGGGGTAGGGCAACAATGCCTCATCGGGGCTGAAACCCGGAAAGTGGATGTTGCTGGCGGGCAGGTGTTGGACCTCGCCGTTGATGGTCACGCTGATGAATTCGAGGTACTGCGATAACCACAGGTAGAGCGTTTGCGCGCAGGCCTTTTCACCGCTCAGGTAGAACGTCAGGTCATCGCAGGCCAACGCGTTCAGCGGACGTTGGACCAGGGGAACCAGGTCGATGCGTACAATCGACCCATCGGAGGCCCGAGCCGCACTCGCTTCGCCAATGTCGAAAGGGTGGAGCTTCACCTCGGTACAGCTTCGATATTCGCAGGTGATGCCATTCACCGGGTGCGCGAACAAGCGTGAACCCTTGGGAATGACGTGTGGCTGGCTGAGGGATTGTTCCAGCGGTGTGAATTGGATGATCGTGGCGCTGGGCAACGGGCGTAGATAATTGGGCCAAAGCATCTGCAGCATGGTGTGCGTCAGTTCTGGCAAGTCGTCTTCGAGCTTCAGCCGCAGTTTCGCGGTGAGGAAGGCAAAGCCTTCCAGCAGTCGCTCCACGTCCGGGTCGCTGCTCGTTTCTCCCAAAAAGCGAGCGAGCTGAGGGTTGTCTTTCGCAAAATCCGCACCCAGTTCGCGCAAGTAGCGAAGCTCTTCGCCAAAGCATTCTTTCAACGACATGGGGTCATCTCACTCGGGTGTAGCGGCTGTGGCCATCAACGAGCAGATCGATCTGCAACAGCTTTGCGCAATCATCGACTTGGACATGGCAATCCAGCCGTAGATGCAGCTCCAGCGGTGCCTGTGCGTTGGGGATGCCGTGTAAGGACTGGATCTGGATACGCGGTTCGTAGCGGCTGATCGTGCGGTGAATGTCTGCGCTCACTTCACGAAGCACATCCGTGTCGCTGAAATCGTGGCTGTTGAAGTCGCGCAAACCCAGGTCCGGGCTGCTTTGCGAGCAACCCTGGCGAGTGTTGAGCAGCGTTTCGAGATGACGCTTGATCGCATCGAACGATGACGTCTGCCGGAATTCGTATTGCCGCCAGGGCTGTTGGCCCGCCGGGGCTTGTGCGACCAAGCGTTCGAAAAGCGTACTCATTGGGTATCGAGCCGACCGACCAGGGAGATCTCGAAATTGGCGCCCATGTACTTGAAATGGGGGCGTACGGCGAGCGAGACCTGGTACCAGCCTGGATCGCCCGCAACGTCCGAGACTTCGATTCGGGCAGACCGCAGCGGACGGCGACTACGTACATCGGCAGAAGGATTTTCCTGGTCGGCGATGTACTGCTTGATCCATTTGTTGAGCTCGCTCTGCAGGTCGTTGCGCTCCTTCCAACTGCCGATCTGTTCACGTTGCAGCACCTTGATGTAATGGGCCAGGCGATTGACGATGAACAGGTAGGGCAACTGTGTACCGAGTTTGTAATTGGTCTGTGCTTGCTGGCCTTCCGGCGTTTTCGGGAAGGTCTTCGGCTTTTGCACGGAATTCGCGGAGAAGAAAGCGGCGTTGTCGCTTTCCTTGCGCATGGTCAGGGCGATGAAGCCTTCCTCGGCCAGCTCGAATTCCTTGCGGTCGGAAATCAATACTTCGGTCGGTATCTTGGCCTGAAGCTGCCCCAGGGATTCGTAGAAGTGAACAGGCAAGTCGTCGACCGCGCCGCCGGATTGCGGACCGATGATATTTGGGCACCAGCGATAGCGGGCAAAGCTGTCATTGATACAACTCGCCATCAGCAGGGCTGCATTGCCCCACAGGTAGTTATCATGGCGGCCATCGATGTTTTCGTCATAGCTGAAGCTGGCGATGGGGTGTTCCTGGCGGTCATAGACCGAACGCAGCATGAAGCGCGGCAGCACCAGGCCGACATGGCGGGCATCCTCGCTGTCGCGAAACGCACGCCATTTGGCAAAGCGAGGGCCTTCGAAAATATCCCTGACTTCTTTGAGATTGGGCAAGCCTTCGAAACTGCCCAAGTTGAAGAAGTCGGGGGCAGGGGCGGTAATGAACGGTGCGTGGGACATGGCGCCGACCGAGGCCATGTAACTTAATAATTTGATATCGGGCGAGGAAGGGCCGAAGTTGTAATTGCCGATCAGGGCGGCGATCGGTTCCCCGCCAAACTGGCCATAGCCTGCCGTGTAGACATGCTTGTATAAACCACTGCAGGTAATGTCTGCGGCGTTGTCGAAGTCTTCGAGCAAGTCTTCTTTGCAGGTGTGAAGTATCTCCAGTTTTATGTTTTCCCTGAAGTCCGTCCGGTCCACCAGAAGTTTCAGGCCACGCCATGCCGACTCGAGTGCCTGGAAGTCGGGATGGTGGAGAATGGCATCCATTTGCTTGCCGAGGAGGCGATCCAGTTCAGCGATCATCTGGTCTACGCGGTGCTTGTTGATCAGTTGATCCGGTTCATCGCTTTCAAGTATTTGCGCAATGAATGTTGCGACGCCTTGTTTCGCAACCAAGTAGCCTTCCTGGTTTGGCGAAAGCATCGTCTCGGCCATGACTTGGTCGAGCAATGTCTGGTTGCCTGACGTTTCGGCGGCCAGGTCTGTAACAAGAGGGGTGCTGTTCTGAGTCGGCATGTATGACGCTCCGTTGTCCGTGCTCGGCTTCTCGGTGAAGCCCTGTGTCGTGGTTGCCTCAGGCTTGGCCCGGACCTTCGAGCATCAGGCCCAGCTCCTGGGCGAGCTGCTTGCGCGTCTGCTCGTCGGTGAGCAGGTGCTGAAGGTGCTTGCGGAACGTGGGAACGTTGCCCATCGGGCCTTTCAAGGCAGCCAGCGCTTCGCGCAGCTCAAGCAGCTTGTTCAGCTCCGGTACCTGCCGCGCGATTCGATCCGGGCCGAAATCGCTGATCGACCTGAATTGCAGGTCGACAGTCAGCTCAGCGTCGGGTGCTGCACCGAGCATGGAAGGGACAGCCATGTTCAGGCTCACCTCGGCATCGTTCAGCACATCGTTGAAGCTGTGCTTGTCGATACGCATGACCTGGCGATCTTCAAGGGGGCGGGGATCGTTCAAGCCAAAGTCCCCTAGCACCAGCATCTTGTGGGGAAGCTCGATCTCGGCCTGCTGGTCCCCAGTGGCGGGTACGTACTTGATGTTGATGCGCTCTTTAGGTGCGACGGAACTTGAGCTTCTACTCATGTCTTGTCTAACTTCCTGTTGTGTTTTGTAGGATATTTCATGCAGTTAGGAAAGTTTTTGTGGGAATATTCCTAAGATGCTGTATTTGCGGTTGCTGGTCGCTCTTTGTGCGAAAAAAACGATGCATCGAAAGCGGAGTTTTGGTCGAGTCAAAAAGTGTAAGTTAATATTTGTTTGTATAGCGTTTCTCGGATGATCTAAGCTCGCGCCTCATTGGGCTGGAGTACTTGGTGAGTAATCTTGGGAAATTTCAACAAGGCTGCTTCACTCTTTCCACTATTTAAAAGAGCGCGGGGTAAAGTTTCGGGTGTTCAGTCAGTTGGCTTGTGGCCTTGGTCTTTGTTTGTGTGTGGGATGTGTATTTGCGCAACCTGTGCCTGATTGCACACGGATTGTTTCCAACGTAAAGCGCCTGGCTTGTTTCGATGAGGCTGCCGGTACGCCACTGCAGGTACCTGTGACGAAGAATGCATGGTTGGCACCAGAGGCCAGTGCCCCCAGCGTATCTTGGGTCATGGCCAACGAGGCCCAGCGTACGCCGGGCGATCTTGCGTTTCGCCTGGGCTTGCAGGACGACGGGCCAGCGGGGCAGCGCCGGCTGGTGATTTCAGCGCCTGCCATCGCCACCCTGGAGCCACGCCCGTACCTGGCCATCAGCTGCGTGCAGAATATCTCCAGGCTGCAATTGCTCACGGCCCGGCCTATCGATGGCAACCGTGTGACCTTGCAGTTGCGCACCGAACGCCAGGCAACCGACACGCGACCCTGGCAGGTGCTGGAAAACGGTCAGTTGCTGGATGCGGGGCGTGGCCTGCCTGCCATCGAGCAGATCAAGGCGCTGATCGGAGGGCACCGAATCCATGTCGTCAGTGAGCATCCAGCCCTCGATGGGCTGAGCTTCGACGCCCAGGGGCTGGCCCCCTTGATCGATCAGGTGCGTAAAGCATGTCGCTGGTAAGCAAGGTCACTATGCAGGAAATCGCCCGGTTGCTGGCCCCTGTCGACTCGATGCAAGCGGCGGGTTTGTTCGATGTCGAGGACGAAACCTATCAGGCGATCGACCAGGAAATGGTCAAGTTGGGTGGCTTGCAAGAGGCCGCCATCGACTGGCCCTTCATCGAGGAGGCGTCCCGTCAGTACCTGGCGAGCCAGTGCAAGCATTTGCGGATCGTCGGGCACCTGGGAGTCGCCTGGCTGCGTAGCGGTTGTTGGGAGCACTGGTGTCATACGCTGGAGCTGCTGGCCGGTATGGTCGAGCGATACTGGGAAACCGCTCATCCCAAGCCCGGACCGACGGGGTTCCCTGGCAAGCGCAAACTGGTCGCCCTGTTGCTCAAGCGCCTGGCCGATGCCTTGCCGCATCTGGACCGCTTCAGCTACATGCCGGCCAGCGTGGAGGGGGCGAGAAAGGCGATCGCCTGCTTGCAGCAAGAAGCGATATCGGCACAGCTTGATGTAGCGGCCCTGGAGGCACTGGAACGCGCGCTGCTCAAGCAGGCCGAGCTGTCCAGCGGGGCCGCGGATGCCGCTCCTGCCAGTGTGGCCCCGTCGATCAGTAGGGCTGCGCCGGCAACGGAAGCGCTCCGTCCGGTAGCCGTCAGTGTTTCCCTTGGCAATGAGCGCGAGACACGCCGTGCCGTGATGAGCATGGCCGAATACATCAACCAGCAGGATCCGTATGACCCCACCGGCTACCAGCTGCGGCGTTTTGGGCTGTGGGCGCATATCCAGGCAGCCCCTCCTGCCAGGCGGGAACAGCGTACCGAGCTGATGGCGGTGCCGCTGGACATCGCCGCGAGGTACGAGGAAGCCATTTCCAGTTCGGTGATCGATACCGCCTTGTTGCTGCGTGTGGAAAAGAGCGTCGTGGCTGCGCCGTATTGGATCAGGGGCAGCTTTCTGGCAGCGAGCATCGCGGCGAGCCTGGCCATGGAGGAGGTCGCCGAAGCGATTCGTCGTGCCACTGCCAGGTTCGTGCGGCGCCTGCCGGCCTTGGAGCAATTGCGTTTCAGCGATGGCACTGCCTTTGTCGACGAGCAATGTCTTGCCTGGCTCCGGGGGGAGGAGGCGCAGCCGATGCAGGAGGGGGCTGGGCAAGAGTTTCGCAGCCTGCGCGAGGAGATGCTCAGCCAGTTGGAGAGCAAGGGGGTGGAGCCGGTGCTTTTGCGATTGCAAGGTCTGCAATCGGCGTATCGATCGCCGCGCGAACGCTGTCACTCGACGGTGATCGCCGCCGACCTGCTCGCTGCTCGAGGCGTGTCATGGCTGGCCCAGGACCTGTGCGCCAGCGTTGCCGGGGCCATGCGCGCCATGACGGCTGACGCGTGGGAACCAGAGGTGTACCAGAAGCTGCAGCGTTATGGCGCGGCATCCGCATTGATCGATCAGGACAAGGAGTAGACGTCCCCAATGAACAAGATCTGGAAATATTTCATGCGTTGGGGCTTGTCGAAGGTGACGCGAGCCGGTGCGGCCATGCCGCTGCTGCTAGGGGTTGCCATCTTCTTGGCGCTGGTTGCCATCTGGTGGATGGGGCCACATTGGCGCTGGCACGGGCAGTATCCGCTGGCAAGCATGGCGCACCGTAGTGTTGCCAGCCTCGTGTTGGTGTTGCTGCCATTGCTGTGCTGGCTGCTGGTGCTGCGCCTGCGCGTTCAACGGCTATATGCAGAGCGGCGGCAGGAGGCCGAAGTCCAGGCTGACCCCTGCCTGCCTTTCATACAGGCGCAGGAGTGTGCGCTCGATCGAGGGCTGGCGAACTACCTCGACAATGCGGGCGGGCAGCGTGCCCTGTACCAGTTGCCCTGGTACCTGGTGTTGGGAGCAGAGGGGGCCGGCAAGAGTAGTTTCATCGCCGGCTCGGACCAGGGTTTCTCCCTGACGCGCATCAGCAAGGCGCAAGCTCGCAGCTGCCAGGAAGAAAGCCTCGCCTATCCTGTGCAGTGGTGGATCGGCAACGACGCCGTGCTGATCGACCCGCCAGGCGAGCTCATCACCCAGAAGGCCCTTGCCGACTGCCCGCGCAGCGCACCGGGCGATACCGAGCCCGAACTGCCCGCGGGCACGCAGGCGAGGCTCTGGAGACACCTGTTGGGGTGGTTGGCACGCAACCGCAGCCGCCGGGCCCTAAATGGCCTGGTGCTTGTGGTCGACCTGGCTTCGTTGCTGCAAGCCCGGCCCGAGCAGCGTAAGGCACTGGCGGATGTGCTGCGTAGCCGGCTTCATGAGCTGAGTATCGAACTGGGCTCACGGTTGCCGCTCTATGTGGTGTTGAGCAAATTCGACCTGCTCGATGGCTTCGACCAGCTGTTCGCGCGCATGACGGCATCCCAACGGGAGCAGACACTCGGGTTCACCTTCAAACTGGACGCGATCAGCACCTTCGACGCCTGGCTGGATGAGCTGGCATGTCACTACGACCGATTGGTCCAGGTTCTCCAAGAGCATATGCATGATGGCTTGGGGGCCCTGGGCAATACAGAGCAGTGCCAGCGTCTGGTCTCATTGCAAGCACAATTGATTGGTTTGCGCCCTGCATTGATGAGCTTCTTGCGCGAGGCGCTTGCGAGTGACCGCTTCACGACGCCGGCATTGGTGCGCGGCTTGTACTTTTCATCGGTGCTTCAGCGCGGGGAGACGAACAACGCATTCCTCCGTGCGGCGGGGCTTCCTTACAAGGTGGGTGCGCCGCTGAGCGATGCCAAGCCCCAAGGCAGGTCGCTGGTCTATTTTGCACAGCACATCTTCCAACGGGTCGTCTACCAGGAGGCGGGGCTGGCTGGCGACAACGTGAAAATTGCTCGCGAAAAGCGCCGCCTGCGCTGGGTCAGTGCAGGGGTCGGGTTACTGGCCATCGTCATGATGGGAGCCACTTGGCATCGCTATTTCGACATCAACCGGAACAAGGCGACCAGTGTTCTGGCCAAGACTGCGGCATTCGGAAGCCGGGCAGTGGATGAGCAATTGGACCCTACGGGCCGGAACCTGCTGGCACCGTTGGCGCAGATTCGTGATGCCGTCTCGGTGTATGGGGATTATCGATCCGCATGGCCCGTGCTGGCTGACTTCGGCCTGTATCAAGGCCGTGCGATTGGGCCCAGGGTCGATGCTGCCTACCTCAACCTGCTTTCACGACGTTTCTTGCCGGCGATTGCCAGTGGCGTCGTGGACGCCATGCTTGCTGCGCCTGGCGGTAGCGAGCAGCAGATGGCCGCACTCAGGGTCTATCGGATGATCGAAGATCGCTCCAGTCGCAAGGGGCAATGGGTCGAGGAATGGATGGCGCACCGGTGGCAGTCGGCCTACCCCGGCCAGGGGCAGGTACAGCGCGACCTGATGCGGCACTTGCAGTACGCCTTGGCCTATGCCGATACCGACCTGCTTGCGCTTCGACAACGTATCGATGAGGTCCAGCAGTCGCTGCGCAAAGTGCCGTTGCCGCAGCGGGTCTATGCCGGTCTCAAACGGCGAGCTCAGGAGCAACTACCAGGTAGCCTGGATTTGCGTCATCAGGTCGGCCCGGTGTTCGATCTCGTTTACCAGCCCGTCACCGATAACGATGTAGAGGACGAAGGCCTGCTCCTCAGGCCGCTGCTGACGGCCAAAGGCTTCAAGACTTATTTCGTACCGCGTAGCCGAGAAGTCACCGACATGGCAATGGTTGACCAATGGGCGCTGGGGGAGCGCGACCGCCTCGACTACTCGGATGCTGATCGGGAAGTGCTCACCGAGCAGATCCGAGACCTCTATAGCATGGATTACATCGACAGTTGGCGGCGAGCCTTGAATGCGTTCGCGATTGTCGATTTTCAGGATCTGGGGCATGGCGTCTCGGTATTGGAACATCTGACCGGCCCAGCCGCCCCGTTGCGTCGACTGTTGGAAACGGTGCGGGACAATACCCTCATCGAGACCCTCGAACCGCCAGGGCAGGAGCGCACTGCAAGGGTTGGCCTGGAGGGGCTGGGGCGAGGTGACGAACAACAGGTGTCGAACATCCGACGGGCCTTCGCCAGCTTGAACGGGTTACTGGAGGCAAAGGAGGGCCGCCCGAGCTATTACGATGAGACATTGGCTGCCATGAGCGCCGTCCATGACTATGCCAGAGCGGTGCAGGAAAGCCCGAACCGTGGCAAGTCCGCCTTGCAGGCGGTGCTCCAGCGCTTTTCGATGAAGGGCCCCGATCCGATTGCGACATTGCAGCGCGTTGCTACAGGCCTGCCCGAGCCAATTCGCAAGCAGGTCAGCGCAGTGGCAGAACAGACGGCGTACGTGCTGGTCGTCGAAGCGTTGCGTGAACTGGATCGGCGCTGGGATGCCGAGGTGTACAGCTTCTTCCAGCAACGCCTGGCCGGGCGGTACCCCTTCGTGGCGCAGGGGGCCGACGCATCCCTGGATGACTTCGAGGCTTTCTTCGGGCCGAAAGGGCGACTGCAGGCGTTTCAGGATCAATACCTGAACGTGTTTCTCAAAGACAATTTCGATGCCCTATATGCCGACATCCGTGGCGACCATCTCATACGCAGCGACGTGATCGAGCAGTTGCAGGCGGCAGAGCGCATCCGCGAAACGTTCTTCGACCAGCGGGGCAACCTCGGGGTGCAATTCAGCATCGAACCCTTGGGGCTGAGCCCCAATCAACGAACCAGCCTGCTCGACCTGGATGGGCAACTGATCAGCTACACCCATGGCCCGAGCCAGGTCACGGGCGTGATATGGCCCAATACGCTGGGGCCGCAGGTGCGTAGCAACCTTACGCTGCTCAAGCTCAACGGCACCAGCAGTAGCCTGGAATACCGTGGCCCCTGGTCGATGTACCGCCTGCTCAGTCGCGGTGCACTCAATGGGCGCACCCCGACCAGCGTAGACCTGAGCTTCAGAATGGGGGGCGGCCTGATGCGTTACCAGTTGAGTTCGCAGAAGGCGTTCAACCCTATTACCCAGCAACCATTCAAGGGCTTCAGGCTTCCTCGTACGCTGCTCGAGGCGTCGGCCACGCAACTCGTACATGCCGGCTCCGCCATGAGGGAGGTCCTGTGACGGCCAGCTTTTTCCAGGTCGGGCCTCTACGCAATGAAGTCCGACTCGGCTGGAGGCGCTGCCTGTGCGTCTTGCTCGATGGAGTCGTAAACGGCCAGGCCACACACGCCGCAAAGGCCCACAGAGGCAAGCACGATGTCGCCCAGGATCATGCCGATGATCAGCAGCATCAGGCTCAGACGGAAAAGGGTGGTCATGGCTGCCTCCCTGGCAGTTGAGTTGACGTCTCAACGATAACGCTCGGGATCCAATTGCGCAGCCGAAATCGGGGTGGATGGCAGTCCATCCATCTGAAATGGCCGATTGGTCCCGCAGGATGCGGCGGTTTGGCCTTGAGGTGGCAGTCTGCGGCACTGCATCCATCCATGAAGCAGTGCCTGAGGGGGATCGCTTGTGGACGTCAGGCCCGCTGGCGTTCCTCGCCGATACATGCCGCGGCGGTGAACAGCACGTCGGTGGACGAGTTGAGCGCAGTCTCCGCCGAGTCCTGCAACACGCCGATGATGAAGCCGACCGCCACTACCTGCATGGCGACTTCGCTGGGAATGCCGAACAGGCTGCACGCCAGCGGGATCAGCAGCAGCGAGCCGCCGGCAACGCCCGAGGCGCCGCAGGCGCATACGGCTGCGACTACGCTGAGCAGCACTGCGGTAGGAAGGTCCACCGCAATGCCCAGGGTATGTACGGCGGCCAGGGTCAGAACGGTGATGGTGATCGCCGCGCCGGCCATGTTGATGGTCGCGCCCAGAGGGATCGATACCGAGTAGGTGTCCTCATGCAGGCCGAGCTTTTCCGACAGCGCCAGGTTGACCGGGATGTTGGCCGCCGAGCTGCGCGTGAAGAAGGCGGTGATGCCGCTTTCGCGCAGGCACATCAGTACCAGGGGGTAGGGGTTGCGGCGGATCTTCCAGAAGACGATGAGCGGGTTGACCACCAGGGCCACGAACAGCATGCAGCCGATCAGCACGGCCAACAGGTGTGCGTAGCCGAGCAGGGCGTCCAGGCCCGATTCGGCCAGGGTCGCGGCCACCAGGCCAAAGATCCCCAGCGGCGCGAAGCGGATGACCATGCGCACGATCAGGGTGACGCCGTTTGACAGGTCTTCCACCACGGTGCGGGTGGTCTGGCCGGCATGTCGCAGCGCCACGCCCAGGCCGACGGCCCAGGTCAGGATGCCGATGAAGTTGCCGTTCAACAGGGCATTGACCGGGTTATCCACGGCGCTGAGCACCAGGTTCTGCAGAACCTCGCTGATGCCGCCTGGTGCGGTGAGCGCGGCCTCGCTGGCACGCAGGGCCAGCTGGGACGGGAAGGCCATGCTGGCGACCACGGCCACCACGGCGGCGGCGAAGGTGCCGAGCAGGTACAGCACGAGGATGGGGCGGATGTGGGTTTCCTGGCCATGTTTATGGTTGGCGATCGAGGCCATTACCAGGATGAACACCAGGATTGGCGCCACGGCCTTGAGCGCTGAAACGAAGAGCTTGCCGAGGAAGCCCAGGGTGATCGCCGTGGCGGGTGACAGCAGGGCGATTGCGATACCTGCCACCAAGCCGATGCAGATCTGCGTCACCAGGCTGGTACGGTTGATGAAACGAAGGACGGGGGTCATGCAGCAGAATCTCGTTCTTGTAAAACCGGCCACTTTAGCACAGACCTGTGTAGGCCTGTTCCGACCCCATCGCCGGCAAGCTGGCCCCGCGGGACCTCTGTGGGGGCCTGCAATCACCAATGAAACAGCTCCCGCCGCGCCCCCTCGGTGATGGCCACTATTCCGGGGTGGGTCACCTTGCGTTCCACCGAAATGGCATAGAACGACTCGTTCAGCGCTTCGGTCTGGCCGATCAGGCGTACGCCGTATTGCCGGCAGACTTCCTCGGCGATCACGCTGGGGGCGACGAAGATGCCACTGCCGGACTGGCCGAAAGCCTGCATCAGGGCGCTGTCGTCGAATTCGCCGATGATGCGTGGCTGTACCTGCTGTTCAGCCAGCCAGCGCAGCAGGCGACTGCGCAGTACGGTTTCCTGGCCGGGAATCAGCAAGGGCGCGTCATCCAGACAGGCGGGGAAGGGTTGGTCGTGCCGGTCGGCCAATGCCGGCGTGGCGAAGAAGCTCAGGCCGCATTCGCCGAGCTTCTGGCTATAGCCTTTGATATCCAGGTGGCTGGGCATGGGGCTGTCGGAGATCACCAGGTCCAGGCGCTGGATCGCAAGGTCGGCGAGCAGGCGCTCGAGCTTGTCTTCGCGGCAGTTGATGCGCAGTACATTGTCCAGCTCCATGGTCGGGGCCAGTAAGCGGTAGACGATGGACTTGGGCACCACATCGGCCACCCCCACGCGAAACAGGATCTGCTCTTGGGGGCCGGCCCGCAGCAGGGCTTCGAGTTCGCCACCGATCTGGAACATCTGTTCGGCGTAGCCCAGGGCCTGGCGACCGGTCTCGGTCAACTCCAGTTGCCGGCCGACACGCTGGAACAGCTCCAGGCCGTAGGTCTGCTCGAACAGGCTGATCTGCCCGCTGATGGTCTGTGGCGTGAGGTTCAGTTGCTCGCTGGCGCGGGCGATGCTGCCGGTCTTGGCCACCACCCAGAAGTAGTGGAGTTGGCGGTAGTTGAGCATCCGCAGGGGCCTCGGTTCGTAAAAACCGAAGTATAACCGCTGAAAATACGAATTTTCCTGATGTATCGCGGTCTTTAGAATGCGACCCCATCAGGCGTTTCGTGCGCCGCCGGGATATCGACAAGCGAGGACCCCATGTTGCAATTCAAATCCATTGGCACGCCGCTGGTGCTGGCCTTGGCCCTGTTCAGCCTGGCAGGCTGCGACCAAGCCGAGAAATCTGCCCAGCAGATGCTCAACCAGGCCGCCGAGTCGGCCAAGCAGGCCATCGACAAGACCAACGAAGCTGCCCAGCAGGCCCTGAGCGATACCCTCCACCCCGAGGGTGCCCAGCCTAAGGCTGACGCAGACCAAGACAAGACCCAGGGCATCTGAGCCCAGCCCCGCTGAAAGGATTTGATAATGGAATATTTGCTGGAACTGGCTGCAAGCCCTGCCGCCTGGGTTGCCCTGGCCACCCTGGTGGCCATGGAGATCGTGTTGGGCATCGATAACCTGATCTTCATCTCCATCCTGACCAACAAGCTGCCGGAGGCCTACCGCTCCAAGGCGCGACGCATCGGTATCAGCATGGCGCTGGTCATGCGCCTGGCGCTGCTTTCGACCGTGGCCTGGATCGTCCAGCTGACGGAGCCTGTGATCGACGTGTTCGGCCACAGCTTCTCGTGGAAGGACATGATCCTCATTGCCGGTGGCCTGTTCCTGCTGTGGAAGGCGACCAAGGAGATCCATGAAAACGTCGACCCGCACGGCGCCAAGGAAGAAGCCAAGGCCGGCTCGACCGTGACCCTGGGCTTCGCGGCCGCGATCGGCCAGATCCTGATGCTCGACATCGTCTTCTCGATCGACAGCATCATCACCGCCGTGGGCATGACCGAGCACCTGCCGATCATGATCATCGCCGTGATCAGTGCCGTGGTGGTGATGCTGGTGGCGGCCGACCCGTTGGCCAAGTTCATCAACGACAACCCGACCGTGGTGATGCTGGCCCTGGGCTTCCTGATCATGATCGGTATGACCCTGATCGCCGAAGGCTTCGGTGCCCATGTACCGAAAGGTTATGTGTATGCGGCGATGGCATTCTCGACGGCGATCGAAGTGCTCAACATCATGGCGCGCCGGGCGCGGCTAAAGCGTGAGGCTGTCGAAGGCTGAGGTGTGAATCAGGGGCGCTTGGCGCCCCTATCGCGGGATAAGCCCGCTCCTAACAGGGGTAATCACTGCCTGTAGGAGCGGGCTTTTCGATTAGTGCACCCCTGCATGACGCCGCGCATGACGCGCCGGTCGTGGCTTGGGCGGGGTCTGTGGCGGCAGGTGGTGATGGGCGTGGCGGCGCACGATGCGCAACACACCCCACAGCATCGCGGCAGCGACGCTCAGCCACATCCCCACCAGCATCAGGATCGCCATGGTCAGGCTCATGTGTGCCTCCTTCTCTCGGGCGGGCGCGGGGCTCGCCTTCCAGACACAGCTTTAGTCTAGCTCGCAGACCGTGACGTTCCATTGACCGAAGGTCTATTCCCTTGGGCCGTTTCGTTCCAAGCAGGCCCCGGGCTATACCCGGGCGCGCGCCAGGCCTATGATCGGAACCCAGGGCCGGGCGCCGCCTGCCTGGCGAGGAACAAGCGAGTGTCCATGTTGCAACGAACCTTCACTTCCACACGCTGCCTGTTGGCTGCTTGCCTAGTCGCCACCAGCCTGGCCGGTTGCGCCGGCAGCCCGTCGCCGACCGCTAAGGGGCTGCCGCAACGGGTCGAGATCAGCAGCATGCCGTTCTACCGCGGCAAGGCCAACCACAGCGGCGCCATGGCCCTGGCGGCTCTGCTGTCGCAACAAGGCGTGGTGGTTACGCCCGGCCTGCTGGACAAGCCCTTGAACCTGCCGCAGGGCGCCGATGCGCTGGGGCAGGGCATTCCCAGGGTGGCCCGTGAATACGGCATGGTGGTCTATCCCCTGGAAAAACGTCTGGAAGCCTTGCTCACCCAGGTAGCTGCGGGCAACCCCGTGCTGGTGCGCTACGAAGAGGGCTCGGCCTGGTGGAGCGAACCGCGTTATGCGGTGCTGATCGGCTATGACAGCTACAAACAGCGGGTGCTGTTGCGCTCAGGGATGCAGCGTCGCCAGTTGATGGCGTTCGATGACTTCGAGGCTGCGTGGGCGAAGGAGGGAAGCTGGGCGGTGCTGGTACAGCCACCGCGGCAACTGCCGGCCCAGGTGGACCGGCAGCGCTGGCTGCAGGCTGCCGATGAACTGGCCAAGGCGGGCCAGGAGATCGCGGCGAAGCAGGCCGTTCGCAGCGTAGGGCAGTAGGCCATGCTGACCCCCATCGCGGGACAAGCCCGCTCCCACAAGGGCCTGCAAAAATCGAATCATTATGCATTGTCTGTGGGAGCGGGCTTGCCCCGCGATCGGGCCTAGGCAGGCGACATCAGATACCCAGGCGGTCACGCAAGCTGTAGTACCAGGCACCCAGCGCGCTGAACGGCACGCGCAGCAGCTGGCCACCCGGGAACGGGTAGTGCGGCAGGCCGGCGAAGGCATCGAAGCGCTCGGCCTGGCCACGCAAGGCCTCGGCCAGCACCTTGCCCGCCAGGTGGGTGTAGGTCACGCCATGGCCGGAGCAGCCCTGGGAGTAGTAGATGTTGTCGCCGATACGGCCGACCTGCGGCAGGCGCGATAGGGTCAGCAGGAAGTTGCCGGTCCAGGCGTAGTCGATCTTCACGTTCTTGAGCTGCGGGAAGGCCTTGAGCATCTTCGGACGGATGATCGCCTCGATGTTCGCCGGGTCACGCGCACCGTAGACTACGCCACCGCCGAAGATCAGGCGCTTGTCGCTGGTCAGGCGGTAATAGTCGAGTAGGTAGTTGCAGTCCTCGACGCAGTAGTCCTGGGGCAGCAAGGTGCGGGCCAGTTCCTCGCCCAGCGGCTCGGTGGTGATCACCTGGGTGCCGCATGGCATGGACTTGGCGGCCAGTTCCGGCACCAGGTTGCCCAGGTAGGCGTTGCCGGCGACGATGATGAACTTGGCGCGTACCTTGCCCTGCGGGGTGTGCACGACCGGGTTGGCGCCACGCTCGATGCGCACGGCCGGGGTCTGTTCATAGATGACGCCGCCCAGGGACTCGACCGCGGCGGCTTCGCCCAGGGCCAGGTTCAGGGGGTGGATGTGGCCGCCGCTCATGTCCAGCATGCCGCCGACATAGTTGTCGCAGGCCACCACTTCACGGATGCGCTTCTGGTCCATCAGCTCCAGCTGAGTGTGGCCGAAACGCTCCCACAGGCGCTTTTGCGACTCCAGGTGGCCCATCTGCTTGGCGCTGAGTGCGGCGAACACACCGCCGTCCTTCAGGTCGCACTGGATGTTGTACTTAGCCACGCGCTCACGAATGATACGGCCGCCTTCGAAGGCCATCTGGCCCAGCAGTTGTGCCTGCTTGGGGCCGACGGTGCGTTCGATGACATCGATGTCACGGCTGTAGCTGTTGACGATCTGGCCGCCGTTGCGACCCGACGCGCCGAAGCCGACCTTGGCCGCTTCGACGATGCTCACCTTGAAGCCGTTCTCCAGCAGGAACAGGGCGCTGGACAGACCAGTGTAGCCGGCACCGATGATGCAAATATCGGTCTCCACCTCACCCTGCAGCGCCGGACGTGGCGGCACCGGGTTGGCCGAGGCGGCGTAGTAGGACTGGGGGTAGGGGGTGTTGGCCATGCTAAGGAAACCTCGTGTTTTATATTTTTAACGAATGTACCGATGCTATCAATAATAATAAACACCCGCTAGTCGTCCGTTGAAAATCCTTTACTCCGCCTCCGTGTAGGTGTCTTTTGGTAAATAGTTTTAGGATTCAGTGGGTTAGCGCGAAAAAAACAGTTGACAGCCATTTTGGAACGCGTAGAATGCGCCCACATCGACAGGCACATAGCTCAGTTGGTTAGAGCACCACCTTGACATGGTGGGGGTCGTTGGTTCGAGTCCAATTGTGCCTACCAAACGAAAGTCCCGGGTTTCCGGGCACGAGAAGGGCGATCCGAAAGGGTCGCCCTTTTTTGTCGTTGGTCCGTGCCCTGGCGTTCACCGATGGTGCCTCGCGCCTGTTGCTGCATGCCCATACATGGGGCTGCGCGCGCTCGGATCGCAGCGCAGTGCCAGGCTGTCACGCATCTGGCGCCCTGTGGGGATGGGCAGGTACTCTGTGCACCTCGTTGACGCGTACAGACTGCCGAAGGATCACTGCGCATGACCCGCCAAGCAACTGGAGCCGGAAATCGGCAAGCAGTACGAGGTGGGCGTGAAGTACGAACCACCAGGCTCCAACAGCCTCTATACCCTGGCGGTGTTCGACCTGACCAAGAAGAACGCTACCGAGAGCGTCAACGGCTTCTCCCGCCAGGAAGGCGAGGTACGCTCCCAAGGCGTGGAGCTCGAGGGCAAGACCGAAATCGCCAAGGGTTTCAATGTGATCGGCAGTTACACCTGGAACGATGTCGAGGTGACCAAGTCGGAAGCCGGCAACAAAGGCAACACGCCATTCCGCATCCCCGAGCACATGGCCTCGATCTGGGGTGACTACACCTTCCAGGGTGGCCTGCTCGAAGGCCTGCGCCTGGGCGCCGGCGCCCGCTATGTAGGCAGCACCTATGGCGATCGGGAAAACACCTTCAAGGTCGACAGCTACACCGTGGTCGACGCATTGGTGGCCTACAGCCTGGGCAAGGTAGACAAGTCGCTGGATGGACTGGAGGTGTCGTTGAACGCCACCAACTTGTTCGACGAAGACTACGTGGCCGGATGCTTCAGCAGCGTGGGTTGCCAATATGGGCAGCAGCGCACCGTGTACGGGACCGTCACCTACAACTGGTAATCCCGTTGCCGCCAGCATGCGCTTCTGCATCGGCGGCCTTTCGGGCTTCCCCGGTGAAAGCCTATGCTTTCGCCGGGGAAACTAACCGAAATCTCGGATGACAGCGAGCCGGGCCTGATCTGTCCACCTCAGGACGCATCTTCATACCGCTTGGGTGTGCCGGGGCAAGCGCAGGGAAGTGACCGCCCCAGCCAGCACGAAAACACTGGAAACCAGCAAGCACGCCTGCAGGCCATGGGTTTGGAATATCCAGCCAGACAGCAGCGTACCCACCAGTCGCCCCAGCGCGTTGGACATGTAGTAGAAGCCGACGTCCAGCGATACGCCGTCTTCCTTGGCGTAGCTGACGATCAGATAGCTGTGCAGCGACGAGTTCACCGCGAACAGCACGCCGAAAAGCATCAGCCCGCCGAGTAACACCATCTGAGCCGACCAGCCGGCAGCCAGTCCCAGCGCAATCAGTGCGGGCAATCCGGCCAGGGCAATGGCCCAGATGAAGGCTGCTCGGCCGTCGGGCACATGGCCACGCTGCTTGCCGGTGACGTAGGGGGCAAGTGACTGGACGATACCGTAACCGATGATCCAGGCTGCCAGAAAGCCGCCGACCAGCCAGAAGTCCCAGCCGAACACGGTGCTCAGGTACACCGGCAGCGCGACGACGAACCACACATCGCGGGCGCCGAAGAGAAACAGGCGTGCCGCCGAAAGGATATTGATCGCCCGGCTTTTGGACAGCATGTCGCGGAACTTCGGCTTGGCCTTGGCTTTGCCCAGTTCCTTTTTCAGCAGGACTACACTGCCGATCCAGATCAATGCCAACACCATTGCCATCAGTAGCACCGCGACGGTGAAGCCGAGCAATGCCAGCAGGGCGCCGCCGAGGAAAAAGCCCACGCCCTTGAGCGCGTTTTTCGAGCCCGTCAGGATGGCAACCCATTTGTAGAGGGTGCCTTGCTGGCTGTCCGGCACCAGGAGTTTGATGGTGCTCTTGGCGCTCATCTTGTTCAGGTCCTTGGCGATGCCGGACAACGCCTGGGCTGCCATGACCCAGGGAACCGTCAGCCAGGCAGCCGGCACCGTGAGCATCAGCAAAGCCAGCACCTGCATGGCCAAACCGATGTTCATGGTGCGGTTGAGCCCCAGCCGGGCGCCGAGGTAGCCGCCCACCAAGTTGGTGATCACCCCGAACACTTCATAGAACAGGAACAGCGCTGCGATTTGCAGCGGCGTGTAGCCCAGCGTATGGAAGTGCAATACCACCAACATGCGCAAGGCACCGTCGGTGAGGGTGAAGGCCCAGTAGTTGCCGGTCACCAGCAGGTACTGGCGTACAGGGGCAGGCAGGTCTGACAATGCCTTCATGATCACCGGTTACTCCGCTGCACCGACCAACCGGGCCAATTCCGCCGCGCGGTTGGCGTAACCCCACTCGTTGTCGTACCAGGCGTAGATCTTCACCTGGGTGCCGCTGACCACCAGGGTCGATAGCGCATCGATGATCGAGGACCGCGGATCGGTGCGGTAGTCGATGGACACCAGTGGGCGTTCTTCGTAGCCCAGGATGTCCTTCAGCGGCCCTTCGGCAGCCGCTTTGAGCAGCGCGTTGACCTCCTCAGCCGTGGTCTTGCGTTCCACTTCGAACACGCAGTCGGTCAGCGAGGCGTTGGCCAGCGGTACGCGCACGGCGTGACCGTTCAGCTTGCCGCGCAGCTCGGGGAAGATCTCGGCGATCGCAGTCGCCGAGCCCGTGGTGGTCGGGATCAGACTCATGCCCGAAGCACGAGCGCGGCGCAGGTCCTTGTGCGGTGTGTCCAGGATGCTTTGAGTATTGGTCAGGTCATGGATGGTCGTGATCGAGCCATGGCGGATGCCCAGGCCTTCGTGGATCACCTTGACCACCGGGGCCAGGCAGTTGGTGGTGCAGGACGCAGCGGTGACGATACGGTGCTGCGCTGGGTCGAACAGGTGCTGGTTAACCCCCATCACGACGTTCAGTGCACCTTTCTCCTTTACCGGGGCGCAGACCACCACACGTTTGACGCCCTGATCCAGATAGGCCTGGAGCACAGCGACCGACTTCATCTTGCCGCTGGCCTCGATGACCAGGTCGCAGCCCGACCAGTCGGTGTCGGCGATCGCCTTGTTCGCGGTGACCTTGATGCGCTTGCCATCGATGACCATCGAATCGCCTTCGGCGCTCGCCTGACGGTGCCAACGCCCATGGACCGAGTCGAAGTTGATCAGGTGGGCGTGAGTCTGGGCATCGCCGACCGGGTCGTTGATCTGCACGAATTCAAATTCCGGCCATTCCCAGGACGCGCGCAGCGCCAGGCGACCGATACGGCCAAATCCGTTGATGCCTACTTTGATTGTCATGTGCTTGCTCTCAGGTGGCGGTTGGCGAGCATGCCGGGCGGTGTCGAGCGATGGCCTGGCAAGGGGAAATGATCGGTTGCCGGCGCTGTCAGCAGCAGCTGGCAAGGCGTTGGGGGCGGTCACCCATCCGCTCCAATCGTCTGGCGCTTATTCCTAGCCATTGGCTGTTGGCTTCAAGCGTCGTCGACAGGAGCTCGCGTATCCAGGCGGGCAGTTCGGGATGCAGCCGGTAGTAGACCCATTGGCCTTGCCGGCGGTCTTCCAGCAGGCCGCAGGTACGGAGTTGCGCTAGGTGTCGGGAAACCTTGGGTTGGCTTTCATCCAGGGCACAGACCAGTTCGCAGACGCACAGCTCCTGTTCGCGAGCGATCAGCAGCATCATGCGCGCGCGGTTTTCATCGGCCAGGCATTTGAAGACTTTGGTCGGCGTCAGTGGCTCAGCCATGGTGGTTCTCGAAGTTCGGTCTTCATGCGACGCGAGAGCGGGATGGGGTACATGCATGTGGTTTTCCGAATATACGGTTTTTCGAATGTACTGGAAAGTCATGATGCGCTGGCCTCAAGCCTTGTCCAGCCGGGGCGAGGCGTGGGTGCAAAGTTTTTGATTTTTTTGAAAAAAACGCTTTACAGGTACCTGTATCCCCCTTAATATGCGCGCCACACGACAGGCACATAGCTCAGTTGGTTAGAGCACCACCTTGACATGGTGGGGGTCGTTGGTTCGAGTCCAATTGTGCCTACCAAATAAAAGTCCCGTTTTTCGGGCAAAAAGAGGGCGATCCGGAAGGGTCGCCCTTTTTTTTGTTTTCCAGGCGGTGATGCTGACCGCGAACATGGCCGTTGGCCCAGCGCGCTGCGTGCAGCGCGGCCCATTCGAAGTAACCGGCTTCATCCAGCAGTAGGCTGATGATGACGGCAATGAAAGCGCGGTGGCGTTCCAGACAATGGCCCACACGGTTGGAGTGTCGTGCATGGAAACTGCACCGAGCCAGGGCAATGACTGCATCTAACGCAGCGCTCCAGCCGATCCAAGCCCTTCGGCTGCCAGATGACCAAAATGAGGGTGGACACGAAGACAGCGATGGCGACCAGTATGAAATCTCGCTCGGGGAGGATATTTTGTGCAAGCAGCCTGGGTTGTACGCCTGCTATGAATGGAATGGCTCACAATGTCGTCGTTTGTCCATTGCGATCGAGCTCGAACACTTTGTTGGCTTGCAGCCGCGCCCGCAACCATTGCTCGGCCTTTGCCAGCGGGCGTTGACGGGACCACAGCAGATCCACTCCGATCTGCCAGTCTGTATGGGGATATGCCGAAAGTTGAAGCTCCACCAATTCACCCCGCGCCAGCTCACGTTGAATCAACTGACGAGGCAAGGTCGTCCACCCAAAGCCGGCTCGAACCATTTCCACTAAAGCCAGATAACTCTCCGCCTGCCACAGCTGAGTCGAGCGCAAATACTCGCTGCTGGGTAGCTTGCTGGCATGTGCGGTGAACGCCAGCCGACGATGCACATGCAGATCGTCGAATGTCACCGATTCCATCTGTGCCAACGGGTGTTGGGGGTGACAAACGTGCAGCATGATCAATTTGCCTAACTGCTGAAACATCAATTCCTGACGATATCCAGGTTGGGAGAACGCCACGCCTAGCGCAGCCTCACCTTGAGCTACCAGCTCGCTGACATCACCGTGGACGGGGTGGCGAATAATCAGGTCAACGTAAGGGAAGGTTGATTCGAACGCTTTGAGTACCGGGATGAGCGGCCCGTAGGGTGTTTCTATCGCCAAGGTCAAACTGGGTCCCAGGGTTTCCGACAGGCAATCGGCATGAGCCTCGAGCGTCAAACAACGCTCCAGCACGGATTCGGCTTGAACCAGTAGCTTTTGCCCACTGACGGTAAGGATTGGGTTGCGACTGGTTCGGTCGAAAAGCTCTACGCCGAGATCTGCTTCCAGGTTAGCGATTGCGGCGCTGATGGTGGATTGAGTTTTCCCCAACTTACGTCCCGCGCCCGAGAATGAACCTGTCTTGACCGACTCTACGAACATCTGCAGCTGATCCAGAGAAAATCGCAATGTCCTGCTCCTTTTATCATCCGGGCGGTGGATAGCGTTTGCCGGCCGGCTGATCCTGCGGCGACACATGGATTTGTGCAAGTGGAGCACCCATCGGCGAAATCGATACCTACTCATTTGTCTTATCGTCTGAAGCGCCGAATCATAGCCCTAGACCCCCGTAGGTCCCTGCCGGCTCCTGCACCCCGCTCACGGCCGCCGGGATGCTCCCACAACAATAACGCTGCACCTCCAGGAGACATGCGACATGAGCATAAAAAGGGTACACCCGGTGGACGAGGTCCTGCCTCTGCGCCAGTTGTTTACCTACGGTCTGCAACATGTGCTGGTGATGTATGCGGGCGCAGTGGCCGTTCCGTTGATTCTGGGCAGTGCGCTCGGGCTGACGTCGGCTCAGATCGTGCTGCTTATCAACGCCAACCTGCTGACGTCCGGGATCGCCACGCTGATCCAAACGCTCGGGTTCTGGAAGTTTGGTGCCCGATTGCCAATGATCCAAGGCTGCTCATTCATCGCCTTGGCGCCGATGATCATGATCGGCAAAGAGTTTGGGCTCAGCGAAGTATTTGGCGCGGTGATCGCGGCTGGCGCGATAACTATCGTCCTGGCGCCCATTTTCAGCCGCCTGCTGCGGTTCTTTCCGCCAGTGGTCATCGGTAGCTTGATCACCATTATCGGCATTTCGCTGATGCCTGCTGCGGCGATTTGGCTCGGTGGTGGTAACCCAGGTTCCGAAGATTTTGGTGCTCCTGCCAACTTGCTGCTGGGGGTGGCGACAGTGGCGGTGACACTGGTGATCTACGCCAGATTTTCCGGTTTTATCGGCAACCTCAGCGTATTGCTTGGCCTGATCGTCGGAAGCGTGATTGCGGCAGCCTGCGGCATGACGAACTTCAGCCAGGTCGCTACCGCTGCATGGTTCGAGCTCAGCCCTCCGATGGCGTTGGGTGCACCTGAATTCTCCCTGATGCCCGTTTTGGTGATGACGCTGGCGATGCTGGTCATCATGGCTGAGACCACTGGCAACTGCTTGGCCATTGGCAAGCTTGTCGACAAACCGACCACCCAACTGACGCTGGGCAATGCCTTCCGGGCTGACGGCCTATCGACCATGCTCGGTGGCGTGTTCAACAGCTTTCCCTATAACGCCTTCACCCAAAACACTGGGTTGATTGCGCTCTCTAGCGTCAAGAGCCGCTATGTAGTGGCTTCTGCAGGCGCAATCATGGTGGTGATGGGACTGTTTCCAAAACTGGGCGCGCTCATCGCTGCTGTGCCGACTCCGGTACTCGGCGGCTGCGCCATCGTGATGTTCGGTATGACCACCGTTGCTGGGATTCAAGAGTTGTCGCGCGTGAAATTCGAAGGCACCCGCAATGGCATCATCGTCGCGGTATCCGTCAGCGTAGGTGTGTTGCCGATGTCCTTCCCGGCGTTGTTCGAACACGCCAGCGGCACCCTCAAGCTGATACTGGAAAGCGGCATCTTCCTCGGAGCGATCACCGCAATCGTCCTGAACATTCTGCTTAACCGACAAACCCAGTCGTCGCCAGTATCAGCTAACGCTGAACTGGTTGAGGAACGCTGACTTTCATCCCCTCTCCCAGGCGGGAGGGGGCATCTATAAATAATAAAAGGATGTCATCATGACTGTTTTTTCCACGCTTATTCCTGCCGGCGTCACCGAACGTGATTTTGATTTGTTGCGCCACTCGATCACGCTTGCCGAAGAATCCAAGGCGCGTGGCCGCCATCCATTCGCGGCATTGGTCGCTGACCAGGATGGGAAAATAATTGCCAGTGCCGGCAATAATTCTATGCCGCCTGAGGGGGATCCAACCCAGCATGCCGAGTTGGTTGCGGCAGCCAAGGCTGCAAAATTATTGCCCCCGGAAGCACTCGCCAAATGTACGCTTTATACCAGCGCTGAGCCTTGCTGCATGTGCGCTGGAGCGATCTATTGGACCGGTATCGGTCGAGTCGTCTATGCCTTGTCCGAGCATGCGTTGTTGGGGTTGACTGGCGACCACCCAGAAAATCCTACGTTCTCGCTACCTTGCCGCGAGGTTTTTGCTCGTGGCCAGCGTCAAATCCCGGTATTTGGCCCAATGCTGGAAACAGAAGCCTCCCAAGCCCACATCGGTTTCTGGAAATGAAGGGCGGTGTTTCCATCCACGTAGTGGATGTGTCCAGCGGTAAAGTCGCAGAGGGTTTGCGAGTCGTTGTCCGGCGAGCCGATGGCGAGCAGGTGTGCTCCGGTCGTATTGCCGCCAATGGCCTGCTGGTCGAATTGAGTAATCTGGCCGAACGGTTCACCCAAGGCGGTTATGAAGTGAGATTAGAAGTCGCAGACTTCTATCGCGCGCAAGGCATGACGTTGCCTGAAGTGCCGTTCCTTGATGTGCTGATTTACCAATTCGGCTTGGACGATACCCGCCAGCATTACCATCTGCCATTCAAGCTGACTGCTTGGGGTGTTTCGTGTTTCCGGGGTGGTGCTTGAAAGGCTGACGCTCACCATCGCCGACGGCGGTAAGGTGCGCAGCGTCGGAAGTGTGTATGCAGGCGCTGACGTTGGTGGTGCCGGTACAGCGATCGTTTCGGGGGCCGGATCGCTTTGGGATGCAAGTGCTGATACCGGCCTGCCGCCTACCTTCCAGATCGGCTACTTGGGCAGCGGCACCCTCACCGTCAGCGATGGCGGTGTGGTGCTAAGTGAACAAGCCTTGCTCGGTGGTGGCGTAGGAGGGCGAGGGTTAGTCACGATCACTGGGGCCGGGTCGAGCTGGACTCCCCACCGCATTTTAGGGTAGCTCATCCCTCAACAAGCTGGGGGACGGCATCCTGACTCTGAGCGGCCACAGCTCGACCTTCATGGGCGATGCCCTGGTGCAGGCCGGGACGTTGGCGGGGCAGGTGCCCAAACGGTGGAGGGCATCAAGATCATCGAGGTTTAGGGCCCTTCCAACGGTCTTTTCACCCTGGCCGGCAACTACACCTACCAGGGCCAACCGGCCATCGTGGCGGGCGCTTACGCCTATCGCCTGTACCAGAACGGTGTGACCGCCTCCAACGACGGCAATTGGTATTTGCGCTCTTCGCTGGAAAACCCGACTCCGCCGGTGACGCCTCCGGTTGATCCCCCGGTCACTCCGCCCGTGACTCCGCCAATCACACCTCCGCGGCGGCGCGGCCACCTGGTGCGGCAACGACGGTACCTAGGTCGATGGCCAGGCGACGCTGAGTTGGTACGATAGCGAGCTGCGCTCGTCGCAGTTGAGCAAGAAACTGGAGAGCGGAAACCGGGGCAACGGTATCGCCGCCAGCATCGAGATTGGCCATCGCCTGGCGCTGAACGACATCTGGTCGGTCACGCCGCAAGCTCAACTGAGCTGGTCGCAGGTGCGCTTCGACTCGTTCACCGACCAGTACGGGGCGAAGGAGTCTCCCACGATAATGGCGACAGCGTGGTCTCGCGCATGGGTATTTCCCTAGACCGTGAAACGCAGTGGAAGGCTGATAACGGCAAGACCAACCGCATGCATCTCTACGGCATCACCAACCTGTATTACGACTTTGCAAATGGTACCTCCGCGGATGTAGAGGATCTGCACGTGAAAAGCGAAGAGCAGGCGCTGTAGGGCGGTTTGGGCGCCGGTGCATCGCTGAACTGGGATGACGACCGCTCTATGCTGTTCGGCGAGCTGCTGGGCCGTGCCAGTCTGCAGGACTTCGGCAACAGCCACTCGTTGGGCGCTAAGGTTGGCATACGTGTGATGTGGTAAACGGCAGAAACCTAGATGGGCGTGCTTCTGGCTGTCGGCTGCCCGTCGCGATGACAGATCTGGGTCGGTAGCAACCCTACTTGGAGGGCTGTTATCGATCCAGAGCGGCCATTGGTGGAAGGCAGCTACCGGCCTAATGCGGCGCCCCAATCCTATGTGCCTAGGATCGAAAAAAGCATGAGGGGCACACTGCGACGCCTCATGCAAGGGATATATGGCTACTGAGCGAGGCGCTCGATGGCCTCGGCAACCCCGGCGCCATAGGCCGGATCAGCTTTGCTGCAATTGTTAATATGCCGTTCGATAACCTCATGAGCAGCCCCTCTGATTGCCCGCGCCGTGTTATCGAATAACGCCTGCTGCTGCGCCGGCGACATCAGGCGGAACAGCGCGGCGGGCTGCGAGTAGTAGTCCTCGTCGGCACGGTGGTTCCAGTGATCGGCGGCACCTTCCAAGCTTAGCGGCGGTTCGGCGTACTCCGACTGATCGGCCCACTCGCCGTAGCTGTTTGGCTCATAGGCCAGGCGCGCGCCCTGGTTACCGTCGACGCGCATCTGGCCGTCGCGGTGGTAGCTGTGGAACGGGCAGCGCGGCGCATTGACCGGAATATGCGTGTGGTTAATGCCAAGCCGGTAGCGCTGCGCATCGCCATAGGAGAACAGCCGGCCCTGCAGCATCTTGTCCGGCGAGAAGCCGATGCCGGGCACCACATGGGCCGGGTTGAAGGCGGCTTGCTCGACCTCGGCGAAGACGTTCTCCGGATTGCGATTGATTTCCAGAACGCCGACCTCGATCAGCGGATAGTCCTTGTGTGGCCAGACCTTGGTCAGGTCGAAGGGGTTGATCGTGTAGCTGCTGGCGTCTTTCTCCGGCATCACCTGCACGTAGAAGGTCCAGCGCGGGAAGTTGCCCTGCTCGATGTTGTCGTACAGGTCGCGCTGGCTGCTTTCGCGGTCGCCGGCAATTACTTGCCCGGCCTCGGCGTCGGACAGGTTGCGGATGCCCTGTTGGCTCTTCCAGGTGAACTTGACCCAGTGCCGTTCGTTGGCGGCGTTGATGAAACTATAGGTGTGGCTGCCGAACCCGTGCATGTGGCGGTAACCGTCGGGAATGCCGCGATCGCTCATGACGATGGTGATCTGGTGCAGCGCCTCCGGTAGGCTGGTCCAGAAATCCCAGTTGTTCTGTGCGCTGCGCATGCCGGTGCGCGGGTCGCGCTTCACCGCGTGGTTGAGGTCGGGGAACTTGAGCGGGTCGCGCAGGAAGAATACCGGGGTGTTATTGCCCACCAAGTCCCAGTTGCCCTGCTCGGTATAGAACTTGATGGCGAAGCCGCGGATGTCGCGCTCGGCATCCGCCGCACCGCGCTCGCCGGCGACGGTGGAGAAACGCACAAAGATCTCGGTCTGCTTGCCGATCTGCGAGAACAATGCCGCGCGGGTGTAGCGGCTGATGTCATGGGTGACAGTGAAGGTGCCGTAGGCGCCTGAGCCTTTGGCGTGCATGCGTCGCTCGGGTATCACCTCGCGGTCGAAGTGGGCGAGTTTCTCCAAGAGCCACACATCCTGCAGCAGAGCAGGGCCGCGCGGCCCGGCGGTCTGGGTATTGTTATTGTCGACGACAGGCGCGCCGACGGCGTTGGTCAGTTTGTTCTTCGACATCAGGGTTACTCCTCAAATCAGTTCACCAAGCAGCTCGCTGGTCGCGACAATGGCGCGGGCAAAGGTTGCCCGTTGATTTCATGGGCGGCGTGCAAAGTCTCCGCGGTGAAGGCCGTGGTGACATCGCGCGCCAGGATTCCGTGGTAACAGAGCTCGACGGCGAAGCGCGACGTGGCTTCGATGCAAAGGTTGCCATTAGCTGCCTGCCTCCCAGACGCGACCGAAAGCCGCAGACTGGAAGCAGTCTTTGGCTTTTGGCAGGCCTGCGCACCAAGTCTCCGTAGGAGGCGATGCAGGACGCAGGCCTGACTTCGATCAATCAATAGTCCCAGTAAGCCGCAATCCAGCGGAAAGCATCGCCATCCAACGCCACGCGTCCAACCGAAGGGAATGGCAGGTGAGTTGCAACGAAAATTTCGCCGCTCGATGCGGCTTCCTGTAGCAAGCGCACTCTGACGTGAACTGACTCCTCCGGATCATGCTCGAAGCCGTTGTGCCACTCCGGATGGTCGAAGGCCACCGGGAACAGCGCGTCGCCAGCGAAGGTCAGGCGCTCGCCCGCGGAATCGACGTAGACGATGCAATGTCCGGGGGTGTGGCCGCCCGTAAGCTTCGCCACCACGCCCGGCGCAACCTGGTACTCGTCTTCGAAGATATGTAGCCGGTTGTGGTAATGCGCCATGAATTCATTGGCCGTGCGCCGCAAAACATCCGGCACAGGCTGCGGCATTTCGGTCAGGCTGAAGTCGGGGATCTTCCAGAAGTCGACCTCGGCCGACGTGACGTGGATGCGCACGTCCGGGCTCAGGCCGTTCTTCACTGTGTCGGTGAGCAACCCGCCGATATGGTCCATGTGCATGTGGGTGATCACGATATCGGTGATCGATGACAGCTCGATGCCGGCGTCCTTCAGGCGCCTGGGGAACTGCCCGGCGCGGGGGAAACCGGGGAACTGGTTGCCCAGGCCGGCATCGACCAGGATTGTATGCTTGCCGCTGCGCACCACCAGCACGTTCAGCGCCCAGTCGAACATGTCAGGGCCTAGGTACATGCCCTTGAACCACGCCGCGCGTTCTTCCGGGGTGGCATTGGTCGACATGGTTTCGGTCGGCAGCGGCAGCACACCATCGCTGACCACCAGCACGTCGATTTCGCCGACGCGCAGGGCATAGCGCGAAGGCACCAGTTCCTGGGCCGGGGTGGAGGTGTCTGGCTGAGCGAAGGTATTGAGGTGCATGGTCATGGTCGTTCTCCTGTTGCTTTTGGGTAGCGCCATCAGGCGAATCGCACTCCTGTCCGGAGGAGAGATTGCAGGTGCGGCGATCAGGCCACGGGGATCAGCGGGTCGGCAGCGGCAAGGGCGGCGCGGCGGTCGGCGGCCGGCGGGTAAATCCACACGGTGTTGATCTGCGTCTTGAGTTCCTTGGCCTCGGCCTTGACCAGTTTCAGCTGGCGGTCCCAACCCTCGGTGTAAACGGCGCCCCAGGCGCCCAGGTCCAGGCAGGTCACGTACTTGGGCTGGCGGTACTGGGTTGGCTCGATGCCCAGCAGGTCGGCGGCGGCGTTGTTGCCGGCATGGCGACCTAGGCTGATGGCGTGCTGGCAGGACATCACTGCGAAGTTGCCGATCTCGTCAGTGGCCGCGTAGGCCACGTCGCCCGCGGCGAAGACGTTGTTCAGCCCGCGTACCTTGAGGTTGCCGTCCACGTGCAGGCGGCCCTGGCCGTCGCGCTCGGCATTCAGTTGTTCGGTCAGTGGACTGGCGCGGAAGCCGACAGTCCAGATAACCGTGTGGCTCTCGATGTGGCGGCCATCGGCGAGGGTGACGCCGTTGGCGTCTACGGCGGAGACCGTGGCACCGGTAATCCATTCGATCCCCAGGCTGTCGGAGGCTTCGATGATGGACGGACGGATGCCATCGCCCATCACCGCACCGATGCGTTCGCCGCGATCAACGATGATCACCCGTACATCCTGGTCTTCGCCCAGCACCGCGCGCAGGCGGGCCGGCATTTCGGTGGCGGTCTCGATACCGGTGAAGCCGCCTCCGGCGATGACCACGGTATTGCGTGCGCGGCTGGCTGGCTTGTTACGCAGCGACATCAGATGGCTTTCCAGTCGCGCCGCCGATTCGATCTGGTCGACATCAAAGGCATATTCCTTCAGGCCCGGTACAGGCGGGCGGGACAGCTGGCTGCCGCTGGCCAGCACCAGGCGGTCGTAGCTCAGCCTGCCAGTGCGGCCCGTTTCGTCGCGGTAGCCAACCTTGCGGGTCTGCTCGTCGATGCTCTCGGCGGTACCCTTGACGAAGCACACGCCCACGGCCTCGAACAACTCGGCCAGCGGAGCGAACATGCTGTGCACATCGGGTTCGTAGAAACGCGGGCGGATGCGCAGTTCGGCCTGCGGCGCCAGCAGGGTGATCTCCACATCATTGCGGCCGTGCATGTCCAGCAGGCGGGCGGCGCTCAGAGCGCTCCACAGTCCACCGAAGCCCGCGCCAATAACCAGAAGTTGCTGTTTCATGATGTACTCCTGACTCGAATGGATGAATTGTCTTGAAATAACTGCTTCAAGTTCGTGTTTCAAGTTCGGCGTGACGCTGACGCGGGCGCAGATTGCGGCTCGCGTTGTTTTCTGCAGTCGTCCGCTGTAAATCCATGCTACGGAGAATAAAGTGCTGGCGCACTTCTACATCGGTGTTTGGGAATTACGCATGTGTGGAAGGGGATTATACGAAGGTATCGATATGGAACTTGAACAGTTCATTGTCTGGCTGTCGTTCGGCGGGCAGTACCCGGTCGGAAATTCATGAGTACTGCTGGAGCGCGGTTTCGATGCTGTCGAGCAACTGTTCTGCTTCGAAAGGTTTGGGCAAACAGGCAATCACGCCGGGCATGTCCGCACTGATCCGTGGCCTTTCGCCAGGGTAGGCCGTCATGAAAATCACCGGAATGTTCACGCCCCGGGTACGCAGAGCCTCGTAGAGCGCCACACCACACATTCCAGGCATCTGGATATCGGAGATCAGGCAGTTGGCCAGTTGCGGGCCATCGGAATCAAGGAATTCGCGGGCGCCGCTATAAGTGCGCGCCAGGTAACCGGTAGCGCGCAGTAGGCCTTCCAGCGCGATGCGAAGGGATTCATCGTCGTCGACAATTGCAATGATAGCCTTATTGCGCATTTGCGTTTGTTGCATCCTGTGGGGCACTCGCGGCGGTGCCGGCCTTACTTTCACGATACGCCTTCGAACAAGTCGGAGAAGTATACCTAGGTATAGTCTGGCAACACCGGCGTATGGAAATTACCACTGCCGGTCTGAGGGTAATGATATTTGCGGCGATCCTTTTTTACGAACTGTACCCAAGTATTGGTGCGGATAACCAACGCGTGGCGATATTGCATCCATGTACAACTGACTCGAAGATTCACCTGAATAACCTGCCATCACCTCGAAAGCCTGGATAATTGAGCGGGCGCAGCGATGCGAGAGCGCAACGTGACCCAGGCGGGTCTGCGCACGATGTTCGAGGTCCCGCTGTTCATCCGCAGCGGCAGATCCATGGAGCCCACCGCGCGGGCCAAAGAAATCCATGAGCGCGTGGGGCCAGCCCTAGAAGGCATCGCCATGGCCCTGAGCTGGGTGACCGATGATGTCGATCGTGCGCTGGCCAGCCATGACCGGCAGCGCAGGCTGGTGCTTGCGGTGCCGCAGTTCAGCGCCTTGCCGGCGCTGATGGCCGGCAGCGACGTGCTCGCCACCGTGCCCGACTATGTGGGGCAGGCGATGGCGCCGGTCACAGGCTTGCGCGCCGAATACGCACCGCTGCCGCTGTCGAGCCCGGACCTTTCCATGGCCTGGCGTAGCACCAGTCATGCCGACCCGCGCGAGTGCTGGCTGCGCAGCCGCTCCTCGTCGGCGAAACCTCAGGCGCGGGCAACGCTAGTGCCAGGTCGATGCCGGCAGTGACGCCTGCCAACGTCCAGACCGCGCCCTGCTGGATGAAGATCGCGTCGGCATCCACCTCCTGAGCCGGGAAGTGCTGTTGCAGGGTGTCGTGTCGCGGCGCGGCAGCCGTCAAGCAGCCCGGCCTTGGCCAGCAGGAAGGGGCCGCTGCACACCGAGGCAACCCGTCGCACTCTGGGCGCCGCTTGGCTCAGCTAGGCCGCCAGTTCGCCGTGGTCGTCGAGGGTTTCACAGATGTCCAGGGCCCCTGGAACGACCAGAGTATCGACATCGGCGAGGTCGAGTTCAGCCAGAGAATTGTATTCACCCACAGTCCTTCGACGGTGCTCACCAGGGGGCGTTGTGCCAAAGTGATCGCTGTTGTCGCCGGAAACGGGTAAGGAAGAACAAAGGGTGCTTGCCATCGGGGTTCTGCCTGGTCAGGTGGATTAAAGACCGTGGCCGGGCGCGTCAAGCGCCACACGTGGCCGATATTCAGGGGTTTTTGGCCTGGCGGCGCTTCGCTTCGCCAGGCTAGCCTTGCTCCCAGTAGCGGCGAGGTGCGCGCCATGGCAGAGTCGGCGGGCACCGCATCGGGCCCCATGACCACTGGGCTGGCGTTTTGTCGTGAGCCCCATCATGGACTAGAATTTTAGACCTGCACACTGCGCGTGTCGTGGTCCCTCAAGGAGGCAAGATGAGCGCATCGGCGCATTCCAATCCGCCGCAAGACGCGAAGGAACCTGTGGTATATGTGGTCGATGACGACGAGTCCATGCGCCTCGCCCTCGATGGCCTGCTGCGTTCCATTGGTCTGCAGGTGCACTCCTTTGATTCCACCCAGAGCTTTCTCTCCTTTGTCCGGTGTGACGTGCCCAGTTGCCTGGTTCTCGACGTGCGCCTGCGAGGCGAAAGCGGCTTGGCCTTTCAGGAGCAGATGGAGAAAAGCGGGGTGCGGATGCCCATCGTGTTCATGACCGGCTACGGAGATATTGCCATGACGGTGAAGGCCATGAAGGCCGGCGCTGTGGACTTCCTGGCCAAGCCCTTCCGCGATCAGGACATGCTCGACGCGGTGGCAAGTGCCCTGGTCCGGGACGGTGAGCGTTTGCGGGCCGAACAGTCCGGCGCGGCGCTGCGCCAGGCGTTCGAGGCGCTGACCCTGCGTGAGCGCGAAGTGCTGCGCTTCGTCGTGGCGGGGTTGATGAACAAGCAGATCGCCGCCGAGCTCAACCTCAGCGAGGTGACCGTGAAGGTGCACCGCGGCCAGGTGATGAAGAAGCTGGCCGCACGCTCGGTCGCCGATCTGGTGCGTAAGGCCGAGGCCCTGGGCGTCGAGCCGTTGCAGCGGACGACCTGAACCGATTGCAAGACAGTCGCTGACCGCCGCTCGGGGGCAGCAGACCCCCCTTAGAGGTTGTCGAGCCGATGGCCAGCAAACAGAAGATCCTGTGGAACGACGGTGAGCGGGTGTTCTGCCGCGCTCGCTCCGCCGGCGATGATAGCGCCAGCGTGCTGCTGGTGCGTCCCGCCGCCGAGCATCCTTCGCCCTCCACGCTGGAACGGCTGGCCCATGAGTACAACCTGCGTGACGAACTGCACAGTGCCTGGGCACTGCGTCCGCAGGCTTTGCACCGCGATGGTGGCAAGACCCGCCTGCTGCTCGATGACCCCGGCGGCGAACCGCTGTCACGCCTGCTGCGACAACCGCTGGAAACCGGCACCTGCTTGCGCCTGGCCGTGGACATCGCCGTGGCGCTGCGCCAATTGCACCAGCGCGGCCTGGTGCACAAGGACCTCAAGCCCAATCACATCCAGGTAAACTGCACCGATGGCCAGGCGCGCCTGACCGGCTTCGGCCTGGCCTCGCGGTTGCCGCGCGAGCGCCAGGCGCCCGAGCCGCCAGAGACCATCGCCGGCACCCTGGCCTACATGGCGCCGGAGCAGACCGGGCGGATGAACCGCTCCGTCGACTCGCGCAGCGACCTCTATGCCTTCGGCGTGGTCCTCTACCAGATGCTCACCGGTACGCTACCGTTCACCGCCAGCGACCCGATGGAATGGGTCCATTGTCACATCGCGCGCAAGCCGCTGCCGCCCGGCGAACGGGTTGCCGGCATGCCACCGATGCTCTCGCAGATCGTCCTCAAGTTGCTGGCCAAGACCGCCGAGGAGCGCTATCAGAGCGCCGCCGGCCTCGAGCACGACCTGCGTCGATGCCTGGCTGACTGGCAGCGAGAAGGGCAAATCATGTCCTTCACTCCTGATGAGCAGGGCACGCCGGACCGCCTGTTGGTACCCGAGAAACTCTATGGCCGCGAGCATGAAGTCAAGGTGCTGGTCGAGGCCTTTGCGCGCATCGTCACCAGCAGCACGCCCGAGCTGGTGCTGGTGTCAGGCTACTCCGGGATCGGCAAGTCCTCGGTGGTCAACGAATTGCACAAGGTGCTGGTGCCGCCGCGCGGGTTGTTTGCTTCCGGCAAGTTCGACCAGTACAAGCGCGACATTCCCTACTCGACGCTGGTGCAGGCTTTTCAGGGGCTGGTGCGCACGTTGCTGGGCAAGAGCGGCGACGTGCTAGAAGGCTGGCGCAGCGCGCTGCTGGAGGCGCTGGAGCCCAATGCGCGGTTGATCACCGACCTGATTCCCGAGCTGCGGCTGATAATCGGCGACCAGCCGGCGGTACCCGAGCTGGAGCCGCAGCAGGCCCGGCGCCGCTTCCTGTTGGTGTTCCACCGTTTTATCGGCGTGTTCGCCCGTGCCGATCACCCGCTGGCGCTGTTCCTCGACGACCTGCAATGGCTGGATGCAGCGACCCTCGACCTACTGGAAGACCTGCTGACCCATTCGGAGCTGCGCCACCTGATGCTGGTGGGCGCCTACCGCGACAACGAGGTGGACGCCAGCCATCCGTTGACGCGTAAGCTGCAGGCCATCCGCCAGGCCGGTGTGCGCATCGATGAGATACGCCTGGCGCCGCTGGCTCGCGCGCATATCGAGCAGTTGATCGCCGAGGCCCTGCGCTGCCCGCCGCCGAGTATCGTCGCGCTGGCCCGGCTGGTGCAGGACAAGACCGCGGGCAACCCGTTCTTCGTCATCCAGTTTCTCCAGGCGCTGGCCGAGGAAGAGTTGCTGACCTACGACCACGAGGCCCGGCGCTGGCGCTGGGAACCGGAGCGCATCCACGAAAAGGGCTTCACCGACAATGTCGTCGACCTCATGGTCGGCAAACTCGCGCGCCTGCCGCTGCAAACCCTCAAGGCCCTGCAGCAGCTCGCCTGTCTCGGCAACATGGCACAAATCGATACCCTGGCGACCGTGCTCAACCTGCCGTCTGCGAAGGTCCACTCGATACTCTGGCCGGCGGTTCGCCAGGAATTGGTGGAACGTCAGGAGGGCGCGTGCGCGTTCGCCCATGACCGCATCCATGAGGCGGCATACTCGCTGATTGCCGAGGGAGCCCGTGCCGGAGCGCACCTGCGCATCGGCCGCCTACTGGCCGAGCAGACCCCGGCGCAGCGGCGCGAAGAGGCGATCTTCGAGATCGTCGGCCAGCTCAATCGCGGCGCCAGGCTGATCGAGGCCCGCGCTGAGCGGGAGCAACTGGCCGAATACAACCTGCTGGCTGGGCAACGTGCCAAGGCTTCCAGTGCCTATAGCTCGGCGCTCGCCTACCTGGGTGCTGGGGCGGAACTGCTCAGCGGCGACTGCTGGGAGCGCCGTCACGACCTGTGCTTCGCCTTGGAACTCAATCGTGCCGAGTGCGAATTCCTTACGGGCCAGCTGGCGCAGGCCGACCAGCGTCTCATCGCGCTGACGCCACGCGCCATTACCACGGTGGAGCAGGCGGCAGTCGCCTGCCTGCAGATGGACGTATGCCTGCTGCAGGACCGCAGCGACAGGGCGGTCGCCGTGTGCCTGGCCTACCTGGAGGCGGTCGGCATCCACTGGTCGGCGCACCCGGATGACGAGCAGGTGCGCGTGGAATACCAGCAGATCTGGACGCAGCTGGGCAAGCGCAGGATCGAACAGCTGATCGACCTGCCGCTGATGGAGGATGCTGCGTCCCTGGCCACTCTCGATGCCCTCGGCAAGCTGTTCGCCCCGGCGTTGCAGAGTAACGCCAACCTGGCCAGCCTGACCGTCTGCAAGGCTGTCAGCTTGAGCCTCGAGCGGGGCAATTGCGACGCCTCCTGCATGCTGTATGCAAATGTCGGGCGCGTCGCTGGCCGCCGCTTCGGTGATTACGAAGCCGGCTACCGCTTTGGCCGCCTGGGCTGCGATCTGGTCGATCGGCGCGGCCTGAATCGCCATGAGGCGCGCACCTACCTGTGCTTCTCGATGTTCGTGGCGCGCTGGATGCGTCCGGTGCGCGAGTGCCGGGAACTGCTGCGCCGGGCTTTCGTCGCGGCCAACCGCGTCGGCGACCTGGCTTACGCCGCCTATGCCGGCAATGGCCATATCGCCGATGTACTGTTCCTCGGCGAGCCGCTGGCGCAGGTGCATGAGGAGGCTGGGCAGGGCCTGGCCTATGCGCAGAAGGTGCGCTTCGGCCTGGTGGTGGATTTCATCAGCACGCAGCTGGCGCTGATCCGCACGCTGCGAGGGCAGACCCCGACCTTTGGTTGTTTCGACGATGAGCTGTTCGACGAGGCGCGTTTCGAAGCGCACCTGGACAGCACGCCGGGCCTGGCGCTGGCAGCGGCCAAGTACTGGATACGCAAGCTGCAGGCGCGCTGCATGGCGGGCGATCACGCGTCGGCCATGCACTGTGTGGCGCGGGCGAAGGCGCTGCTGTGGGTAGTGGAGTCTTTCACCGAGGAGGCCGAATACCACTTCCATGCGGCACTGACCCTGGCAGCCGGCTTCGATGCGATCGAGGTCGGTGAGCAGCCCGGCATTCTGCGGGAGCTGGCCGGACATCACGCGAAGTTGCAGGAGTGGGCGCAGCAGTGCGCCGAATCCTTTGCCTGCCGGGGGACGTTGGTTGGCGCAGAAATCGCCCGCGTCGAAGGGCGGTTGGTCGAGGCCGAGCTGCTCTACGAAGAAGCCATCCAGCAGGCTCAGGGCAACGGCTTCGTGCAGGTCGAGGCGCTGGCCAACGAGCTGGCGGGGCGCTTTTACGGTGCACGCGGCCTGGCCAAGATCGCCCGCGTCTACCTGCAGGACGCGCGTTACGGCTACCTGCGCTGGGGCGCCTACGGCAAGGTGCGACAACTTGAGGGGCGCCATCGCTACTTGTGCAACGAGGAGCCCGCGCCAGGCCCGACCGCGACCATCGCCACCCCGGTGGAACACCTAGACCTGGCCACGGTACTAAAGGTGTCCCAGGCCGCCTCGGGGGAAATAGTCCTGGAGAAACTGATCGACATGGTGATGCGCACGGCCATCGAGCAGGCTGGCGCCGAGCGCGGCGTGCTGGTTCTCGCCGAAGCGGGCGAGCCCCGCATAGCGGCTCTGGCGACCGTCGGCGATGGCGCGATGTTGCTGTGCAACGAACCGATCAGTGCGGCGGCGCTGGCCGAAACGGTGCTCTACCAGGTGCTGCGCACCGGCGAGAGCTTGTGTCTGGAAGACGCTATGGCCGAGCCGGCCCTCACCACCGACCCCTATGTCCGCCAGCACAGCGCGCGTTCGATTCTCTGCATGCCGCTGATGAACCAGGCCAAGCTCACCGGCGCGCTGTACCTGGAGAACAACCTCTCGGCCGGCGTGTTCAGCCCGACGCGGATTGCCGTGCTGCGACTGCTGGCCTCACAGGCGGCGACATCGCTGGAGAACGCGCGCCTGTATCGCGACGCCGCCGAGCGCGAGGCGAAGATTCGCCGGTTGGTGGACGCCAATATCATCGGCATCATCGTCTGGGGCGCCGGAGGCGAGATAGCCGAAGCCAACGACGCCTTTCTGCGCATGGTCGGCTACGAGCGTGACGACCTGCTTTCCGGCCGCGTGCGCTGGCATGACATAACGCCACCGGAATCTCTGGCGTTGAGTCAGGCGCATCTCGCCACGGCCATTCGAACCGGGCATGCGCAGCCCTTCGAGAAGGAATATATCCGCAAGGATGGCAGCCGCGTGCCGGTGATCGTCGGCCTGGCGGCCTTCGAAGCCAGCCTGCAGGAGGGCGTGGCCTTCGTGCTCGATCTTACCGAGCGCAAGCAGGCCGAGGAGCGCGTGCGCGAGGGCGAACGGCGCTATCGCGAGGTGCAGACGGAACTGGCACACGCCAACCGCGTGGCGACCATGGGCCAACTGGCGGCGTCCATCGCCCACGAGGTGAACCAGCCGATTGCCGCCACGGTGACCAATGCCAATGCTGCCTTGCGCTGGCTGAGTGCGCAGCCGCCGGAGCTGGGCGAGGTCAGCCAAGTGCTTGGGCGCATCATCAAGGACGCCAACCGAGCCGCCGAGGTGCTGGGACGCATCCGCCAGCTGATCCGCAAGACCCCGCCGCAGAAGCAACCCGTGGACGTCAGTGCGGCGCTGCGCGAGATGATCGAGTTTACCCGTGGCGAGGCGGCCAAGTGCGGCGCCGTGGTGTGCGTCAGACTCGCCGACGGCCTGCCGGAAGTGGAGGGCGACCGGGTCGAGCTGCAGCAGGTGATGCTCAACCTGATCGTCAATGCCCTGGAAGCCATGGGCAGTGTGCCCGCCGGCGAGCGCCACCTGCTGGTCAGCTCCGAGTACGACAAAAATGGTGTGCGAGTGAGGGTGTGCGACAGCGGGCCGGGATTCGCCGAGAGCAATGCGGACCTGCTCTTCGCCCCGTTCTACACCACCAAGGCCACCGGTATGGGCATGGGCCTGTCGATCTGCCGCTCGATCATAGACAGCCATGGTGGCCGACTCTGGGCCAGCGCCAATCAGCCGCGTGGTGCGGTGGTGCAGTTCACCTTGCCTGTGCATCCCGTAAAAGACGCCTGAAAAAGCCAAAGGGGGCTTGACCTTGACACTAGCGTCAAGCCCCCAGAGTTCTTCCATCGGAGGTTAACATGCAAATCGGAGAGCTGGCCTTGCGCGCCGGCGTCAGTACACGGGCGCTGCGCCATTACGAGTCGCGGCAACTGATCGAGTCGTCGCGGCTGGACAATGGTTATCGCGACTATGCCTCGTCCATGGTACAGCGCGTGCTGTGGGTTCGCGAGTTGCTCGAATGCGGCTTCAGTACCCGGCAGATCCGCGGCTTGCTGCAGTATCTGGAGGAGGAGGAAGATAGCGAAGGCTTCCTTGCCTGCCTGCAGCAGCACCTGGAAAAACTGGCAGCGCTGAATGCACTTCAGGTGCAACTTGCCGAGCGCCGCGAGCGCCTGGCGGAAAAGATCGAGCGTTATCTGCCCCTTCACGATAGCCTGATGCGTGCTCCCGATCTGCGACCTCCCGAACGAGCTCATTCACAAGCCACGTTGGAGAGATGATGGGAAAGCTAAGCAACAAAGTCGCCCTGGTTACGGGCGGCAATAGTGGTATCGGTCTGGCCACCGCACAACGATTTGCCCTGGAAGGCGCCGAAGTGGTCATCACCGGACGCCGCCGGGATGCGCTGGAGGAAGCGGTAGGCCTCATCGGTGAAAGCGCCGTTGGTATCTGCGCGGACGCCAGCCGGCTGGCGGATCTGGACGCGCTGTACCAAGAGGTGGGCGAGCGCTTCGGCCGCCTCGACGTGCTGGTCGCTAATGCCGGCATCATTCGCACGGCGCCGGGTGATCAGGTTGACGAACAGCAGTTCGACGAGCAGTTCGACATCAACGTCAAGGGTGTCTTTTACACCATCCAGAAAGCGCTGCCGCTGCTGAGCGACGGCGGCTCCATCGTGCTGGTGTCGTCCATCGCCCACCTGAAGGCACTGGAAGCCCACGTGGTCTATGCAGCGACCAAGGCGGCGGTGCGCTCCTTCGCCCGCAGCTGGGCGGCGGAACTCAAAGGCCGCAACATCCGCGTCAACTGTCTGAGCCCCGGCCCGGTGCTGACCCCGATCATCGGCAAGATGGGCATCGGCGAGGCGCAGTTCGATACTTTCGAAAAGCAGCTGTCGGGGCTTATTCCGCTGGGGCGTCTTGGCCGCCCCGAAGAATTGGCGAGCGCGGCGCTGTTCCTCGCATCCGACGATAGCAGTTTCATCACCGGCGTCGATCTGTGTGTCGATGGTGGTTTGTCGCAGCTCTGAACCGAAAAAGGCCCGGTGCGAACGCACCGGGCCTTTTGCGTTATGCCGCTGTCAGCTTTTGATGAAGGCCAGCAGGTCCGCGTTGATGGTGTCGGCGTCGGTGGTGCACATGCCGTGGGGCAAGCCGGGGTAGGTTTTCAGGGTGCCGTGGCGCAGCAGCTTGATCGAAAGGCGCGCGGAGTCGTCGATGGGGACGATCTGGTCGTCTTCACCATGTAGCACCAGCGTCGGTACGGGAATCTGCTTGAGGTCCTCGGTGAAGTCGGTTTCCGAAAAGGCTGCGATGCAGTCGTAATGGGCCTTGGCACCGCCATTCATACCCTGCCGCCACCAGTTGTCGATTACCGCTTGCGTGACCTGGGCTCCCGGCCTGTTGAAACCATAGAAGGGGCCCGCCGCTACGTCGCGGTAGAAATTCGACCGGTTGGCGGCAAGTGCTTCGCGGAAACCATCGAATACCTTCAGTGGCAAGCCGCCGGGGTTCTTCTCGGTTTTTAGCATGATCGGTGGCACGGCGCCGATCAGCACCGCCTTGACGACGCGGCCAGCGCCATGGCGTGCGACATAGCGGGCGACCTCGCCACCCCCGGTGGAGTGGCCGATGTGCACGGTATTCTTCAGGTTCAAATGCTCCGCCAGTTCCGCCACGTCGGCGGCGTAGGTGTCCATGTCGTTGCCTTGCACCGTTTGCGAGGAGCGACCGTGACCACGTCGGTCATGAGCAATCACACGGTAGCCCTTGCTGAGGAAGAACAACATCTGGTTGTCCCAGTCGTCCCCGGACAGCGGCCATCCGTGATGAAAGACTATGGGCTGACCGCTGCCCCAGTCCTTATAGAACAGCTCAGTGCCATCGCGAAGTGTGAGATAGCTCGACCCTCGCTCATTACGCCCACTAACCTTGGCCTGACTGCTACCCACTTGGCTTGCTAAGACTGGGGCTGCTACCGCAACTGCTGCAGCTGCCACGCCGGCGCCCATTATGGCGCGGCGGGAGGTTCCTTTTGTCTCGTCGGTCATGGTGAAAACTCTCGTCTGGTTACCGCTCCTGCGGCGAATGAGGACCGGGGGACCAGGTCTCGCAAAGCTCACAGGATTATCACGAGGTAGCCGGAGCACCGGTTCGCAAATCCTATTGTCACGCGAATTTTCGCACCATCGTCTATGGGTATCGGCTAACTGCACTAAGGTTCTGCGAGAGTTTCGAAAGGTACAATAGCCGCTACTGTCTAGGCCATATCTTCTATACCGGCAGGCACATGGGCTTGAACTAACTGCTTGTTGCCCGCAACTGGCCGGTAGCGCCGTCGGGCAGAGGCCATATGGAACGGCGAGTCAGTGATCGGCTATTTCCGGGTGTCGGCAAAGCCAATTGTCGGCCAACCACCTCGCGCGGTTGTTCAAAGTCAGTAAGCCGAACAAAGTCTGGGTAACAGATATTACTTACATCCGCATCTATGAAGGATGGCTCTACCTAGCGGTAGTGCTGGACTCTTCTAACGCTAAGTAATTGGTTAGTCAATGAAGCCAAGAATGCGACCTGGATATCTATGCCTCGATCTTCAAGGAGTTGCAATCCCCATGGCCTGTGCCGACCGTTACGATCTGCCCCTTTCGACCACCTGCGAGGCAGCGGCTGAGCGTTATAGGACGGGTGTGGACCTGTTGCTTTCACTGTGGACCGACGTGGGGCAGACCCTGGACCAGGCCATCGCGGCCGATCCTGACTTTGCGTTGGCCTATGCGGCTCGTGCCCGCTTTCACGCCATCCGTAACGAAGCGGCGCAGGCCAAGGCCAAGATTGCAAAGGCCGCCGAGCTGGCCCAGGTCAATGGCAGCGAACGTGAGCGCAGCCATGTACAGACGCTTTCGTACGTGATCCATGGCGAGCCGGCAAAGGCATTGGCCAGTGCCTTGCAGCACCTGGACCGCTGGCCTCTCGACGTTCTGATCATGGCGTTACCCCTGGGGGCATTCGGACTGTTCGCATTTTCCGGGATGGCTGGCCATGATCAGGCGCGGGTCGATCTCTGCGAGCGCCATGCGCACCACTTTCCCGAAAACGATTGGTGGTTCCTTACCTGCCGTGGCTGGGCGCATGGTGAAAATGGCAATGTCGCATTGGGCCGTACTCTCACCCAACGTTCGCTGGAACTGCGCCGAAACAACGTCAATGGTGTACATGCGCTCGCGCACGTCCTGTACGAGGCGGGTGCCAACGACGAGGCAGACGAACTGATCGAGGACTGGCTGCCAGGCTATGACCGCAGCGGCACGCTGCACAACCACATTGCCTGGCATGGGGCGCTGGTTGCCTTGGAGCGGGATGACCTGGAGACCGCCCTTGGCATCTATGCCGAACATGTTGCGCCTGGCGTCGCGACCGGCCTGCCGATCAACGTGATCAGTGACACCTCTTCCTTCCTCTGGCGTCTGCAGGCGTATGGACACGAAGTGCCGGCTCACCTGTGGGCGGACGCCGCGCGGCATGCATCGAATCACTTCAGGCAACCAGGCGTCCCATTCGTCGACTTCCACATGGCGATGCTCGCTGCAGCCACGGGTGACCAGCAATCGCTGCAGCAGCGCGCGGCGGCGCTGACGGCTTTGGTACGCGACGGGAAACTGCGGGCAGGGCCGGTGGTGCCCGCGCTTTGTCACGCCGTCCAGGCGTTCGCTGAAGGCCGATATGCCCAGTGTGCACGCATCCTGGAACCGGTAACCCATGACGTGGTGCGAATTGGTGGCAGCGGCGCGCAGCGGGAGATCGTCCAGGACACGCTGCTGGTCTCGTTGATGCGTGCCGGTCAAACGCAAAAGGCCAGGGCATTGCTGGATCAGCGTCTGCATCGTCGTCCTTCTCCCCGGGATAGCCGTTGGCTCTCGGCGCTGGCTGCGAGCTGATCCTCCGTTCCATCGCCGGCAAGCCGGCTCCCACAGGGACAGCGCTGCCCTCAAGGCTGACGCGTTATTTGTGGGAGCCGGCTTGCCGGCGATGGGCTGCGTAGCAGCCCCAGTGCAGCCGATATGCACGCAAAGGCCCGATTGTCTGTTGCCAGCCTCAAGACCAAACCGTGAAAGAAATCTCATTGAATATTGTTATAACATAACATATTGTTATCGGCGGCCATGCCGTCGTGGCTATTCCTTGTTCTTTCTCGGGACTTCATCTGTGATCCTGTGCCAAGACCTGCAATGGGGCGCCGCCAACCGGCCGCTGACCCCGCGACTCAATCTGAAGCTGCCCGCCGGCAGCCTCACGGCCGTAGTGGGCGCGAACGGTAGTGGCAAAAGCAGCCTGTTGAAAGTGATCGCGGGGCTGCAGGTGCCATTGTCCGGCCGCATACACGTCTCCCTTGCAGGCGATGGGGGGATCGGCTACCTCGTCCAGCAATCGGCTATCGATCGGCAGTTTCCCATCGACCTGGCCGGGCTGGTCAGCGGCGGTTTCTGGGGGCAACGCATCACCCGGTCGCAGCGCAGGCGCCAGCTCGAGCAAGTGCTGGAGGCGTGGGACCTCGGCCAGCTTCAGTCCCGGCCTTTGCAGGCGCTTTCCGGTGGCGAGCTGCAACGTGCCTTGCTGGCCAGGCTGAGCCTGACCAATCCTTCCCTGGTGCTGCTCGACGAGCCCGATGCGGCGCTCGACGACAACGGCCAGGCCTTGCTCTGGCGGCACATCGAGGCCTGGCACAAGGCCGGTTGCACGCTTGTCGTCGTCAGCCACGACCTGGCCCGGGTGCGGGCGTCGGTGGAGCACTGCCTGGTGATCGACCGGCAAGGCTGCCGGCATGGGCCGAGCCGTGCGCTGATTGCCCAGCCCGGCCTGGCCCAGGTGGGTTGAATGATCGATCTACTGTGGCAGCCCTTCGCCGAACTCGCCTTCATGCGCCGCGCATTGCTCGGTGGCCTGACATTGGCGGTGAGCGTCGCGCCGCTCGGGGTGTTCTTGGTGGTGCGACGCATGAGCCTGATTGGCGATGCGATTTCCCACGGCATCCTGCCGGGCGCGGCGCTGGGCTTCTGGCTGGCCGGTTTGTCGGTGCTGACGATGACCCTCGGCGGGCTCCTGGCCGGTCTGGCGGTGGCGGGCTTTTCGGCTTTGGTCAGCCGGCACACAGGCCTGCGCGAGGACGCCAGCCTGGCAGCGGTCTACCCGATCTCTCTGGCTTCGGGCGTGCTTCTGCTGGGCTTGGCCGGCAAGCGTCTGGACTTGCTCGGGTTGCTGTTCGGCTCGGCACTGGCCGTCAACGAAGCGACCTTGCAGGTCATGTACAGCGTGGCGGCCGGCAGCCTCGTGCTGTTCGCCGTGATCTACCGCCCGTTGCTGCTCGATAGCCTCGACCCGGTGTTCCTGCGCACTGTCAGCCGTCATGGCGCCCTGGCCCATGGGCTGTTTCTGGGGTTGGTGGTGCTCAACCTGGTGGTCGGTTTCCAGGCCATCGGGGCATTGATGGTGGTGGGCCTGATGATGCTGCCGGCCATCGCCGCACGCTTCTGGAGCCAGAGCCTGCCTCGGTTGATCGCCATCGCGGCGGTGATCGGCATGGCCTCGGTGTGGCTGGGGCTGTTGCTTTCCTTCTACGTTTCGCTGCCCAGTGGCCCGGCAATCGTGGTTATGGCTGGGGGCGCGTACCTGTTGTCGGTGATGTGCGGGCCGGTGCATGGCCTGTTGCGTCGCCATTATTCACCGGTCGTTCATTGAGGAACCTGTATGCGCCTATCGCTCTTTCTGATCATCCTGCTGCTTTCGCCGGTGTTGTCTGCCGGCGAGCGGGTCAAGGTCGTCACCAGTTTCAGCATCCTTGCCGACATCACACAGCATGTGGGAGCAGGGCATGTCCTGATCACCAACCTCGTGGGCCCCGACAGTGATGCGCATGTGTACGAAACGACTCCCGACGATGCCAGACATGTCGCAACTGCCGACCTGGTCATCGAGAACGGCCTGCATTTCGAGCCGTGGTTGGAGCGCCTGGTCAGCAGCAGCGACACCCGGGCCAAGGTGATCCGCGCCAGCCAAGGGGTCATCCCACGTACCCTGGAGGAAGACGGCCATGCGGTGACCGACCCCCATGCCTGGAACAGCCTGGCCAATGCCAAGCTCTACGCCAGCAACATCGCCAAGGCGTTGGAGCAGGTGGACCCTGGCCATGCGCAGGACTACCGCGCGAACCTGGCGGCCTATACGAAGCAGATCGATGCGCTGCTGCTCGGAGTGGGCCAGCGCTTCGCGGCACTGCCGCCCGGCAACCGCAAGATCGTCACCTCTCACGATGCGTTCGGCTACCTCGGGCAAGCCTATGGCATCACCTTCGTCGCGCCGCAGGGGCTGTCCACCGAGCGTGAGGCTTCGGCACGGGAAGTCGCCGACTTGATCACGCTGATTCGCAAAGAGGGCATCAAGGCGGTTTTCGTAGAGAACATCAAAGACCCACGTCTGTTGCAGCAGATCGCCGACGAGACGGGCGCGGGGATCGGCGGCACGCTGCACTCCGATGCGCTTGCAGCCGAAGGGCCTGCCAGCAGCTATCTGGGGATGTATCGCCTGAACGTGGAGACCATCACCCGGGCGTTGGCGGGTAACTGACTCACTCAGCCTTCTGGCAGCGCTGCCGCTGCGCCGCTTGCCAGGCTCCATGCCTGGCACCCACATACGCAAGGCTTCTGCCTTAATAATTGGGGCCGCTACGCGCCCCATCGCGGCACAAGGCCGCTCCTACAGGATCACGCAAGGCTTGCCAAATGGTGGGTTGCCTGTGTGCGGGCTTGTCCCGCGATCAAGGGCAAAGCGCTTGCCAGGTGATGTGATATCGGGCTCGCCCCAATCGCGGGACAAGTCGGACCGCCGCTTCCACAGGGGATCAGCGCTAGCCGCTTACTCTCTTTGCGACAGCACTGGGTGATCCCTCACAAGAACCTGCAAGCTTCCATAGGTTCGCCATGCAGGCCAGGGCGGCGAATGCCACACCGGTCCAGAGGGCCATGGAGGCGCCTCGGGCTGAATACACCTGGAAGAAACCCGCCACCAACGCGGCTCCCAATACTTGCCCGAGCATGCGTATCGTACTCGACAGGCCGCCCGCGCCGCCGCTGCGCGCGGCCGGGATCGAGGCGATCATGTCGCGCATGTTGGGCGATTGGAAAAAGCCGAACCCCGCACCGCACACGGCCATGCGCAGGGCGATGTCCCAGCGCTCGGCCTCAGGTGGCAAGGTGCACAGTAGCACCAGGCCGAGACCCAGGATCGCCATGCCCAACGCAGTCAGGCTGCCGGTCGCGTAGCGGTCTGACAGGCGTCCGGCGATGGGCGCCATGAGCGCGGCCATGGCGGGCCACGGGGTGATCAGAAAGCCGGTCTCGACCTGAGAAAACCCGAGCCGGTGCTGCAGCAAAAAGGGCAGGGCGACGAACGCCAGGCTTTGGGCCGTGAGCGACGCGCCGGCACTGGCTGCCGACAGTGCATAGCGCGGCTGGCGCAGCAGGTCCAGCGCTAGCAAAGGCGCAGGGTTGCCGGATTGGCGCCTGAACAGCAGATACAGGCCGATCCCGGCCACTACCGCACAGCCCAGCGTCATGTTCCACGACACGCCCTGGGCCAAGCCATTGATGGCATATACCAGGGCAGCGAGAGACAGCCCGCACAGCCCGGCAGCTATCCAGTCGAACGATCGCCCGCAGGTGGGCGTGGGCGGCAGGGAGCGCAGGCCGAGAAACACCCCGACCAGCCCCAGGGGCACATTGATCAAGAACAACCAGTGCCAGCTGGCCACGCTGAGAATCAGTGACGCCACGCTTGGCCCGGCCGCCAGGGATGCCCCCACCACCAGAGCGTTGACGCCCATGCCGCGGCCGAGCATGTGGTTGGGGAACACGAAACGTGTCATCGCCACGCCGACGCCGAGGATCCCGGCGGCGCTCAGGCCTTGCACCAGGCGGCCGACCAGCAGCCACTCGAACGAAGGCGCCAGGCCACAGAGCAGCGAGGCCAGGATGAACAGCACCAGCCCGGCCATGGAAATGCGCCGGTAGCCGATGATGTCGCCCAACGAGGCCAGGGGCAGCAGGGCCGCGATCATGGCCAGGTGATAGATGCTCACCACCCAGATCGACTGCGCATCGGTCGTGCCCAGGTCGGCGGCGATGGTCGGCAGGGCGGTGTTGGCGATCGCCGTTTCCAGATTGGCCATGGCGATGTTGAGCATGATCGCGATGACGGCGACCAGCCGTTGTGGTTTGGGTACCCCTGCACCGGGCGGCGACAGGGCGGTCTGTTTGAAGGAGAACAAGGCGAAACTCATGGGCAGCTCAGGGCGATGAAGCGCTGGCACATACTAGGGAAAGAACGCCGTCGTCAGAAATTAATTATCGGCATTGCCCGCAGTTGGAATTCGAATCCCCCCCGTGCGCCCTGCGACACCGACACCCTGGTGGGGGACGGTGGTCATGCTAGAATCGGCCCCTTCGAATCAGGAGATAGACGCGTGCGCAAACTGGCGGTGGTAATGGCAGTGCTGGCCCTGGCCGGCTGTGAGAACGAGGTCGAGGGTGTACACAAGCAGGTCGCCGAATACCTGCAAAACCCCAAGACGGCCAAGTTCGCCAACGTACGGATCGACACCCAAGGCTCCATCTGCGGCCAGGTCCGTGGCAAGGACGACGCCGGGCAATACGAGGCCTACCGCAGCTATGTCGCGATCAAGCACGACGGCCAGTACGAAATCATCGTCGACGAAACCGGCAATAACCTGCGTATCCGCGAGGTATGTGGCGGCGCCGACCTGCAGCGTCGCGCCGATGCATTGGCCGACCAGCCGGCCCCGGAAGGCTGGGACGTGGAGGTGATCCAAGGCGCCAACATGGGGGCGCTGAGCGACATGACCGCACGCCTGATCGAGAAGGGTATCCCGTCGTCGGTGGAGTACCGTGACGGCAAGCCGGTGGTGCTGATGGGGCCGTTCCCCACCAAGGCCGAGGCCGAGGCACGCAAGGCGGACGTCATGGCGCGGCTGGGCACCGACTCGATCGTCATCCAGCATGGTGCCAAGCGCTGATGAACGGAGGGTGCGCCGCAGCCGCGACGGCAGGGTAGCCCGAGGGGTAATGCCGGTTAGTTAAACAGTTGGGGCCGCTACGCGCCCCATCGCGGCACAAGGCCGCTCCTACGGGAAAACCGCCATTTTTGCGTGATTTCTGTAGGAGCGGCCTTGTGCCGCGATGGGCTGCATAGCAGCCCCAATAGCTTGACTGACCGGCATTTGCCCGAGGGGCGGGATATTTCTCGCAGAGGCGTGCACAAGGATAGGCAGGATTGTGCAGCTATGCTTGTAGGCAAGGCAGGCTGCAGAGGGGGAGGGGCTCATGTCTACGCTGGAACGGGCCATTGCCGTGGCGACCAAGGCCCACGAAGGGCAGTTCGATAAGGGGGGGGTGGCCTATATCCTCCACCCGTTGCGGGTGATGGCGCGGGTCACCACACCGGAACAGCGGATCGTCGCGGTGCTGCACGACGTACTCGAAGACACCCCTGTGACCCTCTCGGACCTCGCCCGCGAAGGGTTCCCCCTGAAGATCCTCGCCGCTGTGCTGGCCCTGAGCCGGCGCGACGGGGAAAGCTACGAGGCTTTCGTCATGCGCCTGGGCGTCGACCCGCTGGCGCGGCAGGTCAAGCTGGCCGACCTTGCCGACAACAGCGACCTGTCGCGCATCCCATGTCCGGGCCCGGCCGACCTGGCCCGGCTAAGCCGCTACCAGCAGGCCAGCGCCTACCTGCAGACGCTGGCCTGAGGCTCAACCGCAGGCCTTGAGGTTCACCGGCCCGACGAACTCGTTGCCGTGGCCCATCACGCAGGCCACCCGCTGGTTGCGTTGCAGTTCCCAGGGCTGTGGCGGGTAGGTCTTGTTCCAGGCGTTGAACAGCTGCCGGTCCTGCTTGGACAGGCGCAGGTTGTAAGTCTTGCTCATGTAGAAGTAGGTGCGCGCGATCATCCCGCGAATCGACGGGCGCGGCATCACCTTCTTGGCCTTGAAGTCCACCTGGGTCAGGCAACTGCCGTATTGGCCGTGCTGCTGGGGCAGCCAGCCGAAGCTGTAGTTGCTGCGATCGCCATTGACCTCGCCGATGCTCGGCACCAGGTTGTGCAGGTCGGCCTCGGCGCGCTTGTACACCTCGTCATGGCGCGAGCAGTTCTTGCGCCCGCCGTTCTGCCAGCATTGGCGCTGGTGGCCGATGTGCCAGGCCGGCACGATGTGCTCCCACTCGATGCGCGAGGCGCGCTGGGCATTCTTGCGTGGGGTGTAGCCGCAGGAGGCCAGGTCGACCTTGTTGCCCTTGTATTTGCAGCCGCAATAGAACTCCGTGGACTGCGGCGCGTACAGCCGCCACGCGACCTTCTTGGCTTCCTGGAAGGTGCGTGGTGCATCGGCGTGGGCGGTGGTGGCGGTGAACAGCAGGCAAGCGACAGCGAAAAGCGAAACTCTCATGCGGGGTCAGTCTTCCTTGGGCACGGTCCAGAAGATCTGCACGCCGCCGTCGTCGCGGTGGGCGAGGGTGACGTTGTCGTTCTCGGCGATCTCCTCGAGCAAGGTTTCCCAATCGTCGGGGGACTCGTGCTCCAGGCGGAAGATCAAGGCGGCGCGGCTGCGCTGGGCGATGGGGCTGTTGATGATCTTCTGGATACGGATACCCAGTTGTTCATAGCTGCTGAGGGTTGCTGCAGAGGTACTGGCCACGGGGCTTTTCCTTGTTTTGCTGTATGCGCATACAGTATTTCACTGTAGGCATTTTCGCAACAGCGTGTAAGGTGAAAAGCCTATATGACCGTGGTAGAGCGGTTGGTTCCCACAAGAAGCGTGACGCTACGCCCGTGGGAGATTTACCCAGCCCTTCGGGCTGCGCTGTCGCGCAGAGAACAAGCGGCTAGCGCCGCCCCCCTGTGTGCGGGCTTGCCCGCGATCAAGGGCGAAGCCCTTGCCAGGCGACGGTGATATCGGCCCGGCCCAATCGCGGGACAAGCCCGCTCCCACAAGTCCCGCAAAATCAAATAGTTATGAGTTGTTCTATGAGAGTGGGCTTGTCCCGCGATTGGCCGGCATGCCATGCACACCGGCCAGGCCTTGCGAGGATCAGTATTCCCAGAAGATCCGCTGCAGTTCCTTACTGTCCTGGGTCTTGGTCATCGCGACCATGGCCAGGATGCGCGCCTTCTGCGGGTTCAGGTCATGGGCCACGACCCAGTCGTTCTTGTCATCAGGCTGCTCGGCATTGCGCAGTACGAAACCGCCCTGGTTCACGTGGGAGGAACGAATGATCTGCACGCCGTTCTTGCGCAGCTCCTGCAAGGCCGGCACCACGCGCGAGGACACCGAGCCATTGCCGGTACCGGCATGGATCAGCGCCTTGGCACCGTTCTGCGCCAGCGCCTTGTAGGCCGTGTCGGTCACGTTGCCGTAGCCATAGGCGATGTCCACCTGCGGCAAGCTGCTGATCTGCTTGATGTCGAACTCGGAGTTGACGGTGTGGCGCTTGGCCGGCAGGCGGAACCAGTACGATTTGCCTTCCACCACCATGCCCATCGGGCCCCAGGCGCTCTTGAAAGCTTCGGTCTTGATGTTGACCGACTTGCTCACGTCACGGCCGGACTGGATCTCGTCATTCATGGTCACCAGCACGCCCTTGCCGCGGGACTGCTTGTCGCTGGCCACGGCCACGGCGTTGTATAGGTTGAGCATGCCGTCGGCGGACATGGCAGTGCCCGGGCGCATGGAGCCGACCACCACGATCGGCTTGTCGGTCTTCTCCACCAGGTTGAGGAAGTAGGCGGTCTCTTCCAGGGTGTCGGTACCGTGGGTGATCACGATGCCATCGACGTCCTTGCTATCGGCCAATTCCGCAACGCGCTTGCCCAGCTTGAGCAGGTCGTCGTTGGAGATGCTCTCGGAGGCGATCTGCATCACCTGCTCGCCGCGTACGTTGGCCAGGTCGGCCAGCTCCGGCACGCCGGCGATCAGCTTGTCGACGCCCAGCTTGGCGGCCTGATAGGTGGCACTGTTGGCAGCGCTGGCGCCGGCTCCAGCAATGGTGCCGCCGGTGGCGAGGATGACCACGTTGGCCAACTTCTGCTGGGTTTCGGCTTCCTTGGCAGACACGGTGGAAGGCAGGACCAGCAGCAGGGCGAGTGCGCTGGGGGCGAAGGTTTTAAGTGCAGCATTCATCGTTATTGTTCTCTCTCTTCCTAGTGAGATGGTCGCTGTATCGCACAGGCTGTCAGGCATGTTTCGTACCAGCTTGATGTGCAGGCGGGGCCATGTGGTGCAATGGGTTGCGCAGTGACTCCAGGACCTGCGTTCGACACGGCTTGTAGGGCTGCGGCGCAGCCCATCGCGGCACAAGGTCGCTCCTACAAGGAGGTGCATTCCATTCGGAATACCGAACAAGCGTAGGAAAAGGTGTTCGGTTTTTCGGAAATATTCCGGATAATCCCGACGTACGTGGCCCAGGCCGAACCGCATAGTGGGTTTGACAAAAGCAGGTCTTGTTTCCATAGTGATTCAACGCAAACGTTTGCGATCCGATAAAAACCACAAGATTCGGAGTCAACTCCATGAAACTGCCATTCCCCGGCCGCGTCCTGGCCCTGGCTGTGCTCTCCACGCTTTCCCTCGCGCTGCCCTTGTCCGCCGCCCATGCCGAAGACAAGCCGAAGGTCGCTTTGGTGATGAAGTCCCTGGCCAACGAGTTCTTCAGGACCATGGAAGACGGCGCCAAAGCCTACCAGCAACAACACCCTAACGATTTCGATCTGGTGGCCAATGGCATCAAAGACGAGTCCGACACCGGTAACCAGATCCGCATCGTCGAGCAGATGATCGTCTCGGGCGTCAACGCCCTGGTCATCGCCCCGGCCGACTCCAAGGCCTTGGTGCCGGTGGTGAAGAAGGCCATGGACGCCGGCATCACCGTGGTCAACATCGATAACCGCCTGGACCCGGATGTGCTCGAGAGCAAGGGCATCAGCGTGCCCTTCGTCGGCCCCGACAACCGCAAGGGCGCTCGCCTGGTCGGTGACTACCTGGCCCAGCAAAAGCTCAAGGCGGGCGATCAGGTCGGCATCATCGAAGGCGTGCCCACCACCACCAACGCCCAGCAGCGCACCGCCGGCTTTAAGGATGCCATGGACGCTGCGCAGATGAAGGTGGTCTCGGTGCAGTCGGGCAATTGGGAGATCGACAAGGGCAATGCCGTGGCCGCGGCCATGCTCAACGAATACCCCGATCTCAAGGCGCTGCTGGCCGGCAACGACAGCATGGCCCTGGGCGCCGTCTCGGCCGTGCGCGCCGCCGGCAAGACCGGCCAGGTGCAGGTGGTGGGCTACGACAACATCCGCGCCATCAAGCCTATGCTCAAGGATGGCCGCGTGCTCGCCACCCTCGAGCAGCATGGCGCCGACCAGGCCGTGTTCGGCATCCAGGCGGCTCTGCAGATGCTCAAGGGCGAGAAGCCGGCGGTAGATGCCGACAACGTCATCCAGACGCCGGTCGAACTGGTCACCCAACCCTGAACCAGGCAGGAGCGTCGGCCATGTCAGCCTCGGCCAATCAAGCCACCCTCGCCGTCAGCGGCCTGGGCAAGACCTACACCCAGCCGGTGCTCGGCGAGGTGACCCTGGAGCTGCGCGCGGGCGAAGTGCTGGCGCTGACCGGCGAGAACGGCGCCGGCAAAAGTACCTTGTCCAAGCTCATCAGCGGCCTGGAAACCCCGACGGTCGGGCACATGCACTACCGTGGCCAGCCTTATGCCCCCGCCAGCCGCAGCGAGGCCGAGCGCCTGGGGGTGCGCATGGTCATGCAGGAGCTGAACCTGCTGCCGACCCTGACCGTGGCCGAGAATCTGTTCCTCGACAACCTGCCCAGCCGCTTCGGTTGGATCAGCCACAGGCGCCTGCGCCAGCTGGCCACGGCGGCTATGGCCCAGGTCGGGCTCGATGCCATCGACCCGGACACGCCGGTCGGCGAATTGGGCATCGGCCACCAGCAGATGGTCGAGATCGCCCGCAACCTGATCGGCGACTGCCGTGTACTGATCTTCGACGAACCCACGGCCATGCTCACCGCTCGCGAGGTGGAGCTGCTGTTCACCCAGATCGAGCGCCTGCGCCAGCGCGGCGTGGCCATCGTGTACATCTCCCATCGCCTGGAGGAGCTGCAGCGCGTGGCCCAGCGCATTGCCGTGCTGCGCGATGGCAAGCTGGTGTGCGTCGAGCCGATCCAGCGCTACACCGCGGCCGAGCTGGTCAACCTGATGGTCGGGCGCGAGCTGGGCGAGCACATCGACCTGGGGCGTCGGCAAATCGGCCAGACGCTGCTCAAGGTCCAGGGCCTGAGCCGTGGTGACAAGGTGCGTGACGTGGCGTTCCAAGTCAGGGCAGGGGAGATCTTCGGCATCTCCGGGCTGATCGGTGCCGGGCGCACCGAACTGCTGCGGCTGATTTACGGTGCCGACCGCGCCGACAGCGGCCATATCGAGCTTGGCCAGCCGTTGCGGCGCGTGCAGGTGGACTCCCCGAAGGCTGCCGTGGGCGCCGGCATTGCCCTGATCACCGAAGACCGTAAGGGCGAAGGCCTGCTGCTGAGCCAGTCGATCAGCGCCAACATCGCCTTGGGCAACTTGGGCGCCGTGTCCCGCGCCGGCATTCTCGACACCGACGCCGAGCGCGCCCTGGCCGAGCGGCAGATCAACGCCATGCGCATCCGCAGCGCGAGCCCCGCGCAGGCGGTGGGTGAGCTGTCCGGCGGCAACCAGCAGAAGGTGGTGATCGGCCGTTGGCTGGAGCGCGACTGCCAGGTGCTGTTGTTCGACGAGCCCACCCGCGGCATCGACGTGGGCGCCAAGTTCGACATCTATGGCCTGCTGGCGGAGCTGGCGCGCCAGGGCAAGGCCTTGGTGGTGGTTTCCAGCGACCTGCGCGAGCTGATGCTGATCTGCGACCGCATCGCCGTGCTGTCCGCCGGCCGCCTGGTCGACACCTTCGATCGCGAGCGCTGGAGCCAAGACCAATTGCTCGCCGCGGCCTTCGCCGGCTACCAGAAACGTGACGCGTTGCTGCACGAGGCAGCGCCCAGGATGGCCCCATGAAAACCACACCCCTCGATACCCCGGGCAATACGCCTGTGCGCCGCAGCGGCACCTATTTTGGCCTGGGCACCTACCTGGGCCTGGCCGGTGCCTTGTTGGCGATGATCGTGCTGTTCTCGTTCCTGAGCAGCCACTTCCTGTCCTACGCCACCTTCAGCACCCTGGCCAACCAGATACCCGACCTGATGGTGCTGGCCGTGGGCATGACCTTCGTGCTGATCATCGGCGGCATCGACCTGTCGGTCGGCTCGGTGTTGGCCCTGGCGGCCTCGGCGGTCAGCGTAGCGATCCTTGGCTGGGGCTGGAGCCCGCTGCCCGCTGCGCTGCTGGGCATGGCCGTGGCGGCGCTGGCCGGCAGCATCACTGGCGGCATCACTGTGGCCTGGCGCATTCCTTCGTTCATCGTCTCCCTGGGCGTGCTGGAAATGGCTCGGGGCCTGGCCTACCAGTTCACCGACTCGCGCACCGCCTACATCGGCGATGCCTTCGCCTGGTTCTCCAACCCCATCGCCTTCGGTATCTCGCCGGCCTTCATCATCGCCTTGCTGGTGATCGTCCTCGCTCAGCTGGTGCTGACGCGCACCGTGTTCGGCCGCTACCTGATCGGCATCGGCACCAACGAGGAGGCCGTGCGCCTGGCCGGCATCGATCCACGCCCGTACAAGGTGCTGGTGTTCGCCTTGATGGGCCTGCTCGCGGGCCTGGCCGCACTGTTCCAGATCTCTCGCCTGGAGGCCGCCGACCCCAACGCCGGTGCCGGTCTCGAGCTGCAGGTGATCGCAGCCGTGGTGATCGGCGGTACCAGCCTGATGGGCGGGCGCGGCTCGGTCATCAGCACCTTCTTCGGCGTACTGATCATCTCCGTGCTGGCCGCGGGGCTGGCGCAGATCGGTGCGTCGGAGCCGACCAAACGCATCATCACCGGGGCGGTCATCGTCATCGCCGTGGTGCTCGACACCTACCGTAGCCGGCGCGCGGGCCGGCGGAACTGAAACCATGGCAACCATCAAAGACGTCGCGGCACTGGCGGGTATCTCCTATACCACCGTGTCCCATGTACTGAACAAGACCCGCCCGGTCAGCGAGCACGTGCGCCTGAAGGTCGAGGCGGCTATCGCCGAGCTCGACTACGTGCCCAGCGCCGTGGCTCGCTCGCTCAAGGCGCGTAGCACCGCCACCATCGGCCTGTTGGTGCCCAACAGCGTCAACCCGTACTTTGCTGAGCTGGCCCGGGGCATCGAGGACGGCTGCGAGCGCAACGGCTACTGCGTGATCCTCTGCAACTCCGACGATAACCCGCAAAAGCAGCGCAGTTACCTGCGCGTACTGCTGGAAAAACGCATCGACGGCCTGATCGTCGCCTCGGTGGGCGAGGACCGCGACCTGCTCGAAAGCCTGGCGGGCGTGCGCACGCCCATGGTCATCGTCGATCGCGCCCTGGAAGGCGTGGATGCCGACCTGGTGCGCATCGACCACGAGCAGGGCGGCTACCTCGCCACCCGCCATCTGCTGGACCTGGGCCATCGCGACATCGCCTGCATCGGCGGCCCGGCGGACACCGGTGCCAGCCAGCTGCGCCTGGCGGGCTTTCGTCGTGCCATGGCCGAGCAGGGGCTGCAAGTGCCGCAAGGCCGCGTACTGCATTGCGACTTCAGCAGCCCCGGCGGCCATGCAGCAGCCGGGCACTTGCTCGATGGCGCGCGCCCGACGGCAATCTTCGCCGGCAATGACATGATCGGCTTCGGCGTACTGCGCGCCGCCGCCGAGCGCAACATCAGCGTGCCCGGCGAGCTGTCGGTGGTCGGCTTCGACGACATCGAACTCAGCCGCTACGTCTACCCGCCATTGACCACCGTCGGCCAGTCGATCCGCGAGCTGGGCGAGAGCGCCGCACAGTTGCTGCTGTCGCGCATCGCTGTGCCTCGCAGCGGCGACGCCGAGCAGCGCATCGTCGCCCCGCGTATCGTGCTGCGCGAGTCCACCGGTCCGCGCCCGGACCTGTTCAATGATTACCGTTAAGGAGGTGCCATGAGCGCCAAGGTCGTGGTGGTCGGCAGCCTCAACATGGACCTGGTGGCCCGCGCCCAGCGCCTGCCCCGGGCCGGTGAGACCCTGGCCGGCGACAGCTTCTTCACCGTGCCTGGCGGCAAGGGTGCCAACCAGGCGGTGGCCGTGGCGCGCCTGGGGGCGAGCGTGGCGATGGTCGGCAACGTCGGCGATGATGCCTACGGCGAGCAACTGCGTCAGGCCCTGGAGCACGAAGGCATCGACTGCCAGGCGGTCGGCGTGTGCGAAGGTGTTTCCAGCGGCGTGGCGCTGATCACGGTGGATGCCGCGAGCCAGAACGCCATCGTCATCATTGCCGGGAGCAACGGGCGGCTGGCACCAGAGAGCGTGCAGCGTTTCGGCGCGCTGCTGCAGTCGGCCGAGGTGATCATCTGCCAGCTGGAAGTACCCATGGCCACGGTGGCCTGGACCCTGGCCCGCGGGCGCGAGCTGGGCAAGACGGTGATCCTCAACCCGGCACCGGCCACTGGCCCTTTGCCGGCGGACTGGTTCGCCCATATCGACTACCTCACTCCCAACGAAAGCGAAGCCCAGGCCCTGACCGGGCTGCCGGTCACCGATCTCGACAGCGCCCGCAGTGCCGGTGAGCGGCTGCTGGCCCTCGGGGCGGGCAGGGTGATCGTCACCCTGGGCGCGCAGGGCGCCTTGTTCGTCACGCCTGCGGGCAGCTGCCACTTCCCCGCGCCAGTGGTGCAGCCGCTGGACACCACGGCGGCGGGCGACACCTTTATTGGTGGGTTCGTCGCAGCCCTGGTGCGCGGCCTGGAGGAGGGCGAAGCCATCGCCTTCGGTCAGCGCGCCGCTGCGTTGTCGGTGACCCGCGCCGGTGCCCAGCCTTCGATTCCCTACCTGGCGGAGCTGGTGCCATGAAGAAGACCGGGGTGCTGAACATCGCGCTTTCGCGGGTGATCGCCGGGCTCGGTCATGGCGATATCGTGGTGATCGGCGATGCCGGGCTGCCGGTGCCGCCTGGGGTCGAGTTGATCGACCTGGCAGTGGTGCCAGGTGTGCCGGATTTCGCCAATGTGTTGCGAGCAGTATTGGGGGAAATGCAGGTGGAGCGGCATGTGCTGGCCGAAGAGATGCTAGACGTCGCACCGCCTGCGCTGGTGATGGTGCAACAGTGCTCCGGGTTACTGGGCTCGCAGGCACTGTTGCCGCACCTGGCGTTCAAGGATCTTTGCCGGCAGGCCAAGGCCGTGGTGCGCACCGGGGAGTGCAAGCCCTACAGCAATATCGCCCTGGTGGCCGGCGTTACCTTCTAGGCTCTGTCTGAAAAGTCTTGAGACGCCGGTCAGGCAAGGCGAAAACAGCCGAGGAAGCGGAGTTTACGGGTTGTAAATGAGCATTCCGAGGCTGTTTTCAACGCAGCATGACCAAGTATCAAGGCTTTCAGACAGAGCCTAGGCGGGGCCCTGTAGGAGCGGGCCTGCCCCGCGATCGGCTGCAACGCGGCCCCAAACCTCTCATCAAGGCAACAAGGAGTGCCTCATGCTAAAGCACCTGCTACAAGGAGCCATCCTCATGTCCATCCTGGTCGCTACCACCCTCCAGGCCGCTCCACGCGACCTGATCATCGACACCGACCCCGGCGCCGACGACGTGGTGGCCCTGTTCCTGGCCATGGCATCCCCGCAAGAGCTCAACATCCGCGCCATCACCACCGTCGCCGGCAACGTGCGCCTGGCCAAGACCTCGCGCAATGCCCGCCTGGCCCGCGAATGGGCGGGCCGCGAGGACATCCCGGTATACGCCGGGGCAGGGCGCCCGCTGGTACGCAAGCCGATCTACGCCGCCGACGTGCACGGCGAAGAAGGCCTGGAAGGCGTCGAGGTGCACGAACCTCGCCAAGGCCTGGCCCAGGGCAACGCCGTGCAGTACCTGGTCGATACCTTGTCCAGCGCCGAGCCCCACAGCATCACCCTCGCCATGCTCGGCCCGCAGACCAACCTGGCCCTGGCGTTGATCCAGAAGCCTGAGATCGTCAAGGGCATCAAGGAAGTGGTGGTGATGGGCGGTGCCCACTTCAATGGCGGCAACATCACCCCTGTGGCCGAATTCAACCTCTACGCCGATCCCCATGCCGCCGAGGTAGTACTGGCCAGCGGCGTAAAGCTCACCTACGTGCCCCTGGATCTCACCCATAAGGTGATCACCAGCGAGGCCCGTTTCAAGCAGCTGGCCGCGGTCAACAACCAAGCCAGCCGGCGCGTGGTGGACATCCTCAACGTCTACGTCAAGCACGACATGGACCTGTACGGCATGCCCGGTGGCCCGGTGCACGACGCCAGCGTAATCGCCTACCTGCTCGAGCCCGAGTTGTTCAGCGGCCGCCGTGCGCACATGGTGATCGACAGTCGCGAAGGGCCGACCTTCGGCCAGACCGTGGTGGACTGGTATGGCGTGCTCAAGCAGCCTGCCAACGTCTTGTGGTTGAACGAAGGCGACGCTCAGGGCTTCTTCGACCTGCTCAGCGTGCGCCTGGCTCGATTGCGATAGCCGCGTGCGGTGCGTAGCGCTCGAACACCTGTTCGATGAAGCTACGCGCCGCCTCGCTGCCGCGGTCGCGCACCAGCAGGTCGATGGCGATCAGTAGCAATTCCTCGGGGGTGCCGGGGCTGTAGGCGCTCTGGCCCTCGGCCCATTTGACCTTGATGTCGGCATCGATGCTGTGGCTGCTCATGGAAGGCTCTCGTGGCGGGCCCGGGCTGTGGGTCGAACACCTGACCTTGGCATTCGAAGGGAGGCGTGGTGCGCTCCGCTTGCAGCAGTAAATCATGCCTTTGCCCTGGCCGCACAGTGGCGCACCGGGCATCCGTCGCAAAATCCGGTCACGATTGGCTTTTGGCCTGAGGGGCTCGCTTCAGGCAGACTTGTCCGGTTTTGCAACAAATGTTGAATGGAGCTGTCGCATTAGGCAGTTCCCGTGATCGATTAGGAGGATTCATGTTCCGTACCCGTGCTTACCTGGCGACCTTGCTGGCGGCTGCAGTCCTGGCAGGTTGCAGCACAGGCGGTTCTTCGGACCCAGCCACCCCGGCCGACAACGGCGGGCGCTGCGAAGCCAGCGCGGCCGACTTCACCATCGGCAAGCAGGCCACCCCTGAATTGCTCGAGCAGGCCCGCAAGGCCAGCGGCTCGCAGCTGGCGCGCATCCTCAAGCCCCACGACGTCATCACCCTGGAGTACCGCTCCGAGCGGCTGAACCTGAACGTCGACGACAAAGGCGTCGTCACCCGCGTCAACTGCGGCTAAGCACGGCGCCCCCCTTAAGCCGGCGCGCCCCTGTGGGGGCCGGCTTGCCGGCGATTGAGTAATACCGACGCCCACAAAAAACCCGCCACGAAGGCGGGTTTTTTGTATTCGTATCCGAATTACTCCGGACGAACCTGCGCAGCCTGCATGCCCTTCTGACCGCGCTCGGCAACGAAGGAAACGGTCTGGCCTTCTTTCAGGCTCTTGAAGCCGTCGGTTTCGATGGCCTTGAAGTGTACGAACAGGTCGTCGCCGCCGCCTGCTGGGGTGATGAAGCCGTAGCCTTTTTCATCATTGAACCATTTGACGGTGCCGTTTTGGCGATTGGACATGGGGTGAATCTCCAGAAACATGATTTTTATCGAGGGTGCAATGTCGCCGAGGCTACGCAGCACCGGCGACATCATAGTCTAATTCTGCGCATCTAGCGCCTGTTACCTTCGCAGGATACTGATCTACGGCAAACAATGCGTAGATCGACCGCCAAAAGGCCTCAGCTTTTGGGGGCGCAGGCCTGCTTCACGGCGCTCTGGGCCCGCTGCATCAGCTTGGCATCGACGCCGTCCTTGCTGTCGAGGTCTTCGATTTCCGCCTTGGTGAAGTTTTTCTCGATGGCGTCGGCGCCACATTTGCAATGCTGGTCGGCCGTCTTGGCATCGACGCCTTGCGCGGTGGCCACCTGGACACACTGGTCCATGTAGGCGCCTTTCTTGCCGGCAGGCCATTCTGCCTGGGCCGCCACCGGCAGCAGCAGGGCGCTGGCAGCCGTCAGGGCCAGAAGAGACTGAAGTCGCATAACCACACACTCCTTGGGTTGAGTCTCATCAAGAGTAGGATGCTTCAGAGACTCTGAGGTGGAATTTTCCGAACAAGTTCACCGAAGCGGTGTAATTTCCAAATATTTCTGCCTGGCGCCCAAGCCGCGTGCTAGGATGATCGGCTTGCAGCGCGTCCTCACGCGGCCTGCATCCCATTTATCATTTTCCAGTCACTCTGGTTCGTCCCTGGCAGGCCGAAAGGTCTCTGCCACTGTGAGGCAGGCTTTCCCACGGGAAAGGCAGGGCGGATCTTGTACTGGCTCATCCCAACCCATGTGACCTTTGGTAGGGGTCACCACTAGGAGAGGAGGCGCCATGCCCGTAATTACTCTTCCCGATGGCAGTCAACGTTCGTTCGACAAGGCCGTCACCGTTGCCGAAGTCGCCGCCTCCATTGGCGCAGGCCTGGCCAAGGCCACCCTGGCCGGCAAGGTCGACGGCAAGTTGGTCGATGCCTGCGACCTGATCGAGAACGACGCCACCCTGCAGATCATCACCCCTAAAGATGAAGAGGGACTGGAGATCATTCGTCACTCGTGCGCCCACTTGGTCGGCCACGCGGTGAAGCAGCTGTACCCGACCGCCAAGATGGTGATCGGCCCGGTGATCGACGAAGGCTTCTACTACGACATCGCCTACGAGCGCCCCTTCACCCCTGAAGACATGGCCGCCATCGAACAGCGCATGCAGCAGCTGATCGACAAGGACTACGACGTCGTCAAGAAGATGACCCCGCGCGCCGAAGTCATCGATGTGTTCAAGAGCCGTGGCGAAGACTACAAGCTGCGCCTGGTCGAGGACATGCCCGACGAGCAGGCCATGGGCCTGTACTACCACGAAGAGTACGTCGACATGTGCCGCGGCCCGCACGTGCCGAACACCCGCTTCCTCAAGGCCTTCAAGCTGACCAAGCTGTCCGGCGCCTACTGGCGCGGCGACGCCAAGAACGAGCAGCTGCAGCGTGTGTACGGCACTGCCTGGGCCGACAAGAAGCAGCTGGCGGCCTACATCCAGCGCATCGAGGAAGCCGAGAAGCGCGACCACCGCAAGATCGGCAAGCAGCTCGACCTCTTCCACCTGCAGGAAGAAGCCCCGGGCATGGTGTTCTGGCATGCCAACGGCTGGACCGTGTACCAGGTGCTGGAGCAGTACATGCGCCAGGTCCAGCGCGAGAACGGTTATCAGGAAATCAAGACCCCGCAGGTCGTCGACCGCATTCTCTGGGAGCGCTCCGGCCACTGGTCCAACTACGCCGAGAACATGTTCACCACCTCGTCGGAAAGCCGTGATTTCGCGGTCAAGCCGATGAACTGCCCGTGCCACGTGCAGGTGTTCAACCAAGGCCTCAAGTCCTACCGCGACCTGCCGCTGCGCCTGGCCGAGTTCGGCGCCTGCCACCGCAACGAGCCGTCCGGTGCGCTGCACGGCATCATGCGCGTGCGTGGCTTCGTGCAGGATGACGCGCACATCTTCTGCACCGAAGACCAGGTGAAGAAGGAAGCCGCCGACTTCATCAAGCTGACCTTGGACGTCTACAAGGACTTCGGCTTCACCGACATCGCTATGAAGCTCTCCACCCGCCCCGCCAAGCGCGTGGGTTCCGAAGAGCTGTGGGACCGCGCCGAAGGCGCCCTGGCCGATGCGCTGAACGAGTCGGGCCTGGAATGGGAATACCAGCCGGGCGAGGGCGCCTTCTACGGCCCGAAGATCGAGTTCACCCTGCGTGACTGCCTGGGCCGTAACTGGCAGTGCGGTACCCTGCAGTACGACCCGAACCTGCCCGAGCGCCTGGATGCCAGCTACATTGCCGAAGACAACAACCGCAAGCGCCCGGTCATGCTGCACCGTGCTATCCTCGGTTCCTTCGAGCGCTTCATCGGCATGCTGATCGAGCACTACGCGGGTGTATTCCCGGCGTGGCTGGCGCCAACCCAGGCGGTGATCATGAATATCACCGACAAGCAGGCCGATTTCGCCCTCGAGGTGGAAAAAACGCTGAACGGAAGCGGTTTCCGTGCCAAGTCCGACTTGAGAAATGAGAAGATCGGCTTTAAAATCCGCGAGCATACTTTGCTCAAGGTCCCATACCTTCTGGTTATAGGGGACCGCGAAGTCGAAACGCAGACCGTTGCAGTACGTACCCGTGATGGCAAAGACCTGGGCTCCATGCCCGTCTCCCAATTCACTCAACTGCTCGCTGAAGCCGTAGCTCAGCGCGGTCGCCTAGAATCGGAGTAATGACTATTAAGCGTGAAATGAGAAACGATAAACGAACTGCACCGAAAGCCCCGATCAACGAGAATATCTCGGCACGCGAGGTTCGGTTAATTGGCGCTGACGGCGAGCAGATTGGCATCGTCTCGATTGATGAAGCGCTGCGTATCGCTGATGAAGCGAAGCTGGATCTGGTGGAGATCTCTGCAGACGCGCAACCGCCTGTCTGCAAGGTGATGGACTACGGCAAGCACCTCTTCGAGAAGAAGAAGCAGGCTTCCGAGGCCAAGAAGAACCAGAAGCAGATCCAGATCAAAGAAATCAAGTTTCGTCCAGGGACGGAAGAAGGGGATTACCAGGTAAAACTACGCAACCTGGTACGTTTCCTTAGCGATGGGGACAAGGCCAAGATCTCTCTGAGATTCCGCGGCCGTGAGATGGCCCACCAGGAGCTGGGCATGGAGCTGTTGAAGCGGGTCGAAGCTGACCTCGCCGAATACGGCACCGTTGAGCAGCATCCGAAGATGGAAGGACGCCAGCTTATGATGGTCATCGCCCCCAAAAAGAAGAAGTAATCTCCCGGGCACGGCAGGCCTGATGATTATGTGTAATTTTATCGAATGCGGAGTTCCAACATGCCAAAAATGAAAACCAAGAGCGGTGCTGCGAAGCGTTTCCTGAAAACCGCTTCCGGCTTCAAGCACAAGCACGCTTTCAAGAGCCACATCCTGACCAAAATGTCGACCAAGCGTAAGCGTCAACTGCGCGGTGCCAGCCTGCTGCACCCGTCTGACGTGGCAAAAGTCGAGCGCATGCTGCGCGTACGTTAATTCTGGTCAACGATAGAGGAAGTTACTCATGGCTCGTGTAAAGCGTGGCGTCATCGCTCGTAAGCGTCACAAGAAAATTCTGAAACTGGCTAAAGGCTACTACGGTGCGCGTTCGCGCGTATTCCGCGTTGCCAAGCAAGCGGTCATCAAGGCTGGCCAATACGCCTACCGTGACCGTCGCCAGAAGAAGCGTCAGTTCCGCGCTCTGTGGATTGCTCGTATCAACGCCGGTGCCCGCACCAACGGCCTGTCCTACAGCCGTCTGATTGCTGGCCTGAAAAAGGCGTCGATCGAAATCGACCGTAAGGTTCTGGCCGACCTGGCAGTGAACGAAAAAGCGGCGTTTGCTGCGATTGTCGAGAAAGCTAAAGCCGTTCTGGCTTAAGTACCCACGACAATCATCCGGCGGCGCCCTGCGCCGTCGGGTGTAAAACGTCATCGATAGGGGAAGAGCCTTCAAAAGCTCTTCCCCTATTTTCGTATCTGGAGTCTGTACATGGAAAACCTGGACGCGCTGGTTGCCCAAGCCCTCGAGGCCGTGGAACGCGCTGAAGACATCACTACCCTGGAACAGATCCGGGTCCAATTCCTCGGCAAGAAGGGCGAGCTGACCCAGGTGATGAAGACCCTGGGCAACCTGCCAGCCGAAGAGCGCCCCAAGGTCGGCGCGCTGATCAACGACGCCAAGGAACGCGTCACCGACGTGCTCAACGCACGCAAGGCCGCCTTCGAAGAAGCCGAGCTCAACGCTCGCCTGGCCGCCGAATGCATCGATGTGACCCTGCCAGGCCGTGGCCAGACCACCGGCGGGCTGCACCCGATCACCCGTACCCTCGAGCGCATCGAGCAGTTCTTCACCCATATCGGCTACGGCATCGCCGAAGGCCCCGAGGTCGAAGACGACTACCACAACTTCGAAGCGCTCAACATCCCCGGCCACCACCCGGCCCGGGCGATGCACGACACCTTCTACTTCAATGCCAACATGCTGCTGCGCACCCACACCTCGCCGGTGCAGGTGCGGACCATGGAGTCCAGCCAGCCGCCGATTCGCATTGTCTGCCCGGGCCGTGTGTACCGCTGCGACTCGGATATCACTCACTCGCCGATGTTCCACCAGGTCGAAGGCCTGTTGGTCGACCGCGGCATCAACTTCGCCGACCTCAAGGGCACTATCGAGGAGTTCCTGCGGGTATTCTTCGAGAAAGAACTGGCGGTGCGCTTCCGCCCGTCGTTCTTCCCCTTCACCGAGCCGTCCGCCGAAGTCGACATGGAGTGCGTGATGTGCTCCGGCAAAGGCTGCCGCGTGTGCAAGCAGACCGGCTGGCTCGAGGTCATGGGTTGCGGCATGGTGCACCCGAACGTGCTGCGCATGTCCGGCATCGACCCTGAAGAATTCCAGGGCTTCGCCTTCGGCATGGGCGCCGAGCGCCTGGCCATGCTGCGCTATGGCGTCAACGATTTGCGTCTGTTCTTCGACAACGACCTGCGGTTCCTCGCCCAATTCCGCTAGGCCCGATCGACGCACTTTCTAGGAGAACAGCATGAAATTCAGTGAACAGTGGCTGCGCGGTTGGGTCAACCCGCAAGTCTCCCGTGACGAACTGGTTGCCCGCCTGTCCATGGCCGGCCTCGAAGTCGACAGCGTAACCCCCGCTGCCGGCCAATTCAGCGGCATCGTGGTGGGCGAGATCCTCACCACCGAACAACACCCGGACGCCGACAAGCTGCGCGTGTGCCAGGTGAGCAACGGCCAGGAAACCTTCCAGGTCGTCTGCGGCGCCCCCAACGCACGCCCCGGCATCAAGATCCCGTTCGCCATGATCGGCGCCGAACTGCCAGGCGACTTCAAGATCAAGAAGGCCAAGCTGCGCGGCGTCGAGTCCTTCGGCATGCTGTGCTCGGCGGCCGAGCTGCAGATCAGCGAAGAGAACGACGGCTTGCTGGAACTGGCGGCTGACGCCCCGGTCGGCGAAGACATTCGCGTGTACCTGAACCTGGACGACGCCAGCATCGAGATCGGCCTGACCCCGAACCGCGGCGACTGCCTGTCCATCGCAGGCCTTGCCCGTGACGTCGGCGCCCTGTACGACGTTCCGGTCACCCGTCCCGAAGTGCCTGCGGTCGCCCTGGCCCACGACGAAGTACGCCCGGTCGAAGTCTCCGCTCCGGCTGCCTGCCCGCGCTACTTGGGCCGTGTGATCCGCAACGTCGACCTGAGCAAGCCGACCCCGCTGTGGATGGTCGAACGCCTGCGCCGTAGCGACGTGCGCAGCATCGACGCCGCCGTCGACATCACCAACTACGTGATGCTCGAGCTCGGCCAGCCGATGCACGCCTTCGACCTCGCCGAAATCAACGGCGGCATCCGCGTGCGCATGGCCGAGGAGGGCGAGAAGCTCGTCCTGCTGGACGGCCAGGAAGTCGCCCTGCGTGCCGACACCCTGGTCATCGCCGACCACACCCGCGCCTTGGCCATCGCCGGCGTCATGGGTGGCGAGCACAGCGGCGTGAACACCGAGAAGACCCGCGACCTGTTCCTGGAAAGCGCCTTCTTCGAGCCGATTTCCGTTGCCGGCAAGGCCCGTTCCTACGGCCTGCACACCGATGCCTCGCACCGCTACGAGCGTGGCGTCGACTCGCAGTTGGCCCGTGAAGCCATGGAGCGTGCCACCGCGCTGGTACTGGAGATCGTCGGCGGCGAAGCCGGCCCCATCGTCGAGGCCGTGAGCGAACAGCACCTGCCGAAGGTCGCGCCGGTCACCCTGCGCGCCGAACGCATCAACCAGATGCTCGGCATGGATATGGACGCCGCCCAGGTCGAGCAACTGCTCAACGCCCTGGAGCTGAAAACCAGCGCTAGTGGGGGGGCTGATGGTGCGGCGCAGTGGACCGTCGAAGTCCCCAGCCACCGCTTCGACATCAGCCTCGAAGTCGACCTGATCGAAGAGCTGGCCCGCCTGTATGGCTATAACAACCTGCCGGTACGCTACCCGCAGGCCCGCCTGGCCCCCCAGGCCCGCCCGGAAGCCCGTGGCGAGCTGCCGACCCTGCGTCGCCTGCTGGTCGCCCGCGGCTACCAGGAAGCCATCACCTACAGCTTCATCGACCCGAAACTGTTCGAGCTGTTCACCCCTGGCGTCGAGCCGCTGCTGCTGGCCAACCCCATCTCCAGCGACATGGCCGCCATGCGCGCGTCCCTGTGGCCGGGCCTGGTCAAGGCGCTGCAGCACAACCTCAACCGCCAGCAAGACCGTGTACGCCTGTTCGAAAGCGGCCTGCGCTTCGTCGGCCAGTTGGGCGACCTCAAGCAGCAGCCGATGATCGCCGGCGTCGCCACCGGCAGCCGCCTGCCGGAAGGCTGGGCCAACGGCCGTGACAGCATCGACTTCTTCGATGTGAAGGCCGACGTCGAAGCCCTGCTGGGCTACTCCGGCGCCCTGGGTGACTTCACCTTCGTCGCTGGCAACCACCCAGCCCTGCACCCCGGCCAGACCGCCCGTATCGAGCGCGACGGCAAGGAAGTCGGCTACCTCGGCGCCATCCACCCAGAGTTGGCCAAGACTCTGGGCCTGGAGCGCCCGGTATTCGTCTTCGAACTGGTGCTGGGCGATGTGGTCGAAGGCCGCCTGCCGAAATTCAGCGAACTGTCCAAGTTCCCTGAAGTGAGGCGTGACCTGGCTTTGATCGCAGGACGTGATGTAGCTTCTAGCTCCGTGCTTGAAGTAATTCGTGACAATGCGGGCGAATGGCTCACAGACCTCAGGCTGTTTGACGTCTACCAGGGTAAAGGTATTGATCCTGATAGAAAAAGCCTGGCTGTCGGCTTGACCTGGCAGCATCCATCGCGCACTCTTAACGACGATGAGGTGAACACTACCCTGCAAAACATCCTCACCTCGCTCGAACAAAGGTTGAACACCACGTTAAGGAAATAGCGTATGGGTGCTCTGACGAAAGCTGAGATGGCCGAAAGGCTGTACGAGGAGCTGGGGCTCAACAAGCGAGAGGCCAAGGAGCTGGTCGAGCTGTTTTTCGAAGAAATTCGGCATGCACTTGAAGAGAACGAGCAGGTCAAGTTGTCCGGTTTCGGTAACTTTGACCTTCGCGACAAACGCCAGCGGCCGGGCCGCAACCCCAAAACGGGGGAAGAAATCCCGATCACTGCTCGCCGCGTCGTCACCTTTCGTCCAGGGCAGAAACTGAAAGCCCGGGTTGAGGCCTATGCTGGAACCAAGCCATAACGATGAGCTGCCCCCCATTCCGGGCAAGCGCTACTTCACCATCGGTGAGGTCAGTGAGCTCTGTGCGGTAAAACCGCACGTGCTGCGTTATTGGGAACAGGAATTCCCGCAGCTCAACCCGGTCAAGCGCCGCGGCAACCGGCGGTATTATCAGCGCCAAGACGTGCTGATGATCCGCCAGATCCGCGCGCTGCTATATGACCAAGGCTTCACCATCGGCGGGGCGCGCTTGCGCCTCTCCAGTGATGAGGCCAAGGATGACACCACCCAGTACAAGCAGCTGATTCGGCAGATGATTGCGGAATTGGAAGATGTGTTGGTGGTGTTGAAGAAGTGACCTAAAGCCTGATGAGTGGATTTTTTTGAAAAAAAGCTTCCATTATTCAAAAGGTTAGGGTAGATTCTTCACCGTTCTCAGCAACATCGAGAATGATGTCGGGGCGTAGCGCAGCCCGGTAGCGCACTTGCATGGGGTGCAAGGGGTCGAGTGTTCGAATCACTCCGTCCCGACCAATAATCCCAAGGACTTAGGCCATTTCCGCAAGGGGTGGCCTTTTTCCTTTGCGTGACTTTTGCGTGACTTCTCAGGTTTCTACGCCTGCCTCCTCTTCAAAATGGTCAGCACCGGCCCACGCGAGTCCGTCGCTGAAACTTTGTTTGCCGCCTCTATCAACTGTCCCAGCTCCGCGCCAGAATAGTGGCTGGTCACGCTGCCGTTCTTGTGGCCAAGAAGCGACTTCCGATCTTCCTCTGTTACACCGGCTGCTTTCAGGCGCCTGCCGAAAGTGTGCTTCAAGTCGTGGACCCTGATAGAAGCGAACCCAGGGTGTGCCGGTCGCAAGTGTTGCTCCTGCCAGAGCTTTGCCGCGCGCACCCTCGCTTTCTTCCAGGCCGAGTCGTTCATCCTGTGCATCCCGGTGCCGTTGTAGGGAAATACCCATTCCCGGCTAATCCCTCGCTGCCCGTCGATGATCGACTTTGCCACGCTATTCAGCACCACCAGACGCTCATCTCGGTTCTTCACGCCTGAGTTCTCGTGCCGGCCGCCGAAATCGGCAGGTATCAGGAACACACTGGTGCCCAGTTCGGGTACTGAGATCTCCCAGTCCCACCTCAGTTTGCAGACCTCCTGCTCCCGGCAGCCCGTGTTCACCTTGAACAGGGCCATACGCTGCAGGTGGTCCGGCAATTCACCGAAGAGAATCGATTGCTCATCCCATGACATGGGGTAGGGCTTTCGACTGGACCTCTTCTCCTCCAGCTTGGTCAGCAGCGGAACGCTGTCGAGCCACGGCCTGCGCTCTTCATCCCGCCACTTCCGGCAAGCCAGCGACAGAACGCGAATAACCCGCTCGATCGCGATGTTCACCGTCCGGTTGCTGACCGCCTTCCTAACTTTCCCATTCGGCAAATCTTCGTCCGTCTGCCGGTCCCGAATGAACGGGGCCAGTGCCTGGTCGTCGATGTGCGTCAGCGGCAGGTCGCCCAGGTATGGATCAAGTTGCTGGAGGCACAGGGCAGTCAGCTTGATTGACGGCTGATCCTTGTGCTCGAGGAGGTATCTGGTGGCCGCCTCCCGGAACGTCCGAACCTGCCGAACACCATATACTTTGCGTTGGCGGATCTGCTCGAGCCGGTGGATCAGGTACTTTTCCGCTTCCGCCCGGTCACAAGTTCCAGTGCTTTCGTAAAGTCTCTCGCCGTTGATCCTCTTGTCGATGTGCCAGATGCCGTTCCTTTGGGAAAGGCCTGTGATTGTCTTTCGCGCCATCCCTTATCTCCTGATGGGCGCTCGCTGCCGGGTGATTGTCGTCCCTGAGCGCCTTCTTTCGCAATTGCCATGGCCTGGATGTAGTCGTTCACCCAGGCGTCCAGTTCTTCCCGATCAAAGCCTATGCCGCGCTCCCCGATGGGGAACTCGCTCACATGCGGCCTCACGGTCTTGTTGAATTCCGATCGGCACATGCCGAGGTAGTGGGGTGCATCGCCGGCTCGGATGATGCGCGGCTGAATGCGTGCGGACGGTGCCGCGCTGGCGTTTGCCATGTGGTTCTCCTGCGGCCGATCAGGCCAAGAAGTGGTGCCCGACCTGCGCCGCCCGGGCGGCTTGCTCGGTGCGGAACATGATTTCTTTGGTGCCAGGCCAGCCTTCCGCCTCGAACTCCACCGATACCCACCAGTAGCCAAACTTGCGGTACGGCTCGCCGAGGATCTTCGTGACGTAGCAGTCGATCAGGTTCATGGATGGTCGCCTCCCTCGATGATGGAGTGCTCGACAGTGCGCGACTGTGGATCGGCATCACCCAGGAACACCATGTTCAAGGCCGTGTCCTGCAGGTTGCCGACCTCGTCGGTTCCTTCTTCGTCCTCGGATAGCACGGGCAGGGCCTGGTGGCGGATCATGTCGATGCTCAGGCCCTCGGGTATTTCGAACCGGGTGGTGATGGTGGTTTTTACGGTGATCACTGGCATGGATGACTCCTTGGTCAGTCCCAGTCGTGGCTGACGCCTGGCTTGATTGGTGGTGTGCACTGGAGGGAGCCAAGCTCCAGCAGGGTGAAGTGGCCATCCATCCAGCCGGCGGTGTCGATGTGGTAAACATTGCCGAGCACGGCCGGCTGCCGGAGCGGGGTGTGCCCACATACAAGGGCGCGCAAGCCTTCGACGCCCTCCTTGTCACCGTCCTGAATTCTGCTGCGCGACCACATGCAGGTGTTCTGCACAAGCTTCAACCGCTTGTTGCTCTCGGGTGATTCCAGTTCGTAGCGCAACCTATCCCACGACGAGAACGGGCAGTCGGCGTGCACAATGCCAACCAGGCCTTCGGGCGTTTCCACCTCAATGGCGATCGGGATCTCGCGGAACTGGGTCGCGAACTCGCGTTGCTCATCCCAGGCTAGGCCGGCGAACCAGCTGCCGCCGTTGTAGACCCAGTTCTCTGTGTCGCAGGTGTCGAACCGGCAGACGTAGTCGTCGTGGTTACCGCGCACCGGGTGGAACCATTGCTTGGCCAGCCAGTTGAGCGCGTCGCGGCACTCGGGCCCGCGGTCGACAAGGTCACCAACACTGAACAGCCGGTCAACTGCCGGGTCGAATCCGGCAGAATCCAGGGCGGCCTGCAGGCGGGTGAAGTGCCCGTGAATGTCGCCGACCGCGAAATCGCGGCCAGCCGTGTTTGCGGCGAAGCGCTTTATGCGTAACACCTCGATGTTTTCGAGCATGCAGAATCCTCGCCCGCGCATGTCGGCGGGCTTGAGTAGTTGGGGGAGGGGTTAGGCTGGAATCAGCCGCAGCGGACGCGCGGCGAGTGGAGCGTCTGCGGGCGAGCTGGGCGGACAGCCTCGAAGTAGAGGATCTACATGTCGTCCCAGGCTTCCTTCATGGTGGAGCCCTGGCCGGTGCAGCCCATTCGCCGGCACCACCAGGAGCCGTTCCAGTAGGTCATGCGCGCTTTCATGGTCGCGGCCCCCTGTAGATCAGGTAGGCCATGTAGGCGAGGGGAAGGATCACGGTCATGGCATCAGCTCCTTCGGCACGTGGACGGTATCACCAAGCTTGTGGTTGACGAGGCCACGGCAGAACGCGACCAGTGCGGTTGGGCCGTAACACCAGACTCCGGCACCGGCAGGGCCGCCTGCGTAGCAGACGTCGTCCGGTAGCCCGTGGACGTGCTGCGATGTTCCAGAGTGTTTGTCGATCAGCAGGCCGCCCTGGCTCCAGTCCTTCGAAGGCTGATAGAGGTTCGTCCAGCAGCCACCTTCGGGCGTGTCGTAGATGCAGATGACGCCATGCTCACCAATAGCGACTTCCGCAGCATCAGTTGCGATGGCCACAGCCCAGTCCAGCGCAGCGCCTATCAGTCTGGCCGTCTTTACTTCGATCAGGTCGGTCATCGCTGCACCGCCTTCGGCTCAATCCTGGCAAGGCGATCGCGCAGAGAGTTGATTTCATCCTGATATTCATCGGCGAGCTTGGCCAGGTCATCGAAGTTGACCCAGTTGCCATGCTTGTCTGGCACGCGGATGACGCTTCCTTTCTCGTCCTCTCCGCCACGCCAGAAGTTGAACCTGGGGAGCTGGTGCGCCTTATCCCAAAGGTCATAGCCTTCGCGTGTTTTGATGTTCCTCACAGCTCATACCTCTCATCAATCCAGCGCCCAGGCGCCAGAGCCGGTGTAGGGGTGGTGGGCAATTGCTCGTTTTTCCACATGGAAGTAGGCGCATAAGCCCGTGATTTCGGGCTTTCTATGGTGGTGGGCGAACTCAGCTGGCTGTCAGGGATGCAGCTGATGCCTACCCCATTGAGCAGGTAGCAGGTGACGCCGCGCTGGCTGTCGTGCTGCACGTCGATGACGTTCTCGGTTGCGCTGGCGCCGGTGGCCAGCAGCAGGAGGCAGAGGGCGAGGCGGGTCATGATTGCACCTCGGCGTTGTAGCGCTTGTAGCCCTCGCCGAACTCCCAGCAGTAAGTCGCCGGCCATGCACCACGGGTACCCTGCGGCACGATGTTGTACATGCAGTCGTAGGTCCCGTGGCCCGGGGTTGTCTTGATCCAGACATGCTCAGGGCCACCCAGACACCAGCCAGGGTGATCTGCAACGGCAGCCTTCATGAACTCTTCCAGGTTGTGGTGACCCTTGCTCATGCAGATGTAGGTGTCTTCGCCGACGCTACGCACATCAAGCGGATAGGTTTTGGATGGCATCGTTCTGCACCCTTTCGAAGTAGAAGACGACCTCGGCCCCGGTCTCGGCGATCAAGCCGTAGGCCTTGGCCAGGCGGTAGATGGGGTGGTACTGGTTGAGGCTGTTGACGTGTCCTGCCAGCCAGCGGCGCCAGTCCTCAAGCTGCATGCGGTGCTTGCTCAGGTTGCAGGGCACGCAGGCGGGCATCATGTTGGCCAGGTTGTGGTTGGCTGGCCGGAGGGCCGGGACCGTCTTCGCCGCTTCGCCAGTGTTGCGGACGACTGGCTCGAAATGGTCGGCGTGCCAGCGCTCGCCCAAGGCGTTGCCGCAGTAGGCGCAGCGGCCGCCGTATTTCAGGCGGATCTGCTCACGCTCAGCTTTCTTCAGGCGCACGGGTGCTCCTTGGCCGCCATATCGCGGCAGTGAGTTGTACAAGTGGTTGGGTTCGGTACAAGAAAATCGGCCGGTGGTCCGATTCAGTTCTCAAGCTGCGATACCGAGATTGCGTCTCGCCTCGCTTTGGCTATGGTGAGAGTTCACCCGTGGCATACAACTAAAATCGTAGGAGGCCGACATGAGGATTCGCGGTGAAGTTTTCTGGGAGTGGGCTGATCCAACGCTTCACCACCGAACTCATGACGAAGAACTCGAGGATGGAACGGTCATTGATGTTCAGGTGCGATTGTCGCGGACGGGTACGACGCAGATGTTCATCGGCGTGTATTCGCCAAACGGGTTGGCGATCCACGAAGAAGCTTTCGATTCCCGACCTGGCGAGTCAATGACCAGGGCGCTGGCCTGGGGAGTGGGGCGGGCTCGCCGGATCGCCACCGATACCCAGCCGAAATTCGATAAAGTCGCCTGCTCGAAATAGAGGGGACAGGGGCTACAGCTGAGTGGAGTACTTTTGTACTCCAGTGGTCAGGAGGGCTTGCGATCCAGGGCGGCGCGGGCTTGCCAGTCATTCCATCTGGTTTGCATAGTCCTGCATTCATACTCATCATGACGGACTGGGTGGCGCTTAAGTTCTGAATCAATTGGGCGTCCGGTCGTGAGGATTACATGCCTTTCAAAATCCGCCCGCTCGTCGATCTCAACCGGCGCGCTCGGCTCTGCGCTGGCGGATAGGGACTTGATCTTGTCTGCCAATTGCAGATAGCTGGTTCCTGCCGCATCGCCTCGGCCAGATTCATATTCAACTGCCGGTAGGGCCTCACGCAGCAGCGCATCCCGCTCGGCCAGCTGAGTGCGCAAATTTTCTATCTCCGCCTCTTGCTCCCGCAAACCCCGCCACTTGAGGTCATTGTTTTTGACAATCTCCAACTCGTCGCGCAGCCTCTCAACCTCGGCAGGATCGGCGTGGGCATAGACCTTCATATCGTCAATTATGTGAGGGTCGCCGATTGGGGTAAAAACGATGCGCTCGTTGTAGTCTCGTACCAGTGTGCCGATGGCATCGCCCTGGTGCAGCTCGGCTGGAACGCTACCAGTCATCGGACCCAAGCCAACAATCGGCAGCCCAGTATCCGCCGCATCCCTCTCTGCCTCTTCTCTGGTCCACCAGAAGGCAGTACCAACCATCCAGGCTATTGGCTCGGGGTGGTGCTGCGGTTCTGCGTGCGTTTCGCGGTAGCCCGCCAGGAACAGCAGGTAGTCGCTGTGGGTGCGCTGGTCTTCGAAGCCGGAGCTGTCCTTGCGCAGCTCTTCCTCGCCCAGGCCGAGCGGGTTGAGCCTGATGAACACATCGCGTGGGTCGGTGTTGCTGGATCGGTTTTCTGTGGGCATGGGATACCTCAATCGAGACGTTCAAGTTGTTGTTGGATGCGCCGGCCGATCCAGCGGACGACGAAGACGGCCTTGCTGTTGCCGATCGCTTTGTAGCGCGGGCCGTCTGCCGCCGCTTGCAAGCACTGCTCAAAGGTCATTCGCCCGCCACGCATCAGGTACCGGGCATAATCGGCCTCAAGCTTCTCGGGTCGGATGGCACGGCCATAAGGGATAAGGGTGTGATCATCAGGAAAACCCTGAAGGCGCTCGCACTCCCGAGGTGTGAGCCGCCGTACAAAGCTTCCTTCCCGGACCATTGGCTGGCCGCGCCCGGTACCGTCTTCGCTGGCGTCGAAGCCCTCGGCCTTCAGCGTGTGGGTGATCTCGCCTGTGATGCATACCGCGACCTGGCCACCGGCGTTGGGGTGGCTGGCGCCGTGACCCATGGCACGAAGCGTCGGGGCAAGGTCGCCGGCATCGGCGCCATGGTCCTTGCAACTGAAGGCGAGCAGGGCGTTCTCCTGGCCGTTGTTCCGACCCAGCGTGTGGGCCATGCCATGCAGCACGTCAGGGTCCTGCGTACCGTGAACCACCAGCATGCCGCTCTCGGCGTCCTGTTGGGTGGCACTGCCTGCTGCCTTACCGTTTGCCTGGAGGGTCCCAGCTATTAGTTGTCCCGCGGCAGCTTCATCTGCTCCGAATCGCCATCCGCCACCAGGCGAAGTGCCTCCGAGAGTTCCGATGGTAGTGTTCGCCCCCTCACCTCGGCGCGGCGGAGTATCCCGGCGCAGGCCCTCTCGCTCAAAAAGTACTTCGAGGGGATCGAACCCTGTTCGAGCACTTGCGACAACGAACACACGGCGGCGTCGTTGGGCCAGGCCGAAATATTGGGCATCCAGAATCCGCCATGCGGCTGTTCGCGTGGGTCCATACACACAACCAGCGTCCTTCCATTTGCCCCCTGGCGGCTGGAGTTCTTCGGATTCGCCCACCAGGGCGCCGAGGAAGCAGCCAAACGCGTTGCCTTTGTCGGAGAGGACGCCGGGGACGTTTTCCCAGAGGCAGACGGCCTCGGGCTGACCGTGCATGGTTCGAACATGGTCAATTGCATCGAACAACTCCACGTATTTGATGGTGAGAGCGCCGCGGGGATCGGCGAGGCCTTCTCGCATCCCGGCCACGCTGAAGGCCTGGCAGGGCGTGCCTCCGACCAGCACCTCAGGCGCCGGGATCTTGCCGGACAGCACCATGGCAGCCAGGCGGGTCATGTCGCCGTGGTTCGGCGTCTCGGGGTAGTGGTAGGCCAGCACGGCGCATGGGAACGGCTCGATCTCAGCGTACCAGTCGGCACGCCAGCCCAGCGGGTGCCAGGCCACGGTCGCAGCTTCAATGCCGCTGCAGACGCTTCCGTAGGTGATGGGCATAGGATCTCCGGTCAGGCGCGGGCGATGATGTCGGCCTCGGCCAGCTCGCAGAAGAAGGAGCAGGCGGGCAACTTCTCGTTGCGGCGCACTGGGCCATCGCCAAGGTCGCGAAGTGAGAAGCGCACGTTGGTGGTGCGATTGCGGAAGAGGTATGAGCCTTCACCCAAGTCATCCTGAATAGCGCACAGCGCCTCGTACTGCTCTGGGAAGTCCTGACGGATCGCCCGGAAGTAACCTTCGCCGCCCTTCACGCAGCCGATGCAATTGGCGTTGTCGTAGCCCATGCGGTACATGAGTGGAAGCTCAATGCCGGCACGCAGAACCATCGCCTTGCAATCCTCTTTGCCCAATCTTTGTCGATCAATGGGGCAATGACTGGGCGATCAGGGTTTCGGTCTCGGAAGTCCTCAAGCCGGTCAGCCTCTTCGGCTGTGTAACCAAGGACCATCACATCGCCGGCCTGGTTAAAGGTGCTCAGCAAATTTCTCTTGAGCAGCCTGCTGCAAGGCGCGCCGTTCGGGCCGCGCATGAAGCGCTTGCGCCGAAATACCTCATGAGCGTCGGCGCCGTACTTCTCGTCTCGCAGCACGGTGATGGACTGACCGAACCAGGCTTCGCAGTCCTGGGCGAACCGGCGGTTGTCCTCATGCTCGTTGGCCAGGAATGCGTTGATGATCTGCACGTTGTGCGTGCTGCCGTACTCAGCCAGGGCCAGCTTGGTGGCCACCGCCGAAGCGGCGCCGCAACTGAACTGACAGACGATTCGATTGGACATGGTGGGTCCTCGCCGGGGTGGCGTGATTCGTTTATGTGGGGTATTTAGTCGACAAGCGGCATGGGGCCGCATCGGAGCAAACGTGAACACGAAGGAACTGAAGAAGTTTTTACGGATACCAGACAAGCATGAGTTCAGGTCCGGCGACGGTGTCATGGAAATCACCGCCGGCGTCGAAACCTGGAACTACTACGAGATAGATGAGAATGGGAAGACTGTCGCTCACTACCTGATCGTTGAAACCTATGATCATGAGGGTGGTGGAAGTTTGACCTGGAAGAAAACCAAAAAAGGGTGAGCCCCAGTTCTCACGCTGTTGGCTTGGTGTCGTGAAACACATCTATCTGCGAGACGCCGTGCGAGCAGGCGCCTCCCTCGCCGGGTCGGCGTTATCGTTGAATAGGGGAAGGCGCTGGCGGGCAGCGCGGGTCAGGCGGCTGGGCGTTCGATTTCGTCGCAGGCGTCTTGGTCTGGATCTGATACGATGCTGCGCACGCTGGCGTCATAGAAGGCCTGCACCACATCTTCGCTAAGTAAGATTTCGTGGCGCATCATCAGGAATTTGGCCAGTTCGTCATCGGCCATGGCGTCCATCTTGAGGATCGCCATCTGCAGCACTTCGTTGATCGGCATGTCATCGGCGCGCTGGCAGATACGCTCCATCGCCTGATGGATGCCGGGCCTAACCCGATGCCTCAGCGCCTTCTCGTCGAACTTGAGCCGCTTCTTCTCGGCGTTGTCATTACGCTGCTGCTGCGTCAGAGCCATCATCTTCTCCATTACGCACAAAGCGGGTGCCCGGCCCTATGTCGAGCAGGTCGCACACCCGGTTGATGATCTTGAGCGCGGCGTCGAACACCATGGCGTCGTCCGGCTCGCGGGCCAGGCGTTTCATGTTCGGCTGGTGCTCGAGGCAGACTTTGTCGACCAGGCGCCGGGCCAGCCTGCGCAGGTGGTCGGCGCTGTCGTGCACCCGCAGGCTCAGCGCAAAGGCCAGGGCCACATCATCAGGCCGGTACTGGCCGCCGCTGCGGGTGATGTACAGCTTCTTCACCGGACGATTCATCCAGGCCGGCAGGGTTACCACTCCAGAAGGTGCTTTCTGCATGTCTTCGCTCCGATAGGCCGCTTGGCGGCAGGTGGAACTGTTCTTGCCGCCTGCGCTGGCGGACCAGGCTGTTGATCCGCCTCATGGGTGGCACACCTCAATGGGCGCTTTCTTCGTAGAGCCAGAGGGCATGACAACGAGGAGACGATTGTTACCTCGGTATACGCCCCAAGGCTGGCCAGTGGATCTGGCCATGGCCGCCGCATACTTCACGGCTGGCACAGGCTGAGACATGGTGGCGATCATGCCTACCCCCGATTCCGCTGTAGCGGGAAATCAATGCCAAAATCATCTAGGATCCGGACGAGCCGACAGTTGCCAATACCCAGCTCAGCCGTGGTCCGGCACCTGGACTTGCCAGAATCACGCAGGGCAATGATCTTGTCGGCCAGTTCGCGATCCTCCTGGCTCGGTTCGGCATTTACCTTCGCCGGTCTGGCTGACTTGGGCGGGTTGAAGAATCTGAATCCTCCCCGCGCCGCTACGCCCCATAGAGCGGTCTTGGTTTCGCCCAGCAGCTTTGCGACCTCGCTGCAGGTCATGGTCTTGGCGAGCTCTTCGATCTGAGCTGTGCGGGCCTTGGCGCGGTTTTTGCGCTCGCCGCCGCGCTCCTGATTGATTGGCTTGGCCCGCTTTGGCTTTGGTTCGGGGTGCTTGCGCTGCCGAAAAGGCACGTATTCGAAGCCCTCAAGCACTACGAGCTGGCCGCCAGACGCGAAGAAGGCAGCCTTCGCTGCCTCCAGGTCGATTGATTGGTTCACCCTTCACTCCTTTGCGCCTCAGTCAGGGCGGCATTGAGGTCTGCGGTTTGGCTTTCTGCCGGCTTGATGGAGAAGAAATCTCCCACTGCGGCCTGCCCGTTCTTGATGCTGTTGAACACGCCGCGCAGAGAGGCGATTTCCTCGGGCAGGATCTCGTCCAGGCTCTTGTTGAGATAGGCACGCAGGTGCTTCTCGGTCACGCCTTGCTGGGCGAATGCGTCGACCAGGGCGCGGACACGGTCAGTAAGTGGCAGGCTGGTGTCGCCGGCCAGTGTCTTGCGGCACTGGAAAACGGCAGCTTCGACCAGATCCGGCGGCAGGATGGCCAGCAGTCGTGCACGTAGGCGGCGACCGCCCATGTTCGCGGTGATCTCGTAGATGTCACGCTCTTCGGTCAGGGCTTGTCCACCGCCGCGCTTGTCACGGATGTGGCGAACGGTGAATTTCTGCGACGAGTAAGTGTTCGTTTCCAGGTCCCAGGCATAGGCCTCCATCTCACTGTTGCCTTGCTGGCGACTCAGCTCGCGGATGCCGTACTCAATGTTGCCCCAGCACCGGGCCAGCTCTTCGGCCAAGCGGATTGATGGGCCGGAAACGGTCTGGCCACCGCGCGGGTAGGCGTACTCGCCGGACGCCGCCAAGCTAGGCCGGCTGCACGAGTTCATGATCTTGCTGTAGGCAAGGGCCTCGTCGCGTGGGAATCTTTTGGCCAGCAGCAGCTTGCCCTGGGCTTCGGTCACGGCCCGGCTCTGTTCGATGTTCACAGTGCCGTGGTTCACGTGCTCCGCCATGCCGCGCGGGGCGAATGGGTTGATATCGGTCATAGCTTGTCCTTCGCCCAGTAGGGCAGCGTGAGGGTTTCGATGGCCGGCCACTCGTTGTGCCGAAGGCAGTCGGCGTAGACTTCGATGTTGCGGTGATACTCGGTTCGGCCAGCAGCCTTGGCCTCGAAGTCCATGGTGAATAGGCGAACTGGGTATTTGCCGCATTCAATGCTGGTGCTCACGACCAGGAACACGAACGCGGCCGGCGCCTCGCCAAAGTGCGCTGCGTAGCCGTCGCTGTAGTAGCTGTCCTGAACGTGATAGCGGTAGTCGTAGAACGACCTGGCGAACTTGCTCATATCGGCCGTGGTCTTCAGGTCCAGGATCCAGCCAAGGCGTTCGATGGTCTTGTCTGGCCGGCAGCGGCACAGCACTCCTTCGCGCTCGTCATTCCAGTAGATGCTTGCCTCGGCGTCACCCTGCGTTTCGAGCAAGAATCGGGCGTGGGGGTGGGCCATTACGCTTTCGCGGATCAGGCCAATCTTCCTGCCGTCCTCTGCCGACAGAACGGTCTGACCGGTGAGCGTGGATTCGAACTCTTCCCACTTTTCCTTGCCGGCCTTGGTATTGCGCGGCGCATCCGCAGGGCCGACTGCGTACTCGGCGGTGTAGCGCTCTGGCTCCAGCAGCAGGGCGTGCACTGCATCGCCAAAGTCAAGCGACTTCTTCTTCTCCGGATCTTCCGGCGCCGCTTTGCTCCACTGGAACAAGGCCGGGGCTTTGGCGATCAGGTCGAGCTGCGACTTGGAAACGCCGTCGCCGCCGTGGTACGCCTCGTTGCTGAGGTCGCGGTAGTATCCGGGTTGCATATGTGAACCTCGCGCCAGGCCGGCGCCGTCATTTGAAAGGGAATCGCCAGGTCACCCAGGCACGGAGGTACGCTCCAGGCCCTGGCTGCGGTGGATGTTTGCGCGCTCTCGCCGCTTACGCTCCCGAAGGGTACGGTTATCCCCGATGGGGGCCGCCGTGCTCGGCTACGTGATTCAGGAAGTGATGCTGCCGGCCAGCGCGCTGGCGAGCATGAAGACGGAGCATGCGAGGAGCATGGAGAAGGAGCCGCGCAGTATGTAGAGGCGCTTGGCTCTCTGGTAGCCGGTCATGGCTTGACGCCCAGCAGCTTCAAGAGATTGAAGACTCCGCGACCAGGCCTGCCGCCGCCACGGGGAATGTACTTGCCGGTGCCTGGCCAGAAGTCAGCGACCTTGCCTTCGTGCGAAACGATCAGGTGTGCGCCCATGTTCTTGGTTTCGAACTGGACGCCACGCTCGGCGAGGATCTCGGCGCTGCCTTGGCGGTTCTTGGCCCGACGCTCAGCGCTTTCAGCCTGCCAGCCGATTTCGGTGGTGCGCTCGATATCCCTCATGTCCGCACCTCATAAGCCAGGGTGCACATCCCGCAGAGGTAAGCCCGGCCAGACCACGCCGCCGGGTTCTCGATGTGAGCCAGGCGCGCCTGGTTCATGGCGTCCTCCATAGTCAGACCTTTGAACACCATCAGGATGTGGTCATCTGGCACGGCCTGGGCGACCTCTGCCACCTGCTCGTCAACGATCGACATGAAGATCGGCGTAGTCATGCAGCCTCCTTGCGCCGTTCGGCAATCCGCCGGATGCGCTCGCAGTAGTGTTTGAACTCGTTGGAGTCGATGGCCAATAGGGAGAAGTAGGCGACCACCAGGGTTTCGGCTTTGGCGTCCTCGACCGGGCCAGAGCCCGGCAGAAGCATCGTTTCGATTGCTGCCTCAATGGCGCTGACTGCCAAGCTGTGAGGGCTCATTCCGCCTCCTCGGCCTGGGCCAGCACTCCCTCTTTGGCGAAGGGGGTAAGCAACTGACGGGCGATTTCTTCCAGCACGGACTCAGGGTTGGCCACGCTCAGGATCTCGTCAGCTGCCGCTGCTGCGTCACTGGTGACCTTGCAGCGCGCCGCCAGGACCAAGCGGCCCAGCACTGAGTCGCTGATGCCATTCAGTCCCAGCTGGCCCATGACAAACTCATCCACCGCCTGGGCAAAGCGCTCGTAGGTGACACCTTGCTTCGGGCGCATCCGGCGCTGAAACACTACGTCCCGGCGCGCCATCAATTCGGCGATGCCGTCGTCTATCCAGCGTGCCTCCGCCTGCTCAGCCGTGCTTTCGCTCACCGCCGGCGGCAACTGGTTGTCGTACTCAAACTGTGCTGCTCGAAGTGCGCCCATGGTCGCCTCCAGGTGGTGGGTTACTCGGTGGGTGGGGAAGGGAGGGGCTGCCAGTGAGTTGGCCTGTGCATCGTTCCTGCGTCACCAGGCACGCGCTCATCGTCGTCTTCATCGACATAGCCGTAGAAAACGTCGTCGTGATAGGTCGATGGCGCTACGTAGCGGGCGCCGCCATGGTTGTTGTAGATAAAGCCCGTGCAGATAACCTGCTGGCCCTCGTCAGGCAGCCTGTCGCTGCACTTGATCCAGCCGCTCATGGCTTCGCCCGGGCGGCGAGCATGGCGTCCGCGATCTCGTAAGAGTCCTTTGCGAGGTCATCCCAGCTGACGTACTGAGATTGTCTTGAGCGTGATGCCTGCATGGCCTTGGCCGCGAAGTAGTCGCGCAGGTTCATGCCTGGGTAGGCGCTGAAGGTTTGCGGCTTGATTTCTTCGCCATTGAAACCCTTGATCGGCGTGATTCCGCTGTTGTTGATCTGGGTGGGAAATGCGGGTCCGCCTGTGTCTTTGCTCATCTTGTGAACCTCGGTAGCCAACCGCATTGGCCAGGAGCCAGGCGCGGGTGACCAAACCCACCGTGAAAGGTGGCCTGGCGCCTGCCAATGCGGTCGATGTGAAGGGAAGGGGATGCGGGATGCATCGGTCAGAACCATCGGCAGTCCCTCCTGCTGCTCAGGCGGGAACAAACCCTAAGGCCGCTTATTCAGGGCGGAGTCGGGCACCGGCACGCTCGTCCGGGGCGCTACCAGCAAGGCAGTTGCTGGGATGGTTCTGACCGATACACCCAGCGATGGGGAGCAGGGCATCGGGCAGTTAACGTCAGGCTGACGTAGCGCTGGTTGTCTCTTCTTCGTCTGTCGCGCACTTCTTGCCACAGAGCGGGCAGTAGTTCGCGACCACCGACACCGTCTTGTTCACGCGCTTCATGCCGCCGGTTCTCTTCGGCGCCATGTAGTGGCCGGTGACTTCTACGCAGAAGCGCCGACTAGCTTTCCCTGTCTCGATGTTCAGTGAAAGGTTGTAGCCCTCTGCGCGCATGTAGAAAGGCCCGGATCCTGGCGCCTCCTCAGCAAGCTGGTCCGAAACCAGCTTCACGGCATCGCTGATGCAGGTGCAGCTCATCGTCTTGCCCTCCAGGGCGGTTGATTTCAGGTTGCGGCGAGCCTGTCAGCCCTATCCAGCAGGGCGATACAGACACGCTCATCGAATCTGTCAGTAGTGCGGTATCGTTCGACCGCTTGCCGGATGACGCCGGCTTTGGCGGTCGCCCAGGCCTTGTGCGCTTCGTGCGGGCAATCAAAGCTGCCGATGAAAAGGCGCTTGCCATGACCGTCGTGTGCACGAGCTATGTAGCGCTTCCGGAACAGGTAGACGCCTGTCGGCAAAGCGCCTGAACTGGCGGCGCAGTCGTTAAGCAGTGTGTTGATCCAAATCGGCACGAAGACACAGGTTTCAGGCGAGTAGCGTTTCTCCTGAGGCCTGAGAATGTCCTTGTCCAGGTGATTGCCTTCCCAAGGCTTGTCCTGCATCCAGCGCTTGAACACGCTGAATCTCAGCCACTCCGAATCAACAGAGCAGCCTGCGTATCGATCCGCTTCGTTCTTGCCGGGAGCGAAACACCTCCTGATTACGCCCTTCCATCGGTTGTAGAAGGGGCAACCATTTGTGGTTTGCTCGTCGTTGATGCCCACGCCGTAGATGATGCCTTTTCGCATGGTCGCTCCTCTTGTCACCAAAACCACCTAGTGCAAGTGGCTTTGGTGAGCACCCGGTCGCCCAGGTGCTTCAGTGAATCGGTTGGACCGGCCTCGCTACTGGCGACAGGCCGGGGTATTGCGTCAGCGATGTCATAGCCATTTTCCCGCCGCTGATTGCAGGTCAGGCTTAGTCGTCGGTGTGGGCTTCGAGCTTCCTCCTCATGGCGGCAATCAGTGCCTATTCGCCATGGATCGCAGGTCCTTACAACATGCACGCTGCAGCTCTGTTTGCCCGGGTGATTAGGGCAGGGTGCATGAGGTCCGGCGCCCCTCAATGCCGAAGCTCGGGGCGCTAATTCAAATAGGTATCTCTCCCTTCTGCCGCGGGGATTCGCGGGGCGCACTGCTTGCCGGGTCGTTCGCGCGGTTCGAGCGTTTCGCTCTCGATCAGCCGTGCAGGGTGCTCCTGCCGTGGGCGGGCTATCTGACCCGTCTGATCGCCGGTCGCCGGTAGAGGCAATGCGGTCTGTTGGTATTTCTGTGTTGCGCTGGCTTGTTAAAGAGCGGTGAGGCTTGAGGGCCTCCCGAGGGGCTGTGTAGCACCTCGATGGAGTGAAATTTAGCCGCAAGCTAAAATTGCGTCAATAGCTCAAAGCTAAATTATTTTCGCTGGGCGAGAAACCCCACCTAACCCAACCTTCCCGGCAGGGTGTCTTTACGCTTCGCTTAGCACTGAGCTATGATTCTGACTGAGCTGTACGGATATACAGTATTGGAGGTAGGAAAATGGCGGCAGTACTTGAGGATCGGCAGAGCGGAGCACGAGAGGAACTTACTAGCCTGGAGCGCCTTGGGCTGCGGGTATCAGCAATGATCAATTCGCCGCTGGCGCAGCTTGGGAGGAGGGTGCTGATCCATCGCCTGGATACGGACAGTGATCAGGATTGGGATGCGATAATGGAGCTGCTATCCGAAACGGACGGCCTGGACATGACCTTCTGCGATGACGGATCGGTGATTCTGCAATGGGAGAAGCCGGACGATGGCGACCAGGCGGTCGAACGGGATAAGGACGTTGAAGGCGAGCAGCCTGCAGAGGACGAAGCGCCATTCTGATGGTCACAAAAAGCCCGCACTAGGCGGGCCCAATTTGACGTATGGGCAGGTTTCAGCCTGCGGTTGACGCCTTCGGGATTTCAGCATCAGGCACTTTGAGACCATCCTTGAAGAACATCACTTCATCACCAACATACCGGGCCTGGGCAGTATAGTGAAGACCGTACTTCAGCGCTTCTGAGCCGCTGTACATCTCGCAGATCTCGGGGGCGCTGTCATACGACACAACCCATTGCCTGTTGAATCCTGGTGACTGGAGCAACTGGGCAATCTGCAGATGGTCGTCATGCTTGTAGAAGTTTCGGTACAGATCGCGCCCCTTCACGTAGTATGGGGGGTCTAGGTAGATCAATGAGCGATCAGGAAGTAGCTCTGATACCCGACTGAGAAGGCTGTAAGCATCCTCCCGATGGACCGTGATGTTGTGCGCATGCTGGGCTATACGATTAAGTCTAGCTGCGATCATGTCTTTACTGAATCGAGCGTCTAGCTTATAGGTCCCAGTTTGGGCCTTGCCTCCGATGACACCTCCCTTGAGGATGCCTGAACGATTGGTCCGGTTAATAAATAGAGTGGCGAACCCCCTCTCGGTGGGCGACAAACTTGAGTCTTGGTCCAGCATCACCTGGCGGAGGCGATGCCACTCATCCATCGTGATCGGGGTGTCGTGAAGGAGCCGCAGCATACCCTCCGGGTCTGCAGTCGCCGCTGACCAAAAAGCATGGACAGCCGGGTCCAGATCATTGATGTGAACGTGGCACGCATGCCCATCAAACAGAAGCTCTAGGGCTACGCCCGCGCCGCCTGCAAAGGGCTCTAGGTAATGACCGCCGTCCAAGCCGTTTGCGCGCATGACCTCAGCGATGAACGGCGCGAAACGCGCCTTGCCGCCGGGGTAGCGAAGCGGGCTATAAAGCTTGTTGGAGTACATAAAAATCTCATCGTTGGAGGCTGGCCAGCCTCAGTCTAGCGGCCGGCAGTATACTTGGTCAGCCCCTAAGGTGTAAGCCTGGCTGTAGCAATAGAGGCTGTCATCAGGGCAGATTCGAACGCTTCAACCTTATCGGGGTGCTCATTCAGCCACAGATCAACTAGCCCCCAGTCCTCAATGATTGTTAATCGATTTCTCATCCATTTTTTTGCTGACACGCGATCTTTGATATTGGTTTCGCCCTTGATTAGATGCCGGTCGATTTGATTCGAAGTAATTTTATTGTCTTTTAAAAACTGTCTTGCGGACGGGTAGTTTTCTCCGTCCGCCATTAGTTCAAGAGCGAATTCGTATAGAGTTCGCTCTGGGGAATACCCGTTCCCATTAGCGTCACACCCTCCTGGAAGCTTGACTACATTTTTTAGGCCTTTGGTGATGGCGGAATCGGCATCAACGACTATTAAAACTGTTTTAAAGTGAGGGTCAAATTTTTGCAGGCCTTGAAGATTCTGGCATCCTACGCTGATCGGAATCGCTTTGAGTGTTTTTTTAGTCGCTTTCTTGACCTTGATTTTCAGGCTTCTGGTTAGAAGTCGGCTTAAGAAAAAGTTAGCCTCAGCATCTTCTAAATAGATTTTCAGTGTATTGTCTGTTTTTACTGCTTCTTTTTTTATCTTTGGAGCTGTTAAGGTCATGTCGTTTTTGATTGCTTCTAGCGACATGTCTTTTTCGGTGCGTGGCGCAATTGAGTCTGTTAGATAGACTACCGAGTCCATTCTAAGGCCGTTGCCTTTTATTTCGTTGTTTTCTGGGTGCACCATCTCAATCATGTAAAGCGAATGAGTAGTGGCGACAACTTGCAGGCGCAGGTTTTTTGCGTGATTCTTGATTGAGTTAATAAGCGCTTCTTGTGCGTGCGGATGAAGTCCAGCGTCTAATTCATCGATTACAAGTAAGCCGCCAGGGTAATCAGGAAGATCGCGTTGAAGCTTCTTGAAAGATGCAAGAGCAGTAGCAATCGCGCTGAGGCTGTCTTGCCCTAGCGATATGCTTTTGGGGCTATGTTTATAGTCTGGATGTTTCGCAGACTTTTTTGTTCCGACAATGGATTGGGTGGTGATGTTTGGAATCTTCCCTTTCTCTCTCGGGCCAATACTGATAATGTCCTGGATGAATTTGTCTATGAACTCAGCGTCCGCAGGGTCGATAGAATTGTCCTTTGAGGTTTCAATTGACTCTGGGTCCGCCTCCCCAACAGGTATCATGCGGGTCATACCAAGATAAATCGTTGGGAGTGGTACCTTTGCTGCAACCCCCACGCTTAGTCCACTGACGGGATCTATATATGGAGAATCTTTCAGATTTCGAGGGACTACGCGAGCCTCTAATCTATATGTGTCCCCGTCGCGATTTTTTACTTCACGCTTAGTCTGCCCGCAACGTTTAGAAAATTCTAATCCATTGATGGTATAATCGAGATATGGGTTTGGAAGCTTTCTCTCTTTTTGATTGGTGAGAAATTCACTCTCATAATCTATGTGAATGATTTCATCTAACAACCCGGTGAAAGACTTGCCGGCGTATGTTGTGATGCTTTGGTCTGTTATCCCTGACCCATTAGCTATCAGAGCTAAAATTGTCGATTTACCTATGCCGTTATGTCCGGCTATCAGCGTAATTCTCTCTGCGAACTCGATCTCGATTTTTTTAAGTTTGCGGAACGGAGGAGTATTGATCCTAAGTTTTCTAAGCAGAATTTGGCTTTCAAACTCGGTCTTTTTTTGTTTTTTAAGGCTGGTATGACGTGTGGCCATAATCTTCCCTGTGACGACGCCCTGCGATGCTAATGGGTGTTGGTGTTGTTTGTGCTTTCTTGATTCTTATGTGTTTTCTTGTAATCAATTACTTTCCGTCAAATTCTTGCTCAACCTCTTATCAGTTTGCCGAACGCTTAACTTGAATCATGGCGAGGTTGAAAAACGGCTAAAGTAGATGCGCATTCCAGACCAGTAGTACACGGGCCTGGATGTAAGTCTCTTCCCGCCGGATCATCCGATCCTTGTGCTTCGGGTTGTCCGAGATCATCTCGAAGTGATCTTCGTCCGCAATCTGTAGCCGCTTGATATACAGATGGTCGCCCCAGGAGAACAGATAGATCCCGTCACCAACGAACTCTCGGATGCTTACGTCGACGATCAGCGGGTCCCGGTTCTTAATAGTGGGTGCCATTGACTGGCCCCAGCCGGTGACCAGCTTGAGGTGGTAGTGCTCGGTGAACTCCACGCCGAGCTCGCGCAGATGCTTCGGGCTGACACGGACGTCCTGGAGCATTTCAGGATAGTCGGGGGCAACCTGTCCGCCGCCCATGGCCCCGCGGATATCGTAGTGGGCGATCCGCACCTCATCCCCGACAAGACCTGGCCGGGAAAAGTCAGCCGTAATCACGCTTGAGACAGCCGGCTCCTCAGCCGCTGCAAGCAAACGCTGGCGAGTTTCCTCAGAAATTCCCTTCCCGCTCTTGGCCAGCATCTGCTTGACCAAGTCGGCAGCCGATAGCTTGCTGTCCACGGCCTCCGCTTGCGGTTGTGCGTTTTCGCCAGCAGGGATCGAGTCGAACCAGCCTCGGGGCAATCCCTCAACCTCTTCGATTCGCCGCGCGACATCGTCGCCCAGGTTCTTTGCCGTCTTGTCCGAGAGGATTTGGCTCAGATGCGCAGGAGCCATCCCCCAGCGCTCAGCGCAGGACCCTTTTCTCTGGCTGCCGATCAGCTTGACCAGATTGTGTTTGCGAATCTCGTAGATATCCATGACGCGAAGAATGCCAGTGTTTAGCTGACTGCTAAATGTGCGCAAAGCTAAATTTCCCTTGCTCGAACATTAGCCATGAGCTAAATTTCGCCATATGTGTAAGGAGAACCCTCATGAATGATCACCTCCGTGATTGGTTGAGCGGGGCCACAAATGAGCGGCGCCAGGCAGTTGCTGCCGCCGCGAAGACATCCGTGGGTCATCTGTGGCAGCTCGCAGGTGGTCACCGGAAGGCCTCTGCTGATCTCGCCGAACGGCTGCAAGACGCATCTGGTGGAGAAATCACCATCGCCGGCTTGCGCCCAGATCTCATCACGTTTGCTCGAAAAGCGCTTAAGGGCGCCGCCTAACCATCTTCAACAGCAGCAAGGAGCCTTTCCCGCATGTACGCCAACCCCAAGCACCTGCATGACCGTGAGATCAAGGTCCGGGTCGATGAGGACACGTTCGAACTGATTCAGGCGCTGGCCAAGTTTCACCGCACCCAGCGTGCGGTGCTGTGCCGTGAGCTGCTTGAGGCGCAATTGGCCGCCCTGTCTTCGGAGACTACCGGTGAACACGAAGTGGCCTGAAGGCCCGGAGGAGGGCCCATGCCTATTGAACAGGTCGGCCTGGACCAGGGATTGATGGAGCAGTTGGAGCGAGAGGCTGCGCGTCGGGGGATGACTCCTGAGGCGCTTGCAGCAGAGCTCATCCGTCGAGAACTGGCCAGCCGAACCAAGCCCCGTAACCCGCGGGGGGTGGTAACGCCATTCCACCGAAGGGCCTGACCAGGCCCTGATAAGCCCGAATCGTGAGCATAAAAAAACCGCCTGGCGGGGCGGTTTCTTCAACTACTTCTGTGAGGCTGATTATGCATAGCTCCCACCTACATGTACAGGCCCTGAGCGGGCCCGCGCCACAAAATGCGAATCACGATTTCGTGGCGCGCAGTCATTTTGACCTGGCAGTGAATGCCGCTCGCCAGGTTCGAGCCCAGTACTCGCGCCAATCCAAACGACAGCTCGTCCGTGAGTGCCTGCAGCACCTGCACGCGTTCCTGGCTGCCCCGCGCCCTGGAGCAGCCCATGAGTAACGTCATCTCTCTCAAATCAGCCGGGGGGTTTACCCGGATGGAAAACGATCTGTACGAGGCGTTGATCGCGGCCGACCTGTCGGGGCGTGAGCTTCGCGTGGCTCTTGCAATCCACCGCCTCACCGCAGGTTACAACCAGGAAGCCGTGAAGGTTGCCGCGCTGTACATCGCCAAGATGATGTACCAGGACGAAGCCAAGGCCGTTGCTGAGCGTGCAAACGTCTCTCGCGCGATCAACTCTCTGATCCGTCAACGTGTGATTTTCCGTGATGGCGGTAGCCGTGACCCAATCACTTTCCTGCCTGTTTCCGAGTGGAAAATTGACCAGAAATCCACTGTGTCGAAATCTACACACTGTGTAGAAAAGACCCTTGCCACTGTGTCGAAAATTACACACATAAAAGAAAGAAATACAAATACCAATGCTAACGCATTGGTTGTCGCCGCTGTCGCTTCGACGGTCGATGGCGAAGGGCAGGGTGAAGATCCAAAGCCAGCCACCGATCCTGTCCAGCCCGAGCAGACGAAAGCCGATCGCATACCGTACGGTCGCATTGTCGCGATCTACAACGAGGTTTGCGGTGGCACGCTCCCTCAGTGCATGAAGCTCACCGAGAAACGCCGGCGCCTAATCCGCGGCTGCTGGAACCTCGAGGTCAATGGTGTTCACCCCTTCCGTAAGGGTGAGTTCTGGGCCGCCTATTTCACCGACTGCCTGGCCAACAAGCACTGGGTCGGCCAGAACGACCGTGGCTGGACCGCCGATATTGAGTTCCTGACCCGCCAGGACAAGGTGCTCAAGGTTCTGGAGGCTCAGCAATGATCGAGACTCGCCCACTGGTCTCCGAGGAAGCCGAACACGGCGTCGTCGGCGCACTGATGCACCAGCCTGACCTGATCGAATCTATCGGCGCCAAGGTATCCGTCCAGCACTTCTACGACCCTGATGCCGCCGACCTGTTCGGCATGATCCTGGGCGCTCGGTCGGCAGGCCGACCAGTTGACCCGGTAGCCCTGTCGGACATCCGCCCAACGCTCAGCAGCGGTGAGCTCACTATCGTTCGAGCTTCTGAGCTCATGCGCTCTGTTCCGTCCGTGGCCAACGTCCATGAGTACGCCAGGATCGTTTCGGAGCGTTACAAGGCGCGCCAGATCAGCGAAATCGGGCAGTCGATCATCGATATGGCGACCCATGCGCGCCCCATCGCCGGAATCATCGCGGATGTCCAGCAAACCGTCATGACGCTCAATAGCGAAGATGACGAGCCGGATGTTATCAGCCTGGCCGAGGCCCTTGGCCCCGTCATCGATGAAATGGACGACCGCTTCAACGGACAGGGCATCAATGGGCACTCCACCGGTCTGGCTGATCTTGATGAACTGCTGCAGGGCCTGCGCGGCTCTCACGTGATCATCATCGCCGGGCGGCCAGGGACAGGCAAAACAACCCTGGGCCTGGGGATTGCCGAGCATCTGACGATCCGCAACGGCAAGTCCGCTTTGGTGTTTTCGCTCGAGATGTCCGGCAAAGAGCTGTCGAAGCGAAGCCTTGCGTCTGCCTCGGCTGTAACGCTGGGCAACATCGACACTGGCAAGGCCATGGGTGACGGTGAGCAGATCCAGAAGATTACTGCTGCTGTCGGGCGTATGCGTGACGCCGACCTGCGTATCTGCCAGAAGGGCGGCCTTCCGCTGAGCCGTATCCGCAACATCGCGCGGTTCCAGCACAAAGCCAAGCCCTTGGACCTGATCGTCATCGACTACATCGGCCTGATCGCGCCGGAGGCAGGTAGCCGCCAGCAGAATCGCAACCTCGAGCTCGGAGCGATCAGCCGCGGGATCAAGGGCATGGCCAAGGAACTGAACGTGCCAGTGATCGTTCTGGCCCAGCTCAACCGAAGCATCGAGACTCGTACCACCAAAAAGCCGCAGATGTCGGACCTGCGCGACTCCGGCGAGATCGAGCAGGACGCCGACATCATCCTGATCGCGCACCGGGATGCAGATTCCGATCTTGGACAAAGCGGCGTCACCGAAATCGACGTAGTGAAGCACCGCCACGCGTCGACCGGGCACTGCCTATTGCAGCACCAGGGTGAATTCGCCCGCTTCACCAACTACGCCGGATCGCGTGAACAGCAGCAGGCTGCCGCACAGCCGGCACGGCGGTCATCTCGTTCGATGCTCAACGATTTCAAGCCAGGGGGTAGCTTCTGATGGGGCAAACAATCTTCGCGCGCGGCGGCTACCTCATGCGCTCGCACTCTGAAACGCGCTGGGCCGACATGATGGACGCCCTGAATATCGACTGGCTGTACGAGCCGCGCCTGGTGAAAACCCGGCATGGCGCTTATCTGCCGGACTTTTACCTGCCTCGGGCCGGTATGTTCGTGGAGGTCAAAGGCCCGCGCCCAACGGAAGTCGAGCGCGAAAAGGCCATGGACGCCAGCGCCGCTACCGGCTGTCCGGTGGTGATTGCCTATGGCGACATGCAGTTCATGTTCCCAGGCGTCGGCGGTGCACGGTTGCTTGTCCTGTATGCCGGCCGCACCGTCGAGTTCAGCACTCACGAGCTGCATGGCCTGATCGAGCATGGTCTTGGGAAGGACGCATACCACGGCTACCTGCGTGTCGGCATGAAGCAGCCGCACCCTGGCGCATTGCATATCTACGAGATTGCCCAGAGCTCAGCGGTGGCGGCCATGGACCGTAGCGTGCGTGAACGCTACCTGGCCGGCGTGAGCCGCGAAGCCAACGCGGAGAAGACCGCCATGCACGGCCAGATTAGCCGCAGCGAATGGGCGCTCACCAAGTTCGTCGAGAAGCTGAATGCTCGCAAGGAGGCAGCATGAGCCGTGCACACCTGCTGGCCAAGTTGAACATCAAGCGCGCCGGGCAGCCGGCCGGGGAGGTGGTGTGATGAACAAAATCCACATGTGGCACCGCATGGCAATGCTTGGCCTGATCAGCGTGAAGTGCGGCCGAATGGTCAAGGCTACCCAGTTCACGAACGAGCCCAAGAAAGTCACCTGCCTGGCCTGCCTGAAGAAGATGGGGGGTATCCCGTGATTGACCAGCGCCGCTTACTCATCATCCAGATCGCTATTTCCATGCTTGAGCAATGGTACTCAACCTGGGAGGGATTCAAGAGCCACCACGATGGAGGCATTCGGCGTCTGGCGCTGTGCTCAAAGGCCCGTGGATTGGTTTATCACGACCGGGCGTTGCTGAAGGGTGCGAAAGCCATGCAGGAGAAGCACTGATGGACACCAACAAGATGCGCGAGCAGTTCGAGACGGCGTTCGTCGAGGAGCAGGTGCGGGCATGCGGCGAGGGTTTCCGAAGCTCTGCGGTTTACATGGTCAAGCAGAACATGGCCACGGTAAGCGCGGCGTGGTGGGCGTGGCAGGCCTCCCGCGCGGTCATAGTGCTGGATCTTTCCGACCTGTCCCAGTGCTTCAGCCCGAACGACTGCGGCGACTGGGCGATGTGGCTAGACGACGTGAAGAAACTGATCGAGGCCCAAGGCCTGAAGGTCAAGGTGAAGCCATGACCATCGACAAAGAGAAGCTGAAGGAGCTGGCCGAGGCTGCTACGCAAAACCATGGCGCTCGGCGCGTGGAATTCGACCACAACGGCCGGCATGTGATCGGAGATGGCAGCTGGAAGATCCTGAGCGCCTGGCATACGCCAGACGGCAAGGTCGCGCAGAACGCTGAGTTCGCCGCAGCTGCGAGCCCGGCTACGGTACTGGCTCTGCTCGCGGAGATCGAGCACGCGGAGAGCCGTCTGCACGACGTTGCTGTGCTGTGCGCGACAGTCGAGCAAGAGCGCGACCAGCTCAAGGCCGAGAACGAGGCGCTGCGCAAGGATGCCGAGCGCTATCGCGCCATCCGTGACGATATCCCACATGGTGACTTGGGGCGAGCAATCCTCGATGTTCAGGCCGCAGACGATTATGACGCCGCGGTGGACGCGGCCATGGCCCAGGAGGTGAGCCATGGCTGACCTTATGCTTCGCAACGAATCCGACCGTACTCGCCTGCTGGGATACATCCAGGGGCTGGACCTGGCCAAGCCGCGCCGCCTAACCATCGTCGAGGTGCGCAGCAGGCGCTCGGATGCACAGAACCGCTTGCTGTGGCAGTGGAACGGCTTGATCCAGGCTCACCTGCGCGACTCGTTCGGCCAGCTGGCCAGTGCCGAGGAGTGGCACGAGATCCTGGTGGCCAAGCTCTGGCCCGCCGAGGTGCACCCGGTGGAACTGCCCGACGGCACCCGGTACCGCGTCGGACGCGCCAAGACCCGTAAGTTCAACACCCAGCAGATGACCCAGTACTTGGAGCTGCTGGACGCCTACTGCGCGGAGCACCTGCAGCTGCTCCTGCCGCATCCCGAGGACCTGATGATGGCGATCTACGGCGAGCGCCGGGGGAGGGCTGCGTGATGCTTGCCAAGGAGATCAAGCCGAAGAAGTGCAAGGCACCAGGTTGTAGCAAGCACTTCAAGCCGACCATGACCACGCAGAAGGTGTGCAGCATCGCCTGTGCCCTGGCGATGACCAAGGATCCGAAGGCACAGAAGGTGGCAGCCAAGGCCATTACCAAGCAAGCGCGACAGGACCTGCGGGAGCGCCGGGAGAAGCTGAAGACCCGTCGCGAGCACATGGCCGAAGCGCAGACCGCGTTCAACGCCTATATCCGCGAGCGTGACGCCGGCTTGCCGTGCATCAGCTGCGACTCGCTGCCGAGCGACCACGACCTCATCACCGGTAGCCGCTGGGACGCCGGCCATTACCGGTCGGTTGGCGCCTGCCCGGAGCTGCGGTTCGAGCCGCTGAACGTCCATCGGCAGTGCGTGAAGTGCAACCGAAACCTGTCTGGGAACGCGATCGAGTACCGCATCCGGTTGGTGAAGCGTATCGGCGCCGAAGCAGTTGAGTGGTTAGAGGGCCCTCATAAGGCCCTGCGCCTGACCATCGAAGATCTGCAGGCCATCAAGGCTCTGTACAGGCAAAAACTCAAAAGCCTGAGGAGAGCAGCGGCATGACACCGGCATGGGGATTCCTGATGTTGGCCGCCCTCTTGGCGGCAGGTGGCGCGGCGTTGTCCTGGGCGGGTGCGATACGCCGCAAGCGGCACCACGAAGAATTCATTTTGAGAAAGACCAAGCGGGCAGGGGGGTGGGCAGTGATCTATCAGAACGTTGTATCGGCAGTGGTTCGAGCCCTGGCGGCGGAGACGATCAACAGTGCAGGCGGCTGTGACTACACCCCTAAGGTGCAGGCCAGCAAGCTCAAAGGCGAGATCGTCGGCAAGGAGGCCGCATTCCTCATGGACTGCTGGGTGTTCGGCCGGCTGCACAAGAATCTCAGCGATGAGCACTGGCGGCACCTAGTGGCGAAGTACTCCACGCACGTCGACCGCAAGCACGCGGCTATCGAGGAAATCACCCGGCTGCACCGGTCACCGGCGCCCAAGCGCTTCCGCCACTGCGCGATCCTGACCTGGGCCATGCCCAAGCTGCCCGGAGTGGATGGCAAGCGCAGCACCTGCGTGCTCCCGGCCGCCTGGTACGAGATGGACAACTGGAGCAACGAGCCGCACCCGATCAAGACGCAGGAGCGCTGGAGACGGGACATTCGAAAGGCACTGGAGCGCGAAGTAGACGCTGCGCTGGTCGAAGCACAGCACATTCTTGAGCATGAAGGCCTTTTGGTGGCAAATGTCGCTTGACTATGAGTGAGCCAATGAGCCAATATGAGCCCATCCTGTCATTCCTGCGTGTTTGAGGATGACAAATCAAACCCGGCCACTGTGCCGGGTTTTTTTATTGTCCATTGAGGCCCTCAAGAGTCCTGGCGACAACCCAAGCGAGAGCGAGCAGAATTATTTTCTGGAACGCGGAACGTTTTGATAGCACTATGATTCTGATAGGTTGCTAACTAAACAAACATGGAAGACCGTGATTATGAAAATCGTTCTTGCTGCTGCAGCGCTTTCCCTTTTCGCTGCGTCCGCCGGAGCAGCTGAGCTTTCGGGGGCGCTCGGTGCGACAAGCCAAGGCGGCCTTACAGCGCGCGTAGGTGTGGGCTTCAACTGGGACAAAAGCTGGTTTGAGAGCAGCGCGGGCCGGCTCACCGGGTACTGGGATGCTGGTTACACCTACTGGGAAGCAGGTGATGCCTCTGGTGGCGCTCATTCGCTGTCCTTTGCGCCAGTTTTCGTTTACGAGTTCGGCAGCGGTAACGTGAAGCCATTCGTTGAGGCTGGCATCGGCCTTGCGGTCTTTTCTGGTACATCCGCTGGCGACCAGGACTTCGGCTCGGCTTTCAACTTCGAAGACCGCATCGGCGCAGGCTTGAAGATCGGCGAGACGCAGAAGGTTGGTATCCGAGCGATCCACTACTCCAACGCTGGTATCAAGCAGCCGAACGACGGCATCGAGTCGTACTCCCTCTTCTACAGCCACCAGATTTAACTGTTTCTGCGTAGCTCCCCTTGCCCGCCTTGTGCGGGCTTTTTCATTTCTGGAGATCTTGGATGGACCCGACCGACCTCGGCCCAGGCACAGCCACCTGGCTGGGCGGAACGGGCACCGTATTGCTGGGCGGCTTTCTGTGGCTGCGCAAATTCCTGTCGAAGGATGCAGCCGATCGCGCGATGGACAACGCCGATATCGGCACCGTCCGCCGCTTGAATGAATTGCTCGATTCCGAGCGTGAGTCCCGCAAGCTTGCCGAAGCCCGCGCAGACCAATTCGCCAAGGAGCGCAACGAGCTCGCAGCAGCAGTAGGGCGGATGGAGGGGAAGATCGAAGCCCTCACTAGCCAGGTAGGCCAGCTCACCGAGAAGGTGACCACCCAGAGCGCCGAGATCTCCCGGCTTCGCTCCCAGCTTGGAGGTACAGCCTGATGGACAAGTGCGCGCTGGAATTCATCGCTCGCCGCTGGTGGCGCCGGGCTGAGGTATGGGTCATTGCCGCGGTGTTGATCGCCGGCGGCGCTGTGCTGGGATGGCAGTCGGCCTACTGGTCCATGGCCAGCACCCAGGCTCATCAGGTCGACGAGATCCGCAGCGCCTACGACGCAGCTATAGCGGAGCGGGACAAGCGTCTGGACGACCTGACCCGCAAGACCGAGAGTGCTGTGACTAAAGCGTCCAAGGCGGCGACCACCGCCACCCAAGCCGCCGACAAGGCTGATGAGGCCCTCAATCGGGTATCGCCATAGCCGCGCCACAAAATAGAGGTGCGCCGTTTCGTGGCGCTGAAAGATGGCGACGCATGCGAGGGCGCCGCCAACAGCCTCACTTAGGCTTCAGGGCCTCTTGAATCAGATCAGCATAATCGTTCAGACGGTTCATTTCCTGATCAAGATGGGTTCCATTCGCTGGTGCGGATGTTACCCGGGCGGCAATCAGCTCAAGAGCTGCGGCTACAGCGATGCTGCGTTTGCGCGCCGGACTGGCATGCTCATAGCTGGCATTGGTATTTCCAGCCAGTGCTAGGTTCACTTCACTCATATTTCACGATCCTGTTGGTTGGGGGGGACTCTCACCAATACCGGCAATCAGCCATCATTTCAAGTTTCCGAGCGCATACATGACAACCAAGCAACCCGACTGGGAGGCGATCGAACGAGCCTACCGGGCCGGGTCGCTTTCGGTTCGAGCAATAGCCGAGAACAACGGCGTCACTGAAGGCGCAGTACGCAAGCGAGCCAAGAAGGAAGGCTGGACGCGCGACCTCGCCAGTCAAGTCAAGACGGCGGCTCGCGACAAGCTGGTACGCAGCGCGGTACGCACGCCCAGTACGCAGCCTCGTACCGATGCGGAAATCATCGAGGAGGCGTCTAACCAGGCTGCCTCCGTGGTGCTGGCTCATCGAACCGGTTTGGCCAACTGGCGCTCGATCGCCGACAAGCTTTCGGTGGCCCTGGCCGAGATGGACGTCAACGAAGAAAACCTGGGGGACTTCTCCCGTGCGCTGAACGCTGGCGTAGATGCCCAGCTCAAGGTCATCAAGGGCGAGCGGCAGGCATACGGCCTGGACAGTGAGGAAGGCAATCGCACGGTCGACGAGCTGGCCGCCATGATGGATGAGCTATCGAAGGACGCCTGACCATGAAGCCCGAGCACCTGAAACTGCTCCGGGACCGGTTCTGGCGGCTGAACAACCTGTACTTCATCACGGACAAGCAGGGCAAGAAGGTCCGCTTCCGCATGACGCAGGAGCAGGTCGATTACTTCCAGGGGATGCACACCCGCAACATCATCCTCAAGGCGCGGCAGTTGGGCTTCACCACACTGGTTTGCATCGTCCAGTTGGATGCCGCGCTGTTTGAAGCGGCCAAGTGCGCCCTGATCGCCCACACCCTGAACGACGCCAAGCGCCTGTTCCGGGAGAAAGTGAAGTACGCCTACGATCACCTGCCCAAGGAGATCAAGGCGGCCAACCCGGCGCGCAACGACGCCGCGGGGGAGCTGGTGTTCAGCAAGGGCGGGTCGCTGTACGTGTCCACCTCCTTTCGGGGCGGCACGCTGCGCTACCTGCACGTTTCCGAGTTCGGGAAGATCTGTGCCAAGTTCCCGCACAAGGCGCGGGAGATTGTCACCGGCGCGTTCGAGGCGGTGGCCGCTGAGTGCTTCGTCACTATTGAATCGACCGCAGAAGGCCGGGCCGGGTATTTCTTCGACTACAGCCAGTCTGCCGAGAAGCAGCAGCTCGCCGGTGTGCCCTTGGGCTTGCTGGACTGGAAGTTCTTTTTCTTCAGCTGGTGGCGGAATCCGCTGTACTGGCTGGGCCCGACCGGCGTTGTCATCCCAGACCGTCTGACCAAGTACTTCGACGACCTGACCGCCAAGCACGGCATCGTCACCAACCCAGGCCAGCGCGCCTGGTACGCCGCCAAGGAAAAGACCCTTGGCGACGATATGAAGCGTGAGTACCCATCGATACCTGCCGAAGCATTCCAGCAGACAATCGAGGGCGCCTACTACGCCAAGCAGTTCACCAAGCTCTACGCCGCCCAGCGTATCGGCAAGCTACCAGACAACAGTCACCTGCCGGTGCACACGTTCTGGGACATCGGCGTGGGCGACTCCACGGCCATCTGGTTCGTCCGGATCGTCGGCGAGGAATACCACGTCGTCGACTTCTACCAGAACAGCGGTGAAGGCCTGCGGCATTACATGAAGGTGCTTAAAGATCGCGGATACACCTACGGCGAGCATTGGGGGCCCCACGACATCGACAACCGGGAATTTGGTAGCGACGGCAAGACTCGGCGAGAACTCGCGCGAGAGGGCTACGAGATCGACGGTGAGAAGTACCGCATGACCTTCCAGGTGGTCCCGAAGCTCGGCGTGGACGAAGGCATTGAGCAGGCGCGGGAAATCCTGCCGAACTGCGCGTTCGACGAGGCGAAGTGCAGCGAGGGTATTACCGCTCTGGAGAGCTACCGCAAGGAATGGGACGACAAGCGTGGGTGCTGGAAGGACAAACCGCTTCACGACTGGTCCTCGCACCCGGCTGATGGGTTCCGCTATTTCGCCGTTGCCATGGCGCGACGTAAACGCACAGGCGGTGTCCGCCGTATCGGAGGTTTGGCGTAATGCCTGTTCAATCAACCCACCCAGACTACGACGCTCACATCGAAGAGTGGCGGATGATGGACGACGCTTTGGAGGGCGAGGGAGCCATCAAGCGCAACCCGCGAAACCTGCCCAAGCCAAGCGGTATGGTCGAGGCCGAAAAGCTGGACGGCGCCGGCAATGCCTACCTCTACCAGAACTACACCGCCAGGGCCCAGTACGAGCATTGGGTGCGGGATTCGCTGCGCTCGATGATGGGCCTGGTCTCTAGGCTGATCCCCGAGGTGAAGCTACCCTCGGGGCTGAAGGCGTTGGAGGGCAACGCCACGGCCGATGGCTTCGGCTTGACCCAGCTGTTCCTGCGGATCGTGCGCCAGGCCATTTCCCATGGCCGCGTGCCGTTGGTGGTCAACATCGACGACAAGGGGCAGCCGTACTTCGCCACCTACGCGGTGCGCAACGCCATCAACTGGGACACTGCCGACCAAGGCGGTCGGCAGGATCTGGTGCTTTCCGTATTCCGTGAGTTCCGGCGCAAGGAGCAGGATCGCTACAGTCACGAGTGCGAGACGGTCTATCGCGAGTTCTATATGGACGGTGCGGTGTGCCGCACTGGCGTGCGCAACGAGGCCGGCGAGCTGATCGAGGACGACCGCCCGTTGGGCACCGTCGACGGCAGCAACAACCTGGTGCGGGGGTTGGATTACATCCCGGTCATCTATTGCGGCTCGACCGACAACTCGCCGGACGTAGATGAGATCCCGTTGCTGACCATGGCCCGGGCCGCGCTGAAGTCGTACCAGCTCAGCGCCGACTACTTCACCGCGCTGCACCAGACAAGCCACCCGCAGCCGTGGGTGTCCGGCCTGGATGAGAGCGTGGAGCTCAGCGTCACCGGCCCATCTGCGGCCTGGGACCTGGGGCCAAGCGGGTCGTGTGGCTATCTTGAGTTCCAGGGCGCCGGCATTGAGGCGGTCCGTACGGCGATGGAAGACCAGAAGAACGCGGCCCTCGAGGCTGGCGCCAAGGTCATGGACGTTTCAGGCACTGAGTCGGGAGAGGCTCGAAAGACCCGCCAGAACGACCAGCATGCCACGTTGCACAGCATCGTCATCACCGCTGCAGAGGCCATCGAGCAGGCCCTGCGGTACGCCGCAGAGTGGACCGGCTTCAATCCCGATGAGGTTGTCTTCACGGTTAAGCCAGAGTTCGTGATCCCCGAGGTCAATGCCCAGGTGCTGGCCGAGCTGCAGAAGAGCGTGATGGCCGGCACAATCAGCGCCGAGACCTACTGGCAGTACCTGACCACTGGAAAGCTGCCCGAACGCCCCTACGAAGAAGAGGCCGAACTGATCGGCGAAGACCGAGACAAGGCCGGCATTGACCTGGACATAGATGATGGCGAAGAAACCGGAGCAGACGGCGGACGAGAAGCTGCTGGAGCAGGTGGGGCGTCACTCGGTACTGCTTGAGCGGCTCAAAGCCGGCGAGGTCAGGAAATTCGAGACCGTCCTGCGGCGGGCAGATGCCCATGTCCGCGACCAACTCACCCGCAAGGAGCTGACCACCTACAGCCGCAGCCGGCTTGAGGAGTTTCTCGGGAGGGTGGGCGGCAAGCTGCTGGAGATCTACAAGGCCTTCAGCAATCGGATGCAATCCGACCTTGTGGACATTGCGCAGTACGAGGCAGCGTTCGAGGGCCGCAGCCTGGCCAGGGCGCTGCTGATCGATGCAGTCATGCCGGCAGACTCACTGATCAGGGCCGCGATCAGCACGCAGCCCCTACAGGTAGCGGGCGTAGATGGCGGTAAGCTACTGAAGCCCTTCCTGACCGGATGGACGCGCACGGAGGCCGACAGGGTAACCAACGCCATCCGGATGGGTGTCGTGCAGGGCCAGACCAATGCCGAAATCACCCAGGCCATACGCGGCACCCCTGCGCAGAACTTCACGGACGGCGTGCTGGCGGTCACAAACCGTAGCGCCCGGGCCGTCGTCCAGACCGCAGTCCAGCATGTAGCCACCACGGCGCGCATGGAAACACTGAAGGCGAATGCCGGGGTAGTTCCTGGGTATCGGATCGTCGCCACTCTGGATCGTAAGACCAGTGTGCAGTGCCGGAGCCTGGATGGCCGCGAGTACGAGATGGGGAAGGGGCCTGTGCCCCCGTTCCACATTCACTGCCGAACCACCATCACGCCGATCACAAGGTTGTCGGCGCTGTTCGGGCAAGGTGCCACGAGGGCTTCCGTTGGCGCGGATGGCGGCGGGCAGGTCTCGGCAAGCCTCAGCTACTACCAATGGCTAAAAACGCAGCCAGCGGCGTTCCAAGACGCTGCACTGGGCCCGGTGCGCGGCAAGCTGTTCCGCGATGGGGGGCTCACTGTTGAGCGATTTGCCTCGCTGCAGCTGGACAAGAACTTCAAGCCTTTGACGCTGGGTCAGTTGAAGGAGCTAGAGCCCTTAGCTTTTGAGCGAGCAGGTTTCAGTTGATGCTAAAGTGCCATCCTTTGTTCAAGGGAGGCGGCGATGATTTGGATTTACATCATAATTTTTGTTACTTGCTTAGTGATTACTGGGCTCTTGGGTTTGACAGTAGGAATCCATTACAACCCATCCTCGACAATCAGATTCGTGCCTAACTGGGGTAGTTGGGGGGATTGGTTCTCCGGTGGCGGCGCGTTGCTGGCCGTTATCACTACGCTCTACTTGTCCAGAAGAGACGAAAGGCAACGAGCAGCTCAGGAGCATGATAGGTTTGAGATTGAACAGGGAGCTTCGAGCTCGCACATCGCTATACGCTTTACATCTCTTGGGCACTTTAACGCAAAGGTGAAAAGCGTTCTCATTTCTAGGCCGGATGGTCGAGCAATTACAATGTTCGGGCATGACCCATCAGGAACTGAAGCAAAAATGCCAGTCTATTTGCACTTCAAAGATGACCTGCAATATGAGTGGAATGTTAGACACATGCGTCAGTTGCTAATGGCGATCAACTCTCTCCAATGTGCACGTCTCGACGATTTGGCAATAGAGGTTATCACCTCTGTGGATGTGTTCCGTTTTAGCTTTGATGGTCCAGTGTTAAAAGCGCTTCGAGAAGCTGCAAAGCGGGAATCGATTTCGGTCGAAGCTCTTTTTTAGTTTCTATTTTCAGAACCGGCCCGGCTATCGCCGGGTTTTTTATGCCCGCAAGGCGGGCCCACCAGTCCCCAGGGGATAGCCACATGCCTTTTGACTTCGACCCGGCCGCCCACGGCCTCACTCTCGACGACACTCAAACCGCCGCTCTGAAGGCAGCACTGGGCGGCGAGGTGCAGAAATTCCTGGACGGTGAGGTCTCGGGCCTCAAGACCAAGAATCAGGAGCTGATCGGCTCCAACAAGACCATCAAGGCCGAGCTGGACAAACTGAAAGGTCAGTTCGACGGCCTGGACATCGAGGCTGTCAAGGGCCTGCTGGCCAAGGCCGGTCAGGACGAAGAGACCAGGCTGATCGCCGAGGGCAAGCTGGACGAGGTAATCAGCCGGCGCACCGAGCGCCTGCGCACCGACCTGGACAAGCAGGTCAAGGCCGCCAACGAGCGCGCCGACAAGGCCGAAGCCTTCGCGGCTAAGTACAGCGACAAGGTGCTGGCTGACTCCATCCGCGCAGCCGCCATCAAGGCCGGCGCGCTGCCCGAGGCGGCCGAGGACATCATCCTCCGCGCCCGAGGCACCTTCAAACTGAGCGAAGACGGGGAGCCTGTCGCCTTTGACCGTAATGGCGAAGTCATCTACGGCAAGGACGGCAAATCCCCACTGTCTCCCCTCGAATGGGCGGAATCGCTGCGCGAGACCGCTTCCCACCTGTGGCCAAGGGCCCAGGGTGCCGGGCAGACCGGCGACAACGGTGGCAAGGCCACGAAGAAATGGGGCGAGTACACCGAGGCGGAGCGCGCTGCGATCGCCCGTGACAACCCCGACGCGTACAAAAAACTCCAAGCCACCCGAGGAACCTAACCCATGGCATCTACCCAACTGTCGGACATCTTCGTTGCCGACTACTACGGCACTCTGGAGCCGGTGAACTCCCCAGAGAAGACCGCCGTCTACGAGTCCGGCATCATCACCCGATCCGCGACTCTGGACGGCATCGCCAAGAACGGCCAAGGCACTTCCGAGATCAGCTACTGGCAGGATCTCGACGCCGATGAGGCGCCGAACATCTCCAATGACGATCCAGACGACCTGGGAGAGGTTGGCAAGGCCGAGCAGGGCAGCATGCGTGCCCGGACCCTGTATCTCAATAAAGGCTACGGTGTCTCCGACTTGACCGCTGAGCTGGCCAACTCCGAGCCGATGCAGCACATCCGCAACCGCTTCGGTACCTACTGGACCCGCCAGTGGCAGCGTTACCTGATGGGCGCAGCCCGCGGCGTGATTGCATCTAACATCGCCAACAACGGCGGCGACATGGTGAAGGATGCGGGCGCATCGATCAGCGCAAACGCCTTCCAAGACGCTGCTTTTACCGCTGGTGACGCTGCCGACATGTTCGCCGCAATCGGTGTGCACTCGGTCGTGATGAACCAAATGGTGAAGCAGGACATGATCGAGTATCTGCGCGACTCGCAGGGCAAGATCATCCTGGCGACCTACCTGGGCAAGCCGGTCTTCATGGATGACGGCTTGATCTACGCCCCTGGACAGTACCTGTCGCTGTTCTTCGGTCAGGGCGCATTCGGCTACGGCGAGGGCAGCCCGCACATGCCGGTCGAGATGCAGCGCAAGCCGGATGGCGGTAATGGCGGCGGCGCCGAGGTGTTGTGGGAGCGCAAGACTTACATCCTGCAGCCGGCCGGCTTCAGCTGGCAGGGCAGCGACAACCGCAACTTGAGCCCGACCGCCACCCAGTACGCCGCTGCGGCCAACTGGAAGCGCGTGTTCGACCGCAAGCAGGTTCCGTTCGCCGCGGTCATCAGCGGCACCGCCACCCCTTGACCCCATGATGCGGGGCGCCGACCAGGCGCCCTGCGCAGGAGCTCACCATGAAAGTCATTTACACCAATACTCCAGGCAGCGAGCGCGGCACCTGCTATCGCCGCCTGGACCAGTTCTTCGGCGTTATCGACGGAGCTAAGTCGGTTTCCGTGCAGGGCGATGCCCCGCACATCAGTGAGGCTTACCAGCGACAGGGCATCAGCGTAAGCGAGATCGAAGAAGGCCTGCGCCTGGACGGCCCGACCATCGCCCAGTGGGTAGCGGAGGGTTACAAGGCCTCGGCGTACCCACCTGCTGGCTATGCCGCCACCAGTACTGCGGCAGAGATCGCCAAAGCGCTGGAGGAGGAAGGCGACGGCGCTCCCGAGACCGACCCTCACAAGATGAAGGTGCCGGAACTCAAAGAGTGGTTGACGGCCCAGGGCATTACCTTCGATCCAGCCCTCAACAAGCCCGAGCTGCAGGCCCTGATTCCGAAGGACTAAGCCATGACCGACTTCATCACTGTCGCTGACGTTGACGAAAAGCTTGGCCAGGGGTGGGCTGGTGCCGGTGATGCAGTCCTTGCCGTGAACATGGCCAATGCCTGGCTCACAGCCAAGATCAAGCGGGCGGTACCCATTCCGGTGCCGGATGCCATCGTGACCGCTGGCGCGCAGGTCGCCAAGCTCGCCGCCGAAGGCAAGCTCTACAAGGACACCCAGCGCGAGGTGCAGAGCAAGACCGTGTCTGCCCAGGCTGGTACGTCGACCAGCAAGACCTATGTCGCCGGGTCTGTCGATCGCTCCGCTGGCGAGAATTTCGCCCTCGACCTCATCGCGCCCTGGACCCGCCGCGCGGGCACCGTAATGCTCAAGAGGAGCTGACCCATGGGCATGCGCGAAGAACTTCAGGCCGAGCTGGCGGAGGCGTTTGACGATCCAGACGGCCTGGCCGATGCGGTAAAGACTGTTGCAGGGAGTCGCACGGTCAAGGGCGGATATGACCCCGAGATCGGCGGCACCGTCCCGGCCTCGACCATTTATTACACCGGGCGCGGCGTGTTCAGCAGCTACCTGACCAAGGAAATCGATGGCGCGCGCATCCAGACCGAGGACGTGAAGCTCCTGGTGCTGCAGAACGAATTGTTCGAGGGCCAGGCAGGCGCTGTAACCGATGTCCCTGCGCTACCCAAGATCGGCGACCAGGTGAGCGGCTACCGCGCACTCAATGTGTCGGAGGATCCTGCCCAGGCCACTTGGACCATCCAGCTGAGGAAGTGATATGGCGCGCGGATCACACATGGCCCAGCGATACGGCGGCGAGCAGGGCGGCTTCGCTGAGGCAATTCGGGCGTTCGCCGAGCAGGCAGAGCACGCCCTGGACGCCACCTTCCGCGAGATTGTGATCGAGATCGGCAGCAGCGTGATACGCATGTCGCCGGTCGGCAATCCGGAGCTGTGGGCGGCCAACGTCGCTCACCGGGCCAAGGCAACCAAGGCTGCCGACGACTACGACTTCAAGGTCGCTGTGCGCAACACACTGATCAACCTGAACCAGGACAACTTCACCAAGGCCGGAAATCTTCGCAAAGGCGTGAAGTACGCCAAGCCCCTCACCAAGACCGAGCGCGAGCAGAACTTCGCCACCAATGGCCTCGTAGCGGGCCAGGGCTATGTCGGCGGTCGGTTCCGGGGTAACTGGCAGTTCTCCATCGATTCGCCGGCGACCGAAGAGCTCGACCGCATCGACCCGTCGGGCAGTGAAGCCATTGCCGCGCTCATCACCCAGGTGCAGGCGCTCACCATCGGGCAGACGGCCTACATCGTGAACAACCTGGCGTATGCGGTCCCGCTCGAGTACGGCCACTCAACCCAGGCGCCGGCCGGCATGGTCCGGGTCACCCTGGCCAACTTCCAGCGCATTGTCGACGAAGCCATCAGGAACAACAGCGTATGAGCCAAGCAAAGGCCCGCCAGGCCATCGAGATCAAGCTGATGGCCTGGGCCACAGCGCGCCCGATCCGGGTGGCCAACTTCGAGCAGGGCTTCGAGGCCCAGCCGGGCGAGACCTACCTACAGGCGTTCCAGCTGCCGGCTAGCACAACTTGCCGCTACCTGGGCGGTGATGCCTACGAGTACATCGGCGTGTATCAGGTAAGCATCGTTTGCCCGGCTGGCCAGCCTCTGGTAATCGCCGAGACGCTGGTTGACGAGCTTTCGAGCCTCTTCCGGGTGGATTCGGAACTCAGCCGCAACGGATTCGAGGGCCTAGTCACCGAACCAGTCGACCAGGGCCCAACCATCACCGAGTCGGCGACCTACACGGTCCCGGCCAGCTTCACCTACCGCGGAGTCGCGGACCAACAGACCGTTGGGGTATAGCAGGAGAAACCATGGATATTCGTGATCTGCCTGGACGAAAGCGCGCATTGGAACACTCCATTCGCGAGTCCATTCGCTCTGAGATAGAGCTGTTCCGCAGCGAGACGGGCATCGATGTCGCCGCTATCGATGTGAGCGTGTTCCGTGCTCACGCAGTAGACGAAGAAGCACCGCCGAGGTCCATTGGCACCGTAAACGTAACGCTCGACCTCTGAGGGTCGCCAACTCAACCAGCCCGCCGCGTGCGGGCTTTTTCGTTTCTACCCAAGAGGAAAACACCATGGCCGCACGCTTCCCGCTGCCGAACGGGGCTATCGTTGAGATCGCCGCTACCCTGGGGACCGCAATTCCATTCACCGCAATCACCAACGCTGCGCCGCCAGTGCTCAGCGCTGTAGGCCACGACCTGACCGCTGACGATGTGGTGCTGATCGACTCCGGCTGGGCCAAGCTCACCGATCGAGCCGCGCGCGTGGTAAACCCCCTGACGGACAGCTTCGGACTGGGCGGCATCAGCACCTCCAGCGCTGAGATCTTCACCCCTGGCGCAGGCCTGGGCTCTGTGATCCCGGTCACCGACTGGGTGCAGATCTCGAAAGTGACCGGCTTCACTCCATCTGGCAGTGAGCAGCAGTTCGCCACTGTCGGCTATCTGGAAGACGATGACGATCGCCAGTTCCCGACCAACCGCAACCCGCTGAATCTTGCCATTGTGGTCGAGGACCAGCCGGCGGCTGCCTATGTTGGCGCCGTCGAAGGGTTCGACGAGTCAAAGGAGCTGACCGTGGTCCGCCTGAAGCTACGCAACGGCGACCAGATCCTCTACCCGGGCTACGTCAGCATCACTACCACTCCGACCATGGAGCGGAACAACATCATGACCCGCACCATCAGTGTCGGTCTGTCCGGTCGCCCTCTGCGTTACCTGGCCGCCTAAGGAGCCGATATGCCGAAGATCAAGATCGCGCAGAACCCCACGTTCACCGCCGAGGTGAAGATCCCGCGCGTGGGCGGCGACCCGGTGGCGGTGGAGTTCACATTCCGCTACTTCGATCGCACCGCCCTGGCCAAACTTTACGACGGCTGGAACCAGGCCTTCGAAGAACACGCCGAGAAGTGCAAGGCCGAAGGCGCGAGCCTCGAGCAGTTCACATCCGGCCAGGTTCAACTGCAGGCCGAGCAGATCAAGGCCGTCACCGCCGGCTGGGGCTTCGACGACAAGTTCACCGACCAAGCAATCCACGATCTGGTGACCACCTGTGTCGGCGCGCCGCAAGCCGTTCTCGACGCCTACCAGGAAGCCTACAACCCGGCACGCCTGGGAAACTGAAGGCGGCGGCGCGGGCCCTGTACGAGTCGGGCCCGTCCGCCGAGCAGTTGGCCTTCCTTGGGCTCACCTTGGAGGACATCGAAGTCGAGGACGTGGAAGTCTGGCCAGATGTGTGGCCGGCCTTCTGCTTGTTTGAGGCTTTGGGTACTCAATGGCGGCTTGGCCCCGGCGGGCCTTCAGGTCTCGACTACACGGCCATCCCAGGCACCGCCAAGATGATCGGGATCAAGCGCAGAGGTCTTGAAGAGGCGTTTCCCGATCTGCGCGTTATGGAAAATGAGGCCCTAGCCGTGATGGCTGAGGCTGCGAAGTAGGGCAACAACTAACGCGGAAAGGCCGCAGGAGAAATCATGAGCTCAGCCAAAAATTGTTTCCCGGGCCACGAAGACGCCGGGAAACTCCTGTCGTGGGTTACACGTCAGATTTTGAACTCCGCTCTGGGAAAAGACCTTGAATCAAAGATTCGAGAGGCAAGTGATGCGCGGACCGATCCTTGATGATGGATTTGTCGGCTGGCATGGCGGCGATCAGAGTTTTCGCTGTGTCTTCAATCTTGCTGCGCAGCGAAGGGTCCAGAGTTGCGAGGGATGTGCCGATTACCTGAAGTGCAGCGCATACGCCGAGCTCGAAGGGAGTGATTACGCGTTGTTCGCTCATGTTGATCCTCCTGGATCATTAATACCCCAGTCCATGGGCTTTCCGGCAGCGGACCGGGGCGGTTCGTTGGGAGGCACAACGCTACTACGGCCCGGACAAGCCCGCGTACTGTATTTCCGTCCATGGTGGATGGGTGGACAGTCTGACCGCTCATCGACATCAACCCAGCGGATGCCATCGGAATAGTGGCATCGGTGCCTCCAACCCTTTACCATGCTGCCGCCTTTTACCATGGAGCTGGGTTGATGACTGGGTTGGTGCTTGAAGCAAGCCACGAGATTTACTTCTCAACAAAGAATGAGATTCCCATCGCCGATGTGGTTACCTCGTTGCTTGCCTTCGAGAGGATCATCAAGCAAAGCCCGCAGGTCCTTTCCGCTCTGACTGGCGCAGAAATTGACCACATTGAAGTTTTCGTTGAAGAGCTGCACTCTGGTAGCTTGGATGCGAAGTATCTGCTCAAGCTGTTTTTCAAGGATGAGGAGGAGCTGGAGAAGTTTCTCGGCTCGATTAGGGAAAAACTCAAGGAGCATCCCGTGGTGCGAAACACGCTTCTGACCGCCGTCATCGCGGGAATGGTAGGGTACGGCCTATTCGCGGCAGCGAAGATCGTAAACAGCCCGGAAGCCGCCGCCACGATTCAGGCTAACAACAACGTGGTGATCAACATTGGTGCCGGCGAGGTCAACATGACGCCGGAACAATTCACCGCAGTGGTTCACGCAGCTATAAGGGATAAGAAGGCTCTTGCGAAGGACAGCGTGAGATTCATGGCTCCCGCTCGCACCGACAAAGAGTCTCAGGTGGTTTTCGACGGGCATGAGCAGATCGTCATCCCCAAGGAGACGGTTCAGGTAGCGCCTTCAAGCGTAGATGTTGTGAGGGACCAGATCGAAGATCGCCTTCCCGATGTAGATCTTCACATTCGAGCTACCAACCTGGACAGCAAAACCAGTGGCTGGGGTGGGCTAATCCCTGGCGTGGTTGATCGTCGCATCCCGATCGAGCTTGCCGAAGACATTGATCCGAAAGATGTGGCCGGAAAGTTCAAGCTCAGAGCTGACGTTGTTGTGATCTACGAGCCGAAAGGCAAGGCCAAAAAACTAACCCCAGTCAAAATACTGGTGACCGGTTTGGTCGAGTGACTCGGAAGCCCAGCCCCACGCTGGGCTTTTTGCGTCTGGCGCCGTGCTGATTCCTGCGCGGGTTTTGGCCCTTCCTGCTGATGGTGGTAGATTGCCCTGCATGCAGACAGGGACGCTCTCGATGTGAATCCGCTAGACCTCCTTCAGCCGTATCTATACGGTCCCGATGACACCATCAGTCATGAGTATGACCCGGCGGCATACAGGCTCACTTTCGAGGATAAGAGGCAGATCGAGGAAACCATACGGAAGCATGGTGCAGGCGCCCTGCAAAATGTTACCAAGGGCGGGGCGATGCTCTACCTTCGTTCCGCGATGCGATTCGCTGGCGAAGACGAAGCATATCTTCGATCTTTATTTGATCCAGATACTGTCAGATGGCGCGGCTTAGGTAATGACGCCTCCCGACACCCGCCGATTGTGAACATCCCTGCTCCTGAAGGCGGGTGGCCGATCAAAGAAGAAAAGGTAGCCATTCCCTACAGCCAGGCTCCGGAAGGGGTAGCCCTGTCGCTGCTGACTAAAGATGGGTGGTCAGGAGCGCACACTGAGGGCAACACACTCAGGTGTCTTTTCAGGGCAATCCTGCTCCCGTACTTAATCGAAAAAAATCCCTACTATCGAGTTGACCCAGTCAACACACCGCTATGCCATGCAATTCATTACTTGATTCCTATGACTGCAATCGGCCTGGATGGAATCCTCGCCAACACGCGAGACGTACCTAGGAGGCCGATTGATGAAATGCACAAGTTCATCGAGTGGCGCCTCCATCAGCCGATATACGGTGTGCAAGACGATTTCATGAGGATAAGTTCCGCGCACGGCAGTGTGTGGCCCAAGACGCCAGAGGCAGGTTTTGACGCACTAAAATACCTGTCCGCAGTGCCGTCTCGCTTCTGGCATGATCTTCTGGAAATCTATGCCCGCTTCGACGGAACCTTAAGTCATGGCTGGCCTGATCTTGAGCTTACAAATGGACGTGAGGTAGAAATGGTTGAGGTCAAGGTCAAGGATCGGCTCACAGCCAGTCAAAAGCTGACAATGCCGATTCTTATGGCGCTTGGCATCAAGTGTCGGGTGATCCGGTTAATGAACACCAAGAAGTGAAGGGCGAGGTAGGGATGCGATTTCTTTGGGGAGTGGTTGCGATGATTGTGCTTTCCGGCTGTGGGAAGAGCGACATCGACAGGGCGCGTGAGGCGGTTGCAGAAAAGCTAAATGACCCGGGGTCGGCTCAGTTCCGCAATGAGCGGAGCGAAAAGGGCGGCTGGGTTTGCGGTGAGGTAAATGGCAAGAATGCGTTCGGTGGCTACATCGGCTTCAAACGATATACGGTTACATGGATGCCGGACGGCTCCAATGTTGTAGCCCTGGAAGGGGAAAATGAAACCTCTGTGGACCGCATCAACTGCGGAATCCAATAAGAGCCTGAATCAACCCAAGCCCGCCATGTGCGGGCTTTTTTATGCCCGGAGAAACCATGAGTCAGGGTGATATTGCCGTCCTTGGTATCAAGGTGGAGTCAGGGGAAGCCGCTACAGCTGCCCAAGACCTCGATAAGCTGGCTCAGGCTGGGGATCGAGCCGAGAAATCTACCGCTGGCGTCAGCACCCAGGCAAAGGCGTCTGGCGTGTCCATCAAGAGCCTTGCCGCGAGCGGGAAAGAGGCGGAGCAGGCGCTGGATGCATACTCGCGCCAGGCGCAGGCTGCGGGCCTTTCAACGAAGGCCTATACAGCCGCGCTGCGTGGAGTTCCCGCACAGTTCACAGATATCGTGGTATCCCTGCAGGGTGGGATGAACCCGTTCACCGTCCTGCTGCAGCAGGGCGGGCAGCTCAAGGACATGTTTGGCGGAATTGGGCCGGCGACACGTGCCCTCGGTGGCTATGTTGCCGGACTGGTTAACCCGTTCACGCTGGCTGCCGCGGCTGCCGCGACGCTTGGTGTTGGTTACTACAAGGGCAGTCAGGAAGCGGATGAATTCCGAAAGTCCCTAGTGCTCACGGGGAACGCTGCTGGAACCAACGTTGGCGCCTTGGCAGACCTGTCAAAGCAGATCAGTGTGACGGTTGGAACCACTGGAGCAGCGGCAGAGGTATTGGCTCAGCTCGCAGGCAGCGGGAAGATCGCCGGCGATAGCCTGGGCACAGTCGCAACGGCTGCACTCGAAATGAAGGATGCAACCGGAAGAGCAGTTGAGGAGACGGTGGCTGAGTTTGTGGAAATCGGCAAAGACCCCGTTGATGCCGCTCGCAAGCTTAATGAGCAATACAATTTTTTGACCGCTGCGACCTATTCGCAGATCGTCGCTTTGAAGGAGCAGGGCGACACTGTGGGTGCTGCAAAGCTGCTTACCGATACATATGCGGACACGATCAGCTCCCGCTCAAAGGAAATTACTGAGAATCTCGGATACATCGAGCGCGCCTGGCGTGGCGTATGGAGCATGACCAAAAACGCCGGCGATGCTGTAGCGGAATTTGGTCGAACGCAAGGTATCGCAGGCCAGCTTTCGGATGCTCAACGAGAGCTTGCCGAGATCGACAAGCGAATGCAAAACCCTATCGCTGCGAGCAGCAAGCGAAACCAGGATGAGCGCGAAATAGCCCAGAGCCGCGTCAAAGCCCTTCAAGACCAGCTCAGGACACAACAGTCCATTGACCAGGCACAAGAGAACTACCGGAAGCGCCAGCGTGACTCGATCATCGCCATGCACGAGGTGGATACTCTCGAAAAGTCCGCCTGGACGAATGCAGAGAAGCGCGCCGACGCTTTGCAAAAATACGAGCGCGCGCTGGAGAAAATTCGCAAAACCGATCCCAATGACGCACGGCTCAAGCCGGAGACCATTGCGCGCGTTCGCGCCGACATCGAAGAGCAGTACAAGGATCCCAAGACGGCTTCATCGCCGGTTGACCTCTCCGGCTTCAACTACCAGAAAAACGCGCTGAGCGCCATCCTGGCCGAGTACAAGAACCACCAGAAGGAGCTGGACGCGGCGCAGAAAGCGGGCTTGATCTCGCAGGAGTCGTACGCCTCACAGCGTGCCGCGATCATCGAACAGCAGAAGGCCGAGGTCACCAACGCCTACGAGGCAGAAATCAAGGCCCTGGAGGACGCCAAAGGTCGGAGCAGCACCAACGCCCAGCAGCGCATTCAGCTTGACCAGAAGATCGCCGATGCCCGCGCGGCCATGGTCAAGGCACAGAAGGATGCTGACTCCGAGCTGGCGGTGCTGGCCACCAACGAGGAAGGCCGGCTCAAGCGCCAAGCTGCTGCAGTCCAGGCCTACACCGATCAGCTTGAGCGTGAGCGTCAGGTTCGGGCTACGGCAGGTGATCGCGCTGCGGCTGCCCTTGGTATGGGTGATCGGCAGGCGGGGCTCCAGAGAGAGCTTGATGGTGTGTCGGACGAGTTCAACCGCAAGCGTGAAACTCTGCTGGATCGTCGCCGCACGGCGCCGGACAAGTACAGCGCCGAGGACTACAAGCGCGACCTGGCAATCCTCGAGGAGGCTGAGAACAGGTACAGGGAAACTGTGGTGGGCAACTACGACAAGATCTCTGCAGCTCAGGGCGACTGGAGGAACGGCGCTTCATCGGCATTCGCTACCTACCTCGAACAGGCCCGCGACGTGGCGGGGCAGACGCGCACGCTGTTCAGCAATGCGTTCGGCAACATGGAAGACGCCGTGGTCAACTTCGTGAAGACCGGCAAGTTGTCCTTCAAGGATTTCGCTGACGGCGTGGTAGAGGATCTGATCCGCATCCAGGTACGCCAGGCCGCGGCCGGCTTCCTTAGTACTGCGTTCGGCTTCATGGGCGGCGGCGGTTCGTCCGCTGGCGCCGGGACGATGACTGGCTTCAGCGAAACCATCTCTAGATCTGGATTTTCTGGTGGTGGCTACACCGGCGATGGCGGGAAGTTCGAGCCGAAGGGCGTTGTGCACGGCGGTGAGTTCGTTTTGCGTAAGGAGATCGTGGCTCAGCCCGGCATGCGCAACTACTTAGAGGGCCTGAACCTGAGGGGATACGCCTCCGGCGGATTCGTGACACCGCGGATCGCCTCGACCGCTACCCAAATGGCTGCCGCCCAGCCCGACACGTCGGCCAGCTCGGTGCCCGGGATCGTCCAGCACATTAGCGTCCAAGGCACTGCCGACGACGCCACCCTGGCCCGCATCCAGCAGGCCGCTCAGAAGGGCGCGCAGGACGGCTACAACCTTGTCCTGCGCGACCTGAAGACCAACGGCCCAGCCCGCCAGCTGATCGCGCGTCGATGATCCATAGGAGCTGAAAATGTCGAATCAGAAAACGCCTCAGCCAGATGATTTCATGACCCGAATCCAGAAAGCCGCACGGCGGGGAGCCGAGGAGGGATACCGCCTGGTGCTGGCAGATCTGAAATCGAGAAAGCCCGCGCGGTAACCGCCGCGCAAGGAAGACCAGTCACTAGGAGTTACCGCATGGCACTAGCATGGCCGGCATCGCTGCGCCCGTCTGAAATGAACTGGGGTTTGGTAAACAACAGCCGCGCCTTCACCTCGACGCTCTCGAATGCCCAGCAGATTGTTGGGCAGCCGGGCGCCTATTGGCAGTGCACCATCACATTCGGATTGCTTACGCGCAAGCAGGAGCGACAGCTGACATCGTTCCTGGGGGAGCTGGACGGAATGTTCGGCACGGTCAACGTGCCGGCATTCACCCGACGTCGCGGTAATGGCGTAGGGGCTCTGAAGGTCGTTAGCGGCCCTTCACAGTCACGCTCCATTCAGGTTGGTGGCGCCACGCCGAACGCTCAGATGTTTTCCATTGGCGATTACATGACGATCGGCGGTGAGATGTTCGAAGTGATCAAGCCAGCCGTGGCCAACGCCCAGGGGCAGGCGGTGGTTCAGGTGAACAAGCGCATTCGCCAAACCTTGGCGGTTGGTGCGGCTATCGAGTATCTCAACCCGTACTCCGAAATGCGCATGACTCAAGACACCTGGAACATGACTGTGCGCCAGGCTGTGTCGAACGGAAGCTACCAGTTCAGGGAGGCCTTCTGATGCCCTCAACATTCCCGTTCAGCCAGAGCGTGGTCGATATCATCGCCACCGGCAAATTCCTGAGCGTGTATGCCTGCCAGCTCGATTTCGAAGACGGCCCGGTCTACGCGCATACGGGGACCGGTGACCTGGTGATCGACGGAATCACGTATCTGGGAGTAGGGCAGTTCGGCGAGGTCGGGCAGTCGCAGGAGAGCGACAACTCGAACTCGCCCATGTCGATTGACCTGGCCCTGAACGGCCTGGACAGCTACATCATCACCGAGACCAACATCCGGGGATGCCGCGGGCGATCCGGCAAGCTCCTGTTCGTGGTGTTCGACGAGCAGGGCAACTACGCCGCCGACATCCTGTTCTCCGGCCGCATGGACGCGGCCACCTTTTCCTACGCCGGCAACGGCGAGGACGGCAACAAGATCACCGTCCCGATCGTTGATCGGATGGCCGAGTGGAGCCGCACGGGCACCGAGCGCTTCACCGACGAAAACCACCGGGCCCGCCACCAGGGGGATCGGTTCTTCTACGCCGTCGCTCAAATGTCGGAATGGCCCATCTACTGGGGCTCCAAGAAAGACGCCCCGACGTTCACCTACGAGAAATAGGCATGCGCTACCGAGACTGGACCACACGCCTCAGCGAAGTGATCAAGGCCGCCTTAGAGCGGCCTTTTTCATGGGGCGAATTCGACTGCTGCCTGTTCGCTGCGGATTGCGCGGTGGCGGTATGCGGTACGGACCCGGCCCAAGCATATCGCGGCACCTACAAGACCGAGGCAGGCGCCAAGCGCGCCCTGAAGAAGAACCACGGCAGTCTTGAGGCGGCCTGGGATGCCTGCTTCACCAGGGTTTCGCCTGCATTCATCCAGCGTGGCGATGTCGCCATGTACGAAGCGCCTGGCGGCCGATCCATGGCTGTGTACTGGGCAAACGAGTTCTGGGCTACCACTGACGACGGGGTCGCCCGCGTGGTGTGCGAACCGCTTGCAGTTTGGAGAGTTGAATAATGTCCGGTGGCGTCAAGAAAATTGCTCAGGTCGCCGTCGGCGCGGTCGTCGGGTTTGTTTCGAGTGGTGGCAACCCGCTTGGAGCATTGATGGGTGCAGGCCTGGCCTTCTATGCAGCTGAGCAGCAAGAGAAGCTGAACACTAAGTCTCCTCTGCGCGACAGCGAGCCTTCGGCGCAGACTGTCCGCTCCTCAAAGGCTCCTGCACGCTTCATCTTAGGTCGCGTCAGCACCGGTGGGGTGCTGGTGTGGGCGCAAGAGCAGGCTGGCGATCAAACCGATGGCGAATGGCTGCATTTGGTCTATGTCTTGTGCGAAGGCGCCGTAGACGGGCTGGAGAAGATTTACCTTGGCGAAGAAGAGATAGGTACCTTTGGCGAGCACGCTTCCTATGAGCTTGTCGTCAACCCAGCCCAGGTGAACGCCTTCTTGAAGGCCAATTGCCCGGATTGGAAGAATGAGCAGATCGGCCGGGGGCTATCGTTCGTGCGCCTCTCTCTCAAGTACAGCGCTGAGAAGTTCCCCTCTGGGATTCCAGATGCTCGTTTCATTGTGCGCGGCCGCAACGATATCTACGATCCGCGCACCGGGATGTCCGTCTACACCGAGAATACAGCGCTGCATATCTTGTGGTTCCTGCGAAACCGCTGCGGCGTGCCGGACGATGAGATCGTGTTCGAGACCTTTGCAAGTGGCGCGAACGTCTGTGACGAGTCGGTCGGCAACCCAGACGGCTCCTCAAGCCCTCGCTATCGCAGTAGTTGTGTAATTGGCGCCGATGAGCAGCGCACCAACGTTTTGCAGAAGCTAGAGTCTGCGTGCGGTGGCAAGGCCATTCGTGTGGGCGGCCGTTGGATGTTCCAGGCGGGCGCCTACTACGGTCCGTATGACTTCGAGATCACCGAAGATATGGTGATCGGCACCATCACAGGGAGCACCGAACCGACGAATGATTCAGCGATCAACACGGTGCGCGGCACCTTCATCGATCCATCGCAGTCATGGACCGAGACCGATTATCCTGAAGTGAGCGTCGCCGAATGGGTTGTCGCGGACGGTGGTGAGGCGGCCGAAACCCTGACGTTTTCGTACGTCACCGATGCTTATCAGGCCCAGCGTCTGGCCAACATTGAGCTTCGCCGGCGCCGAGCAGGCGGTACGATCAACGTGCCGATGAACTTCCTCGGGTACAACTGCCGGCCGGGGCGAGCCGTGCGCGTGAACCTGCCGTCGCTCAATATCTTGGGCGAATTCATCGTCACCAACTGGAGCATGGGCACCGACGAAGGTTGCACCGCCCAGTTGCAGCAATATGATGCCGCGCAGTTCGACGATGCCGTGGGTCAGCCATACAACCCGATCGGCTTCATCAGCCTACCAGCCGGCGGCCTGGGCAGCCCCACCAACCTGGTATGGATTGCTGACGGCACCGCCGAAGTGACCCAGGGCGTACTGAGTTGGGTGCAGCCTGCCGGCGCCGTCACCGGCTACGCGGTCACTGTGCGCCAGGGAAACACTGCGGTGCAGGCCCAGCAGGTCCCGGCTACCACGCTGCGACTGCCATTGTCTGGCCTGGCATCGGGCAGCTACACCATGAGCGTGGCCGCCATTGGGCCGCTGGCCCGGTCGGGCGAAGCGAGCATCACCGTCAACATCGACGGACCGCCAGTGCCTGAGGCCTGCGTCGTTCAGTCGAGCATCGACAGCATCACGCTGTTCCCGAGCAATTCTCTTCATGGCCTGAACGGCGGCACCTACGAGTACTTCTTCAGCCTCGACCCGCAGGCGCCTGCGGCGCAGGCGGAATACCTGGGGCAGGGCATGAGCCTGACCCATACAGGACTGGCCTTCTTCACGAATTACTACTACTTCGTGCGCTCGAAGAACGCCTACGGGGTGAGTGGGTTCTTGAAGGTGCCGGCGTCTACGTCGACGGATGTCAGTACGTTCCTCGATGCTCTGGCTGGGAAGATCGGCGAAAGCCAGCTGGGCCAAGAGCTGCTGACGGAGATCGAGAAGATTTCCGGCGAGGGGCCGGATTCGGTGAATAGCCGTATCGATGCGGCCAAGCAGGAGCTGGAGGACCTGATCACCGAGCTGACCGACCCGCTCGAATACGTGCCCACCAATGCCTACCTGAAGAACGACGCTGTGCGCAGTGGCCAGCGCCTGTACATGGCGATCGCCAACGTTCCTGCCGCTGCGAACGGCAGCAATGCGCCGCCGAACCCGACCTACTGGGTGGATATCGGCAGCATCGCTGAGACGGCAAATGGCCTGGCCCAGGCTGTGGCCAAGAACACCACCGACATCAGCACCATCGACGGCAAGGTGACGGTCAACGCCGCCATGCTGCAGGCCGTGCAGTCGGCCTATCGCGATGACAACGGAGAGGGCGCGCTCAACGACGCCCTGCGGGGCTGGGACACCCTGGCGAAGGTCTCGGAAGAGTCACGCACCCGCGCAACGCAGAACGAGGCCATGGCCAGCCGGATGACAACGGTTGAGGCCAGTGTCGGCGAGAACAAGGGCAGCATCCGCAGCCTTGAGCGGACGGTGGTCACGAACGAGCAGGCCACGGCCAGCCGGTTCCTGGATGTGAGCACTAAGGTCGGTGCCAATTCGGCCAGTATCTCGGCGCTGGAAAAGACTGTCACCGACAACGAATCGTCGACGGCTTCGCGCCTGGAGACCGTTAATTCCCGGGTGGACGCGACGAATTCGGCGCTCAATCAGGAAAAGGCCGACCGTGCTGATGCTGTTGCCGGGGAGCGTGCGCTGCGTGAGGCATCCATCAGTGATGAGGCCGCCACTCGCGCGGATGCTGACCAGGCGCTCGGCGCTCGTATCGGTTACATGGAAGCGTCGTTCACAGTGCCGCAGGGTGAGCGTGACGACAACGGTGAAGGAGCGCTGTCAGGAGCACTGAAGGCCTGGGAGAGCACGGCGAAAATTGCGGATGAGTCGAAGGTGCGCGCGACGGCTATAGAGGCTCAGGCGAAACGGTCGGAGACGCTGGAGGCCTCGATTGGGCAGACGAATGCTGCGGTGCAGACGGTAAGCGAAGCTGTTGTCGGCGTGGACGGCCGAGTTCGTGCGCAGACCACGATCAAGGCGCAAACCATCGTCGGCGGCCGAAAGGTCATGGCCGGCCTATCCGTTGGCACCGATGGCGACACCTCGGAGATTCTGGCCTTTGCGCAGCGTTTTGGCGTGGTGGATGAAGTCAGTGGTCAATTGATCCTGCCGTTCGTTGTGCAGGGCGGCCAGGTCTACATCAACTCTGCAGTGATCAACACCGCCTTCATTCGCGACATCATCCTGGGCATGACGCTGCGTTCACAGGCAGTCGACTCACAAGGTCGTCCGTTGATCGAACTGAACATGGTTACCGGCGCTGTCTCGATCCGCGGCCAGTCGGTCGATGGCTCGATTCTGCTGAACAACAACGGCTTGTACGTCTACGACAACAACGGTATCGAGCGTACGGCAGTGGGGAGGCTGACCTGATGGCAGTGCAGTATGGAGGCCGGACGCGGGATGCGTCCGGTGTCGTCACGCTGGATACGTCGGTGACTGCGCTACGGTCGATCTACACGACCCAGGTGCAGGGGAATGGGGCCTGGGACCAGTACTTCTCGATACCGCAGATCAAGGCGGGGTCGTTTGTGGTCGTGCAGCCACCAACGCCGAACTATGCAGTTAGCGTGGAAGCTTGGTGGTCGCCTGGCCAACTCCATCTTCGACGGGCTTATAGCGACAGATGGATCGTCAAAGTCCTTTCGTATGGGGATGCTCCAGATACGACCACCAAGTACGGAATAAGGGCTAGAAACGACAGCAATCTGGTGCAGATCGACAACGTCAACAAGGTTATGAGTGTTGCTGGATCAGGGTCGTTTCTTCTTGGGCGGCGAGGGCCCGGTGACTACATCCTATCTGGCCAAGGAAATTTTCCATCTGTAATTAGAACTACAGAAGAGCCATATGTCTTCTTGCGTTCCGATACAGGAATGATGGTGTGTAAGTATCGCGTGCTGGGTTCGCCAGGGGCCTGGACCGGTTTCACTGTTGACGCTTGGTTTGGAGGCCCATTCGCCAACCTTCTCTATACCGTCCACTGGATGGTTGGATCCTCAACCCCAAGTTCGGTCGATAGTGATTATGGAATCCGGATTAGGAGTGAATCATCGGAGCGGACGTTCAACAGCAATGACAACCTAATTCTGTTGAGCGGCGGCGCGCCATCTTCAGACAGGTTTGTTATTGCCGGAACACCGGTGGAAACCCCAACAATCTACTGGTCTAGTTTTCAGATGCCATGGACGGGAAATGTAAACGACTACTTCCTTGCTTCTTCGCTGCTTCCGACTTTTTTCGATGGTTATGAGTTCTACGATAACCCTGCAGGATTCCTTGTCGGAAACAGAACTGTTTTGCAGGCCTATGCAGGGTCCTACAACTCAAGCACAGGCGCCGCTGGTGTAAACGGCAGAACGGTTTTCGCCGGCCGCCCAATGCGCCCCCTCTAACTTTCTCCAAAGGAAACAGCCATGCCCTGGTATAGAACAGGCACGGTCGCGATCACGGCCGGCCAAACGACGGTGACCGGTACCGGCACCAACTTCTCAGCGAATGCCCGGGTGGGCGATGCGCTGCTCGGCCCGGATGGCACCTGGTACGAGGTGACCAACATCGCCAGCGCTACGGTGCTGAGCATCTTGCCGGCCTACAAAGGCGCTACCGTCAGCGGCGGCACTTATGCCATCACTCCGGTGCAGGGATACACCAAGACCCTTGCCGACAAGTTCAATGACATCGCGAACACCTGGGGCTCGACGCTGGCCGGACTTGGTTCCGTGTCGACCGAAAACGTGGTGCCGGTGACAAAGGGTGGCACTGGCGGCACAACTCAAGCGACGGCACGAAACGGCCTGGGCCTGAAGTCGGCGGCAGTGGCCGATATCGTCGGTACGGTTAGCCAGAGCAGCGGAGTGCCCACGGGTGCCATTATGGAAACTGGTAAGAATGCGAATGGCACATATGTAAAATATGCCGATGGAACCATGATTTGCTGGAAGAATAATCTTGAGGGAGTCAATATTGATCAGCCGGCAGGCCCCGCGGGATTATTTATTACGGCCTCACCGGGAGTTTCTTGGACTTTTCCGGTCGCGTTCTCAGGGCCAGATTTGCCGTTTGTTACTTGTATCGCATCAAACTTTGGAGGTATTTGGTTTACAATTGGCGGTAGATCCTTATCTGCTGTTTTTGAAATGCGTGGAGTTCGCGGAGCATCTTACACCGGGAATTTTGGTATTCAAGCCATGGCAATTGGAAGGTGGTACTAATGATCATCAAGCTTTCCCCGGTTCGGTCTGACCTTCCTCTCGCAGTGGTCAAGGCTGGCGATCAGCTGGAAATCAACGGTGTCTCTCTGGACTTCTCACGGCTCGCTGACGGCTCGACGTTGCCAGCCGAGGCGATCAGCAGTTCCTTCATCGTTGCTCCTGTTGAGCGCATCAATGGCGACCTGGTCGTTACCTTGATGCTGCCACACGATGCCGACGCGCCGGAGAGCGCACGCTTCCCGATTGACATCCACGACCCTGCCGACGGTCCAGTTCGCCTGCCTGGCCTTGAGCCTGGCGATACGGTAGAGGTGGTTGCTGGTGTTATCGACTGGTCCCAGGAGATAACTGCAGAAGCCAAGGCCCAGGCGGCCGCAGAGCAACATCTTGCTCAGGTCCAAGCCGAGATTGCATCCCGTCGCGCTGAGGCAGACCGCTCGATCGCGCCACTGCAGGACGCCGTTGACCTTGGCGAGGCCACCGAAGCCGAGGCCGCTTCGCTGACTGCATGGAAGCGCTACCGCGTCGAGCTGAGCCGTGTTCCGACCCAGCCAGGCTATCCCAGCGAAATCGCCTGGCCCGTACCGCCCGCCTGATCCAACTGGACGAAACCGACCGGTCTAGAGCCGGTATTTTTTTGCCTGGAGAAAACCCATGACCGCACGCGGCGTACGCAATAACAACCCCGGGAACATCGATTTCAACCCCCGCAATGACTGGGTGGGTCAGCTGGGCCTGGAGGTAGGGCCCGGCAAGCCGCGCTTCGCCCGCTTCGACACGCCCGAAAATGGCATACGCGCCCTGGGCAAGCTGCTCATCAACTACCGGGGCAAAGACGGCATGCCCGGCGTGGGCGGAAAGGGCATCGACACGGTGCTGGAGACAATCAACCGCTGGGCGCCGGCGAACGAGAACGACACCCAGGCCTACGCCTCAGCTGTGGCAAAGCGCCTTGGCGTACGCACCACCGACCCGATTAACATCAAGGACCCGGCCACTCTGCGGGTGTTCGTCGAGAGCATCATCATCCATGAGAACGGCGGCAACCCGTACGAGGCGGAGGTGATCGACGAGGGCGTGCGGAGGGCTCTGGCATGAGCCCCTGGTTTCTGCGTCTAACCGGCGCCTGTCTGCTGGTCCTGCTCGGCATGGCCGTGGGCGCCTGGGCTACCAACAGTCATTTCCGGCCGCTGCTCGACGATGAGCAGAACCAGGTGGCCGCGTGCAAAGCCGCGCGCGACCACCTGGCTGGCCTGGCCACGGAGCAGGGCAAGGCCCTGGGCGACCTGACCCTGGCCGCGAACGAACGCCAGGCTAAGGCGGATCAGGCGGTGAAGGATGCCAGGTCCAGCGCCAAGGCCGACTACGCCGCGGCGAACCGCTTGCAGCTGGAGCGCACCGGCGGCGATCAGTGCGCGGCCGCCACCTCGATCATCGACAAGGAGCTTGGTCTATGAGGACGTTGCTGATCCTGAGCGCGCTGGTGTTGGCTGGATGCGCCGGCCGGGTCGAGCCGCAGATCCAGTATGTGCGCGTCGAGGTTCCGGTGCAGGTGCCGTGTCGCGCGCCGGAGGTTGCGGTGCCTACCTGGGCGGCTGATGGATTGAGCAAGTCCGACGACTTAGAGACTAAAGTGCGCGCCTTGCTTGCCGAGCGGCTGCAGCGGATCGGTTACGAGCGGCAGCTAGTTGCCGCAGTCCAGGCCTGCCGGTGATCGGCGCGCCTGTGGGTTGCTATATAAAGGAAGGGAAATGGTCGGCAGAACGCCGGGATGGGCAGCCGGGGCTGCGTGAGAAATGCGTGACTCTCGTGAACACTTGGCAGCACCTATGGGCAGTCGATTGCAGCGAGCGCTCCAAAAAGTGCTGTGTTATCATGCCGTTGCGTGGATTGGCATGCATGGGGTGCAAGGGGTCGAGTGTTCGAATCACTCCGTCCCGACCAAAAATCCCTAAGAAATCCAGATACTTACGAGTGTCTGGATTTTTTTATGGGCGGTCGTGCGCAAAACCCGCGCAAAATGCGCGCAAAACTATCCGGCGATTTCGCCGATATTCAGGTCGGCATCGACCTCGGACCACACCACATCTTCGTGCCCTTTTGATAGTTTCTGGTCATGCCTTCGGTGGTATGCCCGGCGATCTTCTGACCGTCTTTCCCGGCCCGCTTGTACAAGTGGAGGGAGAGGGCGCGCAATTCATGAAACCCTGGCATCTCCTCCTCTTTGAGGTGGCGATAGCAGCCAGCGGCATCCCTCGCATCTTTGAAGGCTCGAGTGAGGAACCTCTCGTCAACCTTCGTCCAGTGATCTTTCCCTTCTCGTTTCTTTTTTCGTTCCGGGCGACGGTGCACCAGGTATGGAGACAGGATGTCGTCCCGGCATCGAGTGAGCACTTCGCTCAATGGGTCGGTGACTTTGATCTTCAGCCAGCCAGCGTCCGAAGCCTTCTCCGTCTTGTTTGGTACGACATATAGATAGCCATCGCGCACGTCTTCGAATTTCATGTCGAGGATGTCGCCACGCCGTTGTGCAGTAATGAACGCGAGATCGATAGCGTTTTTCAGCCAGCGCGGGGACTTGTCATGGATTGCTTTCAGTCCTTCCACGGTGTGTCGCTTGCGCTGTTTCTTCTCGATCTTCGGAATCGTGTTGGCTGCAGGGTTGTCAGGGCAGAGGCCTTTTGCTGCGGCGTGATTGAAAAGGTCGATCAGAATTGCGCGAGCCTGGTTACTCGCCCTCGGGGTGAGGGGCTCAAGGAACTCGGCAATCATTCTGATGGTGATCTGGTCTATTGGGTGCTCGCCGAACGTCCCTCGGATCTGCTTGAACCTGACCGCATATAGATCAAGGGTTGCCTTTGCGAGTTCGCGCGGCGGCAGCACGTCGCGCTCATAGGTGGCAAGGAACCCGGCGCGGAGTGCAGTGCGTTGTTCTCGCTGCAACAGGGAAGAGTGGCAAGCAGATCGCTCGCGAGCTCGGCATTATCGACTGTGCCAGGGCCATGGCCAAGGATCCGAAGCTGCAGAAGGTTGCGGCCAAGGCCATCACCAAGCAGAAACGCCAAGACCTGCAGGAGCGCCGGGAGAAGCTGAAGACCCGCCGTGAGCACATGGCAGAGGCACAGACCGCGTTCAATGCTTACATCCGCGAGCGCGACGCCGGTCTGCCGTGCATCAGTTGCGACTCGAACCCAAGCGACCACGACCTCATCACCGGCAGTCGCTGGGACGCTGGCCATTACCGGTCGGTGGGCGCCTGCCCGGAGCTGCGCTTTGAGCCGCTGAACGTCCACCGTCAGTGCGTGAAGTGCAATCGAAACTTGTCCGGTAACGCGGTCGAGTACCGCATTCGCTTGGTAAAGCGCATCGGCGCAGACCAGGCTGAATGGCTCGAAGGGCCTCATAAGCCCCAGCGCCTGACCATCGAAGACACGACCGCCGGCGTCCTGCTGGTGAAGTACGGCGTGATCATTGGTGGCTTCGCAGGAGCGATCCTCTCGCTGACCTTCCTGCGAGGGCTCACCCGGGGCCAGGCGGTCGCCGCCTTCTTCACCGGCTTCGCATCGGCAGTCTTCTGCACCCCGCTCGCCATCAGCTACTTCAGCCTTGGCACGAGCGGAGAAACCCAATACGGCGTGGCCTTTCTGATAGGCCTTCTGGCAATGAACATCATCCCGGCGCTGAAGTCGTTTGTGGGTCAGTTCGGAGCCAAGGGGGTTATGACCCCGCCACCAACGTCATGTTGCTATTGGCCAGCGACGAGGGCGTGCACTGGCCCGACACGCCAGCCATCCATCCAGACGGCGATCTGGTGTTCACCTCGAGTCATCTGAATGACCATTTCGCCGGCAATGTCAGGGCAAGAGAGGAGCGTTTTGAGCTGTGGCGACTGCCACTCGAGCGCCGCCAGGTGAAGACTGATTGATCATGTTCTGAGACCAGACACGGTCAAGCCCATGGTTTGTATGAGCCGTCTGCTTTACAAGAGGGGGATCGGTGGTGTGCGGCATTTCTTCTGATGGTGTAGGACGCTTCCGAAAGGCGGCATTCCCCTCGAATGGGTGTTGAGGTGGGCTGAGTGGCCTTCTAGGCTCCATCTGGTTCGTCGTTCTTCACTGATGAGGGCTGGCCAGGCTACGGGCAGAGATCTGCGTAGGGTTGCGTAGGTCGGTTTGGTTGCCCTGGTTGGGGTTGAGCGGCGAACACTTGGGTTTTCAAGCGCCTCCGGCTGATGCTGGGGGCGTTTGTTTTTGTGGTGAAGGTGTCTGTATGGAGACAGGCTGGATGGCGGCGGTGGGTATACATCGTTAGGGCCGCTTTGCGGCCCTTTCGCGGCACAAGGCCGCTCCTACAGAAATTGCGCTGAGTCGGAATGGGTGTGCTGAGATATAACCACTAGGTCCGGCTCATCATGGTGAGAGGCGGGGTGTTCCAGAAGGTGGGCGAGAATGAAGTTGAACGAGGCGATTCTTAAATACCGAGCGTTTTACGTCGTTGGGTATGCATTGAAAATAGGCACGCTGCTTCTCTATGCAGTTTCAGCCTTGTCGTTCTTTTACTGGCAGGGGCGGGAGCTCAGTGGTGCTCCCATCGGAGGGCATCTTTTCTGGATGCTGAGCGAAGCCGTCCTGGAGCTGTATCGGGCCACTGTGCCCTACATTGGCCTCATCTGGAAATGCGCGTTGCCTGTCAGTCTCACTGACCCGCTGAGCTACGGCAATTTGGGCTTGGTGGGCCTTTTGGCTGTAGCTATTTTTGCCAGCTATATGACCAAATCCGCCAGGGCGCTGCGGCTGAGGGTCAAGCGGGAACTTCAACGGCTAGAGGAGGCCGGGTCGTCTGCACAGCCCAGTGCAAGCACCACGATCAATGCCACTAACATTGGCCAAATGAATGTCTAAAACCAACAGCTTCCTGACGTTCAGCCAGACACGCGGATGAAACGCATCTTGAGATGGGCGTTCGGTATTCTTTCTGCCTATCTGGTCACTGTATTGGCGAAGCTGACAGGGATGGTGTAAATGCCCAGGTTCAGTGTCGGTGCAGCCTGTCGCTGGCGGGCACTGAACCCGAGTCATCTGCATGAGCGCAACAAAGACGCCCATCCCTGCGCGCCCGCCCTGCACATGGGCAAATACCACCAACGGCACCGGGTGGTGCCTTAGGTACCTTTTTTGAACACTTTCGACTTGGCTTGCTTCATCTTTCGATGCTTGGCGACACGCCGGGTTTCAAAAAGGCTGAACGACAGCACGAAAAAGAGAATCGCCAAGACCACCAACCCAATCAGAATCGCCATTACTTACTTCGCCCCTTCAATTTCTTCTCAAGCATTGCATGCTCCTCGTCCAGCTTTTTCCTGCGCTTCTTCTCCTGATGATCGGAAGCGAACTTGCCTGCGAATATGCCACCCAGTGAAACGGCGATGGCGCCAGCCGCCACTGCGACGGCTTTGATGATCTTGTCAGCCGACATAGCCGTACGCCTGGTTCAGTGCTTTATAAAAGGCCTTTTCGACCGTTCCGTTATCGAAGGGCTCCCGGCCATGTGCCTGGATCAGGGTGTTCCTGATGTCCTGGATCTGTTTGCCATGGGTTTTGATGTCGCCATCGCCCATGGCGAATGCGTAGCGCAGTTTTTCTAGGTCGACGATTGCCTGCAGTTGGGCTTGGCCCGCTGCATCCAGGCTCATGGTCGCGAAAACGGACTTTGCTGCTCGCTCGACCAACGGCGGGGCGCAATATTCGTCGGAGGATTCGAAGTGGTATTCATCGCCGGGGGCGAGTGCATGGTCGGTCAGGCGCATTGGCATTTCACCCAGTCATCGAAGGTAATGGATTCGTTTTCAAGCAACGTGAGCGAGCGATCGTAGTCCTGGATGACCTGGCGGTGCTGGCGGTTACAGATCAACACGACCTTGCCGGCATTCCACAAAAACGGGCCGGCAATCAGGTAATTGAGTTTTCCAGTGCGCCCGGCGGTGCCGGAAGCCAGCAGCATCATCTGGATGACCACGGCGGTGCCATAGGCAATGGTGCTCATCTGTGCAAGGTGCAGCGCCTTCTCGTCATCACTGGCGCAAACCTTGTAGAAGGCGATGCCATGATGCCCTTTCAACAGCATCTTGATGATGGCGTACGAGGCAATGTCTGCGGCATTGATGGTGCCGTACTCTTTACCCAGTGCGTCCATCAATGGGTTTTCAGCGCTATAGCCCGAAACCTTGGTTTCGTCCTTCACCCATTGGGTGAACAGCGAGCTGAAGGGCAGGGGAAGCCCATCGGTGGTGGGAAGATCACTCAGGTAATGGGTGAGGATGTGCAGGATGGCTTTGACATGCCCGCCAATGAAACCTGCATTGGGAAAGCCGAGTTGCATCTGCTCGAGGATCAAACTGTAGAGCGTTTTACCGCCGACCGAGGCGCCGCCGATTGTGTAGTCCTCGGGTAGCTTCTGCCACAGGTTGAAGTCATGCCCGAAGATATAGCGATGCTTGGCACCGGTCCTGTAGTCGATGGGGCTAGGCCCACTTCCCGCTTTGTAGGGCTCATGCAACTGCTTGAAGAATGTCTCGAGCGCTTCGCTATTGCTGTTGGTGACATGGGCGAGGAGGACACCGATGATGCCCATCCCAACAGCGGTCCCCATCTGCGTTTTCGTCAGTGCAGGGTAGGAAGCGTCGATTTCGAGCTGCTCGAGTAGGCCATCGAAAGTGATGGGGCTGACCACCGTGATGGCTCTTTCGGACAACGTCAGTGGCTCAAGGGCAGGCGACGGGGCGGCTTTGCCTGTTTGCAGGGCCCTGAGGTAGGTGACCTCGGTTGCCTTTTCATTCCAATAAGCATCATCGGAGGAGGTGCTGAGGTACGACCTCAACCCCCTGAACAGCTTACGCATGTGGTTTCCCTGCCAATTTAATGCTTGTGTCGGTGGGTGGAAAGCGTATCAGGGGTGATATCTTAATGCCATTATCTGTGACTGGACGCGCCGGTGATGGGGCGGTGGCTTCATTATTCCCGCAACTGCGCAATCACCGCCGCCTGGCTTTTTTTCTGCGGCGTACAGGCAATGGTCTCGAAACGGTACCCTAACACCTCATCAGGAATGGCAAGGGCCGCCGTGTCGTTGGCTAGCGGCGCCACCGTAACGTCTTCAAGGTCCGAAAGACCGCAATAGGACGCCGGCAGGTTGAACGTGGCAAAAGCGATCGCCTGGCGCGCCCAGGTTTCGTAGTTCTTGCGGGTGAACAGCTCTTCCATCATCGGGCCGAAGATGAACACGCACATGAACATGGCGACGATGGCGGTCATGTCCGGCTTGACATCGTATTTGCGTTTTTCCCTCATGCTGAAATAGTCGCGCACCATGCTGCGCAGCATCAGGAAGCCAGACAGGAACATCACCGAGAACGTCAGCAGCAACGTCAGACCCGCGAACCACAGGGCTGGGTTCATGGCGGCGCTCAACAATACTTGTGCGTTGGGCAGGTCACGGGCGGGCAGGTTGGTCAGCTCGGCGATCAGCTGGTCGGTATAGACTTTCGAGAGCGTAGCCACGGCCACTGCGACTACCGCCAGCACGGGCTTCCACGGAAGCTTCTCCTGCATCCACTTGATCCTGGGTTCGAAATAGCAGCGCAGATACCACAAGCCGGAAACACCAGTGAGCAGCAGCAGCGTAAGGCCCACGGGTTGGTCGATCGCCAGCCCGCTCATCTTCAGTCCGGCGACGGCGTACAACAATAACGTGCAGACGAAGAACAGCAGCATCGAGTAATGCAGGCGCGTCCAGCCGAGGATGATCAGATAGTTGCGGTAGTACCAGACGCGCTTGCGGGGGGATTGGCGGACGTTGGCCACGTAGCCTTTCAGTGCGGGGATGAGCACGAACATTGAAAGAAGTAGAAGTATTTCGGACATAGCCTTTCCTTTTTTGAACCTTGTAACAGGGGCATTCATTTGCCGTTGGGGTTGATTGTGCCCGGCAGGTAGAAAGGATTCACCCCAGGTGGGTGGATTTCGGACGCGTCTGACAAAGCACTCTGATTGGCAGTGAAAACCTGTGGGAGATCACCCAGCCCTCGGGCTGCGCTGTTGCGCAGAAAACAAGCGGCTAGCGCTGCGGCGGTCCGACTTGTCCCGCGATCAAGGGCGAAGCCCTTGGCAGGCGACGATGATATCGGGCCCGGCCCAATCGCGGGACAAGCCCGCTCCCACAAGGCCCCCCTAGACATCCCCCATACAAGCCAAGCCCTGCGTTATCCACCTGTTCCTGCATGACAGCGCCGAAGCGTTGTTCGCAGAAGGCTCAACCCAACGACGCCACACTGTTGAGCAATGTCTTCACCAACTGCGCCTGCCGCGTCGCGCCGGTCTTGGCGAAGACCCCGCGTAAGTGCGCCCGCACGGTGTTGCGCGACACGTTCAGCGCTTCGGCCGTCTCGTCCAGGGTTTGTCCATCCATCACCAGCATCGCCACCTCCGTCTCCGTGGGGGTCAGCTGGAACAGGCTGCGCAGCAGGTGCCGCGAGGCCTGGGGCGAGTCTGCCGGGTCGCGGATGAACAGTGCCACCGCTGGCCGTCGTGCGCCTTTGCGGGCTTGGTAGTTCAGGGGAATGGGACGTAGCAGCAGGTTCAGCGGCATCTCCCCGCTCGGGCGGGACAGGGTGAGCACTTCCAGCTCGTCCAGCCCGCGCTGGCGGTGCCTCAGGATGGCCTGGATGGCCTGTTGCAATGCGCGGTTCTCATGGTTGACGAAGGCGCATAGCTTTTCCTGCTTGCACACCAACCCATCGCCGTTGGCGAACAGACGCTCTGCCGCGCTGTTGCAGCGCAGGGTGCGACCGTTCTCGTCGAGGATCACCGTGCCGACCATCAGCCGGTCGATGGTCGCGGCGTACAGCTGGCGTTCGGAGTCGAGTTGGTCGACCGCCGAATGCAGGTCCACGGCCTGCTGCAGGTGCGGCAGCAGCAGGCGGACCAGGGCGATTTCGTCGGTTTCGAAGTCATCGCTGGCGTGGCTGCGGCTGGCGAACAGGGCGCAGTGCATGCCAGCGGTGGTGACCATGTTGGCCACCAGCACATGGCGCAGGTCCAGCGGTTGCAGGTAGTTGCGGTAGAAGTCATGGGCCAGCCAGGGCTCGGTGCCGAGCATCTGGTCGGCGGTGGCCACCTTGTCGGCGGGCCATTCGAGGAAGGGGCAGATCGAGTAGTAGTACTCGCTGTAGGACGGCTCGCCGGGCAACAGCGCGCCATGCACCGAGGCGTTGACGATCAGGCCGGGGCGCTCGTGTTCGGGGTTGCGCAGCACCAGGGTGATGAAGCTCGCGTTCAGGCGTTGGCGCAGCTCTTCCAGGAAGCTGGCCCAGGGTGTGGGTTCCAGCGGGCCCTGGTAGACCAGGGCAAGCAAGGCGCTGAGGGCTTCGGTGGCGATGGGGGCCAGGTGGTGGGTGGTCATGCTGCGCCTCATGGGAGGATGGTAGAGGCAGTATTGATGTGAGGCAGGGGCGGTAAATCGTCTGTTCGGACTATCAAGAGCCGAAGTGGGCAGCGTGTCGGAGCAGAATGAAACCTGCGTTGGCCCAATCGCCGGCAAGCCGGCTCCCACAAGATGCTGCGCGCACGATTGGAGTGGGAGCCGGCTTGCCGGCGATTGGGCCTGCCCTGCCTTGCTCAGAGGCGCAGCAACGCCTCGACGATCCGCTCGGCCGCCGCCTCTGCCGTCTCCGTTCGGGTATCGATATGCAGCTCCGGATTCACCGGTGGCTCGTACGGCGAATCGATCCCGGTGAAGTTCTTCAGCTCACCCCGGCGGGCCTTCTGATACAGCCCCTTGGGGTCGCGCTGCTCGGCCAGGGCCAGCGGCGCGTCGATGAAGATCTCCAGGAAGTTGCCTTCCCCGGCCAGGCCACGGGCCATGTCGCGCTCGGCGCGGAACGGCGAGATGAACGAGACCAGGGTAATCAAGCCGGCATCGAGCATCAGCTTGGCCACTTCGGCCACGCGGCGGATGTTCTCCACCCGGTCGGCCTCGGTGAAGCCCAGGTCACGGTTCAGGCCGTGACGCACGTTATCGCCGTCAAGCAGGTAGGTGTGCTTGCCCAGCGCATGTAGCTTGCGCTCCACCAGGTTGGCGATGGTCGACTTGCCGGCGCCCGAGAGGCCGGTGAACCACAGCACGCGCGGCGCCTGGCCCTTGAGTGCGGCGTGGGCCTCGCGGTTGACGTCGATGGCCTGCCAGTGCACGTTCTGCGCCCGGCGCAGGGCGAAGTGCAGCATGCCGGCACCGACGGTGCGGTTGCTCAGGCGGTCGATGACGATGAAACCGCCGGTGTCGCGGTTGTCGGCATAGGCATCGAAGGCGATTGGGCGGTCCAGGTTCAGGTTGCACACGCCGATGCCGTTGAGTTCGAGGGTCTTGGCGGCGAGCTGCTCGAGGCTGTTCACGTCCACCCGGTGCTTCAAGGTCGCGCATCTCATGCCCACGGTGCGGCAGCCGATCTTCATCAGGTAGGGGCGCCCGGGCAGCATAGGCTCTTCGTCCATCCACACCAGGGTGGCTTCGAACTGATCTGCCACCGCAGGCGGGGCGTCGGCCAGGACGATCAGGTCGCCGCGGCTGATGTCGATCTCGTCCTTGAGCACCAGGGTCACGGCCTGGCCGCACTCGGCGTGCTGTTGCGGGCCGCTGGCGCCGAGGATGTCGGTCACCTCGCTCTGCTGGCCCGAGGGCAGCACGCGGATGCGCTCACCGACACTGATGCTGCCGGCGGCAATGTTGCCCGAGAAACCGCGAAAATCCAGGTTCGGGCGGTTGACCCATTGCACGGGCAGGCGGAAGGCGGCCTGGCTGGCGCGGGCCTGTTCCAGCGGCACGTCCTCCAGGTAGGCGAGCAGGCTTGGGCCTGTGTACCAAGGGGTGTTGGGGCTGGCGGTGAGCATGTTGTCGCCGCGCAGGGCCGAGAGCGGGATGCACTGGATGTCGTCCAGGCCGATCTGCGCGGCGAAGGCGCGGTAGTCGGCCTCGATGCGCTGGAAGACGTCCTCGGAATAATCCATCAGGTCGAGCTTGTTGATCGCCAGCACTATCTTGCCGATGCCCAGCAGCGACACCAGGTAGCTATGGCGACGGGTCTGGGTCAGCAGGCCCTGGCGGGCGTCCACCAGGATCACGGCCAGGTCGGCGGTGGAGGCGCCGGTGACCATGTTGCGGGTGTACTGCTCGTGGCCGGGGGTGTCGGCAACGATGAACTTGCGTTTTTCCGTGGCGAAGAAGCGGTACGCCACATCGATGGTGATGCCTTGCTCACGCTCGGCGGCCAGGCCGTCTACCAGCAGGGCGAAGTCCAGGTCTTCGCCCTGGGTGCCGAGCTTTTTCGAGTCGGCTTCAAGCTGGCCGAGCTGGTCTTCGAACAGCACCTTGGACTCGTACAGCAGCCGCCCGATCAAGGTGCTCTTGCCGTCATCGACGCTACCGCAGGTGATGAAACGCAGCAGTTGCTTGTGCTGTTGTGCCTGCAGGTACGGGGTGAGGTCGTCGTGCTGGGCGTGGGTGATGGCGTTCATCAGAAGTACCCCTCTTGTTTTTTCTTCTCCATGGAGCCGGCCGAGTCGCTGTCGATCAGGCGGCCCTGGCGTTCCGAGGTGCGGCTGACCAGCATCTCGCTGATGATCGCCGGCAGGTCGTCGGCGTCGCTGTCGATAGCGCCGGTGAGCGGGTAGCAGCCCAGCGTACGGAAGCGCACCTTACGCATCTCGGGGGTTTCGCCTTCGCGCAGCGGTAGGCGTTGGTCGTCGACCATGATCAGGGTGCCGTCGCGCTCCACCACCGGGCGCTCCTTGGCGAAGTACAGGGGCACGATGGGGATCTGCTGCAGGTAGATGTATTGCCAGATGTCCAACTCGGTCCAGTTCGACAGCGGGAACACCCGCAGGCTTTCGCCTTTGCGCTTGCGCGTGTTGTACAGGCGCCACAGCTCCGGGCGCTGCTGCTTGGGGTCCCAGCGGTGCTGCTCGGAGCGCAGGGAGAACACGCGCTCCTTGGCGCGGGATTTTTCCTCGTCGCGGCGAGCACCGCCGAAGGCGGCGTCGAAGCCATACTTGTCCAGTGCCTGCTTCAGGCCCTGGGTCTTCCACACGTCGGTGTGCAGGGCCGAGCCGTGGGTGAAAGGGTCGATGGCTTTTTCCACGCCTTCGGGGTTGATGTGGACCAGCAGCTCCAGGCCCAGGCGCTCGGCGGTCTGGTCGCGGAACGCGATCATCTCGCGGAATTTCCAGGTGGTGTCCACGTGCAGCAGGGGGAAGGGCGGCTTGCCCGGAGCGAAGGCCTTCATCGCCAGGTGCAGCATCACCGCGCTGTCCTTGCCGATGGAGTAGAGCATCACCGGTTTTTCACACTCGGCCACCACTTCGCGGATGATCTGGATGCTCTCGGCCTCCAGCCATTGCAGATGAGTCAACATCGGATACCTCCTCGTGATCTTCCGGGTACGGGCCCGGTTGACGCCAAGGTAGGCAATGCACCACCGGCGCCTCTTCGTCTGCTCGGACGAAGTGGGCCGGTGGCGCGAACATCAGGCCGCCGCGGCGTGCAGCGACTCGGCGCGGGCCTTCACGGCCAGGGCCACGGCATCGAAGCCCTGCTTGACCCAAGCACCATGCTTGGCCATGACGGCATCGGCAGTGGGGCCAAGGAATTGGTCGGTGGTGTGGTAGCGGCAGCTGTCCGGGCCGGTGCGCTCGATCAACTGTTCGCGGCGGGCGGCGTCCGGGTTGCTGGCGCTCGAGCGCATCTCCCAGGCGAGCAGGTGGTGTGGCTCGAAGTCCACCAGATATTCGACCACATGCAGCAGCTCACCAGGCGCGGCCGGGTTGGGCAGGAACAGGTTCACCGGATCGCCCAGGCGCAGGGTGGACTCGACCTTGACCGTGTAGGGGTTCCACTGCGGGTAGCTGGGCAAGTCGATCAGGATCGACCAGACCAGCTCGGCGGGGGCGGCGATGTCCACGGTGACGGAGCGAACCAGGTTCTTGTCGGTTGTCATCGATGACTCCTCGTAGGATGGCCCCACGCCGAGGCATGGCGCAGGGGAGCCGTGCGGCTCAACGAGGCATCGTGGTCGGTTGGGGTTTCGGGTTCTTCGTCCGTTTGGATGAGGGGCGTAATTGGCTTAATGGTCTGGGCGTTAGGGATTTATTACTTCATGTTGGTAAGTATGTTGCAGAATTTTTTACTTGGGGTGTGAGAAGTTTTAGGGCAGTGATTATCGCTGTTCGATTTGCCTATTTCTTACGTGGTTCGCTGTTTTTGACCCGCTGCACCGGCTTTGTTGTTTGTGAATTACTAACGACAGAGGAAATAGTCATTAACAGGAGTTGATTTCCATGTTGTCTTTTCGCAGTACCCCGTCCGTCACGGTTGCCGATAACCGCGGCCTGGCTGTACGCACTATCGCTTATTGCCGTAGGCCAGATGAGCTGCAAGCGACGGATGAGCGAATCACCCATCACCAACACGACGCCCGAGGCGTCCTGGCACGCAGTGCCGACCCCCGGCTGGCCGCTGCTGGCCGGGCAAACTTCACCTATCTGTCGGACCTCGCCGGGACGGCCTTGCGCACCCGCAGCGTCGATGCGGGCACCTCGATAACCCTCAGGGATGCCGCCGGGCGCCCTTTCATGGAGGTGGTCCAGGTTGCTACCGACGAAGAGGGTAACGACGACCTGAGCCAGGCGATTACCCGTACCTGGCAGTACGAGGCCCCGGCCCAGGCCGGCCGACCGTTGAGCGTGACGGAGCAGGTGGCCGACAGCGAGATGCGGATTGCCGAGCGGTTCGTCTGGGCACAGGTTACGCAACAGGCACGGGACCATAATCTGCTCGGGCAGGTGACCCGCCGTTACGACCCGGCGGGTCTGGTGCAGGCGAACAGCTTTACCCTGACGGGTGTGCCGATCTCAACGACCCGGCAGTTGCTCAAGGATGCCGACCATCCTGATATCGCCGCCGATTGGCAGGGCGAAGAGGCAGCGGAATGGGACACCCGTCTGGCCCGCGAGACCTATACGACCCAGACCACGGCAGACGCCACGGGCGTGATGCTGACGACCCTGGATGCCGCAGGCAACCTGCAACGGGTGGCCTATGATGTGGCCGGCCAGCTCAGTGGCAGCTGGCTGACGATCGCGGGCAAGGCCGAGCAGGCCATCGTCCGGTCCGTAAGTTATTCCGCCGCCGGGCAGAAGCTGCGCGAGGTGCATGGCAACGGTGTGGTGACCACCTACACCTACGAGCCCGACACCCAGCGCCTGTCGTCGATCAAGACCGAGCGCCAGGGCACTGGCGCGAAGGTGCTGCAGGACCTGCGCTATGCCTACGACCCAGTGGGCAATGTGCTGAAGATCCGCAACGACGCCGAGGCCACCCGCTTTTGGCGCAACCAGAAAGTGGTGCCGGAAAACACCTACAGCTACGACAGCCTCTACCAACTGGCCAGTGCCACGGGCCGCGAAATGGCCAACGCCGGCCAACCAGGCCGCAACCTCCACGTCACCCTCTTCGACAGCGCCACCTACACCCAATACACCCGCACGTACCACTACGACACCGCAGGCAACCTGCTCCAGATCCGCCACAGCGCCCCCGCCACGAACAACGGCTACACCACCGATATCACCGTCAGCGACCGCAGCAATCGCGCCGTGTTGAGCTCGATGACGAAGGCCCCGTCGGCTGTCGAGGCGCTGTTCACTCCGGGCGGGCAGCAGGCCGTGCTGTTGCCGGGGCAACCACTGACCTGGACTTCGAGAGCCGAGCTCGAGCAGGTTGTGTCGGTGAAGCGCGAAGGTGCTACGGACGACCGCGAAAGCTACCGCTATGACAGCCATAGTCAACGCGTGCTGAAAGCCAGCACCCAGCAAACGGCTCAAAGCACCCAGGCCCAGCGGGTGATCTACCTGCCAGGGCTGGAGCTGCGCATCCACACCAATGGCGACACGCTCACCCAAGACCTGCAGGTGATGACGGTCGGGGAGGCCGGTCGTGCGCAAGTGCGGGTACTGCACTGGCAGGCAGGAAAACCCGACGACCTACCGAACGACCAACTGCGCTACAGCTACGACAACCTGCTGGGCAGCAGCGCGCTGGAGGTCGATGGCACCGGCAACCTGATCAGCCAGGAAGAGTACTACCCCTTTGGCGGCACGGCGGTATGGGTTGCGCGTAATGAAATCGAGGCGAGCTACAAGATCGTGCGCTATTCAGGCAAAGAGCGCGATGCCACGGGGCTGTATTACTACGGCTATCGCTATTACCAGCCTTGGGCGGGGCGCTGGTTGAGCGCGGATCCGGCCGGTACGGTGGACGGGTTGAATCTGTTCAAGATGGTGGGCAATAACCCATCGACTCTTATAGATGAGCGCGGCTTGACGAAGAAGAACACGAACCGGCGGCCCGATCATGGTCAACAACGCGCAACGCCGCAGCAGGCTGTGCAACAGCCCGCCACTACGAATTTCAGACTTCCCTGGCGCTACGCCTTGGATTACCAGAAGTCTCTGCCAACACCTCACACTGCCAAAACGTTGTATCACATAGAGCAAAGAACGGACACGGTACGCCCCACCTCGCTTGAGCTAGGCCAGCCAGGCCAGTCGCGCTTCAGAAACGCAACAAGTACCGCTGGCAAGCAACCCGATCTTCAGGTCCCCCCTGTCGTTGTCATGCGTAATGGTACCGACGTGTCGATACCCAGCGACCCCGTCACTGCGGGCGGACTACTGTCCAGGTTCGCCAAAACCGCAATGAACTCGCTGATACCTGGATCTCGGCCGATGCGGCCCGAGGAAGTGCCGAACCGTCATGGGCTCGCGTTGCAGATTGACTCCAATAGCGCACTTGAAACGTTCACGTCCGCCGTAGCCATGGTCAATAATAATTTGGCGAGTAACGATGCCAACGATATTTCCCCGACCAAGCGCGAACAATACGTTCAACTCACGCAAGCAGTTCAGAACGGTGAAATCAGTAATGCAACAGCGTTCCTCTCGTCGAGTTTTGGTTGGGTATTCGATCACAATTCTCCCACCGAGGATCGTGTGATAGGGGCGCTTTTCAATTTCGGCGGGGCAATGGTCGCCGCTGGCCAGCAAGCGGCTGAAATGAGGAACGGCAAGGCATTGCGCTCCACGTGATAACAGGCGCTGACCTATGGGCCCGCGTTCAGGCCAACGCATATCTATATGGTCATGCGGGCCCCTCGTAGTGATTTTTCCGGGCCGCGCATTTTAGTCCGCTCGGACGTAGTACTCGATGGTCGCGATTTCTATGGTCTCCCCACCGGCGGCATCCCGCCCCCACGGAGACCATCATGGCCATCGATCCCACCGAGCAGGTATGCAGCGGCGCAACCTGGAACCAGTTCTGCGAGCAGTTAAGGCGCAGCGGCGAGCAAATTATGCGCGCCGAGGCGCCTGCCGATGCGCAAACCCGCGCCGAAGGCTTTCGCTACCTCACGCGCCTGCTGCGCATCGCCCTGGAGATGCACTTGGAGTTCGCCGACCCGGACTTCCCAGGCTTCATCACCCCCTCCCATGAAACCGCCAAGATCGGCGCCGACAACCCCGATAACCTGTACCGCTATGCCCGCCTGAACGGTGCCCAGCGCTACCGGGTCAGCGGCCAGCGCGGCAGCGTCGCCTATTTGAGTTTCGGCACCCAGAAAGGCGGCTACGAAACCAACGGCAAGATGATCCAGACCGGCTTCATCGATGCCAACCAGTTGCAGCTGGACGCAGGCGGCAACTTCGCGATCATCCTCAGCCAACACCCACAGGCCACCGGCAATTGGTTGCGCCTGGAGCCGGAAAGCAACGCCCTGATCGTGCGCCAGACGTTCCTGGACCGCGCCACCGAGCAACCGGCTCAGCTGCGTATCGAGCGCCTGGATGGCGACCAGGTTCCCCCGCCACTTGACCCGGCCTTCCTGCAGCAAGGCCTGCAACGTGCCGCCTCGTTCGTCGAGAACACCGCGCGCCTGTTCGCCGACTGGGCCCAGGGCTACCAAGCCCATGCCAACCAGCTGCCGCCGGCCGACCAGCCGCTGTGCCAGTCGGTAGGGGGCGACCCGAACATCTTCTACTACCACTCCTACTGGGCCCTGGCCGACGACGAAGCCTTACTGATCGAGGTGGAGCAAGTGCCTGAGTGCGATTTCTGGAACCTGCAGATCAATAACTACTGGATGGAGTCGCTGGACTACCGCTACCACCGCATCTGCCTGAACAAGCATTCGGCGCAACTGGACGCCAACGGCGGCCTGCGCATGGTGCTCAGCGCCCGGGACCCGGGCCTTGCGAATTGGCTGCAAACCGCCGGCCACCCCCACGGCACCCTGTGCCTGCGCTGGGTTGGCGCGAAAACCCCGGTACACCCCACTACCCGCGTCGTGAAGCTGCTCGCGCTGAAGGAGCTTGCCTGATGATCAATGAGTTCGCCCCCGAACGGCTGATGGCCGAAGCCAGTGCCCGTGCCGCAGGCCTGCAGGACTTCGGCCCGGGCAACTTCCGCGAAGGCCTGGCGGTGCTGGCCGAGGCGCTGGAGCATGAGGCTCGGTTGTCCGTGGCCGGGCGCGCGATGCTGCGCGAAAAGCTGCTGGCGCAACTGGTCAACCGCCTGGTGGTGGAGGACCATTGCACGCGCTACCCGCAGATCCTCGAACAGCCCATCGAGGCCCCGTTGGTGATCGTCGGCCTGCCACGCACCGGCACCACCTTGTTGCAACGTACCCTGGCGGTCGACCCGCAGTTCAGCAAAGCCTTGTGGTGGGAGACACGCTACCCGGCGCCCCTGCCCGGCGAGGACCCCGCCTGCCCCGAGGCACGCATCCTGAAGGCGCGTGCCGAAGTCGCATCGATGGTCGAGTTCCTGCCGCAATTGCTGGCCATCCACCCGCTGGACGCCGAGCAGGCCGATGAAGAGTTCATGCTGATGGAGCACAGCTTCCTTTGTGCCATGGACTCCTATGTCAACGTGCCCAGCTACACCGCCTGGCTCGACCGCCAGGACCAGAGCCAGGTCTACCAGTACCTCAAGCGCTGCCTGCAGTTCCTGCAGTGGCAGCAGGGGCTGCGGGGTGTCGCCCCAGGCCGGCGCTGGCTGCTCAAGAGCCCGCAGCATCTGCATACCCTGGAGCTCCTGTTCAAGGTATTCCCGGGCGCCCAGGTCATCCTCACCCACCGCGAGCCGGCCAGCACCATCCCATCGCTGGCCAGCTTCATCCATACCCTGTGGCAACTGTACAGCGATCATGCCGACGCCGAGGCCGTGGGTGAGCAGTGGAACCGCCGCATGGCGCGCGCCATGCGCCATGCCATGGCCGTGCGGGAAACCCTGCCCGAAGGGCGGGTACTGGATATCCATTTCGAGGACACCGTGGGCCAGCCGTTGGCTGTGGTCGAGCGCATCTACCAGTTCGCCGGCCTGCAGCTGAGCGCCACGGCACGTGACGCGATCGTTCGCTGGCTGGCCGACAATGGCCGCGACAAGCGCGCCAGCCACCAGTACAGCCCCGAACGCTTTGGCCTGAGCGAGGCCATCCTGCAGCGCGACTATGCCGAGTACCGTTCCCGTCACCTGCGGGCCAACGCCTGACACCACAACAACAAGAAGGAAAACCACCATGCTATTGAAAGACAAGGTCGTGATGATCTCCGGGATAGGCCCGGGCCTGGGTATCAAGCTGGCCCTGGAGGCTGCGCACCAAGGCGCTCGCGCCCTGGCCATCTGCGCCCGCAGCGCCGAGCGGCTGGAGCAGGCGCGTACCCGCATTCTCGCCCTGGGCCATGAATGCCAGGTGCTGTGCGTGCCGACCGATATCACCGACACCACTGCCTGTGCGCATTTCGCCAAGGCCACCTTGGAGGCATTCGGACGCATCGACGCGCTGGTCAACAGTGCGTTCTCCCACGGCGGCTTCCAGGCCGTGGACGAGGCCGACAATGCGCCACTGCGCGAGGCCCTGGAGGTCAACCTGCTGGGGTCGCTGAACATGTCGCGGGCGGTGTTGCCGGCCATGCGCGAACAGGGCGAGGGCGCCATTGTCATGATCAACACCCTGGGCGTGCGCAAGCCCTACCAGGGCGGCGCGGCCTATTCGGCGTCCAAGGCTGCGCTCACCGCCAGCGTGCGCTACCTGGCCAGCGAACAGGCGGTGCACGGCATCCGCGTCAATGCCCTGGCTTGTGGCTGGATGTGGGGCGAGCCGGTGCAGGCAGTGGTACGCCAGAGCGCCGAAGCCCGGGGCATCAGCGAGGCGCAGGCCAAGGCCGAATTCAGCGCCAGCATCCCTGGCGGGCGCATGCGCACCGACGACGAGTGTGCCCGTGCAGCGCTGTTTCTGGCATCGGATTACGCCAGCGCGATCAACGGTGCGCAGCTCGATGCCAATGGCGGCGAACTGATGAGCTGAGGGCACCGCCATGATCGATCATTGTGCTTTCAATGGCGACGCCGATGGCCTGTGCGCCCTGCAGCAACTGCGCCTGGCCGGCGAGCTCGACCCGGCGGTGCGCCTGGTCAGCGGGGTCAAGCGCGACATCACGCTGCTGCGACGGGTGCAGGCAGGGCCCGGCGAACGGGTGACCGTGCTCGACATCGCCCACGAACAAAATCGCGAAGACGTCCAGCGCCTGCTCGCCGATGGCGTCCAGGTGCGCTATTTCGACCATCACTTCCCAGGCGAACTGCCCGAGCACCCGGCCTTCGAGGCGCATATCGATACCGCCGCGCACGTGTGCACCAGCTTGCTGGTCGATGCCTGGTTGCAGGGTAGGGCGCACCGTTGGGCGGTGGTCGCGGCCTTTGGCGATGGCATGCCGGGGCCGGCCAGGGCACTGGCCGAGCGCCATGGGTTGCTCGAGGCGGATGTAGCGGCCCTGGCGGAGTTGGGCCAGTTGCTCAACTACAACGCCTATGGCGACAGCCTGGCCGACCTGCATTTCGAACCGCTGGCCCTGGCCGAGCAACTGCGGCCCTATGCCGACCCGTTGGACTTCATGCGCGATAGCGAGACTTTCGCGGTGCTGCGCGCGGGGTACGCAGCCGACATGGCCGCCGCCGAGGGGTTGACGCCCTGGCGCGAGGGGGCGGGCATGCGCCTGTTCCGTCTGCCGGCGCAGGCGTGGGCCCGTCGGGTCAGCGGCGTGCTGGCCAACAGCCTTGCCGCGGCCGCGCCAGGGCGCGCGCTGGGGTTGTTGAGTGCCAAGCCCGATGGTGACTGGATGTTCAGCCTGCGGGTGCCGGAGGGTGCGGTATGGTCTGCCGATGCATTTTGCAGGCAATTCCCCAGTGGCGGTGGACGCGTTCGTGCGGCTGGCATCAATCGGCTGGGCGTGGAGCAACTGCCTGAGCTTGCGGATCGGTTGGTGGCTTGTTACCCCGGTTGAGCCAAACCCAGGGCATGAAGCCCTTGAGACAAGAACGCCCCGGGCCGACCAGCCTGGGGCGTTCTTGTTTCAGGTTGGAAATTGCCGGGGCCCCTTTCGCAGCTGTAAGCGGCCTTGCGCCGCGAAAGGGCTGCAACGCAGCCCCACGATCCCCAGGCAAAAGAAAACCCCGGCCTTTCGGGCCGGGGGTTTAGGCTGGAGAGGTTTAGCGCGTACCCAGCTTGCGCAGGTTGCCTGGGGTGAATTCGTCAGGCCCGAAGTTGCTAGCGTTGAGCTTGGCCGGCTTCTGGTCGTCGAGCAAGCGGTCGACCATGTACGACCCAGCGATCAGATCGTGATACAGCCCCAGGCGCGCATGGAAGCGCTGGATGTCATAGGCATACACCGAAGTCTGCATGTTGGTGCGCCACAGCTGCCCACGGGAATCGTAGTTGTCCGCCAGGGTCGCGGCCCAGCTGTCCTCGTCGATGTAGAACGTACGCTTGGCATAGATATGCCGGGCGCTCGGCTTGAGGGTCGCCTGCAGCACCCAGACACGGTGCTTCTCGTAGCGCATCAGGTCCGGGTTGATGTGGCCGGCGGCATTGATGATGTCGGCCTGGGTCACGTCCGGGCTGTCGATCTTGTAGTTGTTGTAGGGGATGTAGACTTCTTTCTTGCCGACGATCTTCCAGTCGTAGCGGTCGGTCGCACCGTTGAACAGGCGGTCTTCGTCATAGACACGGAAACCACCGGCCCCAGTCGGGGAGTCATAGCCAACCGTCGGTGCTCGGCGCACACGGCGCTGGCCAGGGGTGTATTGCCAGGCCTGGCGCGGCTGGGCGGCCGCGCTGATGAACTCATGGCCGACTACGATCTCGCCTTTCTTGCGCACCGGCTCCAGCGTCGTGAGCAGGAAGTCGGTGAATACGCCATTGGTGCTCTGCGCGTTCTGCTTGGGGTCCGACCACAGCGAATAGATCTTGTAGTTGACCTTCTCCAGCACGCGGTTGTTGTCGGCGTATACCACCACCTGGTTGTAGTTGGCCTCCTCGGTGACCGCACGGGCCTGCATGGTGTGGTTGAGGATCAGCTCGTTGCCGTTCTTTGGCACCGGGAACGGCGAGGCGCCGAAGGCATCCAGGGCATCGTTGCCGTCACTGCTGAGCTTGGCGGTCTGGGCGTTGCGGGCGATGGCTGCCTCGGTCTGCGGGTCGACGCGGAAATCCCGGTGGCTGGGGTAGACCGGCATCTTGAAGGAATTCGGGTATCGCTTGAACAGCGCCTTCTGGCCGTCGGTGAGGTTGGTGGCGTACTGCTCCATGTTCTGCGCGGTGATGACGAACAGCGGTTTTTCGTCGGCATACGGGTCCGAGTAGGGCGTGCCGGGGCCGGCGAACTTCACCTGGGGCGGCGTGCCGCGCCATTTTCCGGTCCAGGCCGGGATGCTGCCGTCGGCATTGCCGGCGCGCTCGGCACCCATCGGGGTCAGGTCCGGGCCCAGGGTCGTGGCGTCAGTGCCACTGACATTGGCCTGCAAAGCCAGGCTGCTGCCGAACAAGGCGATCGCGAGCGTGGTACGCAACCAGGGGTGCTTGAGATCAGACATTTCGGTGATCCTCCGTCAGGGCTTTTAGAAGCGGTACTTGAAGTTGAGCGCGATGTTGTCGCGGTCGGCCCAGGGCGAATTGTTGGCGTTGCCCAGGTACGCGCTGTACAGCGCCTCGACCGTGAAGTTGCCGAGGTAGCGCCAGGTGGTGCCGATGCTGGCACGGTCGTCGCCCTGGCCGTAGTTGATCGAGCCGGTCAAGGCGCTGTCGTGCTGGGCGGCGGTGCTGAAGTTGATCGGCACCGACATGTCCCAGCCACTGAACACGTCGTTGTAGTCAAGGTTGACCTGCACCGTGTAGCCCCAGGCGTCACGGTCGCCCACCAGCGAATCGGTGCCGGGCAGGGAGAAGCCGGGCGCCAGGGTCAGCGGGTCGGAGGTGTCGTTGTCGAGCACGGTGTTGTAGATCAGTTCGCCGGTCAGGGTGGTGTTGTCGGCGAAGGCGCTGGGGCCGAACACATGGATCGCCGAAACCTGCGCCTGCAAGGTCTTGGCCCTGACGGCGCTGGAGAAGCCGTTGTCGACCATCACCGGCTGGCCGTCGCGGTAGCTCACTTCACCGGCCAGGCTGGTGTCGCCCAGCACGGTGGCGAAGCTTGCGCCGTACAGGTCGATGTTGTCGAAGTATCGGGCGCGGTAGAAGCCCAGGTCGCTCTGGAAGTCCAGGGTTGGGGTCTTGTCGTGGTAGCGCACGTAGTACAGGCCGAACTCGGTGTTGTTCAGCGAGGCCGCGCTATAGCGCAGCGCCAGGCCATACTGGCCGCTGTCGCTGGGCTCGTCGTCCTTCAGGCGCTTGACGAAGCCGCTGGCATCGCTGTAACCACCGCGGTCGATGTAGTCGGTGGTGGAGAAGTAGCTGCCCACGCCGAACAGGTCGGTCTTCTCCCACTTGTACTGATAGTAGGCTTCTACATCCAGCTCGTCGGTGAGGCTCAACTGGCCGAAAACCTGGCCCACCGGCAGCAGCACTTCCTTGACCTCGACGCCCGGGGTGGTCGCCTTGGTCGCGTCCACCGGGCTCTGGGCCCCGGAGACGCCGGGGTAGAACAGGCTTTCACCCCAGCTCACCACCTGGTCGCCCACGCGCAGGTTCAGGTTGTGCCCGGCCATGTCCCAGGTGCCGTAGGCATAGGCATCGAGCAGGCGCAGGTCGTCGCGGTGTTGGTCGATGGTGTCCTTGGAGAAGCGGTCGGGGCGGCTGCATACGCCACTGGCGAAGCAGTTGGAGGTACCGGTGTCGTTGTCGTTGCCACGGTCATAGACGCGGTCATAGAAACCCGATGCCCGCATGAACAGGCCGTAGTTCTCGCGCCAGTGCAGGTTGGCTTCGGTGAGGAAGCCCACCCGGTCGGTGATCAGGCTGCCCCGGTCGAATGCGTTGTCGCCATCGTTGCCGTCGGCGTTGGCCACCAGCTTGTGATCGCGCTTCTCGGTGCGCCAGGCAAGGCTGTAGCTCAGGGTCGTGTCCCAATCAACGCTCAGGTCGTCGCTGGGCTGGAAGGACAAGGCACTGGCCTGCTGGCTGAGGCCGCCGGCCAACAGCAACAGGGAAAGACGCACGTACGTGTTAACAGGGTGGGGGGCGATTGTTGTTTTTATCATTGTCGTCCTCATGCGCGGGCATTGCCTGCCCGACCGACGTTCCGGTTTTGGGAGGTGGAGCAGGGCCGACTATGGGACGCAGCCTTGGCAGCAACATCGTCCAAGTGGACTACGCGTAGCAGCCCGTGACCCGGTAGTCCCATTGGACGATGCCGGGTCACAGGGGGCGCCGGACAATCCTTCAGGCGCCCCGGCCGCCTTCTTCGGCGTGGGCCGTGGTTCTGTCTGCCCCGAGGAGGTCCGCATGATCAGGTGGGACGAATGTTGCGATGTGCTGGTGATCGGGTCGGGGGCCGGCGGCATGACCGCAGCCCTGCGTGCCCATGACCTGGGCCTCGATACGCTGGTGATCGAGAAGAGCGAGCAGTACGGCGGCACCTCGGCCGTGTCCGGCGGCGGTATCTGGATCCCCGACAACCACCGCATTCGCGCGCTGGGAGGCGAAGACAGCCGGGCCGAGGCGGTGGCCTACCTCAAGGCGGTGACCCACGGCGAGCTCGACGATGGGCGTATCGAGGCCTATGTCGAGCATGCCAGGGCCATGGTCGAATACCTCGAACGCGACACCCGCGTGCGCTTCGAAGCCCAGGCCCAGTACACCGACTATTACCCCCACATGCCCGGCGGCAAGCCCGGCTATCGCTCCATGGACCCGCTGCCCTTCGACGCCGCGGCCCTGGGCGAGGAATTCCTGCGCATGCGCGCGCCATCGCCTGGCACCTTGATGATGGGCCGCATGGCCATGACCATGAAGGAAGCCCGGGTGCTGCTGTGCCGCGGCAAGGGCTGGCTGGGCCTGACCGCCAAGGTGCTGTGGCGCTACTGGCGTGACCGCGAGGGGCGCAAGCTGTCGCGGCGTGACCGCTTCCTGACCCTGGGCAATGCCCTGGTCGGTGCGCTGCGTTGCTCCTTGCTCGACCGTGGCGTGCCGCTGTGGCTGAACTGCCAGCTCGAGCGACTGCTGATCGTCGGTGAACGCATCGGCGGTGCCCGCGTGTTGCGTGACGGGCAATGGCTGAACATCAAGGCGCGCCACGGCGTGATCATCGCGGCCGGTGGGTTCGAGCGTAACCAGGCGATGCGTACGCAGCACCACCCGCAACCTTCACAGGCCCAGTGGAGCGCGACCCCGCCGTGCAACACCGGCGATGGCATCCGTGCTGCCCAGGCCGTGGGCGCCAGTACGGCGCTGATGGCACACAGTTGGTGGGCACCCACGGTGCAGGTGCCGGGCGAGGAAAAACAGCGTGCGCTATTCATCGAGCGCAACCTGCCCGGTTGCATCCTGGTCGACTCTGCGGGCGAGCGTTTCGTCAACGAAGGCGCGCCCTACAGCGACATCGTCTACGCCATGTACCGGCACAACCGCGAAGGCGCCACCAGCGTGCCGTGCTGGCTGGTGTTCGATGCCGACTACCGGCGCAAATACCCCTGCGGGCCGTTGCTGCCAGGCTATGCCCAGCCCGACTGGCGCTTGCCCGAACACCTGCGCAAGGTGCTGCACAAGGCCGACGACCTCGGCGCCCTGGCGGCGCTGATCGGGGTCGACGGCGCGGGCCTTGGCCGCACCGTGGCGCGCTTCAACGCCATGGCGGTATGCGGGCGTGACGATGACTTCGGCAAGGGCGAGTCGCTGTTCGACCGCTACTACGGCGACCCCGGCGTGCAACCCAACCCGTGCCTGGCCCCGCTGCACAAGGCGCCGTTCTATGCGGTGCGGGTGGATGCCGGCGACATCGGCACCAAGGGCGGCCTGCTCACCAACGCTCATGCCCAGGTGCTGCACCAGGACGGTAAGCCGATCCAGGGCCTGTATGCCATCGGCAACAGCGCCGCCTCGATGATGGGCCGGACCTACCCCGGTGCCGGCGCCACCCTGGGCCCTGCCATGACCTTTGGTTACCTGGCGGCCGAGCATATCCGCGCCGACAGCCAACAACGCCAAGGTCCGTCGACCTTGGCCCTCACCGGGAGGTAAGCATGCAGACAGATATGCCACAGATCGCATTGGTAACCGGCGCCAGCCGAGGGGTCGGGCGCGGTATTGCCTTGGCCCTGGGCGAGGCTGGCATGACCGTGTACGTCACCGGAAGGCAGCAGGGGCAGGGCGGTTCGACGCTCTACGGCCAGGCCTTGGAGGGCGACCTGCAGGGTACGGCGGCGGCCATCGATGCGGCCGGGGGGCGCGGTATCGCCGTGGCCTGCGATCATGGTGACGATGAGCAGATCCGCGCGCTGTTCGAGCGCATCGACCGTGAATGCGGGAAGCTGGACCTGCTGGTGAACAACGTCGCCCATATCCACGACCAGTTGATCGAGCCGGGCCCGTTCTGGGAAAAGCCTCTATCGCTGGTGCGCATCCTCGATGTCGGCCTGCGCTCGGCGTATGTCGCCAGCTACCATGCAGCGCCTTTGTTGCTGCGCAGCGGGCGCGCGCTGGTGTGCTTCACCTCGTCCTTCGGTGCCGGCTGCTACATGCACGGCCCGGCCTATGGGGCGCAGAAGGCCGGTAGCGACAAGCTGGCGGCGGACATGGCCATCGATTTCGAAGGGCGAGGGGTCGCCGCGGTGTCGTTGTGGCTGGGCCCGCAATTGACCGAACGTACACGCATCGCCGGGGAGCAGCATGGTGAGCAGTACCGGGCGTTCCTGGAAAATGCCGAGACGCCGCAGTTCAACGGGCGCTTGATCCATGCCTTACTCAATGACCCGCAGTTGGCCGACTACACTGGGCAGACGCTGATCAGCGCCGAAATCGCGCCGCGTTATGGCATCACCGAGGCGGGCGGGCGCCAGCCGCCGTCACACCGCGCCATGCTGGGTGAGCCACGCCAGCAGCATCCGGCTCGAGTCATCTGACCGGGCCTTGCGGCCCTATCGCCGGCAAGCCGGCTCCCACAGTCTGAAACAGCGCAGGACAGGTGGGAGCCGGCTTGCCGGCGATAGGACCAGTACAGACAACACCAGATCGGGGCGCCAAAGCGCGCCCCGTCATTCACGCCCACTCGCGCAATACCTGCTTGGCCACCTTCCCGGTGGCATTGAGCGGCATGCTGTCGAGCACCCGAACCCGCCGCGGCACCTTGTAGTTGGCCATTTGCTCGCGGCACCAGGCCAGGAACACCGCCTCGTCGATACGCTGCCCCGGTACCGGCAACAGGAACGCCATGGCCACCTCGCCCAGGCGCTCGTCGGCAATCCCGATCACCGCCGCCTGAGCGACCCCTGGGTAACGCACCAGTGTCTGCTCGATCTCCGCCGGGTACACGTTGAACCCGCCGGTGATGAACATGTCCTTCAACCGATCGGTGATGCGCAGGTAGCCGTGTTCATCGAGCACGCCCACGTCCCCGGTATGCAACCACCCCTGGGCGTCGATCGCCTCGGCGGTGGCCTTCGGGTCGTCCAGGTAGCCGCGCATCAGGTTGTAGCCGCGCACCAACACCTCGCCCGGTTGGTTGGCCGGCACCGGCTGCCCCTGCGGGTCGACGCAGCGCACTTCCACGTCCGGCATTGCCCGCCCGCAGGTGGTGGCGACCCGTTCGGCGCTGTCGCCGGCACGGCAGATGGTGACGAAGCCGCAGGCCTCGGTCAGGCCGTAGGCGGTGACGATGGTGGCAAAGCCCAACTCGCTGCCCATGCGCCGGATCATCTCCACCGGGATCGACGCCGCGCCGGTCACGGCGATGCGCAACGAGCCCAGGTCGTACTCGGCCCGTTGCGGGTGGGCCAGCAGTGACTGGTACAAAGTAGGCGGGCCGGGTAACACGTTGATGCCCTCGCGCTGGATGCAGTCGAGCAGGGCCTGGGTGTCGAACACCTGCTGCGGCAACAGGGTGCAACCGCGCATCAGGGCCGCCACCCAGCCGGCCTTGTAGCCAAAGGAGTGGAAGAACGGGTTGACAATCAGGTAGCGGTCCCCCGCCTGCAGCCCGACGATCGCGCTCCAGTCGCGCACCACCCGCAGGTTCTGGCCATGGCTGCTCATCACGCCCTTGGGTTTGCCCGAGGTGCCGGAGGTGAACAGCAGGTCCGACAGGGTGTCGCCGTTCACCCGCTGTTCACGTTCAGCCAGCTGAGCCTCGCTCACCTGGCCCGCCAGGGCGAGGAAGTCGTCCCAGGCCAGACCGTCGGCCACCTCGCCCTGGGGGCGCAGGTGAATGACCTGGCGCAGCGCGGGCAGCGTCTGGTCGGCGAGCATGGCTGGGTAGTCGGTGTCGAGGAAGCGGCTGATGCAGAACAGTACGCAAGTGTCGCTGTCGCGCAGCACTTGGGCCGCTTCGGCACCTTTCATGCGGGTATTGAGCGGCACCAGGGTGGCGCCGACGCTGTGCAGGGCACCGGCGGCGACGATCCACTCCCAGAGGTTGGGCGCCCACACCGCCACCCGCGCCGACACCGGCACATCCAGGGCCAGCAGGGCGCGCGCCGCCTGGCGGCGCAATTGGTCCAGGCGCTGGTAGCTGATGGGTTGGCCGGTGTCTTCGATGGCTGGGCGTTCGCCATAGGTCTGGGCGGCCAGGGCGAACAGTTGCGGGAAGGTCTGGGCGTTTTCCACGGACGGCATGTGGCCTCCTCAGGCAGAGGATCGATGAACGAAGGGGAGGGCCGGGCACCGGGCCCGGCCGAATGAATCAGACGCTGGGCGGGGCGAAGCGGCGGCCGGCGGAGAAGCCGCCATCCACAGCGATCATCTGCCCGCTGACGAAGGACGCTTCGTCCGAGGCGAGGAACAGCGCGACATTGGCCACTTCCTCCGGCTGGCCGGAGCGGCTGAGCATGTGCTGCGAAGCGAAGAAGTCATGGAACGCCTGCTGTTCGCGGACCATGCTGGTCATCGGCGTTTCGATCAGGCCTGGGCACAGGCCGTTGACGCGGATGTTGGCGTGGCCGTAGTCGATGGCCATGCTGCGGGTCAGCTGGTTGATCCCGCCCTTGGAGACGTTGTAGGCGACGTTGCCGTCGCAGCCCTGCAGGCCGAAGATCGAGCCGATGTTGATGATCGAGCCGCTGCGCTGGGCCTGCATCTGCCCCAGCACGTGTTTGCTGGTGAGCATGCTGCCGGTCAGGTTGATGTCCAAAACCCGCTGCCAGTCGGCGGTGCTGGCGCTGGTGACGCTGCCTTGGCTGGCGACGCCGGCGGCGTTGACCAGCACGTCGAGGCGGCCGAAGCGCTGGATGACTTCGGCCATCACCTGTTGCACCTGCTCTTCGTTGCGTACATCCAGATTCATGAACAGGCCGGGGAAGTCCGCAGGTGCCTGGCCGACATCCAGCCCGACCACCTGGGCGCCTTCGGCGCTGAAACGACGCACGCAGGCCAGGCCGATGCCCGACGCACCGCCGGTGACCACCGCGACCTTGTTTTGCAAACGAGCCATATTCGAACCTCTGTCCTTTTATTGTTGTGGAGCTGCTGCTGTGGCGAGTCTACCTGCAATGGCGGTGGGCTGGATCGTCTGTAGGGACTATGCCAGTCCGCGAGGGCCCAATCGCGGGACAAGCCCGCTCCAGGTATGTTTGCAAGCCCTGAGGCAGCGGGGTACCTGTAGGCGCGGGCTGCAACGCAACCCCGCTCGATCTCAAACCGGAAACTTCAATCGCACCCGCGCCCCTTGCGGGTGCCCTTGGCATGCCAAAGTCCACCCGGCCTCGAGCTCCGCCTTGCTGAGCACATCGTTGCGCGCCAGCTGCGCCTGGCCTTCCTCCACGGTGCACATGCATGCCCCACAGAACCCTTCCTCGCAGGAAAACGGCACATCCAGCCCGGCCGCCTTGCAGCTTTGCAGCAAGGTATCCCCTGGGCGCGGCACGATCTCGTGGGTCACGCCATCGAGTTCCACCACGAGCAGTTCGCACCCTGCACCTTCGACCTGTACCGGCACGGCCGCTTGGCTGGCCGGGTCGGGTGGCGAGACGAAGCGCTCCACATGGATGGCATCACGCGCTTCGCCCAAGGCCAGCAGGGTTCCCTCCACGGTGTCCATGAACGGCCCCGGCCCGCAAATGAAGTAGTCCGCGCCGCGCCAATGGCGTACCAGCTGACGCACCTGGGCGGCATCGACGAAGCCCTGCACCGAGTCCAGCACATGCACCACCTGCAACTGCTCTGGGTGCGCCTTTGCAAGGGCGCGCAGCTCGTCGCGGAAGATCACCGAGGCTTCGTCGCGGTTGGCATATACCAGCAACACCGGGCGTTGGCCGCTGTGCAACACGGCCTTGAGCAGGGAAAACACCGGCGTGATACCGGAGCCACCGCCAAACAACACCAGAGGCCGGCTGGCGTCGGCGGCCTGGCGCGGGTCGATGCAGAAATGCCCGGCCGGCGGCAGCACCTCGAGCCAGTCGCCGACCTGCACGTGCTGGTTCATCCAGTTGGATACCCGGCCACCCTCGACCCGCTTGATGGTCACCTTGGGCCGGGCGTCGGTCCAGGGTGAGCTGGACATCGAGTAGCAGCGGGTCAGGCGTTTGCCGTCCACCGTCACCCGAAAGCTCAGGAACTGCCCCGGTTTGTAGGCGAAGCGCCCACGCAGCGCCTCGGGCACGTCGAACACCAGCGAGCGTGCATCGGCGGTCTCGTCGATCACCGCGCACACCTGCAGGCGCAAGTCGCTGGCAGGGGATGCGCTGGCCTGGGCCTGGTCTGCAGCAGCCTGGATGTTCATGTCAGATGCCACTGATCAGTTGCGCATTGTCCACCCGCAGTTCTGCGCCATTGACGAAGCGGGACTCGTCGCTGGCCAGGAACAGCACCACGTTGGCAATGTCGCGCGGGGCGCACATGCGGTTCATCGGGTCTTGGTCGAGCAGCTCCTGGGGAATCGGCTGGCCGCCGGCCAGGGCCTGGGTCATCGGTGTGTTGACGCCATCCGGGTGCACGCTGTTGCAACGGATGCGGTAGCCCTGTTGCTTGCAGTGCAGGGCGATGGAGCGGGTCATGGCCGCCACCGCGCCCTTGGAGGCGGAGTAGGCGCAGAACATCGGCATGGCGCCGAGGGCTGCGACCGACGACATGTTGATGATCGAGCCGCCGCCGGTCTTCTTCATGGCCTCGATGGCGTACTTACACCCCAGGAAGTAGCCATCGCCGTTGATCTTCTGCACCTTCTGCCACAGCTCAAGGCTGGTGTCCTCGATGGTGCCGGTGGCCAGGATGGCGGCATTGTTGACCAGCACATCGAGGCGGCCGAAGTGTTCCAGGGTGGTGGCGATCACCCGCTGCCAGTCGCTTTCGCTGGCGATGTCGTGGCGGATGAACAGCGCGTTCTCGCCGATCTCGGCAGCGGCCTGGCGGCCGGCTTCCTCGTTCAGGTCGGTGAGCACCACCCGGGCGCCCTCGCGGGCCAGCAGCAGGGCATCTTCGCGGCCGATGCCGCTGGCGGCGCCGGTGACCAGGCAGACCTTGCCTTCTACACGTTGCATGGTTGTTCTCCTTGTGGGGCTCGGTGGCTGGCGGCCACGCCAGCCACATGGGCTGCGGCGCGCCGGCCGGAAAAGACGCAATCGGCCAGGGACAGGCCGGAAACGTAGAGGTTGGAGGCCACGCCCACGGCGCAGCGGCCGGCCGCGTACAGGCCATCGATGGTCTGGCCTTGCGGGTCGAGTACCTGGCCGCTTTGTTCGCACACCCGCAGCCCGCCCAGGGTCAGGGTTGGGCAGGGGTACAGGCGGCTGTCGTAGGACAGGTCCAGGCAGTACCAGGGGCCTTGGCCCAGGTCATGGAGCATGGATGCGGACTTGCCGTGCGGGTCGGCGAGATCGCCGCGAGCGGCGCGGTTGTAGGCGTCGATGCTGCGGCGCAAGGCCTCGACGGGCAGCCGGCAGCGCTGGGCCAGCTGCTCGAGGGTGTTGCCACGGCGGCAGTTGAACAGCAGGTTGAGCAGCACTGGCAGGCGCTGGAACGACCACACCTTGCCCGGCCCGACCTGCTGCAATGCCTGGTTGCGCAAGCTGCGGTCGAGAATCAGCAAGGCGCGACCGTCCTGCTCCTCGACCATGGCATGGCCCAGGGTGGCGCCGTACAGCTCTTCATTGCAGTAGCGCTCGCCCTGGGAGTTGACGATCAGGCCTTTGGCCCAGGCCATCGGCGGGTTGATGAAGCGCCAGGCACTGACCTTGTCCATACGCCCCAGGCTGGCGCCTACGCTGCGGCCCAGTTCGATGCCGCTGCCGTCGCAGCCGCTGCTGCCCAGGGGCAGGCCGGCGAGGTAGCGCGGGGCATGCTCGCCGAGCAATTGGCGGTTGAACACGAAGCCGCCGCTGGCCAACAGCACGCCGTGATCGGCACGCACCAGCAGGGGCAGGGCGTGTTGTTGTTCGATGCGGTGCATGCGTGCGCGCAGCCGCGTGGAAACCGCTGGGGCGTACATGTGCACCGCCGCTGCCCAGCGCGTCAGGCGCGCATGTTGGCGCGCGGCGCGGCTGCCTGCGGGCAGTTGCCAGGCTTCGACGCCCAGTACCTGGCCTTCCCGGTCGACCACCAGGCGTCGTACCTCGCACTGGGTACGCACGCGTACGCCGCGGCGCCGGGCGCTGTCGGCCAAGGCACGGAACAGGGCCGACCCGGACATGCCGGTACCCTTGGTCCGATGGCCACGAGGGGCCGGAGCGGCATCCACGGCGTAGGCCGGCACCGCCTCGTTGCCTGAGTAGTACAGGTAGTAGCTGTCGCTGGGGTAGGAAGTCTTGTGCGGCGCCATGCTGCCTTCGAACACCGCACCCTGGCGCTCCAACCAAGCCAGCTGCTCCAAGCTGGCATCGCAGAAGGTGCGCAGGGCCTGTTCGCTCACTGCATCGCCGACCTCCTTGCGCAGGTACTCGAACATCGCCTCGCTGCTGTCCGTATAACCGGCCTGCAGCTGTTGCGGCGTGCCACCGCCGGCATACACCACGCCGCCGCTCAGGGCCGTGGCGCCGCCGCCTGCGAAGCGCTCCAAGGCCAGTACCGAAAGGCCACGGCTGGCGGCCTCGATGGCGGCGCAGGCCCCGGCCCCGCCGAAGCCCACCACCACCAGGTCGGCGCGCTGCTGCCATTGCAATTGCTCGGCACTGTCGACGCGAAGCGGTGCCTGCACCGCTTGCAAGGTCATGACTGCGCCTCAGCTGACGCTGGCCGCAAGGGGCACAGGTTTGGCAGTGGTGGTGTAGTGCCCGTCCAGGTACACCAGCGGGGTGATGGTCGGGGTAGTGTGAATGCGCAGGATACGGCCGATGAAGACGGTGTGGGTGCCGTAGGCGAACTGGCCGTCCTGGCGACAGAGGATCGACGACTGGGCATCGGCCAGGTAAGGGATGCCTTCGTCGCTGGTCAGCCACTGACCCTGGCCGAAGCGCGCTTCGCCCTTGATGCTGCCGCTGCACAGGTGTGCCAGGTGCTGCTGTTCCAGGCCCAGGATGTTCACGCAGAAGCTTGCGCCGGCGGCCAGCGCCGCGTGCGGTGAAGCGCTCTGGTTGACGCAGATCAGCAGCGATGGCGGCTCGGTGCTCAGCGAGTCCACCGCGGTGGCGGCCATGGCGAAACGCTGGCTGCCGTCGCTGGTGCTGATGATGGTCACCGACTTGGCCAGGCGGCGCATGGCCTGGAGCATGTCGGCTTTCAAATTATTGTTGTCGTTCATCGCACGCCCTCGGTTTGGCTGTTTCAGTGCGATGGATTCTTGCAACGCTGACAAGCCCCAACATCGTCCAACGGGACTAGTCAATGCGCACCCGACATGGTCCGTTTGAGGGATGCCGCGCCCGATTCACCTTGTTGCAATGCCTACGGTGGAGGCATGGCGCCTCTCTCGCACGCCCCGGGGAACGGGGCGACCAGAGGAGAACAACAAGATGAATCAAGACCTCATGCGTCAACAGTTGCGCCAGCGCGCCCGTGAGCTGGTGCCCGTGCTGCGCGAGCGCGCAGAACAGGCCGCACAGATGGGCCGCCTGCCGGAGCAGACCATCGCCGACTTCCACGAGGCGGGCTTCTTCCGCATCCTCCAGCCGGCCCGTTGGCAGGGGCTGGAGCTCGAGCCTAAGGACTTCTTCGAGGTGCAGATGATCCTCGCCGAAGGCTGCATGTCCTCGGCCTGGGTGCTGGGTGTGGTGGCCATCCACAACTGGCAGCTGGCGCTGTTCGACGATCGCGCCGCGCAGGACGTATGGGGGCAGGACAGCAGCGTGCTGATCTCCTCTTCCTACATGCCGGTGGGGAAAGTCGAGCGGGTCGAGGGCGGTTTCCGCCTGAGCGGGCGCTGGGGCTTCTCCTCGGGCAGCAAGCATTGCCAGTGGGCCTTCCTCGGCGCCATGGTGCCGCCGGCCGAGCCGGGCGGTGCACCGGACTACCGCACCTTCCTGGTGCCGCGCGCCGACTATCAGATCATCGACAACTGGAACGTGATGGGCCTGGAGGGCACCGGCTCCCACGATGTGCTGGTCGAAGGCGCCTTCGTTCCGGAATACCGCACTCACCGCGCCGCCGATGGCTTCATGCAGCAGAGCCCGGGCAACGCGGTCAACACCTCGGCGCTGTACCGCCTGCCGTTCGGGCAGATCTTCGTGCGCGCGGTGTCGTCCTCGGCCATCGGCGCCCTGCAGGGGGCGGTGGACCACTTCATCGCCCACAACAAGGCGCGGGTGGCGGTCAACGATGGCCGCAAGATGCTCCAGGACCCGGCCGCGCAAAGCGCCCTGGCCAACGCCATGGTCTGTGTCGACGAATGCCGCACCGTGCTGCTGCGCAACTTCGAGCTGATGCTCGACAACGCCCGCAGCGGCACGCCGCTGGACATGCAGCTGCGGGTGAAGATGCGCTACGACTCGGCGCTGGTGGCAGACCGCTGCGCCAAGGCGGTAGCCGAACTGATGTTCAACAGCGGTGCCTCGACCATCTTCCGTGACCACCCGATCAACCGGGCGTTCCGCGATATCCATACCGGCCGTGCCCATGTGGCCAACAGCCCGGCCAAGTACGCCTGGAACCTCGGTGGCGTGAGCATGGGGCAGGACACCACGGACTTCTTCCTCTAGGCCATGGCGTGCTCACCGAAACCGGCTAGTCCGTTTTAGGGATTCGAGCCCGTCGCCGATGCCAGAGGATGTGACCAAGGCCGGCACCTGCCGGCCAACGTCCACAGAACAACAAGGAACGCACATGAAATTCTCGCTGATTTACGAAGCCCAGACGATCGATGCCAGCCGCGAGGGTGACCGCAAGATCTTCGATGACACCGTGGAGCAGGCGGTACTGGCCGACAAGTTGGGCTTCGACACCTTCTGGTGCGTGGAGCACACCGCGTTGACCAACTATTCGCACATGTCCGCGCCGGAGACCATGCTGGCCTTCGTCGCCGGCAAGACCGAGCGCATCGGCATCGGCCACGGCGTGGTGTGCCTGCCGCCGGCGATGAACCACCCGGTCAAGGTGGCCGAGCGCATCGCTACCCTCGACCTGTTGTCCAAGGGCCGTGTGCACTTCGGCGTCGGCAAGGGCGGTACCCAGCAGGAAGCCGGCACTTTCGGCTACGACCTGGCGACCCTGCAGCCGCAGATCGACGAGGCCATGTACCTGATTCCGAAGATGTTCGTGCAGGACGAGATCGAGCACCACGGCGACTTCGTCAAGATCCCTAAGCGGCCGATCCATCCCAAGCCGTACCAGGACCCACACCCGCCGATGTACCTGGCTTGTACCAACACCGAGTCGTTGAAGAACGCCGGTGGCCGTGGCATGGGTGCGTTGGTGCTGGGCTTCGGTGGCCCGGAGGAGATCGCCAAGAAGGTCGAGGTGTACCACCAGGCCTTCGACAACCGCGAGGCACGCAACCAGGTGGGCTTCCGTCCGAACCGCCACATCGCCGCACTGTGCCCGGCCATCGTGCTGGACGACAACGAGACCGCGCGCCGCATCGGCATTCGTGGCCAGCGTTACTTCATGGAGTCATTGGGTTACTGGTACGGCGGTGGCGAGCGCCCGGACCCGGAGAAGTGGAAAGACGACACCTACGTCGATGGCAACGGCCAGGCGGTGATCAAATCGCGCTTCGCCTCCGAGGAAGTGCAGGTCGACTTCTCTGACCCGACCATGGCGATGATGAACCCCAACCACGCCTACGGTACCGTCGAGGACTGCATCGGCTACGTACAACGGCTGATCGATGCCGGCGCCGACGAAATCCTGTTCATTTGCCAGATGGGGACCGTGCCGCAGTGGGCTCAATTGGAAACCTTGCGCAACATCGGCGAGAAAGTCATTCCGCATTTCCGCAACAAGCAGTAAATCCACCAGGGGGCGCTTTGCGCCCCAATCGCGGGACAAGCCCGCTCCCACAGGTACGGTGTCGCCAATGGCTTGCACGGAACCTGTGTGTGCGGGCTTGTCCCGCGATTGGGCTGCGCAGCAGCCCCTCCGTCGGTAGTCCTATTGGACGATGACGCTCCACCGCCAACTGGCTTGAATACGACCATCCAAGAGCCCCAGCGGCTCGTGACAAGAACAACATGAGGAGATCGTGCATGGATATCCGTGGCTTGGGTTACGTCACCGTGCGTTCCACCGACCTCGCGCAATGGCGCCACTACGCAAGCCAAGTGCTGGGCATGATGGTGATCGAGGACGAAAGCGGCGAGCGCCTGTTCCTGAAGATGGACGAACGCCCATACCGCATCCTGGTACAGCACAGCGCCCAAGACGGTTTTGGCGCCTGCGGCTGGGAAGTGGCCGGCCAGGCCGCCTTCGACCAGGCCGTGGCCGAACTGCACGCCGCCGGTGTGGCCGTGGAGCAGGGCAGTGCCGAGCAGGCAGCGCTGCGCCAGGTCCAGGCGCTGGCCCTGTTCGCCGACCCCGACGGCAACCGCCACGAGCTGTACTGGGGCCCACGCCAGGACTTCGCCCGCTTCGTCTCGCCAGTGGGCGTGCGCGGTTTCGTCAGCGATGCCCTGGGCATGGGCCATGTGGTGCTGCCGGCACCGACTTTCGAACGCTGCCGCGACTTCTACGAACAGGTGATGGGCTTCGGCCTGTCGGACCTCATGAAGATCCGCTTCACCCCCGACCCGGCCGAGCCGGAAAAGCGTATCCACTTCATGCACTGCAACAATGGCCGCCACCACTCCCTGGCGATCTTCGAATGCCCGGTGCCTAGCGGCTGCGTGCACATGATGGTCGAGGTCGATGGCCTGGACGAAGTCGGCCGCGCCCTGGACCGCATGCACGCCAACGGCGTGAAGCTCTCGGCCACCCTGGGTCAGCACACCAACGACCAGATGATTTCCTTCTACATGAAGACCCCCTCCGGGTTCGACCTGGAGTACGGCTGCGACGGCCTGGTGGTGGACTGGAGCCGCCACACCCCGTTCGAAAGCACGGTGGTCAGCCAGTGGGGCCATGACTTCAGTGTCGGCCGCCAATGAGGACAGCACCCATGGATAAACAGATGACCACGGCCCAGATGGTCGCCCAGCTGCGCGATGGCATGACCATCGGTATCGGTGGCTGGGGCCCACGTCGCAAGCCCATGGCGCTGGTACGCGAGATCCTGCGCTCGGACCTCAAGGACCTGACCGTCGTCGCCTACGGCGGCGCCGACGTCGGCCTGCTGTGCGCCGCTGGCAAGGTGAAGAAACTGATCTTCGCTTTCGTCTCCCTCGACTTCATCCCCCTCGAGCCATACTTTCGCAAGGCGCGCCAGGAAGGCGCCATCGAGGTGATGGAGATCGATGAAGGCATGCTGCTGCTGGGCCTGCGTGCCGCCGCCATGAACGTGCCGTTCATCCCCACAGCGGTAGGCCTGGGCACCGACGTGCTGCGCCACAACCCCGAGATCAAGCTGATCGCCTCGCCCTACGCCGATGGCCGCGACTGGGTCGCGATGCCTGCGCTCAAGCTCGATGCTGCCCTGGTGCACGTCGACCGCGCCGATGCACGCGGCATCTGCCAGATCGCCGGCCCCGACCATTACATGGACGACCTGTTCGTGCGCGCTGCGGCACGCACCTTCGTCACCTGCGACGAGCTGGTCGACAGCGCGTGGTTCCATGCCGACCCGGCCCGGGCCCACCAGGTGTTCTGGGAGCGCAACCTGACCACCGCCGTGGCCAACGTGCCTGGGGGCGCGCACCCGTCTTCCTGCGCGCCGCTGTACGGCTTCGACGTACCGCACTTCAAGGCCTACGTGGCCTCGGCGCAGAGCGAAGAGGGCTGGCAGGCCTATGTCGAGCAGTACGTGGCCTGTTCCCACTCCCAGTACCTGGAACGTTGCGGGGGCCTTGAGGCCATCCGTCGACTGCCCCTGCCGGTTTTCTAAGCGAGGAACGCCATGACCCCTGCAACCTCCTACAGCCTCGCCGAACTGATGATCTGCGCCGCCGCCCAGGCCTGGCGCGACGACGGCGAAGTCCTGGCCACCGGTATCGGCGTGATCCCACGCCTGGCTGCCTCCTTGAGCATGCTCGACAACAACCCGCAGCTGATGATGACCGACTCGGAAGCCTACATGGTCGCCGAGCCGGTGCCGGTCGGCCCACGCAATGGCTATGAGCCCAAGCGTGACAGCTGGATGGGCTTCTCGCGCATCTTCGACAACGTCTGGAGCGGCAAGCGCCACGCCATGATCGGCCCGATCCAGGTCGACCGCTTCGGCCAGGCCAACATTTCCTGCATCGGCGGCGACTACCACAAGCCCAAGGCGCAGATGCTCGGCGTGCGTGGCCTGCCGGGTAACTCCATCAGCCATGCCAACTCGTTCTACGTGCCCAGCCACAACCGCCGGGTGTTCGTCGAAGGCGAGTGCGACGTGGTCGCCTCGGTGGGCTACAACCCCGAGCGGCTGGCCCGCGGCTGGTCGCTGGAGGATATCGATATCCGCCTGATCGTCACCGACCTGTGCGTACTCGACTTCCTCGGGCCGCAGCACCAGGTGCGAGTGCGTTCCTTGCACCCGGGCGTGAGCCTGGACGAGGTGCGCGACAACACAGGCTTCGCCCTGCACGTACCCGAGCATTGCCCGGTGACCACCGCGCCCACCGAGGCGCAGCTGCAGCTGATCCAGCAGCTGGACCCGCACAACCTGCGCGCCAGCCAGCTCAAGGACAACCCTCCGGGCCAGCGCCAGGCGCGCTGACAGCCCGTACCCGCCAACCGCCTTGCCGGAGTGCAGTAATGAGCGAGCAAAACAACAAAGAGGCCGATGAGGTGGTGCTGTACGAAGTGCGTGGCGCGGTGGCCTTGGTCACCATGAACCGCCCGCAGTACCACAACGCCCAGAACTCGCGGATGACCTATGCCCTGGACGCCGCCTTCGCCCGCGCCTGCGCCGATGACGAGGTCAAGGTCATCGTCCTGCGCGGCGCTGGCAAACACTTTTCCGCCGGGCACGACATCGGTACGCCGGGGCGTGACGTGGACCAGAGCTTCGAGCGCGTGAGCCTGTGGTACGACCATGTCGGCAAGCCGGGCGGCGAGTTCCTCTACGCTCGCGAGCAGGAGGTGTACCTGGGCATGTGCCGGCGCTGGCGGGATATCCCCAAGCCGACCATCGCCATGGTCCAGGGCGCCTGCATTGCCGGCGGGCTGATGCTGGCCTGGGTGTGCGACCTGATCGTGGCCAGCGACGATGCCTACTTCCGCGACCCGGTGGTGCGCATGGGCATTCCGGGAGTGGAGTACTTCGCCCACGTGCATGAGCTCAACCCACGCATTGCCAAGGAGTTCCTGTTCCTCGGCGCGCCGATGCCGGCGGCGCGTGCCTATCAGATGGGCATGCTCAACCGCGTGGTGCCGCGCGAGCAGCTGGAGGCGCACACCCTGGAGCTGGCCGCGCAGGTCGCCCAGATGCCGCGCCTGGGCCTGCAACTGAGCAAGCAGGCGGTCAACAACGCCGAAGACCTGATGGGTAAGCGCGCGACCATGGACATGGTGTTCGGCCTGCATCACTTCGCCCATGCCCACAACGAGTTGGTGTCGGGCGACCGCCTGGGCGGCTACGACGCCAAGGCCATGGCCAGTTCCCAGCGCGACCCGGGGAGGGCATGAGCATGGCCGTATCGCTCGATACCCGCCTGACCGCCTTGCTCGGGTGCCGCTACCCGATCGTCCAGACCGCCATGGGCTGGGTCGCCGACCCGCGCCTGGTGGCAGCTACCTGCAATGCCGGCGGTTTTGGCTTTCTCGCTGGGGCGACCATCGAACCGCAGCAGATGGATGCCGCGATTCTCGAGACCAAACGCCTGACCGACCGCCCGTTCGGGGTCAACTTCCACATGTACCAGGCCAACGCCGAACAGATCGTCGAACTGGTGGTGCGCCACCAGGTGCGCGCCGTCAGCTACAGCCGCTCGCCGGGCAAGCAGATGATCGCTCGGCTCAAGGATGCCGGTGTGGTCTGCATGCCCACCGTGGGCGCCCTCAAGCATGCGCAGAAGGCCGTGCAGATGGGCGCCGACGTGGTGACCGTGCAGGGCGGCGAGGGCGGCGGCCACACCGGCGCCGTGCCCACCGCCATGCTGCTGGGCCAGGTGCTCGATGCGGTGGAGGTGCCGGTGGTGGCTGCCGGTGGTTTCAAGGATGGTCGCGGACTGGTATCGGCCTTGGCCCAGGGCGCCGATGGCATCGCCATGGGCACGCGCTTTCTGATGACCGCCGACAGCCCGGTGCCCCGGGCCACCCTGGCGCGCTACCTGGCGGTCAAGGACCCGGCGGCGGTGATCGTCAGCCGGGCCATCGACGGTTTGCCGCAACGCATGATCCGCAACGAGCTGCTCGATGAGCTCGAGTCCGGCAGCGGCCTGCGCCGCTGGTTGCTGGCTGTGCGCAGCGGCCTGGCCTACCGCCGCCACACAGGCCTTGGCCTGGGCCAATTGCTCGGCAGCGCCCTGAAGATGCGCCGCGACGGCGGGCTCAGCGCCGCCCAGAGCCTGATGGCCGCCAACGCGCCGATGGTCATCCAGAAGGCCATGGTCGAAGGCCGCCCCGCCGAAGGCGTGCTGCCGGCCGGGCAGGTGGCAGCAGGCATCGACAGCCTGCCGGGCTGCGCCGAACTGATCGCGCAGATCGTCCAGGACGCCGAGCAGCGCTTGGGCGCACTGTGCCGCCGAATTTCGTAAGGGGGAATCCGAATGCAACCATTCAGTGTCAGCATTGACAACGGCATCGCCGAGATGGTCTTCGACCATCCCCCGGTCAATGCCTTCAACAGCCGGGGCTGGGCCGACATCGCCAGTACGCTCCGAGCGCTGGGCGAAGACGAGCAGGTGCGGGTCATCGTCATCCGTGCCGAAGGCCGTGGCTTCTGCGCCGGGGTCGACATCAAGGAACTGGCCGCCGACGGCAACCTGATCGTCGCGGTCAACAAGGGCAACTACGACACCTTCAAGGCCGTGCACCGCAACCCGGTGCCGGTGATCGTCGCCGTGCATGGCTTCGTCCTGGGCGGCGGCATCGGTATCTGCGGCGCCGCCGATATCGTCGTCGCTGCCGAATGCGCCCGCTTCGGCGTGCCTGAGGTGGACCGTGGCGCCATGGGCGGCGGCGCTCACCTGCAGCGCCTGTTCCCGGTGCAGAAGGTGCGTCACATGTACTTCTCTGGCGAGATGATCGACGCCGCCGAGGCCTTCCGCCTGGGCGCAGTCGAGCGTGTGGTGCCACGCGAGCAACTGCGCGAGGCGGCGCTTGGCATCGCTGCATCCATCGCCGCCAAGAGCTCGGCGATGATCCGCCTGGCCAAGGAAGCGCTCAACGGCATCGAGGACGGCGATCTGGAAGACAAATACCGCTGGGAGCAGGGCTTCACCCTAGAAGCCTACCGCACCCAGGACTCCCAGGAAGCTCGCGACTCGTTCGTCGAGAAGCGCAACGCCAACTTCAACGGTTGAGGGCAGCGAACATGGACCTTACCTACACACCGGCCCAGCAGGCCTTCCGCGCCGAGGTGCGGGCCTGGCTGCAGGCCAACGTCCCGGCCCAGCCATTGCCCTCGTTCGACACCGAGGAGGGCTTTGCCGCCCACCGCGCCTGGGAAGCGCGCCTGAACGAAGGGCGCTGGGGCATGGTCACCTGGCCGACCCGCCTGGGTGGGCGCGGTTGCGACTTGATCGAGTGGCTGATCTTCGAGGAAGAGTACTACCGCGCCAACGCCCCGGCGCGGGTCAACCAGAACGGTATCTTCCTGCTCGGGCCCACCCTCATGGAGTACGGTACCGAGGAGCAGAAAGCGCGCTTCCTGCCTCGCATGGCCACCGGGCAGGACATCTGGGCCCAAGGTTGGTCCGAGCCGGGCGCCGGCTCCGACATGGCGGCGATCCGCTCGCGGGCCGAGCGTGACGGCGACCATTACGTGATCAACGGCCAGAAGACCTGGTCTACACGCGCGGTCTGGGCCGACTGGGTGTTCGGCATCTTCCGCACCGACCCCGGTTCCCAGCGCCACCATGGCCTGACCTTCATCCTGGTGCCACTCGACAGCCCCGGCATCACCGTGCGGCCGATCCCTCAGCTCAACGGCTTGCCGGGCTTCGCCGAGATCTTCTTCGACGATGTGCGCGTGCCGATGGAGAACGTGTTGGGCGGCGAGGGCATGGGCTGGCACGTGGCGATGTCCACGGCTGGCTTCGAACGCGGCCTGATGCTGCGCTCGCCGGCGCGCTTCCAGGAGACCGCTCGGCGCTTGGTGCAGTTGTACCAGGCCAACCGCGAGAGCGCCGACCGCGACCCTGCCATCGGCGAAGCGGTGATGCGCGCCTGGTTGGACGCCGAGGCCTACACCCAGCAGACCTACATGACTGCCTCGCAGCTGGTCAAGGGCGGGCGTATCGGGCCTGAATCCTCGACCAACAAGATCTTCTGGTCCGAACTTGACCTGCGCATGCACGAAACTGCCATGAGCATCCTTGGCTTGCGCGGTGAGCTGCTGCCCGAGGCACCGGCCGCAGGCGATGTCGGCCACTGGCTGGACGGCTTCCTGTTCGCCCAGGCCGGGCCGATCTATGCCGGCACCAACGAGATCCAGCGCAACATCATCGCCGAACGCATGCTCGGCATGCCGCGTGCCTGAGGGAGAGACCATGGACTTCAGTTTCAACAGCGACCAGTTGCTCTTCCAGGACAACGTACGCAGTTTCTTGATCAACGAAGTGACCCCTGAACGCATCCGCGAGTTGTGGCTGACCGACAGCGGCCGCTGCGACCAGCTCTGGGCGCAGCTGGTGGAGCTGGGCCTGACCGGCCTGACCGTGCCGGAGCAGTATGGCGGCATGGGCCTGGGGGCCCTGGACTTCGTCCTGCTGGCCCAGGAATGCGGTTACGCCGGGCTGCCAGAGCCGCTGGTGGAAACCATGCTGGTGGCGGTGCCGCTGCTGGCCGAACTGGGCGAGGCCCATGAGGGGCTCAAGCACGACTGGCTGGGGCGCGTGGCCGAAGGGCAGGCGCGCCTGGCGGTGTGCGAGCCGGGCAACCCGCTGGTCAGCGATGCCCACGTCGCCGACCTGCTGCTGCTCAGCCACGGCGATGAGTTGCACGCGGTGCCGCGCGAGGACGTCGAGCTGGTGCGCAACCCATCGGTCGACCCCAGCCGTCAGCTGTTCCAGGTGCGCTGGACGCCGGGTGCGGCCACCTGCGTGGCCCGTGGCGAGGAGGCGGCGCGACTGCTGGCGCGGGCCTTCGAGCGCGGCGCGCTGGGCTGTGCGGCGCAGTTGCTGGGCCTGGCCAAGCGCATGGTGGACCTGGCGGTGGACTACAGCTTCGAGCGCAAGCAGTTCGGCAAGCCGATCGGCTCGTTCCAGGCGGTCAAGCACCTGATGGCCAACGTCGCGGTGCGCATCGAGTTCGCCAAGGGCCCGCTGTACCGCGCCGCCCATGCGGTGGCCCACGGTGAGGCAGAGCAGGCGCTGGCCGTGTCCCATGCTCGGTTGGCCGCCTCGGAGGCTGCGCTGCTGGCTGCGCGCAACGCCATTCAGACCCACGGTGCGATGGGCTACACCTGGGAAGTCGACCTGCAGCTGTTCATGAAGCGCGCCTGGGCGCTGGACAAGGCCTGGGGCGACCACGCCCTGCACAAGGCGCGAATCCGCGAGGCGCTGTTCGACCGCGAGTTGGCCATTGGCGCCGGCACCACCTTCTGATGCTTCGGCGATGGATGGCAAGGGCCTTGCCCTTGATCCCTGGCCCCTCTGTGGGAGCGGGCTTGCCCCGCGATCACCGGCGCAGCCGGTGCCATTCACCGATGGCGCAACCAACCGTTTTTGTCTTGTGAGGTAGAACATGCCCGAAGCTTATATCGTCGATGCCCTGCGCACGCCCACCGGGCGGCGCAAGGGCGGCCTGGCGCACATTCATGCAGCGGACCTGGGCGGCCATGTGCTACGCGCCCTGGTCGAGCGCAACCCGATCCCCGACAACGACTACGACGACGTGATCTTCGGCTGCGTCGACACCATCGGCCCGCTGGCCGGCGACATCGCCCGTACCGCCTGGCTGGCCGCCGGGCTCAGCCAGGCGGTGCCGGGCACCACCATCGACCGCCAGTGCGGTTCTTCGCAGCAGGCGGTGCATTTCGCCGCTCAGGCGGTGATGAGCGGCACCCAGGACGTGGTGGTCGCCGGTGGCGTGCAGACCATGACCCAGATCCCCATCTCGTCGGCCATGACGGCTGCCGAACCCCTGGGTTTCGGCGACCCGTTCACCGGCTCCGAGGGCTGGGTGCGGCGTTACGGCGCGACGCCTCCGACCCAGTTCCGCGCCGCGCAGATGATCGCCGAGCGCTGGCAGCTCAGCCGCCAGGCGCTCGAAGCCTACTCGCTGGAATCGCATCGGCGGGCCTTGCGCGCCATTGAGCAAGGGTATTTCAAACGCGAAATCGTACCCTTGGCCGGCGTCGAGCACGACGAAACCCCACGTCACACCAGCCTGGAGAAAATGGCCGAGCTGGAAAGCCTGTTCGGCTGCGACCGGGTCACTGCCGGGGTGTCGAGCCAGACCTGCGACGCCGCCAGTGCCGTGCTGATCGTCTCCGAGGCCGCGCTCAAGCGCTACAACCTCACGCCCCGGGCACGCATCCACCACATGAGCGTGCGTGCCGACGACCCGGTGTGGATGCTCACCGCGCCCATTCCGGCCACCGCCTATGCCCTCAAGCGTGCCGGCATGCGCCTGGAAGACATCGACCGGGTGGAGATCAACGAGGCCTTCGCCTCGGTAGCCATGGCCTGGATCGACGAGACCGGCTATCCCCATGCCCAAACCAACGTCAATGGTGGGGCCATTGCCTTGGGCCACCCGCTGGGCGCCACCGGTACCCGGCTGATGTGCAGCCTGCTCCATGAACTGGAGCGCAGTGGCGGCCGCTATGGCCTGCAGACCATGTGCGAAGGCGGCGGCCAGGCCAACGTGACCATCATCGAGCGCCTGTAAGCGCAGGAGAATACCCATGAGCAGTTGCAACAACCGAGTCGTGGTCATCACTGGCGCCGGCGGCGGCCTGGGCCGTGCCTACGCCCTGGCCTTCGCCGCCGAGGGCGCCAAGGTGGTGGTCAATGACATCAACCGTGACGCCGCCGAAGCGGTGGTCGCGCAGATCCGCGAGCAGGATGGCCAGGCCATCGCCAACAGCAATGACATCACCTGTTACGAAGATGCCGGGCGCATCGTCGCGGCGGCGCTGGAAGCCTTCGGCGGCCTCGACGTGGTAGTGAACAACGCCGGCATCTGTCGCGACCGCATGTTCGCCAGCCTCACCGAGGCGGACTGGGACGCGGTGGTGGCGGTGCACCTCAAAGGCCACTTCTGCCTCTCCAGCCACGCCGTGCGCCATTGGCGCGAGCAGGCCAAGAACGGCGTGAAAGTCGATGCGCGCATCATCAACACCAGCTCCGGGGCAGGCCTGCAAGGCTCGATCGGGCAGTCCAACTACGCCGCGGCCAAGGGGGGGATCGCCTCGCTGACCCTGGTCCAGGCGGCCGAGCTTGCGCGCTACGGCATCACCGTCAACGCTTTGGCCCCGGCGGCCCGCACCGGCATGACCGAGGGCGTGTTCGGTGAAGCGATGAAAAAGCCCGAGCAGGGCTTTGACTACTTCGCCCCGGAGAACGTCGCGCCGGTGGTGGTGTGGCTGGGCTCGAGGGAGTCGGCTGGCGTGACCGGGCAAATGTTCGAGGTCGAGGGCGGCAAGCTGTCCATCGCCGACGGCTGGCGGCGCGGGCCGCTGGTCGACAACCAGGGGCGTTGGGCCGTGGCCGAGGTCGGTGCGGCGGTGGGTGAACTGCTCGAGCGCGCTGTGCCGGCGCAGAAAGTCTACGGCAGCTGATTCAACTGTTTCGCCACATGGGCGGGACCGCACCACATGCCAGGGTGGTGCGGTTTTTTTTCGTCTGGAGACCGGGCAGAGATCGATGAGGGCTGCTCCGCAGCCCTTTCGCGGCACAAGGTCGCGCGTAAAAAACAGCGCGGGCCCTGTAGAAGCGGCCTTGTGTCGCGAAAGGGCCCCAGAAGCCTAGTCCACTTGGCCGATTCCCCCGGCCCGGCATCTGGCCACACTCAAGCCATCCGGGCCAGACGAGTAGAAGACGCCGCGATGGACTTTGCATTCAGCGACGAGCAGGAAATGATTCGCGCATCGGCCGAGGGCTTCCTCGCCGATGTTTCCGACTGTGCCGCCGTGCGGGCAGCGATGGTCAGCGAAAACGGTTACGACACCGACCTCTGGCAACGCCTGTGCAGCGAAATGTACTGGCCTGCCATCCATATTCCCGAAGCCTATGGCGGCTTGGGCCTGGGCTTCGTCGAGCTGGCCATCCTGCTCGAGCAGATGGGGCGGCGTCTGCTGTGCTCGCCCTTCTTCGCCACGGCCTGCCTGGCCACGCCGGCACTGCTGCTAGCCGGTAGCGAAGCGCAGAAACAGCGCTGGCTGCCCGCCATTGCAGAGGGCCGCGTGCGTGGCACCCTGGCCTTTGGCGACGGCGGTGCCTGGACCTTCCAAGGCATCGGCGTCACGGCCACGCCCGAGGGCGATGGCTATGTGCTCGACGGCGAATACGCGCAAGTGATCGACGGCCACAGCGCCGACCTGCTGGTGGTCGCGGCGCGGCTGGCTGGCAGCACGGGCGAACACGGCATCGGCCTGTTCCTGGTCGAGGCCGGGCAGGCGGGCCTGGCCCGCCAGTGGCAGCCGACCATGGACCAGACCCGGCGCCTGGGCCGTATGTGTTTCACGCGCCTGTACGTGGCTGCGGATGCGGTGCTCGGCGAGGCCGGCCAGGCCTGGCCGCAGTTGCAGAACGTGCTGCGCCTGGCCTGCGTGGGCTTGGCTGCAGAGCAGGTGGGCGGGGCCCAGCAGGCGCTGGATTTGAGCGTGGCCTACCTGCAGGAGCGCCAGCAGTTCGGCCGCCCCTTGGCCAGCTTCCAGGCCCTCAAGCACCGCGCCGCCGACATGATGTTGCAGGTCGAGTGCGCGCGCTCGGCGAGCTATTACGCCGCTTGCGTCGCCCAGGAAGCGCTGGACCCGGCAGGTGATGCACAGGTGGCCGCCGAACTGCCGCTGGCCGCCGCCCTGGCCAAGTCGCAGTGCTCCCAGGCGTACTTCCACTGCGCCGCGGAGGCGATCCAGCTGCACGGCGGCGTGGGCTTCACCTGGGAATACGACCCGCATCTGTATTTCAAGCGTGCCCGGGCCAGCGAGAGCTACCTCGGCGCACCGGCCTGGCATCTGCAGCAGATCGCCAACGTGATTATCGGGGAGCAGCCATGAAGATCCGTTTCAGTGAGCAGGACGAGCGTTTCCGCCAGGAGATCGCCGACTGGATGGCCGCCAACCTGCAAGGCGAGTTCGAGGCCCTGCGTTTTCGTGGCGGCCCGGGCGATGAACACATGTTTCCCGAGGAACGCAAGGCCTGGGAGCGCAAGCTCGCCGCAGGCGGTTGGACCTGCGTGGGCTGGGCGCCGGAGCATGGCGGGCGAGGGCTTTCGATCAGCCAGCAGGTGATCTTCCACGAAGAGTACGCCCGTGCCGGCGGCCCTGGCCGCATGGGGCATATCGGCGAAGGCCTGGCAGGGCCGACCATCGCCGCCTTCGGCAGTGACGAGCAAAAGCAACGCTTCCTACCGGGCATCGTCCAGGGCACCACGTTCTGGTGCCAGGGCTATTCCGAGCCGGGCGCAGGCTCTGACCTGGCTGCGGTGAAGACCCGCGCCGCCCAGGACGCCAACGGCGACTGGCTGATCAATGGGCAAAAGGTGTGGACCTCGCTGGCCCACGAGTCGGACTGGTGCTTCGTGCTGGCCCGCACCGAGCCGGGCAGCGTTGGTCATCATGGCCTGTCGTTCCTGCTGGTGCCGATGGACCAACCGGGTATCAGCGTGCGGCCGATCGAGCAGATGACCGGCACCTCGGAGTTCAACGAGGTGTTCTTCGACGATGCGCGAACCGACGCTGGCAACATCGTCGGCCAGCCGGGCGAGGGCTGGAAGATCGCCATGGCCCTGCTGGGTTTCGAACGCGGGGTGTCCACCCTCGGCCAGCAGATGCAGTTCCAGAACGAGCTCGACGAAATCATCGCCATCGCCCGGCGCAACGGCGCCGACCGCGACCCACACCTGCGCCAACGCCTGAGCGAGGCGTGGTGCGGTCTGCGCATTCTGCGCTACAACTCGCTGCGCATGCTCTCCGGGCCTCAGGACGGCTCGCTGCGCCGCGAGGCGACCATCTACAAGCTGGGCTGGTCGAGCTGGCACGCCAGCCTCGGCAAGCTGGCCATGGACGTGCTCGGCCCGCAGGCCGAGCTGCTCGAGGCCGCCCCCTACCAGCTGAGCCGCCTGCAGTCGCTGTACCTGTTCAGCCGCGCCGACACCCTGTACGGCGGCAGTAACGAGATCCAGCGCAACATCATTGCCGAACGCGCCCTGGGCATGCCCCGGGAGCCGCGGCCACGCCCCTGATCGAGGAGTCTTTGCATGTCCGTTCCACACTATGTTTCCGGCCACGGCCTGCTGCGCGGCAAATCGGTGCTGATCACCGCCGCCGCCGGCTCCGGCATCGGCTTCTCTGCGGCGCTGCGTGCGGCCGAGGAGGGCTGTCGGGCCCTGATGATCAGCGACATCCACGAAGGCCGGCTTGGCGAAGCGGTGGCGCGTATCCGCGAAGCCACCGGCCTGCAAGCCGTGCATGGGCAACTGTGCAACGTCACCGACGAAACCCAGGTGCGTGAGTTGGTCAATGCCGCCGAGCGCGAGCTGGGCGGTGTCGACGTGCTGATCAACAATGCCGGCCTGGGTGGCTCGCGCGCCCTGGTGGAAATGCCCGACGAAGAATGGCAACGGGTCATCGACGTGACCCTCACCGGCACCATGCGCATGACCCGCGCCATGCTCCCGCACATGATCGAACGCCGTGCCGGAGTCATCGTCAACAACGCCTCGGTGCTCGGCTGGCGCGCGCAGAAGCAGCAAGCCCACTACGCTGCGGCCAAGGCCGGGGTCATGGCCCTGACCCGCTGCGCCGCGGTGGAGGCGGCCGAGCATGGCATCCGCATCAACGCGGTGAGCCCGAGCATCGCCATGCACGACTTCCTCGCCCGCTCCGCGCCCCAGGCGGTGCTCGACCAGCTGGCCGCCAACGAGGCCTTCGGCCGCGCTGCCGAAGTCTGGGAGGTGGCCAATGTGATGATGTTCCTGGCCAGCGACTACAGCTCGTACATGACCGGCGAAGTGCTGTCGGTTTCCAGCCAGAGGGCCTGAGCATGACGCGAATCTTCGAGACGCCCCAGGCGCTGCACGAGGCGGTGGGGCAGGCGTTGGGTCACAGCGACTGGCTGTTGGTGGACCAGGCGCGCATCGACCTGTTCGCCGAAGCCAGTGGCGACCACCAGTGGATTCACGTCGACCCGCAGCGCGCAGCCCAGGGGCCGTTCGGGGCCTGCATCGCCCACGGCTACCTGAGCCTGGCCCTGGTCAACCTGTTCCTGCCGCAGATCATCGAGGTGCGCGGCATCGCCATGGGCGTCAACTACGGCTGCGAACGCGTGCGTTTCCCCTCGGTGGTACGCGTGGGCTCGCGGGTGCGTGGCAGCGCCATGCTGTTGTCGACCGAGGCGGTCGGCAGCGGGGTGCAGGCAGTGATCCGCGTCAGCGTCGAGATCGAAGGCCAGGAACGCCCTGGCTGTGTGGTCGACACCATCAGCCGTTACTACCCGGCGTAAGCCGTCCAAGGAGTTGAGCATGAACGAAGCAGTGATCGTGTCCACGGCGCGCACGCCGATCGGCAAGGCCTTCCGTGGCGCCTTCAACGACACCGAGGCGCCGACCCTGGGTGGCCATGTGGTGGCCGAGGCGGTGCGCCGCGCTGGCATCGCGCCGGAGGAAGTGGACGATGTGATCATCGGCGCCGCCGCCCAGCAGGGCACCCAGGCCTACAACCTCGGGCGCCTCTGTGCCACCGCCGCCGGCTTGCCTGCCCAAGTGTCCGGCATGGCCGTGGAGCGCCAGTGCGCCTCGGGCCTGATGAGCATCGCCATCGCCGCCAAGGGCATCCTCTGCAACGAGCTCGACATTGCCGTGGCCGGTGGCCTGGAGTCGATCTCGCTGGTGCAGAACAAGCACAAGAATACCTACCGCAACCAGTCCGCGCGGGTGCTCGAACGTGACCCCACGGCCTATATCCCGATGATCGAGACCGCCGAGATCGTCGCCCAGCGCTATGGCATCAGCCGCCAGGAGCAGGACGCCTACAGCCTGCAGAGCCAGGTGCGCACGGCTCGCGCCCAGCAGGCCGGGCTATTCGACCTGGAACTGGCGCCACTGACCACGCACAAGTTGCTGGTGGACAAGGCCACTGGCCAGAGCCGCCATGAAGCCGTGACCCTGCGCCAGGACGAATGCAACCGCGCCGATACCAGTGCTGCCAGCCTGGCGGCCCTGGAGCCGGTGTGGGCGGGCGGCCAGTGGACCGGGGCTGGGCAATTCATCACCGCCGGCAACGCCTCGCAACTGTCCGATGGCGCCTCGGCTTCGGTGCTGATGAGCGCCCGCCTGGCCGAGCAGCGTGGCCTGCAACCGCTGGGCATCTACCGTGGATTGGCGGTGGCCGGCTGCAATGCCGACGAGATGGGCATCGGGCCAGTGTATGCGATCCCAAAGCTGCTCAAGCGCCATGGCCTGAAGGTCGATGACATCGGTCTGTGGGAACTCAACGAGGCATTCGCCTGCCAGGTGCTGTACTGCCGCGACACCTTGGGTATCGACAACGAACGCCTCAACGTCAACGGCGGCGCCATCGCCATCGGCCACCCGTTTGGCATGTCGGGGGCGCGGATGGTCGGGCATGCGCTGATCGAGGGCAAGCGCCGGGGCGTGCGTCATGTGGTGGTGAGCATGTGCATCGGTGGCGGCATGGGCGCCGCAGCGCTGTTCGAGGTGGCCTGATATGGGGTTGCCTACGCCACAGCAGGTGCAAGCCATCATGCAGCGCTATGTCGAACTGGTGGATGCCGGGGATATCGATGGCATCCTGCGGCTGTATGCCGAGGACGCCGTCGTCGAAGACCCGGTCGGCCAGGCGCCGTTGCAGGGCCTTGACCGGATCGCCGAGTTCTACCGCCAGGGTTTGGGGCACATGAAGGTATCCGCGCGCCTCACTGGCCCTGTACGGGCCACCCACAACGGCTGCGGCGCCATGCCGTTTCGTGTCGATATGCAGTGGGACGGGCGGGACTGCTCATTGGATGTGATCGATGTGATGACATTCGATGGGCGCGGGCTCATCAGTAGCATGAAGGCATACTGGAGCGAGGCGAACCTAGTGCAGTATTGACTGCGCCAGGTATCGCATCGGTGATGTTTGTCCGCTGGCACCGGCCAATGGGGATGGCCGGTGCGGCGGGCTGGTTTACAGTTTTATGATCTTCAAGGCTCGCCGCGGTTGCGAATCGTACTTGCCATGATAGCGGAACCTGATGGGGTGGACATTGCCATGAATGTCGGTGATATCACCGTCGAATGACAATGTATCCTCGGCCCGTTGATCGCCCTGGAAAAATACCAGGTGGGAAGGAATCAGCCGCATGAGAACGACCACTTCATCTGGGCGAGGTTGGGGTATTGCATCCGCAGGCATGAGCCAGTCCAAGGTCGGCCAGCTGTCCCAAGGCGAGTTCGCAGTCGTCAGGGTATCAGGCAGCCTGAACTTGTATTTATTGATCATGCTTTCACCGGCATGGCCTGCTACGCAAAAGGAGAGTTCGGTACTCCATTCATCTCCTCTGTCCCACCAGATCCCTGGCATGTATATGTATTTCAGCGCCAGTTTTTGGCCTCGGTAGCTGGCACGGATATAGTTGTTATAGGCGCGGCTCCAGTTATTGCCGCTACCTGATTGATACACCAGCTGCTCATCGATTTCGAAGGAGACCTGGTATTTCGAGAGGGTTCTTGGTCGTAAGCGTATCCGTCCTGGCAAGGATTCGTGGTGTGTGGAAAGCGTGTCGCTGAACAGGACCGCGAAGGTTCTGGTTTGCGCGTCATTGGTGGCGACCCAGATTCGAATCGTGTCGCTGGCCGTTGTAGCCTTACTGACGACGCTGTTTTCTTCGTGGACGAAAGGAGCGGTTTGGTCGATGACACTTTCGTCATAAACATACTCGCCGGCATTATGGTAGGTGCTCCAACCAGACAGCGCCTGGTACGGCACATCGTGAGGAACCGGTGTGCCGACAGGATTACCGCTTGAGTCCACCTCTACCAGGCGCATGGACGCAAGGTCGTCGGTACTCAACGGGACTTTTCGGCCCAGGTGATCTCGGGCGAGCACTTCGATGGTCAGTGGGATCCGTTGGCGTGCATTATTGAAAAGTGAATGCGTGGCGCCCAACTTCGTGGGGGTGTGATAAACACGAAAGATCTGGAAATAGGCAATGTCAGGCGCAGTGTGTGCGGCTGGGGTTTCAACAGTCATGGCATGTCCTTGAGTGGTCTTGCGGAGCCTTGACTGTGCGGTCTTTCCCAATCGCGGATAACTCGGTTTTCTTATAGGTTCTCCGGGTTGCGGGTACCCTGTTGTTCTCTTGCCGCGTCGAGAAAGGCTGGTCGTTCGCCGCCACCGTGCACCGCCAGGTCGGCACCACTGACGTAGCGGGCCAGGGGGGATGCGAGGTACAGGCAGGTGTCGCCGATATCGTCCGGCTCGGCCAGGCGGCCCAGGGGGATGGTGGCAGCGACCTCGGCCAGTTGCTCGGCATCGCCATAATGCAGTTGGGCCTGTTCGGTGAGGATCAGCCCGGCGGTGACCGCATTGACTCGCACCTTGGGCGCCCATTCCACGGCCAGCGAGCGGGTCAGGTTGAGCAGGCCGGCCTTGGCCGCGCCATAGGCGGCGGTGCCGGGGGAGGGGCGGGTGGCGCTGACGCTGCAGATGTTGATGATGCTGCCGCCCTCGGCCTGTTTCTGCATCACCCGGTTGGCCAACTGACACAGGTTGAGCGGCGCCAGCAGATTCAGCCGCACGATCGATTCGCTGAAGCGCGGCGAGGCGCTGGCGGCTTCGGCGAACGGTGCGCCACCGGCATTGTTGACCAGCACATCGAGGCGGCCGAAGTACTTCAAGATGCCGCCTATCAGTTGCTCCAACTGCTCCAGGTCACGCACGTCGCACTGCATGAACACGGCCTGGCGACCGCCTCCGCTGGGCAGGCGCTCCGGTGCCTGGCGGCCACAGATGATCACCTGCGCGCCACTGTCCAGAAAACGCCGGGTAATGCCACGGCCCACGCCCTTGGCACCGCCGGTGACCAGGACGACCTTGCCGCGAAAATCCAATGGGTCTTGCATGGGGATGCCTTTCGTTCGTCAGGAGAATCCCTCGATGCTAGGCGCCCGCTGCCGTCGGGCCTACGTCCAAAGGGACTAGGGGTGTTGTAGTCCTGTCGGACGATGCCGTCTGCCCTGGCGGCTCTGAATAATCCCGGTACAACAACAAGCCGGGAGGTTCCCCATGGGCGCAGCAGCGCAAGGGCACAAGGTCAGGTTGCCGGGTGGCCTGCAATTGCACTATCAGGATGTCGGCTCGGGCGAGGCGGTGGTGTTCATCCATGGCAGCGGTCCGGGCGCCAGCGGGCACAGCAACTTCAAGCACAACTACCCGGTGTTCGCCGAGGCTGGCTACCGCGCCATCGTGCCCGACCTGCCGGGCTACGGCGCCTCGGACAAACCTGAAACCGCCTACACCCTGGATTTCTTCGTCGAGGCCTTGCTGGGCCTGCTCGATGCCCTGGATATCCAGCGTTGCACGCTGGTCGGCAACTCCCTGGGCGGTGCCATCGCCATTGCCATCGCCCTGCGCCAGCCGCGGCGGGTGACGCGCCTGGTGCTGATGGCCCCGGGCGGCCTGATGGACAAGGCGCAGTACTACCTGCAGATGGAAGGCATCCAGCGCATGGCCGCCGCGTTCGCCAGCGGCGAGCTGCGTGACGCTGCCGGTATGAAACGCCTGCTCGGCTTGCAACTGTTCGACCCCTCGCTGATCGACGACGACACCGTGGCCGAGCGGGTCGCGGTGGTGGCGCAGCAGCCACCGTGCGTGCTCTCCACCATGGAAGTGCCGAACATGGCCGAGCGCCTGCCGGAACTGGCCTGCCCGATCCTGGGCTTCTGGGGCATCAACGACAAGTTCTGCCCCGTTTCCGGTGTCGACACCTTGATGCAGGCTTGCCGACACATCCGCTTCGTACTGCTCAGCGAATGCGGCCATTGGGTGATGGTCGAGCATCGGGACCTGTTCAACCGTGACTGCCTGGCATTTTTGAAGGAGGGCCGCCCATGAGCGCGCAACTGCGTCGCCAGCACGGCGACGAACTGTACCAGGCCCTGTGCGATGGCCAGACCTTGGCGCCGCTGACCGAGCGCTGGCCACAGATCAGCATCGAGGATGCCTACCACATCTCGTTGCATTGCATCGAGCGGCGGGTGGCGGCCGGCGATCGTATCGTCGGCAAGAAGATCGGCGTTACCTCGGCAGCCGTGCAACGCATGCTCGATGTGCACCAGCCGGACTTTGGCTTCATCACCCGTGCCATGGCTTTCGACAACGGCGCCGACATCTCGCTGGCCGAGAACCGCCTGATCCAGCCACGTGCCGAGGGCGAGATCGCCTTCGTGCTCAAGCATGACCTGGCCGGCCCGGGCGTCACCGAGGCCGATGTGCTGGCGGCGACCGACTACATCACGCCGTGCTTCGAGATCGTCGATTCGCGCATCCATGACTGGCGCATTCGTATCCAGGACACCGTCGCCGACAACGCGTCCTGTGGCGTGTTCGTGCTCGGCCAGGAGCGGGTCGACCCACGCCAGCTGGACCTGCCGGCGCTGCACATGCGCGTGTTCAAGAACGATGAACCGCTGAGCGAAGGGTTGGGCTCGGCGGTGCAGGGCAACCCGTTGACCGCGGTCGCCTGGCTGGCCAACACCCTCGGCGCCTTCGGCATCCCCTTCAAGGCCGGCGAGGTGATTCTCTCCGGTTCGCTGGTGCCGCTGGAGCCGGTGCGGGCAGGCGACCGCTTTTCCCTGACCATCGACGGCCTGGGCAGTGCCCAGGTGTCCTTCCGAGCCTGATCGAGGAGCAAGGCCCATGAGCCAAAAACTGAAAGCGGCCATTATCGGCCCGGGGAACATCGGTACCGACCTGCTGATGAAAATGTGCCGCTCGGCGTGGATAGAGCCGGTCTGGATGGTGGGTGTGGACCCTGAGTCCGAGGGCCTGAAGCGGGCCCGGGCAATGGGCGTGAAGACCACCGCCGAGGGCCTCGACGGCCTGCTGCCCCATGTGTTGGACGATGACATCCGCATCGCCTTCGACGCCACCTCCGCCTACGTGCATGCGCACAACAGCCGCAAGCTCAACGAGCTGGGCGTGATCATGGTCGACCTGACCCCGGCGGCCATCGGGCCGTTCTGCGTGCCGCCGGTCAACCTCAAGGAACATGCCGCCAAGCTCGCGATGAACGTCAACATGGTCACCTGCGGCGGCCAGGCGACCATCCCCATGGTCGCGGCGGTATCGCGTGTGCAGCCAGTGGCCTATGGCGAGATCGTCGCCACCGTGTCGTCGAGTTCCGTAGGCCCCGGCACGCGGCAGAACATCGACGAGTTCACCCGCACCACCGCAGGTGCCGTGGAAAGCATCGGGGGCGCCCGTCGCGGCAAGGCGATCATCGTCATCAACCCAGCCGAGCCGCCATTGATGATGCGTGACACCATCCACTGCCTGACCGACGACACCCCCGACCAGGACGCCATCCGCGCCTCGGTGCTGGACATGGTCAAGGAAGTGCAGCGCTACGTGCCCGGCTACACGCTGGTCAACGGCCCGGTGTTCGACGGCAACAAGGTGTCGATCTTCATCGAAGTGCAAGGGCTGGGCGACTTCCTGCCCAAGTCGGCCGGCAACCTGGACATCATGACCGCTGCCGGCCTGCGCACCGCCGAGATGTTCGCCGAAGAAGCCCACAAGGGCACCCTGCAATTGCCGGCCCGCTGAGGAGAGTGGTGATGAATTTTCAAGGTAAGAATGTGCTGCTGCACGACATGAGCCTGCGCGACGGCATGCACGCCAAGCGTCACCAGATCAGCCTGCAGCAGATGGTGGACGTGGCCACCGGGTTGGACGCCGCGGGCGTGCCGCTGATCGAGATCACCCACGGCGACGGCCTGGGTGGCGCCTCGCTGAACTATGGCTTCCCCGCCCACAGCGACGAGGCGTATTTCAGCGCGGTGATTCCCAAGCTCAAGCAAGCCAAGGTTTCGGCGCTGCTGCTGCCGGGCATCGGAACCCTCGACCATCTGAAGATGGCCCACGAGCATGGCGTCTCGACCATTCGCGTCGCGACCCACTGCACCGAGGCCGACGTGTCCGGCCAGCACATCGGCATGGCCGCCAAGATGGGCCTGGATACCGTGGGCTTCCTGATGATGGCGCACATGGTCAGCGCCGAAAAGCTGCTGGAGCAGGCGCGCCTGATGCAAAGCTATGGCGCCAACTGCATCTATTGCACCGACTCGGCCGGCTATATGCTGCCCGACGAAGTGAGCGAGAAGATCGCCGTGCTGCGCAATGGCCTGGAGACAGGCACCGAGGTCGGTTTCCATGGCCATCACAACCTGGGCATGGCGATCGCCAACTCCCTGGCCGCTATCGATGCCGGCGCGGTGCGTATCGACGGTTCGGTGGCTGGGCTCGGTGCCGGCGCCGGTAATACGCCGTTGGAAGTGTTCGTCGCCGTGCTCAAGCGCATGGGCGTGGAGAGTGGCGTAGACCTGTACCGCATCATGGACGTGGCCGAGGACCTGGTGGTGCCGATGATGGACCAGCCGATCCGCCTGGACCGCGATGCCCTGACCCTGGGTTACGCCGGGGTATACAGCTCGTTCCTGCTGTTCGCCAAACGTGCCGAGGCCAAGTACGGCATCCCGGCCCGTGACCTGCTGGTGGAGCTGGGCCGTCGCGGTACGGTCGGCGGGCAGGAGGACATGATCGAAGACCTGGCCCTGACCTTGTCCCGCGATCAAGGGCGACGGTGATATCGGGTCCGACCCAATCGCGGGACAAGCCCGCTTGTATGGTGATACTTGAAGGGGTGGTGGGCGCCGGCTTGCCCACAACCATAGAATCTCCCACAAGGACAGCGTTATTTCAGGATTGCGGTAATCCTGAGCGGGCTTGTCCCGCGATTGGGTCGGGCCCGATATCACCGTCGGCTGGCAAGGGCTTCGCCCTTGTTCGCGGGGGCGCAACGACCAGAGCGGCGCTGCGCTCCATCGGCGTTAGCAGGATATGTGCCGCACCCTGACGTGGAGCAACAAAGTGTTACGAGATCAACCCCTGCGACAACAAGACGCAGCCCGGAATTCAATGGCTTGCGCGGGGTTGGACCTCTGTCGGCTGGATGCCCGGGGGGTGTCATGCCAAAATGCCCCGGTTTTCAGCTGGCCCATCCCAGGGGCCGGCACCTTCCCTGTAAAGGATGGTTCCATGACTGATTTACTGACCCGGCGTGCTGTCGTCGCCGGGATGGGCGTGCTGGGGCTTGGCCTGCTGGCGGGCTGCAACCCGGCCCGGGGGCTCGAGTTCAAGTACGGCAAGAACATGAGCAACGAAATCCTCGGCCGCAAGTTCCGGCTCAAGGACACCCAAGGCAACGAACGCACCCTGTCGAGCTTCTATGGCTCGATGCCGATGATCTTCTTCGGGTTCACCCAGTGCCCCGCCGTCTGCCCGACCACCCTGGCGCGTGCCGCGCAGATCAGGAGACTGCTCAGGGGCCGCGACCGTGACCTGTTCCAGGTGGTGCTCATCACCCTGGACCCGGAGCGTGACACCCCGGAAGTGCTCGATGCCTACGTCAAGGCCTTCGACCCCTCGTTCACCGCGCTCACCGGCACCCCCGAGGAAATCGCCGAGGTGGCCAAGGAGTTCAAGGTGTTCTACGAAAAAGTCCCGGCGGGTGATACCTACACCATCTCTCATTCGTCCACCAGCTACGTCTACGATACACGTGGCACCCTGCGACTGAGCCTCGGCCACTCCCTGACTGCCAAGGAATGCGCCGAAGACCTGGTCACCCTGATGGAGATCTGCTAATGGCTGTTTCACTGCAACCTATCAAACGCGGCCTGGTCGCCCTGGCGCTGATGGGCCTGGCCCTGCCGGCACTGGCCCAGACCACCGTGAGCGATGCCTGGGTACGCGCCAGCGTGCCGCACCAGCAATCGACCGGGGCCTTCATGACCCTGACCGCCGATACCGACAGCAAGCTGGTGAGCGTTGCCTCGCCCGTGGCCAAGACCGCGCAGGTGCATGAAATGACCATGAACGGCGACGTGATGGGCATGCGTGAGGTGAAGGCTGTGGAGTTGCCGGCCGGCAAGGCCGTGAGCCTGGACCCGAGCGGCTACCACGTGATGCTCATGGGCCTGGCCAAGCAGGTCAAGGAAGGCGAACAGGTGCCGCTGACCCTGGTCATCGAAGACGCCAAGGGTGCCAAGCAGACCATAGAGGTGCAGGCACCCGTACGCCCGCTGGCCGCCGAAGCGGGGCATGACCACGGCCACATGCAACACTGATCGTTCAAGTACCGCTGGGTTTCCCGGCATGACGCAAGGCCGCACCTGCAGGCACCCGGTGGGTGGCGTAGGGGCGGCCTTGTATCGTTTCAGGGGCGCGTAATGGCCCCATGTCACTTAGACCGGCGCTCAGCTACGACCGGCGCTCAGCTACGAAACCTGGGTAGCGGCCGCTCGATGGTCAACGACGTCAAGGTCTTGCGCACCTGGGCATCTTCGGCTTCCAGAGCCTTGAGGCTTGCGCGGATCTTGCCAGCAGCGGGCACATCGCCCTGCCGGTCGATCCAGTCTGCAATCTCCTTGCAAGCACTGCTCAAACAGGCTTGGCGCTGGTTCATCAGCGTCAGGAGGGTGGTGAGCTCTCTATCGGACATGGCAGGATCCTCCGTTCAGCCCACTCAGTTTAGCAGGGGTAGGGGGTTCTGCTCGGCGCAATGCCAGGCCTGCCAAACCGGTATGCGTTACAACCGTTCATCCGACGAATAGGCGGCAAAGGCTGTATGGGCCTGCGTGCGCTGCCTGTTTATTGAAGTTCGATATTTTGTAAGTAAAACGGTATTGATCTTGAAAGGCTTGAAGTTCTTGCGTTTAACTTTTTTCTTGTGAGTGGGAAGTTTCCTACTTGTTCGCGTGAAGCATTTGTTGCAAAAGGTTTTGTTACAAGTAGTGGGTTGTTGGTGGTGCGTTGTACGTCTACCGTGGAGTTGCGATTAATTTAAGGAATACGTCAAAAGATGATCTGACGCATAACTTAGAGTTAGGCGGCGAGGATGTCCCTGGGCTCTTTCTGCTTTCTGAGTCTCACTGACCCACCTGGGCTGGCTCTGGTACAGCAACCTGATGTTCTACCTGACTCCCGAGAGCGAGCAGAACGTGCTCAAGCGCTTGGTCTACGAGCGTCTCGACACACCTGGGCGCGATATTACGGAAGACGAACTGATCTACTCGGCCGGCTAGGGAAGACGAAGCGACATGCAGGCTTTGAACTTGACGCAGGCACCAGGGCGCTTGCGACCGGATACTGTTTCTCCAAATGTGGGGAGTTTGCCTTCGAGGCTGCCTTCGCTGTGGTGGTGGTAGCTATAGCCGAGGCGGATCTCCTGTTGATTGGCTTGGTCTACTTCTTTCGCTACTTGCCCAGCGCGGTCTTTTCGCCCATTGGAGGTTGGTTGGCGGATAACGGCGATCGCAAACGTACCCTGGTTTGGGTAGAAATGGGCAAGTGCCTCGTGGTGCTTTTGTTCTTCGGCGTGTTCAGTTTTACCGAGCCGGCCCTGGTGATGGTGACCGTGACGGCCATGTTCATGACCGCACTGGACTGTCTGTATGTCCCCACCTTCCGTGCTTATTTTCCCAGCATCGTCGAGCGGGACGTGCTCTGTTCGGTCAACAGTGGGCTTCAGGTGGTCGAAGATGCGGCGTCTATCGTCGGGCCGCTGGTGTTTTCCGCCATCGCGTTGCTGTACACCACTGAGGTGACCTTCCTGTTCTTTTCCGTCTGCCTGCTGTGTTCGGCTGTTGCCCTTGCCACGCTGTCACGGGTCGAAAAAGAGCAAATGGTAGCCTTCGATGGCATGAGCCTCGTGCGTGAGGCTGCGCATAGCGTCGGCCAGATGCGTGCCGGCAATGCGCCTCTGTTCGCCGTGATTTGTTGCACCACGTTTTGTGCAATGTTCGCGACCTCGGTGATTCGCTTCATCCTGCCGGCTTCGGTACTCGAGCATTTTTCTTCCGAAGCGGCGGTAGGCTACGTATTTTCCCTGTTGGCCACCGGGACCGTACTGGGAGGCGTGCTTTATACCCGGCTCAACAAGCGCACCACGGCGCGCTTGGTGATGCGCTACTGGGCGCTGTACGGTGCCTTGTTTTTCGCAGCCGCCGTAGCCCTGGAATACGCCAGCGGGCTGTTCCTGCTCATCCTGTTTTGCGTGGGGTTCGTGGGGGCGTTCGTGGATATCGCCATCGTGACCAATATCCAGTGCCTGTCTGGCGAGCACGAGGTCGGGCGCAACTTCTCGTTGTATTACTTCACCGCAGTAATCGGCGACGCTTTTTCAGGTTTGATCGCCAGCGTCGTCTATGTGCTGGTGGGGCCGGCGACCTTCATCGGGATGACACTCATGCTTGTCCTCGCGCCCTTACGTTGGATCACCCAAGGAGGTCTGGATGACCATCACGATCGTGCATAGTGCGGCCCTTTCCTCAAGCGAGTGGGGAGAGGCCGAAATGGTCGATTTCGCGCAATGCGCAAACCTTGCCCATGCCTCTGCGCTGGTACTCACTCCGCGGGATGCGGTCAGTGATCAGGTGGCTCAAGCCGTACGGCGCTGGAAGGTGCCCCTGTTCGTGATTGGCCAGGCGCACGAGCCGCTCCAGGCCAAGCATTGCTCGGAGCTGGGCGCCATCCGCTTGCCGAAGTCCCTGGGCAGCGATGAGCAGGCGCGGGTAAAGGCCGCGGCCGAAGCGTACGAGCATCGCACGCTGCCGCCGTTCACGCGTGCTGTCGCCGCATTCAGCGCGCGTCGCAGGCCCACCTATGCCTGCCCGGGCCATCAGGGGGGACAATGCCTGGAGCTGCATCCGGCAGGGGTGCGCCTGCGACGCTTGCTGGGTGACGGAATCTATCGGGTGGACGTTCCACATGCCGCACCCGAGCGTAGCCTACGCAAAGCGGCACGCCTGCCGGTAGGCGCCGGGGGTGACGCCATAGGCCTGCTTGAACTGCCGGCTCAGGTGGCTCTGGTCGGCAAAGCCCAAGGAGAAGGCGACGTCCGAGGCGCTCAGGCCGCTCTTGAGGTATTCGCGGGCGCGGGCCAGGCGGCGTTGCTTGAGCCAGGCGTGGGGTGGCAGGCCGGTGGCCTGGCGGAATACTCGGGCGAAATGGAAGGGCGACAGGTTCACCGCTGCTGCCAAGGCCTCCAATGAGGGCGGGTCGGCCAGTTGGCTTTCCAACAGCTCACGGGCCCGTGCCACGGCCAGGGGTTCGTTGCCTGGCGCACGGGCCTGGGCGCAGTGGCCATGACGCTGGACCAAGGCCAGCACCGCCTGGCGCCAGGCGGTCTGCTGCTCCAGGGCGCTGGCGCCGGTTTCGGACAGTTGGTGCAACTGGCTGAACATGGCGGCTAGCGCCGGATCCTGGATGACGCTGTCCTTGAAGTGCGGCCTGCCATGCCGACCCAGCTCCAGTTCCTCCAGCACGCCGGTCACCCGCTCGTGCTCGGGGTAGAAGCCGCGGTAGCGCCAGCCTGCTTCGTGAGCGGTGGCCCCGGTGTGCAGTTCGTCCGGGTTGATCAGCACCATACTGCCCACCGGTGCCAGGTGTTCGCTGCCGCGATGCCAGAAGCGCTGGGCGCCGGACTCGATCACGGTGAACACATAGCCTTCATGCACGTGGGGGGCAAAGCGTTGTTGGAAATACCGCGCATGCAGCATCTCCACGTCGCCCAGCGCCGGGGCCTGCCAGAGGTGAGTCTGTTCGCGCAGGGGCGTGTTCATGCCAGCCAGCTGCGCAAAAGGAAGAAGATCAACATGCTGGCCAGCATGCTCAGCAACACGCTGCGGGTCAACAGCACCAGGGCGATCGCCACCAGCGAACCCAGCAGGTACGGGTTGGCCAGGCTCAGGTCGAGCTGGTGACCGGGCAGGAAAATGATCGGCCCACAGATGGCCGTCAGCATGCCTGGCACGGCGAAGCCCAGGAATTGGCGGGCATTGGAGCTCAGGCGCAAGGGCAGGCGTGGTTCGAGGAAGGCGTAGCGGTTGAGAAATACCACCAGGCCCATGGCGAAGATCAGCAACCACGTCATGGGCGGCCTCCGCCAAGCTTCTGGCAGGTGAAGCCGGCGCTCATGCCCAGCAGGCCCGCAACCACCAGGGCGGTTTCCCACTGCCAGTGACTGAACAGCACCGAGCAGAACAGCGAGACGGCCACGCACACCACAGTGGGCAGGTTACGCACCAGGGGCGCGATCAGTGCGACGAAGGTGGCGACGATGGAAAAATCCAGGCCAAGCTGGTCCAAATGCGGGATGTTCTGGCCAAGCAGGATGCCGGCTAGGGTGAACAGGTTCCAGGCCACATAGAACGTCAGGCCGACCCCCAAGGCATACCACCGGTTGAAGTGTTGCTGGTCATAGCGGCTGGTCAGGGCGAAGAACTCATCGGTCAGCAAAAAGCCCAATCCCAGGCGCCAGCGCAGCGGTTGGTTGGAAAGCACCGGGCGCATGGACAGGCCATAAAGCAGGTGTTGGGAAGTCAGCAGCAAGGTGGTGAGCAGGATCGAGAACAGGTTCGCACCGCCCTTGAGCATGCCGATTGCCACCAGTTGCGCGGCGCCGGCGAAGACGATAGCAGACAGCCCCTGGCCCTCCCAGGCGCTGAGGTTGGCCTCGATGGCCATGGACCCGGCCAGCAAGCCCCATGGGGCGACAGCCAGGGACAGGGGCATGATGGCGAGGGCGCCGTGGAGAAACGCTTGACGGGCGACGGGTGGGCTGCAGGACATGATGGTGACTATGAATCGACTGGGACAACCAGCATGCCAGAGGACGAGAGGGGAGGCTTGAACGTTCTTGCTACCCTAGTGTGGTGTTTTACAAACAACAACCCTGAATCGCGGCGCTTTTTGCGCTCATGCGGCGTTGTCGCGCCTCGCCGTGGCTGGGCTACGACGCGTCTCGATCAGCGATGGCTGGTCAGGCGCTGTTGGGCAGCCGCGCAACCGTTGATCTCTACGGCCTTTTGCAGCAGTAGCTGCCGACGCTGCGGATCAAGGTCGCCGAGCAGGCGGTACACCTCGGCCTGATAGTCGCGCTGGCGCCCCCATTGCATTTCCAGGCCTTGCGGCTGGCTGCGGTTGCAGGCCAGGCGAACCGCAGGCTGTGGGTAGTAAGGCGCATACAGGGTGGCCATGCTGGGGATGGCCTCCAGTGCCTGGCGGTACGCGGGGCTGGCGTTATACGGCGGGCACCAGGTGGCGATCGCCGGCGCTGGCGGGGCGAAACCCTGTTGCAGGCTGGCTTCCAGCAACGGGCAGGCGGCATCTGGAATCTGCGTGGCAGGCAGGTACGTCATGTAGTACAAGGCCAGCCGGTACTGGGCTACGGGGTGGCCAAGTGCCACTGATTTCTTCAGCAAGGCCACTGCCGTGGGCAATGTGCGGGCCAGGGCCTGGCCTTGGCGGCTGAGCTCCGGGTCGCCGCCTATCGCAGTGCGCAGGGGGCTGGGGGTGTCATCCTGGCTGTCGGCCTGCTCGAGCAGGGGCAGGGCCTGGCGATAGAGCAGGTCGGCGTGTGGGTCGATCTGCACGTCCAGCGCCTGGGCAGTGTGCGCAAGCACGCCCAGGAGCAATGGCGACAAGAAGACAGCACGATTCACGGGCGGGTCTCGCAGGCAGGCCGGCCAAGGCAGGCGGCCAGGTGCAGCGGGGCAGCTTCGATGGTCATGGCGTTACACACGTGCCTCAAGCGAATCGGGAGCGACGACGTCGTATTCTAGCCACCCCGAAGGGCAGTCTGAAAGACCATTCCTATTTTGTCAGACGAGCTTGATGGTCGTCGCCTTGCGATTGGCCTGTTTTTCCTGGGCCAGCCCGAGTTTCGCGGTGATCACCTTGGCCAGGGCATTGTTGCCCCGATCATTGAAATGCAGGCGGTCGACGAACAACGGCTCGCTGAACACCGGGGAACTGCTCAACATGCAGTTCATGTCGTAGCATGGCACGGCTTCGGCCTGGGCCTTGATACGGCGGAAGAAGGCCATGTGCAGTTCGCTGTCGAACACGTCGGCCAGCAGCCGATCGAAATTGGTCGGCTGTTGTTGCAGGGTATCGAGCATGTCTTGCTCGGCGACAGGCAGGCTGTCGCGGCACCAGGGCAACAAGGGCTGGAGAATGAAGGTGAGGGTTGCGTGGCCATCGGCCAGCAGACGATCCCACTGCCGTAGGGTACGGCCGATCGTTTCGGCCGCGCGGGCCAGGCGCTTGTCGGGTGCCGACAGCGTCCAACTGGGCATGGGAGCCGCCCTGCGAGGCGCCAGGGCCTGGCCCAGGCGCTGCCAGAACGACGCGTTGCGAGGGCCTTCGGTGTGCTGCACGCCTTCGTTGAAACTGTTGAGCAGGCCCAGGTACGACAAAGCCTGCTCCGGGCCATGCTCGCAGGCCAGGACTTCATCCAAGGCTTCGTGGGCCAAGGTGTTCAGGCCGCTGAGCACCACCACATGGCCGATTTCGCCAAATCGATGCTGGTGGGTCAGGAACATCAACAACTCCTGGGTGGCGTTCAGCCCGCAGCCGGCCAGGCTCAGCCAGACTTCGCCGGTGAGTGCCGACAGGTACGAGGCCACTGTGTGTTCGTCGGAGCTGGCGCCGATGCCCAGGGTGGTGGAACCGCCCACCAACAGGTTAACCCGCTTCGTACCGTGGTGCTCGGCCACCGAGAAGCGCTTTCCGAGACAGTGGCTGTAGCGCATGCCCAAGCTGTCGGTATTGATGGTGCCGGAGCGATAGCCGCGCTCATGCATGTACAGCGTGTGCGGCGCGCGGCGGCTGCCCAGCAGCAGGAAGCGTTGGTAGTCCTGCTGCAGCGGAACAGGGTTGCCCGGAACGTTCGTAGCGTGGTCGATCGGTCTCATGGGCGCTCCTTTTGGCACACCAGGCTCGGCAGTGGCGCGGCTCAGCCGGCCAGTTCCTTGATGTTGTAGGCAAGGCCGGCGATGGCGATCAGCAACAAGGCGACGCCGGAGGCCAGGGTGATCAGGCGGTTGCTGCGCTGCGAGGCGATCTTGCCGATGGCGAAGATGTACAGGCTGAGCACGGCGAAATCGATGATGATCCACAGCAGCGACAACACCACCATGCTCTTGCCGAAGGATTCAGTGATCTGGATGAACTGCGGGAAGAAGGAAATGAAGAAGATGATGTCCTTGGGGTTGGAAATACCCACCATGAACCCTTGCAGCAAGCCGCCTCGACCGGGTTGTTCGGGCGTATCCGCCGGGGTTTGCACAGCGGGCGCCTGCAGCGCCTCGCGCAGGGTAGCGACGGCGATATAGCCGATGAACAGGCAGCCCAGCAGGCTCAGACCGCTGAGCCAGGCCTTGTCCACCGCGGCGCTGGTCATGATGATCCAGGCGGCGGCACCGATGAGTACCAGCGAAGCCCAATTGGTGCCGAGCGCGGTGAACAGGGCCTTGCGCGGGCCGGAGGCGGCCGCGGTGTTGACGATCAATGCCACGACCGGGCCGGGTGTGGCGATCAGCAGCAGGACGGTGAGGGCATAGGTGGCGGCGAGTGCGGTATTCACGTTCAGTTCTCGATCAGGGTATCGGCTGGTGCATGGACATGGAACGGGCAGCGCGCCGGGTTCAGCGAGCCAGGTTCCTGAAGTTGGTATTGGCGCCATTCGAAATTGTCGCCCTGGCCGAAGAAGCCCAGGGTGTCCGGGACGACGCCGTCGTTGTAGTGGCGCACCCGCTCGCGGATCCGTGAACGGATGCGTCGCCCGCTTTCGGTGGCGGCGCTGGCCACCTCGTCGAAGCTTTCCCGGGGGTTGATGACGAAGGCGATGTGCTCGCCCAGGTTGCGGCTTCTCATTTGCCGGTGGGCAGGGAAGTTCATGTTGATGAACAACGGCATGCCCGCGAAGCAGAACGACCAGTGGGGGTCATGGGGGTCGCGAGGGACCTCGGCGGGCCAGGGACGCGGGTCGAGACTGTGCACGTCCTGCAGAACTGCCCAGGCCAGGGCCTGCTGCTCGGCCAAGGTGCTGCTGGCATCGGTCTCGAGGAACGCCAGCAGCGGCATACCGATACGTTGTTTCAGAGGGATCGGCTCGAGGGTGCGGACATAGTCGGTAAGGCCCTGGGCGATGTCGCGGGCCAGCGTCTGCGCCTGGGCGAAGACGATATGGCAGCTCTCGGCGGACACCGCCTTGCGCCCGAACAGGCAGGGGAAGTCGGGAGCGGCGAGGAGAGTGCGAAAATGTGCGATGGTTATCTGTGTCCAATGTCGGTGTGTCTGGATATGTTCAGCGGCCAGCTCTAGCGCATCCAGGCGATAGCAGTTTCCATAACCCGTAAACATGAGTTCCCCAGGTGTTCAATGAATTTGACCGCGAGATCCACGCGGTTTCCCTTGATATTTGTGTTTTAAGGGCATTTTCAGAGAACGATGCCGCGTTGTAAAACGGGTGGAACTATGACCTACTATTAGTCTCACTCATGCTCTACTGGATGGCTCGATGACGGAAAGGATCCCCGCGCTGCACGCCCTGCGTGCCTTCGAAGTGGCGTCGCGCTACGAATCCTTCACCCGTGCGGCCGAAGAGCTGGCACTGACCCAAGGCGCGATCAGCCACCACGTCAAGACCCTCGAAGCCATGTTCGGCTGCGACCTGTTCGAACGGCGCGGGCCCAAGCTGCGCCTCACCGAGCACGGCCGGCTGTTGGCTCAGGAGCTCAAGGTCGGCTTCAAGATCATCGAAAATGCATGCTCGCTGCTGCGCCAGGACCGCTATGGGCTGCGTCTGAAGGCCCCTTCGACGCTGACCGTGCGCTGGTTGCTCAAGGCGCTGGACGGATTCAAGAAGGTCGACAACAGCTGCAGTGTGCAGCTGTCGAGCGTCTGGATGGACATCGACACGGTGGATTTCTATTCAGAGCCCTACGACTGCGCGATTCTGCTGGGCAGTGGGCGATTCCCGGCCGATGTCGAGAGCCTGAAGCTGTTCGATGAATGGTTGATCCCGGTGTGCCATCCCGACTACCTGCAGGATCAAGTCACGGACCTGTCGGTGCTGCAGCGCTGCGAACTGCTGCATCCCTCGCCGGACCGCCGTGACTGGCGCCGCTGGTTGGCGCGGATGGACGCACTGGATATCAGTATTGGCCAGGGCCAGGTGTTCGATACCCTCGACCAAGGAATTTCCGCGGCCCAGCAGGGCCTGGGCATTTCCGTGGTCGACCTGGTGCTGGCCAGCAACGACTTGGCCGCCGGCCGCCTGGTGACGCCGTTCAAGCATGCCGTAGCCACCGGTGATGGCTACTACATGACCTGGCTCAAGGCCAGCCCCAAGGCGCGCCAGATGCAACGGCTGCGCGAGTTCCTGCTCGGCCAGGTGCCGCCACTGGCGTACAAGGATATCGACTATCTCTACGGTTGATGGGGCTGCTTTGCAGCCGATCGCTCAGGCCGGCTGCATCTTCTTTGTGCCACGGCGCAACCCTTCGCCGGCCTGGCCAGCGACGAAGTGCCATACAGCGGTAGAATGCACATTCGCTGATGAAAAACGATTCGAGGTCGACGCGTGGAGTTGCAGCAGGGCTTTGTCCTCACCCGGCATTGGCATGACACGCCAGAAGGCACCTGCGTGGAGTTCTGGCTCGCCACCGATCAGGGGCCGCGGCAGATACGCCTGGCGCCACAGGTGTCGGTGGCGTTCATCCCGGCGCAGCAAGGGGAGCATGCCCAGGTACTGTTGGCCAAGGAGCAGGGCGTCGAACTCAGACCCCTGGGCCTGCAGGATTTCGACCAGCGTCCGGTGCTGGGCCTGTACTGCCGGCAACACCGGCAATTGATGCAGCTCGAGCAGCGCCTGCGCAGTGCGGGTATCGAGGTGTTCGAAGCCGATATCCGCCCGCCCGAGCGCTACCTGATGGAGCGGTTCATCACCGCCCCGGTGCTGTTCAGCGGCCAGCCGGATGACCACGGCGTGTACTGCGATGCCCAACTCAAACCTCAGCCCGAATACCGACCGACGCTACGTCTGGTCTCGCTGGATATCGAGACCACCGAGCGTGGCGAACTCTACAGCATCGCCCTGGAAGGCTGTGGCCAGCGCCAGGTCTACATGCTCGGGCCCGCCAACGGTGATGCCAGCGAAGTGGATTTCGATCTCGAATACTGCGACGACCGTCGCCAATTGATCGAGCGCCTGAACCAGTGGTTCGCCCTGCACGACCCGGACGCGATCATCGGCTGGAGCCTGGTGCAGTTCGACCTGCGCCTGCTGCACGAGCATGCCGCGCGCCTGCAGGTGCCGCTGGCCCTTGGACGCAAGGGTGCCCCACTGACCTTGCGCGCCCATGGCAGTCGTAGCCACGTGTTCGCCGACGCCCCAGGGCGCTTGCTGATCGACGGTATCGAGGCGCTGCGCTCGGCCACCTGGAGTTTCCCTTCGTTCAGCCTGGAAAGCGTCGCGCAAACCTTGCTCGGCGAAGGCAAGGCCATCGATACGCCCTACCAGCGCATGGATGAAATCAACCGCATGTTCGCCGAGGACAAGCCCGCCCTGGCGCGTTACAACCTCAAGGACTGCGAGCTGGTCACGCGCATCTTCGCCCATACCAAACTGCTGGAGTTCCTGCTCGAGCGCAGCACCGTCACCGGTCTTGCGGTGGACCGCAGTGGTGGTTCGGTGGCTGCGTTCTGCCACTTGTACATCCCTTCGATGCACCGGCTGGGCTACGTTGCGCCCAACTTGGGCAGCCGGCCGGACGAAGCCAGCCCTGGCGGCTTCGTCATGGATTCACGCCCTGGCCTGTATGACTCGGTGCTGGTGCTCGACTACAAAAGCTTGTACCCCTCGATCATCCGGACGTTCCTGATCGACCCGGTGGGGCTGGTGGAAGGCCTGCGCCAACCCGATGACGCGCATTCGGTCGAAGGTTTTCGTGGTGCGCGGTTCTCCCGTAGCCGGCACGGCCTGCCGGCGATCGTCGAGCGGGTCTGGCAGGGCAGGGAGGCTGCCAAGCGAGCGGGCAACGCGCCGTTGTCCCAGGCCCTCAAGATCATCATGAACGCCTTTTACGGCGTACTCGGCTCCAGCGGTTGCCGGTTCTTCGACCCGCGCCTGGCCTCGTCCATCACCCTGCGCGGCCATCAGATCATGCGCCAGACCCGGCAACTGATCGAAGCCCAGGGCTACGACGTGATCTACGGCGACACCGATTCCACGTTCGTCTGGCTCAAGGGCCCCCATGACGAAGAGGCGGCGGCACGCATCGGGCACGCTCTGGTGGCCGAGGTCAACCGTTGGTGGCGCGAACACCTGCAGGTGGAAATGGGGCTTCAGAGCGCACTGGAGCTGCAATTCGAAACCCACTACCGACGATTCCTCATGCCCACGATCCGCGGCACCGATGAAGGCAGCAAGAAGCGTTATGCGGGCCTGGTCCGGCGCGCGAACGGCCAGGAGGACATGGTCTACAAAGGCCTGGAGTCGGTGCGCACCGATTGGTCGCCGCTGGCCAGGCAGTTCCAGCAGGCGCTGTACGGGCGCATTTTCCGGGGCCAACCCTATCGCGACTACGTGCGTGATTTCGTACGGCGCACCCTGGCTGGCGAGCAGAACGAGTTGCTGGTCTATCGCAAGCGCTTGCGCCGGCCGCTGGCCGAGTATCAGCGTAACGTGCCGCCCCATGTACGCGCTGCACGTCTGGCGGATGAATACAACACGCGGCTGGGGCGGCCACAGCAGTACCAGAACGGTGGCTGGATCAGTTACGTCATCACGACCTCGGGCCCTGAGCCACTGGAGAACCAGCAATCGCCGATCGATCACGAGCATTATCTGGCGCGCCAATTGCAGCCTGTGGCCGATGCCATCCTGCCCTTCGTCGGCGACGACTTCTGCGCACTGACCGATCGACAGCTGCTGCTGTTCTGAGCCGCTGGCAGTAGCTATCTACTGCTTGCGCCCGACGTTTTGTTCCTAGCCTCGCACGCTGTATTCCCGCAGAGGCAAGGACATGCAGGGTAATGATATCCAGGGCGGCAATAAGGCAGACCTGATCGCAGCCGAGCGCGCATTCCAGGACCACTTCATCCACGAGCGACTTCCGGCATGGCTGCGCCTGGCAAGCCCCGAACAACTGGCGACGATCACGCCTGCCTTGCGCGAAGGCCTGCGTCTGCGCAGGCAAATCGAACGTGTCCTGGCAGCGATCGAGCCACTGGACGGCTTTGTCCAGACGCGGCTGGAGCAAGCGCTGCACGAGCGTTTTGGCGTGACGCTCGATGTACGCAGCAGCACGTTTCGCGTCGAAAGCCGGGAGCCTGTGATCAACCAGCAGCCGGTCGGCAGCCATCTGACCGAGGCGGTCTATCGGCAAATGCCATTGGTCGAAGCTGCGCTGCGCAACTTCACCCGTGACGAGGCCGAACCTGGGCGGCAACCGAAGGGCAATCGCCTGTCGAGCCCTGACATTGACCTGGCGAGCTTGCCCTCGGCCACCGCGTTTGCCGCATTGTGCCGTGAACTCGATCTTGGGGCCCGATACCAGCAGCATCTCCGCAATGGACTGGTGCAGCCTGACCCCGCGCAGTCGTTGCCATCGTTGCTGGCAAATGCCCGTAGGCAAAGCATGCTGGTGGATGCAGGCAAGGGATGCCTGGGCGGCGTCCTGACCCAGGGCGAGTTCGAACTGATCGCTCAATTGTGTACCCAGAACCAGCTGAGTTCCCTTGGAGGCGATCGGGTCGTGGCCAGACAACTGAGCCTGTTCGGTTGCACGCTCGAGCAGATCGTGGTGCTGGATGTCATCGACCGCGGCTGGCTCGGCGAATACAGCAGGCGCCTGTTGATCCATGTGCCGGATGATCCGTTTGGTGCCTGGAGCGTGTTCTCCAGCTTGCGCGAGCTGGCCTACGGACTCGGCCGGCGTTTGCGCGACCAGACGTACCAGTATTTTTTCAGGCGCTTCGTACGTCGACGGGACAGCCAGGCGTTCTTCGACACGGTGACGCCAGGCTATGCGGACCTGCCGCTGTGGGCCAACCTCGACATGCACGAACGGCTGAGCGCCCACCCCAAGCCGCTGTTCGTCTGGCTGGGTCAGGCCCATGTCGAAAGGATCCAGGACGACGCCGCGGTGATCGCACCGCCTGTCGCGCAGCTCGACCGGGAAGTCCAGCGTGAGCATGACCTGCGCCTGGCCGCCGAAGGCTGGTCGTTGGTCTATCTGGCGGGCATGTTCATCCCGACGCTCGGGGCTGTGTTGCTGGCGGTCACGGCCTGGCAGCTGCTAGGGGAGATTTTTCAAGCTATCGAGGATTGGCAGGATGGCGATCACGAGCAAGCCTTGGACCATGTGATCAATGTCGCCACCGATCTTGCGTTGGTGGGTGTCACCTCGGCAGGCGTGGGGGCGGCGAGCCGGGCATGGCGGCGCTCGCCGCTGGTCGATGGCTTGGTGCCTGCCGAACTTGAAGACGGTTCCAGACGGCTGTGGAACCAGGACCTGGCACCTTTTCGCAGTGCGCAACTGCCGGCCCGGGCCGTTGCTGACGAGGCCGGCATCCTGCGTTTCGGGGAGGCGGCCTGGATCGACATGGAGGGTCATCGTTACCCGGTAAGCCTGCGCGATGGCCAATGGCGGCTCGATGCTCAGCGTCGCCCAGGCAAATGGCTGCAACCGCTAAAGCCCCGCCATGCCCCGCGGTTGCTCAACAACGGCGCTTTCGCTTGGCGACTGGAGACGCAGCAGCCGGTGTACTGGGATGATGTGTTGTATCTGTGGCAACGGCTGGGTGGGCGTTTTCGTGCGCTCGGCAGGGAACAGGCCGAATGGGCGCTGACGTTCCATGGCCTGGACGGCGATGACCTCAGGGCGCTGCATGTGTCTGGTCGAGCGCCGGATACGACCTTGACGGACACGGTAGAACGCATCTTGCTGGAGCAGCGCATCCGCGACATGGTCAGCTGTTTGCGCGCCGGCATGCAAGTGAAGGACGTCATGGTTCGCCAGCACGCCGAATTGCTGGCCGGCGCGGTCCCGTTGCCTGACCAGGCGTTGGCCGAGCTGGCCTGGAACCAGCGAAGGCGCCTGTTCCAACGCATCTACCAGAACATCCAGGCCAGCGAAGTCCCTGCGGTGAGGGCATTGCGCAGGGCGTTTGCAAACCTGCCGACGCGTGTTGCGCTGGACATAGTGGACTCGGCCAGCCAGGAAGACCAGGTACGCCTGCTCGAGCACGGCCGGGTGTCGCTGAACCTGGCCCAGGCCGGGCGGGCCGCACACTTGCGAATACGCACTGTCCGGGTCTATGAGGCGTTGCACCTGGACACCCCGCAGGATGTCGACCTGGCCAGAGTCGTGCTAAGCCTGCTCGATCATCTGCCGGCGGCAGGCATTCGCTGGCGCTTGTTCGACGAGGGCGTGCCGATCATGACGACGCAAGGGGAGCGCTCCTTCGACCTGATACACCTGAACGGCCGATTTCTGGTGCTCGATGCCGATGGAGCGCCCGTTGGCGAGACTGGCGAGCTGTTCGAAACCATGGCTGGCGCCTATGGCGAGGCGCAACGTCATGCGTTGCAGATCAACGATCCCTTCGCCCATAACCTCAGGGTCCTGATATCGCGCCTGGCGGTGTCGCGGCGCCAGGACGTCGAGCGTCTGTTGCAGGCAACCGGGCCGCAAGACTGGTTCAAGGCCCCTTGCAGGCTTGGCGACGGTCGAATCGGTTACCCCTTGAGTGGGCGAGGCGCTGGCTGGCGTCCCGCACCTGCACCGTTCTCCTTGCGGGTGGAACTCAGGCGGTTCCATCCTCAATACACCGACGGCGAGGTAGCCGCCTGGGAGGCCCAGGTGCGCCAGGCAGGCAGGACGGTACAGGAGGCGTTGGCGCAGCTTGGCCGTGAGTTCGATGCGTTGAGACGGACGCTCAACGACTGGGTGCTGGAAGGCCCAGCCGGTGAGACGCGGCGGGCCCGGACGCAGATCATGGACCAACTGCTGCGTCGCTGGCAGCGCATCACCGACGACATTCCTCAATTCAACCTGCGCGAAGGCCTTCACAGCGTGATCGTGCATTCGGTCAGGCCGGGTGTGTTACCGCGGCTTCCGGAACAGGTCAGTTTCGCCCACGTGGTAGAGCTTTCGCTGTGCGCCACGGATTTACGCAGCGTGCCAGCGGCCTTCGTCCGGGCGTTTCCGAACCTGCGCATCCTTCAGGTCGCACGTAACCGGCTGACTCGGATACCGCCATACCTGGAACAGCTGGCGCATCTGCGGGAACTGGACTTGTACGATAACCAGATCGCGCTCAGTGGCACGCAAGGATGGAACCTGGAGCATTGCGAGCACCTGTGCCATCTCAACCTCTCCAGAAACCCGTTGGGCATGACCTTTTCCGTGAGCCGCATGGTAGGCCTGAAAAGACTGTTTCTGCGCGACACCGGCATCGATAGCTTACCCAGCGGCTTGCTCGAGGCAGAGGCCCTGGAGTTCGCCGACCTGAGCGGCAACCGGATCCGCCGCTTGCCGCCGGAATACTACCAGGCTAGCGTGCCGCTACGACGTGTCCTGCGGTTGGACGGCAACCCGCTGAGGGACGAAGATTCGCAAGCCTCTAGGCTGTTTTTGAGGGCAGGGCAGCAGGATATCGATGTCCAGCGCTGGAGCGATGCCCTTGAGGCGCATCAGCGCGGTCGCATGATGCAGGGCTGGGCTTTCGTTCAGGGGCAGGAAGGCGCCGCGGGTTTCATCGAGACGTTGCAACGGTTACTGGACACACGGGAATTCCAGATGCAGCCCCGAGCCCTGGCCGGGCGGGTAATGAGCATGTTGCAGAGCCTGCAGACCGATGCCAGCTTGCGCGAGGCGTTGTTCGCCCATGCGCAGGATGAACTGACCTGCCATGACAGCGCCATCCTGCGGTTCAGTAATCTAGAAGTGCGTGTGCTGGTTGCCAGGGCGCGACAGGATGCGCCGCCTGACCGACAGGGCGACGCTTTGCTTCGCCTGGGCCTGCGCTTGTGGCGGCTGGACCAGGTGGATTACCGGTTGCTTCAGGACACACAGATCTGGGAAGCGCAGGGCACGATGTTGGAGCCGCTCGAAGTGAACCTGGGTTATCGCCTGGCCTTGCGCGAGGCGCTGGACTTGCCGATCGAACCGGTGGAAATGGAGTACCTCCCGCAGGCCAACCTGAGTGCGGAGCGTGTCGCGCGAATCCGTGACTGGGTATTGGCCAAAGAGCAGCGGGAACAGGACGCGCTTGCCGACTGGATGATCAGCCAGTCGTTTTGGCGCGAATACCTCACGCAAACCTTTGCCGAGCGCTTCGAAACCTTGAACGCACCGTTCCATGAACGTGTCGCCAGCCTGCTGGCCTGGCGCGAAGATCTGCTGGCGTCCGCACCACGGCAGCCCCCCGGCAGCGATGCAGCCTATCAGGCACAGTTGGCGCGGATCGACGCGAGGGTGAGCACGGAGCACCAGGCCCAGCGAACAGCAGAACATGCGCTGTTGTTGCAGCTGACCCAGGAGGCGATGAGCATCGGCCCGGCAGAACCGGCGATCGATGTGTGATCCGTCGTTGGGCACACTGTGTGCGGCCGACTTCCAACCCAGGAGGAGGGCACGGTAGTAGTTAAATAGCGTCGCTCGCCAGGACGCGCTGCTTAGGCTCGTATCTCCCCAAGCAGGAGATACGAGTCATGGATATTCCACACGTGCCGGTGGGCATCGCCGCGGCACAGGCCTTCCAGGATGGCATCATCGCCAAGCGCCTGCCTTCCTGGCTGCTGGCTGCAGACGAAAGCCAACGGGCCTCGCTGGAACAGGCGTTGCAACTGAGCCTGTATTTCCAGCAACGCGTGCGCAACGTGCTGGAGCGTATCCAGCCGATCGATGCCTTTGCGGCACTGAAACTGCAGCAGGCCCTCGAGGCCCGCTATGGCGTGCGCTACCAGGTCGGTCACTGGCGCTTTCGTCATGGGCGCTGGGAGCCTGTAATCAATAGCCAACCTGTCGGTACCCACCTGAGCCAGGCCCGTTACGAGGATATTCCCCTGGTCGAGGCGGCACTGCGCAATTTCACTCACAACGAAGCCCAAGCCCGTGAAGCGCCTGCCGACACCGGTTTATGGTCGCGGATCGGGACAGCCCTGGAGGATCTGTTCTCAGGTCGGACCAAGGAAGATTTTCAGGCCAGGGACAATAGCCTGGTCAATCCCCAGGGGATACCCGAGGCCATCCCCTCGGCCATCGAGTTCGCCGCCCTGTGCCGAGCGCTCGACGTGGGCGGGCAGTACCAGCGCCACCTGGAGGCGGTCCTGCGTCCGAGCGCCAAGCATGACGAGCCATGGGAGAACGTCGCTTCACTCCTGGCGCGCAGTCACCGATACGCCATGCTGGTCGATGCCTACAGGGCCTGCAGCAGTGGTGCGCTAAGCGATGCAGAACTTCGCCTGGTGGTCATGTTGTGTCTGTTGCGCGGACCTCTGCGGCTTGATGGTGCGCCTGTGGTCGCCAAGCAATTGAAGCTGCTGGGTTGCTCGCTGGAGCAGATCGTCGTGCTCGATGTGATCGACCAAGGCACATTGCGCGATACCAGCCGGCGTGTGCTGGTGCATGTGCCTGGCGACCCCCAGGGGGCATGGCGCAGCTACCGCGACTTGCGCTATTTCGCCAACGACCTGGGCAAACGCTTGCGTACCCCGGAGTACCAGAAGTTTTTCAGCCGTTTCGTACGCCGCCGCGATGCCCAGGGCTTCTTCCAGACGGTGCGCGAGCGCTACCGTGGTTTGTCGGACCTGGCCAACGCGGCGCTGGACGAGCACGCGCTTGCCTATCCCCAGGACCTGTTCGGCAGCCTGGCGAGCGCACGCATCGAACACATCATGGACGACGCGGCGATGATCGCGGTGCCGGTGGCGCAATTGGACCGGGAGGTGCAGCGTGCCCACGACGAGCGCCTGAACGCCGAAGGTTGGGCATTGCTCAACCTGGCAGGTTTCTTCGTCCCAGGGATAGGCATGGCTTTGCTGGCGGTCAGTGCCTGGGAACTGCTGGGCGAGGCGTTTCATAGTATCGAGGCTTGGCATGAAGGGGACACCAGCGAGGCGTTGGACCACCTCCTGAATGTCGCTCGGGATGTCGCCTTGGTGGGTGTCTCCGCCGTGGGCGCGACCGTGGCGAGCCGACTTTGGAACCGCTCAGCGGTGGTCGACAGTCTTGTACCGGCGCGGCTGGAGGGGGGCGCGACGAAGCTGTGGAACCAGGACCTGGCAGCCTACCGCAGTGAAGCCTTGCCGGCCGGGGCAGTGCGCGATGAGGCCGGTGTGCACCATCTGCAGGGACGCACGTGGGTCGAGATGGATGGCCATTACTACCCGGTGCGCCAGGGCACCGAGGACGGCCAGTGGCACTTGCTGCCGGCACGGAGCATGAGCCGATGGTGGCCGCGCGAAGCATATGCTCCGATGTTGCGCCACAACGGTGTCGGCGCTTGGCGGCTGTGGTCGGAAAACCCGGGGCAGTGGGAGGACCCACGTTACTTGTTTCGTCGTCTGGGCGGGCGTTTCCGTGAGCTGGACGATGAACGGATCGGGCAGTTGCTGGCGTTTCATGACCTGGGGGCGGAGCATTTGAGAGGGCTGCATATCCAGGGGCGCGTCCCGGACGCCGAGTTGCTGGACAGCGTAATGCGCATTGGCCTGGATCTGCGTATTCGCAGGGCGGTGCAGCGTTTACGTGCGGGGCAATCCTGCGATGACCTGGTGGTATTGCAGGGAGCCCGGCACCTGCCCGGCGCGCAGGCGCTACCAGACCATGCGCTGGCGGAGCTGGCCTGGCGTGAGCGACGATTGTTGCTGCAACGTCTGTATGAGGGGTTCCAGGATAGCGACAGCCCGGGAACCGCTGCCTTGCGCCGGGTTTTCCCGAGCCTGCATCGGCGCGTGGCCCAGGCGCTTCTCGACGCAGCAAGTGCGCAGGAGCGGCAGCGTCTGCTCGACAGCGGGCGAGTCTCGATGCGTCTGGCGAATGCGGCCAGGGCCGCGGTAATGCGCCTGCGCACGGTACGGGTCTACGAGGCGCTGTATTTCGATACGCCGCAAACAGTGGACCTGGCCCGTGTGGTATTGGGGTTGCTCAACGATTTGTCTTTCCGGGGCGCGAGGATCCGCTGGCGTTTGTTCGAGCGCTATGTCGGGGGGGCTTTGCTGTATGCCGGCGAAGCAGGTGACAGTGCCTTCGATCTGGTGCATGTCAACGGCAGGTTCATCCTGCTGAACGGACATGGACACATACAAGGCGATGCCGGTGAGCTGTTCGAAGTAATCGCCAGTGCGTTTGACGAAAGCCAGCGTAATGCTTTGGCCGTAGGCGAGCCGTTGGCGCATAACCTCAGGGTCATGGTGGGGCGCGTGGCATTGCGTCAGCGCCAGGAGGTGCAGCGACTGCTGGGCGCGGGGGAACCGATGGGCTGGCTGCGGATGCCGCTGCGCCAGTCCGATGGCCGGATCGGTTACCCGCTGAGTGGACGCAGGCCTGGAACCAGCCGTGAGCAACCGGCACCGCAGGGGTTGATGGCCAGGGTTCGAGAGTTGTACCCCACGTTCACCGATGCGCAGGTGATCGCGTTCATAGAAGATATCCGCGGCTCGGTCGAGGGCGTGGAGATAAGGCTTGCCCAACTGGAAGCGGAACTGCGGTCACTGTCCAGGTCGTTGTCTTTTTGGATCGGGGCCAGTCGCAATGCTGCGGAGCAGGACGACCGATTCGCGTTCGCCGAAGCGATGCTCGGTTGCTGGCAACGTCGGGTCATGATTGGCGGTGAGAATGACAGCCCGAATGTCCGCTATTGGTGGTCACAGGTGCAGATCGCACCAGGCATTCTTCCGGACTTGCCCGAAGGGGTCAGGTTCAATCATGTGGCGGTGCTTTCATTGCGAGGGCTTGGCCTGGAGCAGGTGCCCGACGGATTCCTGCGAGCATTTGCCAACCTGCAGACCCTGGAGCTGTCCGGAAACCGCGTGACCCGTCTGCCCGACTTCCTGATGTACATGGAGCACCTGGAATACCTGGATCTCTATGGCAATGGCATCACGCTGGACAACGGGCAGCGCCTGACCCTGAGCCATTGTCGAAACCTGGTCTACTTGAACCTTTCCCATAATCCATTGGGGCAAGGCTTTCCTCTGCACGGCATGCCCAATCTTTGTGAACTGCACATGCGCAATACGGGCCTGGTGGAAATACCTGACGGCGTTTCGAACTGCCAATGGCTGCGTACCCTGGACCTGAGCGACAACCAGATAACCGCTTTGCAGGACAGTTTCTTCCATACCAGGGTCTGGACAGCAGGTGTCGTGCGGATGGCGGGCAATCCATTGCCGGAGGCGCAGTTGCAGGTGGTGCAAACAGCACGACAAGGCATGGGCGCGGGCGTGGGGTCTGCCATACCTGCCCGTTTGCGCTGGATCGATGCGATCAGCGGTGAACAGCGGGACGACATGGCGGCATTGTGGGCCGAGGCCGAGGGATTGCCGGGCGCAGAGGAATTCATTGCGTTGCTGCAGGATCTGTTGGGTACTACCGAGTTCCAGCAGCGCATTGGCGCCCAGAACCTGGCCAACCGGGTATATGCCCTATTGGATGCGATCATCCGCGCCCCCGCGTTGCGCGAGGAATTGTTCGTCAATGCCGGGGCCTTGACCTGCGTCGACAGCGTAGCGCTGCGGTTCAGTGATCTGGAAGTTCGGGCGCTGGTATGGCAGGCACAGCAGCCTGCCTCAGGTGACGTGCAGCACGGTTTGCTTCATCTGGGGCGACAGCTTTGGCGGCTGGAGACGCTCGATGGCATCGCCCGGCAGGATATCCAGGCGCGATTGGCGTCAGCAATCGCCCCTGGCGAAATCGACGAAATCGACCCAATCGAAATCGTCCTGGCCTACCGTCTTGCGCTGCGTAGCGACCTGGACTTGCCGGTGCAGACCCGTGCAATGCAGTTTCTGGACCTTGCTCATGTCGAGGCTTGGCAAATTGAATCCGCCCGTGCCCGGGTGCTGGAGACCGAGACGCCGGAATGCCTGGCAGCGTCGCTCGTGGACCGCGACTTTTGGCAACTGCACCTGCGCCGGACCCAGAGCAGTCGATTCGATGAATTCAATGCACCGTTTCATCAACGGGTCGAAAGTTTGATGGAGGATGAGCAAGTTCCCGAGGCCGAACGCCTTGCACGGATCAACCAGGTGAACCAGGAGCGTGCCCAAGGCGAGCGAGACCTGATGCTGGAACTGACCCGTGAAGCCATGGAACTGGCGCCCGCCGCCCAAGGCGCCCCCGAACGCTGATTTCGTTCGGCGAGCCTGTGTTGTGGCGGTAGGTATCTAGCGCCTCCTGGCGATCCCTGGTACCTAGGCTCACGCTCATGTTCACCAGGAGACCGGACAATGAGCGCGCGTGATGAGCAGGCAATGAGGCAGCTCGATGCCCAAGCCCAGGCCTACCAGGATCACCTTGTGGGGGCACGATTGCCTGGCTGGCTACGAGCCACGCAAACAGCCCGTCTGGATGACCTGGAACAGGCCCTGGGCAAGAGCCTGGAGTACCGGCAGCGGGTACATGATCTGCTGTCGAAGGTCGAAGACATTCGGGCCTTCACCCGGCGGGCCCTGGAGTCGGCCTTGCAGCAGCGTTTCAACGTGCCGTTCGATACGGCGCGCTGGACGCTACGCGTAGGGCGTCATGAGGTGGTCATCAACCAACAGCCCGTAGGCGTGCACCTGACCGAAGTGGTCTACGAGCAGGTTCCCTTGCTTGAAGCTGCCCTGCGCAATTTCACCGCCCAGGAGGCTGCCGATGAAGGGCAGCCACGCGGCAACCGGTTGACGAGCCAGCAGCCAGGTGAGGCGTCTCCATTGTCGGCTGTCGAATTCGCGGCTTTGTGTCGAACGCTGGATCTGGGGGGCTGCTATCAACGACACCTGCAGGCTGTGTTCGAGCCCCCGGATGACGATCGCGCGCAGGAAGCCCCGCTGTCGCAACTGGCCAATGCACAACGCTACGCGATGCTCGTGGATGCCTACCGGGCAGGGGCCGAAGGTCGCTTGACCGACGAAGAGCTACAGGTGGTCGTCGCCTTGTGCCAGAACCACCAACGACCACGTCTGGGAGGCGCGCCCGTCGTTGCCAAACAGTTGCAGGTGCTGGGCTGCTACCTGAGCCAGATCGTTGTCCTGGACATCATCGACCAGGGGCTTGTGTTCAACTCCAGCAAGCGGGTGCTGGTGTACATCCCCGGTGATCCCTTCGGCCCCTGGAGTGCTTTTCCAAGCTTGCAGCGTTTCGCCAGGAGCGTGCTGGGACAACGCTTGCGCAGCCCGGCCTATCAGCGATTCTTCAGCCGTTTCGTGCGCCGGCGCGACAGTCAACGGTTCTTCTCCACGATCATCACGGGTTATCGCGATTTGCCTGTCTGGGCGAACATCGACCTTTATGAATACACGCGTGCCTTCAGCGGGCCGCTGTTCGACAGCCTGGCGGCGTTGAGCATACGCCAGATCAAGGACGACGCAGCATTGATCGCGGCGCCTGTCGCGGCGTTGGACCGGCAAGCCCAGAGAGAGCATGACCAACGCCTGGCTGCACAAGGCTGGACATTGCTCACCCTGGCAGGGCTCTACGTGCCGGCCATAGGTTCGACGCTGTTGGCGTTGACGGTTTGGGAGTTGCTTGGCGAAGTATTTCAAGGCTTCGAGGATTGGCGCGAAGGCGACACGCGCGATGCCCTAGGGCACCTGATGAACGTTGCCCGGGACTTGGCCATCATGGGTTCGTTCGCCGCAGGCGGGGTCGCCGTTCAACGCGCGTGGCGCCGCTCGGCCAAGGTGGATGGCCTGGTGCCTGCGCGGCTGGAGGGTGGAACCCTCAAACTCTGGAACCAGGACCTGACACGCTACCGGCGCAAGGCGCCCCCGGCGATGGCGATACCTGATCGAGCAGGTATCTTCCACCTGTCCGGGATGGCCTGGATCCGGATGGACGGCCACTATTACCGAGTCCGACAGCGGGCGGCGGACAGGCGCTGGCAATTATTGCCCGACACAACGCAAGGCGAAGATGCAGCCTTGCATGAGAACGATCACGCGCCCTTGTTGCGCAGCAACGGTGCTGGCGCCTGGCGCTTGGGGTCGGAGCAGCCGCTCGAATGGGAGGGGCCCCATTACCTGTTCCGCCGCCTCGGCGGCCAATTGGCGGAACTCGATGACGAGCAGATCGACCAGGTGCTGGCCATCCATGGTTTCGATGAGGACCAGCTGCGGGCCCTGCACGTTCATGACCAGGCACCGGATGCCGCTTTGCTGGACACCGTCGAGCGCACCTTGCTGGACCAACGCATCCGCCATTTGGTTGGCAGCTTGCGTTCCGGCCGTGGCGGCGAGGACCCGGTGACGTTGCTGCAGGCCAAGCGTTTGCCTGGCGCGGCGACATTGCCTGATCAGCAACTGGCTGAGCGCATATGGTGCGATCGTCGCCTACTGTTGCAACGTCTCTATGATTCACAGCAGCACGAAGACGGCCCGTCGGGCGTATTGCGCCGGGCTTTTCCGAGCCTGCACCCACGTGCGGCGAGGGCGCTCCTGGACGCGGCGGGTAGCGCTGATCTGCAGCGCCTGCACGAAAGCGGGCGAATCGGCTTGCAGCTGGCCGAGGCGGGGGCCGCCCTGGCGCTGCACGTGCGCGTGGTGCGTGTCTATGAGGCCTTTTTCCTCGATACTCCTCAAACCCGCGATCTGGCCCGGGTCGCGATCGGCATGCTCAGGTATCTGCCCGGCGCGGCCGAGGGGGTGCGTTGGCGCCTGTTCGAGGCGCATGCACAAGGCCCGCAGCTGCTTACGCTCGACCAAGGGCGCCAGGCATGGGACCTGGCCCATGTCGATGGCCGTTTCATGCTGCACGATGCGCAGGGCATCGCCTTGGGTGACCCTGGTGAGTTGTTCGAGATGATGGCCCGTGCCTATGCCGATGACCAGCGCCAGGCCATGGGCATCGGTGAGCCCTTCGCGCATAACCTGCGTGTGCTGCTGGGCCGGCAAGCCCTGCGTAATCGCACTGAAGTGGTGCGTTCGCTGCACGACGACCAGGGGGGCCGCTACCGGCTGCCTTGGCGCCAGCCCGACGGTCGAGTCGGCTATCCGCTGAGTGGGCATGGCGCGGTGAGGCGGCAGTGGCGCCGAGGGCAGGCGCAGGCATTGCTCGCCAGGGTCCGTGAACTGTACCCGGGCTTCAGCGAACAGAACGTTACCCAGTGGATCGATACGGTACGTCAGTCGGGGCGTAGCGTGCACCGCGAGCTGGACAGGTTGGCCGAGGAGCTTGACGAGCTCGAGGACTGCTTGTCCCAGTGGGCGGAGCAACCGGCCAGTCGCGTTGTCCGGCAGGCTCGAGACAGCGTCCGTGTGGCATTCAACAACTGCTGGCGACGTGTGAGGATCGTCGGCCCCTATCCTGACCCGCTGTCCAACCACTTTCGCCTGACCATTCAAGGCATGCGGATCGGTCAACTGCCGGAATTGCCCGCGCAGGTGAGTTTTGGCCATGTCGTCGAACTGCTGCTCATGGACATGGATATGGAGCAGATACCGGCCAGCTTCTGGCGAGCCTTTCCTCGCTTGCAGGTCCTGGACCTGGGCGGCAACCGCTTGACCCGGGTCCCGCAGCAACTGATGCGCCTGGAGCATCTGCACGAGTTGATCCTGGTCGACAACCAGATCGTGCTCGATGGCCCCCAGGCGGTCACGTTGAGCCGGTGTGTCCATCTCGTGCTTCTGGACCTTTCCCACAACCCGTTGGGGCGTAGCTTTTCCCTGGCCAGGTTGGAGCAGCTGCTGCGGTTGGACATGCGCAACACCGGAATCACCCAGTTACCAGAGGCGCTGCTGGATCTTCCTCAACTGGTCTATGCCGACCTGCGCGACAACCGGATCAATGCCTTGCCTGCGGCCTATGACCTGGCGCCGATGGATGTGAGGCGCAGGTTGCGCTTGGCGGGTAACCCCTGTGGCCAGCGACGCCTCGCCGAACAGCTGGACGATTGGCCGCACGCCGACGATCCCGACGAGCACCCGATAAGCCCTCGTCAGCTCTGGAGCCAGGCCATCGGCTCGCAGGGACGTGGCGGGCTGCTGGCCTGCTGGAGCGTAGTGGAAAGCGAGGAGGGGGGCGAGCGGCTTTTCCGGGTATTGCGGCAATTGCTGCGCTCCGAAGGTTTCCGGCGCAACCCCCAGGCCATGGCCTACCGGGTACTGGGGGTATTGCGCGCCATGGCCGACGACCCCGTGCTGCGCCGGCAGCTGTTCGATGTCGCGAACGATGAATGGGGATGCCAGGATGGCGCATCCTGGTGTTTCGACAACCTTGAGGTGAGCATGCTGGTGTATCGGGCGCAGGCCGATCCCCAGGGGCATCCGGAGCAGGCCCTGTTGCATCTGGGGCGTCGATTGTGGCGCCTCGAAGAAGTGGACCGGATCGCCCTGCTGGACGCCGGAGCACGAGGCCTGGAGGCGGAGGGCAGCGAAGTGGGGCTGGCCTTTCGCATAGGCTTGCGCGAGCGCCTTGACTTGCCCATTGGCAGCGACGACATGAGCTATGCCCAGGTCGCAGGTGTCGATGGCCCGATGCTGGACCGTGCCTACCAGCGCGTGCTGGCAGCCGAGACGCCGGGACGCTTGGCTGAGTCGCTGGTCGACAGACCCTTCTGGCAAGCTTGCCTGGAGCGCATCCACACTGACCGCCTGATGGCGCTCGATGCGCCATTCCAGCAACGCCTGGCTGCCGTGCTGGATGATGAAACGTTGTTGCTGGGCGAGCAGCTGGAACGCGCTTCCGGTATTCGTGACGAACAGCGCGCGGCGCGTCGTGCATTGATGCTCGAGCTGACACTGGCGGCGCTGGAAACGCCGCCGCCCAGGCCGGGTGGCACGGCGCCTTGATGCCAGGAGGGGCCACGGGCCTGGCAGCTTTGGGCTATGCTCACCTTGGTCGTCAGTATTTTCCGCGGATGCTGTAGGCCCGGTCTGGGGGAGCGAGTAATGGCAAGTTACCTTTCGCCTATCCACCTGTCTTGAGAGGTAGTTTAGGCTCGCACGTCGGATCTTTCTTCCTGACCTGTAGTCTTTGTTTCGAGAAAATAAGGAGATGCGCATGCTCGTTCGGTCACTGACCCTCGCCACCTTGCTCGCCTTCGCTGGCCCCCTGTTCGCCGCGGACAGCGACGCACCGCTGGCCAAGGAACTGGGCAAGGCCAGGCCCTTGGTCATCATCGCACCCAGCAGCGCCGACCCGACCTTGCGCGGGTTGAACGAGGCCCTCAAGGACCCGGCCACCCAGGCCGCTTTCAAGGAGCGCAGCCTGGTGCTCTACAGTGTCGCCAACATGATGGGCAAGCGTGAGGACAAGAACCTCGAGCAGCAGACCACCATGGCGCTGATCCGCGAGCTCAAGCTCGGGGCCAGCAAAGGCACCAAGGTGATCCTGGTGGGCAAGGACGGTGAACGGCATGTGCTCAAGGACGACGACAGTGGTGAAAAGCTCGATCCCCAGGTGATCTTCAAGGCCGTGGATGAATTACCCGCCACCGAGAAGGCGGTGACCGCACCGGAGCCTGTGGCGACGTCCAGCGAAGCCAAGCCCAAGGACAACAAGCCTGCCAAGCCCGCCAAGCCGGCGGCCCCGCCCAAGCCGCTGGAGGATTGACTACCCCTTGGCCTGGGCCCAAGCGCCCAGGCCAAATTCATGTATCACACTGTATCAACCCCATGGCGTGAACCATTCCCATACAAAATCCCGCCGCTGCCGATACACCCTCGATACACCGCCGCGATGTAATGGCTCCACTTTCCAACCACAAGTGGAGCATCACCATGAAACAGTCGAAAAATACCCTTGGCCTGCTCGGCGCCGCTCTGATCGGCGGCATGGTACTTGGCAACACCGCGTTCGCGGCTGAACCTTTGACCCAGGGGTACCAACTGGCCGCAGCCAAGGTGGCTGGCGAGGGCAAGTGTGGCGAGGGCAAGTGCGGCGCCAGTGAAAAAGCCAGCAAAGGCGAAGGCAAGTGCGGTGAAGGCAAATGCGGTGCCGGTGAAAAAGCCACCAAGGCCGAGGGCAAGTGTGGCGAAGGCAAGTGCGGCGGTGATGGCAAGGCCCACGGCTGACGCCCTGGCGATCGATCAGTTGCACCGAGGCTTGTCGCAATAGCCGGCAAGCCTTGGTGCCACTGCCAAGGACAGGCCCGGACCTGTTCGATCAGTGGAGCTTACCTACATGAACGACACTCTTCTACAGGCAGGCCTCGGCCTTCGTCGCGGTCTGCTGCCCCAATTGCTGGCGATGGAGCAGGGCGCTGTCGATTTCCTGGAATGCGCGCCGGAAAACTGGATCGGCATCGGTGGCGTCTACGGCCAAGGCCTGGACCAGCTGGCGGAACGTTTCGCCATCGCCTGCCACGGCCTGTCATTGTCCCTGGGGGGCAGCCAGCCATTGGACCAGGGCTTTCTGGCGCGCACGAAGCAATTTCTCGAGCGTTACCAGGTGCGCCTGTACAGCGAGCATCTAAGCTACTGCAGCGACGACGGACATCTTTATGACTTGATGCCGATCCCTTTCACCGATGAGGCGGTGCACCATGTCGCGGCGCGCATTCGCCAGGCCCAGGATTTGCTGGGGCGGCGCATCGCCGTGGAAAACATCAGCTATTACGCCGCACCTTACCAGGCCATGAGCGAGCTGGATTTCATACGTGCCGTGCTCGACGAGGCCGATTGCGACTTGCTGCTGGACGTCAACAACGTCTATGTCAATGCCTGCAACCATGGTTACGACGCCGGAAAGTTTCTCGACGGGCTGCCTCTGGAGCGCGTGGTCGGTATGCATGTGGCCGGCCATTACGACGAGGCGCCGGACCTGAAGATCGATACCCACGGCGCTGCGGTGAAGGATGCCGTGTGGTTGCTGTTCTCCCTCGCCGTCCAGCGTTTCGGCGTACAGCCGACAGTACTGGAGCGGGACTTCAACTACCCGCCGCTGGCCGAACTACTGGCCGAGACAGCGCGCATCCGTGCGCTGCAGGACGCGGTCAGGAGCGTACACAATGTCTGAGACCCTGCGCACCCAACAGTACGCCCTGGCCCGCCATATTCGCGATCCCCAAGGCAACCCGCCGCCGCCGGGGATCGAGGCACGACGCCTGAAGGTCTATCGCGAGCTGTTCTACAACTCGATCGAGGGCCTGTTGGCCGGCTGTTTCCCGGTCATGCGCCAGACGCTCGGCGACGCCCGCTGGCACGCACGGGTGCGGGCGTTCTATGCACACCACCGGTGCCAGACACCACTGTTCACCGAGATCGCCGAGACATTCATCGACTACTTGCAAAGTATCGAACCCGACGCCCCCTGGCAGCTCGAACTGGCCCACTACGAGTGGATCGAAGCCTCGCTGTACCTGAGCGATGCCCAGGATCCGCCGCACCAGCCCGATGGCGATCTGCTCGAGGGCGAGCCCTTGTTGTCCTGTTTGGCTCGGGTGCTTGCCTATCGTTGGCCGGTGGAGTGCATCGGGCCTGACCACCAACCCGTCGAACCGCCTGAAGCCCCTACATTGTTGCTGGTGTATCGGGATGCGCAGCTTCAGGTGCGCTTTGCCCGGCTGACACCGATGGCTTATCAGTTATTGGCAGGGTTGCCGGGAACTGGACGCGAGCGCTTGCAGGCGTTGGGTGGGGAAGAGGTTCGGCGCCATGGGTTGGCGCTGCTGGAGGACCTGCGAAGACAACGCATCATCGTGGGGACCCGCTAGGCGGGTTGTGCATTCCACAGTAAAACAAGTCGTACCTTCGCATTTGCTGGCAAAGGCTTCGCCCTTGATCGCGGGACAAGCCCGCTCCCACAGGGGGGCGGCGTTAGCCGCTTGTTCTCTGCGCGACAGCGCAGCCCGGAAGGGCTGAGTGATCTCCCGCAGAACAACGCGTAACTATTTGATTTTGTAGGTCTTGTGGGAGCGGGCTTGTCCCGCGATCCTGCACCACCTCGCCCCCAAGACCGGCACAATGGCGTGCCGGTCGTCAGCTCCATTGATCGCCTGCATGGACCATTCGGTCAACCTTGGGAACCCCTGGCAGCTTGGTGAATGAATGGACGTGACGCCTGGCAATGAAATGTCGACCCGCAGCCACGTAGTGCGGCAGCTGATTCTGGTGTTTACCGGTGTGCTGGTAGTGGCCTTGACGCTTGGCCTGGTATCGCTCTACCGCCTCGCCGAGGCCTTGGATCGGCGTGAGGTGGAGCAGAGCCGCTTCTACGCCGCGTCCGCCCTGACCCAGCTGCAGAAAAACGAAAGGAGCTTCTTGTTGACCCATGCCCATTGGCAAGCTGCCTACGACCACTTGGCAGGGCCGGTCGACAGCCATTGGGCCTATGACGAAGACAACGTCGGGGCCACGCTCTACACCTCCAACGGTTATACCGGTGTCTATGTGCTGGACGACGACGGTACCCATTACGCCATCCTTGAAGGGCAGTTGAGCGACGAAGGCCTGGCGCGCCACAGCGCCAGTGCCGACCGTGTGCTGCAACTGGCCCGTGTGGCCGACCAGACCGAGCAGGCTGCGTCGGGCTACCTGGTGTTTCGTGGCCAACCGGCGGTATTCGTTGCGGCGGTGATCCGCCCACCGAACTTGGCCCACCACCTGCCACAGCCTACCGCGGTGCTGGTGTTCATCCGCGTGCTTTCGCCCGCTGTGCTCGAGCCTTTGGGCCGGTCGGTGGGGCTGTCCGGTTTCGTCATCCGCGATGTGGCCGTCGAAGTGCCCGGACGCGGGTTCCTGCCGCTGGAGGGCAGCGGCCATGCGCTGACCTGGGCGATCCCACAACCCGGCACGGCCCTGATCCATACGGTCATCCCGCCTTTGGCCGTGGCCCTGTTGCTCATCGCCCTGGCCATGGCGCTGTTTGCCCGCCACGCGATGCGCGCCAGTGCCGGCATCGACCGCAGCCACCGCCAGCTGGCCGCCTCCAAAGCCGCACTGGAAACCAGCGAAGAACGCTTCAAGGCCGTTGCCGAAGCCGCCTCGGACTGGATCTGGGAAACCGATGCCCAACTGCACCTGACCTACCTGTCGGCACGCTTCGCGGAACTCACCGGGCATGCCGTACAGGCCTGGTTGCAGCGCCCGATCACCGAGTTGTTGTCCTGCGATACCAGCCACGTCGAGACCTGGTTGCACGGCCTGGCCGCCACGGGTGCCTCCGGCAGCTTGCGCTGCCAGTACAATGACCACATGGATCAGCAGCGGATCTGCAGAATCGCCGCACGCGCCATCGTCGAACAGGGCGTGTGTTCGGGCTTCAGGGGCACCTGCAGCGACATTACCGATGAGGTGGCCGCTCATGCGCAGATACAGCACTTATCGTTGCACGATGCGCTTACCGGGCTGCCCAATCGCAACAAGCTGTTCCGTTTCCTCGAACAAACAAGTCAAGGTCTGGATACGCCCCAGGTAGCGCTGCTGATGCTCGATCTGGACAACTTCAAGCCGATCAACGACAGCCTTGGCCACCCGGCGGGCGATGCCGTGCTGATCGAGGTGGCCGCACGCCTCGGCCAGGCCACTCGTGACAGCGACCTGGTGGTGCGGCTGGGCGGCGACGAGTTCATCATCGTGCTGGCCCGTCCGGGTGACCGTGAAGACATGGACCGTTTCTGCCTGCGCGTGATCGAGGCGCTCAAGCGGCCGATGCAGGTGGAAGGGCATACCGTGCAGATCGGGGTCAGCCTCGGTGTGGTGCTGTCGGCGGAATACCCCGGTACGCCCAGCGACCTGATCCGCTACGCCGACGTGGCCCTGTACAGCGCCAAGCAGGCCGGCAAGAACACCTGGCGCTACTTCTCGGCGCAAATGAACGCGGCGCTGATGGACAAGCGCGTGCTCGAAGGTGAGTTGCGCGAGGGCATCCCGCGTGGCGAACTGGTGCTGCATTTCCAACCTCGCTTCAAGGTCGATGGGGCCACGGTTGCCTCGGTCGAGGCCTTGGTGCGCTGGCAGCACCCCCGGCTCGGCCTGTTGCGCCCGGACCGGTTCATTGCCTTGGCCGAGGAGTCGGACCTAATCGTGCTGCTCGGCAACTGGGTGCTGCGCGAAGCCTGTGCCAGGGCCAAGGACTGGCCACAACCGATCATGGTCTCGGTCAACATGTCGCCGGCGCAGTTCAGCCGCAGCGACGTGGTTCGTGACGTGGGCGATGCACTGCGGGCCACGGGGTTGCCAGCCCACCGCCTGGAGCTGGAGATCACCGAGAACGTCATGCTCAACGACATCGAAGGCGCCCTGCATACCATGAATGCGCTCAAGGAGCTGGGTGTGCGCCTGAACATGGATGACTTCGGTACCGGCTATTCGTCGCTCGGTTACCTGCGCACGTACCCCTTCGACAGCATCAAGATCGACAAGCGTTTCGTCCAGTCGCTGGGCAAGAGCGGCAGTGACCGCAGCGTGGTGCAGGCGATCATCAACCTGGGCAACGCCATGGGCATGACGGTGACCGCCGAAGGGGTCGAGACCGCCGAGCAACTGGCATTGCTCAGTGACGACCAGTGCCATGAAGTGCAGGGCTTCTTGCTCAGCAGGCCGGTGGAGAACGAGGTGTTGGTACGGATGATGTCGGAGCAAGGGGGACCCCAGGTGCATTCGAAGGCGCGCTGAGGCTTCGCGAGGCAAGCCTGTTACAGAAATGGGGCGTGGCGACGCGGCCGCGGCTCAGCCTACCCGCAACCACATGGCCGAAGCATCATCGCTCATCTTGAAGCGCGGGTAGCGCATGCAGGCGGCATCGTCGTGCTCGATACGCCTGAGCAGCTGGGCGAGGGCGCCCAGGCCGTCAGCGAGCATCTGTGTCATGAACGAGGCGGGGGTGCAGGCTTCATAGGTGTCGAACAAGGCGGCAAAACCGTCGCTCATCAGCACCAGGTCATCGCCTCGGGCGACCGGGACACGGTTGTAGCAGGTGCCAGCCTTTGCCAGCCGCGCATCCACGCCAAGCACGGCTTTCGGGCGTTCGCGGGCTACGCGTCGGTCTGCGATCACCGCAGGTGTGCGCACGCCATGGGCACCGGTGCCGGGCCCCAGGGCTACCGCCTCGGCGCGTTCGGCTTCGCGATCCGGTTCGGGCGTCAGGAAGGCAATGCCCTGGGCACTGCGGTGGAGCACGACGCAGTCGGCCAGGTGGGCACAGACCAGCTCGTTCCCTTCAAGGCCCACCGCCGCAAAGGCGGCACGGGGCAGTTCCCATCCGGCGATGGGGTCACGCTGGCGGTCGCGGGCATAGGCCAAGGCCAGGTCGTCGAACACGTGCTCGCACACAGCTTGCAAAGGGCCCGTGGCCAGGGTGAAGGCGCGCTGGGCCTGTTGGGCGAGCCAGGCCGCGCCGCCACGTTCGCCCAACAGCCCCGCAGGCCCGAGGTCGGTGGCCCCGTCGATGACCCAGGCATGGCGTTCGGCGCTGCCGATACGATCATCGTTGGGCACATCGGCCTTGCCGGCCAGGCTCAGGCTCTGAATCAAGTCCAAATGCATGGTTCGTTAACGTCTCGTTGCAAGGGGAAGTGGTTCGACACGGACCAACGGCCCGAGGTTCGCTCGCCAGCCAAGGTCGAAGGGCTAGACTGCATCTGTCCAACATGATGGTGGAGAACTGCCATGATCGCCAAGAATACGATCTGCCTCTGGTTCGACGACGATGCGCTGGAGGCGGCGACTTTTTATGCAAACACCTTCCCCGACAGCGCCGTCGGTGCCGTGCACCATGCGCCAGGTGACTACCCGTCAGGCAAGGCGGGCGATGTGATCACCGTGGAGTTCACCGTGGCTGGTATCCCCTGTGTCGGCCTGAATGGTGGGAAGGCCTTCACCCACAGCGAAGCCTTTTCCTTCCAGATCTGCACCGAGGACCAGGCCGAGACCGACCGTTTGTGGAGTGCCATCGTCAGCAACGGTGGCCAGGAAAGTGTCTGCGGCTGGTGCAAGGACAAGTGGGGGATTTCCTGGCAGATCTCGCCACGGGTGTTGCTCGAGGCCATGGACCATCCCGATCGGGCGGCGGCTAGGCGGGCATTCGAGGCCATGATGCAGATGGGCAAGATCGATGTTGCCAGGATCGAAGCCGCGCTCAGGGGCGCGCAATGATCGATGTCGAGCGGTGTATTGGCACGCAAGAAATCACCTGCTCCAGTGTTTAAGGCATTTCGTCAGCCGGTCGGTAAATTGACTGAGCGCAGCCAGGGCTACCTCGCGTCGTACATGAACACAGACTCAGCTGTGTGAAACTGACATGAGGTGAAAATCATGGCTAGCAATCAAGACGACCGTAAGAACCAAGGCGGCAGCGCGCAGAACAACCCAGGCAATTTCGCCAATGACCGGGAGAAGGCGTCCGAAGCTGGCCGCAAGGGCGGCCAGGCATCGGGCGGCAACTTCGCCAACGATCCTGAACGTGCCGCCGAAGCCGGCCAGAAGGGCGGGCAAGTGTCCGGTGGCAACTTCAAGAACGACCCCGAGCGTGCCGCCGAGGCTGGCCACAAGGGCGGTCAGATGTCCGGCGGTAACTTCAAGAACGATCCCGAACGGGCCTCCGAGGCCGGCCGCGTCGGTGGCCAGCACAGCCATGGCGGTGGTCGCAAGAGTGACGACGACAATCGCTGATCCGTGTTGAACCACGCCAGGGCGCGCCCGCGCCCTGGCTGCCTGACGAGGGATTGCCGATGTTCATGCACAACAAACGATTGCAATACACGGTGCGCGTGGCCCAGCCGAACCCAGGCCTGGCCAACCTGCTGCTCGAGCAGTTCGGGGGGCCGCAGGGCGAGCTTGCCGCTGCCATGCGCTACTTCACCCAGGCTGTCAGCGAAGACGACCCAGGACGCAAGGACATGCTGTTCGACATCGCCACCGAAGAACTGAGCCACCTGGAAGTGATCGGTTCGATCGTGGTGATGCTCAACAAGGGGGCCAAGGGGCGCCTGGCCGAGGGCACCGAGGAGGAGGGCGAACTGTACCGCTCGCTGACAGGCGCTGGCAATGACTCCCACATCACCAGCCTGTTGTATGGTGCTGGCGCCCCCCTGGTCAATTCCGCAGGTGTGCCGTGGAGTGCGGCCTACATCGACACCATTGGCGAACCGACTGCGGATTTGCGCTCGAATATCGCTGCCGAGGCACGTGCCAAGATCGTGTATGAGCGCCTGATCAACCTGACCGACGACCCTGGCATCAAGGATGCGCTGGGCTTTTTGATGAGCCGCGAGATCGCCCACCAGCGTTCGTTCGAAAAGGCTCTGCATGCCATTCAGCCCAACTTCCCGCAAGGCAAACTGCCTGGGGACCCTGCCTTCAACAGGACCTTCTTCAATCTCTCCCAGGGCGAAGAGGTGCGGGGCGCCTGGAACGAAGGCCAGGACTGGGTCTATGTCGACCAGCCTGAACCGGCGGTCGATGGTGGAGATGGCAGTGCCTCTGTGCAGCTTGACGAAGGGTCGGCGGCGGCACTGGAGGCGCTCAAGGCCAGGACCGCCTCTGATCCTGCTGCCCAGCCGCTGACTGCAGCGGAGCTTGGACGGGTCAATGGCGACGATGACTAGCCGATTCTTTTCATCCATCGAGGCCATGTATTTGGGGCCGCAGCGTGGCCCGAAATAGCGCTGGAGCGGCCAACGGTCAAACGGATTGAACCCCGCTTCGCACGGAGGACTCCACCTAAGGCAAACCGTGTTTTCGAGCAACTGACGAGGTGCTGAATGAACGCAATCGAGCTGTTGACCCATGACCACGAGACCGTGAAGAAGCTGCTGGCGGACCTGTCGGCGACCACCGAGCGTGCGGTGAAAAAGCGCAGTGAACTGCTGGCGCGCCTGGAGCAGGAACTGCAGATCCATACCACCATCGAAGAGGAGATCTTCTACCCCGCCCTCAGGAAAGTCGGCGGCAAGGAAGACGAGAAGATGTACTACGAAGCCAAGGAAGAGCATCGCACGGTCGATTCGCTGGTGCTGCCCGACCTGCTGCAGACCCAGCCGGATACCGTGGAGTTCGCCGGCCGGGTCAAGGTTCTCAAGGAGCTGCTTGAACACCATATCGAAGAAGAGGAGGGCGAGATGTTCCCGCGGGCGCAGGAGCTGTTCGACAAAGCAGCCCTCGACGAGCTCGGCCAGGCCATGCAGGCACAGAAAAAACTGCTCAAGGGCGATCGCCGCGCTGCCTGACCCTTCACCCACGGCTGGTATTGCCCAGCCGTGGGTTTCCTGCCGTGAACCTGCCGAGGTGACCGACCATGGCCCAGCACCTGTTTCTCATCAGCTACATCCTCGATAACCAGCCTGGCACCTGTGAAATGCGCAGCGATGACGAAACCGTCAGCCAGGAGCATGCCCGCAGCTACCTGCAAGGGCTTCATCGGACAGAGGCGTCATCATTCACCGACATCCAGGTCCAGCGTCTGGAGCATGACCACGAGCCGGGCACCTCGCCTGCGCATTACCAGCAACCCTGAACCCTTGCCGGGGCCGCTGTGCGGCCCATCGCGGGGCAAGCCCGCTCCCACAGGCCTACCGCTGCCCGTAGGCCCGCGAAATCCCTGTAGGAGCGGGCTTGCCCCGCGATCAAGGGCGAAGCCCTTGCCATGCGGTCGCGTTTCCAGGTCCTTTCCACAGCGCAGACGCCAAAGATCACCCATCCGGCCCCAGCAGATATTCGACCAGGGTGGCCGCGCAGGCATCGATGCCTTCGTCGAGTACAATTTCGACGCCATGGGTATTTTCCGTCGGAATCGCCAGGCAGCCGGCTCGTGCCGCAATGCCGGAACTCATCACCGCGCTGGCATCGGAGGCGAAATCCACCAGCAGCGCGGCCTGAGCCTGATAGCCGGCGCGCTGGGCGGCGCGCATCAGCGCGCGGACCACCGACGGCGTGTAATAGCCTTTCTGATCGCCCGTATTGACGATCGGATCGGCGCAAAGGCGCGTGCCGTACTCCTCGAGCACCGGGCCGACTTCCAGGGCAATGACGGTATCGCCTGGCAGTCTGGATGCGGCGTACATGGCGCCGGCATTGGATTCTTCTTCCAACGTGGTGCACACGAACCAGACGTCCTGCGCCAATTCATCGCGTCGCCTGCGCAACAGACGGGCCGCGGCGATGGCCGCCACCAGCGGCGCACGGTCGTCGAGAAAATGCGCGGCCACGGCATCGGGCAAGCGATACGGCTGGCGCCAGTGACGGCTGAGCACGACCCGGGTCCCCGGCCGCACCCCAAGGCGCGCAAGGTCGTCAGGCGAGCTGCGTGTCACCACATGCACGTCCTGCCAGTGCACCGCGCCTGAAGTCACATGCTGACCGACGGCCGAGCCGCTGCTGGCATGCATCGAGCCATACGACAGCACGCCCGGCAGGGTCTGGTGGTCAGCCAGGATCTCCACTGGGCAGACACCGAAGCTGATCGGCTGTGCGCCACCGAGCGCGGTGACCTCCAACGTGCCGTCCTGCTTCACCCGCTTCACGATCATGGCGATCTCGTCCATATGCGCCATGACCCGGATGCTGTCCTGCGGCTGGCTGGGCGTTGCGGCGCGCAACAGCCCCAGTACGTTGCCTGCGCGGTCGACCTGCACCTCATCGCAGCATTCGGCCAATGCGGCCCGGCAGATCTGCCGGACTTCGTCTTCCTGGCCGCCGGGGCCGTAGGCCAGGAGCAGAGCTTCGAGAAGTGTTCGGGTGGTTTGCATCGCTCGTCATCCTGAGGCGGGACATTAAAAAAAGCCCGTCCGAAGACGGGCCAAGACCTGATGTGGAGAGTCGAACCGACCCTACAGGGTTTCTGAGTGGCAAGCCGTGCGGATACTCCAGTCTGTTTTGCAACCTGGCGACGAATGGTGCCGTCGCCAGGCCAATGAACGTTCGCAATGCGCTGTTTCGAACGATAGGGCGCACTTCAACTGGAGGCCCTTGGAAAGTTGCGCTAACTATCTAAAAGGCTGACTTCGCTTGCGAGGCCGATTCCAGGGCATATGCCCCGGGCAATACATGGAGTACAGATCGAGGCGAGACGCCTCGCAGGAGAACACATGAAGATCACGGGAACCTTGAAATGGGCCTTGCTGGGCCTGACGTGCAGCGTGCTCAGCGCCCAGGCCGCCGAGACCAGGAAGGTCGATGTGCTGCTGGTCGGCGGCGGTATCATGAGCTCCACCCTGGCGGTGTGGCTCAATGAACTGGAGCCTGGCTGGTCCATGGAAATGGTCGAGCGCCTGGACAAGGTCGCCGAGGAGAGCTCCAACGGCTGGAACAATGCCGGCACCGGGCATTCGGCTCTGGCCGAGTTGAACTACACGCCGGAAAAGAACGGCAAGATCGATATCACCAAGGCCATCGACATCAACGAGTCGTTCCAGATTACCCGGCAGTTCCTCGCCTGGCAGGTCAAGCAAGGCGTGCTGAAGAACCCGCGCTCGTTCATCAACACCACGCCGCACATGAGTTTCGTCTGGGGCGAAGACAATATCCGGTTTCTGAAGAAGCGCTACGAGGCGCTCCAGGCAAGCCCGCTGTTCAAACCCATGCAGTATTCCGAAGACCCCGAGCAGATCCGCAAATGGGTGCCGCTGATGATGGAGGGGCGCGACCCCAACCAGAAGCTTGCGGTGACCTGGACGCCCATCGGCACCGACGTCAATTTCGGCGAGATCACCCGTCAATACGTTGGCTACCTGCAGGGCAGGCCGAACTTCGACCTGAAGCTGTCCACGGAGGTCGAAGACATTACCCGCAACGACGACGGCTCCTGGCACGTCGAGTACAAGAACCTCAAGGACGGCACCAAGGCCGCGACCGACGCCAAGTTCCTGTTCATCGGCGCGGGTGGTGCCGCGTTGCCACTGCTGCAGAAGTCCGGTATCCCTGAGGCCAAGGACTACGCAGGCTTTCCAGTCGGTGGCTCGTTCCTGGTCACCGAGAATCCGGAGCTTGCCCAGCGCCACATGGCCAAGGCCTACGGCATTGCCGCCACCGGGGCACCGCCGATGTCGGTGCCGCACCTGGACACCCGCGTGCTCGACGGCAAGCGCATGATCCTGTTCGGCCCGTTTGCCACCTTCTCCACACGCTTTCTCAAGGAGGGCTCGCTGCTCGACCTGTTCGCCAGCATGTCGCTGCACAACACCTGGCCGATGGTGCGGGTGGGCGTGCGTGAGTTCGACCTGGTGCAATACCTGGTCGGCCAGCTCATGCAGTCCGACGACGACCGCTTCGAAGCGTTGCAGACGTACTTCCCGCACGCCAAGAAGGAAGACTGGCGCCTCTGGCAAGCAGGCCAGCGCGTGCAGATCATCAAGCAGGACGACGAGCTGGGTGGTGTATTGAAGCTCGGTACCGAGGTGGTCATGGCCCAGGACGGTAGCATCGCCGGTCTGCTGGGCGCCTCGCCGGGCGCTTCGACCGCACCGCCGATCATGCTCGACCTGCTGCACAAGGTATTCAAGGACAAAGCCGCCTCCGCGCCATGGCAAGAGAAGTTCCGGCAGATCATCCCGTCCTATGGCCTTCGCTTGAACGATCACCCGGACAAGCTTCACGAGGAGTGGGCCTACACCAACGAGACCTTGCAGCTGGCGCCACCGACGGAGGGTGAAACCCAGGTCGCGGCGCCATAAGGCGCTCAGCTGAGGCGTTGCGGTGCGATTTCCTGACGCATGGAACAGGGATGACATCAGAGGCGCCGCAGCCAACCTCGATGGCTCGTCTAGACTTAAATTCCGGGCCCGCTTCGCAAGGGGCCCGCACCATCCATCCGACCACCGCCCCCCGGACCGGACGTCGCCGACGGTGGCCTTCTTGCAGAGGAGGGTAGGTCATGGACGAGTCGAGGCTTCATGAATTCATGGGCAAACTGGTGGGCGACATGGGCGCTGCGGCGACCCTGGCCAATGTCATCCTGGGGGACGAGCTGGGGCTGTACCGGGCCATGGCCGACAGCCAACCGGTGACGCCCGAGGTGTTGGCGCAGCGCACCGGTTGCCATCCGCGGCTGTTGCGCGAATGGCTCAGCGCCCAGGTGGCGGCGGGCTACATGGTCCACCAGGACGGCGCGTTCAGCTTGCCCGAGGAGCAGGCCATGGCCTTGGCCATCGAGGAGTCCCCGGCCTATATGGCCGGCGGTGCGGCGGTGGTGGCGTCCCTGTTCCACGACAAAGACAAGCTGGTCGCGGCCATGCGCGGCGATGGCGGCCTGGCCTGGGGCGATCACCACCCGTGCATGTTCAGCGGCACCGAGCGGTTCTTCCGCCCCGGCTACCGGACGTTCCTGGTGGCAGACTGGTTGCCGGCGCTCGAGGGCGTTACCGCTAAGCTGCAGGCAGGGGCCAAGGTGGCCGATGTCGGTTGCGGCCATGGCGCCTCGACCATCGTCATGGCCCAGGCGTTTCCCGCCTCGCAGTTCATCGGCTACGACTACCACGGGCCCTCGATCGTCATTGCCAACCAACGTGCCGAACAAGCCGGCGTAGCCAGCCAGGTGCGCTTCGAGCAGGCGTCTGCCAAGGATTACCCGGGCAAAGACCACGACCTGGTGTGCTTCTTCGATTGCCTGCACGACATGGGCGACCCGGTGGGTGCGGCACGCCACGCCTACCAGGCGCTCAAGAATGACGGCACGGTGATGCTGGTCGAGCCCTATGCCGAGGACTCGCTGGAGGGCAACCTCAACCCGGTGGGGCGGCTGTTCTATGCGGCGTCGACGTTCATCTGCACGCCGAACTCACTGTCCCAGGAGGTGGGATTGGGCCTTGGGGCCCAGGCTGGGGAAGCGCGCTTGCGGGCGGTGTTCGAGGAGGCGGGGTTCAGCCGGTTCCGGCGGGCGACGCAGACGCCGTTCAACCTGATCCTGGAGGCGCGCAAGTAGCAGGATCCGTGGTCGTCCTCTGTGGGAGCGGGCTTGTCCCGCGATTGGGGCGGGCCTGATATCACCGGCGCTTGGCAAGGGCTTCGCCCTTGATCGCGGGACAAGCCCGCTCCCACCGGTACAGCGGGGATAACAGGATCTGCGAATAAACTGGACCTGAAAGCAGAAGGGGCGCCATCTGGCGCCCCTTCCGTTCGTAGCTTAGGCTTGTGCGTCCCAAGGACGGTCGCCTTTTTCGTCTTTCACGCGGGTCGGCAGGCCCATGACGTCCAGCGCCTTGAGGAACGGCTCGGCCGGCAGCTCCTCGACGTTGACCATGCGCTTGGCATCCCACTCGCCGCGTGCGACCAGCAGGGCCGCGGCCACCGGCGGTACACCGGCGGTATAGGAAATGCCCTGGCTATCGGTCTCGGCGAAGGCTTCTTCGTGGTCGGCCACGTTGTAGATGAACACTTCGCGCGGCTGGCCATCCTTGGTGCCTTTGACCAGGTCACCGATGCAGGTCTTGCCGGTGTACCCCGGGGCCAGCGAGGATGGGTCGGGCAGGACGGCCTTGACGACCTTCAGCGGTACCACTTCCAGGCCTTCGGCGGTCTTGACCGGCTGTTCGGACAGCAGGCCCAGGTTCTTCAGCACGGTGAACACATTGATGTAGTGCTCGCCGAAACTCATCCAGAAGCGGATGTTCGGCACGTCGAGGTTCTTCGACAGCGAGTGCACTTCGTCGTGGCCGGTCAGGTAGAGGTTCTGTGAGCCCACTACCGGCAGGTCGTCGGTGCGCTTGACCTCGAACATCGTGTTGCTGGTCCACTGGCTGTTCTGCCAGCTCCAGACTTGCCCGGTGAATTCGCGGAAGTTGATTTCCGGGTCGAAGTTGGTGGCGAAATACTTGCCATGGGAGCCGGCATTGACGTCGAGAATGTCGATCGAGTCAATGCGGTCGAAATACTGTTGCTGCGCAAGTTTGGCGTAGCTGTTCACCACACCCGGGTCGAAACCGACGCCGAGAATGGCGGTGATATTCTTCTGCTGGCACTCTTCGAGGTGTTTCCACTCGTAGTTGCCATACCAGGGCGGCGTTTCGCAGATCTTGCCTGGTTCTTCGTGGATCGCGGTGTCCAGGTAGGCGGCACCGGTGTCGATGCAGGCGCGCAGCACCGACATGTTGAGGAAGGCAGAGCCAACGTTGATCACGATCTGCGATTCGGTCTCGCGGATCAGTGCCTTGGTCGCCTCGACATCGAGGGCATTGAGCGCAAAGGCCTGGATGTCGGCGGGTACCTTCAGGCTACCCTTGGCCTTGACGCTGTCGATGATGGCCTGGCATTTGGAGATGTTCCGTGACGCAATGGCAATACGACCGAGCTCGTCGTTATGCTGCGCACACTTGTGGGCCACCACCTTGGCGACACCTCCTGCACCAATGATAAGAACGTTCTTCTTCAATTTACCTGTTGCTCCTTACTCAAAGGGCCTGCCTCAGGACAGGCTGGAAACGTAGTCTTCGAAACCGAACTCGCGCACCACCTCGACGCTGCCGTCGAGCTGCTTGACCACGATGGCCGGCATCTTCAGACCGTTGAACCAGTTTTTCTTGACCATGGTATAGCCCGCCGCGTCGATGAACGACAGGCGATCACCGATGGCCAGGGGCTTGTCGAACTGGTACTCGCCGAAGATATCGCCGGCCAGGCACGACTTGCCGCAGACCATGTAGGTGTGCGCGCCATCGTTGGGCGCCATCTTGGCATTCAGGCGGTAGATCAGCAGGTCGAGCATGTGCGCTTCGATGGAGCTGTCCACCACGGCCAGGTGCTTGCCGTTGTACAAGGTGTCGAGCACGGTGACTTCCAGCGAGGCACTCTGGGTGATCGCCGCTTCGCCCGGCTCCAGGTACACCTGCACGCCGTAGGTTTCGGAGAAGGCCTTCAGGCGTGCGCAGAATGCATCCAGGGCATAGTCTTCGCCGGTGAAGTGGATGCCGCCCCCCAGGCTCACCCACTCGACCTTGTGCAGCAGGTGGCCGAAGCGCTCCTCGATGTGCGTGAGCATCTTGTCGAACAGGCCGAAATCACCGTTCTCGCAGTTGTTGTGGAACATGAAGCCGGAGATCTGCTCGATCACTTGCTCGATCTTTTCCGGGTCCCACTCGCCCAGGCGGCTGAAGGGGCGTGCAGGGTCGGCCAGCAAGTAGTCTGAGCTGCTCACCTGCGGGTTGACGCGCAGGCCGCGGACCTTGCCTTCGGAGCGCTCGGCGAAGCGCTGCAACTGGCCGATGGAGTTGAAGATGATCTTGTCGCAGTTCTCGAGCATCTCCTCGATCTCGTCGTCGGCCCAGGCCACGCTGTAGGCGTGGGTTTCGCCGGCGAACTTCTGGCGGCCGAGCTTGAGCTCGTAGAGCGACGAGGAGGTGGTGCCATCCATGTATTGCTGCATCAGGTCGAACACCGACCAGGTGGCGAAGCACTTGAGTGCCAGCAGGGCCTTGGCCCCGGACTGCTCGCGCACGTAGGCGATCTTCTGCATGTTGCCCAGCAGCTTCTGTTTGTCGATGAGGTAGTACGGCGTCTTGATCATTTAAAGGCCCCCGGCCAGGCCGGCCAAAAAAAGGACACGCATTGTGCCTTCACTTGGCACAGATCGAAAGGGTGGAAGGCGCATTTCGTCCGACCTGCAAGCGCATTTACTACCCTGGGTGCCCCTCGAGGGCGCCAAGGTGCTGTTCTTCAGTAAAACAGCAGAATGTGACTGTCGTAATCGCCCGGTAGGCATTGGTAGAAGGGCGTCTGGCAGCTTGCCTGGCCCGTGGCGAGCGCCTGGGATGGCCGATCACGCTGAAGTGCGAAGCATGGTTTGCAGTCATGTGCGTACTGGTACTTCTGCCGGTTCATACCCCGAAAATAGGCCACTAAGATTTAAATAAGAAAATGGCTACATGTTGCAGTTGTCGCTGTTTCTTGGTGTTTGACGCCTTAAAACAGGCGAATACGCTGCCATTCCCCGAACAGTGGTTCGGCGGGCGGGCAGCGGAGTACGCCGCGCCTGGCGATGTAGCATCGATGTTTTCGCCAGCCGCTTATCTGGTGGCCATGTACCGTGAAGCCAAGGCGCTTTACAGCAAGGATTGCCCATAGCACATCGACAACCGCCGTCCAGACCTGAAGGGGCTCGTGTTGAGCCAGGAAAACCTGGACACACCGCGCAGCGCGTTGAGCCTTTCCAACGATATCCTGCTGGAGAAGGCCCAACAGGTGCTGGATCGGGAAAGGGAGGCAGGGGCTCAAACGGGTGGGGGCGTCATAAACAGGGTGACGCTGAGCGCCCCATCTGCCTTTATAAATTATGTTCGGCTGTACCCCCTGGAAGCTGGCAAGTGGTTGCTGAGTTTCAATCTGAAAGTATCCCGCGTTGATGTATTTATAGTGAGCGGTGCTTTTAATATGTCTCTCAGCGCCTCTGATTTTGGTGTGACTGAGCTACGGCCTAATATCGAGTACCGCAAGACTTTCGATTGGGCGGATGTGCCTGAAACGTTCGAGATTTCGACCCGTTGGCGTAAATCCCGCGGGGGAGGGTATGGCCAGCATCGGCATCCATTTGCCTGCTCGTGCCAGAAATTTTCTGCCGCCTCGTACGTACTCAAGCTGAACAAGGCCATTCGTCTCTACAAAGCGACCGGCCTGCCAGCGCATGAACTGCAAGCTATTGTCGACAGCGTGGACCCGAACCAGATCAGCAACGAAACATTGGCAGTGCTGTTCCGCACCGCTGTGCTGGTGAAACGATACGGTATTTCCCACGAAGAGGCGCTGGTCATGGCCAGGGGGCTGATTTCGCAGTCGGTGCATGCCGGCCAGGCAAGCCAGTTCGACCGCCTGTTCAACGACCCTGCGTTGGTAGACGGTGGGCTGGGCATCGAGAACAAGCCCATAAAATTGCACCCATCGCATGCCGACAGGGACGCCGCTATCAAGGCAACCCTCAAGCGTGCTTGCCAAACGGACGACGAGGGCCTCTGTTGCTGGACAGTCTCAACAGTGCGCAGGTGGTGACTTCACGCATTGCCGAAGCCACTGCCGCTGTGCAGATGTATATCCATCGGACCCTCTCCCGACCTGAGGACAAGCGGGCGTTGCGCCAGGAGGTGGTGGATCGACAATTCTTCCGGGACTGGTCACGTTGGAACGCTCGCTACGCGACCTGGGCTGCCGGGCAGATGCTGAGGTACTACCCGGAAAACTACATCGACCCCACCATACGCCTGGGGCAGACCAAGGCGATGGACGACATGCTGCAGATGCTCGGCCAGGCACAGGTCAATGCCGACACCGTGGGCGATGCTTTTCACGGTTACCTGAGTGCGTTCGAAGAGGTGGCTAACCTCGAGACGGTCAGTGGCTACCATGACAGCCGCAATGAGAAATCTGGCAAATCCTGGTTCATTGGGCGTACTCGTGGTGAGTTGTGTGAATACTGGTGGCGCACGGTGGATGAAGGCAAGCGGAGCGCAGAGGGAGTACTGCCGGCCAATGCCTGTGCGGTGTTCGATGGAGAGGGAAGGCCGGTTGTAGACAACGCCATGCCTGTGAAAGCGGGGGCCGGGATACCCGCAGGGTTCCAGAAGTTTGATGTCTCGCTCAAGAGTGTGAAGATCGCGGATATCAACGAAACCCTTGACCGCTATAGCTTGGTACTCGATACCTTGTTGACGGTTGAGGCGAAGCAACCGGAGGTAGAGAACAAGTGGGTCACCGCCTTGGTTCACAAGTACCCAGCGCTGGGCCAGGAAAACCAGAAGGTACCGACCTTGGCGCGCTGTGGTTACGGCGCCTTCATGGTGCGCAAGGAGAATGATCAGTACTGGGGTAGGGGACCAGGCCGTTTCCTTGAACGGTGCCGTCAAGGCGCTGATCGATGGTAAATCGGTTACGGTCGACAAGTTGCCGTTGAGCAGCCTGACGCTGGCCCAGACGGGTGACCTGTCCGTGCAGTTCGGCCTCAAGGAGCTGGGCCTGGTGGCGGGTTTCGAGAAGAACGCCATGCGCCGGATTCGACGCATCGCCGTTACCCTGCCGGCGCTGCTTGGGCCCTACCAGGATGTGCGAGCGCGGCTGCAGACCAGTGCCACGGGCTTGCCGGCAGGCTGCAACGAGAGCGCCATTTCCCACGGCATGCAGGACGGTGGTGTGTTCGCACCGGATGGGGCCGACTCGCATCCACGCTGGAGCGCCCAGTGGCTACCGTTCGAGGGGTTGAGCATCGCGAACGCCAGCGACACGGATGACAAGACAGTCATGACCCTGAATTTCGCCGAGGCCCAGGGCGAACAGAAGTCACTGTTGCAGAGCCTGAGCGACATCATCCTGCACGTCCAATACACCGTGCGTTGAAGGTGTGGGAGGGCGCGTTTGCGCCCTCTTTTCCCTGACCGTCGGTCGCGGCAATGGACCCTGTGGCCTTGCGCAAGCTCGAACGTGAGGCAACCCAACCGATCAGGAGAGCTTCGATGAGCAAGCACCGTGACGCTGGCCATGGCTTCGCCGACGATCCACAGAAAGTCAGCGAGGCTGGCCGCAAGGGCAACACCAATCAGGATGTGAAGACCGATCGAGCCGAGAAGGCCCGGGTCGGTGGTCAGCACAGCCATGGGGGTACCCCACGGCGTGGCGAGGGCTGACAGGCCGGAACCCAGTCCCTGTGGCAGCCCTGGCCAGGTGGGATCGCCTGTTTTGAGTGGTTTGCCCCGGCCCTATCGCTGGCAAGCCAGCTCCCACAGGTATGGCGGAGGCTCTGAAAAAGGTCTGAGAGCTGGCGCGATTCCTGTGGGAGCCGGCTTGCCGGCGATGAACATTGCAGTGCGGCCCTGCGTAGCGATCAGCCCAGCGGTGGCGTACGCGGTGGGACCATGCGCCGCGAGCCGGTGGACTCGAACGCCGCGCCGAAGCGCAGCAGGTCGTTGTCGCTGTAGGCGCGGCCAGCGAAGGTCAGGCCGACCGGCATGCCGATATCCGCCATGACGCCCATGGGCACGGTCACGGTGGGCACGCCCAGGTGACGGATGGCCAGGTTGCCGTTGGCCACCCAGATACCGTTGCTCCAGGCGATATCCGCCGAGGCCGGGTTGACGTCGGCATCGGCCGGGCCCACGTCGGCGACAGTGGGGAACAGCACCGCATCGAGGCCCAGATTGTCCATCCAGTCCTCGAGGTCGAGCTTGCGGGTCTTCTCCAGGCCACGCAGGCCGTCGGGCAGGGTTTCGATCTGGTCCCAGGTCTTCAGGCCGCGCTTGGCCATGTTGACGTACTCGTCCATGCCGGCTGCCAAATCATCCTCGCGGTTGGGCAGCGTACCCGGGTCATGGGGGAAGATCTGTGGGCCATCGACATCGGCCAAGCGGTTGAGCTTCGGGTCGCCGTTGGCGCGCAGGAAGTCATCGAAGCCCCAGCCAGACAGCTCCCACAGCTCATCGTGCAGGAATTCCTTGGAAACGATACCGCGGTTGTACACGGTCGGAGCGCCTGGGCGATCCCCCTCGCAATTGGACACCAGCGGGAAGTCCACCTCGACCACCTCGGCGCCCGCCGCCTCCAGGGCCTGGCGTGCCTGCTTCCACAAGTCGATGACGCTGGCCCGGGTGTTGATGCGCTGGCCGGTGGGGCCGCCGATACCGGGTTTTTCCGAAGTGCCGGCCTCGGGGTCGGCATTGATGTACATCTTCGGCACGCCGAAACGCTTGCCTTTGAGTGCGCTGGCATCGGCTGCCAGGTCCAGGTAGGAAGCCGGACGCACGGACGAGGCGGCCGGGATCGGTACCCACGGCTGCAGGCGCCACAGGTCGCCGCGCTTGTCGGCATCGTCGGCTACGACGACGTCGAGGATTTCCAACAGGTCGGCCATGGTACGGGCGTATGGCACCACCACGTCCATGGTCGGGGTGAGTGGCCAGTTACCACGCACCGAGATCACGCCGCGCGAAGGGGTGTAGGCGCACAGGCCGTTGTTGGACGCCGGGCCGCGGCCGCTGGACCAGGTTTCCTCGGCCAGGCCGAAGGCTGCATAGCTGGCGGCAGTAGCGGTGCCAGCGCCATTGGACGAGCCAGAGGCGAACGGTGCGGTCAGGTAGGCGGCGTTGTATGGGCTTTCGGCGCGGCCATAGACGCCACGCTGCATGCCCCCGTTGGCCATCGGCGGCATGTTGGTCTTGCCCAGGCAGATAGCCCCAGCGGCGCGCAGGCGCTCGATGGTGAAGGCGTCGCGCTGGGCGACCAGGTCCTTGAACGCCGGGCTGCCGGATGCGGCGGTCAGACCTTTGACCAGGTAGCTGTCCTTGGCGGTATAGGGGATGCCGTCCAGCGGGCCGAGGGTCTGGCCCTGTGCCCGGCGGGCATCGGAGGCTTCGGCCTCCTTGAGTGCATCAGGGTTGCGCACCACCACGGCGTTCAGAGCGGTGGCGGTGTCGGCTCCGTCATAGGCGTCGATGCGGGCCAGGTAGGCCTTGACCAGCTCGACCGCCGTCGTGCGGCCGGCCTCGAGCGCGTCGCGCAGCTCGGCAATGGAAACCTCGGTTACCTCGATCATGCTGTCACCAGTTATGCAGGTGGAAACTCGTGGCGCGAGTGTAGCAAGAAGCCCAGGGCCGGCGCAGGCATGCACCGTGGCAATGGTTATTTGCATGGCGGCAGTGTCGGTGCGGGAGAAGTGTGCGTCGGTGCATGCGGGGCGGGTATTGCCGGGCTGCGGTGCAGCCCAATCGCGGGGCAAGTCGGGTCGCCGCACCGTCGCTCCCAAAAAGGGCCTGCAAAATCAAATAGTTATGCGTTGTTGTGGGAGCGGGCTTGCCCCGCGATTGGGCCGCAGCGCGGCCCCTATGCACTCAATCCAGGTCCGCCGCCGAATGGCGCTCCGGCACCTGGCTGGCTTCGTCTCCCCAGGTCCGGTTGACCCGGGTGCCGCGTTGCACCGCCGGTCGCTGGGCAATCGCCTCGGCCCAGCGCTGCACATGCCGGTATTCATGCACCGCCAGGAACTCCGCGGCGCCATACAGATTGCCGAGCACCAGCTGGCCGTACCAGGCCCACACGGCGATATCGGCGATGCTGTACTCAGCCCCGCCCAAGTAGGCGCTTTCGGCCAGGCGACGGTCGAGCACATCGAGCTGGCGCTTGGCTTCCATGGTGAAGCGGTTGATGGCGTATTCGAACTTTTCCGGTGCGTACACATAGAAGTGGCCAAAGCCGCCGCCCAGGTAGGGCGCCGAGCCCATTTGCCAGAACAGCCAGTTCAGGCACTCAGTGCGCGCAGCGGCACCCGTGGGCAGGAAGGCGCCGAATTTCTCGGCCAGGTACAGCAGAATCGAGCCGGACTCGAACACCCGCACTGGCGGCTCGACGCTGCGGTCGAGCAGGGCGGGGATCTTGGAGTTGGGGTTGACCTGGACGAAGCCGCTGGAGAACTGGTCGCCCTCGCCGATGCGGATCAGCCAGGCGTCATATTCGGCTCCCGCATGCCCGAGGGCCAGCAGCTCTTCGAGCAGGATGGTCACCTTGACGCCGTTGGGCGTGGCCAGGGAATAGAGCTGCAACGGCTGCTTCCCCACCGGCAGTGCCTGGTCATGGGTCGGGCCGGCGATCGGGCGATTGATGTTGGCGAACTGGCCGCCGGATGGCGCTTCGTGGGTCCAGACCTTGGGTGGAACGTAGGGCTTGCTCATGCGCGGAATCTCCTGAAGGCTCGAAGCGGTCACGTAGATCGTGGACCTGCATCTATGCCATGGGTTCGACGCGAAGGGCAAATGTACTGGCGTGACGGGCGGCGAACACCGGCCCTTTGTGAGAGTGGGTAAACCCGCTCCCACAAGGGGCACAGCGCTCAACTCGTCAAGGCACTCAGGCAACCGGGATCAGCGGGTCGGCGGCAGCCAGCGCACTGGCGCGGTCCGGGGCCGGCGGGTAGATCCAGACCGAGTTGATCTGCGCCTTGAGTTGCTTCGCCTCGGCCTTGTCTGTCGGTGGCGAGACCCTGCGCTCCCACCCTTCGGTATATACCGCCCCCCAGGCGCCAAGGTCCAGGCAGGTGACATACTTAGGCTGGCTGTAGGTCATCGGTGCCACACCGATCAGCTCGGCGGCGGCGTTATTGCCTGCGTAGCGTCCCAGGGGAATGGCGTGCTGGCAGGACATCACCGCATGGTTGCCGACCTCGTCGCAGGCGGCGAAGGCCACATCGCCGGCGGCATACACCGCGTCGTTGCCCTTGACCTTGAGATTGCCGTCCACATGCAGGCGGCCTTGGTGGTCACGCTCGCCGTGGATCTGCTCGGTGAGCGGGTTGGCCTTGAAGCCCACGGTCCAGATCACGGTGCTGGCGTCAATGCGCTGGCCGTTGTCCAGCAGCACACCCTCGCCATCCACCGACGCGACGGTGGCGCCGCAGATCCACTCCACGCCCAAGGCCTGGGAGGCCTGCTCGATCGCAGGCCGGATGCCTTCGCCCAGTGCTGCGCCGATCCTCGCACCGCGGTCGACCACCACGATACGCAGGCCAGCCTGTGGGCCAAGGATCGCCCGCAGGCGGCTGGGCAGCTCGGTGGCCGTCTCGATGCCGGTGAAGCCGCCACCGGCGACCACCACGGTGTTGCGTGCGGGGCTCGGGGGCAGGGCCGCGAGCGATTTGAGGTGTTCCTCCAGGCGTACGGCCGACTCGATCTTGTCGACGTCGAAGGCATGCTCGAAACCTGCAAGGTCCGGGCGGTTGAGCTGGCTGCCGCAGGCCATGATCAGGCGGTCGTAGCCAAGGCTCGCCTCGCGCCCGCCAGGTTCGCGGTAGGCCACGCTGCGCGAGGCCTCGTCGATCCGGTAGGCCGTACCTTTGACGAAGCGTACATCGACCGCATCGAACAACGCCTGCAGCGGCGCGGCCATGTTATGTACATCGGGCTCGTAGAAGCGTGGGCGGATGTGCAGCTCGGCCTGGGGCGCGAGCACGGTGATCCGGACATCGTCGCGGCCATGTAGGTCGAGTTGGCGCGCCGCGCCCAGGGCGCTCCACAGGCCGGCGAAGCCTGCGCCTATGATCAGGATCTGTTTCATCGTTGTGCTCCTGCGATTGCGAGGGAAGGCCTGGCGCCCATTGTCTCGGCGCCTTGGAAACAACGATGCTAAGCGCAGCGGGTGCCCGGCCCTAGGCCAAAGATCCCTGGATTTCGGCCAAGGGCACGCTGCGAGCGAAGCGGGCACGGTAGTCGCGCGGCGTCACCGCCAGGTGGCGCTGGAAGGCCAGGCGCATGCGCTCCTCCGAACCGAAGCCGCATTGGCGGGCGATCTGCTCGACCTGTTGAGAGGTGTTCTCCAGCAGGCGCCGTGCCGCCTCCAGGCGGAACACCTCGATGGCCTTGGCCGGGGTGCGGCCGGTCGTGTGTTTGTATACACGCGTGAAGTTTCGCAGGCTCATGCGCGCTTGCTCGGCCAGGCGTTCGACGGTCAGGTGCGGGTCGCCCAGGTGGTCGTTGAGCCATAGGTGCAAGGCTTCGAAGGCGCCGCTGTCCTCGCCTTGGGCCTTGAGCAGTTCGCTGAACTGGGCCTGGCCGCCTGGGCGTTTGAGAAACACCACCAGCTCCCGCGCCACCTGCATGGCCACCTCGCGGCCGCAGTCGAGTTCCACCAGGGCCAGGGCCAGGTCGATACCGGCGCTGACGCCGGCCGAGGTCCAGACCTTGCCCTGTTGCACGAAGATCGACTCGGCATCCACCTCGACTTCGGGGAAGCGCCGACGCAGCGCGTCGCACATGGCCCAGTGGGTGGCCGCGCGGCGGCCGTCGAGCAACCCCGCAGCGGCCAGCAGAAAGGTACCGCTGCACACCGAGGCGGTACGTTGGGCGCGCGCGGCGGCCAGACGCAGCCAGCCGACCAGCTCGGCATGTTCGGGCAGGGTGCGGACGATTTCCGGTGCCCCGGGCACCACCAGGGTGTCGATGGTGTCGCGCAACAAAGGTTCCAGCGGTTCGGTGCCCACCGCCAGGCCTTCGGCGGTGGCGACCAGGTTGCCTTCGAGGCTGGCAGTGTGCATCTCGTAACCGGGCAGGCCCCGCTCGGCGCGGGCTTTGCCTGCGGCCCAGAACACCGTTTGCGCACCGGTGAGGTCGAGCAGGCCCATTTGCGGATAGGCGAGAAATACCACCCGGTGGGGGCGGTCTACCGAGGGCGGCAGGGCGTCGGGCACATTGGCGGGGTGGGTCATGGTGCACATCGCAAGGGGGACGGATGCGCCCATGTTACACAGCGTGAAGCGGCGAGGGGACCGCTACGCACGCCTTTCGCGACACAAGGTCGCGCCCCTCGGTAGGTCACCGTGGCAGCGGCCTTGCGTCGCGGTTGGGCTGCCAAGCAGCCCCACCAGGGCTCAGTTATCGGTCAACGGCTGGTCCTGGGAAAGCAGGGCCTTGGCAAGCTCCTCGTCACTGACCTGCAGGCCTGGGTTGGCCTTGCGGGCCTGCTCCAGTGCCGATTCCACATAGGCGCCACGGATGGCGCCACCGCTGGCGATGAAGGCGGACAGCTCATCCCTGGCCGGAATGATCCGTTTGTCGTCCTTGAAGGTTGAGTACAGCGAGGCGGAGATCCCCGCCGACGTGGCGACATCGCCCGCATCCACACGGGCCAGGGCTGCGCCTGCTGGCAGCAGGAGCAACAGCGAAGGGACGAGCAGTAAGTGGCGCATGGCAAGACCTCCAGGTGAAGCCCAAGGGATTTACTGCATGTTGTTAAGAGCGGCGAAGGCCGCTGGGAGTTCCGTTGGCCGAACAGGCTTATCTCCAGCCGCATTCGCGGCGCATACCTTGTCTTGTGAGGGATCACCCAGCCCTTCCCGATGTCGTGGGCCGGGAGGGTCATGGAAGGTTTCGTCCAGGTCTGCACGGCTTGTATAGCTCCTAGTCCTGCGAGTTCATCGGCCTGGCGTACCCGCATAAGATTTTTCTATCGATAGCTCTTACCTCTGCGGCATCGCCGTGCTGCCAGGCGGCGTTGGTCGTCCTGATGCCGACGCCTGATGCTTCTTCCATTTCCTCACCTCCCAGGGCAACCGGGAGGGCTGACACGGAGTCAGATCATGTCCGATACACCTGGCGCTTCCCCCGGGACGAGCCGTGAACCCCTGTTCACCCCACCCGCGCTGCCCAAGGGGGGCGGCACCGTTTCCGCAGGCGGCGGAATGTTGTCCGTCGGCAGCGCCGATGGCGCGGCGGGCTGGTCTCTGCCATTGCCACTGCCCGTCGGGCGTGAGCTGTCACCGCAGCTGACGCTGGGCTACAGCTCCGGTGGGGGCAACGGCGCCTTTGGCGCAGGCTGGAATTGCTCGCCGCCCGCGGTGTTCCGCATGAGCCGTTTCGGTATCCCTCGCTACAACGAGCAAGACCGCCTGGTGGGGCCGGATGGCGAAGAAATCCTGCGCGACAAAGGCATGCCACGGGTTGAGAACACCCTGCCGTTTTCTGCTGTACAGGCGCCCCACACCGTGACCACCTGGGTGTCGCGTAGTGGCGCACCGGATCAGCGCCTGGAGCATTGGCGCTCGCAGGAGACACCCGAATCGCCAGGCTTCTGGCTCAACTACCACGCCGATGGCAGCATCACGCTGTTCGGCTGGTCGGCCAGCGCCCGGTTGAGCGACCCGCACGACCCGGCGCGGGTGGCCGGCTGGTATGCCGAGGAAACCGTGAGCGCCAAAGGCGAGCATGTGGTGTACACCTACCGCGGCGAAGATGCAGCTGGCTGCGACGAAGACGAGCGGGCTGCCCATCCGAAGGTCGCCAGCCAGTACCTTACGGGTGTCTATGCCATGAACGCCACGCCAGCGACTGCGCTGCTGGTGCCGGAGCACGCCTTTCGTGCCGACGATTTCATGAGCGTGATGCTGCTGGACTACGGTGAGCGCGGCACCGACCTGGACACGCCACCGCCGTTCGCAAGCACGGCGCAATGGTCGGTGCGCGAGGATTGCCTGTCCTTCTGGCGCTGGGGGTTCAACAACCGGATCCGCCGCCTGTGCCATGACGTCGTGTTGTGGCATCGCACCCGAATGATGGCAGGGCAAAGCGACCCAACCCCTATGTTGGTGTCTCGGCTGCACCTGAGCTATGAACCTTCCGCCGTGGCGACCCTGCTGGTGGCGGCTCGGCAGGTCGCCTATGAGCCCGATGGCACGCCGCTGTCGTTGCCACCTGTGGAGTTCGAACTGAGCCGCCCAGGGCGCGAGGCGCCGCAATGGGAAGCACTGCCGGAGCTCGATGGCTTCAGCCCGCCGCACTGGCAAATGGCCGATTTGTACGCAGAGGGGCTGCCTGGGCTGTTGTACCAGGACGGCGGCGCCTGGCGATACCGGGCACCGGAGCGCAAGGGGGAACCCACCACCGATACAGTGACCTGGGGTGAGCCGCAGGTACTGCCCCTGGCTCCCTCGCTGGTCGGTGGGTCGCTGACCGACCTCGACGGCGATGGCCGCCCGGAATGGCTAGTGACCCAACCCGGCCTGCAGGGCAGCTTCACCTTGGCGCCGGATGGCCAATGGGGCAGCTTCATTGCGCTGCAGGCGATGCCCTCGGAACTGCTGCACCCCTCTGCGCAACTGGTCGACCTGACCGGAGGCGGCCTGCAGGACATGGTCATGATCGGGCCGCGAAGTGTGCGCCTGTGGGCCAGCGCCGCGAGCGCGGGCTGGGACAGGGCCGTTGGAACAAATTATGACGGGAAGACCCCATTACCCATGCAAGGCGGCGAGCACCGCCTGGTGGCATTCGCCGACCCTGCCGGCAGTGGCCAGCAGCACCTGGTGGAAATCACCGGCCAGGGCGTGACCTACTGGCCCTCCCTCGGCCATGGCCGCTTCGGTGAACCGGTGCGCGTGCCAGGCTTCGCGGTCAACGATTTCGTCGCGTCGCGCGTATTCCTGGGGGACACCGACGGTAGCGGCACTACCGACATCCTCTACCTAGAGGCGGACCGTATCCGTTTATTCATCAGCGAGTCCGGCAACCGCTTCGTGGAGGGGCCGTCCGTGCCGGCACCCGCTGGGGTCGCTCTCGACGACACCTGCCTGCTGCAGGTGACCGACCTGCGCGGCCAGGGCACGGCCGAGCTGGTGCTGACCGTGCCGCATATGACGCCACGCACCTGGACGTATCGGTTCAACGATACCCGGCCATGGCTGCTCGCCGAGGTGTGCACCAATACCGGGAGCCGCACACTGTTCCAATACCGCAGCTCGGCCCAAGGCTGGCTGGATGAAAAGGCGGCACTCAAGGCCCAGGGCAAACCGGCGTTCAGTCGCCTGCCGTTCCCCGTGCACATGCTCAGCCGAGTCACGGCGATCGACGACATCAGCGGGATGCGTACCGTCAGCGGCATGCAATACCTGCGTGGTATCTGGGACGGGGTGGAACGCGAGTTCCGTGGGTTTACCCGGTTGATCCAGACCGACACCCTGAGTGATGCACAGGGTACCGGCGTAGAGCGTTCGCCGGCTGCGCAGGTACACAGCTGGTTCCTGAGCGGCATCGAAGCCTATGACAGCGTCCAGGAAGGTGCCTTTGCAGGGCAAGGTTCGGCAGAGGGCGACTTCCCCTTGAACCCACTGCGTATCACGCGCCTGGGGGCCGATGGACGCGATGACCCCGTTGAACCTGAAGGCGAGACGCGTCGCTGGTTGCTGCGTGCCCTGAAGGGCATGCCGGTGCGCACCGAAACCTATGGCCTCGATGGCAGCGCATTGGCTTCGGTGCCCTACAGCATCACCCGCCAGCGTTGGCAGGTACGCCTGTATCAAACCGCAGACGCACGCAAGCCTGCGGCGTTGGTCACGCCGGTGGAAACCCTGACCTTCGCCACCGAACGCATCGCACAGGACCCGGTGGTCTCCCAGTCGGTCGTGCTCGAGCAGGACCGCTACGGCAATGTGGTGCGCGGCGTAGAGCTGCGTTACCCGCGCAGGCCTGCGTCCACGCCGTCGCCTTATCCGGATACCTTCCCCGACGGCCTGGAACTGGCAGCGCGCGACCCTCAGCAGCAGCACGCCTGGCTGACGTTGTCGCGCAATCGGGTACGCAACCTCGACGCCGGCCCTACCCATGTGGTAGGCCTGGTGGAGGCGACCCGCACGGATGTCCTGCAACTGGCGCCTACCCAGGTACCGATGGGCGGTTTCAGCGTCGAGAACCTGTCGTCTGCAGGTAGCCCCCTCGAATACCTGAGCAGCGCCACCTTGGCCAGCCATGTCCGCACCCAGTGGTGCGACGAGGCAGGAAACCCCAGCGTTGCACCGGTACGCCAGGCCCTGGCTGCCTATACCGAAACCGCCATGTTGGATGAGGCCTGCGTGGACGTGTTCAAAGGCCTGATGTCGGATGAGGCGTTGGCGCAGATGCTGGAAAAGGCCGGCTATCACACTGTTCAGCTGCCTGAGGACAACTTGCCCGTATACACCGGCCGCCATGGCCTGGCCCGCTATCTTGGAGCCGCCGGTTTCTATCGGCTGGCTGGCGTGCGGGAAAGCGAACTGATGGGCGAGACGGTGATCGACTGGACTCCCCACGCCTTGCAGGTGGCGAAGGTGACCGACGCCGCCGGTCTGGAAACCACCTTGCGCTACGACTGGCGCTACCTGACGCCGACAGCGCTGGTCGACCCGAACGACAATACGCGGGAAGTGGCCATCGATGCCCTGGGCCGGGTATCGCAAACGCGTTTCCATGGTACCGAGCAAGGCATCATGACCGGCTATTGCAGCGGGCGAGCCTTTGCGGTGCCGGAAACGGTCGAAGGCATGCTCGCGCTCAAGGGCGGCGAAGTGCCCGTGGCGACCGCCCACCGGATAGTGGCCGACAGCTGGATGCCCCTGGCGCGTGACCGTCAGGGCAACGCCTTGGCCACCCGCACCGGCGAACTGGCGCTGCGACGCATGGCAAGGGCGCACGACCTGGCGCTGCAGGATCTGGCCGAGGGGCGCGAACCCCCGCATATCTGCAGCCTGCAGACCGATCGCTACGACGGTGACCCGCAGCAGCAAGTACGCCTGAATATCACCTACAGCGATGGCAGCGGTCATCTGTTGCAGACCGCAGTCCTGCACCCTCCAGGTGATGCCCTGGTGCGCACGCCCGAGGGAGGGCTCGAGGTGGGCACCGATGGCAAGGCCGTGACCCGGCACGCTGCGGTGCGCTGGGCCGTGACCGGCAAGACCGAGTACGACAACAAAGGGCAAGCCGTACGCACCTGGTTGCCATTCTATCTGGATGACTGGCGCCCGGTGTTCGACGCCAGCGCGCGTGAGGGGGTCTACGCCGACACTCACTTGTATGATGCTTTAGGCCGTGTGTACCGGGTGATCACTGCGGCGGGCTGGGAGCGGCGTACGCAGTTCTACCCGTGGTTCACGGTGGCTGAGGATGAGAACGACACCGCCCATGATGTGCTGCGGGGTCGCGCAGCATGATGAGTGAGACGAATCAGGCCGTTGCCCAGGAGAACCCGTTTTTCACACCTCCTTCGCTGCCCAAGGGTGGAGGTACCCTTGGTGGTAGTGCGGGGGCATTGTCGGTCGGCGGGCCGGACGGCGGTGCCGGCTGGCAGATCCCTCTGCCTGTGTCGGCGGCACCGGCCCGCGGCCTGGCGCCCGAACTGGCATTGGCCTACAGCAACGGTAGCGGCAATGGTGTGTTCGGGATGGGCTGGCAGCTTTCGCTGCCGGCGATCCGCTTGCGTACGCAGCACGGCGTTCCCCGTTACGATGGCACCGACCGCCTGAACGGGCCCAGTGGCGATGAGCTGCTGCGCACCCAGGACGCCGTGCGTACCGAAACGCGCCTTCCCTTTGCCGATACCGACAGTGGTACCTACACCGTTACCCGTTACCAGGATCGCTTCTCGGGCCTGAATTCGCGTATCGAGTGTTGGCAGGAAGCTGGCACGGACGGTGCGGTGGCCCGCACGTTCTGGATCGACTTCACACCCGACGGCGGCCTGGCCCTTTACGGTTGGTCGCCCGATGCCAGGCTGGCCGATCCACAGGACCCTTCGCGTGTGGCCGAGTGGCGTATCGAGGAGACCGTCACGGCCCGAGGCGAGCACATTCTTTGGCGTTGGCGCCAGGAAGACAACGCGGGTTGCTCGGTGCAGGAGCTTGCCGACCATCCGCACGTGGCCGGCCTGTACCCGGATACCCTGTACTGGATGAACCGTACGCCGGCGCTGCATTTCCTGCGGCCTGGCATGGGCCCGGCCGATGCCTGGGAAAACGAGTGGCTGGCGTTGCTGGTGTTCGACTATGGCGAGCGCGGCACGCTGGCCGACCAGGCTCCGCCACTGGCGACCACGGCGACCTGGCCTGCCCGGGACGATGCGCTGTCGCTGCGCCGCTATGGGTTCGAGGTCCGCACCCGCCGGCTGTGTCACGACATCCTGCTTTGGCACCGCACGGCCATGATGGCCGATGCCGCCTCCCAGGATGCGACGGCGCAGTTGGTATCGCGCCTTCACCTTACCTATGAAACGTCCACGTTGCTCACCCAACTGTGCGCCGCCCAGACACTGGCATACGAGGCCAATGGCACGGCGGTGTCCTTCCCACCGGTGGAGTTCGCCTTGTCCGAGCCACCCGAGGTATTACCTGACGCAACGCAGTGGCAACCCGTGTTCGCGCTGGACGGCTTCAGCCACGAGTCCTGGCAGATGGCGGACCTGTACGGTGAGGGTATTCCAGGGTTGCTCTACCAGGATGATGGTGCCTGGTGGTATCGGGCGCCGGTTCGGGACGGTGAGGGCACTGCGTCCAGGCTGGCGCCTGGGTACGCCGGGCTTTTCGACGCCCCCCTCGATGACCGGATAACCTGGGCTGCGGCGACTCCCCTGCATCGGCTTCCCTTTGGCGGCAGGGCGCAATTGGCCGACCTCGATGGTAATGGCCAACCAGAGCTGATAATGGCGTTGCACGGCATGCGGGGCAGTTTCACCTTGCAACCGGATGGGCATTGGGGCGGCTTCAAGCCTTTTGCGCGCTTCCCGGTCGAGTTCGATCACCCGGCTGCGCTGCAAGCCGACCTGACCGGTACGGGGTTGGCGGACCTGGTGATGATCGGCCCTGCCAGTGTGCGCCTGTGGCCATCCGCTGGGACGGGCGGCTGGGCGCCTGAAAAGACCGTGGCTCATCCAGGCCGTTCGCTGCCTCAACCGAGCAGCGATGGTACCCGCCTGGTCGCGATCAGCGACATCACCGGGGGAGGGCTTTCGGACCTGGTGGAGGTCACCGCCGACGGCGTCACCGCCTGGCCATCGCTTGGGCATGGCCGGTTCGGCAACCCGCTGTCGTTGCCTGGGTTTTCACTGCAGCTACTCAGGGTCAAGGACGGCAGTGCCCTGGCCTTCGAGCCCAATCGGATCTACCTGGCCGACACGGACGGCACGGGGGTTGCGGACCTGCTGGTGATCGGCCGTAGGGGTATCCATGTGTTCAGCAACCAGAGCGGTAATGCGTTTCGCTACAAAGGTGTGATCCCACCGCCTGCCGATGTGACGCCGGATGCTACCTGGCGCTTGCAGGTCGCGGATGTGCGGGGACTGGGAATGGGGAGCCTGGTCTTGACGGTCCCGCACATGAAGCCGCGTAGCTGGGTATTGAATTTCGCTGCTATACGCCCTTGGTTGTTGACCACCGTAGTGGACAATGTCGGCGGTCGTACCGAACTGACCTACCGGAGTTCGGCCCAGGGCTGGTTGGATGAGAAAGCCGCTCTGCAAGCGGCTGGGAAGACCGCTGTCAGTTACCTTCCGTTTCCGGTGCATACCGTTTGCACGGTTACCCAGGTCAATGAAATCACCGGGCTGGTACTGGGCAGCGAAACCCGCTACCTGGGGGGCGTATGGGATGGCAGAGAACGCGAGTTCGCAGGCTTTCGCTGTGTCGTGCAAACCGATCGCAACAGCCGCAGCGAGGCCGATGCCGTGGCCCGTGCCGCTGTGGTGTCCCCCCCAGTGCGCACGTGCACCTGGTTCTATACCGGCACCGAGGCGGTCGACAGTAAGCCTTTGGAGCAGGCTCGGGAAGAGATCGACAAGGCCTTCAGCAAGGGCCAGATCCGCTTCACCGCCTGGCAAGACGGTGCGGACAAGCCCGAGGAGCCCGGGGCGAACGCCGAGCGTCGGCGGAAACTGTATCGGGCCGTGCGTGGCCAGGTGATGCGCACCGAGGTGTACGGCGAGGACGATCACCCGGCAGCGGCAGTGCCCTACAGCATTTCCCGCCAGCGGCTGCAGGTCCGTGCATACGATAGCCTTGGAAGAGACGGCAAGCCTGACCGCGACAACCCGATCACGCAAGTGACGGTGCTGGAAGCCTTGTCGCTGGCCTGCGAACGTGTTGCGAGCGACCCTGTGGTAAGCCAAACCATCGTGCTGGCGCAAGACCTCCACGGGGTGCCTCTGGACAGCGTCAGCATCACCTACCCGCGGCAACTGACCCCGGCCCAGGTGGAACGTATGCGGGAAATCTACCCCGCGACGCTACCGGCCGGTGTGATCAAGGAAACCGCCGACAGCCAGCAATACGACTGTTGGATGAACCTGACACGCAGTCGTGTCCACCACCTTTCGGCAGGTCATGATTTTGTCGTTGGCTTGCCGCAGGATACCCGCACCGATGTGGTCTGGTGGGGCACCGGCCACCCGAACGGCAACCCCGAAGGTCGCGAAAACCGGCGCATCCCAACAGGAGGGTTCACAGCCGACAACCTGCAATTGGCGCAACTGCTGGCAGAACCGGGCTCGTTGGTGTTCGACGGTTATACGAAGACCCGCTGGCGGGACAGTGCCGGTACCGCGCTGCGGGATACCCCCACGCGCCAGGGCCTGGTTGCCTGGACCGAAACCGCCCTGCTGGACGACCTGGACCTGCAGGTGTTCGGCCCGATGTTGGACCAGACCTTGGCCGATCTGGTCGATGCCTGTCTCGACGATGCCACAGGTTCGATCGACCCTGCCGTGCCGAGTCGCTTGCGCCTGCGTGTTCAAGAGCACGTGACGCCTGACGCTTTCTTCCAGGCGTTCATGGCGTTTTCCCTGCAACAGGAGCAACTGCCCACGGGTGACGGCCGCCTGCGCGAGGCAACCGTGCAAGCCTTGCAAGCGGCATTGAGGGAAAAGAAGAGCGGGCCGCGGACGATCGCAGCCGACGCGTTATGGGCCGCGCTGGGAGCCAGCGATACGCCAGGGGGCATTCCTCGCGATCAACTGCGCTCGGCCGTGCAGGCTTATGCCGACCAGCACCCCCATGACGACGAAGCGCTGCTTGCCCTGAAACAGGCGCTCGTTGCCCAGGCCATCACGCCGGACCTGCTCTATTGGCAGGTCTTGTCTACGGCGCTGGACAATGAAGGCAGGCAACAGGCTGCCCTGGCGCCATTGGCGCACGTACTTGGCCAGCGTGTACAGGCTGACAACCTCGAGGCATTGCTCGAGCGTGGGGGCTACAAGCCGCTGACGGTTCCCCATGCACCGGCCGTCACGAATGTCTGGGGTGGAGTGCAGAACATTACGACGTACCATGGCCAGTCCGCTTTCTGCGTGGCCAAATGCGTGCGCGAGAGTGAGCTGCTACCTGAAACCGCTTTGACATATTCGCCTCATTACCTCTCGGTGAGTGGCGCTACCGACGGTTTCAGCTTCGCCTCGCAGATTGTCGCGACCGATTGGCGTTTTCTACGCCCGATACGCATCAAGGACAGCAACGACAACATCACCGAAGTGGCGCTGGATGCGTTGGGGCGTGTGCGATACAGCCGTTTCCATGGGACCGAGACGCCGGTTGGCGAACGTGGTGCCGTCCCGGTCGGCTATTTGAGCCCGGTCGATGACTTCACCCCGCCTGCAACCGTGGAGGATGCGGTCGCATTGAGTCGCGCGGGTACGACCTTGCCCGTCCACGAAGCGTTCACCTACATCACCGACAGTTGGATGCCGTTGACAGTATGTGCCGACGGCCAGCTCGCCGGGCAGCGCTGCGGGGCATTGGCCCGGGCACGGCAGGATGCACGATTGATGCGGGATGCAATCATCCCGCCAGAGATCATGACCGCGCGTACGCCGCCCTGTGTCGTCGCTGTCCTGACCGACCGCTACGACGATGACCCGCTCCAGAAGGTGCGGCTGCAGGTGAGGTTGCAGGGTGGCGGGCAAGTGCTACAAACGGCCATCCTGGACGACCCTGGAGAGGCATTCGTGCGCACCGCCGAGGGGGCGCTGCAAACCGATACCGACGGCAAAGCCGTCACCACGAAGGCGGACCCCCGCTGGGCAGTGAACGGCCAGACCGAGTTCGACAACAAGGGCAACCCGGTACGGGTGTGGCTGGCCTATCACCTCGACGATTGGCGCTGGGTCCGGGACGATAGCGCCCGGGAAGGTCTCTATGCCCATACCCACCTCTACGACGCGTTGGGGCGCGAGTACAAGGTGCTGACCGCCGCCGGGTATGAACGTCGGGTGCAGGTATTCCCATGGTTCACGGTGTCGGAGGATGAAAACGATACCTGGTCAGACGTCATGGCACGTCATGCACAGGAGGACGCGCCATGAGCCTGGGGAATGGAATGGCTACTTTGCACGCAACCACCCCGGTGGTAATGGCGCCTTTTCGGACCTTGGCTTTTCTGCGCACACCCTCGGCCCCCGAGGCGCCGGCGCGAGTATTGGTCAGCCGCACGGTCACCCACCGGTTCAGCCGCAGCACACGGCTGTTCGGTGCCCGAGCGTTGAACAACGCTGCCACGGGTAATGCCGATGCGGTCACGGTGTCGGGGCTGGCCGGTCAACCGCTGTGCCTGCACACCGCCGATGGCGACGCCGCGTTCACGCTGCCCGACGTGGCAGGCCGTCCTTTGTGGGCGCGCAATGCCCAGGGTACTGGTTCCACGCATGCCTACGAGGCGGCTGGCACTGGCGGCAGGCCGCTGTCGCTGACCGAAACAGCGCTAGGCGCGCCGGCTGCGCGTGTGCGCGAGCAGTATGCGTATGCGCCGCTGGGCGAGGCGCAATGGCAGGCGCTGAACCTGGCTGGGAGCCAGGTGGAGCTGCGCAATAACGCAGGCATCAGCCGGCCGCTGAGCGTTTCGCTGACAGGCCAGCCGCTGGCCAGCGAACAGCGCTTGCTCAAGCCTGAGATCGAGGCCCCGGACTGGGCGACGACCACGCAGGACGATACCGAAGCGCCCTTGCGTCTTGCCAGCACCTACGACGCGACCGGCGCGCCGCTGGCGATGACCAATGCGGCCGGCGTCACCTCGATCACCGAATACGCCATCAACGGCGCGGTGGCCGAGACGCGTCTGGCCTACATGGAGCAGGGCCGTGCCAAGGATGCTGTCACCCTGAAGGACATCCAGTACCGGGCCGACGGTGTGGTGTTGTCGCAAACGGCGGGCAACGGTGTCATCGAGCGCTATGAATACGACCCCAGGACCCAGCTTCTGAGCCGGCACCTGACCGAGCGTCCGGCGGGCCATCCGCAGGGGCCGCTGGTCATCAGCGATCTGCATTACCGTTATGACCGGGTGGGCAACATTCTCAGCCTGGAGGACAAGGGCGCGGATCCTGAGTGGCACAACAACCAACAGGCCACCGGGCTACGCGAATACACCTACGACACCCTGTACCGACTCACCAGCGCCACAGGCCGGGAACGTACGCCGGTGTCCCGTTACTACACCGCCGAGGCTTCATCGGGCGGCGTCTGGGCGCCTTACAGCGAGCAGTACATCTACGACGATGGCAACAACCTGACGAGGATCCGCCATGTCGGCGGTGCCGGTAACCGCACCCGGGAACTGAACGTCTCCGAAGGCAGCAACCGGGCGATGGTGAAGGACCACAGCCTGACACCGGAAACCGGCTTCCTGGCCGGAGGCCTGCAAAAGCAGCTGGCCGACGGCAGGGCGCTGCAATGGTTGGCCGACAACCAGCTCGGCAAGGTGACCCCCGTCAGCCGCGTTGCTGGCGATGACGACAGCGAGCGCTACCACTACGCCGACGGCGGCACCCGCACCCGCAAGGTCCATACGGTGCAGGTCAGCGCTGCGATGCAGACCACGCTCACGACCTATGCCGGCGGTTGCGAAATTCGCCAGCGGTGGCTGGCAGGGCAAGACGCGCCGCAAAAGCACATCGTTATCACCGAGGCGGGCGGCGTACGCGTCGTGGAGGACCGGCTCACCGGTACGGCCCATCTGCGCTACCGCTTCGCCGATCATCTGGACAGCGTAGGCGGTGAGACGGATGCCTCGGGCAAGCTCATTTCCCGGGAGGAATACGCACCGTATGGCGGCACGGTGGGGCGTGACGAGGCAGCCGGGGAAGTCAGCAACCTGACCCAACGGACGTTGCGTTATTCAGGCAAGGAGCAGGATGCGACCGGATTGTATTACTACGGTTGGCGCTATTACCAACCCGACGTGGGAAGGTGGTTGAGCGCCGACCCGGATGGGCTCGTAGAGTGGATTAACCTGTATTGTTTCTGCCAGAACAATTCGCTTAACCGAGTTGATAAAGATGGGAGGAACTCCAACCGGCTCAATGAAATCTATGAAAAGTATAAATTGGGCGGCGAGCAGAAGTTGTTTGTAGAAAGTACCTATGGTGTAGCCTTGGAGGTGTTGGCTACTACGCTCGGCAAACGCACAGACCGAGAGGGGATGGGGACGGCTTATGAAAGTGCCAAAGACCAGGTCCAGAGGGGCTTGGATATTGGCGGATTAAAGCAGGAAGGCCTGTCGGGGAAGATTGTGTATGCTGCACTGGTTCAGCACAGGACCAATAACATAAGGAAGCAGTCGGCTGATCGAAAAGAGGTTGCGGGCAAGGAGGTTCCAGATATCAGCAACTTTTTGGCTATTTACAGTGCCAATGCTGGGCACTCGGAAATAAATGCCAGTATGCGTGGTGGACGTACGATCTCGCTTAATATGCATTCGGTGGTCAGTGAGCTTGAACGGCGGCATGAAGAGGAATTCAAAGGGCCTCATGGACAAAACCTGAAGCTAAATCTTCAAGCCGCTGGTAACACGCTCTCGACGAAAATCGATGACTATAAAGCGACGCTCTATCGGCAGGGTAACCGTACACTCAAGACGTATTACCGAGGTCAGGGCATGTCCGACGCAGCGCTGAAAGCCTTCAAGGTGGCAGTGGATACCGGTCAGGTAGTGCATTCGGAGAGTTTTTTATCGGTTTCCAGCAGTCCTCAGGTAGCTGATACGTTCGAGAGGCGCGCGACTGAAAGCAATAAGGTTACTTTTATAATTGAAGGGTTTAGTGCGCGGGGGGGCTATTCTAGGTTGGGCGTGAGCAAAGAATCGGAAAGCCTCTTCTCACCTCATGCGGACTTCCAAGTGATGAAAGTCGCCCGGCATAGCCAGGGTGGGCATAATATCTATTTAGAAGAAGTTCGTGGCTATCGAGGGCGGTCGAGACCGATGTATTATTGAACGCGAAGTTGACCTCAACGCGCCAGCGCCTGGTTAGGCCTATAGAAGAGGAAATGCCGCGTCTCGGCCGTTTTTCGATAGGCCTTGGCCCACGCCGGCCGCACCCTGCGGTCATGGAAATACAACGCGCCACCCGTAGGGTCCTCGAGCTGTTGATTGAGGGCCTTGCGGGCGATTTCCTTGGCCATGGCGTAACGCTGTGCTTCCTCGACCTGGTCCGGTCGGCCATCGCACCACCAGGAAAACTGGCAAGCCTTGCTTTCGACCCCCTGCTTGACCACCCCACAGATCGTGTCCGGAAAACCATCGCGGCCGAGGCGGTTGAGCACCACGTTGGCGACCGCGCTCATGTCCTCGCGGTCGCCACCCTTGGCTTCCCAGTAGATCGTGCGGGCAAGGCAGGTGATGCTGTCGTCCAGCGGGGACTGGCCAGCAGGGTCCACCGCTTTCACCTCGCTGGGCGTCAGGGTTTCTTTCTTCTTGGGGGGTGGCGCTTCTTCGACCACCTTTTCTTCCAACACCTGGGCTTTGTCTTCGGCCACGACGGCCTTGGTCGGGCCAGCCGCGTGCAACGAGCCTGCGAGCAGGGCCAGGGTCAGGCCGAACACCAGCGGCAATGGGCGCATGGTCGAGTTACCGGAGTGTGAGCTGGCTCACAGTCTAGCGCAGCGGGTTCAACCCAGCGTCAGGCTCAGTACCAGCGGCAGGGTGATGGCCGCCCCGACCGTCTGCAAGGCGATGATGGTGGCCATCAGCGGGGCGTTGCCACCCATCTGCCGGGCCATCACATAGGACGACGAGGCGGTCGGTAGGGCCTGGAACAGCACGGCTACCACCGCGGCCTGGCCCCCCAGGCCGAACAGGCGGCACAAGCCCCAGGTCGCCAGCGGCATGACCAGGAACTTGAACACGCAAGCCGCTACCAATGGCCGTACCTGGTGGCCCGGCCGCGCCCCGCCCAGTGCGGCGCCTACACACAAGAGCCCCAAGGGCAGGGCAGCTTGGCCCAGTGCCTTCACGGTAGGCGCCAGGCCCGCTGGCAGGCCCAGGCCGGTCACGCGCAGCAATAGGCCGCCGGCGCAGCCGACGATCAACGGGTTGGCAAAGATCGCTCGCAACACCGTGAGCGGCGAGCTGTGGCGGGCACTGAAGCGGGCGAATACCAGCACGCAGAGCAAGTTGACCAACGGCACGATCGCGGCATTGGCCACCGCCGCCAAGGCGATGCCCGCGCTGCCGTAGATACCGGCAGCCAGCGTGGCCCCGATGTAGTTGTTGAATCGCACGCCGCCCTGGAACACCGAGGTGAAGTCGGCGCCATCATGGTTCGCCGCGCCTTGGTAGAGCACCAGCAACAAGCCGCCGAGCAAGGTCGAGAGCATCAACACACCGACCATGCCCCAGATCGGCACGCCATCGAGGTTGGCGGTGGCCAGGCCGTGGAGGAACAGCGAGGGCAGCAGGACGTAATAGCTCAGGCGTTCGGCACCGGGCCAGAAGGTTTCGGCAAGGAAGCCACGTACCCGCAGCAGGGTGCCCAGGGCGATCAGCAGGATGATGGGGAGCAGGGTGGTGAGCAGCAGGTGCAGCATCGGGGCGGTCCGTCGTCGGGTACCGGCATAGCCTAGCTGCGCTAGTCAGCAGAAAAAAACGTTGTTTTCTGCAGTTACTGTTGAGAAAAAATGCATGTTCGGTGTGGCGCCATCGCGGGGCAGGCTGGAGCGCCGTCCCGCGATGGCCGTAACGCTTCTATCAGGCTGTCCGCACCTGAGGCCCTTTCACCTGTTGCAATTCCAGCCCATCGAGCAGCGCCTCTACCAGCGCCTTGCTGGCATCCAGTGCATGGTCGTTACCCAGCAACAGGTCATGGCACGTTCCGTTGGCCAGTTGCAAGGCTTTCAGATTGCTGGCGGCCGCACCCTTGAGCAGGGTGGAGAGATGAACGAGGGCGTCTTCGAGTTCGACACCGCCGGAAACGGTGAACAACGGCGGATGGCTGTGCTCGCAGCTACCGAACAGGGCGGGTGCCGTCGCGCTGCGGCGTGGTGGGTCGGGGATGGCTTTCGTCATTGTGTCGCTCCTTGATTCAATGGAGCCGCCACTCAACGTGACCAAACGAATGGGTGGCGACTGTACGCGGGTTGGTCAACCGGGAATCAAGGAAACCGGCGCGCACGAATGCGCCCCACGCACAGCCGCCATAACACGAGACAGCCAGGCACCAAAAAGCGCCAACCGAATCGCATTGTGGGCGCTTGTGCGCCTTGATTAATCGCAGGTGACCAAACCCGGCTGCTGGATTTACAGCAGCGCGCAAAGGGTACCGGCCCAGGGGAAGCGTTTCAAGGCTCGTGCATGTCCAGATACATTTGCAGGCCGCTGCACAGCCCAATCGCCGGCAAACCGGTATAACCTTTGATTTTGCGAGCTGTGTGGGAGCGGGCTTGCAGAATCAAATAGTTAAGCAGTTACCGCGCCGCCTCCCCCTGTGGGAGCGGGCTTGTCCGCGATCAAGGGCGAAGCCCTTGCCAGGCGACAGTGATATCGGGTCCGGCCTAATCGCGGGACAAGCCCGCTCCCACAAAGGACCTGCAAAATCAAATAGTTATGCGTTGTTCTATGAGGGCGGGCTTGCCCCGCGATGGGCCGCGTAGCGGCCCCTCACGCCTCCAACGCCATTCTCAAGACCGCACTCAAATGCCGCCGCTGGCTCTTCTCATGCTCCAGCAGCACCACCCTGCGTACCAGCTGCGGTTCGCCAAACGGCAGGCGCATGGCCGGCGGCAAACGTTCGAGATCGTCATCGGCCATGGGAATGATCGCCACCCCCAACCCCATGGCCGCCATGCGCGCCAAGGCTTCCTGGCTGTCCAGCTCCATTTGCTCGCTGACCTGCAAGCGCTGCTGGCGCAGCTCCTGCTCGATCTGCCGCCCCGCCCAGGCACGCTTGTCGAAGCGTAGGAACGGCTGGCTGGCCAGCAGTTGCGCCAGGCTTTGGCCAGCAAGCTCGGGGCTGGCGATGGCCCAGAAGCGGTCCTCGAACAACGGTGTGTAGTGCAGGCTCTGAGGGTAGGGCGGCACCGGCTCGGTGGTGATCGCCGCATCGAGTTCGCCATCCTCGACCCGGCGCGCCAGTTCCGCCGACATGCCGGAAAACACGCTGACATGCAGCTCCGGATGATGGGTTTTGATCCATACCAGCGCCTTGGGCAGGCGCCGAGCCAATACGGTATGGATCGCACCGATGCGCAGCCGCCCGCGCAAGCTGGGCCCGCAGGCCAAGGTGTCGGCCAGCTCGTCATAGGCGGCGAGGATGGTCTCGGCGCGTGCCACGGCCAGTTGCCCCGCCTCGGTCAATACCACCTGGCGACGGCTGCGGTCGAACAGCGTGACGTGCAATTCGTCTTCCAGGGTCTTGATGTGCAGGCTCACCGCCGAGGGTGTGAGGCTGAGCAGGTCGGCGGCGCGGGCGAAGGTGCCATGGCGGGCGATGGTCACCAGGGTACGCAGGGCTTTGAGGGACACACGAGCGGCTCCGGAGGCGGCGATGGGGCGCACGTTACAGGCCGAGGGCTGTATGCGGCAAGCCACCGGCCAGCGGGCATGTGACCCGAGGCCGCTTGGATATGGCCCTTACATCGTGCGAAGTATCTCGAAGCGTCGGGGAAAAACGCTACTCGCCAAATCTGTCCTGCCGATAGACAACCCGCAGCCTTGCCAGTCTTTTTATCATTCGACCTTGATTAGGATCCTCGCATACAGCACAGGACTGCCGGCAATGGCGTCCTGATGTCGTGGGCGCTGCCCACTGAAAGCCCTATGGGGTATTTGCCGAGGAGATTGCCAATGCCTGACCTTCCACAGGTTTTGCATCGAAACACACCCACCGTCACGGTTGTCGATAACCGCGGCCTGGCTGTACGCACTATCGCTTATTGCCGTAGGCCAGATGAGCTGCAAGTGACGGATGAGCGCATCACCCATCACCAACACGACGCCCGAGGCGTCCTGGCACGCAGTGCCGACCTCCGTTTGGCCGCGACTGACAGGGCAAACTTCATCTACCGGTCGGACCTTGCCGGTACGGCCTTGCACACCCGCAGCATCGACGCTGGCACCTCGATAATTCTCAACGATGCCGCCGGCCGCCCGTTCATGGCGGTGTCCCAGGTTGCTACCGACGAAGACGGCCACGACGACCTGCGCCAGGCGGTCACCCGTACCTGGCAGTACGAGGCCCCGGCGCTGGCTGGCCGACCGCTGAGCGTGACGGAGCAGGTGGGCGACAGCGAGGCGCGAGTGACCGAGCGGTTCGTCTGGGCCGACACCACAGCACAAGCGCAAGCCCATAACCTGGTCGGGCAAGCGGTCAGTCATTACGACCCGGCTGGGCTGGTGAAAACGACCAGCATCACCTTGACCGGTGTGCCGAGCGCGGTGACCCGGCAGTTGCTCAAGCATGCCGACAATCCTGATATCGCCGCCGACTGGCAGGGCGAAGGTGCCTCTGATTGGGACACCCGACTGGCCCTTGAGACCTATACGACCCAGAGCACGGCGGACGCGACAGGCACGCAGGTGACGACCCTCGATGCCGCAGGCCACCTGCAACGCGTGGCTTTCGACGTGGCCGGCCAGCTCAGCGGCAGCTGGCTGACGATCAAGGGCAAGGCCGAACAAACGATCGTCAAGGCCGTGAGCTACGCGGCGACCGGGCAGAAGCTGCGCGAGGAACATGGCAACGGCGTGGTGACCACCTACACCTACGAACCCATGACCCAGCGCCTGGCCAGTATCAAGACCGAACGCCCGACGGGCCATGCCAGCGGCGCCAAGGTGCTGCAGGACCTGCGCTACGCCTACGACCCGGTCGGCAATGTGCTCAAGATCCGCAACGATGCCGAAGCCACCCGGTTCTGGCGCAACCAGAAGGTGGTACCGGAAAACACCTACACCTACGACAGCCTCTACCAACTCATCAGCGCCACCGGCCGTGAAATGGCCAACGCCGGCCAACAAGGCCGTCACCTGCCGCACGTCACGCCCTTCGACAGTGCCACCTACACCCCATACACCCGCACGTACCGCTACGACACGGCGGGCAACCTGATCCAGATCCGCCACAGCGCCCCTGCCACGAACAACGGCTACACCACTGATATCACCGTCAGCGAGCGTAGTAACCGGGCGGTGCTCAGTACCCTCGCCAAAGAGCCATCAGCCGTCGAAGCCCTGTTCACCCCAGGCGGCCAGCAGGCCGTGCTGTTGCCGGGGCAATCATTGGCCTGGACGCCGCGTGCCGAGCTTGAGCAGGTCGTATCGGTGAAGCGTGAAGGCAGTCCGGATGACCGCGAAAGCTACCGGTATGACAGCAGTAGCCAACGGGTGCTCAAAGCCAGTAGCCAGCAAACGGCCGGCAGCACTCAGGCCCAGCGGGTGATCTATCTGCCGGGGCTGGAGCTGCGTATTCACGCCAACGGCGACACGCTCATACAGGATTTGCAGGTGGCGACGGTGGGTGAGGCCGGCCGAGCCCAGGTGCGGGTCCTGCACTGGGAAGCCGGAAAGCCTGCCGATATTCCGAACGACCAGGTGCGCTACAGCTACGACAACCTGCTAGGCAGCAGCGCACTGGAAGTCGATAGCGTCGGCAACCTGATCAGCCAGGAAGAGTATTACCCCTTTGGCGGCACGGCGGTATGGGCTGCACGCAACGAAGTCGAGGCCCGCTACAAGACCGTTCGTTATTCAGGCAAAGAGCGCGATGCCACAGGGCTGTACTACTACGGCTACCGCTATTACCAACCCTGGATAGGCCGATGGTTGGCTGCAGACCCTGCAGGTACCGTAGATGGACTGAACCTCTTTTATATGGTCCGGAATAACCCTATGCGTTTCGGAGACGATCAAGGTAAGTTTTCGATTGAACTGAATCGTAAAGCGTTCATGGTGGCGGCTGCGCTTGCCGGAATTGCATACCTCGCCACTCGTCGCTTCAGTAGGGAAAGCAGCGAAGCAGTTAAGGGGTTCACGGGGGGCGGATATTTTTCCCGGAAGCCTCCGTTTCTAAAAAGCATACCGAGTGACACGAAGGATTATGGTGATTTCTCGATAACAAGATTCAATGATTGCCCGCCTGCGGAAAAGTCATTGTTGATCCAAGCGCATGGCAGGCTGCAATCGCCGGTCCATAAAATATATGATGTGTCGCAAGAATTGAACTTCTACACGAAGTTGAATAGGGTGCTGCAAGTGTCTTCAGCTGATGTTTTCAAGTTCCAAACGCGCCGGATTGAGCTTCCCGTTGTAGAGGTCATAAAAGAAGGGCATACAAGAGACTATGAGCTACAGCATATAGGGACGTTCAATGAAAAGGATTCTGGGCTTCTATTTCATAGTGCGTTGTTCAATAGGGGTATAAGGGGTGGTGTTAATGCAAGCAATGGTCTTCCCCTAATGGACGTTTTGACCGTGCACCCCTCCAAGCGCGTCCGCCTCAGCAAAATTCTTGACCAACTCCCTCGGTATAAGGAAGTAAACTGCTTTTTCTGTCGAGCACGAGTGGCATGAAAACGTCTTTCTTTTTGTAACCAAGCGCGAAACTTTTGTCCTGCTCGTTGACGGTACAGGTAAGAAAAATGGTTCTTCACGAATATAGGGAAAGGTGTGCGCTGTCGGAAGATGAGTAGGGTGGCAGGCGCCTGTCTTGGGGTTTGAGGTGATGCGTAGATCGCGCGCCGCCCGCGCGGCGCGCGGTCTGGTCGCTTTTAACGAAAAGCCTTGATTTGGCATTCAAGCGGCACGTGCAGGCTCAGCCCTGACCCAGCGCCCCCACCACCTGCTCGACACTCACCTTCAAACCACCGACGGTATCCTCCGGTTCGCTGTCGATCACCAGCAGCCGGGCGCCACCGGCCTCGATTGCCGCCGCCAGGGCCGGCTCCGGCTGGCGGTGATGCAGCACCAGCGCCACGTCCTGGGCTTTCAGATTGTCGGTTAGCGTCTGCAGCGTGGCGGCATCCCATTGCCCATCGGCGGGCAACAGCTGGTCCACCACGTCCAGATTCAGCCCGCTGGCCAGGTACCCCAAACGTTCGGACAGGCTGACCACACTGAGGTTGTCGACCTCGGCCAGACGTGTTTGCGACTCGGAGGCCAGGGCCAGCAATTGGCGCTTGAGGCCGGCGAGGTTGGCCTGGATCTTGTCCTTGTCGCCGGGCGACAGGCGTTCCAGGTCGTTGGCCACCACATCAGCCATGCGCCCGAGGTTGGTCGGGTTGAGCCAGGGATAGTGGGCAAAGGCTTCGTCTCCCTTGACCGCGATGCCCGGCAGGGCACCGTCCACCGGGCGCGCGGCATCGATCTCGACGATGCGGATATTGCTGCGCCGAGCCATGGGATACAGCGGGTCGTCGCGCCAGATCGAGCGTAGGCCGATGACCGCATCGGCCTGCTGCGCCGCCTTGTGCAGGCTGGCTCCACCGCGACCGCTGAAATAAGCAGGTTGGCGCGTGGCGGGCAGGTTGGCTGGTGCAGCGCGCTTGAGCTGTACCGAGGTGCCTTCGACCAGGGTCGCAGCCAGGCTGTGGGTCACCGGCAAGGTGGTCAGCACTTCGCTATCGGCAAGGGCCAAGGCGGGTACGCCGCCCAGGGCGAGGGCCAGGGTCAGGTGCTTGAGGTTCAGGGTCATGCCGGGTTTCCTTGCAGGCGGGGGACGAGGGCGCGGGCCAGGGCCGCGAGGGCGAAGCAGGCGCCCGCGACCAGGATGATCGCCGCGCCCGAAGGCACAGGCAGGTCGAAGACGATGGGCAGCAGGATGCCCAGCAGGGTGCTGAGGGTGGCGATGGCCAGCGAAATGAAGAAAAAGCCCTTGAGCGACTGGCTGACCAGGCGCGCAGCGGCGGCCGGGATCACCAACAGGGCACCGACCAGGATCGCCCCGATCACCTTCACCGATGCCACGGTGACCAAAGTCACCAGCACCACGAACAGGTAGTCCAGGGTCTTCACCGCCACCCCGCGCACCGCAGCCAGCTGCGGGTTGAAGCTGGCCAGCATGATGCGGTTGTACAGCGGCAAGGCCAGGGCCAGGACCAGCATCGCGACGATGCCCAGCACCACCAGGTCCTGGCCGCTGACCGTCAGTACCGAGCCGAACAGCACGTTCTCGAGGATATGCACGTTGATCTTGCCGGCCAGCATCAGCAGCAGGCTCGCGCCCAGCGCCAGGGACACCGAGAGGAACACGCCGATCAAGGTGTCCGGCGACAACCCGGTGCGGTTGCGCAGGAAGTTGAGCAGCATGCCGAACAGCAGGCAATAGCCGAACAGGCTGCCGTAGGGCCCGGTGTAGGGCTCGCCGAGCAGGATGCCGATGGCAACGCCGGTCAGCGCGGCGTGGCCGACCGCCTCGGAGAAGAAGGCAAAGCGCTTGACCACCACCAGGGTGCCCAAGCCACCCAGCACGGGGCCGATCATCAGGCCCGCGAGCAGGGCGTTGATCACGAAACCGTAGGCCAGCGCCTCCGGCAGATAGCCCGCCGTGGCCCAGCCCTGGACCAGTTGGCGGAAGGCTTCATAGTTCATCAGGCAAGGCTCTCGCTGCGAGGGTGGACGGAGAACAGGCCCAGCAGGCGCTCCGGGGTCAGGGCCTGGGCCGGTGGGGCGTCGAACAGCACTTGACGGCTCAGGCCGGTGACCCGGTCGGCCAGGCGTAGCACTGCCTCCAGGTCGTGCTCGATCCACAGCACCGTGGTGCCGGCCTGGCGCCAGGCCTGCAGCAGCTGCTCGAACACCTGGATGCCCGCTTCGTCCAGGGCCGACATGGGTTCGTCGAGCACCAGCAGCTGCGGTTCGGGGACCAGGCCCTGGGCCAACAGCACACGCTGGCGTTCACCGCCCGACAGCGCACCCATCCGCCGCTTGCGCTTGTCGAGCATGCCCACCCGTGCCAGGGCCGCGTCGATGGCGGGCCGGGCGTTGCGGGCAAGGCCCAGGAAGGCCGGGCGCTGCTGGCAGAGGGCAGCCATGAAGTCGTCCACGGTCATCGGCAGGCCACGGTCGAACTCCAGGGCCTGGGGCACGTAGCCGATCACTTCGCCTGGACCTGGCCAGTGCAGGGTGAGCCGGCCCTGGTGGGGCATCTGCCCGAGCAGGGTCTTGACCAGCGAACTCTTGCCGCCGCCGTTGGGGCCGACGATGGCGTGCACGCTGCCGGGGGCCACGCTGAACCGTACCTGTTCGAGGATGCGCGTGCGCCCCAGGGTCAGGTCGATGCCGTCGAAGTCGATGCGTGGCCCACAGGCGGCATTGAGGTTGGCGGCGGTCACGCGCGAGTCTCCTGGATGGCGCGCACGACGGTATCGAGGTTGCGCTTCATCTCCACTTCGTACTTGTCCTGGGTGTATTCGCCGTAGGAGATATGGGTCAGCGGGTAGATGCGCACGCCCGACTCGCGCTGAATGGTCTCGACGTAGGCGGACGGGAAGTCCATCTCCGAGAAGATCACCTGCACGTCCAGGGCCTTGAGCTGGTCGATGGTCTTCTTCAACTGGGCCGGGCTCGGCTCGATGCCATGGGCCGGCTCGACCACCGCGGTCACCTCCAGGCCGAAGTCGCGCACCAGGTAGTCGTAGGCGGCGTGGATGGTGGCCACGCGCAAGGACGCCTGTGGTGCCTGGGTGACCTTGGCCAGCGCCTCTGCGCGCAGGGTGCGCAGGCGTTTGGCGTAAGCCCGGGCATTGCTGCGGTAGAACGCTGCGTTGTCTGGGTCGAGCTTGCCCAGTTCGCGGGCGATGTTGTTGACCTGGGCGATGGTGGCGCTGATCGACAGGAAGGTGTGCGGGTTGACCACCTTGCCGGCGCCCCGGGCCGCGATGCCGGTGGCTGCCAGCAGCGGCACGTTGGCGTTGGCCTCGATGGTGGTGATGCCAGGCTTTTCGCTGGCGGCGATCATGCGGTCGGCGAAGTCGTCGTGGCCTACGCCGTTGAGCACGATCACATCCAGGGTGCCGATGCGCTTGATGTCCTCTGCACGTGGTTCATAGGCGTGGGGGTTGAAACCGGCCGGAATCAGCGGCACCACCTCGGCCTTGTCGCCAACGATGTTGCTCACGTAGCTGTAATAGGGGTGCAGGGTGATGCCGATGCGCAGGGGCTTGCCGTTATCGGCCAGGGCCAGGACGGGCAGGGCGCAGGCCAGTAGCAGGGCGAGGGCGGAGCGGAGCATGGAGAAGTCCTTGGATTCAGTGGCGGTGTTGGCGGGTGACCCCGGCGTCGTAATGGCTGACCACTTGCTGCCAGCCCGCGGCGATCAGCGCAGCGGGGGCGAGGTCGTCGGGTACCACGGCGCTGCGGTCGCGACGTAGCCAGACATCGGCCGGTTGCCCCTGGCCTGGGGGCAGGATCAGCAGGAAGCTGCCGGCGACTGCGGCATCCTGGCTCTGGCCAAGGTACGCATCGCCTGGCAACCCTTGCCAATGATGCTGCCCGCGGCGCTGGCTGCTGGCGTCACGGGTGAAAGGCGGCAGGCCTTCCTCGGCCAAGGCCTCGACGCCTGGCAGGTAGCCGCTGTCTTCGCGCAACAGCTGGACTTCTTCGACCGCCACCCAGAGGTCGGTGTAGATGCCTTGCTCGGCTGCGCTGAGGTCGCGGCGGGCATCGATCTGGTGGCTGGCGATGGCCACCTCGTCCTGGCGCTCGCCGCGCAACAGCACCACCGTGGCGGCGAGGGCGACGATCAACAAGGCACTGAGCAGCACGTAGAGGGTTTCGTGCCCGGCGCCGGCGGGGCGCACCACCTGGGCGCGGCTCATGGCGCGGCGATGTCGGCGTGGTCGACTTCCACCACATGCCCGGGGCCGGCGTCGAACAGCACGTAGAATTCGCCGTCGGGGCGCTTGAAGGTCAAGGTCGAGTCATCGCCCAGCTTGCCACCGACCAGCACCTGCTCGTCGTAGCCGATCACATCCAGCGTCACCCCAGGCGCACCGCTGCCGTCGGAGAAGCCACCCTTGCAGGTGATCTGCTCGCCGGACTCGGTGCATTCGCACATCGGGTTGTGGGCCAGCGCCGGGGTCGCGGCCAGGGCCAAGAGGGGCAGGGCGAGCCTGCGCAGCAGTGGTTTCATTTCTTGCCTCCTTGTTGCTCGAGCCAGGCCACGGTGGCCGGCGATGCCTTGGCCAGTGGGACCGAGGCCTGGTGCAGCTGGCCGTCCCAGCCTTCGATGGTGATCCACAGCGCAGCGTCAGGACGGGTACGCGCAGGCACCGGCAGCGAGGTGCCCATGCGATACGCCGGGCCGAAGAACAGCGTGCCCGCGGCGCGCAGGCTGCGGGGCTTGCCGACGCGCAGGTAGACAGCCTTGGCGCCCTCGACGCACTGCGTGCACAGCGCGGCATTGAACTGCTTGAAGTAGCCGGCCGGGCCATTGGCGCGCGGGGCTTCATCGCGCAATTCGGCCAGGTCCAGGCGGTAGGGGCCCACTTGGATATCGCGGATCAGGTTCGCGCCCAACCCGGCATCGCCGCGAAACAGCTTGGCGTCGGCAAAGTATTTGGGCATGAAGCCCAGGGGGATGAGGACCAGCAGGATGTTCAGGTGGAAACGCCACTTCAACCAGAACTGCTTCAGCGCGCTGGCCGGCAGGGTATGTGCCTGATTCATGGGCGGGCCTCCACGGCAGCCTGGCTGCGCGGCCTGGCTTCACGCTCGCTGCGCTTGAGGGCCGCAGCCGTGGCCTGGGCGGTGCGCTTGGTCCAGATCAGCAGGCCGCTGAACACCATCAGGGTCAGGATCAGGCCGAAGAAGGCCCAGACCAGCTTGATCGCCAGCCCGCCGAAGTCGCCGGTGTGCAGTGGGCGCATGGATTCGGTGACGAACTCCAGGGCCGAGCGGTCGCCGAGCAGGAACTGGCTGTCGACGTTGCGGGTGTAGGGGTTGACCTCGGCGGTCTGGAACATCAGCGGGTACCAGCCGCGCCCACCCAGGCTGATATGGCTGTAGGCGGTGCCCGGCAAGGTGATGAAGCTGATCTCCAGGCCCGGAATGGCCTGCTGGGCGATGCGCGCGGCTTCGTCGAGGTCGATGCGTGGCGCCGGGCTGCCGTCGACGGTGCGTGGCACCTCCTCGCGAGCGATCACCGGCACTACCGGTTCGCTGGAAATGGTGATGTGGTTGTCACCCAGGATCGCCTGGATCAAGAACCAAGTGCCGGTGATGGAGATGACGGCGATGAACCAGATCGACCAGAGCCCGGCCAGGCGGTGCAGGTCGCCCCAGAAGATACGCGAGCCATGGCTGCGGCGCGGCAGCTTGAAGAACCCTTTCCAGAACTTCTTGTACACCACCAGGCCCGTGATCAGCGAGGCCAGCATCGGCAGGCCGAGCAAGGAAACCAGGTACCAGCCCCAGCTGTAGCCATTGGTGAAGGGCACCAGCCACCAGCCGTGCAGGGCACGGGTGAAGGCTTCGAAGTTGAAGTCGGGCATCTTGCCTTGGATGACGCCGGTGTAGGGATTGACGTAGAGCGTCGGCGCGGTGCCGTCGGGGTAGGTCACGGCGGCCTTCAAGGCGAAATGCGAGCCATCGGGCTGGCTGAGAAAGCGCACGGCCATGTCTGGTTCGGCCTGGTGCAGGGCATCGAGCACCTGCTGGTAACTGAGGCGCTGGGCATCGTCATGGGGCTTGTCGGCGCGCACGTCGGGGTTGGCCAGCCAGACGATTTCCTGGCTGACCACCGCGAGCATGCCAGTGAAGCAGACGATCAGCACGAAGAACCAGATCGGCAGGGCGAGCCAGCTGTGGACGAGAAACCACAGTCTGGACTTGGATTTTTTCGTTTGTCGGGCCATCGGTCTGTTCTGTTGTAAAGGGGAGGGGCGAGCCGAGGCTCAACCAAAGGGCTGCAACAGATAAGACGAATGAGAATCGAAAACCCGACCGAATAAATGCAAACAAATGTTTCAACCAGGTGCCGGCGGGCGTTTAATTTTCCCCGCTGGCCATCCGTTTCCCTGGGATATCGACCCTCCAAGGCTCGTGCCCAATCGAATGGATGACTGCTGATGAATGCCCAAGATGCGTTGAAACTTGCCCGCCGCTACATCGACCTGCCTCTGGAGAAGCGGCGGCTGTTCTTGCAGGCATTGCAGCGCGAGGGCATCGACTTCGCCCAGTTGCCCATCGCCGCGGCCCAGCTGCCGGTCGAGCGCCAGCTGTTGTCCTATGCGCAGAAGCGCATGTGGGTGCTGTGGCGGCTCGACCCGCAGGGCGCCGCTTATAACCTGCCGAGCGCGGTACGGCTGTGCGGCACGTTGGATCGTGGCGCGCTGGAGCAGGCATTCGCCGACCTGGTCGAGCGACACGCGACCCTGCGCACGCTATTCGTCGATGCGGGCGAAGGGCAGGTGGGCCTGGCCGAGGCCCACGAGCCGCTGACCATCGACTACACCGACCTCGGCGACCTGGCACCAGAGCTGCGCGAGGCGCGGGTGCAGGCGCTTGCTCACGAGCAGGTGTTCGCCCCCTTCGACTTGGCCCAGGGCCCCTTGCTGCGGGTCAGCCTGCTGCGCCTGGCGGACCAGGAGCACGTGTTGTTGCTCACGCTGCACCACATCGTCTCCGATGGCTGGTCGATGAACGTGCTGATCGACGAGTTCAGCCGCTGCTATGCCGCGCGGGCTGAAGACAGTGCACCGCAACTGCCCTCCTTGCCGATCCAGTACGCCGACTATGCCCTCTGGCAGCGCAGCTGGCTGGAGGCCGGTGAGCAGGCGCGCCAGGTTGCCTGGTGGAAGGCATACCTGGGCGAGGCCTGCCCGCCCCTGGAACTGCCCCTGGATCACGCCCGCCCGCAGGTGCCCAGCTACCGAGGCCAGCGCCACGAACTGGCGCTGGACCAGCCCCTGGCCGAGCGCCTGAAGCAGGTGGCCCAGGCGCACCAGTTGACGCCGTTCATGGTGCTGCTGGCGGCGTTCGCGGTGTTGCTGCAGCGCTACAGCGGCCAGGGCGATGTGCGCATCGGCACGCCGATCGCCAACCGCAATCGCAGCGAGGTGGAAGGGCTGATCGGTTGCTTCGTCAATACCCAGGTGCTGCGCGTGCAGGTCGACCCCGGGCAGACGGTCGCCGAATTGCTGGCCGCGACCAAGGCGTCCGCACTGGGCGCCCAGGCCCATCAGGAGCTGCCGTTCGAGCAATTGGTCGAAGCCCTCGACCTGCCGCGTGGCGATGGTCACAACCCATTGTTCCAGGTCATGTATAACCATCAGCCCCAGGTCGCCGACGTCGATGCCATGCGCGTGGGCAGCGCACTGACCGTGCAGGCCATCGAGCCGACCCGCCGCACCACGCAATTCGATCTGATCCTGGACACCTATGAAAAAGGCGGCCGGCTGCACGCGGCGCTGACCTATGCCACCGACCTGTTCGAGGCCGGTAGCATCGCGCGCATGGGCCGGCACTGGGTCAACCTGCTGCGGGCGATGCTGGAAGACGCCGGGCAATCGGTCGGTAACCTGCCGATGCTCGAGGTGCACGAGCTGCGGCAAGGGCGCGAATGGAACGACACCTTCGCCGCATATGACCTGGCGTCCACCGTGCACCAGCGCTTCGAACAGCAGGCCGCGACCCAGCCCCAAGCACCAGCCCTGACCTTTGCTGGCCGACAGCTGAACTACGCCGAGCTCAACGCCCGGGCCAACCAGCTGGCGCACCTGCTGATCGCCCGTGGCGTCGGCCCGGACGTGCTGGTCGGCATCGCCGCCGAACGTTCGCTGGACATGGTGGTGGGCCTGTTGGCCATCCTCAAGGCCGGTGGCGCCTATGTACCGCTGGACCCGGAATACCCGCGCGAGCGCCTGGCCTACATGCTCGAGGACAGTGGTGTGAAGCTGCTGCTGACCCAGCGTCGGCTGTTGGCCGATCTGCCGGTGGAGGGTGTCGATTGCCTGCTGCTCGATGAGCTTCAGCTGGGCGCGCAACCGACCCATAACCCGGACGTGGCCGTGGACGGCGAAGGGCTGGCCTATGTGATCTACACCTCCGGTTCCACCGGCAAGCCCAAGGGCGCTGGCAACCGCCACGCCGCGCTGGTCAACCGCCTGTGCTGGATGCAGGAGGCATACGGGCTCACCGCTGCGGACACCGTATTGCAGAAAACCCCGTTCAGTTTCGACGTATCGGTGTGGGAATTCTTCTGGCCGTTGATGGAAGGTGCTCGGCTGGTGCTGGCAGCCCCGGGCGACCACCGCGACCCGGCGCGCCTGGTCGAGCTGATCGAGGCCGAGGCGGTGAGCACGCTGCACTTCGTGCCGTCGATGCTGCAGGCCTTCCTGCAAGACCCTGGTGTCGAACGTTGCCGCAGCCTGCGCCGCATCGTCTGCAGCGGCGAGGCGCTGCCGGTGGATGCGCAGCAGCAGGTGCTGGCGCGGCTGCCCTGGGCCGGGTTGTACAACCTGTACGGCCCGACCGAGGCGGCCATCGACGTGACCCACTGGACGTGCGTGGACGAAGGCCGCGACAGCGTGCCGATTGGCCGACCGATCGCCAACCTGGCCTGCCATGTCCTGGATGCGAGCCTGGAGCCGGTACCGGCGGGCGTGCTGGGCGAGCTGTACCTGGCCGGCACCGGCCTGGCCCGCGGTTACCACCGCCGCCCTGGGCTGACCGCCGAGCGCTTCGTCGCCAACCCGTTCGTGGCCGGTGAGCGGATGTACCGTACTGGCGACCTGGCGCGCTACCGGCCTGATGGCGTGATCGAGTACGCCGGGCGCCTGGATCATCAGGTCAAGCTGCGCGGCCTGCGCATCGAGCTGGGCGAGATCGAGGCACGGCTGCTGGAGCATGCGTGGGTGCGCGAGGCGGTGGTGATCGCCGAGGACGGCAAGCGCCTGCTCGGCTATGTAGTGCTGGTGCGCGAAGAAGCGGGTTGGCAGCAGGCGTTGGCCGATCACTTGGCCGGGCATTTGCCCGAGTACATGGTGCCGAGCCAATGGTTGGCCCTCGAACGCATGCCGCTGAGCCCGAACGGCAAGCTGGAGCGCCGTGCCTTGCCGAAGATCGAGGCGGGCGCCCAGGCAGCCTACGTGGCGCCGCAAGGCGAACGGGAACAGGCCCTGGCCGCTGTCTGGGCCCAGGTGCTGCAGGTGCCGCAGGTAGGGCGTGACGACAACTTCTTCGAGTTGGGCGGCGACTCGATCATGGCGATCCAACTGGCCAACCGGGCCCGCCAGGCAGGTATCGACGTCAGCCCCCGCGACCTGTTCCAGCACCAGAGCGTGCGCAGCCTGGCCCTGGTGGCCGGCGTGGTCGGCGGACAGGCCGTCGACACCCAGTTGGCCGAAGGCGAAGTGCCGCTGACGCCTGTGCAGCATCTGTTCTTCGCCTTGCCTGAATTCAACCGTGATCATTGGAACCAGTCGCTGTTGCTTGCGCCTCGCCAGGCCTTGCGCGCCGATTGGCTGGCGCAGGCCCTGGATTGGCTGTGCCAGCAACATGACGCCTTGCGCCTGGGTTTCGACCGGCACGGCGATAGGTGGCGCCAAGCCTACCGTGTACCGGCAGGCGAAGAGTTGCTGTGGGAGCGGCACGTCGATTCGGTGCAGGCCCTGGAAGCTGAGTGCGAGGTCGCGCAACGCAGCCTGTCGTTGGCCCGGGGCGAGCTGCTGCGCGCACTGCTGGTGCGCCTGCCGGACGGCAGCCAGCGCTTGCTGCTGGTCATCCATCACCTGGCGGTGGACGGTGTGTCCTGGCGGATTCTGCTCGAAGACCTGCAACAGGCCTATGCCCGTCTGGAGGCCGGGCAACCATTGGCGCTGCTGGCCAAGACCACCAGCTACCAGGCCTGGGCGCAGCATCTGCACCGTTATGCCGACGAGCAGCAGGCCCAGGTGAACTGGTGGCAGGCGCAGCTGGCAGGCACCAGCGAGCAATTGCCGGTGGACCACCTCTGCGCGCTGCCGCTCAACCGCGACAGCAGCAAACTGGCACTGAACTTCGATGCCGAGCTCACGCGCCGCCTTCTGCAAGAAGCACCGGCAGCCTATCGCACCCAGGTCAACGACCTGCTGCTGACCGCGCTGGCCCGTGCCGTGGCACGCTGGAACGGCCAGCAACGGGTCTTGCTCGAACTCGAGGGGCATGGCCGCGAACAGCTGTTCGACGAGGTGGATACCGGGCGCACCGTTGGCTGGTTCACCAGCCTATTCCCGGTTGCCTTGCAGGTAGAGGAGGGCCTGGCCGCCTCGCTCAAGTCGATCAAGGAGCAACTGCGCGGCGTGCCCGACAAGGGCGTGGGCTTCGGCATCCTGCGCTACCTCGGCGAGCGGTCGGTACGCGAGGCCCTGGATGCGTTGCCGCGTCCGCGCATCACCTTCAACTACCTGGGGCGTTTCGACAGCCAGTTCGACGCGCAGGCCGCGTTCGTGCCAGCCGCCGAGTCGGCCGGGCAGGCCCAGGACGAGGCCGCGCCGCTGGGCAATTGGTTGACCGTCGAAGGGCAGGTCCTCGATGGCTGCCTGAGCCTGCAATGGAGCTACAGCACGCGGATGTTCAAGGCGCCTACGGTGCAGCGCCTGGCCCAGTTGTTCGAGGACGAACTGCTGGCGCTGGTCGAGCACTGCTGTGACCTGCGCCACGGCGGTGTGACGCCTGCCGATTTCCCCCTGGCCGACCTGACCCAGGAGCAGCTGGATGCCTTGCCGGGCGATCCGCGTGCCCTGCAGGACCTCTACCCACTGTCGCCGATGCAGCAGGGCATGCTGTTCCACAGCCTCTACCAGCAAGGCAGTGGCGCCTACATCAACCAGTTGCGCCTGGACCTTGAGGACGTCGACCCGCAGCGCCTGCGAGCGGCCTGGCAGGAGACCGTGGATGCCCACGATAGTTTGCGCAGCGCCTGCCTCTGGCACCTCGAACAGCCGCTGCAACGCGTGTGGCGGCAGGTGGCGGTGGGCTGGCAGGAGCATGACGTGCAAGGGTATGCCGATGCCACGCAACGCCTGGATGCGCTGGCAGATGACGCGCGCGTACAAGGGTTCTCCCTCGACCAGGCGCCGTTGCTGAAGGTGCAACTGGTCCAGCTGGCGTCTGGGCGCCACCAGCTGATCTATACCCATCACCACTTGTTGATGGACGGCTGGAGCAATGCGCGGGTGCTGGTGGAGGTGCTGGAGCGCTACCAGGGCGCCGTGGTGCCACGCCCGGTCGGCCAGTACCGGGACTACATCGCCTGGTTGCAACGACAAGACCCCGCCGCAAGCGAAGCGTTCTGGCGCACGCAGCTGGCGCCGCTGGACGAGCCGACCCGCCTGGCGCGCAGTGTGCATCCATTGCCCGCAGGCGATGCGTCGGGGCAGGGCGTATACCGTCAGCAGCTGGACAGCGCCACCCTGGCCGCCTTGCAGGCCTTCGCTCGTGAGCAGCGCGTCACCCTCAACACCCTGGTCCAGGCGGCCTGGGCTTTGTTGCTGCAACGCTATACCGGCCAGGCCTGCGTGGCCTTCGGCGCCACCGTGGCCGGCCGCCCGGCGGGGCTGCCCGGCATCGAGGCGCAGGTCGGGCTGTTCATCAACACCCTGCCGGTGGTGGTTGAGCCCGCCGGCCACCTGCGCCTTGGCCAGTGGCTACAGGCATTGCAGGCCGGCAACCTTCGCCTGCGCGAACACGAGCACACGCCGCTGCTGGATATCCAGCGCTGGGCCGGTTTCGGCGATGCGCTGTTCGACAGCCTGCTGGTGTTCGAGAACTACCCGATCGACCAGGCCCTGGGCGACGCCACGCCAGCGGGCTTGCGCCTGACGCCGGTCGCCAACCAAGAGCAGACCAGCTACCCGCTGACCGTGTCCGTCGTCGCCGGGCAGACCCTCGATGTGCATTACCGCTACGCGTGCAATGCGTTCAGCGCCGATACCCTGGCGGCCCTGGCAGGGCACCTGGCACAACTGCTGCGCCAGTTGCCGGAGCTGAGCAGTGAAGGTCGGTTGGGCGAGCTCAGCCTGCTGGCGCCGGATGCCCTGGCGTTGCAGGCCCACCAGTGGAACGCGCCCGTGGCCTTCGCCGACGAACCGGCGACGGTGCATGGCCTGTTCGAACAGCAGGCAGCCCGTACGCCCAACGCTTTGGCGTTGATCCATGGGTGCGATGAATGGTCCTACGCCCAGCTCGATGCCCAGGCCAACCGCCTGGCGCACGCGCTTCTGCGCCGTGGTGTGGCGGCCGAACAGCGGCTGGCCATCGGCATGGCGCGCACGCCGCAGATGCTGGTGGCGATGCTGGCGGTGCTCAAGGCTGGGGCAGCCTATGTGCCGCTGGACCTGGACTACCCGGCTGAACGCCTGGCCCACATGCTCGAAGACAGCGAGGCGGCCTGGGTGCTGGGCGACGAGGCGGGCGAGGCGGTGCTTGCCCCGCTGGCGGGCGCGCGGCTGCTGGATGTCGACGCCTTGCTGGCCAGGACCGACCTGCCTGACAGCAGCCCGGCCCTGGTGGTGCCGGCCGAGCGCCTGGCCTATGTGATCTACACCTCGGGGTCGACAGGCAAGCCCAAGGGGGTCGCCATCAGCCATGGCAACGTCCAGGCGCTGGTGCGCTGGTCCCGCGGCGTGTATGACCAGGAAGACCTGCAAGGTGTGCTGGCCAGTACCTCGATCTGCTTCGACCTTTCGGTGTGGGAGTTCTTCGTCACCCTGGCCTGCGGTGGCTACTGCGTGCTGGCGCGCAATGCCCTGGCCCTGGCCGACCTGCCGGCGCGCGACCGGGTGCGCCTGGTCAACAGCGTGCCGTCGGCCATTGCTGCCCTGGAGCAGGCGGGGCAGATTCCCGCCAGCGTGCGCATCGTCAACCTGGCCGGCGAGCCGCTGAAGCAGTCGTTGGTCGAGCGCTTGTACCAGCGCCCGGGCCTGGCGCGGGTGCATGACCTGTACGGCCCCTCCGAGGACACCACCTATTCCACCCACGCCTTGCGCAGGCCAGGGGGCCAGGCCTGTATCGGCCGGCCCTTGGACAATACCGCCGCCTATGTGCTCGACACCCAGGCCCAGTTGCTCCCGGTAGGGCTGGCGGGTGAGCTGTACCTGGCCGGCGCGGGCTTGAGCCGCGGCTACCTGAACCGCCCTGGGCTCACTGCCGAGCGCTACCTGCCTGACCCGTTCGCTGGCGATGGCCAGCGGATGTACCGTACCGGCGACCTGGTGCGCCAGGGCCGAGAGGGCGAGCTGTATTACGCTGGCCGCCTGGACCATCAGGTGAAGGTGCGCGGCTATCGCATCGAGCTGGGCGAGCTGGAGGCTCGCCTGTTGCAGGTGCCGGGTGTGCGCGCCGCCGTGGTGGTCGCCCAGCCGCTGCAGGGCGGTATGCAGTTGGTGGCGTACCTGGAAGGCGAGGTGGCCGGGGCCGAGGCGGTGCAAGCGTCACTGCGCCAAACGTTGCCGGATTACATGGTGCCGGCGCATGTCCTGTGCTTGCCGGCACTGCCGTTGACGCCCAACGGCAAGGTCGATCGCAAGGCCTTGCCGGTGCCGAGCCTCGGGCACGATCAAGGGCTCTATGTAGCGCCACGTTCGGCGCTGGAGCGAGACCTGGCGGCGATCTGGGCGCAGGTGCTGGAATGCCCGCAGGTCGGCCTGCAGGACCGGTTCTTCGCTTTGGGCGGCCACTCGCTGCTGGCGACCCGAGTCATGTCCCAGGTACGCCAGCAACTGGGCATCGACGCACCGTTGCGGCTGTTGTTCGAGCACGAGCAGTTGCAGGCGTTCGCCGCAGCCCTGGCGCCGCTGGCGCGCGGCGGGCAACTGCAGATCGCCCGGGTGCCGCGCGAGCAGCCGCTGGCGTTGTCCTATGCCCAAGAGCGGCAATGGTTCCTCTGGCAGCTGGAGCCGCGCAGCAGTGCCTACAACCTGCCGCTGGCCTTGACCTTGCGCGGCCATCTGGATGTGGTGGCGCTGGGTGAGGCCTTCGCGCGCCTGGTAGCCCGCCATGAGTCGTTGCGCACGTGTATCCGCCTGGTCGATGGGCAGCCGCGTCAGGTGATCGCAGCCCCGCCAGGGATGGCCCTGGCGGTCGAGCGCGTGGAGGCCGGGGCGGGCCTGGAGGCTGTACTGGCCGAGGAGGTCGTTCGGCCGTTCGACCTGGAGAACGGGCCGTTGCTGCGGGTGCGCCTGTACGCCGTGGCCGAGCAGGAACATGTGCTGTTGCTGGTGCAGCACCACGTGGTCACCGATGCCTGGTCCATGCAGCTGATGGTTCGCGAATGGGTCGATGGCTATCGCGCCGCATGTGGCCAGCAGGTGCCGGCACTGCCTGACCTGCCGGTGCAGTATGCCGACTACGCCGCCTGGCAGCGGGCCTGGATGGAGGCGGGCGAACGCGAGCGCCAGCTGGCCTACTGGCGCGAGCAGCTGGGCGACGAGCAGCCGGTGCTGCAGCTGCCCTACGACCACCCACTGCCGGCCCAGCCGACCCTGCGCAACGGCCGCCTGCAATTGCAGCTGCCAAGACCACTCGGCGAGGCGCTTGCAGGCCTTGCGCGCGAGCGCGGCGTGACCCCGTTCATGTTGCTGCTGGCCAGCTACCAGGTGCTGTTGCAGCGCTACAGCGGCCAGCACGACATCCGCATCGGTGTGCCCACGGCCAACCGCAACCATGCCCAGACCCAGGCGCTGCTGGGCTTCTTCGTCAATACCCAAGTGTTCAGAGCGCGGCTGGATGCCAGCCAGTCGTTCGCCGCCCTGCTCGAGCAGGTACGCGAAACCGCCCTGCAGGCCCAGGCCCACCAGGACCTGCCGTTCGAGCAACTGGTCGAGGCCTTGCAGCCGGAGCGCAATCTGGGCCACAACCCGCTGTTCCAGACGCTGTTCAACCACCAGAGCGCGGAGCGTGGCCACGACCTCGCCGGCGTGCTGCCGGGGCTTGCGATCAGCCGCCTGGACCTGCCACCACGCACCGCGTTGTTCGACCTCTCGCTGGACACCTGCGAGTCTGCCGAAGGTTGGTCGGCCACCTTCAGCTACATGGCCGAACGCTTCGAGGTGGTGACCATCGAGCGCCTGGCCAGGCACTGGCTGAACCTGCTGCAGGGCATTGTCGCCGCGCCGGACGAGGCGTTGGGCAACCTGCCGATGCTTGATGCCTGCGAACGCTTGCCTCAATGCGATGCGCTCAGTGGCCCCGCTCAGGACCATTCGATGCAGCGCCCGGTGCATGCCCTGTTCGAGGAGTGGGCCGCGCGCACGCCCAAGGCTCCGGCAGTGCTGTTCGGTGACCAGTGCCTGGACTACGCCACCCTCAACCAACGCGCCAACCGTCTGGCCGCGACACTCATCGCCCGGGGCATAGGGCCCGAAGTGCTGGTGGCCATCGCCCTGGAGCGCTCGCCGCGCATGCTGGTGGCCTTGCTGGCGGTGCTCAAGGCCGGCGGCGCCTACCTGCCGCTGGACCCGCAATACCCGGCCGAGCGCCTGGCCTACATGCTCAAGGACAGCGGCGCCGGTTTGCTGTTGAGCGAGGCGAGCGTGGTCGGGCAGTTGCCGGTCGAAGGCTTGCACGTGCTGTTGATCGAAGACGCCATCGCGCAGGGCGAAATCGATAACCCGCAGGTAGAAACAGACCCGAACCAGCTGGCCTATCTCATCTACACCTCCGGCTC
>NZ_JADLJL010000003.1 GCF_015680235.1 Pseudomonas guariconensis
GGCACCCACCTCCGTAACGCCTCCGCTCGGCCTCCTGACGTCGCGTTTGGCGGCGCCTGGACTATTGCGCATCGCAAGCAAAAGCAAAGGCAAAAGCCGGTCGGTAAAGCTATTTAGGACATCTCATTGGGGCTGCTATGCAGCCCATCGCGGGACAAGCCCGCTCCTACAGGCAACCCGCCAGTGGCAAGGTTTGCGTGATCCTGTAGGAGCGGCCTTGTGCCGCGATGGGGCGCGTAGCGGCCCCAATCATTGACCCCGGAGCGAAGCTCAGGGGCCGGATGCAGGAGCCAGCAGTTTTTGGTTACTTTTTATCGCGCCTGACAAAAAGTGACCCGCCGTAAAGGCGCAAAGGTGACTCAGCGTCGCCCTCGCAAACGGACTATTCGCTTAAATCAATACCAACGAGTCGACCAAACACCGGGCGCATTGGAATCGCGAAATATCCATTCGCCATGGCGGCGCTCGATCTCATGGGCGCAGGAAACCTAACGGCGAACCTGGCGCGCTTTCTTCATCCGGAACGCCACCCACAGCACTGCGATCCACAGCGGGATCAACATCACCGAGATGCGGATCGGCGGAGTCAGGTACATCACCACCAGGATCAGCACGATGAACGCCAGGCACAGGTAGTTGCTCAGCGGGTGCCACAAGCTGCGGTAGAACGGCGTGATCCCTGCGGCCAACTTGGCCTTGCGGAACTTCAAGTGAGTGATGCTGATGCTTGCCCAGTTGATCACCAGTGCCGACACCGCCAGGGCCATGAGCAGGCCGAAGGCCTCGCCCGGCATCAGGTAGTTAATCAGCACGCACAGGCCCGTGGCGAATGCCGAGACGCCCAACGCCGTCAACGGCACGCCGCGGCGGCTGACCTTGAGCAACTGGCGTGGCGCATCGCCCTGGCTGGCCAGGCCGAACAGCATGCGGCTGTTGGCATAGACGCAGCTGTTGTACACCGACAGCGCAGCCGTGAGCACGACGATGTTGAGGATGGTGGCCACCAGGTCGCTGTCCAGCTCATGGAAGATCATCACGAACGGGCTGCCGCCCTGCACCACTTTTTGCCATGGGTACAGCGACAGCAGCACAGCCAGCGCGCCTATATAGAAGATCAGGATGCGGTAGACCACTTGGTTGGTGGCCTTGGGGATGCTCTCACGTGGGTTGTCTGCCTCGGCCGCGGTGATGCCCACCAGCTCCAGCCCGCCGAAGGAGAACATGATCACCGCCAGGGCCATGATCAAGCCGGTGACGCCGTTGGGGAAGAACCCGCCGAATTGCCAGAGGTTCGCCACGCTGGCATCCGGCCCGCCATGGCCGCTGCCCAGCAACCAGGCGCCGAAGCCGATCATGCTGACGATCGCCACCACCTTGACCAGGGCGAACCAGAACTCCAGTTCACCGTAGACCTTCACCTGGGTCAGGTTGATGGCGTTGATCACCACGAAGAAGATCGCCGCCGTCGCCCAGGTGGGGAAGCCCGGCCACCAGTACTGGACATAGATACCGACGGCGGTCAGCTCGGCCATGCCCACCAGCACGTACACCACCCAGTAGTTCCAGCCCGAGACGAAGCCTGCGAACTCGCTCCAGTACTGATGGGCGAAGTGGCTGAAGCTGCCGGCGACCGGCTCCTCGACGACCATCTCGCCCAGCTGGCGCATGATCAGGAAGGCCATCAGGCCGGCAATGGCGTAGCCCAGCAGGACGGACGGGCCGGCCAGCTGGATAGTCTGGGCGATGCCCAAAAACAGCCCGGTACCGATGGCCCCACCCAGCGCAATGAGCTGGATATGGCGATTCTTCAACCCGCGCTGTAACCGCTCGGGCGTGCTCTGGTCTTGCATGAAGTGTCCTCAGGTCAGGAGGCGTGTTGTTGTTGGTGTGTGCGCAGTGAAGGATCTAGATCCATCCGCCCCACTGCAAGATGAAAATGCCGATATTGGTGGTGATCGCGGCGAGCAACGTGGTGATCACGATGATCGAGGCGGCCAGCTCGTGGTTGCCGTTGGCCGCTCGCGCCATCACATAGCTGGCCGCGGCGGTCGGGCTGCCGATGTAGAGGAACAGGATGCCCAGCTCGGCGCCACGGAACCCGCACAGCCAGGCGCCCAAGGTGCCGATCAAGGGCAGCCAGACCATCTTCGTCAGGCTGGCGTCGATGGCCAGCCTGCCGCTGTCGCGCAGCGCAGCCAGGGACAAGGTCCCGCCAATGCAGATCAGCGCCAGCGGCAGGGTCATCTGGGCGAGGTAGTCGCTGGAGGTCAGCAACCAGTTGGGTAACGCCACCTGGCCATAAGCCATGGGGGCGGCAAGCAGCACGCTGATGATCAGCGGGTTGCTGAAAATGCTCTTGCAGATGCTCCACGGGTCGGATTTCAGGTCCGGGCTGTAGACCGCCAACACCACCGCCGAGAGGGAGTTGTACAGGAGGATCACCAGGCCCGCGAGCACCGCGCCCAGGGAGATGCCGTAGTCGCCGTACAGGCTGGCGGCCAGGGCCAGGCCGATCACCCCATTGTTGCCGCGAAAGGCGCCCTGGGTGTAGATGCCGCGGTCGGCTTCGGGGCAGCGCCAGATGGCCAGGATCCAGGACAGGGCGAAACCGACCAGGGTGGCGAGAACGAAATAGAGCAGGACACCGGGCTTGACCGCAGCCGCCAGGTCGGCGTGGTAGATGCCGAGGAACAGCAGGGCCGGCATGCAGACGTTGAACACCAGGGACGAGGCGACCTTGATGAAGTTGTCGTCGATCAGACGGATACGCTTGAGGAGCACGCCCAGGAACAGCATGGCGAACACCGGGGCCGTGATGTTCAGCGTCTGGATGAGAAGGGCGAGCATTGCGGGTCCTGAGGGGTTGCCGTTGGGGGCTAATGATACGCGAACTAGGGGGATTTGCGGGGAATAGGGGGAATTCAGCGAAATTTCAGAGGTAACGGCGGTGGCCACTGCCGCTAGGATCATGTTGTTGGGTTGGCTGTCCCGGCCCTATCGTCGGCAAGCCGGCGATGGGCTGCAAGGCAGCCCTGACAGCACCAATCACCGAACGACCCTGTGAATCGATCAGCGTCGCACTGGACGTTTCTGCAACTTGCGCTGCAGCGTGCGTCGGTGCATCCCCAGCGCGCGCGCTGTCGCCGAGATGTTTCCATCATGCTCGGCCAGCACCCGCTGGATGTGCTCCCACTGCAACCGGTCCACCGACATCGGGTTCTCCGGCACCAGCGAATCCAGGTCCGCATGTTCGGACAGCAACGCCGCCAATACATCATCCGCGTCTGCCGGTTTGCACAGGTAATTGCACGCCCCGCGCTTGATCGCCTCGACCGCGGTAGCGATGCTGGAATACCCCGTCAGGATCAGCACCCGCATCTCCGGGTCGAGCTCCAGCAGCTTGGGCAGCAACACCAACCCGGAGTCCCCGTCCATCTTCAGGTCCAGGGTCGCGTAGTCAGGCACGTCCTGCCTGGCCAGCACCAACCCCTCCTCGGCGGAGGACGCGGTGCTCACGCGGAAACCGCGGCGGCTCATGGCCCGCGCCATGACGCGGGTGAAGGTGGCATCGTCGTCCACCAGCAACAGGTGCGGCAGCTCTTCGCCTTCGACCAGGTTTTCTTCGCTCATCGTTCATCTCCTCGCTTGCCATGGGGCAGGCGCAGCTCGGTGAGGGTGCCGCCCTGTTCATGACTATAGAGTTTCACCGAGCCGCCAGCACGGGTCACGCTGGCCTTGCTCAGGAACAGGCCCAGGCCGAAGCCTTTGCCCTTGGTGGTAAAGAAGGGTTTGCCGATCGCTTCGGCAATCGCCACGGGAATGCCGGCGCCGTGGTCTCGAATGCTGATGATGATGTCCTGCTCGTCCCAGTCCAACTGTACTTCCAGGTCGTCCGGGCAGGCATCGGCGGCATTGTTCAGCAGGTTCAGCAAGGCCTGGGTCAGGTCCGGTGGTGGCGTCAGGCGTGGTACCGCGCCGTCGCGCAGGCGCTGGAAGCGGTATGTGGCTTCAGGGCGCATCAGGTGCCAACGGTTGAGCGCCTCGTCGAGCCAGGCGGTCACCTCCTGCTCCACCACGCTCATCCGGCGGTTGGCCTCGGCTGCGCGTACCAGTTGCTGCAAGGTTTCCTTGCACAGCTTGACCTGGTCTTGGAGCACCTCCAGGTCTTCCTGCAATTGCGGGTCGGTATGATCCTGGCGCATCTCGTTGAGCAGCACGCTCATGGTCGCCAGCGGCGTACCAAGCTCGTGGGCGGCGCCTGCGGCCTGGGTGGCCACGGCCAGCAGTTGCTCGTCGCGCAGGCTCTCTTCGCGTCGGTCGGCGCGCAGTTTCTCCTGGCGGCGCAACTCCTCGGCCATGCGCGCGGCGAAGAAGGTGATCACCCCAGCGGCCAGGGCGATGCTCAGCCACATGCCGTAGACCTGCATCTTGTCCCGCGCCATGGGCAAGGTCTCGAGCGGGTAGAACTGCACCAACAGCAGGCTGTAGGCCACCAGCGCGATGCCCGACAGCACCAGCGAGTAGATCCACGGCAAGGTCACCGCGGCGATCGCCAGCGGCACCAGGTAATAGGAAACGAAGGGGTTGGTCGAGCCCCCCGAGTAATACAACAAGGCGCTGTGGATCAGCAGGTCGCAGGCCAGCTGGAAGGCATATTCCAGCTCGGTGACCGGCAACGACAGGCGCAGGCGCAGGGCGGTGAACGCGCACAGCAACGATGAAAGCGCCAGCGTCGCCGCCAGCGACAGCCAGGGCAATGGCAACAGCTCGGTCCAGTAGGCCACGCCCACGGAGCCGGCCTGGGCGGCCAGGACCAGGATGCGGATGAAGGTCAGGCGCCAGAGGTTCTGGCGGGTAGCGGACAGCGGGTGAACGGCAGCGAGCATGAGCTCTCCTGATGAGTGCTCCAGGAAAATCGCCTGAAGTATACCGAAGCCAGGCCCTCCACAGCAGCAATGCGGCAAAGCGCCACACTTTGTCACAGGTTCATGATGGCACTTAGGAACCCACTACACTGTTCCCGGTCTGATGGGCCATGCGTGGCAAGGACACCGCCCCCACGCTTTCTTTTTTGCCAAGGAGTCAACCATGCAACTACCTCGTCGCAGCACTGCGCTGATCCTGTCCTGTGGCCTGCTGGCCAGCCTGCCGGTGCTGGCCGCCGAAGCGCCCCGCTACAACCAGGTATCGCTGCGCGCCGAAGTCAGCAAGGAAGTGGCACGCGACCTGATGGTCGTGACCCTCTACAGCGAAGCCCAGAACAGCGACCCCGGCAAGCTGGCCAAGGAAATCACCGAGACCATGAACAAGGCCGTTCAGCAGGCGCGCCAGGTCAAGGATGTGAAGATCAGCCAAGGCAGCCGCAACAGCTACCCGGTGTACGACAGCAAAGGCCAGAAGATCACCGGCTGGCGAGAGCGCGCGGAGCTGCGCCTGGAAAGCGCCGACTTCCCTGCCCTGTCCAAGCTCACCGGCGAGCTGCTGCAGGACCTGAAGATGGGCGGCATGGACTTCTCCATCGCCCCGGCCACCCGCAAGGCCAGTGAAGATGCCCTGCTCAAGGACGCCGTCGATGCCTTCAAGGCCCGCGCACAGCTAGCCACCGAGGCATTGGGTGGCAAGGGCTACAAGGTGGTCAGCCTGAACCTCAACAGCAGCGGTTACCCACGCCCCTATCTGCGTAACGCGCCAATGGCCATGAAGGCCATGGCGGCCGACGAGGCGGCACCGGCACCGGACATCGAGGCCGGCACCAGCGAAGTCAGCATGAATGCCGATGGCCTGATCGAAGTGCAAATGCCCTGATCGGGCCTATGGCCGAAGCGACAGGTGCAACGCTTGTCGCTTCACCGTCTACGCTACGCCGCTGGAATTTTTCAGCTCAAAAAGACCTTTCCCACAGTACTTACGGCACTTTCCTATTGACTCAGAGGCCAGCAAATAACCGCTAAATTGCTGGCAAAAAACCATCGCAAACGTACAACTTGCGGCAAAGTTATAGGAATGCGACATCCATGTACGCTGGTCCCACTATTTTGACGCCAACTATCCTTCTGCCTGTTGCATTGGCAATCTCGCCTGCATAAGTATCCGCAAGTCGGCTCACGAGGCCACCTCAATCGAAAAAGAACAATGAGGCCACCATGCTAAAACACGCAGTCATTCCGTTCCTGGTCGGCGCAGGCTTGCTCGCCGGCGCACCTTCCGCACTTGCAGCCACCAACCTGGTGTTCTGCTCCGAAGGCAGCCCCGCCGGCTTCGACCCCGGCCAATACACTACCGGAACCGACTTCGATGCCTCGGCAGAGACCGTCTTCAACCGCCTGACCCAGTTCGAACGCGGCGGAACCGCTGTCATCCCGGGCCTGGCGACCAAATGGGACGTTTCCGAGGATGGCAAGACCTACACCTTCCACCTACGGGAAGGGGTCAAGTTCCATAGCACCGACTTCTTCAAGCCGACCCGCGAATTCAACGCCGACGACGTGCTGTTCACCTTCAACCGCATGCTCGACAAGAACCACCCCTTCCGCAAAGCCTACCCCACCGAATTCCCCTACTTCACCGACATGGGCATGGACAAGAACATCGCCAAGGTGGAGAAAATCGACGATCACACCGTCAAGTTCAGCCTCAACCAAGTCGACGCCGCGTTCATCCAGAACCTGGCCATGAGCTTCGCCTCGATCCAGTCCGCCGAATACGCCGACCAACTGCTCAAGCAGGGCAAGGCCGCCGACATCAACCAGAAGCCGATCGGCACCGGCCCGTTCGTGTTCAGCAAGTACCAGAAGGACGCCCAGATCCGCTTCAAGGGCAACAAGGACTACTGGAACCCCGACGATGTGAAGATCGACAACCTGATCTTCGCCATCAGCACCGACGCCTCGGTGCGCATGCAAAAGCTCAAGAAGAACGAGTGCCAGGTCACCCTCTTCCCACGCCCGGCGGACATCGAGCCGCTGAAGAAGGACCCGAAGCTGCAGATGCCTGAACAGGCCGGCTTCAACCTCGGCTACATCGCCTACAACGTGATGGACAAGGTCAAGGGCAGCAACGAGCCCAACCCCCTGGCCCAGCTTAAGGTGCGCCAGGCCCTGGACATGGCGGTGAACAAGCAACAGATCATCGAGTCGGTGTACCAGGGCGCAGGCCAACTGGCGGTCAACGCCATGCCACCGACCCAGTGGTCCTACGACACCACCATCAAGGACGCCCAGTACGACCCGGAAAAGGCCAAGCAGCTGCTCAAGGAAGCCGGCATCAAGGAAGGCACCGAGATCACCCTGTGGGCCATGCCGGTGCAACGCCCCTACAACCCCAACGCCAAGTTGATGGCCGAAATGCTCCAGTCCGACTGGGCCAAGGTCGGCATCAAGGCCAAAATCGTCAGCTACGAGTGGGGCGAGTACATCAAGCGCTCCAAAGGTGGCGAGCAAGGCGCCATGCTGATCGGCTGGAGCGGCGACAACGGTGACCCGGACAACTGGCTGGGCACCCTCTATGGCTGCGATGCCATGGACGGCAACAACTTCTCCAAATGGTGCTACAAGCCCTACGACGACCTAATCAAGCAAGCCAAGGCCACCCCTGACCAGGCCAAGCGCACCGAGCTGTACCAAAAGGCGCAGCACATCCTCAAGGAACAAGTGCCGATCACGCCTATCGCGCACTCCACCGTCTACCAGCCGATGAGCGCCAAAGTGAAGGACTTCAAGATCAGCCCCTTCGGCCTGAACTCCTTCTACGGCGTGAGCGTGGAGAAATAGCGCCAGCTCTTTCGCCGCGGGCCTGACGGCCTGCGGCGATCCCCAGCGCCACGAACGCAACCTGCAACCAGCGCCCTCCCGATGCCCCCAGCACCGGGACAGGGACCCTGTTGCCGCAATTCAACCAATCGCGGCGAAAACAGACGGAAAAGGACTCGCCATGCGCCATGCCACACTCCTCAGCACCCTGCTCGGCCTCGGCCTGATGACCCAAGCCCCTGGCCTGCTCGCCAAGAATCTGGTGTTCTGCTCCGAAGGCAGCCCCGCCGGCTTCGACACCGCCCAGTACACCAGCGCTACCGACAACGATGCCGCCGAACCGATCTACAACCGCCTGGTCGAGTTCGAACGTGGCGGCACCGCTGTCCAGCCCGCCCTGGCGACCCGCTGGGAGGTCTCCGAAGACGGCCTGCGCTACACCTTCCACCTGCGCGAGGGGGTGAAGTTCCACGGCAACAAGGCCTTCACGCCAAGCCGCGACTTCAATGCCGACGATGTGCTGTTCACCTTCAACCGCATGCTCGACAAGAATCACCCGTTCCGCACGGCCTACCCGACCGAGTTCCCCTACTTCATCAGCATGGGCCTGGACAAGAACATCGCCAAGGTCGAGAAGGCCGACCCGCTGACCGTCGTTTTCACCCTCAACAGTGTCGATGCCGCGTTCATCCAGAACCTGGCCATGAGCTTCGCCTCCATCCTCTCCGCCGAGTACGCCGACCACCTGCTGGCCGAGGGCCGCCCCAGCGATATCAACCAGAAGCCGATCGGCACCGGCCCGTTCGTGTTCCAGCGCTACCAGAAGGACTCGCAGATCCGCTACAAGGGCAACAAGGACTACTGGGCGCCGGAGGACGTGAAGCTCGACAACCTGGTGTTCTCCATCAACATCGACCCCTCGGTGCGTATCCAGAAGCTGCGCCGCAACGAGTGCCAGGTCACCCTGCATCCGCGCCCGGCAGACCTGCCGTCGGTCAAGGCCGACGACAAGCTGCAGGTATTGCAGAAGCCTGGTTTCAACCTTGGCTACATCGCCTACAACACCCAACATCCGCCCTTCGACCGGCTCGAGGTGCGCCAGGCCATGGACATGGCGGTGAACAAGCAGGCGATCGTCCAGGCTGTGTACCAGGAGGCCGGCCAAGTGGCGACCAATGCCATGCCGCCGACCCAGTGGTCCTACGACGACAGCATCAAGGACGCCCAATACGACCCCGAAAAAGCCAAGCAACTGCTCGCCCAGGCCGGCGTCAAGCCAGGCACGGAGCTCACCCTGTGGGCCATGCCCGTGCAGCGCCCCTACAACCCCAATGCCAAGCTGATGGCCGAAATGCTCCAGGCCGACTGGAGCAAGCTCGGCTTCAAGGTGCGCATCGTCAGCTACGAGTGGGGTGAATACCTCAAGCGCATGAAGAACGGCGAGCACGACATCGCGCTGATCGGCTGGACCGGCGACAACGGTGACCCGGACAACTGGCTGGGCACCCTGTACAGCTGCGATGCCATCGGCAGCAACAACTATTCCCTCTGGTGCGACCGGCAGTACGACACGCTGGTCAAGAAAGCCAAGCAGGTCACCGACCGTGAGCAGCGCACCCAGCTCTATCAGCAAGCCCAGCAACGTCTCAAGCAACAGGTACCGATCACCCCGGTGGCCCATTCCACGGTCAACCAGCCGATCAGCGCCAAGGTCAACGACTTCAAGGTCAGCCCTTTCGGGCGTAACGATTTTTCCGGTGTGAGTGTCGACTGACCGGACTGCGACCCGCGAACCGGCCGCCCCCCATCAAAGCGCTGGCATGGCGAGGGCTTCGCCCTCGATCGCGGGGCAAGCCCGCTCCTACACGGTCTGCGCCAGCAGCCTGATCTACCGGTTCCCCCGAATTTGCCCGGCGATCCCGCGGCAAACCTGGCAGTACCGCTGTACCGCAACATGCCCGGCCCATAAGGCACGGGAATAACTAGAAAATAGAAAGGGAGCTTCACCTTGAGACGTACAACCATCACCGCACTGGCCCTGGCCATAAGCGCAGTTTCCGCCACGGCACAGGCCGAACCCGTCAGCCAGGACTTCGTGCCCATCACCCTGAAATCAGGCAGCGAGCAGGCCGAGGCGAGTGGCTTTCTCGAAGGCCAGAGCCTGACCGGCAGCACGCGCAACTGGTACGCCCGGGAACGTGCTACCCGCGCGCCGCTGTTCAAGTACTACAAGAGCGACGGCACCCGGCACGCCACCCACAGCCGTGACAACTGGGTGCAGGGCACCATCCTCAATTACAGCTCGGGCTTCACCCAGGGCACCGTGGGCTTCGCCGTGGAAGCCGCCGGCTACAACGCCATCGCCCTGGAACGTGGCCGCGCCGCCGTGGCCGGGCCGAACAACCGCACGCTCACCCACAGCGACGGCGACGTGATCGGCCAGTGGAGCAAGATGGGCCTGGCCAACGTCAAGGCGCGGGTGTCCAACACCACCCTCACCGTCGGCCGCCAGTCGGTCGATACACCGATGATGGCCTACATCGGCAACCGTGCGCTGCCGTCGAGCTTCCAAGGCGCGTTCCTGCACAGCGCCGAGTTCGACAACCTGTCGTTCGACCTGGGCACCTTCGACCGCGTCTCGCCACGTACCGAGCAGAGCCTGAGTAAGTTTCGCAGCGAGTACAGTGCCACCGGCGTCGAAACCGACCGTGCCAGCACCGTCGGGGTCAATTACCAGCCGTTCAAGAGCCTGAGCACCAGCCTCTACGCCACCAAGGTCGAGGACTTCTGGAACCAGTACTACTTCGGCGCCAACCATGTGCTGGGCGACAGCGCGGTGCTGAGCCTGACCACAGGCCTGAACTACTACAAGACCGTGGACGCCGGCAGCCGCAAGATGGGCCAGATCGACAACGACACCTACAGCCTGTCGTTCGGCCTCACCCACCAGGCCCACACGCTGTCCGCCTCCTGGCAGCAGGTCAACGGCAACGAGTACTTCGACTACCTGCACGAGACCAACGGCATCTTCCTGGCCAACTCGCTGCTGTCGGACTTCAACGGCCCCAACGAGAAATCCCTGCAGATCTCCTATGTGCTGAACATGGCCCCCTATGGTGTGCCAGGGCTCAAGTTCAACGTGTACAACGCACGCGGCTGGGGCATCGACGGCACTCACTACCGAGGTACGGCGTATGACGTCAATGGCATGGACGGCGAGACCCATTATGAATGGGGCATCGGCACCAGCTACGCGGTGCAGAGCGGGCCGCTGAAAGACACCAGCATCCGCGCCACCTACACCGCGCACCGTGCCAGCAAGGCCCAGGCCGACGGCAGCCTGGACGAGCTGCGTATCGTCACCACCATTCCGTTCAACATTCTCTGAGCCAGGATGCCCGGCCCGCCCCCGTGCGGGCCGTGGCAGCTACGCTGGAACAATCTGCAGGGAGGTTCCATGAAATCGCTACCGCTACGTGCCGCCCTGGCGGCCGTCATCTTCGGCGCCGCGACTCACCTTGCGGCCAAGCCGCTGGTGGTATGCACCGAGGCAAGCCCGGAAGGCTTCGACATCGCCCAATACACCACCGCGGTTACCGCCGATGCCACGGCCGAGGCCATCTTCAATCGCCTGGTCGACTTCAAGCCCGGCACCACCGACATCCAGCCGGCACTGGCCGAACGCTGGGACATCAGCCCAGACGGGCTGGTCTACACCTTCCATCTGCGCAAAGGCGTCAAGTTCCACACCACGCCCTACTTCACGCCGACCCGCGATTTCAACGCCGACGACGTGCTGTGGAGCCTGAATCGGCAACTGAGAAAGGACCACCCCTGGCACGACAAGACCAGCGTCGGCTACCCCTACTTCGAAAGCATGGCCTTCAAGGACCTGCTCAAGTCGGTGGAAAAAACCGACGACCATACCGTGGTGATCACCCTGACCCGCCCGGAAGCGCCCTTCCTGCGCGACATGGCCATGGCCTTCACCTCGATCTACTCGGCCGAATACGGCGACCAGTTGCTCAAGGCCGGCAAGACCGCCGAGCTCAACAGCAAGCCGGTGGGCACCGGGCCGTTCATCTTCCAGCGCTACAACAAGGACGCCCAGGTCCGCTACAAGCCCAACCCGGACTACTTCCGTGGCAAGCCGCCAGCCGATGCCCTGATCTTCGCCATTGCCACAGACAGCAACGTGCGGCTGCAGAAACTGCGCGCCAACGAATGCCAGATCGCCCTGTACCCCAAGCCTGACGACGTCCCCGCCATCAAGACCGACCCCACGCTCAAGGTCGCCGAGATCGAGGCGCTGGTCACCGGCTACATCTCGATGAACACCGAGCACAAGTACTTGAGCGACGTGCGCGTGCGCAAAGCGATCAACATCGCCTTCGACCGCCAGACCCACGTCGATCAGCTGTTCGGCAAAGGCAACGCTCTGGTCGGAGTCAACCCGTACCCGCCGACACTGATCGGCTACAACAGCGAGAACCAGAACCCGCCCCGCGACCTGGCCAAGGCCCGCGAGTTGCTCAAGGAAGCCGGCGTGCCCGAAGGCACTCGGCTCACGTTGTTCACCCGCAACGGCGGCGGCCCCACCAACCCCAACCCACGCCTGTCGGCCGAAATGCTCCAGGCGGACCTCGCCAAGATCGGCATCAAGCTCGATATCCGCGTGATGGAATGGGCCGAAATGCTGCGCCGGGCCAAGAAAGGCGAGGCCGACCTGGTGTCCGCCGGCTGGGCCGGCGACAACGGCGACCCGGACAATTTCCTGAGCCCGCTGCTCAGCTGCGACGCGGTAAAGAGTGGCGAGAACTATGCCCGCTGGTGCAACCCGAAATTCCAGGAACTGATCAGCCGCGCCCGCGAAGTGATCGACAACGACGAACGCGCCAGGCTCTATGCCCAGGCGTTGAAGGTGTACGATGACGACCAACCCTGGATCAGCATGGCGCATCCGAAGATGTTCACCGCCATGCGTGACAACGTGGAGGGTTACGTGATCAACCCTCTGACCAACAACAACTTCGCCACCACCAAGGTGAAGTAGAACAACAACGACCGCCGGCGCCCCACGAAGGAGCCGGCGGCACCGCCTGACCGGCTGATGAGGTACACCCGACGATGTTGAGTTTTATTGCCCGGCGCCTGGGCCTGCTGATTCCGACCTTCTTCGGCATCACCTTGCTGACCTTCGCGCTCATACGCCTGATCCCCGGCGACCCGGTGGAAGTGATGATGGGCGAGCGCAGGGTCGACCCCGAAATGCATGCCCAGGCCATGGAGCGCCTGGGCCTGAATAAGCCCCTGCCGGTCCAGTACCTGGACTACATCGGCAAGCTCGCCCAGGGTGACCTGGGCGAATCGTTGCGTACGCGTGAAAGCGTGTGGAACGAGTTCCTCACCCTGTTCCCCGCCACCCTGGAGCTGGCCTTCGCCGCCCTGCTGTTCGCCGGCATCGTCGGCCTGCTGGCCGGGGTGATCGCCGCGCTCAAGCGAGGCTCGCTGTTCGACCACGGGGTCATGGGCATTTCCCTGGCCGGCTATTCCATGCCGATCTTCTGGTGGGGCCTGATCCTGATCATGTTCTTCTCGGTAAGCCTGGGCTGGACGCCCGTCTCCGGGCGCATCGACCTGCTCTACGACATCGAGCCCAAGACCGGCTTCATGCTCATCGACACCCTGCTCAGCGAAGAAGAAGGCGCGTTCAAGGACGCGGTCATGCACCTGATCCTGCCGGCCATCGTGCTGGGCACCATCCCCCTGGCGGTGATCGCCCGCATGACCCGCTCCTCGATGCTCGAGGTGCTGCGCGAGGACTACATCCGTACGGCACGGGCCAAGGGCCTGTCGCCTTCACGCGTGGTGTTCATCCATGGCCTGCGCAATGCGCTGATCCCGGTGCTGACCGTGTTCGGCCTGCAGGTCGGCACCCTGCTCGCCGGTGCCGTGCTCACCGAAACCATCTTCTCCTGGCCGGGCATCGGCAAGTGGCTGATCGAGGCCATCGGTGCCCGTGACTACCCCGTGGTCCAGAACGGCATCCTGTTGATCGCCTGCCTGGTGATCCTGGTCAACTTCGTCGTGGACATCCTCTACGGCCTGGCCAACCCACGCATCCGTCATCAGCGCTGAGGCCCAAGCCATGACTAGCTCGATTCCAAAATCCGTCACCCCGGCAAGCCCGGTGGACCAGAGCCTGCTCTACCCTTCCCCGTACAAGGAATTCTGGCAGGCCTTCTCGCGCAACAAGGGCGCCGTCGCAGGCCTGGCCTTCATGTGCCTGGTGGTGTTCTGCGCCGTGTTCGCCCCGTGGGTCGCCCCGCACAACCCCAGCGAGCAGTACCGCGACTTCCTGCTGACCCCGCCGGTCTGGCTCGAAGGCGGCACCTGGCAATTCATTCTCGGCACCGACGAACTCGGCCGCGACCTGCTCTCGCGGTTGATCCAGGGCGCACGGCTGTCGCTGCTGATCGGCCTGTCGTCGGTGGTGATGTCGCTGATCCCCGGCATCCTGCTGGGCCTGCTGGCTGGGTTCTTCCCGCAGATCCTCGGCCCCTCGATCATGCGCCTGATGGACGTGATGCTGGCCCTGCCGTCGCTGCTGCTGGCCGTCGCCATCGTCGCCATCCTCGGCCCAGGCCTGATCAACACCGTGATCGCCATCGCCATCGTCTCGCTGCCATCCTACGTGCGCCTGACCCGCGCCGCGGTAATGGGCGAGCTGAACCGCGACTACGTCACCGCCGCACGCCTGGCCGGCGCCGGCCTGCCACGTTTGATGTTCGTCACCGTGCTGCCCAACTGCATGGCGCCGCTGATCGTCCAGGCGACCTTGAGCTTCTCCTCGGCGATCCTCGACGCCGCCGCCCTGGGCTTCCTGGGCCTTGGCGTCCAGCCGCCCACCCCCGAGTGGGGCACCATGCTGGCCTCGGCCCGCGACTACATCGAGCGCGCCTGGTGGGTGGTCAGCCTGCCGGGCCTGACCATCTTGCTCAGCGTGCTGGCGATCAACCTGATGGGCGACGGGCTGCGTGATGCGCTGGACCCGAAACTCAAGAACGCCGCCTGAGGAGAACGCCATGTCACTGTTGCAGATCAACAACCTGAACGTGCGCTTCGGCGACGTCAATGCCGTGCCCGTGGTGGACGGCCTGGACCTTGCGGTGGATGCCGGCGAGATCCTCGCCATCGTCGGCGAGTCCGGCTCGGGCAAGTCGGTCACGATGATGGCCCTGATGGGCCTGATCGACGCACCCGGGCGCATCACCGCCGATGTGCTCAACTTCGACGGCACCGATATGCTCAAGCTCAGCGGCCGGCAACGTCGCAAGGTGGTGGGCAAGGACATCGCCATGGTCTTCCAGGACCCGATGACCGCCCTGAACCCCAGCTACACCGTGGGCTACCAGATTGAGGAAGTGCTGCGCCAACACCTCGGGCTCAAGGGCAAGGCCGCTCGCCAGCGCGCCCTGGAGCTGCTCAAGAAGGTCGAGATCCCGGCCGCCGAAAGCCGCCTGGACGCCTACCCCCATCAGCTCTCCGGCGGCATGAGCCAGCGCGTGGCGATCGCCATGGCCATCGCCGGCGAACCCAAGCTTTTGATCGCCGACGAGCCGACCACCGCCCTGGACGTGACCATTCAGGCGCAGATCATGGAGCTGCTGGTGAACCTGCAGAAGGAGCGCAACATGGCGCTCATTCTCATCACCCACGACCTGGCCGTGGTCGCCGAGACCGCCAAGCGCGTCTGCGTGATGTACGCAGGGCAAGCGGTGGAGGTGGGCCAGGTGCCGGAACTGTTCGACATCCCCGCCCACCCCTACAGCGAAGCCTTGCTGGCGGCCATCCCCGAGCACAGCATCGGTGCCGAACGCCTGGCCACCTTGCCCGGCATCGTCCCCGGCCGCTACGACCGGCCCAAGGGCTGCCTGCTGTCGCCGCGCTGCCCCTACGTGCAGGAAAACTGCCGTCAGCAGCGCCCTCCTCTAGATCCCCAGGCGCACAGCCTGGCACGTTGCTTCTACCCGCTGAACCAGGAGGTGGCGTGATGACCGTCGTCCTATCCGCCCGTGAACTGACCCGTCACTACGAAGTCTCCCGCGGCCTGTTCAAGGGCCATGCGCTGGTGCGCGCGCTCAATGGCGTGTCGTTCGAGCTGGAGGCCGGCAAAACGCTGGCCGTGGTCGGCGAGTCCGGCTGTGGCAAGTCCACCCTGGCCCGTGCGCTCACCCTGATCGAAGAGCCGTCCTCCGGCTCCCTGCAGATCGCCGGCACCGAAGTGAAAGGCGCCAGCAAGGCCGAACGCAAGCAGTTGCGCCGTGACGTGCAGATGGTCTTCCAGAGCCCCTATGCCTCGCTCAATCCGCGCCAGAAGATCGGCGACCAGCTGGCCGAGCCGCTGCTGATCAACACCGCCTTGAGCAAAGCCGAGCGCCGCGAGAAAGTGCAGAAGATGATGGAGCAGGTCGGCCTGCGTCCCGAGCACTACCAACGCTACCCGCACATGTTCTCCGGTGGCCAGCGTCAGCGCATCGCCCTGGCCCGGGCGATGATGCTGCAGCCGAAGGTGCTGGTGGCCGACGAGCCGACCTCGGCCCTGGACGTGTCGATCCAGGCCCAGGTGCTGAACCTGTTCATGGACCTGCAGAAGGAGTTCAACACCGCCTACGTGTTCATCTCCCACAATCTCGCGGTGGTGCGCCATGTGGCCGACCAAGTGCTGGTGATGTACCTAGGCCGCCCGGCGGAGATGGGGCCGAAGGAGGACATCTACGAAAAACCTTTGCACCCCTACACCCAGGCCCTGCTGTCGGCGACCCCGGCCATCCACCCAGACCCGCTCAAGCCGAAGATCCGCATTGCCGGTGAACTGCCCAACCCGCTCAACCCACCGGATGGCTGCGCCTTCCACAAGCGTTGCCCCTATGCTATCGAGCGCTGTGCCAAGGAAGTGCCGGCGCTGCGCCAGGTGAGCACACGGCAGGTGGCGTGCCATTATGCCGAGCAGTTCCTCTAGCACCTTCATCGCGGGGCAAGCCCGCTCCCACAGAACAACGCATACTGTTTGATTTTGCGGGCCTTGTGGGAGCGGCGGTGCGGCGGTCCCACAGGGGGACCAACGCTTGCCCCGCGATGGCGCCGGCAACGCCTGCCCTGGCCTTGTCACCCACGCCCGGCCAGGGCACTATCCCGCCATGACCCTCGCCGACACCCCCGAGCAAACCCCGCTCACCGCCGACACCGTGCTGCGCTACCACCTCTGCTGGAAGCACCGCGATCTCGACGGCGTCATGGCGCTCTACCACCCGGACATCCAGTACCACGACTTCTTTCAGAACCGCGTACTCGGCTTCGATGAGCTGCGCGACTATGTGCGCGCCAGCCTGCCCCATGCCGCTGGTGAGGACATCGTCCACAGCGACCGCATCCGCGTGGACGGCTGCACTGCCTTCATCCAGTACCAGGTCACGGTCCAGGGCGGCGACGGGCTGGTGGCGTTCCAGTCCAGCGAAGCGATCACCGTCAAGGACGGGCTGATCTGGCGCATCAACGAGTACGCCACCCTGGTACGCCGCGATGCCAAAGGCTCCGACCGCAGCAACCCACGACCGGCTACCAGCCGCCTTGGCCTGTCGCCCCGCCAGTTGTCGACCATGGCCCAGGACCTGGAACATTACTTCCAGCGCCAGCGCCCCTACCTCGACCCGGAGCTGGACCTGCAGCAGGTCGCCGAAGCCAGCGGCTACAGCCGCAACCAGATCTCCTACCTGCTCAACCAGGTGCTAGGGCAGAGCTTCTACCGCTACGTCAACCAGGCGCGCCTGCAGCACCTGCTGGCCAGCCTGGACGACAGCTGCACGCACATGCCGGTCGATGACCTGGCCTTCGCCGCCGGCTTCAATTCGCTCTCGGCGTTCTACAAGTGCTTTCGCGAACACACAGGGTTATCGCCCAAAGCCTATGTGAAGCAAATTTCCCTGCGTGCACGCACGTAGGACAGCCGCCACCCCGCCCCACTAGGATCGCCACAGACCTTTTATGGATGTGGAGCCGCAGCACCATGCAACCCTGGCGCACGATCAGCCTCTGGATGGACCAGCTCGACGACCCCCTCTGCGCACGCCCGGCCCTGGGCCAGGACCTGACGGTGGACGTGTGCATCATCGGTGCCGGCTACACCGGGCTGTGGACGGCCTACTACCTCAAGCGCCAGGCGCCGCACCTGAGCATCGCGGTGATCGACGCCCATATCGCAGGCTTCGGCGCCTCCGGGCGCAACGGCGGGTGGCTGATGGGCAACCTGCTGGGCGAAGACCGCATGCTCGCCAGCCTTTCGCCGCAGCAACGTCGTGCCAGCATCGACCTGCTGCATGCGATCCCCGATGAAGTCCAGGGCGTGCTGCAGCGCGAGGGCATCGACTGCGATTATCGCAAGGGCGGCGTGCTCTATTGCGCGGCCCGCTACCCCGAACAGGAGCGCAGCCTGCGCGCCTATCTGGACGGCCTGTACCGCCAGGGCATGACCGCGGACGACTACCGCTGGCTGGGCCCGGAGCAGCTCGGCGCCCAATTGCGGGTCAGCAATGCCTATGGCGCGATCTTCAGCCCCCACACCGCGACCATCCAGCCCGCCAAGCTGGTCCGGGGCCTGGCGCGCGTGGTCGAAGGCCTGGGCGTTGCTCTCTACGAGAACACCCCCGCCATCGACTGGCGCCCCGGCGAAGTGCGCACGCCACAGGCCACGATCCGCAGCCATTGGGTGGTGCCGGCAGTGGAAGGCTACGCCGCCAGCCTGCCGCCTTTGGGCCGTCATCAGTTACCTGTGCAAAGCCTGCTGGTGGCGACCGAGCCGTTACCGGAGTCGACCTGGGCGAGCATCGGCCTGAGTCAGGGCCAGGCCTTCAGCGAAAGCAGCCGCCAGGTCACCTATGGCCAGCGCACCGCCGATAACCGCCTGGTGTTTGGAGCCCGTGGCGGCTACCGCTTCGGCGGGCGACTGCGGGAAGACTTCAGCCTCACCGATGCCGAGATCGCCCTGCGCCGCTACCTGTTCAGCGAGCTGTTCCCACAACTCAAGGACGTGCGCATCACCCATTCGTGGGGCGGCAACCTGGGCATGGCCCGACGCTTCCACCCGCACATGCTGTGCGACCGCCAACGTGGCATCGCCCTGGCCGGCGGCTATGGCGGCGAAGGTGTCGGTGCCACCAACCTGGGCGGACGCACCTTGGCCGCGTTGATTCTCGACCAGCACAACGCCCTGACCGCACAGCCCTGGGTGTACGACAACCGCCCGCTGTCGAGCCTGGCCAGCTGGCCACCCGAGCCCTGCCGATGGCTGGGCTACAACGCGATCATTCGAAGCTTCGTGCATGAAGACCAGACCTTGGCCAACCCTGCCCGCGCGCCCTGGCGCAGGCACCTGGCCAGCAGCCTTGCCGACTTCATGGAAGGCTTCATGCGCTGATTCCCCTTCATCGCCACAGAGGATCCACCCCCATGAGCATCACCCAGTTCAAGCACACCGACAGCGCCATCCTGGGCAGCTCCACCCCGGTCGCCGTCCCTCTCGGCGAGCCGGTCGCGGTCACTTCGACGACCTGCGTCGAACGCAACGACGGCGTCGAGACCGGCATCTGGGAATGCACGCCCGGGCGCTGGCGGCGACAGATCGTGCAGCAGGAGTTCTGCCACTTCGTCAAAGGCCGCTGCACCTTCACCCCCGACGGGGGCGAGCCCTTGCAGATCGAAGCCGGAGACGCCCTGATGCTACCGGCCAACAGCACCGGTACCTGGGACATCCAGGAGACGGTGCGCAAGACCTACGTGCTGATTTTCTGATTCACCACTCGCCTGCCGCCCTTCGATAACAACAAACCAAGCAAGGTATACCGGACATGCGCACGCTTCTTCTCGCCCCCCTGATGCTCGCCGCCTGCGCGGCCCATGCCAGCGACTCGGTGAAGATCTACAACTGGTCCAGCTACATCGCCCCCGATACGCTCAAGCAGTTCCAGCAAGCCACCGGCATCGTGCCCACCTACGATGTGTTCGACAGCAACGAGACCCTCGACGGCAAGTTGATGACCGGTAATTCCGGTTACGACGTGGTATTTCCCTCCAACCATTTCATGGCCCGGCAAATCCAGGGCAAGGCGCTGAAAAAGCTCGACAGAAGCCAGCTGCCCAACTGGCACAACCTCAACCCGGTGCTGCTCAAGGCCCTGGAAGTGAACGACCCGGGCAACCAGTACGGCTTCCCATACCTGTGGGGCAGCACCGGCATCGGCTACAACATCGACAAGGTCAAGGCCGTGCTTGGCGACAACGCCCCGGTGGATTCCTGGGACCTGATCTTCAAGCCCGAGTACATTTCCAAGCTCAAAAGCTGCGGCGTCGCCGTGCTGGACAACGGGCCCGAGCTGCTACCGATCGCGCTGCATTACCTGGGCCTGCCGCATCACAGCCGTAACCCGGCCGACTACGACAAGGCCAAGGCGCTGCTGATGCAGGTGCGCCCCAACATCAGCTACTTCCATTCGTCCAAGTACATAGGCGACCTGGCCAATGGCGATGTATGCGTGGTAGTGGGGTTCTCGGGCGATGTGCTGCAGGCGAAGAACCGCGCCGAGGAGGCGCACAACGGGGTGAAGGTGGGCTATTCGATACCCAAGGAAGGCGCACCGCTGTGGTTCGACATGGTGGCCATGCCGGCCGACGCGCCGGACGAGAAGGCCGCCTATGCCTACATGAACTACCTGTTGCAACCGCAGGTGATGGCCAGCATCAGCGACCACGTGCAGTACGCCAACGGCAACCTCAAGGCCGACCCTCTGGTGGATCCGCAGCTCAAGGCCAACAGCATGATCTACCCCAGTGACGAGGTGCTGGGCAAGCTGTATGCCTTGGAGGCGATGCCGGCGAAGATCGACCGGATCAGGACGCGGATGTGGACCAGCATCAAGGCCGGGAATTGACGGCCCTGTAGAGCCTCATCGACCCCATCGCCGGCAAGCCGGCTCCCACAAAGAGGTTTGTGCCATACCTGTGGGCCGGCTTGCCGGCGAGGGGCCAGATCATAAGGTCCAGACCTGGCGCCAGGGATCAATGGTGCTCGCGGGTAGCGCGGAAGGTCACATCCGGCCAGCGCTCTTCCATCAGCGACAGGTTGACCCGGGTCGGCGCCAGGTAAGTCAGGTGGCCGCCGCCATCGATGGCCAGGTTCTCCATGGCCTTGTTCTGGAATTCCTCGAGCTTCTTCTTGTCGTCGCAGCTGATCCAGCGTGCCGACCAGACGGTGATCGGCTCGTAGGCGCACTCGACCTTGTACTCTTCCTTCAGGCGGCTGGCGACCACGTCGAACTGCAGCACACCGACCGCACCGAGGATGATGTCGTTGCTGCGCTCGGGGAAGAACACCTGGGTCGCGCCCTCTTCGGCCAGCTGCTGCAGGCCCTGACGCAGTTGCTTGGACTTGAGCGGGTCCTTCAGGCGCACGCGGCGGAACAGTTCCGGGGCGAAGTGCGGAATGCCGGTGAAGCCCAGCGCCTCGCCTTCGGTGAAGGTGTCGCCGATCTGGATGGTGCCGTGGTTGTGCAGGCCGATGATATCGCCGGCATAGGCTTCCTCGAGCTGTTCACGCTCGGAGGAGAAGAAGGTCAGCGCGTCGCCGATGCGCAGGTCCTTGCCCAGGCGCACGTGGCGCATTTTCATGCCCTTTTCGTACTTGCCCGAGCAGATGCGCATGAAGGCGATACGGTCGCGGTGCTTGGGGTCCATGTTCGCCTGGATCTTGAACACGAAACCGGTGAATTTTTCCTCGACGGGCTCGACGGTCCGCTCGTGGGCGACGCGGCCCAGCGGGCGCGGCGCCCAGTCGACGACAGCATCGAGCACATGGTCGACACCGAAGTTGCCAAGCGCGGTACCGAAGAACACCGGGGTCAGCTGGCCGTTGATGAACTCTTCCTGGTTGAATTCATGGCAAGCGCCCTGCACCAGCTCCAGCTGCTCGACGAACGCGTCGTACTGGTCACCCAGGTGCGCGCGGGCTTCGTCGGAGTCGAGCTTCTCGATGATCTTGGCTTCGGTGCGCTCGTGGCCGTGGCCCGGGGTATAGACCACGATGTAGTCGCCGGTCAGGTGATACACGCCCTTGAAGTCACGGTAGCAACCGATCGGCCAGGTGATCGGCGCGGCCTTGATCTTCAGCACCGCCTCGATCTCGTCGAGCAGTTCGATCGGGTCGCGGATGTCCCGGTCGAGCTTGTTGATGAAGCTGACGATGGGCGTGTCGCGCAGGCGGCACACGTCCATCAGGGCGATGGTACGCGGCTCTACGCCTTTACCGCCGTCGAGCACCATCAGCGCCGAGTCCACCGCGGTCAGGGTGCGGTAGGTGTCTTCGGAGAAGTCCTCGTGGCCGGGGGTGTCGAGCAGGTTGATCATGTGCTCGCGATACGGGAACTGCATCACCGAGGTGGTGATGGAGATGCCGCGCTGCTTCTCCATTTCCATCCAGTCGGAGGTGGCGTGGCGGTCGGACTTGCGCGACTTCACGGTACCGGCAACGGCAATCGCCTTGCCCATCAGCAAGAGCTTCTCGGTGATGGTCGTCTTACCGGCGTCGGGGTGGGAAATGATTGCGAAAGTGCGGCGCTTCGCGACTTCGGCGGCCTGGTTGGTCATGGGAAATCGCCTGACTGGGGTTCAAAAAGGGGCAGTATCATACCTGAAGTCGAGCCGCCGGCCAAAATCCGACGAATCGCTGGGGCCGCTTCGCGCCCCTATTCGCGGCACAAGGCCGCTCCTACAGGTACGGTGCAATCCTGTAGGAGCGGCCTTGTGCCACAAAAGGGCCGCAGAGCGGCCCAGCTCGTCATCAGAACCCTACACTGGCCTGCACATAGAACGTACGCGGCTCGCCTACATACAGCCCGGCGTTGTTGTCGCTGGAGCGGGTGTAATACTGCTTGTCGAAGAGGTTCTTCACCCCCGCCGCCACCTTGAGGTTCGACGCCTGCGGCCCGAAGTCGTACCCGCCGCGCACATGCCAGGTCACGTAGCCCGGAATATCGCCGTACTGCCCGTCGGCACTCGGCTCGGTGATGTAGTCGCCGTTGAAGCTGCCATCGGAATTGATCCCGGTCCCCGGCGCGCGCTGCTTGGATTGGGCATAGGCGTCGAGGTTCCAGGTCCAGCGGTTGATCTCGTAGCGCAGGCCGGCAGTGGCAACCTGGCGCGAGTAGAACGGCAGGTCGCGGCCCTTGAAGCCCGGGATCTCGCCTTCATAGGTCGCACGGGTATAGGTGTAGCCGGCATTGGCCGACAGCCCTTGCAGGCGCGGGTCGAGGCCGGACAGGTCATAGCGTACCGAGGCCTCGATGCCCTGGTGCTTGGTAGCGCCCAGGTTGGTCCAGCCCACATCGTTGCTGATGTACTGCAACTCGTCGTCGAAGTCGATGTAGAACGCCGTCAGCTCACCGGCCCAGTCGCCGTTGTCATAGCGCGTACCGATCTCGTAGGTCTTGGCCTTTTCCGGCTCCAGGCCATTGGCCGTGCTGTTGCCAGTCCCGCCCTGGCCGAGCTGGAAATACTGCAGGCTGCCGAAGGATGTCTCGTAGTTGGCGAACAGCTTCCAGGCGTCGGAAAGGTGGTACATCACGCTCAGCGCCGGCAGCGGCTCGTTGCTGGTGATGCTGCGCTTCTTCTCCGCCACCGGGCTACCATTGGCCCCGATCACCGGGCGGTCACGCCAGTCAGTGTTGATGTGCTCGAAGCGGATGCCCGGCGTGATGGTCCAGTTGCCGACATCGATCTTGTCGTCGATGTAGTAGGCGCTGGCCTCGGTACCACCGCTGCGGTCCTGGAACACATGGCCATCGGAGCCTGGTACCGGCGTGGGCACGTTGTCGACCAGCCCCAGGCGGGTCGACTGCTCGCGCATGGCCTCCTTCAGGTAGCGATAGCCAACGCTGACTTCCTGGGTGGTGGGGCCGGCGAAGAAGATGCGCGACACGCGCGGCTCGATGGCGAAGGTGTGATAGTTGCGCGGGTACGACGACAGCGTCTTCATGTCCCGCGAGGCGATGGAGCTGCCGCGGAAACTGTCGGTGTAGTAGGTCAGCACCTCGAACTGCGTCGCATCGTCGATCTGGCGCTGCCACTTGAACGACACGTCCTTGCGCCGGCCGGCGAAGTAGTCATAGTCGCGCACCGACTGGAAGGGGTCCTGGTCGAACTGGGCCTGGGTCAGGCCGCCGGGCATGTCGGCGCGGCCATCGTAGTAATGGAAGTTGAGCCAGAACTCGTCGCTGTCGGTAGGCGCCCAGTGGGTCTTGAGCATGACATCGTCGATATCGTTGTCGTTGTTGCTGCTGCGGTAACCGTCGCCATTGACGCCGGTGTACAGCAGCGCCACGCCCATACCGTTGTCGGCGGTGCCGCCGACGAAGGCCGACTCGGTGTGCTTCCAACCGCCATGCTGGGAGGTTTCCAGGGTGGTGGACAATTCACCGGAGGCCTTCTCGGGGATCGCCCGGGTGACGAAGTTGATCACCCCTCCGACGTTCTGCGGGCCATAGCGTACAGAGCCTGCACCGCGCACCACGTCGATGCTGTCCAGGTTGCCTGAGGAAATCGGTGCCATGGACAACTGCGGCTGGCCATAGGGCGCGAAGGCCGCCGGGATCCCATCTATCAGCACGGTCGAGCGCGGCGACAGGCGTGAGGTCAGGCCGCGCACGCCGACGTTCAGCGACAGGTCGCTGCCACCGGTGCCGTTGGAGTCCTGCACCTGCACGCCGGGGATGCCGCGCAGCACGTCACGCACATTCATCGCACCCTTCTCCACCATGGCCTCACGACGCACCACGGTGCGCGCGCCGGGGTGGTTCTGCACCACGCTCTGCTCAGCATCGCCCAGCCAGTCGCCCACCACCTTGATATCGGTGGGCGCCAGCTCCAGGCTGCCGGTGGTGAGCGAGCCGGCGGCCTGGGCCGGCTTGACCACTACGGTGTCCTGGGACATTTCATACGTCAGCCCACTGCCCAGCAGCAACTGCTGCAGGGCCTGTTCCGGCGCCAGGTCGCCCGACACCGCAGGGGCCTGCTTGCCCGCCACCAGCTCGGGGCTGAAGAACAGTTGCAGACGGGTTTGCTGGCCGAGCTGACTCAAGGCCGAGGCCAACGGCTGGGCCTGGATCTGGATGGCCGCCAGGGCTTGCTCGGCATGAGCGTTGGCAGTGGCGGCGCTGACCGCCAGGGCCAGGGCGAGAATGCGAAAACGCTGGAAGGGCTTGTTGTTGTTCACGTCGTCGAAAGATCCTGAAAAACGGGATAAACGCCAACCGCACGCAAATGGAAATGCTTGGCAGTTGCAGCTGGCGAGGAAGACGAACGAGCGGAAAAAAACCTGAATCTATTTCGAAATAATTTCGCTGGAGCCGTCAGGGTGGGCCTTGATCGCCACCGGCAGGATGCTCGGCAGGGCCCGCAGCAGAGCGTCGGTGTCATCGATATTGAAGGTGCTGGAAAGCCTGAGCCCAGCCACCTTGCCCGGGGCGACACGAAGCGGCCGGGCCCGGTAGCGGGACACTTCGGCGACCACCTCGGCCAGGGTGGCATCGTCGAACACCAGTTTGCCCTGGCGCCAAGCGGTCAGGGCCGCGGCGTTCACCGGGTAGGGTTGGGCCACCTGCCCCTGCGCGCCGATGTGCGAGCCCAGGCCCGCCGTCAGTTGCGCCAGCGAACCCGAAGCCCCTTGCACCCGCACGGCGCCCTGCTCGACTGCCACCCGGGTCTGGCCAGGGTCCAGGCGTACATCGAAACGGGTACCGGTCACGGTGACCTTGCCCTGGGCAGTTTCCACCACGAACGGCCGGGTGCTGTCGTGGGCAACGTTGAACATCACCTCGCCAGCTTCGAGCACGACCTGCCGCTGGCCCGCGCTGAAACGCACACCCAGGCGGGTGCCGCCGTTCAGCTCGAGCCGCGAGCCATCCGGCAGCTCGACCTGGCGGCGCTCACCCAGGGCCGTCTGCAGGTCCTGTCGATGATGCTCGCGTTGGTATTGCCAGCCGCGCCAGCCCAGCCCCAGGGCGGCGATGCCCACGCTCGCAGCCAGGGCCTGCTGTAGGAAGCGCCGACGCGGTAATTGCCTGACCGGGGCAGGTTCGCACAGCGCCTGGAGCCGCTCGCGGGGAATTCGGTCTGCGGCCAGCCATAACCGGCCGAGCAGCTCGTATTCCTCACGGTGGCGCGGGTCGGCGTCTAGCCAATGCTGCAACTGCGCCCGCACGTGGTCATCTGCAGGCCCATCGTTGATGCGGGCGAACCACGCGGCGGCTTGTTCACGCACGTCCAGGGCGCCGGGCTGTTTCATGCAAAGGGTCTCCTGACTCATCTGGTCGACACATCCAGGTGCTCACGCAGATGCCGGAGCGTGCGGATCATATACTTTTCGACCATGTTCTTGCTCAGCCCCATGCGCTCGGCGATCTCGGCCTGGCTCAGCCCCTCGAGCTTCTGCCAGACGAACACCCGCCGGCAATTGACCGGCAGCTCGGCCAAGGCCCGCTCGACGCAGTCGGCCAGCTCCAGGGCGTGTACATAGGCTTCGGGGTCACCATTGCCTGCGTGGCCGGCGTCGAACATCCCTTCTTCCAGGGCTTGGCGTCGGTCGTCACGGCGGTAGCCGTCCACGGCGATATTGCGGGCCGTCTGGTGCAGGTAGGCGCGCGGCTGCTCGACGGCCTGGCGTGGGTTTTCCAGCACCCGCACGAAGGCATCATGGGCGAGGTCCTCGGCCTGGGGGCGGCTGCGCAGTTTGCGTGTCCAGGTGCCGATCAGCTCGTGGTAGTGGTCGAGGAAGCCTTTGGGTCCGGACACAGTCGGTCATCAGGGAGGCGGAGAAGGCTGCGAATAGTAATGCTTCTCATCAAGCACAGCAAATCCGTCAGTCGGTAACAAAAAATTTATGCCTTTTTACCGGCACAGGCGTACCAGACGAATGTGGCCATAAATATGAACACCTCCGGCTTTTTCGCCGGTAAACCTGTGCCCACGGGAGCCTTGAAAACCCTGTGGGATCGGGTTTACCCGCGAGCGGGCAATCACTCTCCATTCCACAATTTTTTACGCCTTCCAACCCCTGGGGAACATCAGCCGGTCACATGAGTCGGTTATTCCATGAGCTGGTCGTCGATCCGCGGCCAACACGCCGGGATTGCCTGTTGATCTTGCTTTGTTCACGCCCTAAAGTGCGCGCCGAACGTCCATGCTGGAAACGATCCATCCGGCTCAAGTACTGACGACGAGACAGCAAGGTCACCCGCCGCTCCGCTTCACGGGCACGGTTGACCTTTTTGCTTTCGGCGACATGCCTTGGGAAGTAGGCGAACCAAAGTGGGGATACGGAGGACGTTCAGTTTGTTGCCACTTACATTTTCAGTTTGCCCATGGAGTCCCTCAGCATGTCGATCCAGGTCGAAGATTATTTCGCGCGCGAAACCTTCCAGAAGATGAAGGCGTTCGCCGACAAGCAGGAAACCCCGTTCGTACTCATCGATACCCAGATCATCAGCCAGGCCTACGATGACCTGCGCGCCGGTTTCGAGTTCGCCAAGGTGTACTACGCCGTCAAGGCGAACCCGGCGGTCGAGATCATCGACCTGCTCAAGGACAAGGGCTCGAACTTCGACATCGCTTCGATCTACGAGCTGGACAAGGTGATGAACCAGGGTGTCAGCGCCGACCGCATCAGCTACGGCAACACCATCAAGAAGTCCAAGGACATCCGCTACTTCTACGAGAAGGGCGTGCGCCTGTACGCCACCGATTCCGAGGCTGACCTGCGCAACATCGCCAAGGCCGCCCCGGGTTCGAAGGTGTACGTACGTATCCTCACCGAAGGCTCCACCACCGCCGACTGGCCGCTGTCGCGCAAGTTCGGTTGCCAGACCGACATGGCCATGGACCTGCTGATCCTCGCCCGCGATCTGGGCCTGGTGCCGTACGGCGTGTCGTTCCACGTGGGCTCCCAGCAGCGCGACATCAGCGTCTGGGACGCGGCTATCGCCAAAGTGAAGGTGATCTTCGAGCGCCTGAAGGACGAAGACGGCATCGAACTGAAGATGATCAACATGGGTGGCGGCTTCCCGGCCAACTACATCACCCGCACCAACAGCCTGGAAACCTACGCCGAGGAAATCATCCGCTTCCTCAAGGAAGACTTCGGCGATGACCTGCCGGAAATCATCCTCGAGCCGGGCCGCTCGTTGATCGCCAACGCCGGCATCCTGGTCAGCGAAGTGGTGCTGGTGGCGCGCAAGTCGCGCACCGCGGTAGAGCGCTGGGTATACACCGACGTGGGCAAGTTCTCCGGCCTGATCGAAACCATGGACGAAGCCATCAAGTTCCCGATCTGGACCGAGAAGAAAGGCGAGATGGAAGAAGTGGTCATCGCCGGCCCCACCTGCGACAGCGCCGACATCATGTACGAGCACTACAAGTACGGCCTGCCGCTGAACCTGGCCATCGGCGACCGCCTGTACTGGCTGTCGACCGGCGCCTACACCACCAGCTACAGCGCGGTGGAGTTCAATGGTTTCCCGCCGCTGAAGGCGTTCTACCTGTAAAGCAGAGCGGGGCCGCTTCGCGCCCCATCGCGGGACAAGCCCGCTCCTACAGAGGATCGCGTCTCCCTGTAGGAACGGGCTTGTCCCGCGATGGGGCACGCAGCGGCCCCGTTTCTCCATCATGCCGATCAGCGGCGTCGGTACTGGTCGAACCTGACGAACTCCGGCACGTTCACCTCCCGCACGTCCATCCGCTTCGCGGGACAAGCCCGCGCTTGCTAGGGCCGGGCTGTGGGGAGCGTCGGGTCAGGCCGCGCGCGTGTCCAGTTCGGCGGCATAGGCCGCAGCATGCTCCGCCAACATCGGCCCTGCGCCGAGCAGCGTGGCCAAGGCGCTGCGCAGGAAGTTCAGGTTGCCTTCGCTGCGTGCGCGCTCCAACCAAGGGCCTGCCTCGGACATCTGCCCTCGTTCGATGAGGACCATCGCCAGGCTGAACATCCCACGAAAATCCCCAGCCTCGGCCGAACGCCGATACCAGCGCATGGCACGCGCCGGGCTGGCGGCCGTGGCGATTCCCTGTTCCAGGTAACGCCCGTACAGGTTCATCGACTTGGCGTGGCCCATGTGCGCGGCTTTCTCATAGCAGGCCAACGCCTGCGCCTGGTTGGTCTTCACGCCGCGCCCGGTCGCCAGGAGGTTGCCCAGGTTGTAGAGCCCCCAATCCAGGCCGGCGTCGGCCGCGTGCGCATAATGGATGGCCGCCTGCGCAAGGCTGACCTCGCCTCCCCAGCCGTGCTCCAGGCAACGCCCCAACATGTTGTGCCCCATGGCGCTGCCACCCTGGGCAGCGATACCGAACCACTGCCGTGCCAGCACCGGGTCGCGCTCGATGCCGCGCCCATCGAGCAGAATCTGCCCCAGCAGCAACTGGGCCTGCACCACGCCCTGCCCTGCAGCTGCCAGGATCGCTTGGGCAGCCTTGCCGGGGCTGTCTTCGAGCATGGCCTGCAAGTCGGCGGTATCGACGATTTCCTCGCGATGCAACGGATAGGACACGGCTCAGACCTCGGCCCAACGGCGCAGCAGGTTGTGGTAGGTACCGGTCAGTTGCAACAGCGAGGGGTGATCGGGCACGTCGGCGGTCAATTGCTGGATGGCGTTGTCCATCTCGAACAGCAGGGCCCGCTGGCTGTCCTCGCGCACCAGGCTCTGGGTCCAGAAGAACGCCGCATAGCGCACACCGCGGGTCACCGGGTTGACCTTGTGCAGGCTGGTGCCGGGGTACAGCACCATGTCGCCGGCCGCAAGCTTCACCTGCTGTGTGCCGAAGGTGTCCTGGATCACCAGCTCGCCGCCGTCGTAGCTGTCCGGATCGCTCAGGAACAGGGTCGAGGACAGGTCGGTGCGCACCCGCTCCGGGCTGCCCTTGGGCTGGCGCAGTGCGTTGTCGATATGGAAATCGAAATTACCGCCTTCGCGGTAGCAATTGATCAACGGCGGGAACACCTTGTGCGGCAAGGCCGCGGACATGAACCGAGGGTTGCGCCACAGACGGTCGATCAGGGCGCTGCCGATCTCCTTGGCCAGCGCATGCCCCTCGGGCAACTGCAGGTTGTGCTTGGCCTTGGCCGACTGGTAGCCCGCCGTGACCTTGCCGTCGGCCCAGTCGGCCTGCTCCAGCGCCTCGCGGATGCGGGACAGCTCGTCGGCGTCGAACAGGCCGGGAATGTGAAGCAGCATGGTGGCGCACCTGGAATGAGGAAAGTCGCCAATGATATTGATTAACTTTTACGCCCTACAAGCCCCACTCGCCGCTTCCGACGTTTCAGCCACCCAAAACCGTAAAGAGAAATTGTAAAGATTGTAAATTCCTCACGAATGTTAACGGTTCTCAATTGTTAGTCACAATTGCTTACATTAAGATCCGCGCACTTCATACCTTGGGGAAGGTTCATCGAAATGCGTCACGTGCCATCTGCTGTGAGTTCACCACGTCTGCTTGCCTCTGCCATTGGCGTGGCGATTACTGCTTCTTCGGTCACCCAATTTGCCCAAGCCGCGGAACAGCCAGAAGGCGTCGTTTCCCTGGATGCGACCAGTGTCAACGCGGTACAAGAAACCACCAGCTACAAGACCGATACTGCCACCTCGAAGAAATACACTGCGCCGCTGCGCGAGACACCCAAGAGCGTGACGGTCATCCCTCAACAAGTCATTCGAGATACGGCTGCTACAAGCCTGGTTGATGCCTTGCGTACCACACCCGGCATCACCTTTGGCGCTGGCGAAGGTGGCAACCCTGCAGGGGATCGTCCAATCATTCGTGGCTTCAACGCCGAAAGCGACGTATTCGTTGACGGCATGCGCGACGTGGCGTCGCAAAGCCGTGAAATCTTCAACGTCGAATCGATCGAAGTCAGCAAAGGCCCGGGCTCTGCATTCACCGGCGCCGGCTCCACGGGCGGCAGTCTGAACCTGGTGACCAAAACCGCCAAGCTCGGTGACGCCTACAACGGTGGTTTCACCTGGGGCTCCGATCAGACCAAGCGCACCACACTGGATCTGAACCAACAGCTGACCGACACTTCGGCCTTTCGCCTGAACCTGATGAAACATGAGGCTAATGTCGCAGGTCGAGACGATGTGGATGTCAGCCGTTGGGGGGTTGCGCCTTCCTTTGCGTTCGGCTTGGGTACCGACACCCGTGTGACGGTTGGTTATTACCATCTCAAGACCGATGACATGCCGGACTACGGCATTCCGCTGAACCGCAGCGCCAACCGCAGCAAATACAATGTCGACAAACCGGCCCACGTCGATCGCGACAATTTCTACGGCCTGAATGGCCGCGATTACCGCAAGACCACCAACGACAGCGGTACGATCAAGATCGAGCACGACTTCAACGAGAATCTGACGCTGTCCAACAGCTTCCGCATGTCGCGCTCGACTCTCGACTACATTGTCACCAACCCAGACGATAGCAAGGGCAACGTTGCCGATGGGACCGTCTATCGCGCAACCAAGAACCGGAACTCGACCTCCAAAGGCTGGGTCAACCAGACCGACCTGAGCGCCAAGTTCAATACCGGCTTCATCGAGCACAGCCTGGTCACCGGCTTGGAGTTCACCTACAGCGATACCCATAATCGCGGATACGACATCAAGTCCGCTGCAGGTACGGGCACCAAGTGCACCCCTGCCCTGCTGGCTTCCGGTGACTGCACCAGCCTCTATGACCCGTCTCCAGATGACGCTTGGTCCGGTACCATCACCGACAGCAAGGCCTATACCGACACCGATACCAAGACCAGTGCTGCGTATGTCTTCGATACCCTCACATTCAATGACCAATGGTCGCTGAACATGGGCCTGCGCTATGACGACTACCAGACCAAGTCAAGCGGCTACGCCAATGCCGGCCGAAATGGCCCAGCGGGCAACTTCTCGCGCGAGAACAATGCCCACCTGTGGAACTACCAACTGGGTGTGGTCTACAAACCGCTGCCCAACGGTAGTATCTATGCGGCCTGGTCGACTTCCAGCAACCCATCGGGCGAAACTGCCGGCAACGGTGGTCTGGACTTGGCCAATAACAATAGCAACCTCGATCCGGAACGTAACCGCAACTACGAGATCGGTACGAAGTGGGACTTCTTCGACGAAAACCTGTCGTTGACCGCAGCCCTGTTCCGCACGGACAAGACCAACGCTCGAGTCACTGACCCAGACAACGCCACGTATCAGGTGCTCGATGGTGAGCAGCGCGTCCAAGGTCTTGAGTTGACCTATGCCGGTAACCTGACGAGCAAGTGGAAGGTTTATGGCGGCTACACCTACATGGAAAGCGAGATCGTCAAGACCACTACGCCGGCAAACAAAGGCAACCACATGCCGAGCACACCGCGTAACAACTTCACCTTCTGGTCTACCTACGACGTCGTTCCGCAGTTGACCATCGGTGCGGGTGCTACGTTCGTGGACTCGCGCTTTGGCGACGAGGCCAATTCGGTCGAGGTTCCGTCTTACTGGCGTTACGACGCGATGGCGACCTATCGCCTGACCAAGAATGTCGACCTGCAGCTCAACGTGCAGAACCTGACCGACAAGCGTTACTTCGACCAGGTATTCGCGCCCCACTACGCCCATGTAGCACCCGGACGTACTGCCCTGATGAGCGCCAACTTCCACTTCTGATACATAGCTCGACAAAAGCCCCGCCCATTCCGATGTGCGGGGCTTTCGCGTACCAAGGCATAATGCACACCGCGCCCTGCCCGGCGCCGAGACAAGGTGATCGATGTGGTGAAGAAGTCGCTGTTCCAATTGCACTGGTTCTTTGGCATCACCGCCGGCCTGGTGCTGGCACTGATGGGCGTCACCGGCGCGCTCTATTCGTTCCAGGACGAGCTGCTGCGCCTGCTCAACCCGCACGCGCTCCAGGCCGAGGTGCGCAAGGAAGGCGTGCTGCCACCGGCCGAACTGGTACGCAGAGTCGAGGCGGCCCAGGGCGACAAGGTGGCGATGCTTTGGGTCGATACCCGTGACGGCAATGCCGCACGCATCTTCTTCACGCCTCCGCCTGGCGAGCGCCGCGGCGAGCTGCGCTATGCCGACCCGTACACGGGCGAGCTCAAGGGCGAAGTGGCCGGGCTGGGCTTCTTCAACCTGATGTTGCAGCTGCATCGCTTCCTGGCCATGGGCGACACCGGCCGGCAGATCACCGGCGCTTGCACCTTGATGTTGATTTTCTTCTGCCTCTCCGGCCTGTACCTGCGCTGGCCGCGGCAGGCTCTGAACTGGCGCACCTGGCTGACCTTCGACTGGGCCAAGAAAGGCCGCGCCTTCAATTGGGACCTGCACGCGGTGGCCGGTACCTGGTGCCTGCTGTTCTACCTGCTGTTCGCCCTTACCGGCCTGTTCTGGTCCTACGAATGGTACCGCGAAGGCCTGAATAAGCTGCTGGCCGACGCACCGGCTGCCGGCCAACAGCACAAACGTGGCGAAGGCCGCGGGCGCCACGGCCCGCAAAAAGTGGACAAGAACGCGCCGCCATTGGTGGTCGACTACGACGCGATCTGGGCCAACCTCAAGGACGCCGCAGGCCCCGGCCTGGCCATGTACAACTTGCGTCTGCCACCGGTTGGCGGCCAGCCGGCCAACCTGTTCTACCTCCTGGCCGATGCCGACCACCCACGTGCGTTCAACACCTTGGTGCTGGACCCGGCCACCGGCCAGGTCAAACGCCACGACCGCTACACCGACAAATCCTTCAAGGCCCAGCTGCTGCAGAGCGTCTACGCCCTGCATGTCGGCGAATACTTCGGCCTGCCAGGGCGCATCATCGTCACCCTCGCCAGCCTCACCATGCCGCTGTTCTTCGTCACCGGCTGGCTGTTGTACCTCGATCGCCGCCGCAAGAAACGCCAAGTCCAAGCAGCTCGCGGCAGCGTCGCACCCGCTGCCACGGGCGCAGACGGCTGGCTGATCGGCTTCGCCAGCCAAAGCGGTTTCGCCGAGCAACTGGCCTGGCAGAGCGCCGGGCAACTGCAGGCGGCTGGCCTGCCGGTGCAGGTGCGCCCGCTGGCCGAGCTGGGCGAGGCCGAGCTGCGCCAAGCCAGGCGAGCGTTGTTCGTGGTCAGCACCTTCGGCGACGGCGAAGCACCCGACAGCGCGCGCACTTTCGAACGCAAGGCCCTGGGCCAGCCGTGGGCGCTGGACAACCTCAGCTATGCGGTACTGGCCCTGGGCGACCGCCAGTATCCGCACTTCTGCGGCTTCGCCCGCAGGCTTCAGGCCTGGCTGGCCGAACGCGGCGCCACCCGCGCCTTCAGCCCGGTGGAAGTGGACAACGCCGACCAGGGCGCGCTGCAACAATGGCAGCGAGAGCTGGCACAACTGACCGGCGCCCAGCCGATCGACGCCTGGCAACCGCAGAGCTTCGCCAACTGGACCCTGCGCCAGCGAACCTTGCTCAACCCTGGCAGCCAGGGCGCGCCGGTCTACCTGCTCGGCCTGCAGCCACAAGCCCCCCAGACCTGGGAAGCCGGTGACCTTGTGGAGGTGCTGCCGCGCAATGGCCAGCCACGCGTCGATGCCCTGCTTGCTGGCCTGGGCCTGGATGCTGATACGCCCGTCCAACTCGACGGCCTGAGCGAACCGCTCGGGCAGGCCCTGGCCAGCCGCCAATTGCCGAAAAGCCGCGAACACCTGGTGGGCTTGCATGCCCAGGCCCTGGTCGATGCCCTGATCCCCATCACGGCCCGGGAATATTCCATTGCCTCGATCGCCAGCGACGGCGTGCTGGAGCTGATCGTGCGCCAGGAACGGCACCCAGACGGCACCCTGGGCCTGGGCTCGGGTTGGCTGACCGAGTACCTGCCCGTGCACGGCAACGTCGGCGTGCGCCTGCGGCGCAACAGCGGCTTCCACCTACCCGATGCCCCGGCACCTATGATCCTGGTGGGCAACGGCACGGGCCTGGCCGGCCTGCGCAGCCTGCTCAAGGCGCGCATCGCCGAGGGCGAGCAACGCAACTGGCTGCTGTTCGGCGAACGCAACCGGGCCCATGACCTGTTGTGCGCTGACGAGCTACACGCGTGGCTGGCCAAGGGTGACCTGCAGCGGTTGGACCTGGCGTTTTCGCGGGACCAGGCGCAGAAGGTGTATGTGCAGGATGTGTTGATGCAGCAGGCCGAGACGCTCAAGCGCTGGGTAGCCGATGGGGCATGCATTTATGTCTGCGGCAGCTTGAAAGGCATGGCAGCCGGTGTAGACGCAGCGCTCAACGGCATCCTCGGGAGTGAAGTGGTACAGCAGCTGATCGAGGATGGGCGGTATCGACGGGATGTGTATTGATCAGGCACCCCTTTCGCGGCACAAGACCGCTCCTACAGGAGCCCGCGATCCCCTGTAGGAGCGGCCTTGTGCCGCGATGGGCTGCGAAGCAGCCCCTGGGTCTCAATGCAACTCGAAGGTATCGGCATCCAGGTTGGCCGGGAAGCGCGCCCGGTAGGCGGCCAGCTCCGCCGCACGCAGCACCACGGTGAACACCCCGTCGGCCTCGCCTGCGCTGAGCAGGCTCTCTCCCTGGAAGTCCAGTACCTGGCTGTCGCCCGAATAGGCAAAGCCCTTGCCATCGGTGCCCACCCGGTTCACCGCCGCCACGAAGCACAGGTTCTCGATGCCCCGCGCCGGCAACAGCCGGTTCCAGTGCTGGCGACGCGCGGCCGGCCAGTTGGCGGTATACAGCAGCAGGTCGGTATCCTGTGCGTCGCGGCTCCACACCGGGAAGCGCAGGTCGTAGCAGATCAGCGGGCGCACCCGCCAGCCCTTGAGTTCGAACTGCACCTGGCGCTCGCCTGGGGTGTAGTGCTTGTGCTCGCCGGCCATGCGGAACAGGTGGCGCTTGTCGTAGTGCAGGATCTCGCCATCGGGCCGGGCCCAGAGCAGGCGGTTGCGGTGGCTGCCATCAGCGGCCTGGATGATCACGCTACCGGTGATCACCACGTCATGCTTTTTCGCCTGGGCCTTGAGCCACTTGTAGGTCGGGCCGTTCTCAGGTTCGGCCAGGCGCTCCGACTCCATGGAAAAACCCGTGGTGAACATCTCGGGAAGAATCACCAGGTCCGCACCCTCGACCTGCGCCAGCAGTTCCTCGAAGTGGGCGTAGTTGGCCTCGCGGTCATGCCAGGCCAACGTCGTCTGTACCAGGGCGACTTTCAGGTTGGGCAGTTCACTCAGATCGCGCATAGTCTTTCCGCTGCCTGACGCAGCGTCTCCTCGCGTTTGGCAAAGCACAGGCGTACCAGGCGTTGCTCGGGAATGGGTTGCTGGTAGAACACCGAAACCGGGATGGTGGCCACGCCATGCTCACGGGTCAGCCACAGGGACATCTCGACGTCACCCAGGTCCGGGCGGATCTGCGAATAGTCCACCAGTTGGAAATAAGTGCCCGGCGTGCGGGTGAAGTTGAAACGCGAGCCCTGCAGCAGGTCGCAGAACAGGTCGCGCTTGGCCTGGTAGAAGCCCGGCAGCTCGTCGAGGTGCTCCGGGTGTTCGGCCATGAAGTCGGCCAGGGCACACTGCAAGGGGGTCACGCCGCAGAAGTTGACGTACTGGTGGACCTTGCGCAGCTCGACGCTCAATGCTGGCGGTGCGACCACATAGCCGGTCTTCCAACCGGTGACATGGTAGGTCTTGCCGAACGAACTGATCACGAACGCCCGGGCATACAGCTGCTCATGGGCCAGCACGCTGGCATGGCGCACCCCGTCGTAGACCAAGTGCTCGTAGACCTCGTCACTGACCAGGTAGATATCCCGGCCTTCGATCAGCCGCGCCAGTTGGTCCAGGTCCTCGCGGCTGATCAGCGCGCCACTGGGGTTGTGCGGTGAATTGAGGATGACCATGCGCGTGCGCGGGGTCAGGGCCTCGCTGAACTTTTGCCAGTCGATACGAAAATCGCCGTCGGTGAGCTGCACATGCACGCAGCGGCCACCGGCCAGCTCAACGGACGGCTCGTAGCTGTCGTAGGAGGGGTCGAAGACGATTACCTCGTCGCCAGCCTGGATCACCGCCTGGATGGCGCAGAAGATTGCCTCGGTGGCTCCGGGGGTGATGGTCACTTCCTGGTCGGCATCGACCTTGGCGCCATAGAGGCGGGCGATCTTGGCCGCCACCTGCTGGCGCAACGCCGGCAGGCCGGTCATCGGCGAATACTGGTTGTGCCCTGCCAGCACATGGCGGCAGACGGCATCGAGCAGCGCCTGGGGCGCGTCGAAGTCGGGGAAGCCCTGGGAGAGATTGAGCGCACCGGTCTGCACTGCCAACTGCGACATGGTGGTGAAGATGGTCGTGCCGACGTTCGGCAATTTGCTGCGGATCATGACGCCCTCTTTCCTGAACACTGCATTCGGCACGGGGTAGAGGCCGAGCATAGCGGATCGAGCGGTCAGGAAAAAGGTTGAAACAATATGGGACAGTGCTAGGCCCCAGGGGCGCTTCGCCCCCCTTTCGCGGCACAAGGCCGCTCCTACAGCGATCGCGTGACCTGTGTAGGAGCGGCCTTGTGCCGCGAAAGGGCCGCACAGCGGCCCCAGTACGGTGGCCTAGGCTTACTTGCGCTTGTCCTTGCGCTTCTTCTCGGCCTTCTTGTGGTGCGACATCAGGCGGCGCTTCTTGTTGACCTGGCGGTCGGTGAGGGTGTTCTTCTTGCCCTCGAACGGGTTGTCGCTGCCCTTGTACTCGATGCGGATCGGCGTGCCGACCAGCTTGAGCACCCGGCGGTAGGTGTTTTCCAGGTAGCGCGAGTAGGACCGTGGGATCTTGTCGGTCTGGTTGCCGTGGATCACGATCAGCGGCGGGTTCGCGCCACCGAGGTGGGCATAGCGCAGCTTGATCCGGCGGCCGTTGACCATCGGCGGCTGGTGCTCGCTGATGGCGTCCTCGAGGATCTGGGTCAGGCGGCTGGTCGGCCAACGGGTGACCGCCGACTTGAACGCGGCCTGCACCGACTTGTACAGGTGGCCCACGCCGGTGCCGTGCAGCGCGGAGATGAAGTGGATGTCGGCGAAGTCGACGAAGAACAGCCGGCGTTCCAACTCGGTCTTGACGTAGTCGCGCTCGCCCGGCTCCATGCCGTCCCACTTGTTCAAGGCGATGACGATGGCGCGGCCCGCCTCCAGGGCGAAGCCCAGCAGGTTCAAATCATGGTCGACCACGCCTTCGCGGGCGTCCATGACGAAGATCACCACGTTGGCGTCCTTGATCGCCTGCAGCGTCTTGACCACCGAGAACTTCTCGACTTCCTCGTGGATCTTGCCGCGCTTGCGCACCCCGGCGGTGTCGATGAAGGTGTACTTCTCGTCATCGCGCTCGAACGGGATGTAGATACTGTCGCGGGTGGTGCCCGGCTGGTCGTACACCACCACGCGCTCTTCGCCGAGCATGCGGTTGACCAGGGTCGACTTGCCGACGTTGGGGCGGCCAATGATGGCGATCTTGATGCCATCCTTCTCGCTCGGGCCAGGGATGCGCGTGGCCTCCTCGCCTTCGGCGACTTCCTCGTCGAGGGCTTCCTCGACCTTGTCGCGCGGGATATGGCCGAGCACGGCTTCCATCAGCGCGTTGATACCGCGTCCCTGGGAGCCGGCCACCGGAATGGCGTTGCCCATGCCCAAGGGCGAGAACTCCGCGCGGGCGACGTCCGCATCGATGTTGTCGATCTTGTTGGCGACCAGGATGGCTTCCTTGTTCCGCTTGCGCAGATGCTCGGCGATCATCTGGTCGGCGGCAGTCATGCCGGCGCGGGCGTCTACCAGGAACAGGACATAGTCGGCTTCCTCGATGGCCATCAGCGACTGCTCGGCCATCTTCTCGTCCATGCCCACTTCGTCACCGGTGATACCGCCGGTGTCGATCAGGATGTAGGAACGACCCTGCCAAGTGGCATCGCCGTACTGGCGGTCACGGGTCAGGCCCGACAGGTCACCGACGATGGCATCGCGGGTCTTGGTCAGGCGGTTGAACATGGTGGATTTGCCGACGTTCGGCCGTCCCACCAGGGCGATTACGGGAACCATGCGGCTCTCCACTCTTGAATTCTTGAAAATGCAAAGGCCGCTGCAAGGCAGCGGCCGGAGTTCGTGCGGCGCGTCGTGCGCCGCCGCTCGAGACCGAATGCGATCTCAAGCTTAGCTTCAGCGGATGGTCAATGCCTCGAGCTTGCCGCTGTTGCCGAAGACATAGATGGTGTCGCCGACCACCAGGGGCCGGGCGCGCAGGCCATCGCTGTCGATCTTCTCGCGGCCGACGAAGCGGCCATCGACCTGGCTGAGCAAGTGCAGGTAGCCTTCGAAGTCGCCCACCGCCACGTAGCTGGAGAACACCTCCGGTGCCGACAGCTGGCGGCGCGCCATGGCGTCGTTGCTCCACAGCGCGGTGGACGAACGCTCGTCGATGCTCTCGACGGTACCCGACGCCTCGCTGACGTAGACGTTGCCGAAGCCCTGGGCGACACCCACGTAGCTCGACGCATCGCGTTGCCACATGACACGGCCGCTTTCCAGGTCCAGGCCGGCGACGCGGCCTTGGTAGGTGCTCACATAGAGGGTGCCACCGGACAGCAGCAGGCCGCCGTCGATGTCGACCACGCGGTCCAGCTCGGAACGGCCCTGCGGGATGGCCACGCGGCTTTCCCACACCGGCACGCCGTTGCGGATATCCACGGCGATAACCTTGCCCGAGGACAGGCCGGCAACAGCCAGGCGGTTGGTCACGATCGGCGCGCCAGTGCCGCGCAGGGTCAGCACGGCCGGGGTATTCTCGTAGATCCACAGGCGGTCGCCGGTCGCGGCATCCAGGCCAATCAGGCGATCGTCCTGGGTCTGCACGACAACCACGTCGCCATTGTTGGCCGGTGGTGCCAGCACTTCGCTGGTCACCTGCGAACGCCAGCGCTCTTCACCGGTGCTGGCATCCAGGGCGATCACTTCCCCCTTGAGGGTGCCGAGCATGACCAGGCCGTAGCCAACGCCCACAGCGCCGGAGACCGGCAGGTCCAGGTCCTGCTTCCACACCACGTCGCCGTTGAGGCGGTCCAGGGCCATGACCCGGCCGTTGACGTCCGAGGCGTAGATACGGTCGTTCTCGATGGCCGGCACCAGGGTGTTGTAGGTCTCGCCCTGGCCGTCGCCGATCGAGCGGCTCCACTGTTTCTTGAGCACCACTTCCTCGGTGAACTTGGTCAGTTCGGCCGGGGGCAGTTCCTTCTTGCTGTTGCTGCTGCAACCTGCGGCCAGTACGGCCAGGGTCAGCACTGCTGCTTGTTTCCAACCGATCACGTCAGGCGTCCCCTTTGGCCAGGTCATCCAGCTTCAGTTGCAGGCCACCGATCGCGGCGTCGTCAGACAGCGCGGCCTTGGCTTTTTCATAGGCACCGTGGGCATCGTCGGCGCGACCCAGCTGAACCAGCAGGTCGCCCTTGAGCTCTTCGCGGCTGGCCTGGAAGGCCTTGTCGGTATCGCCATCGAGCAGCTTCAGGGCCTCTTCGGCCTTGTCCTGGGCAGCCAGGACGCGGGCCAGGCGCTGGCGCGAGATCTCGCCCAGGGTGGCGTCGGCTGGCTTGTCCATCACGCTCTTGAGCTCGGCGGCGGCATCGTCCAGCTTGCCGCTCTCGACCGCGACCTTGGCCACGAAGAGGCTGCCGTACTGGGCGTAGGCCGAACCACCGAACTCGCTCTTGAGCTTGCCGGACAGCTCGGCGACCTTGGTCGCGTCAGGTTGGCCGCTCGGCGTCAGGCTGGTTTCCAGCAGTGCCTGGTACAACGCCGAGGCACCCTGGGACTGGTTGGTCTGGTATTTCTGCCAGGTCTGCCAGCCCATCACCACCGCGGCGGCCAGCAGGGCACCGGTCAGCAGCGGCTTGCCGTTGCGGTTCCACCAGTCCTTGGCTGCGGCCAGGCCTTCATCATCGGTACTCGACACCCCAATACTCCTTTTCAGCAATTCGGCTGGTTGGTCCGCTTCACGCCTGGGCGAGAGCGGCTTGCAGATGCTCGGCCAGAGCATCCCAGGCAATGTTCTGTTGTTCGCCCTGGCCACGCAGGGGTTTAACGCCGACCACGCGCTGCGCGAGCTCGTCGTCACCGAGGATCAGGGCGAACAGCGCCCCGCTCTTGTCGGCCTTCTTGAACTGGCTCTTGAAGCTGCCGCCACCGGCGTTGACTGCCAGGCGCAGGCCCGACAGGCGATCGCGCAGGGCTTCGGACAGGCGCAGGCCAGCGAGTTCGGCCTGCTCGCCGAAGGCGCACAGGTACACGTCGATCTGACGGCTGATGGACTCGGGGACCTTGCCCAGGGTCTCGAGCAGCAGGATCAGGCGCTCGATGCCCATGGCGAAGCCCACGCCCGGGGTCGGCTTGCCACCCATCTGCTCGACCAGGCCGTCGTAGCGGCCACCGGCGCAGACGGTGCCCTGGGCGCCGAGCTTGTCGGTGACCCACTCGAACACGGTCTTGCTGTAGTAGTCCAGGCCACGAACCAGCTTGGTGTTGATCACGAACGGAATGCCAGCGGCGTCCAGGCGGGCCTTGAGGCCCTCGAAGTGCACGCGGGACTCTTCGTCCAGATAGTCCTCGAGCTTCGGTGCGTCGACCAGTACCGCCTGGGTACCCTGGTCCTTGCTGTCGAGGATGCGCAGCGGGTTGCTCTTGAGCCGGCGCTGGCTGTCTTCGTCCAGTTGCTCGAGGCGAGCCGACAGGAATTCGACCAGCGCGTCGCGGTAGCGCGCGCGGGCTTCGCTGGTGCCCAGGCTATTGAGCTCGAGCTTGACCGCGTCCTGGATGCCCAGCAGGCCCCACAGGCGCCAAGTCAGCATGATCAGTTCGGCATCGACGTCCGGCCCTTCCAGGTTGAACACTTCGACGCCGATCTGGTGGAACTGGCGGTAGCGGCCTTTCTGCGGGCGCTCGTGGCGGAACATCTGGCCGATGTACCAGAGCTTCTGCACCTGGCCGTTGCCGGTGATGCCATGCTCGAGCACGGCGCGCACGCAGGCTGCAGTGCCTTCGGGGCGCAGGGTCAGCGAGTCGCCGTTGCGGTCCTCGAAGGTGTACATCTCTTTTTCGACGATGTCGGTGACTTCACCGATGGAGCGCTTGAACAGCTCGGTGAACTCGACGATCGGCGTGCGGATCTGGCTGTAGCCATAGGTGTCCAGCAGGCCGGCCACGGTGCCCTCGAAGTAGCGCCACAGCGGCGACTGCTCGGGCAGGATGTCGTTCATGCCACGGATGGCTTGCAGCGATTTGCTCACGGAAAATCCTTACGAATCTGGGTATCAGCCACGGGCGATCAGCGCCGCGTCGGCCTCGGCCTTTTCGGCCGCTTTCTGGCGGATGAGTTTTTCCAGCTCATCGACCAGGTTGTCATTGGTCAGCTTCTGCGACGGCTTGCCATCGATGTAGACCAGGTTCGGCGTGCCGCCGGTCAGGCCCACATGGGACTCCTTGGCTTCGCCCGGGCCGTTGACCACGCAGCCGATCACGGCCACATCCATCGGTACCAACAGGTCTTCCAGGCGCCCTTCCAGCTCGTTCATGGTCTTGACCACATCGAAGTTCTGCCGCGAGCAGCTCGGGCAGGCGATGAAGTTGATGCCACGCGAGCGCAGGTGCAGCGACTTGAGAATGTCGTAGCCGACCTTCACTTCCTCGACCGGGTCGGCAGCCAGGGAAATGCGGATGGTATCGCCGATGCCTTCGGCCAGCAGCATACCGAGGCCGACGGCGGATTTCACCGTCCCCGAACGCAGGCCACCGGCTTCGGTGATGCCCAGGTGCAGGGGCTGGACGATCTGCTTGGCCAGCAGGCGGTAGGCTTCGACGGCCATGAACACGTCGGAGGCCTTGACGCTCACCTTGAAGTCCTGGAAGTCCAGGCGGTCGAGGTGCTCGACGTGGCGCAGGGCAGATTCCACCAGTGCAGCCGGGGTCGGCTCGCCGTATTTCTTTTGCAGGTCCTTTTCCAGGGAGCCGGCGTTGACGCCGATGCGGATCGGGATGCCGCGGTCACGGGCAGCATCGACCACCGCGCGCACGCGGTCTTCGCGGCCGATGTTGCCCGGGTTGATGCGCAGGCAGTCGACGCCCAGCTCGGCCACGCGCAGGGCAATGCGGTAGTCGAAGTGGATGTCGGCAACCAGCGGTACGCTGACCTGCTGCTTGATACGGCCGAACGCCTCGGCGGCGTCCATGTCCGGCACCGAGACGCGGACGATATCGACACCGGCATCGACCAGGCGCTGGATCTGCGCCACGGTGGCCGCGACATCATTGGTGTCGGTGTTGGTCATGCTCTGCACCGCGATGGGGGCATCACCGCCCACCGGCACATTGCCGACCCAGATCTTCCGGGATTCGCGACGTTTGATCGGAGATTCGCCGTGCATGACTTACTGTCCCAACTTCAGGCGAGCGGTCTCGCCACTGGTGAACGGAGCTACGTCGACCGCCTGGCCGTTGTAGCTGACCTGGGCGCCGCGGGCGAAGCCCAGGCGCACTGCGAACGGCGGCTTGCCGCTCAGGTCAAGGCTGTCGCCCTTACGCTTGATGGCGCTGAACAGCACCTTGCCGTTGCCGTCGGTGACCTGGGTCCAGCAATCGGCGGTGAACTGGATCTGTACCTTGCCGCTGCCGGCGGGGATTTCTGTCGGGGTGGCCTGAGTGTTGGCGGCGGCAGTGGCAACGGGTGAAGCCGGGGTTGCCGGGGCAACGGGCGCGGCAGCAGCTGGCGCGGTGGCGACGGGCGCGACCGAGGTAGCCGGTGGCGTCGAGGCCGCCGGGGCTGCAGGTTCGGCCGGGGCTACTGCAGGCACGGCAGGCGCAGGCGTGGTGGCAGGCGCAGGCGTTTCGGCCGGCGTTTCGCTGGCGCTGCCTGCCTCTGTCGCTGCGGCGTTCTCAGCCTGCTCCAGCGGCAGCGCAGCGGCTTCGGGCTGCTGGCCTGCGGTCACGGCCTGGTCTTCCGGCTCATCCAGTGGGTGGATCTGGGTGGTGCCGTCGGCGCTCTCGACCTCGACGTGCTCCAGGGCCATCTTGGCCAGGTCCTTGCCGCGCAGGCTGTTCTGGTCCTGCCACCAGAAGAAGCCGCCGCCGACCACGACCACCAGCAGCAACAGGCTGACACCGCGCAGGATATTGTGGGAAAGACGCACCGGCTCTTCGATGCGGCCCAGCGAATGGACCTCGCTGCCCTTGGCATGGGTGCCGGTGTATTGGTCGAAGGCCTCGACCAGCGGTGCCTGGTCCATGTCCATCAGCTTGGCGTAGGCACGGATATAGCCGCGGGCGAAGGTATGCCCCGGCAGCTTGTCGAAGGCGCCGTTTTCCAGGTTGTTCAACGAACTGACCGTGAGGTTGAGCTTGCGGGCCACCTCGGCTTGCGACCACGCCCGGTTCTCGCGGGCCTGGCGCAAGACCTCACCGGGATTCTGGCGAGTCGCTGCTGCTACTTCGGGGTGCGCGGCTTTCATCGTTGCTCCGACAGGTATTGCTGATATTCCGGCGTACCGGGATAAAGTCGTTGTAGTTGCTGGCCCAGCTCGGCCACGGTGCCAGGCTCATCCAGGGCCCTGGCAAGGCGGCTGCCCAACAGCAGGCTCCGGGCGTTCGCGTCGCTCAGCTGGCTGAAACGATCGTAGTAGTCCCGGGCCGGCACATAATGCCTGTTTTCGTAGGACAACTCAGCCATTTCCAGCAACGCTTTCGGTTGCCGCGGGTCAAGTTGCAGAGCCTTGCCCAGGTACTCGCGTGCCTGGTCGCGACGCTCGAGCTTCAGGGCGACCAGGCCAAGGTTCTCGTAGACCCGCGAGCGCTCAGGATACAGGGTATCGGCCGCGGCTTGGCGAAACATCTGCTGGGCCTGGCGAAATTGCCCCTGAGCATAAAGGAAACTGCCGTAGTTGTTGCGAATTCGTGTATCGCTCGGGCGGGCCGACAGAGCCTTGCGAAAGTGCGTCTCGGCCAGGGCCGGCTCGCCTTCGGCCTGGAATACCAGGGCCAGGGCGGCGTGGGCATCGGCGTCGTTGCCGTCGAGGGCCAGGGCCTTGATCAGCGGCGCCTTGGCCTGCCCGGTCAAACCTTGTTGCAAATAACCCAGGCCCAACTGCACGTAGGCCCGCCCTGCGTCCGCCCGCCCCTGGCGACTGGCCAGTGGATCACCCGCACCACCGGACACGCAGCCGGCCAGCAGCGTAAGCGTCAGGATCGACAGCGCAGTGCGCAGGGTCATGGCCGGGTCCTGTCAGTGGCGCACGGCGTTGTCTTGGAGCTCCGCCTCGGCGTTCAACTGACGCACGGCGATGTAGCGCTCGCTACGACGGGTACGGTCCATGACCTGGCCCACCAACTGGCCACAGGCAGCGTCGATGTCTTCGCCGCGGGTGGTACGGGTGGTGACGTTGAAACCACCGTGGTGCAGCAGGTCCTGGAAACGACGGATAGCGTTGTTGCTCGGCCGTTCGTAGCCCGAATGCGGGAACGGGTTGAACGGGATCAGGTTGATCTTGCACGGCACGTCGCGCAGCAGCTCGATCATCTGGGCCGCATGCTCGGGCTGGTCGTTGACGTCCTTGAGCAGAGTGTACTCGACGGTCAGCACGCGCTTGCCCCCGAGGGTGGACATGTAGCGCATGCAGGAGTCCAGCAGGACCTTGAGCGGGTATTTCTTGTTGATCGGAACCAGCTGGTTACGCAGCTCGTCGTTCGGTGCGTGCAGCGACAGCGCAAGCGACACGTCGATGTGCTTGGCCAGTTCGTCGATCATCGGCACCACGCCCGAGGTGGACAGCGTGACGCGGCGCTTGGAAATGCCATAGCCCAGATCTTCCATCATGATCTTCATGGCGGCGATGACATTGTCGAAATTCAAAAGCGGTTCGCCCATGCCCATCATGACCACGTTGGTGATGGCGCGGTCGATCTTGGCCGGGACGGTACCGAAGGATTTGTTGGCAAGCCACACCTGGCCGATCACTTCGGCGGCGGTGAGGTTGCTGTTGAAGCCCTGCTTGCCGGTGGAGCAGAAACTGCAGTCCAGGGCGCAGCCGGCTTGCGACGAGACGCACAGGGTGCCGCGGTCGTCGGTGGGGATGTAGACGGTCTCGACGCAGCTGCCGGAGGCAACGCGGACCACCCACTTGCGGGTACCGTCGGCGGAAATGTCTTCGCTGACCACCTCCGGGCCCCGAATCTCGGCAACGGCCTCGAGCTTTTCGCGCAAGGCCTTGCCGACATTGGTCATGGCGGCGAAATCATCGACGCCAAAGTGGTGAATCCATTTCATGACCTGACCGGCACGAAAACGCTTCTCTCCGATGGACTCGAAGAATTTTTCCATTTCCTGCAGGGTCAGGCCCAACAGGTTGATCTTGCCAGTCATGTCACTCATGGAATCACCCAAGACCTGCTTCGCTTAGCGAATGCGGTCGCACAGCTCGGTAGCGGAGAAGAAGTAAGCGATTTCGCGGGCAGCCGAAGCTTCCGAGTCGGAACCGTGAACAGCGTTCTCGTCGATGGAAACGGCGAAGTCGGCGCGGATGGTGCCGGCAGCAGCTTCTTTCGGGTTGGTGGCGCCCATCAGCTCACGGTTGGCCAGGACGGCGTTTTCGCCTTCCAGAACCTGAACGATGACCGGGCCGGAAGTCATGAAGGCAACCAGGTCGGCGAAGAAGCCGCGCTCTTTGTGCTCAGCGTAGAAGCCTTCGGCCTCGGCCTTGGACAGTTGCTTCATCTTCGAAGCGACGACGCGCAGGCCGGCTTTTTCGAAGCGAGTGGTGATCTCGCCGATGACGTTCTTGGCAACGGCGTCAGGCTTGATGATGGAGAAGGTACGTTGAACAGCCATGGATAACTCCAAAATTGAGTGTTGCGAAAAATTAAACCCGCGAATTATACGCGGGTTCCAGGGGATTGCCTAACCTGCAGGTGACGCTCAGTCGGCTTCTTCGATCCAGGCCGCCTGGATGGCCTCGAGCACTTTCTCACCGCCGCGTGACGGATCGTCGCTGAATTCTGGCAAGGCCAGCACCCAGCGGTGCAGATCGACGAAATTCACATAACGAGGATCGACCTCCGGCTTGCTTTGCGCAAGCTGGATGGCGATCTCAAGTACATCAATCCATTTCAGGCTCATGCTGGAACCTCAGTGCGGCGCTTCGGCGGCGTGGTTGAGCGAGTATTTGGGGATTTCGATCGTCAGGTCTTCATCGCCGACGATCACCTGGCAGGCCAGGCGCGATTGCGCTTCCAGGCCCCAGGCCTTGTCCAGCATATCCTCTTCCAGCTCATCGGCCTCTTCCAGCGAGTCGAAACCCTCGCGGACGATGCAGTGGCAGGTGGTGCAGGCGCAAACGCCACCGCAGGCGCTTTCCATCTCGATGTGATGCTCGTGGGCCAATTCCAGGATGTTGGTGCCTGGCTCCACCTCTACCACCAGCCCATCCGGGCAGAACTTCTCGTGCGGCAGGAAAATCACCTGGGGCATCGGTTACTCCTCGATCTCATTCAGGTTGCGCCCGGCCAGTGCGGCTTTGACCGTCGAATCAAGGCGACGGGCGGCAAAAGCATCGGTCACCTGCGACAGACGCTTGGTCTGCTGCTCGATGGCCGCGCCATCGGTGCCGGTGAGCAAATCACGCAATTCTTGCATCTGGAACTCGATCGCCTCGCGCTCCTCGGCACTGAGCAAACGCTCGCCGTCGGCATCCAGGGCGCCCTGCACGGCCTCGAGCAGCCGCTCGCCGTCGACCTGGTGCTCGCGCAGCTGGCGAGCCTGCTTGTCGGAGCCGGCGTGCTCGAAGGAGTCCTTGAGCATGCGGGCGATTTCGCCATCGGTCAGGCCGTAGGACGGCTTGACCTGGATGCTCGATTCCACGCCCGAGCCCAGTTCGCGGGCCGACACGCTGAGCAGGCCGTCGGCATCGACCTGGAAGGTGACGCGGATCTTCGCAGCACCAGCGACCATGGCCGGAATGCCGCGCAGTTCGAAACGCGCCAGGGAACGGCAGTCGCTGATCAGCTCGCGCTCGCCCTGCAGGACGTGGATCATCATGGCCGACTGGCCATCTTTATAAGTGGTGAACTCCTGGGCGCGGGCCACCGGGATGGTGGTATTGCGCGGGATCACCTTTTCCATCAGCCCGCCCATGGTCTCGAGCCCCAGGGACAGCGGGATGACGTCCAGCAACAACAATTCGCCACCCTCGCGGCGGTTGCCGGCCAACGTATCGGCCTGGATCGCGGCGCCGATGGCTACCACCTGGTCCGGGTCGATCGAGGTCAGCGGGGTACGGCCGAACAGCCCACCTACCGCCTCCCGTACACGCGGGACGCGGGTGGAGCCGCCAACCATCACCACGGCGCCGACCTCTTCGAGCTCGACGCCGCTGTCGCGAACGGCGCGGCGGCAGGCCTTCAGGCTGCGGGCGATCAAGGGCTCGATCAGGGCCTCGAAACCGGCGCGGGTCAGCTCGCCCTGCCAGGCGCCGTGGCGCACGCTGACCACGTCGGCGTCGGTCAGGGCTTCCTTGGCGGCGCAGGCGGCCTGCAGCAGTTGGCGTTGGGCGGAGGGGTCGAGGTCGGACGACAGCCCGGCCTGCTCGACGATCCAGCCGGCGATGGCGTGGTCGAAGTCGTCGCCGCCCAGGGCGGTGTCGCCACCGGTGGCCAGTACTTCGAACACGCCCGCGGTCAGGCGCAGAATGGAAATATCGAACGTGCCGCCACCCAGGTCATAGATGGCCACCACACCTTCGGCTTTCTCGTCCAGGCCATAAGCAACGGCGGCCGCGGTCGGCTCGTTGAGCAGGCGCAACACGTTGAGGCCGGCCAGGCGCGCGGCGTCCTTGGTAGCTTGGCGCTGGGCGTCGTCGAAATAGGCCGGCACGGTGATCACCGCACCCACCAGCTCGCCACCGAGCGTTTCCTCGGCACGCTGGCGCAACACCTTGAGGATGTCGGCGGACACTTCCACCGGGCTCTTTGGCCCCTGGACGGTGTCGATGAACGGCATGTGCGACTCGCCACCGACGAAGCGGTACGGCAGCTGCTCGCCCAGTTGTTTGACATCGGCCAGGCCACGCCCCATCAGGCGCTTGACCGACAGGACGGTATTCAGCGGGTCGCTGGAGGCCGCCTCGCGGGCAGCCAGGCCTACGTCGATGCCGCTGTCGAGGTAACGTACCGCCGAAGGCAGAATGACATTACCTTGTGCATCGGGCAGCGGCTCGCTGCGACCGCTGCGCACGGCAGCGACCAGGGAATTGGTGGTGCCCAGGTCAATCCCCACTGCCAGGCGGCGCTGGTGTGGCTGGGGGCTTTGACCGGGTTCGGCGATCTGCAGTAGGGCCATGCTTATCTGAGTACCTTAGGCGTCGTCACGTGCAACGCCGGGGTTAATCGTCGAGGCGCTCTTCGAGTTGGCGCACTTCCTGGGCGAGCTTGTCGAGAAACTGCATGCGGCGCATCAGGCGCTCTGCCCTGTCACGCTCGGCAGCCACGTCCCAGCAGGCGGCGAAATCCTCGTTCAACGTCTCCTGGGCGGCTTTCAGGCGCTTCTTGAAGACAGCGACACCGTCGAGGTCGGCTTCGTCCTGCAGCTCTTCGAGCTCTTCGCGCCACTGCATCTGCTGCAGCAGGAAGTCCGGGTCGTGGACGGTGATTTCCTGGGGCACTTCGTGGCCACCGATGGCCAGCAGGTAGCGGGCACGCCGCGGGGCGCTGCGCAGGGTCTGATAGGCCTCGTTGAGAGCCGCGGACTTCTCCAGCGCGACACGCTGTTCGCGCTCGGAGGCATCGGCGAAGCGGTCCGGATGGACCTCACGGGCCAGCTCGCGATAGCGCGTGGCCAGCTTGTCGAGGTCCAGGCGGAAACCGGGCTGCAGGTCAAACAGGGCGAAATGGCAAGGAGTACCCACGTCAAGCCTCAGACATTGAAGCTTTCGCCGCAGCCACATTCACCGCGCACGTTGGGGTTGTTGAACTTGAAGCCTTCGTTCAACCCTTCCTTGACGAAGTCCAGCTCGGTGCCGTCGAGGTAGACCAGGCTCTTGGGGTCGATGATGACCTTCACGCCGTGGTTCTCGAAGACTTGGTCTTCGGCCGCCACTTCATCGACGAACTCCAACACGTAGGCCAGGCCCGAGCAGCCGGTGGTGCGCACGCCCAGGCGAATGCCCTCGCCCTTGCCGCGCCCTTCGAGGGAACGCCGCACGTGGTTGGCGGCGGCTTCTGTCATGCTGATAGCCATCGGAACTCTTTCCTCAACTTCAGTTAGCGCACAAGCGTCTTAGACCAAGCCTTTCTTCTGCTTGTAGTCGCGCACAGCAGCCTTGATGGCATCTTCGGCGAGTACCGAGCAGTGGATCTTGACCGGCGGCAACGCCAGTTCTTCGGCCAACTGGGTGTTCTTGATGGTCTCGGCTTCGTCCAGGGTCTTGCCCTTCATCCACTCGGTGGCCAGGGAGCTGGAGGCAATGGCCGAGCCACAGCCGTAGGTCTTGAACTTGGCATCTTCGATGATGCCCTGCTCGTTGACCTTGATCTGCAGGCGCATGACGTCGCCGCAGGCCGGCGCGCCGACCATGCCGGTACCGACATCCGGGTCGTCGGCGTTCATCTTGCCGACGTTGCGCGGGTTTTCGTAGTGGTCGATGACCTTTTCACTGTATGCCATGGTGCAATTCCTTCCTCATCAGGGAGCCGCTCTTGCTGGCGACTGCTTAGTGGGCGGCCCACTCGATCTTGGAGATGTCGACGCCGTCTTTGTACATGTCCCACAGCGGCGACAATTCGCGCAGTTTGTTCACCGCCTCGCAGACTTTCTGCGCGGCGTAATCGACTTCTTCCTCGGTGGTGAAGCGGCCGAAGGAGAAGCGGATCGAGCTGTGCGCCAGCTCGTCGTTGCGGCCCAGGGCGCGCAGCACGTAGGACGGCTCGAGCGAAGCGGAGGTGCAGGCCGAGCCGGACGATACGGCGATGTCCTTGAGCGACATCAGCAGCGACTCGCCTTCGACGTAGTTGAAGCTCAGGTTCAGGTTGTGCGGCACGCGGGCAGTGCGGCTGCCGTTGACGTACAGCTCTTCGAGGTTGGAAACCTGTTCGAAGAAGCGGTCGCTCAGGGCCTTGATGCGCACGTTCTCGGCGGCCATTTCCTGCTTGGCGATGGCGAAGGCCTCGCCCATGCCGACGATCTGGTGGGTCGGCAGGGTGCCCGAACGCATACCGCGCTCATGGCCACCGCCGTGGATGATGGCTTCCAGGCGTACGCGCGGCTTGCGGCTGACGTACAGCGCGCCGATGCCTTTCGGGCCATAGACCTTGTGCGCCGAGAACGACATCAGGTCGACCTTCAGCTTCTGCAGGTCGATCTCGACCTTGCCGGCGGACTGGGCGGCATCGACGTGGAACAGCACGCCGCGCGAGCGGGTCAGTTCACCGATGGCGGCAATGTCGTTGATCGAGCCGACTTCGTTGTTCACGTGCATCAGCGAGACCAGGATGGTGTCTTCGCGCAGGGCCGCCTCGACCATGGCCGGGGTGACGATGCCGTCTTCGCCGGGCTCGAGGTAGGTGACTTCGAAACCTTCGCGCTCGAGCTGGCGAGCGGTGTCCAGGACCGCCTTGTGCTCGATCTTGGAGGTGATGATGTGCTTGCCCTTGGTCTGATAGAAGTGCGCCACGCCCTTGAGGGCGAGGTTGTCGGACTCGGTGGCACCGCTGGTCCAGACGATCTCGCGCGGGTCGGCGTTGATCAGCTCGGCAACCTGGCGACGACCGTTTTCGACGGCTTCCTCGGCCTTCCAGCCGAACACGTGGGAACGCGAGGCCGGGTTACCGAAGTTCCCGTCGACCAGCAGGCAGTCGGCCATCTTCTGGGCGACGCGCGGATCGACCGGAGTGGTCGCGGAGTAATCGAGGTAGATCGGCAACTTCATTGGGTATCTCCTATCAGGCGGTGGCGTCGCTCGTCGCTGCTATCAGTCGACGGCGGACGTCTCAATCTTGTCCATCCGGGCGGTACGGCCCGAGACGCGGCGCAGGTCCTGGCGATGGGCGACTTCCTGCACCTCGCGGCGCTCGACCAGATCGGCCAGGCTGATGCCGCTGAGGAACTCGTGGATCTGCTGGCTGAGGTCGCACCACAAGTGGTGGGTCAGGCAGGTATCGCCGGCGTGACAGTCCCCCAGGCCCTGGCAACGGGTGGCATCGACCGATTCGTTGACCGCGTCGATGACCTGGGCCACCTGGATGGTTTCCATGCCACGCGACAGCTGGTAGCCGCCGCCCGGACCGCGCACGCTGGAAACCAGGCTGCCACGGCGCAGCTTGGCGAACAGCTGTTCCAGATAGGAAAGGGAAATGCCCTGGCGCTCGGAAATGTCGGCCAAAGACACCGGCCCATGCTGCGCATGCAACGCCAGGTCAAGCATGGCGGTCACGGCATATCGGCCTTTGGTAGTCAGTCGCATGGCTATTGGGTACCACGGGAGTTACAGGATGTGTGCGAGTATGCGATTCCCGAGCATTTAAGTCAACTATTAGACCTAGTGCTTTAGTCGGGTATGCATCGGGGAGGCGGGCGCGAGTCTAACAGACCAGGGGCGTGAGCACACGCCCCATATCTCACCGCGCCGTAATCAATGCGCCTGGGTGTCGCTCTGCGCGGTTTGCTTGACCTCGACGAAGTCTTCCTCGGGCAGTGCCGGCAGTTCCTTGCCGCAATAGTCGCTGCCCAGCTTGGTCAACGCACCGCACATGCCCTCGAGCCGTTCGTCGACCGCCTGCAGGTGGTCGAGCATCTGGCCGATGGCGCGGGCCACCGGGTCGGGCATGTCGCCACTGACGCCGTAGGCATCGAAGCCGATCTTCTCGGCCATGGCCTTGCGCTTGGCCTCGACCTCGTTATCTTCAGCCTTGACGATGATCCGCCCGGGGATCCCCACCGCCGTGGCACCGGCAGGCACCGCCTTGGTCACCACAGCGTTGGAACCGATCTTGGCCCCGGCACCGACGGTGAACGGGCCGAGAACCTTGGCCCCGGCACCGACCACCACGCCGTTTTCCAAGGTCGGGTGGCGCTTGCCTTTGTTCCAGCTGGTGCCGCCCAAGGTCACGCCCTGGTACAGGGTGACGTCGTCACCGATCTCGGCGGTCTCGCCGATGACGATGCCCATGCCGTGGTCGATGAAGAAGCGCCGACCGATGGTGGCACCGGGATGGATCTCGATGCCGGTCAGCCAGCGACCGAAATTCGACACCAGGCGCGCCAGCCACTTGAAGTCACGCACCCACAGGGCATGGCCCAGACGGTGCAGCCAGATGGCATGCATGCCCGGGTAGCAGGTCAGCACCTCGAAGGCATTGCGCGCCGCCGGGTCGCGATGGAATACGCTTTGGATATCTTCGCGCAGACGTTCGAACATCTTTTTCTAGTCCTTCCGCTTATGCGGCTCGCCCCGTGCGACTTTCTGGGTCTCGGTGAGGATGCCGCGCAAAATGCTCATTTCCGAACGATTGACCGAGCTGCGCCCATAGAGCCGACGCAGGCGCGGCATCAGGTGCTTGGGCTTCTCCGGGTCAAGGAAGCCGATCTGCACCAGGGTTTTTTCCAGGTGCTCGTAGAACAGCTCCATCTCGTCCATGGTCGCCAGCTCGCCGCTGCGCAGCGAGTTGGCCTCGAACTTCTCGACCTTCGTCGGCGCGCCCTCGGCCGCCAGCCAGGCCATGCGCACCTCGTAGGAGAGCACCTGGACCGCTGCGGCTAGGTTCAGCGAACTGAAGTCGGGGTTCGAAGGAATGTGCACGTGGAAGTGACATCGCTGCAGCTCTTCGTTGGTCAGCCCAGCATGCTCGCGACCGAACACGAGGGCGATCTCCTCACCGGCACCGGCGTGTTCGACGACCTTGGCACCGCATTCACGGGGGTCGAGCAACGGCCAGGGGATGCTGCGCTCGCGGGCACTGGTGCCGATCGCCAGGCTGCAGCCGACCAATGCCTCTTCGAGGCTGTCGACCACCTGGGCGTTGTCCAGCACATCGTCTGCGCCGGATGCGCGCGCCGTGGCATCCACGGCGGGGAAATCCAGAGGCTGGACCAGCACCAGGCGCGACAGGCCCATGTTTTTCATGGCACGCGCAGCGCCGCCGATATTGCCGGGGTGGCTGGTATTGACCAGAACAACACGAATATTCTGCAACAAGGTGTTGAGCTCACGGATGTGGATAACGGGGCAAACGATCTTACAGAAGCGACGGACGTAACGCCACGAAAGCACATGTCACCCTTCTGCCGAAGCAGATTTCTGATAGACTATGCGGCTTTCCTCTTTAACATCCCAGGTGAAACGCCCATGCAGCCTATGCTGAATATCGCCCTGCGCGCCGCTCGCAGCGCCAGTGAATTGATTTTCCGCTCCATCGAACGCCTGGACAGCATCAAAGTCGACGAGAAAGAAGCCAAGGACTACGTGTCCGAGGTTGACCGCGCCGCCGAGCAGACCATCGTCAACGCCCTGCGCAAGGCCTACCCGAACCACTCCATACAGGGTGAAGAAACCGGCCTGCACGCCGGTACCGGTGAAGAAGGCAAGGACTACCTGTGGATCATCGATCCACTGGACGGCACCACCAACTTCCTGCGTGGCGTTCCTCACTTTGCGGTCAGCATCGCCTGCAAATACCGTGGCCGCCTCGAGCACGCCGTCATCGTCGACCCGGTTCGCCAGGAAGAATTCACCGCCAGCCGCGGTCGCGGCGCCCAGCTCAACGGCCGTCGCCTGCGCGTCAGCTCGCGCACCAGCCTGGAAGGCGCCCTGCTGGGTACCGGTTTCCCGTTCCGTGACAACCAGATGGCCGACCTGGACAACTACCTGGGCATGTTCCGCGCACTGACCGGCCAGACTGCCGGCATCCGCCGCGCCGGCGCCGCCAGCCTGGACCTGGCCTACGTCGCTGCCGGCCGCTTCGACGCCTTCTGGGAGTCGGGCCTGTCCGAGTGGGACATGGCTGCGGGCGTGCTGCTGATCCAGGAAGCCGGTGGCCTGGTGAGCGACTTCAATGGTGGCCACGACTTCCTCGAGAAGGGTCACATCGTCGCTGGCAACATCAAGTGCTTCAAGGCCGTGCTGACGGCCATCCAGCCGCACCTGCCCGAGTACATGAAGCGCTAAGCGCTGCGTACAGGCACAAAAAAAGCACCCTTCGGGGTGCTTTTTTTGTGCCCTGCAGGAGGCGGCCTTGTGCCGCGAAAGGGCTGCAAGGCAGCCCCGGCAATTTCTGCCGGGACTCAGATCCTGGGGCCGCTTCGCGCCCCTTTCGCGGCGCAAGGCCGCTCCTACAAAACGGCAGAGCGCGGTTTTACTGCCCGGCCTGGTTCTCGCTCAGGACCAGGTTGCCATTCTTGTCCAACGGAATGGTCGAACCCGGCTCGTGGTTCATCTTCACGCGGCCAACCTTGTCGCCGATGGAATAAGTCACGTTGTAGCCGACCACCTTCTCGCTCAGGTCATTGACCGTGTTGCAGCGGGTTTGCGTCGTGGTATAGGTGTCACGCTCCTGCATGCCCTCCTGCACCTTGTTGCCGGCGTAACCACCACCCACCGCACCGGCCACGGTGGCAATCTTCTTGCCGGTGCCGCCGCCGATCTGGTTGCCCAGCAGGCCGCCGGCAATGGCACCGACCACGGTACCTGCGATCTGATGCTGGTCCTTCACCGGCGCCTGGCGCGTCACGGTGACGTCCTTGCACACCTGGCGCGGGGTCTTGATGGTTTCCTTGATGGGCTGCACGTCCGTAACCTGGGCGTACTCCGGCCCTTTGTTCACCAAGCTGTAGGTTGCGACAGCACCTCCGGCGGTCACACCGACAGCACCCAGCACCGCACCCACAAGCATTGATTTATTCACGTGAACCTCCTGATCGTACCCGCGGCATCAGCCGCCTTCTCCCAGCCTTGGAGCATAAAAAAAGGCGCGAGTTCAATACCCGCGCCTTTCTTCACGCCAAACGGCAGCCTGCAACAGCTTACGGACGGTCGTCCTCACCCTCGGCCTTGACCGGCGGGATCAGGTCTTCGCTGCTCAGGTTCAGCCAGATCAGCACCACGTTAGCGATGTAGATCGACGAGTAGGTACCGGCCATGACGCCAATGAACAGCGCCAGGGAGAAGCCGAACAGGTTGTCGCCGCCGAAGAACAGCAGCGCAGCGATGGCCAGCAAGGTCGACACCGAGGTGGCCACGGTACGCAGCAAGGTCTGGGTGGTCGAGACGTTGATGTTCTCGATCAGCGACGCCTTGCGCATCACGCGGAAGTTCTCACGCACCCGGTCGAACACCACGATGGTGTCGTTGAGCGAATAGCCGATGATCGCCAGGACCGCCGCCAGCACCGTCAGGTCGAAGGTGATCTGGAAGAACGACAGGATACCCAGGGTGACCACCACGTCGTGGATCAGCGAGATGATGGCACCGACCGCGAACTTCCACTGGAAGCGGAAGGCCAGGTAGACCAGAATGCCGCCCAGGGCCAGCAGCATGCCCAAGCCACCTTGGTCGCGCAGCTCCTCACCCACCTGCGGGCCGACGAACTCGACGCGCTTGACCGTGGCCGGGTTGTCGCCACCGGCCTTCTGCAGGGCCGCGGCAACGCGGTTGCCCAGCTGTGGGTCGTCGCCGGGCATGCGCACCAGCAGGTCGGTGGTGGCGCCGAAGCTCTGCACCACGGCCTCGTCGAAGCCGGACTGGACCAGCTCGGCACGCACGGCCTTGAGGTCGGCCGGGCGCTCGTAGGTCAGCTCGATGAGCGTACCGCCGGTGAAGTCCAGGCCGAAGTTCAGGCCCTTGTGCCACCAGCTGAACAGCGCCAGGACGGTGAGGAGCACGGTAATGGCGAACGCGACATTGCGCACGCCCATGAAGTTGATGGTTTTCATCGCAGCTCCCTCAAACCCACAGCTTCTTGATGTCACGCCCGCCGCAGGTCAGGTTGACCAGTGCACGGGTCACCATGACGGCGGTGAACATCGAGGTGAAAATCCCGAGGGACATGGTGACCGCGAAGCCCTTGACCGGGCCGGTACCCATGGCGAACAGGATGCCGCCGACCAGCAAAGTGGTCAGGTTGGCATCGACGATCGCCGAGTAGGCGCGGTTGAAGCCCTCGTGGATGGCACGCTGCACCGACATACCGGCGGCGATCTCTTCACGGATACGCGAGAAGATCAGCACGTTGGCGTCCACCGCCATACCCATGGTCAACACGATACCGGCGATACCCGGCAGGGTCAGGGTGGCGCCCAGCAGCGACATCAGCGCCAGCAGCAGGACCATGTTGCCCGCCAGGGCGATGGTGGCCAGCACGCCGAAGGCGCGGTAGATGGCGATGATGAACAGCGAGACGAACAGCATGCCCCACAGGGACGCGTCGATACCCTTGGTGATGTTGTCGGCACCCAGGCTCGGGCCGATGGTACGTTCTTCTGCGAAGTACATCGGCGCGGCCAGGCCACCGGCACGCAGCAGCAGGGCAAGCTCGGACGATTCGCCCTGGCCGTTCAGGCCGGTGATGCGGAACTGGCTGCCCAGCGGCGACTGGATGGTCGCCAGGCTGATGATCTTCTTCTCTTCCTTGAAGGTCTGGATCGCCACGTCTTTCTCGACGCCGTCGACCACCTGCTTCTCGTAGCGGGTCATCGGCTTCTGCTCGATGAAGATCACTGCCATGCTGCGGCCGACGTTGCTGCGGGTGGCGCGGCTCATCAGCTCGCCACCGTGGCCGTCGAGGCGAATGTTGACCTGCGGGCGGCCATGCTCGTCGAAGCTGGCCTGGGCGTCGGTCACCTGGTCACCGGTGATGATCAGGCCACGCTCGACCGCGGCGGAACGGCCGCCTTCGCGGAACTCGAAGACCTCGGTGGTGGCCTTGGAGGCGCCCGGCTCGGCACCAAAGCGGAACTCCAGGTTGGCGGTCTTGCCCAGGATACGCTTGGCTTCGGCGGTGTCCTGCACGCCCGGCAACTCGACCACGATACGGTTGGCGCCCTGGCGCTGGACCAGCGGCTCGGCCACGCCCAGCTCGTTGACCCGGTTGCGCACGGTGGTCAGGTTCTGCTTGATCGAGTATTCGCGGATCTCGGTCACTTTTGCCGGGGTCAGCGCCAGACGCAGCACGGCGAGCTCGTTACGCTCGGTGGTGGTCAGGTCGAAATCATTGAAATTCTTGCGGATCAGGCTGCGGGCCTGCTCGCGGGTGGCATCGTCGGCGAAGCCCAGCATGATGCCGCCGTCCTGCTGAGGCAGGCTGCGGTAGCGGACGCGCTCTTTGCGCAGCAAGGTCTTGACCTCGCCTTCGTAGACTTTCATGCGGGCGCTCATGGCCTTGTCCATGTCCACTTCCAGCAGGAAGTGCACACCACCGGACAGGTCCAGGCCCAGCTTCATCGGGCTCGCGCCCAGGTTGCGCAGCCATTGCGGGGTGGTCTGGGCCAGGTTCAGGGCCACGACGTAATCATCGCCCAATGCCTTGCGCACCACATCCTTGGCCGGGAGCTGGTCTTCCTGGTTGGTCAGGCGCACCAGCGCACTGCCCTTCTCGCCCAGGCTGCCGCCCTTGACGGCAATACCGGCATCGGTCAGCGCCTTGGTGGCGCGGTCCAGGTCGGCCTGACCCACATGCAGCGCGGAGCTCGCACCGCTGATCTGCACCGCCGGGTCATCCGGGTAGAGGTTGGGAGCGGAATAAATAAAGCCGATCGCCAGCACAGCCAGGATCAGCAGGTATTTCCACAGAGGGTATTTGTTCAGCATCACGCCGCCCGTTCAAGACGCGGGGCGCGTTGCGCGCCCCGACTGGAAAAGAAAACCGGTAACTCAGATAGCCTTGAGCGTACCTTTTGGCAGGGTCGCGGCCACGGCGCCCTTCTGGAACTTCAGCTCGACGTTGTCGGACACTTCCAGGACCACGAAGTCGTCGGCCACTTTGACGATCTTGCCGGCGATGCCGCCGTTGGTGACAACTTCATCACCTTTTTGCAAGTTGCTCAGCAGGTTCTTCTGCTCCTTGGCACGCTTGGCCTGCGGGCGCCAGATCATCAGGTAGAAGATGACCAGGAAACCGACCAGGAAGATCCATTCGAAGCCGGTACCGGCTGGGCCGGCGGCAGGGGCAGCAGCGTCCGCGTAGGCGGCGGGAATCAGAAAGCTCATTGGGCACTCCAGTTGCTATAAGTTTATAAGTGCAAACAGTCAGTCCAAGGGCGGCACGGGCAGCCCGCGCTTGGCGTAGAAGGCGTCGACAAAGGCGGCCAATTTACCTTGTTGAATAGCCTCGCGTAAACCGGCCATCAAGCGCTGGTAATGGCGCAAGTTGTGGATGGTATTCAGCATGCTGCTCAACATTTCGCCACATTTATCCAAGTGATGGAGATAGGCGCGGGAGAAGTTGGTGCAGGTATAGCAGTCACAGGTCGGATCCAGCGGCGAATCATCATGGCGATGGAACGCGTTGCGGATCTTGATCACCCCGGTATCGACGAACAGATGGCCGTTGCGCGCGTTGCGCGTCGGCATCACGCAGTCGAACATGTCGACGCCGCGGCGCACACCCTCTACAAGATCCTCGGGTTTGCCTACCCCCATAAGGTAACGAGGTTTGTCAGCCGGCATCTGACCGGGCAGGTAATCCAGCACCTTGATCATTTCGTGCTTGGGCTCGCCCACCGACAGGCCGCCGATGGCCAGGCCGTCGAAGCCGATGTTCTCCAGAGCTTCCAGCGAGCGCATGCGCAGGTCCTGGTACATGCCACCCTGGACGATACCGAACAGCGCCGCGGTGTTGTCGGCGTGGGCGTTCTTCGAACGCTGGGCCCAGCGCAGCGACAGTTCCATGGAGGCGCGCGCCACGTCGTGCTCGGCCGGGTACGGCGTACACTCGTCGAAGATCATCACGATGTCCGAGCCCAGGTCGCGCTGGACCTGCATGGACTCTTCCGGGCCCATGAATACCTTGGAGCCGTCGACCGGCGAGGCGAAGGTCACGCCCTCTTCCTTGATCTTGCGCATGGCGCCCAGGCTGAACACCTGGAAGCCACCGGAGTCGGTGAGGATCGGGCCCTTCCACTGCATGAAGTCGTGCAGGCTGCCGTGCTTCTTGATCACCTCGGTGCCCGGGCGCAGCCACAGGTGGAAGGTGTTGCCCAGGATGATCTCGGCGCCGATGGCCTCGATGTCGCGTGGCAGCATGCCCTTGACCGTGCCATAGGTGCCCACCGGCATGAACGCCGGGGTTTCCACCGTGCCACGGGGGAAGGTCAGGCGGCCGCGACGGGCCTTGCCGTCGGTAGCCAGCAGTTCGAACGACATTCGACAGGTGCGACTCATGCTTGATCCTCGGGGCCGCGGGGCGCCGGATTGCGGGTGATGAACATGGCATCACCGTAACTGAAGAAGCGGTACCCCTGCTCGACCGCCGCCGCGTAGGCAGCCATGGTCTCGGGGTAGCCGGCGAAGGCCGAGACCAGCATCAGCAGCGTGGACTCCGGCAGGTGGAAGTTGGTGACCAGGGCATCGACCACATGGAACGGCCGACCCGGGTAGATGAAGATGTCGGTGTCGCCGCTAAAGGCCTTCAGCTGGCCATCACGGGCGGCACTTTCCAGCGACCGCACGCTGGTGGTCCCCACCGCGATCACCCGCCCACCACGGGCGCGGCAGGCCTGGACGGCGTCGACCACGTCCTGGCTGACCTCGAGCCACTCTTTATGCATGTGGTGGTCTTCGATCTTGTCGACCCGCACCGGCTGGAAGGTACCGGCGCCCACGTGCAAGGTGACGAAGGCTCGCTCCACGCCCTTGGCGGCGATCTTTTCCAGCAGCGCCTCGTCAAAATGCAGACCCGCGGTCGGCGCGGCCACGGCGCCGGCGCGCTCGGCATAGACGGTCTGGTAGCGCTCACGGTCGGCGCCTTCGTCGGGGCGGTCGATATAGGGCGGCAGCGGCATGTGGCCGACGCGCTCGAGCAGCGCCAGCACCTCTTCGCCAAAGCGCAGCTCGAACAGCGTCTCGTGGCGCGCCACCATCTCGGCCTCGCCACCGCCGTCGATGAGGATCTGCGTGCCTGGCTTGGGCGCCTTGCTGGCGCGGACATGGGCCAGTACCCGGTAGTTGTCGAGCACGCGCTCGACCAGCACCTCCAGCTTGCCGCCGGAGGCTTTCTGGCCAAACAGCCGCGCCGGAATCACCCGGGTATTGTTGAATACCATCAGATCGCCGGGGCGCAGGTAGTCGAGCAAGTCGGTGAATTGACGGTGCGCCAGCTCCCCGCTCGGTCCATCGAGGACCAGCAGACGGCTGCCATGGCGCTCGGCCAGGGGGTGGCGGGCGATCAGGGAATCGGGGAGTTCGAAGGAAAAATCGGCGACGCGCATGATGGTGTTCGGTTCGACAGGGCCGGAAAGTTTAGCCCAAAGAGCGAAAATTGACCATGAAACCCGATTGACCGTCCCTCAGAGGCTCTCTATACTGCGCCCCCACAAGCCCTGATGGCGGAATTGGTAGACGCGGCGGATTCAAAATCCGTTTTCGAAAGGAGTGGGAGTTCGAGTCTCCCTCGGGGCACCAAGATCCGAAAGAAACCGACCTTATGGTCGGTTTTTTTGTGCCTGGGATTTTTTTGGGGGCATGACTTGGGGTTTGAGGTGATGCGCGCGATCTACGCCCCACCTCGAAACCAAGACAGGCACCTGCCAGCCCCCCCCTATCTCCCGACAAGCAGCGACGCGCTCCACATCCCGTGAAAGAACCTGAGTTTTCGGATTTTCCCCATTCCCTGTAGGCTGTTTCCCAAACATACTCGCTCCCCCTTTCAAGCCATTGCGGTGCTCTGGATCGGGCTCTAGTCTCGGCCTGTCGTTGCCAATCAACGACCGGGTTTAGCCGCCCGTTCTTTCGTCGGACACCGCCGCTAATTCAATGCCGAGCCAATCGACATTGGTGCTTTATGGCAGCTGTGCGCGGGGCACCTTCGGGTGCGCCGGGTGCCTGACGTCCCGGTCGGCTAACCCGCGTTACAGCTGCCACCCATTCGTTTAGCCGCGTTCGGTGGCAGCTCCATCACGACAGGAGCTTCACCATGCTAAAGATCGTCCCCGACCCACCCTACCCCACCGAACTCGCCCATTCCCTCGAAGACATCCTGATGCAAACCTCCGAATACCTGGTTTGCGCCCTCTCCATCGCCCAACAGAACACCCTCACCCATCAAGCCTCATCCGCCCAGGCGCTGACCCTGGCCACGATGCATGAGATCGAGGCGGCCCGCGGCATGGTGAAAATGGCGCTGAGCAAGGTTCAGGTACGCTACTGACAAGGAGGATTACGATGACGAGCAAGACGGTAGGCGTCACCTGTTTTGGCTATGGCACAGGTGATGCGCCCTTGTTTCGGGTGGAACCGGGACAGGACGCGATCCTCGCGTTGGACCAAGCCTCAGCGATGCTTCAATGCGTTCGGCGGATGACGCTGCTGGCGGCAACCGATGGCGAGGCAGACCTCGGCTGGGCGGCACATCTGCTCAGCGACATGGCCAAGGCGATCATGGACGACGTGGAAATTGGGCGGCAGCGTACACAGCCATAGCCCACCGCCGGATAAGCCCGCCCTCATAGAACGATGCACGAAACCCTGTGGGAGCGGGCTTGTCCCGCGATTAGCCGAGCCCGATGTCTCCATCGCCTGACACGGGCTTCGCCCTTGATCGCGGGACAAGTCGGACCGCCGCACCGCCGCACACAGCGGATCAGCGCTAGCCGCTTGTTCTCTGCATGACAGGGCTGGGTGATCTCCATAGGAGCAGTGCAAAGGTCGAGCATTGGCCTTCGATCAAGCTGATCTTCTCAACACGAGATAACGGTACACAGGCCCTCAAGTTCAACGATGTATCCTAGAAGTAAGCCCCACTTATCCAAGGCATACCCCATGAAGCTGACACACCGCCCCGTGCGCCACGACGATATCGCCGCCATCTGTTGCTTCCCGCAAGGTGCGGACGAACTGTTCTACATGTTCCCCAAGGCCACCTACCCGCTCACGCCGGACCAACTGAGCGATGCCATTGCCCAGCGCAGCGGCTCGACGGTGATCGAAGGTGATGGCGTGGTGCTGGGCTTTGCCAATTTCTACAAGGCCGAGCACGGTGGCGTATGTGCATTGGGCAATGTGGTGGTCGCTCCCGCCGCGCGTGGCCGTGGCGTAGCACGCTACCTGGTGCAATGCATGATCGACTTGGCCCGCGAACAGTTCGCCGCGCGGGAGGTGTGGGTGTCGTGCTTCAACCACAACACGGCGGGGCTGCTGCTTTATCCACAGTTGGGGTTCGTGCCGTTCGGCATCGAGGAACGGCAGGCACCGGATGGCAGCCGGGTCGCGCTGGTGCAGATGAGTCAAAGATTCACATGAGCAGGTCGTCAGCGTGATACGGAATGAGGCTGTGCAAAAAGGTCGATTCCCAATGCACGAACGACCCTCAGAATGGTATCGAAGCGAGGCTTGGCACCTGGCGTAAGCGCCTTGTAAAGGCTCTCACGCCCCAGGCCGCTGTTTGCTGCAATTTCGGACATTCCCCGCGCCCTGGCGATATGTCCGAGAGCACGGATGATTTCATCACTTTCACCATCGGCCAGCACCTGGCTCAGGTACTCACTGATTGCCTCATCGCTGTCCAGCAATGTAGCCATATCAAAAGGGATCAGTTTCTCTGTCATTTCATCTCCTTCGCGAGCTGCCTGGCTTGGAGGATATCGGAGGCCTGAGAGGACTTATCCCCACCTGCCAGCAGGAGGATCAGCCGACCCGCCTTGCAGGTGAAATAGATTCGATAGCCAGCAGCAACATCGATACGCAACTCGCTGAGGCCGCCTCCGAGCGACTTCACGTCACCCAGATTTCCCATTGCTACCCTTTCTATTCGGCGACCTATAGCCACCTTCGCCCTCAAGTTCCTTAATCCAGCCAACCATAGAGCAAAGCGCTTCGTCTGCTCGACGTCATAGATCACCACGGCCTCCATCGTATCCTAATGGATACAAAGCAACAAGATTTGGAAGCGGTTCACTCTGGCAAGCGCTTCAGCGATGAGATAGCCAGTGCGGTCCCACGATTGGGTCAGCTTTATCGTCGCAGTTCGAGAGACAACAGATAGCGAGCGCTACGCGCTCGATCGCGGGGCAAGCCCGCTCCCACACAGGCGCTTCGAGAGCGGCATCGTACCTGTAGGAGCGGCCTTGTGCCGCGAAAGGGCCGCAAGGCGGCCCCTGGGATGATCAGGCGCGCACGTACCGCTGGCGCAGCATGTCGCTGAAGGCATCCACCAGCAACACCAGCACCAGCATGCCGATGATCACGGTGCTGGCCTGGGCTTCCTGGAACAGGCTCAGCGTGGTGTAGAGCATCTGCCCCAACCCACCCGCACCCACGAAGCCAAGCACGCTGGCCATGCGGATGTTGTTCTCCCAGCGGTAGAGGCTGTAGGCAAGCAGTTGCGGCCAAAGGTTGGGCAACGTTCCAAAGCAGAACGCCGCGGCCTGGCTGCCACCTTGCAGGCGGATGGCGGCGGCAGGCTCGGTGGGGGCGTTCTCCAGGGCCTCGGCGAACAGGCGGCCCAACACACCAGCGGTATGCAGGGCCAGGGCCAGGGTGCCGGCATTGGGCCCCAGGCCTGCGGCAAGCACGGTCAGGGCGGCCCAGACCAGCTCAGGGATTGCACGCAGGGCATTGAGCAGCAACCGCGCAGCGCCCTGCAATGGCCAGCCGAAGCGGCCCGCGGCCGGCAGTGCCAGCAGCAGGCCGAGCACCATCGCCAGCAGGGTCCCGAGCCCGGACATGGCCAGGGTCTCCAGTGCGCCCTTGCCTACAGCCCGCAGGTGCTCGGCGGACAGGTCCGGGCTCAGGAAGTGGTGGGCATATTCGCCCATCTGCGCCAGCCCGCCATTGCCCACCACCGACGCCATGTCCAACTCGAGGTAGCCGAACGACGCCACCACGGCGGCGAAAATCGCGACGACCACCAACAGGTTGATCACCCGGTTCATGCCAGCCTCCCCCGCAGCACGCGGCTGAGCAGGTCGGCCAGCATCACCAGCACCAGGAACGCCAACAGCATGCTCGCCACCTCGGCCCCGGCGAACATGCGCATCGACAGGTCGATCTGCTGCCCCAGCCCGCCGGCACCGACGAAGCCCATCACCACCGAGGCGCGCACGGCACATTCCCAGCGGTAGACGGTATAGGAGACCACCTCCGCCGCCGCCCCCGGCAGGATGCCGTAGAAGAACGCCGTAAGCCGACCACTACCCGCCTGCAATAAGGCATGTGCCGGGCGCTGGTCCACCGATTCGAAGATCTCCGCATAAACCTTGCCCAGCATGCCGGCATAGGTGATGGCGATGGCCAGCACCCCAGCGGTCGGCCCCAGGCCCACGGCACGAACGAACAGCAACGCCCAGACGATTTCCGGCACGCTGCGCAGGAACACCAGCAGCCCGCGCACCGGCAGGCGCAGCAGCCGTGACCCCAACCCAGGGCGCCCACCCCGGGAGGCCGCGCGCAGCGACAGCGCGCGGCTGGCCAGCAGGCTGGTCGGCACCGCCAGCAGCCAGGCCAGGGCCATGCCGGCGGTGGCCACGGCCAGGGTCTGCAAGGTGGCCTCGAACAACAGCGAGAGGAAGTCGGCATCATGGGCCGGTGGCCAGAACCCACTGGCGAAACTGGCCATCTGTTGACGGTTTTCGGCCTGCAGCAGCACGCCTGGGTTCAGCTCGCTCAGGTGCAAGCCTGGCCATAACACGGCCAGGGCGAGCAGGGTCAGCAACAACCGGGGCCAAGCCGCCGGGTCGCGGGCGTCGGCCTTCAGCATCGTGGTATCTGTACCGTCAAGGTCGGGCCCGGCGACGGCGGCGAGCTCAACTGCTCGTTGGCATAAAGCGCGTCGAGCAGGCTTTCGGTGACCGCCTGGGCCGGGCAGTCGAATGCCACCTGGCCGTCGCGGATACCCACCACCCGAGGGAAATGCGCCAGCGCCAGCTCCACCGCATGCAGGCTGGCCACCAGCGTTACGCCGTTGGCCTGGGCATGGCGGTTGAGCAGTGCCAGGCTGTGTTCGGCGAGTACCGGGTCCATGGCCGACACAGGTTCGTCGGCCAGCAAGACGTCAGGCCGCTGATACAGCGCGCGGGCGATGCCGACGCGCTGCAGCTGGCCGCCGGAGAGCTGGCCGCACTGGACGAACAGTTTGTCCGCCAGGCCCAGTTCAGCCAGGGCCTGTTGCGCACCGGGCACATCGGTCGGGTAGACCAGGTTGAGCAGGCCGCGCAACGTGCCCCACTGCCCCAGCCGCCCGGCCAGCACCGCAGTGACCACACGCTGGCGTGGCGGCAAGGGCGGTGCCTGGTGCACCAGCCCCACGCGCGCGCGCAGGCGTTGCCGGGCCCCGGCCGACAGCGCCCAGGGCTGTTCGCCGAGCAGCTCCAGGCGCCCGACACTGGGCTCGATGGCGGTCGCCATCACGTGCAGCAGGCTGGACTTGCCGGCCCCCGAGGGGCCGATGATCGCAACCCGCTCGCCCTTGTCGATACGCAGGCTCACCGCATCGAGTGCGCGGACCTGGCCATGGCGCAGGCCCACACCGTGCAGATGGATAGTCACTTGAGCAGACCGGCCTCGCGTGCCGCTTGCTCGGTGCCTACGTAGTTCTCCGGCTTGGTTTCGATGAAGCGGCTGGCGGCCTGCAGGTCAAGGATCGCCTTGTGCTCCGGGTTGGCCGGGTCCAGCGCGAGGAAGGCCGCCTTGATCTTTTCCTTCAAGGCCGGGTCCATGTTGCCGCGCACGGTCCAGTTGTAGTCGAAGTAGGTCGGGGTGGTGGCGAAGACCTTGACCTTGTTGGTGTCGACCTTGCCAGCATCGACCAGCTTCTGCCAGACGCTGGCGTTGAGCACGCCGCCGTCGACCTTGCCGGCCTGGACCCAGGCGACGGTGGCGTCGTGGGCACCGGAGTAGGCTACACGGCTGAAGTAGCCTTCAGGCTTGATGTTGTCCTGCTTGAGCATGAAGTAGCGTGGCATCAGGCTGCCGGAGGTGGACGAGATCGAGCCGAAGGCAAACGACTTGCCCTTGAGATCGGCCAGGCTCTTCACATCCGGGTTGGCAGTGATGAACTTGGAGGTGAACTGGGCGTCCTGCTCACGCTGCACCAGTGGCGTGGCGGTCGGGTCCTTCAGGTGCACCTGGACGAAGGTGAAGCCGCCCAGCCAGGCCATGTCCAGGCGGTTGGACGCCAACGACTCGACCACCGCCGGGTAGTCGGCCACCGGTACGAACTTCACGTCCATGCCCAATTGCTTGGAGAGGTATTCCCCCAGTGGCTTGAACTTGCGCAGCAGTTCGGTCGGCGCCTCATCGGGGATGGCGCTCACCCGCAGGGTATCTGCAGCCTGGGCAATGACGGCACAGCAGGACAGCACGAGGCCGGCGGCGACCGCCAGGGGACGTTTGAGCATGGGATTCTCCGGTTCAATAGCGGGGAAAGGGCCGGCGACGCGCCGACGGAGGGGAATTATAAGAGTCGCTGGCGCAAAGGCCAGCTTTGCTACAATCGCGCATCACGAAAATTCGAGGTGCGTATGAGCGAACCGATTCGTCTGACCCAGTACAGCCACGGCGCCGGCTGTGGTTGCAAGATTTCTCCCAAGGTGCTGGATGTGATCCTCGCCGAGAGCGGCACCCAGGCCCTGGACCCGAAACTCTGGGTCGGCAACGCCTCGCGCGACGACGCGGCGGTCTATGCGCTGGACGATGAGCGCGGCGTGGTCTCGACCACCGACTTCTTCATGCCCATCGTCGACGACCCGTACGACTTCGGCCGAATCGCCGCCACCAACGCGATCAGCGACATCTATGCCATGGGCGGCGACCCGCTGATGGCCATCGCCATTCTCGGCTGGCCGGTCAACGTGCTACCGCCCGAGGTGGCCCGCGAAGTGATCCGTGGAGGCCGCGCCGTATGCGCCGAGGCGGGCATTCCGCTGGCCGGCGGCCATTCCATCGATGCCCCCGAGCCGATCTTCGGCCTGGCCGTCACCGGCGTGGTCGGCAAGCGTCATCTCAAGCGCAACGACACTGCCAGTGCGGGCTGCCGCCTATACCTGACCAAGCCTCTGGGCATTGGCATCCTCACCACCGCAGAGAAGAAGGCCAAGCTGCGCGAGCAGGACCAGGGCCTGGCCCGCGACTGGATGTGCACCCTCAACACTCCCGGCAGCCGCTTCGGCAAGCTCGATGGAGTCAAGGCCATGACCGACGTCACCGGCTTCGGCCTGCTCGGCCACCTGGTGGAGCTGGCCGAAGGCAGCGGGCTGACCGCGCACCTGCGCTACGACGCCGTGCCACGCCTGCCCAGCGTCGAGCACTACTTGGCCGAGGGCTGCATCCCTGGCGGCACCCTGCGCAACTTCGACAGCTATGGCCACAAGATCGGCGCCCTCACCGACGCGCAAAAGCACCTGCTGTGCGACCCGCAGACCAGCGGCGGCCTGCTGGTGGCCGTGAGCCCCGAAGGCGAGGCCGAGTTCCTCGCCGTGGCAGCGCAACTGAACCTTGCCCTCTCGCCGATCGGCGAGCTGGTCGAGCGACAGACCCACGCAGTCGAGGTGCTTTGATGCGCAACGACTGCACCGATTACCGCCAGCTGTTCCTGAACGACGTGCCGATGATGGACATGCGCGCGCCGGTCGAATTCGCCAAGGGTGCCTTCCCCGGCGCCGTGAACCTGCCGTTGATGAATGATCAGGAGCGGCAGAAGGTCGGCACCTGCTACAAGCAACAGGGCCAGGCCGCCGCCATCGCCCTGGGCCACCAGTTGGTCAGCGGGGCGACCAAACAGGCGCGCCTGGAGGCCTGGGCGGCATTCGCCAAGGCCCACCCCGAGGGCTATCTGTACTGCTTCCGCGGCGGCCTGCGCTCACAGATCGTGCAGGGCTGGCTGAAGGATGAAGCCGGCATCCAGTACCCGAAGGTCAAAGGTGGCTACAAGGCCATGCGTAACTTCCTGCTGGGCACAACCTTGCAGGCGGTCGAGCAGTGCGACTTCGTGCTGGTGGGCGGGCTTACCGGCACGGGTAAGACCGATGTGCTGGTCCAGCTAGACAACGTGCTGGACCTGGAAGGCCATGCCAATCACCGTGGTTCCAGCTTTGGCAAGCGCGCCACCGCGCAGCCAGCGCAGATCGATTTCGAGAACCAGCTGGCCATCGATATCCTCAAGAAGCGCGCCCGCGGCCTGCAGCAATTCGTGCTGGAAGACGAAGGACGCATCGTCGGCAGTTGCTCGGTGCCCCTGGAGCTGTACCAGGGCATGCAGCAGTACCCACTGGTGTGGCTCGAGGACAGCTTCGAGAACCGCGTGGAACGCATCCTGCGCGACTACGTGATCAACCTGTGTGCCGAGTTCGTCGCGGTACATGGTGAAGAACAGGGGCCGACCCTGTTTGCCCAGCGCATGCTCCAGAGCATGGTCAACATCCACAAGCGTCTTGGCGGCGAGCGCTTCCAGCGGTTGTCCGCGCTGCTGGAACAGGCGCTGGACGAGCAGCTGCGCAGCGGCGACGTGGGCCTGCACCGGGGCTGGATCGAAGGCTTGCTCAACGAGTACTACGACCCGATGTACGCCTACCAGCGCGAGGCCAAGGCGAGCCGTATCGAGTTTGCCGGCGATGGCGTGGAAGTGCGGGAGTACCTGAAGGCCCGGGCCAAGCGCGAACCTCGATAGCGCTCGCAGAACCTGTGGGAGCGGCGGTGCGGCGATCCGGCTTGTCCCCCGATTGGGCCGGGCCCGATATCACCATCGCCTGGCAAGGGCTTCGCCCTTGATCGCGGGACAAGCCCGCTCCCACCCGGCCTGCGCTGTTTTCAGAGACACCGCCGTACCTGTGGGAGCTGGCTTGCCAGCGATAGGACCGGGGCAAGCAACTCAAGACAGTTGGCTTCCACAAGGGGGCGCGACGGCGCCGCCCTGGCTTGTCATTGCCCCGGGCTCAGCACCCGCTCCAGCTCCGCGGCCCGCTCGCGGGTCAGATCCATCAGGCACATGCCGCTTTCGAGCTGGCGGAGAGTGCCCCCGCTTACCTGCCCATGAAACGCGCAGTTGTCGTCACGGAACTTGATCCAGGTGCGCTGCACCTCACGCAACGCCTTCTGCTGGCTTGGCTCCAGCTTGGCCATCAACTGCTTGTAGGCACGATTCAGGCGCTCATCCTGTACCTGGGTCTCGGTGACGATGCAATTGCTCATGGCCAGGGTGCTCATGGCCTTGTCCATGCACTGCGAGTAGGTCGATGACGGCGCCTGTGCTTGGGCCTGGGTGGCACAGCAGGCCAGGACGATGGCGGCCAGAGAATATCGGGTCATGTACGCTCCTTGTGCGTTGACATCGGGGTCAGAGCCTAGTGTGGTGTTTTGCAAATACGACCAATAAGTCGCGAGTTATTTTTGTGCTCAAGCAAGGCGTCGCGACAAGTCGTAGCCCAGCTACGGCGAGGAGCGACAACGCAGCATGAGCGCAAAAAGCGCCGCGACTTATGGTTGTTATTTGTGAAACACCACACTAGCACTCCTGCCCACTCGATCAGCCGTAGCCTGGAAAAATCGGACACGTCCTACTCTTGCGCCTGGTCCGCCTCGCACAAGGTGCGAATCCGTTCGCGCAACCATCGGTGCCCGGCATCGCCCTCACGTCGTGAATGCCAAGCCTGGGTAAAACCAAAGGGCGCAATGGCCAACGGTGGCTCGAAGCAGCGCAAGCCCGGCTCCAGGCGGGTGCCCGCCAGGCTCCGACGGGCCACGGTAAGCACCAGGTCGGTGCCGATGATCAGCCCCTGGGCCACGCCCCAGTGCGGCAAGGTCAAGGCAATGCGACGTCGCTCGCCCAGTGCCTGGAGCGCCAGGTCGATCTCGTTGTCGATGCCCGGCCGCACGGCCACCAATACATGGGGGCGAGCCAGCCATCGATCCAGCGCCAGCCCACCACGGGGCGGCAATGTCTGGCGGTCGGCCAGGCACACGAAAGACTCTTCGAACAATACCTGTACCTGGACCTCGGACGGCAGCTCAGGGAATACCCCCAGGGCCAAGTCCACCTCGCCATCGATCAACTGCCCAAGCATGGCCTCCCGACTGCCCTGGGACACCACAAGGTCGATTTCCGGCGCCTCGGCCCTGAGCAGGCGCATCAGCCCGGGCAGCACGACCCGCGCGCCATAGTCCGACATGGCCAAGCGAAAGGTTCGCCGCGCCCGGCTCGGCTCGAAGCGCGGGCTGCCCAACAAGCCGTGCAATTGCTCCAGGGCTTGCTCGAGCGGGTCGCGCAAGGCCTGGGCCCGGCTGCTCAGGTGCAGACGACCGCCCCTGCGCACCAGCAGGGGGTCGGAGAAGATTTCTCGCAACTGCGCCAACGCATGGCTGACCGCAGGCTGGCTGCGGTGCAGGCGCACCGCAGCACGGGACACATGCTGCTCGCTGAGCAAGGCATGCAGGGTCAAAAGCAGATTGAGGTCGATGCGGCGAAAATCATCCATTGTACGAATAAGGCCCGTGCAAACTTCGAATTTCCATCATTGAAATGGATAAACAACACTGCGCCTAGTGTTTTTCCAAAGGAGCCCCCGATGCCACATGCCCTCACGCTGTCCGCCCTCCTCCCCTTGCTCGTTGCGCTGCTGGCCGGCGCGGCGGTGCCCTTCCAGGCCGGCAGCAACGCTGCGCTGGGACGCCTGCTTGGCCACCCGCTGTGGGCGGCCGGGGTATCGCTGATGGTCAGCCTGTTGATGCTGGTACCGGCCTTGTTGGCAATGCGCGCGCCTGCGCCGCAGCTCCAAAACCTTGCCCAGGCCCCCTGGTGGGCCTGGTTCGGTGGCGTGGCAGGCGTGCTCTACATCACCGCCGCGCTGGTGCTGACACCGCGCCTGGGTGCGGCGGGGTTCATCGTCTGCGTGATCGCCGGGCAGGTGCTGTCGTCATTGCTGATCGACCAGTGGGGGTTGATGGGGCTGCCGGAGCGGCCCGTCAATGCGATTCGCCTGGCCGGGGTGGGCATGATCGTGATCGGCATGCTGGTCGTGCAATGGGGCACGTCCCGCGCCTCATAGGGTGGCAGCCGTCATTACAAGGCCTGCGGTTGCTCCGGCGGCATCAGCACTTTGTCCACATCGAAATGCAGCGCGGGCATCTGGGTGCCGGCATACATCACCACGGCCAAGGCCGCGATCAGCCCGACATCGAGCCAGTGCCAGGCCGGCATGTCGTCGACGTGCCTGGCCTTCCAGCACCACCAGGCCTGGCCCAGACAGAACGACACGATCGCCAGCAGCCACAAGTAGAAGCCTGCGCCAAAGCCGGTGACATCCTGGAATGCATAGCTCTGGTTGTCCGGCAGGCGCTCGATACTCAGGCTGCTGGCGGCCAGGTAAAGGGCGCCCAGCCCCAACAGCAGTGCCAGGCGGCGAAAGCGCCGGTGCGCCAGGACCGCCAGCGCCAGCAACGGGTTGGCGAACCATTGGTACAGCCCGAAAGGTACGCCCCAAGGCCCGTAGAGCAGCATTTGCAGCGCGGGCACATGCCGACCGGCGCTGGTCGAGGCACCGTCGAAACAAAGCCCCAGCAGATAGAGCGCCAGGCTGAAGGTGAGGTAATAGGCAGGCAACCGCGAGCTCCATCGGATAACGACAAGCCCATGACCATACCGCACCCAGGCCTCAGGTGACAGGCAGAACCAGCGCCGCGCCCTGCCCTGCTCGCCCTCAGGCGACTTCGGCCCCGTCATCCTCCGGCCAATGCGGCTCGTTGGCTTCCAGCGGCAGCAGCCCGTAATGCGCGCGTGCGGCATCGCAGCTGGGGTTGTGCACGCCATTGACCCAGGACGCCTCGAATTCCCGACAAGGGCTGGAACGGTTTGCGTAAATGGTGCAAGCGACCTGCTTGCCGACCTCGCCGTTCAGGGCGATGCAACGGCATGGCTTGGCATCGGTGCCGATCATCGCGACGCGGGTCGGGTTGATCTGCACCACCAGGTCATCGGGCACAAGGCCACCGGCGGACTGGCATTCGCCCCAGAAGAAAGACACACGGAAGTACCCGCAGCAGGCGCCGCAGTCAAGGCAAGGGTTGTATTCGGACATGATGGCACGGAGGGAAAGTTGTTGTTTTCGGGGCTGGGCCCGCGCGCCATTTTCAATCCAAGCCGGGGTGGCTGAGAAGAGGGGTAAAGCAAAAATAGTTTGCCGCTGATCCGGGAAAAACGGGGCCGACTCGCAGCCCCGTTTGCGCCGTTACTTGCGGGTCAGACCATCGGCCCGGAACATCTGCCGAATGCCCCGGATCGCCTGGCGGATACGGTCCTGGTTCTCGATCAGGGCGAAGCGCACATGGTCGTCACCGTAGTCGCCGAAGCCGATGCCGGGCGATACGCAGACCTTGGCCTCGGCCAGCAGCTTCTTGGAAAACTCCAACGAACCCAGGTGGGCATAGGCTTCGGGGATCTTCGCCCAGACATACATCGAAGCCTTGGGGTTCTCGACCATCCAGCCGAGCTCATGCAGCCCCTTGACCAGCAGGTTGCGCCGTTGGCGGTACTGCTCGGCGATATCGCGCACGCACTGCTGGTCGCCTTCCAGCGCGGCGATGGCCGCGACCTGCAGCGGGGTGAAGGTGCCGTAGTCGTGGTAGCTCTTGATCCGTGCCAGGGCGCTGACCAGCTCCGGGTTGCCGACCATGAAGCCGATGCGCCAGCCAGCCATGTTGTAGCTCTTGGAGAGGGTGAAGAATTCCACGGCGATGTCCTTGGCGCCGGGTACCTGCATGATCGACGGCGCCTTCCAGCCGTCGTAGACGATGTCGGCATAGGCCAGGTCGTGGACTACCAGCACATCGTACTGCTTGGCCAGGGCCACCACGCGCTCGAAGAAGTCCAGCTCGACGCACTGCGCCGTCGGGTTGGACGGGAAGCCCAGGATCATCATCTTCGGCTTGGGGATCGACTCGCGAATCGCCCGCTCCAGCTCGTTGAAGAAGTCCACGCCCGGCACCAGCGGCACCGATCGTACCTGGGCGCCTGCGATCACTGCACCGTAGATATGGATCGGGTAGCTGGGGTTGGGCACCAGCACCGTGTCGCCATGGTCGAGGGTGCCGAGCATCAGGTGTGCCAGGCCTTCCTTGGAACCGATGGTGACGATGGCTTCGCTTTCCGGGTCGATCTCGACATCGTAGCGGTCCTTGTACCAGTGCGAGATGGCCCGGCGCAGGCGCGGGATACCGCGAGAGGTGGAGTAACCGTGGGTGTCTTCGCGCTGGGCGACCTGCACCAGCTTCTCGACGATGTGCGGTGGGGTAGCACCGTCGGGGTTGCCCATGCTCAGGTCGATGATGTCCTCGCCACGACGGCGGGCCGCCATCTTGAGCTCGGCGGTGATGTTGAAGACGTAAGGGGGGAGACGATCGATGCGCGCAAAGCGGCGCGGCGAACCTGGGTTGGCCATGGCTTCCTCTGAGTACGTAAGCGCCCGGAACCGTCCGAGCGACGCTGGCCGCTGCGGCGGCCTGAATCAGAAGATAGTGCCGAAACACGACCTCTGTAAAGGTCTATTTCCTGTTTTTATCGTTTTTTTCAGGTTTATTTTTCCATGTGCCAGCGAGCTTGCCCCGCGATAGGGCCCGAACATGCATAAAAAAACCCCGGCACATGGCCGGGGCTTTTCGTGTAACAGGCGACTGTCAGCGTGCGTAGGTCATGAGCACGTCGGTAGCGGTCTGGCTGTCCACCGACATCATCACGCTCAGGGCGGTGACAGTGAGGATGGAGAAACCGAATACCTTGCGCGCCCACTTGCTGTCGTCCTCAGCCTTGTAGCCACCCCAGGCCATGTACAGCCAGTACAGGCCCATGGCGGCGGCAACGGCCAGGTAGCCAAGCCCTGCATAGCCACCAAGGGTGAGCATGAGGGTAGCCAGCACGAAGGCCAGCACGTACAGCACGATCTGCTTCTTCGCCGCCAGGATACCGCGCGCCACCGGCAGGACCGGGATGTTGGCCGCGCTGTAGTCCTTGAAGCGGAAGATGGCGATGGCGAAGCTGTGCGGCATCTGCCACAGGCTGAACATCACCAGCAGGGTCACTGCAGCCAGGTCGAAGCTGTTGCTCACGGCGCAATAACCGATCACCGGAGGCATGGCACCGGACAGGCTGCCGACCAAGGTGCCGTGCACCGACTTGCGCTTGAGCCAGAGGCTGTAGAAGCCGACGTAGACGACGAAGCCCACCAGCGCACAGAACGCCGACAGCGGGTTGGCCTGGACATACAGCAAGCTGAAGCCCGCCACCCCAAGCAGGGTGGCATAGACCAGCGCGAAGGGCAGCGACATACCGCCCTGGACCATGACGCGGTTCTTGGTGCGCTCCATCTTCTGGTCGATGTCGCGGTCGATGCAGTTGTTGAACACGCATCCGGACGCGACCACCAGGGAGGTACCCACCACCACCGCCAGGAACAGGGCGAAGTCCACATGGCCCTTCGCGGCAAGGAAGAAACCGCCTGCCACGGAAAGCACGTTACCGAAAATGATCCCCGGTTTGGTGATTTGGATAAAGTGCTTCACGGACATGCAGTCTTACCTCACTTGGCCATCATTTCGATGTGGATGCTGAACATGATCCACAGCGACAGGCCGACCAACAGAGCGATTACGAGAGTGGTGAACAGGAACGTCGACACATTGGAGCGCTGCTCTTTCGAGCGGTCCATGTGCAGGAAGTACACCAGGTGCACCACCACCTGGATGACGGCCATGGCCACCACGATCAGGACGGTCAGGTTCTTCGGCAGGCTCGGGTACATCACCAGACCGAACGGGATCGCGGTCAGGATGATCGACAGGATGAAGCCGATCGCGTACGACTTGACGCTGCCGTGGTTGCCTTCGTGATGAGTGTCGTGTGCGCTAGCCATTACAGAACTCCCAGCAGGTAGACGACGGTGAAGACGCAGATCCAGACCACGTCCAGGAAGTGCCAGAACAGGCTCAGGCAGCTCATGCGGGTCTTGGCGGTCGGGGTGATGCCCTTGGTGCTGATCTGGTACATCAGTACAGCCATCCAGATCAGGCCGGCAGTCACGTGCAGACCGTGGGTACCTACCAGGGCGAAGAAGCCCGACAGGAAGCCGCTGCGGTTCGGGCCGTAGCCTTCGCCGATCAGGTGATGGAACTCATAGACTTCCATCGCGATGAAGCCGGCACCGAACAGGAAGGTGATGGCCAACCAGCCCAGCACGCCGCCCTTGTTGCCTTTGAACATCTGCAGCATGGCGAAGCCGAAGGTGATCGACGACAGCAGCAGCAGTGCGGTTTCGACAGCTACGAAATCGAGCTGGAAGATGTCATGACCCGACGGGCCGCCGGCAAAACTGCCGGACAGCACCGCGTAGGTGGCGAAGAGCGACGCAAACAGGATGCAGTCGGTCATCAGGTACAGCCAGAAACCGAGTACGGTCATCTGGCCCGAGTCGTGGTGGTGGTCGTCGTGCCCATGGTCGTGACCATGAGCGCCGGCGTGGATTACTTGACTGGACATTGATTACACCCGCTCAAACGATTCGACACGTGCGCCGGCAGGCAGAGCACCTGCTTTGGCCAGCGCTTTCATGCGCTCGCCTTCGATGCGCGCCACTTCTTCGGCCGGAACCATGTAGCCCTGGTCGTCACGCGCAGCGTGGCGAACGAAGACAGCGATGGTTGCAACCAGGCTCGCGCCTACCAGCCACCAGATGTGCCAGATGAAGGCGAAGCCGAAGACGGTCAGGAACAGGCCCATGAACAAACCGGTGGAGGTGTTGCTCGGCATGTGGATCGCTTCGTACTTGGCCGCAGGCTTGTAGGCGACACCGGCTTCCTTGGCTTCGTGCCAGGCGTCCAGGCCAACCTTCTCAGGCATGTGGGCGAAGTTGTAGAACGGAGGTGGCGACGAGGTCGACCATTCCAGGGTACGGCCGCCCCATGGGTCGCCGGTGACGTCCAGGTTCTGGTTGCGGTCGCGAACCGATACGTACAGCTGGATCAGCTGGCAAGCGATACCGAACAGGATCAGCACGGCGCCGACGACGGCAACGTACAGGTACGGTTCCCAAGCCGGGTTGTCCGAGTGGTTCAGACGACGGGTCATGCCCATGAAGCCCAGGGCGTACAGCGGCATGAACGCTACGTAGAAGCCGGAGATCCAGAACCAGAAGGCAGCCTTGCCCCACTTCTCGTTCAGGGTGAAACCGAAGGCTTTCGGGAACCAGTAGGCGAAGCCGGCGATGTAGCCGAATACCGCACCACCGATGATCACGTTGTGGAAGTGGGCGATCACGAACAGGCTGTTGTGCAGGACGAAGTCAGCACCTGGAACAGCCAGCAGGACGCCGGTCATGCCACCGATGGAGAAGGTGACCATGAAGCCCAGGGTCCACATGATCGGCGCGGTGAAGCGCAGACGACCTTGGTAGATGGTGAACAGCCAGTTGAACAGCTTCACACCGGTCGGAATGGAGATCAGCATCGTCGCCAGGCCGAAGAAGGTGTTGACGCTGGCGCCGGCACCCATGGTGAAGAAGTGGTGCAGCCAGACCGCGAAGCCGAGAACGGCGATCGCGCCCGATGCGTAGATCATCGAGTGGTGACCGAACAGGCGCTTGCCTGCGAAGGTCGAGGTGACTTCCGAGAACACGCCGAAGGCCGGCAGGATCAGGATGTAGACCTCAGGGTGACCCCATGCCCAGAACAGGTTGACGTACATCATCGGGTTCCCACCAAGCTCGTTGGTGAAGATATGGAAGTCCAGATAACGGTCAACGGTCAGCAGGGCCAGAGCAGCAGTCAGGATCGGGAACGAAGCGACGATCAGCACGTTGGCCCAGGTGCAGGTCCAGGTGAAGATCGGCATGTCCATCAGCTTCATGCCAGGGGCGCGCATCTTCATCACGGTGACGAGGAAGTTCACGCCGGTAAGCGTCGTACCCAAGCCTGAGAGCTGTAGCGCCCAGATGTAGTAGTCGACACCCACGCCAGGGCTGTACTGGATGCCCGCCAGCGGCGGATAGGCAACCCAACCGGTCTTGGCGAATTCGCCAACGCCCAGGGAGATGTTGACCAGCAGCACGCCTGCCAGCAGCAGGTAGAAGCTCAGGGAGTTCAGGAACGGGAAGGCAACGTCACGTGCACCGATCTGCAGAGGAACCGCCAGGTTCATCAGGCCGGTGAAGAACGGCATCGCCATGAAGATGATCATGATCACACCGTGGGCGGTGAAGATCTGGTCATAGTGTTCAGGCGGCAGGTAGCCTTCGGCGCCACCGGTAGCGGCAGCGAGCTGGGTACGCATCATGATGGCGTCGGCGAAGCCGCGCAGCAGCATGACCATCGCGACGATGATGTACATCACCCCGATCTTCTTGTGGTCGACCGTGGTCAGCCACTCAGTCCACAAGTAGGTCCACTTGCGGAAATAGGTGATAGCACCGACCAAAGCGATACCACCGAGCGCAATCATGGCAAGCGTCACCATGACTATCGGCTCGTGATAGGGTATCGCCTCCAGACTTAGTTTACCGAACATCTCTTACTCCTCTGCCCCGGCAGCTGGTTGCATACTCGATTCCACACCCTTGGTAGTGGCCAGTTCCTTGCTGCCTACTTCTTCGTGGCTTGGGCGACCGCGGTTCATACCTTCGTACTTGTCGACGATGATCTGGAACTGGTCAGCCGAAGCCTCGCTGTACAGCGTGACTGGGTTGTTTTCGCTAGGTTTGGCCAAGGCTTCGTATTCAGCCTTATCCAGCTTCTTCGGCGACTGCTTGACCTCGGCGACCCACTTCTCGAAGTCAGCCTGGGAGGTTGCAGTAGCCTTGAACTTCATGCCGGTGAAACCGGCGCCGCTGTAGTTGGCGGAGATACCGTCGAACTCACCGTTCTCGTTGGCGATCAGGTGCAGTTTGGTGGTCATGCCGGCCATGGCGTAGATCTGGCCGCCCAGGCCCGGGATGAAGAAGGAGTTCATCACGGCGTCGGAAGTCACGCGGAAGTTGACCGGGGTGTTAGCCGGGAAGACGATCTTGTTGACCGTGGCGATGCCCTGCTCCGGGTAGATGAACAGCCATTTCCAGTCCAGCGCGACCACGTCGATCTGCACCGGCTTCACATCGGAATCCAGTGGACGGTATGGGTCCAGCTTGTGGGTGGAGTGGTAGGTGACGTAGCCCAGGGCGATGATGATCAGGATCGGGATGATCCAGACAGCCGCTTCGATCTTGGTCGAGTGCGACCAGTCGGGGGTGTAGGTGGCAGCCTTGTTGGAAGCACGGTACTTCCAGGCGAACGCGATGGTCATGATGATGACCGGGATGACGACCAGCAGCATCAGGCCGGTGGCGATCAGGATCAGGTTCTTTTGCTCAATGCCCACCTGGCCCTTTGGATCGAGCAGGGTCCAGTTGCACCCACTGAGTAAAAGCATGCCTAAAAAGGGCAATATGCCAAACAGTCTGGGGTAACGCTTTTTACTCATCTCACGACCTCTAGATCAGCTTGCTTCAATGCAATTTGTGTTTTGGTCGCCAACACTTCGTCCTGCCAAGCGTCAGCATTTCGGGCTCGAATTCGCTCCTGCCTGTGGTCCGACTGCTGGACCTGGGCGCGAGCGGGTTTACGGTGCTTTGTGGTTCGTAGGCTAACGGCCTGTACTTCAGACCAAGTCCATTTGGTGCGGGAAAACGCGGAGGGGGGTCCGCCCGGTATCGCCGTTGGGCGAAACTTGTCGAAGTCAGCAAAAGAAAGCGCTGCGGCTTCCTCCAATCCTGCGACTCGCAAGCAGTGCCGAACGGAAATTGGGGGCGATTGTAGATAGGTCGCCCCCCCTTGACTATGACTTATTGAGCAACAGTCTTTTACCGAATTGGTAACAATACTGCTCAAAAAATCAACTTCGCGACAGTTTGTCGCACCCCGCTTGATAGCCCTGGAGCCCGCATTCTACAAGGCTTTGTCGTTGATCTAGGTCAAGCAGGAGGCGAGGTAAAGATGTTATCTCGCCATGCAACAGAGAGGCCTCGAAGCGGGACTTTTGTCTAACCCCGCCGACGATTGCGATAGATGCCCAGCGGCACCAGGACCGCGGTGAGGACGAACGCCAGGAGTGCCCATTGCGCCAGGGACAACCCCAGAATTGGCGGATAAGGCGTGGAGCAGAACCCATCGACCTGGAACGCCAGCGGCCACACGTGTGCCAGCGGCAGGTCATCGACGATCGGCTGCAGGGTATCGATACCGCAACTGACCATCGGGTGCGCGAGTATATACACATGGTTGCCGGCCGCAACGATTCCGCCGATTGCGCTGAGCACCACCAGGGCTTCGAAGAAGGTCAGGCTGCGCCGACCGGGCATGGCCGCGGCGATGAAGGCGAATACCGCGATCAACAGCAGCGCGTAGCGTTGCAGAATGCACAGCGGGCATGGTGCCTCGCCGAGCACCACCTGCATGTAGAGCGCGCCGCCGATCAGCGACAGGCAGATCACGCCCAGCAACACCAGGAAGCGCCGTTCGCGGTTCAGGTGCGAGGTTTGTTCGTTCATTACCGGTTCCTTCGATGGATAGTGGCAAGGCGAGGGGCCCGTCAGGGCGTTGGCCTGCCTGGCGACAGTCTACACGCGCGCCGAGGCGGCATGCGGTACTGCGCTGGGGCTATCCGGTGACGACTTCTGACCAGACGAAGCGACGTCGGTTCAACGTCGCCCGCCCAAAAGCGGCAGCCCGGATGTCGGACAGGCGAAAGCCCCTCGACACCCGGGAGTGAAGGATACCGTGATTAATGGAAGATTAAAGATGAAATTGCGCCTGCTTATTTCATCTCCTTCTATATAAAGGAAGGCTAGCAAGGCCCAATCGCTGGCAAGCCAGCCCCCGCACGCACGATGTCACGTTCGTTTCGTCTCGATTACCCACGTTCGGGAACACCGCGTACGAGAGCTGGCTTGCCAGCGATTGGAAAAACCATGGAGTCCGCTTCGCCGGCAAGCCGGCTCCCACAGGTACGGCGGCGCCTATGAAACAGCGCAGCACAGGTGGGAGCCAACTGTCTTGAGTTGCTTGCACCGGTCCTATCGCTGGCAAGCCAGCTCCTACAGGTACGGCGGTGTCTCTTAAGACAGCGCAGGCCTGGTGGGAGCCGGCTTGCCGGCGATCGGGTCATCGCTGCTATCGGTTCGTTATTCCAACGCCGCCGCCGGCCCGAAGAACTCGTAGCGGCTCTGCTGCTCCGGCACGCCCAGGCCTTTCAGGTGGCGCTTGACCGCCGCCATGAAGCCTTTAGGCCCCAAGAAGTAGGCGTCCACGTCACGCTCGCCCGGCAGCCACTGACCCAGTTGTTCCTGGCTCAGCAGGCCCACGGCATCGGCTTCGCCGCTGCCGCCCTGCTCGTAGCAGTAGAAGCGTTTTAGCTGCGGGTGACGCGCGGCCAGGCCGTCGATCCAGTCGCGGAAGGCATGCACCGCGCCATTGCGCGCACAATGGATGAAATGCACCGGGCGCTGGGTCTGCAGTGCGGCCTGGAGCATGGCCAGGGTCGGGGTGATGCCCACACCGCCACTGATGAGCACCAGCGGTTTGTCGCTGGCGGCCAGGGTGAAATCACCGGATGGTGGGAACAGCTGCAGCGTTTGGCCGACCATCAACTGGTCATGCAGGTAGTTCGATACCTTGCCGCCTTCTTCACGCTTGACGCTGATGCGGTACTGCTCGCCATCGCAAAGGGCCGACAGGGAGTAGTTACGGCGCTGTTCGGTGCCGTCGACGAACAACTGCAGGCCGATGTACTGGCCGGGCTCGGCCTTGAGTACCGGCTTGCCATCCACCGGAGCGAAATAGAACGAGGTGATTTCGCTGCTTTCCTGCTCACGACGCACCAGGCGGAATTCACGGGTACCACGCCAGCCACCGGCGGCCTCTTCCTTCTGCTTATAGAGGTTTTCCTCGGCGCCGATGAGGATGTCGGCCAGTTGCCCATAGGCTGCGCCCCAGGCGTCGATCACTTCCGGCGTAGCGATGTCCTTGCCCAGGACTTCCTCGATGGCGCGCAGCAGGCATCTGCCGACGATCGGGTAGTGCTCGGGCAGGATCTGCAGGGCAACATGCTTGTTGATGATCTGGCCAACCAGGCCGCCGAGCTGTTCCAGCTGGTCGATGTGGCGGGCGTACATCAGCACGCCGTTGGCCAGGGCACGCGGCTGGTCGCCGCTGGCCTGGTGAGCCTGGTTGAACAGCGGGCGTACCTCGGGGTACTCGCTGAGCATCATCTTGTAGAAGTGAGTGGTCAGGGCTTCGCCGCCGCTTTCGAGCAGCGGAACGGTGGCCTTGATGATTGCACGTTGTTCGGCATTGAGCATTGCAACGACTCCTGAGCCTATGGCTTGAACTTGACTGCCTTGGCTATATCACCAATCGTGCCAACTTTTCCGGCCAATGAATCCGGGGGCTCCATACAAGGGGGAGTCAAAACGACACTGACCGGCGTATAGTCATATCGACCAACAGGAGTCCTTATGACTGCAAAGCCCCTCCTCACCAGCCTGCTGCCGCTGGTCAGCGACCTGTCCCGCGACCTACCCGACCAAGAGCGCTATCGGCGCCTGCTCGAAGCGATGCGCGGTCTTCTGCCATGTGACGCCGCCGCGCTGCTGCGCCTGGATGGCGAATGGCTGGTGCCCTTGGCCGTTGATGGCTTGTCGGCCGACACCCTCGGGCGACGCTTCAAGGTCAGCGAACACCCCCGTTTCCAGATCCTGCTCAGCCGCAGCGGGCCAACCCGCTTCGCCAGCGACAGCGAACTGCCCGACCCCTACGACGGCTTGGTCAACGCGCCTCATGCCGACCTGGAAGTGCACGATTGCATGGGTTGTCCCTTGATGGTGGATGAACGGCCCTGGGGTCTGGTGACCCTCGACGCCCTCACCCCCGGGCAGTTCCAGAGTCTGGAGCTGGATGCCCTGCAAGCGTTCGCCAGCCTCGCCGCCGCCACTGTGACCGTGGCCGAACGTATCGAGGACCTGTCGCTGCGCGCCGAGGATGAACACCAGCGCGCCGAGGTCTACCGCCAGGCCAGTGGTCTGGACAAGGAGCTGATCGGCCAGAGCAAGGCGCACAAGCGCCTGCTGGAGGAGATCCGCCTGGTTGGCGGCAGCGACCTGACCGTGCTGATCACCGGCGAGACTGGTGTGGGCAAGGAGCTGGTGGCCCAGGCCCTGCACCGCGCCAGCGCCCGGGCCGACAAACCGCTGATCAGCCTCAACTGCGCAGCCCTGCCCGACACGCTGGTGGAAAGCGAACTGTTCGGCCATGTGCGTGGCGCCTTCACCGGCGCCCATGGCGAACGCCGGGGCAAGTTCGAGCTGGCCAACGGCGGCACGCTGTTCCTCGACGAGGTGGGCGAGCTGCCATTGGCCGTGCAGGCCAAGCTGCTGCGCGTGTTGCAGAGCGGGCAACTGCAGCGCCTGGGTTCGGACCGGGAGCACCGGGTCGACGTGCGCCTGATCGCCGCCACCAACCGCGACCTGGCCGAGGAGGTGCGCAACGGTAAGTACCGCGCCGACTTCTATCATCGCCTGAGCGTCTACCCGCTGCAGGTCCCGCCATTGCGCGAGCGCGGTCGCGACGTGTTGCTGATCGCCGGCTATTTCCTCGAGCAGAACCGCTCGCGCTTGGGCCTGAACAGCTTGCGCCTGAGCACCGACGCCCAGGCCGCCCTGCTGGCCTACGACTGGCCCGGCAATGTACGCGAACTCGAGCACCTGATCGGCCGCTCGGCGCTCAAGGCGCTCGGCCAGCATGCCCAGCGCCCGCGGATCCTGACCCTGGAAGCCAGCGACCTGGACCTGCGCCCTGCCCTGCCGGCCAACGCCGAGCCGACACCGTCGCTCGCCGCACCACAGGCCAGTCTGCCCCAGGGCGGCCTGCGCGAGGCGGTGGACGATTACCAGCGACGCTTGATCGAGGCCTGCCTGGTCAAGCACCAAGACAACTGGGCGTCGGCAGCACGGGAGCTAGGGCTGGACCGGGCCAACCTCAGCCGGCTGGCCAAGCGACTGGGCCTGCGCTGAGCGAAGCGGCCCAATCGCGGGACAAGTCGGACCGCGATGGGGCCATCGACCTAAAGCCTGACCCGAACAGGCCGATAACCCGGCATCCTCCTTTATTCCCGACAGACTCGAAGGTTGCCCATGGCCACGCAAAACGCCCGTGCGGACTCGTTGTCCCTGCTGCTGTTCACCCTGCGCAGCGGCAAGCTGATGGCGATCAACCTGCTCAAGGTCAGCGAAATCATCCCCTGCCCGTCGCTGACCAAGCTGCCGGAGTCGCACCCCCACGTCAAAGGCGTGGCCACCCTGCGTGGCAACCCGCTGTCGGTGATCGACCTGTCCCGCGCCATCGGCGAACAGCCCCTGGCCGACCCGGATGGCGGCTGCCTGATCGTCACCGAGATCAGCCGCTCGCGCCAAGGCCTGCACGTACAGGCGGTGAGCCGCATCGTGCACTGCCTGAGCACCGACATAAAACCACCGCCCTACGGCTCCGGCACCCGTTCGTTCATCACCGGCGTCACCCGCGTGGACAACACCTTGGTCCAGGTACTGGACATCGAAAAGGTCATCCATGCCATTGCCCCGCCAGAACCCGAGCCCCATCCGGGCGAGCTCAGCGAAGAAGATGCCAGCCTCTTGGCCGCCGCCAACATCCTGGTGGTGGACGACAGCCAGGTCGCGCTGCAGCAATCGGTCCATACCCTGCGCAACCTGGGCATCGAATGCCATACCGCGCGCAGCGCCAAGGATGCGATCAACGTGCTGCTGGAGCTACAAGGCACCGAGCGGGAGATCAATATCATCGTCTCGGATATCGAGATGTCCGAGATGGACGGCTACGCCTTCACCCGTACCCTGCGTGAAAGCCCGGACTTCCAGCACCTCTACGTGCTGCTGCACACTTCGCTGGACAGCACCATGAGCGCCGAGAAGGCCAAGCTGGCCGGAGCCAATGCCATCCTCACCAAGTTCTCCTCGCCAGAGTTGACCGACTGCCTGGTGGTGGCGGCGCGCACGGTGGTGTTTGCCGAGCACTGAGATCCCAGGTAACCAACACCTGGGCTTGCAGGCAGGGTGTGCTCGGGCATAATTCGCGCAGCTTCCTTCGTCAGCGAGTGGCCACAACCCCGTGACCGAAAACATCCGTTTCGCCTGCACCGGTTGCGGTAAGTGCTGCACCGGCCACCATGTTCCGCTGACCCTGGGCGAAGCCCGCCAGTGGGCGGCCAGCGGCGGCCAGATGGTGGTGCTGATCGAAGGCTTCGTCGTTGACGGCCCAGGCCTGCCCGCCGAGCAGCGCGACCATGTGCTGCGCCGTTCCTGCCCGGTGGCCTGCGGCGAAGCCGAGCTGCGCGTCTCGGTGACCTTCGCCGCGTTCAACCCCGGCCGCTGTCGCAACCTGGACGACAACGACCTGTGCACCATCTATGAAACCCGCCCGCTGGTGTGCCGTATCTACCCGGCGGAGATCAACCCGCACTTGCCACTGCGCCCGGAGAACAAGGATTGCCCACCCGAGGCCTGGCAACAAGGCCCCGAATTGATCCATGGCCAGGTACCGGTGGACCCGCAGTTGGCGGCGCTGATCGAGGCCTCGCGCCAGGCCGACCGCGACGACATCGCGGCCAAGGTCGCCATCTGCCAGGCCCTGGGCATGACCACCAGCGCCCTCAAGGGCAACGGGTTCACTGCCTACCTGCCGGCGATGGAGCCATTCGCCCAGGCCCTGGCACAGGTGCCGGACGACAACCATGCGCCCTGGACGCTTCATGTCGAGGCCCCCGCCCTTGCTCAGGAGCTGGCCAGCCATGGGTTGCTGACCACCGCCGAGACGCCGGTGTACTACGCCTTCATCGGCTTCTGACGACACCCCTGCCAAGCCCTCAACTACGCGGGTTTGCGGTGAGATCCGGCTATTTTCCGACTTGATCATTACTTTTTGCGCAACAGTGCTTATCCAACTCAAGCCTGTTTCCGCGCCTGTGTTAGGACTAACTTACGCCTGTCCCAATTAACACTTGCCTTGCAAGAAGGTTGTTTCAAATGTCCAACAGTATGGGTATTGCCAGCGTTTTCGTCCTGTCGTCCCTGTTGCTGTCGCCCCTGGCCATGGCTGAAGAATCGCCGGCCTTCGTAGCCCGTAACGCCGAACTTTCCGCTGTTCACCAAGACGCCCGCGACGCCTATGCCGCTCAGCAAGCAGACGCGGCAAAAGACGTGCGGCAGACTGCCTCCAAGGTCGTTACCGATGATCAGAGCGAAAGTTGATCGACGACTTTCATAGCGCCTGTTTTTCCCTCGGCTAGCCCGTGGGCGCCTTGTGCGTCGATATGTTAGCCTTTTAAAGCCGCTGCCGATCAGCGGCTTTTTTTATGTGCCCGAATTATCAGCCACGCTGTTACGTATCCCATAAAGAAACTTGCAAAACCCGAAAACAACAACGCCTCACCGCCAGACCAAAGGAGCTCGTACCGGTGTCTTCCGCGTTTCGCTTTACCCCGTTGTTCGTTGCACTCGCCGCAACGATGCCTGTCGCCGCACACGCCGATGAAGCCAAGGCTGATGGCTTCATCGAAGGCGCAACCCTGAACCTGCATTTTCGCAATGCCTACTTCAACCGCAACAACCTCAACCCAGGCGTGCGTGATCTGCGCGAATGGGGCCAGGGTGCCGTCGCGCGCTTCGAGTCCGGTTACACGCCGGGCGTGGTCGGCTTTGGCCTCGATGCCCACGGCATCCTGGGCCTGAAGCTCGACGGCGGTGGCGGCCATGCCGGTACCAGCATCCTGCCCGAGCACTTCAAGGACAACGGTGAGCTGGGCGCAGCCCCACATGCCTTCTCCACCGCAGGCGCGGCGGTCAAGTTCAAGGCCTTCGACACCGAGCTCAAGGCCGGTGACCTGTTCCTCACCAACCCAGTGATCGCCGGCGGGGAAACCCGCATGCTGCCGCAGACCTTCCGCGGCGTGAGCTTGACCAACACCAGCATCGACGGCCTGCTGCTCGAAGGCGGCCAGGTCAGCTTCACCAAGCCCTACAACCAGAGCGGCCACCGCCGCATCGACACCTACTATGGGCAACTGGCGGACGGCACCAAGAGCGACCACCTGAGCTGGGCCGGCCTGTCCTGGAGCGGTACAGAGAACATCACCACCAACTTGTACGCCGCTGAACTGAAGGACATCTGGAACCAGTACTACTTCGATTTCGACTACACCTATGTGGTCAACGACCTGGTCAGCCTCAACCCCGGCCTGCACTTCTACCACACCCAGGACACCGGCCAGGCGCTGCTGGGCACTATCGACAACAACACCTATAGCCTGCACTTCACCGTCAATGCCGGCTACCACAGCATCACTGCCGCCTACCAGCGCGTGAACGGCAACACGCCGTTCGACTACATCAACCTGGGCGACAGCGTGTACCTCGACAACTCGCGCATGTATTCGGACTTCAACGCCCCCAACGAGCGTTCCTGGAAGCTGCAGTACGATTATGACTTCACAGGCGTCGGCATTCCCGGCTTGAGCACCTCGGTTTCCTACTCGCGCGGCGAAGCCGACCTGACCAAGGCGGCCCAGAGCGACTACTACGGGTACTACAACGCCGATGGCAAGAACGCCATGCACTGGGAACGCGACCTGGACATCAAGTACGTGTTCCAGGAAGGCAACCTCAAGGACCTGTCGGTGCTGCTGCGCTACGCCAGCCACCGCGGCAGCCAGGGCTACGCCGATATCGACGACAACAGCGATAACGATGAAGTGCGGGTGATCGTCGACTACCCCTTGAACATCTTCTGACCTCAAGGCCCGGCGAGGGGCTGCGCCTTGTGGGAGCAACTATCTAGAGTTACTTGCCCAGGCCCTATCGCTGGCAAGCCAGCTCCCACATCTGGAAGCAGCGCAGTACCTGTGGGAGATAACCCATCCCTCCCGGGCTGCGCTGTCGCGCAAAGAACAAGCGGCTAGCGCTGGTCCCCCTGTGGGAGCCGGCTTGCCGGCGATGGGCTGCACAGCAGCCCCAGCTGCAGCCGACAAGGCTCAATTGGACTGGCATTCGGCCAGGGCTCCATGTTTTCCGTCGACCGAATCTTGTTCGCCCCTGCGGGCTTCCCTAGAATACTGCCGCCGCGTAATGGCCCCGCCCGTGCAGTAGCGAGCATGCCCACCCGATCATCGCGTTCTTCCCTGTACAGGTCGCACCCCGAACTGATCCTCAACCTGGGCAGTTGCCTCGCCGTGCTCGCCATCGTAGCCATCGTCAGCTACCTGCTGGCCCGCGAGCGCGACAGCGTCGAGCAGTCGGCCATACGTTCTTCGGGCAATATCGTCCAACTCATCGAAAGCGATATCCTGCGCAACGTCGAACTCTATGACCAGTCCCTGCACGGGCTGATCTGGGCGGTGAAACATCCCGAATTGCTAAACACATCGCCAGAGCTGCGCCAGCAGATCCTCTTCAACCAGACCTTCGCCGCCCCGGTGCGTGGGGATATCCTCTGGCTCGGCGCCCACGGCGATGTGCTGGGCGACTCGCTGCATACGCGGCCACGCCAGGCCAATTTCGCCGATACCATCGCCTTCCAGGCTCACCGCGACCGACCGGACCTTGGCCTGTTCATCAGCCCGCCGTTCAAGGCCCGTCTGGGCGAGCTGGACTGGTGCATCAGCTTCAGCCGCCGCATCTCAGGCCCCAATGGCGAATTCGCCGGCGTCGCCGCCGGCGCCCTGCGCCTGGACTATTTCACCGAGCTGTTCGAGCGCTTGGACATCGGCAAGGACAGCAGCATCAACCTGCTCAACACCGATGGCCAGTTGCTAGCCAGGCAACCTTCACGCCCGCAAGACCCGATGATCGGCAGCGACTACAGCGAGCGGCCCAACTTCCAGCGCATCCTCAACGAGCGCAGCGGCAGTTTCACCGCCAGGTCCGAGCACACCGGGGTGCAGCGCATCTATACCTTCGCCCGGGTCGCTGACCTGCCGCTGATCGTGCTGGTGGTGGATGCTTCCGATGAGGTGTTCCAGTCCTGGCGTCGCACCGCGACCCTGGTGGGCGTCGCCACTGGCATGCTGTGCATCGGTATTCTTTGGCTGACCTTGTTGCTGGGCCGCGAATTGCGCCGCCGCCAAGAGGCCGAGCGAGGCCTGGCGGCCCTTGCAGCCACCGATAGCCTCACCGGGCTCGCCAACCGCCGCCGGCTGGACCAGGTGCTGCGCCAGGAGTGGGCCCGCGCCCAGCGCAACCGCCAGCCGCTGGCCATTCTCATGGTGGATGTGGATCACTTCAAATCCTTCAACCAGCGTCACGGCCATGCTGGCGGCGACCATGCCCTGCGCGAGGTCGCCAAGACGATAGAGCGCTGCATCCGCCGCCCGGCGGACCTGGCTGCGCGCTATGGAGGGGAAGAGTTCCAGGTGGTATTGCCCGACACCGATCTACCCGGTGCCAGGCTGCTGGCCGAACGCATACGCGACAGCGTGCAGGCGCTGCCACCGTTCGGCGACGACGAGCGGTCGGTGACCGTGAGCATCGGCATCAGCCTGCATACGCCAGGCACCCAGCAAGACCTCACGGGCTTGCTGGGCTCGGCGGACGAGGCGCTCTACCGGGCCAAAGCCAACGGCCGCAACCGCGTGGAAGGCCCCACGGGTTAGGAACGTGCCCGCGCGGCGTCGCGCAGTGCTTTTACCTGGTCATGGTTGCGCTGCACGCCTTGCAGCTGTTTTTCCACCAGGGCATAGGTCTCGTCGCTGGCGGTGCGGCCAAGCTTGACCAGCTTCTCGCGCGCGTCCTTGTAGGCTTTCAGGGCAAAGTCCTCACCGCGCTCGACCTCGTTGAGCACCGCTTCCTCGCTCTTGCCGGTCAGCATCGACTTGAAATTAACCCAGCCCCGATGCAGGTCGCCGCTCAGACTGGTGGAGGTTTCCGGGTCGCCGCCCAGGCGTCGCACTTCGCCTTGCAGCTCGGCGGCGGCACTGGCGCACTCGCCAGCGCGTTGGACGAAGAACGCCTTGAGCTCAGTGTTCTTCACATCTTCGGCCGACTCCTTGAAGCCTTTTTCGCCGTCTTTGCTGTACTCGATCAGGTCGTTGAGTACGTCGATCACGTCTTTGTTTGGATGACTCATGGCGCAAACTCCTTGGCAGGTGATAGTCCCTTGTAGAGGAGCAGGCATCGTGCCAAGCCAGGCAGAGAATATAATTCCAATTAAAAACAATAAGTTACAGCCAACAGGCGCAACCGTTGACGAGGCGTTCTGCATGATTGCCGCTTGGGCGTTCGTGCACTTTGCAGTATGGTCGGCGCTTTGCACTGCCAGGCCGTCCAATGAAACCCGAATCCCTGCAACTGCTGGTTACCCGCACCATGCCCTTCGGCAAGTACCAGGGGCGCCTGATCGCCGACCTGCCGGGCGACTACCTGGCATGGTTCGCTCGCAAAGGCTTCCCGGCCGGGGAGCTGGGTGGGTTGCTGGCCCTGATGCACGAGATCGATCACAACGGGCTGGGGGAATTGCTGGTGCCGTTGCGGCGCAAACAGCCGCGCCAGCCTTGAAACAGCTATCGCCGGCAAGCCGGCTCCGACAAGGTTATCGCTGCTCTTGAGCACAGCGCAGAACCTGTAGGAGCCGGCTTGCCGGCGATTGGGCCACAGACGCGAGCAGGGCCTCAGCCTTTCACCGGCGCCACCGCCAGCTCCACCCGCTCACCCTTCTTGATCACCGCATACACCACCGCCGTCAGCAGGCTCCCGGCCAGGATCGCCACCAGGTACAGCAGCGCGTGGTTGATCGCATTGGGGATCAGCAACACGAACAAACCGCCATGGGGCGCCATCAGCTTGCAGCCAAAGTACATCGACAAGGCGCCGGTCAGCGCGCCACCAGCGATGCTCGCCGGGATCACCCGCAGCGGGTCCTTGGCCGCGAAGGGAATTGCGCCCTCGGAAATGAAGCACAGCCCCAGCGCCAACGCCGCCTTGCCCGCCTCGCGCTCGCTCTGGGCGAACTTGCGCCGGGCCAGGAAGCTGGCCATGCCCAGGCCGATCGGCGGCACCATGCCGGCAGCCATGGTCGCCGCCATCGGCGCGTAGCTCGACGACGCCAGCAACCCCACCGAAAACGCATACGCCGCCTTGTTGATCGGCCCGCCCAGGTCGACACACATCATCCCGCCCAACAGCAGCCCAAGCAGGACGGCGTTGGTCGTGCCCATGCTGTCGAGAAAGTGCGTCAGGCCTTCGAGCATCGCCGCCACAGGTTGGCCGACCACATAGATCATCACCAGGCCCGTGAACAGGCTGGCGAGCAATGGAATGATCAGAATCGGCTTGAGCGCGTCGAGGCTGCTCGGCAGGCGCGCCCAGCGGCTGATGGCCTTGGCGCTGTAACCCGCCAGGAAGCCTGCGACGATGCCGCCGATGAAGCCCGCACCAAGGGTACTGGCCAGCAGGCCGCCGATCATGCCGGGGGCAAGCCCGGGCCGGTCGGCGATGGACCAGGCGATATAGCCGGCAAGCAACGGCACCATCAGCTTGAAGGCCGCCTCGCCGCCGATCTGCATCAACGCCGCCGGCAAGGTGCCGGGCTCCTTGTAGGCCTCGATGCCGAAGACGAACGACAGGGCGATCAGCAGGCCACCGGCCACCACCATTGGCAACATGAACGAGACGCCGGTGAGCAAGTGTTTGTAGACGCCGGTCTTCTCGCCCTTTTTCACGGCCTCGCCGGACGTCTCGCCCGTCGCCTCCACCTTGCCCTGGGCCAAGGCCTTGTCGAGGGTGGCGCGGGCCTGCTTGAGGGCGATGCCGGTGCCGCAGCGGTAGATACGCTTGCCGGCGAAGCGCGCGGTCGGCACCTCGATGTCGGCGGCCAGCAGCACCACGTCGGCCTCAGCGATGGCCTCGGCGGGCAGAGGATTACGCGCCCCCACCGAGCCCTGGGTCTCCACGGTGAGCTGGTAGCCCAGCTCCTTGGCCGCCTGCTGCAACGCCTCGGCTGCCATGAATGTATGAGCCACCCCCGTGGGGCAAGCCGTCACCGCGACGAGCCTGGGCACGGCAGCAGCCGGCAGCGCCTGCTCGGCGTCCAGCGGTTGCAGCACCTGGGCTTTGGCTGCGGCCTCGTCGAGGAAGCTGCCACGGTCTGCCAAGGCCTGGGCAGGCGTGCTCTGGTAGACGCGCTTGCCGACGAAGCGGGCAAGGTCCACAGCACCAGTGCTGACCACCAGCACCCAGTCGGCTTCGGCGATCTGCGCCGGGCTCAGGCAGCGCTCGGGATGCTCGGCGTCCTGCACCTCCACGCTGGTGCTCCAGCCCCGCTGCTGGGCCGCCGCCGACAGCAGGCGCGCGCTCAGCACGCTGGATACCTGGCCGTTGGGGCAGGCGGTGATGATGGCGATGTTCATCGGCAACCCTCTTGTTGTTCTGTCAGTTGCACGGCGCTTTCCAGGCGCGCCAGCTGTTCCCGATCGCGGATACCGAAGCCGACCTGGCTCACCGCCTGCGCGGCGATGGCCGTGGCGCGGCGCAGTGTCTGCCCGGCCGGCTCACCCTGCAGCAGCCCATGGACCATGCCGGCGACCAGCGAATCGCCAGCACCGACCGTGCTGGCCACCCGCACCTTGGGCGGTTGCCCGTGCAAGGCCAGGTCCTGGGCGAACCAGCTGACGCCCTGCTCGCCCTGGGACACCACCACATGCTTGATGCCCGACGCCAACAGGCGCTGGGCAGCCGCACGCTGGTCAGCCGGGCTGTGCATGGCGGCACCGAGCGCCTCGCCCAATTCCTCGGTGTTAGGCTTGACCAGCCAAGGCTGGGCCTGAAGGCCTACGCGCAATGCTTCGCCGCTGGTGTCCAGGGCAACTTTCAGGCCTTGCCCCTTGAGCATCTGCAACAGGGCCTGGAACCACTGAGCATCGACGCCTCTTGGCAGGCTGCCGGCCACCACCACCGCATCGTGCTCTGCCGCCACCTGTTCAAGGCGCCGCATCAGGGCGAGCTGGGCGACCTCGTCGACCTCAGGCCCCTGGCCGTTGATGTCGGTGACGCGGCCATCGGCCTCGACCAGCTTGATGTTGTTGCGGGTCTCGCCAGGCACCCGCACAAAACAGTCGACAAAACCGCGCCAGGCGATGAGTTCTTCGAACGGCGCCAGGTTGTCGCGGCCGAGAAAACCACCCACGGTCACGCGATGGCCCAGGTCAGCCAGCACCTGCGCCACGTTCAGGCCTTTGCCGGCGGCATGGCTGTGCTGGGCCTGGCTACGGTTGACCTGCCCCGGGTGCAGGGCCTGCAGGCTGACGGTGATGTCCAGCGCCGGGTTGAGGGTGAGGGTGAGGATCTTGGCCATTCAGTAACGCTCCACCAGCGCCCGTACCGCAGCGGCGCTTTCCTGTTGCAGGGCCTCGCGCGCCAGGGCGCGGGCCGTCTGGTGATCGGCCTGGCGAACCAGTGCCTTGACTTCGGCGATGCTGCGGGCGGCGACGCTGAGCTCATCCACGTCCAGGCCGAGCAGCACCGCGACCGCCTGCGGGTCGGCCGCCAGCTCACCGCACACGCCTACCCACTTGCCCTGGGCATGGGCGGCGCGCACGGTCATGTCGATCAGTTGCAGCACGGCCGGGTGGAGGCCGTCGGCCTGTGCCGAGAGGCTTGGGTGGCCACGGTCGATGGCCAGGGTGTATTGAGTCAGATCGTTGGTGCCGATACTGAAGAAGTCCACCTCACGGGCCAGCTGTGGTGCCAGCAAGGCAGCCGATGGCACCTCGACCATGATGCCGACCTGCAGGTCGGCGACCGGGATTTCCTCGCGCAGGCGATCGACCATGGCCTTGGCCTCGCGCCATTCGTGTACTTGGCCGACCATCGGGAACATGATACGCAACGGGCGATCATCCGCGGCGCGCAACAAGGCGCGCAGTTGGTCTTCCATCACCTGTGGGCGCTGCAGGGTCAGGCGCACGCCACGCACGCCGAGGAAGGGGTTTTCCTCGGCGGCGATCGGCCAGTAGGGCAAGGGCTTGTCGCCGCCCACATCGAGAGTACGCACCACCAGCGGGCGCCCGGCCAGGCCATCGAGCACGCGGCGGTATTCGGCTTCCTGGGTGGCCACATCCGGTGCCTGGGGGTGGGCCATGAAGATCAGTTCGGTACGCAACAGGCCTACGCCTTCGGCGCCCTGCTCCACCACCTTCTCGATGCCGGTGCTCTGGCCGATGTTCGCGCACACCTCCATGGCGCGGCCATCGCGGCTCACCGCGGGTTCGTGGCGCTTGGCCCAGGCGGCCTGCAGGCGTTGCTCGCGCAGGTCGCGTTCGGCCAGGGCACGTTGCAGTTCGTCGGCAGGCGGCGCCACGCTGACCCGGCCACGCTGACCGTCGAGCAGCAACGGCGTACCGGGCTCTAGCAGCAGGATCGCAGCCCCTACGCCGACCACCGCCGGGATGCCCAGAGCACGGGCGACGATGGCGCTATGGGCGGTGGCACCACCCTGTGCGGTGACGATGCCGGCGACGCGCGCCGGGTCCAGGCGAGCCACGTCGGATGGACCGACCTCGGCCATTACCAGCACATAAGGCTGCTGGGGCTCCGCTACTGCCTGGACCCCGCACAATTGCGCCAGCACGCGCCGGCCGATGTCGCGCAGGTCGGCGGCACGCTCGGCCAGCAGCGCGTCGTGCAGCGCCTCCTGCTGGCGCGCGGCGCTGTCGATGACGGTCATCCAGGCGGCTGCGGCGCTTTCACCCTGCGCCAGCCGCTGCTCGACCTCATCGCCCAGGCCCGGGTCGGCGAGCATTTCCTGGTGGGTGACGAAAATCTCGCCGATAGCCTTGTCGCTGCGTTGCACCAAGGCTTGCAGTTCGGCGTTCACCGTCTCCAGGGCCTGGCGCAGCTTCTGACGCTCCTGGGCGGGCGACTCGCCGCGCAGGGGGTAATCGATCTCACGCTCGACATGGACATGGGCCGGGCCACTGGCGATGCCCGGCGCGGCACCGATACCCTGGACCAGGCTGCCGGCGGCAGGTGCCTGCAACACTTCGACGGCAACGGGCGTAGCCAGCACCACCTGCTCGGGCAGCGGCTCCACGTCTTCGCCCAAGCCTTGTTCGATGGCGGCAAGCAACACCGGCAACGCATCGCTCGCGATGTTCGGTTCGGCGATCAGTTCAAGCGTCTGGCCACGCCGGGCACCGAGGCTCAGCAGCTTGCTCAGGCTCTTGACCGATACCGCCGGCTGGCCGCTGTCGAGCAGGCGCACACGGATCTCGCCCTCGAAGCCCTTGGCCAGTTGCGCCAGCACCTTGGCCGGGCGGGCATGCAAGCCGTGGGGGTTGGCCAGGACGATGCGCGCACAGGGCCAATCGCTCGGCGCCTCACCGCCCAGCACCTCGAGCACGTCGCGGCTGTTGGTGGCCTGGTAGAGCATCTGCCCACGGCCTTCGATCAGCACCTCGCACAGGCGCTCGAGCAACGCCTGGTGGGCAACGCCCAGGCTGGCCAGGCAGAACAGGCCATTGAGCGGCTGGTCGCGATAGCGCAGCGGCTGCTGCGGCGTGACGAAGGCCAGACCCGGCTGGCGCACCTGGCGTTCGCTGTGCAGCCACCACAGGCCTTCGCCCAAGGGCAGCGGCTCGGCCTGCTGCAGCACGCTGGCAAAGCCTGCCTCGACGCACCCGGCGCGCTGCAACAGGCGTGCGCCACGCCAGGCCAGTTCATCGAAATCTTCAGCCGCCAGGTTCAGGCCCACCAGCTGCGCATCGAGCGCCAGCGCCTGGGGCGCGCCTTGCAGCAGCTTGAGCAGGGCCTCGGCGGAACTGGCGCGGCGCAAGGCCTCGGCCAGGTCGGTCTCGCCCAGGGCACGGGTCAGCAATTGCAACAGGCGCAGGTGTTCGTCGGAGCGGGCCGCGATGCCGATGGCCAGGTAGACGACCTGGCCATCGCCCCATTCGACCCCCTCGGGAAACTGCAGCAGACGCACGCCGGTGGCGAACACCTGGTCACGGGTCTGCGGGGTGCCGTGGGGAATGGCGATACCCTGGCCGAGGAAGGTCGAGCCTTGCGCCTCGCGAGCCTCAAGCCCTTGCAGGTAACCTTCGGCGACCAGTCCATCAGCGACCAGCCGATCGGCCAGCAGACGCAGCGCCTGGGCCTTGTCGGCGGCCACCTGGCCCATGGCGATCTGCTCCTGAGCGAGCTCCAGCATGACCTTCTCCTTTTGCAGCCCCGGGGTCGGGTACTGAGGTATTGTTGTGAAATTCACGAAAAGGGCCAGTGCAACGACCTTGCGCGGGTGGCAAGCCGCGGCAGGTAAATCACCTGCTGAATCGTTTAACCTGACCAGGAGGCCACGTTACTCGATAATCTTGCGACGAAAAAGCCCCATCCTGTCGGACAATTGCGACAATGGTCGCCTGCGCACGGCCTGGCCCTTGAGTCACACTACCCGGTCAAGTCCGCAGCAGCCCCGGTAATAACAAGGAAAATTCGGTGAAACTCAGCGATATCGCCCGTCTGGCCGGTGTGTCCGTGACCACCGCCAGCTACGTCATCAATGGCAAGGCCGAACAGCAGCGCATCAGCAACAGCACGGTCGAGCGCGTGCGCGCGGTGGTCGAAGCCCACGGCTTCACACCCAACCCGCAGGCTGCCGGCCTGCGCAGCCGGCACACCCGGACCCTGGGCTTCATTCTCCCGGATCTGGAGAACCCCAGCTATGCCCGCATTGCCAAGCAGCTCGAGCAAGGTGCCCGTGCCCGTGGCTACCAGTTGCTGATCGCCAGCAGCGATGACCAGCCGGACAGCGAACGGCAGTTGCAGCAACTGTTCCGCGCGCGCCGCTGCGATGCGTTGTTCGTCGCCAGCTGCCTGCCGCCGGACGACGACAGCTACCGCGAATTGCAGGACAAGGGCCTGCCGGTGATCGCCATCGACCGGCGCATGGACCCAGCGCACTTCTGCTCGGTGATCAGCGACGACCGCGATGCCAGCCGCCAACTGGCCCAGAGCCTGCTGGACACCCACCCTCGCACCATCGCCCTGATTGGCGCCCGCCCGGAGCTGTCGGTCAGCCAGGCCCGCGCTGGCGGTTTCGACGAAGCGCTGCAACCGTTTAGTGGCCAGGTACGCCGCTACCAGGGCGAGGCCTTCAGCCGTGAATGCGGCCAGCGCCTGATGCTGCAATTGATCGAGGACTTCGGCGGCCTGCCCGATGCCCTGGTCACCACGTCCTACGTGCTGCTGCAAGGCGTGTTCGACACCCTGCAGGCACGCCCGGCCGATTCGCGCCAGCTGCAGCTGGGTACCTTCGGTGACAACCAGCTGCTGGACTTCCTGCCGCTGCCGGTCAACGCCATGGCCCAGCAGCACGGGCTGATCGCCGCCACCGCCTTGGAGCTCGCCCTGGCCGCCATCGAGGACAAACGCTACGAGCCCGGTGTGCATGCCGTGGCACGTACCTTCAAGCAACGCATCAGCGCAGGCTGACCATGCGCCTGATCGACACCCACACCCACCTGGACTTTCCCGACTTCGATGCCGACCGCCAGCGCCTGCTGGCCAACGCGCAGGCCCTCGGCGTAGAGCGCATGGTGGTGCTGGGTGTGTACGAAGGCAACTGGCAGCGCGTGTGGGACTTGGCTTGCAGCACGCCCAACCTGCATGCCGCGCTCGGGCTGCACCCGGTGTACCTCGACCAGCACCGCCCCGAGCACCTGGCCCAGCTGCGCGACTGGCTAGAGCGCCTGCAAGGCCACCCGCACCTGTGTGCGGTGGGCGAGTTCGGCCTGGACTTCTACCTGCCAGAACTGGACAAGGGCCGTCAGCAAGCGCTGTTCGAAGCGCAGTTGCAACTGGCCTGCGACTTCGCCCTGCCCGCCCTGCTGCATGTACGCCGCAGCCACGCTCAGGTGATCGCCACCCTCAAGCGCTACCGACCCGCCCGCGCCGGGATCATCCATGCCTTCGCCGGCAGCTACGAGGAGGCCCGCGAGTACATCAGGCTGGGCTTCAAGCTGGGCCTGGGCGGTGCCGCCACCTGGCCCCAGGCACTGCGCCTGCGCAAGACCTTACCGCGGTTGCCGCTGGAAAGCGTGGTGCTGGAGACCGATGCGCCGGACATGGCGCCGGCGATGTTCCCCGGCGTGCGCAACAGCCCGGTGCACCTGCCGCAGATCGCCGGCGCACTGGCCGAGGTGATGGGCATCGAGGCCGAACGGTTGGCGCACGTCAGCAGCCGCAATGCCTGTGAGGTATTTGGCTGGTAGCACCGGCCCAATCGCGGGACGAGCCCGTTCCCACAAAGGACCTGCAAAATCAAATTGTTATGCGTTGCTCTATGAGAGAGCGGGCTGGCCCCGCGATCGGGCCGTCCACTGCCTAGATACGAAACGCCCCGATCAGCCGCTTGAGCTCCAGCACCTGGGTCGACAGGCTCCGGCTGGCATCCTCGGCTTGGTTGGCCCCTTGGGTCGTGTCCTGGGCGGCGCGGTTGATCGCCACGATGTTCTGGTCGATGTCGTGGGCCACCGCGGTCTGCTGCTCGACAGCGGCGGCGATCTGCTGGTTCTGCTCGACGATGCCACCCACCGCCCCGAGAATGTTGCCCAGCGCTTGCTGCACTTGGCGCGCCTCGCCCACCGTACCAGCTGCCATCTGGTGACTGCTGCCCATCGCCCTGACTGCCGCGCCCACTCCTTCCTGCAGGCGCTGGATCATCTGGGCGATCTCTTCGGTGGAGTCCTGGGTGCGCCTGGCCAGGGTCCGCACCTCGTCGGCGACCACGGCGAACCCCCTGCCCTGCTCGCCGGCCCGGGCGGCCTCGATGGCAGCGTTCAGGGCCAGCAGGTTGGTCTGCTCGGCAATGCTGCGGATCACTTCCAGCACCCGGCCGATGGCCTGGCTGTCGCCGGCCAGCTGGTTGACCGCAGCCACCGTCTGGTCGATCTCGCCGGCCAGGCGGGCGATGCTGCCCTGCTGGCTTTCCACCAGGCCTCGGCCCGTGGCGCTTTCGCGGTTGACCTGTTGCGCGCCTTCGGCGGCCAGGGCCGCGCTGCGTGCGACTTCCTGGGACGTGGCACTCATCTGGTTCATGGCCGCAGCCACCTGCTCGATCTGCTCGCGCTGGCCGCCGACGGCCTGGTTGCTGCGCACCGACACCGCCAACACCTGATCGGCCTGCTCCTCGACCAGGCCGACCGTGCGGCTGACCTGGCCGATCAGCTCGCGGATGCGTTGCACGGTCTGGTTGAACCCCTGGCCCAGTTCACCCAGCTCGTCCTGGCTGCGGGCGCGGAAACTGACGGTCATGTCTCCGGCGGCAACCTTGTCCATGGCCGAGCCGAGGTTGCCCAACGTCTCGCGAATGGAGACGTAGAAGGCTCCGGCAAGGTAGATGATCAGGGCGAACACCACGGCCAGCGCAGCGACCAGGGCGACCATGCGCAACCGGTGCTCCTCCAGGCGCGCCTGCAACTGCACCTGCAAGTGGGCGAGAATGGCGTCGTTGAGCCGGTAGGTCTGCGCCATCAGGCCGCTGACCTGCTGGTAGAACCCTGCCCAGGGCGCCTCCAGGGTCTCGGCCATCACCACTTGGTCTTCGAACAGGCCGGCCGCCTGCTTGATGGTCGCCTGGCTGGCCTGGGCCAGCTCGGCCAGGCCGGCCTTGGCCAACGGGTCGGCGGCCAAGGCTTCGTCCAGTCGAATGCCGTAGTCGGCGGCCAGCCGCTCCAGGCGTTGCAGCAAATCTTCGAAACGGGCGCTGCCGGAGGAGTCGATGAAGCCACGGCCCAGGGCCGTGGCCCCCATCGCCCGCCCTTCGCCCAGCGCCTGGGTCACCTGGCCCGTGGCCGTACCCAGCACCTCGCTGAAATGGCGCACCGACGCCTGGCTGTCCTGGTCCAGGCCCACGTGGCTGGCCACCTGCTTGACCAGCACCTGAGCCTGCACCAGCAGTTTGTCCACCAGGGCCGCCTTGCTTTGCAGGGATGACTCGTTGCGGGCCCGATCGAGCAGTTCGCCCACCTCGTCGCGCCGGGCCCGCAGTTGCGGGTCGTCGAACTGCAGGGCCTGCAGCTTCGCTGCGACCTGCTCCTGGCTCTGGCCGATGCGTTGCTCCAGGTCGCCGGCCTGCCCCGATTGACCGAGCATGACGTTGACCTGCAAGAGGTTGCCCAGGGTTTCCAGCTCCCCGCGCAAGGCCAGGGCGCCCGCCAGAGGGGCCAGGCCCTGGAGTTCGACGCGAGTGGTATGGAATTGCTCATAGACGCCGCGCACCAGGTAGAAGCTGGTGACCAGCATCGGCACGAAGAACAGGGCGCTGATCAGGCTGAACTTCAAGCCGAAGCTCAGCCGGTCCATCAGGGCGATGGCCGGATAGAGCAAACGCTGCATGCGCATCTCCTTGGATTCTTTTTATTCTTTGAGGTAGCACAAGGCCATTAACGGCCAGGCGACCTGTATAGCGCAGAACGAATCCAAGGTTTGTAATTTTCTGTAGGCGCGGCCTTGTGCCGCGAAAGGGCTGCAAAGCAGCCCCTAACCCCGCACGCCCAGTCAGACCAACACGGTCCACAGCGCAAAAAACGCGTACCACAGCACCGCACAACGCAGCAGTAGCTCCCAGAGGCTGTCCAACCGCCCCAGCCCGCGCTGGTTGTCTTCTTCCTCGGGCACCGTGTCGGCCACCCGCCCGACCCGCGCCACCAGGTGCCCGGCACTGATGTGCCAGTTGAGCAACTCGTGCAACATGACCCGCACCACCGCGACGAAGTTACCGACCAGGGCGAAGCTCAACGCCAGCACCCGCACCGGCACCCAGTCCATGGTATGACGCAGTTGCTCGGCCCGTTCCTTGAGCGCCGGTTGCCGGCTGTTGCCCGCGCACAGAGCCAGCAGGCGATAGGCCAGGGCCGCCCCCGGCCCCAGCAGGAAATACCAGAAGATCACCGCGAAAAAGCTCTGGTACGCCTGCCACAGCAAATGACCCTGCACCCGGATCAACAAGCTTTGCGCATCGTCGGCGGCCAACCCCAGGTCTCGCTCGGCCACGTGCAACGCGGCCTGGTCATCGCCCCGGCGCCAGGCATCGCGGAACGGCCCCAGGGCCGCCTTGGCATCACCCCGCCCAAGGCTGTAGATCAGCACCAACAGGTGCACCGGCAACGCCAGCAACCCGTAGGCCACCGGCTCCAATACGTGCAGCAGCAAGACCAGCAATGCCACCGGCGCCAGCACCAGGATGGCAAGGGTCCACCAGGGGTGTACCTTGCCGCTGCGCTCCAGGCGCACCAGCTCGCCCAAGAAGAAACCATCACGTTGCAGCCGCTGGCGCAGGGCGGAGAATTTCTCGACCCAGAGCACCAGCACCAACACCAGGAAACTCATGCATTGTCCTCATTGCACTGCAGCGCCGCGCGATAGCGGCACCAGTCGAAGGCCGGGCCCGGGTCGGTCTTGCGTACCGGGGCGATGTCGCTGTGGCCACAGATGCGCTGCGGGCCGATCACCGGCCAGGCGCGACGAATTTCGCGAGTCAGCTGCTCCAGGGCGGCGTACTGGGCATCGGTGTAGGGCAGCTCGTCGGTGCCTTCAAGCTCGATGCCGATGGAAAAATCGTTGCAACCCTCACGCCCCTCGAAGCTCGAGACACCCGCATGCCAGGCCCGGTCGAGCAGGGACACGAACTGGGTCACCGCACCGTCACGCTCGACGAATAGGTGCGCCGATACGGTGAGGTGGCAAATGTCCTGGAAATAGGGGTGCTCGTTTGGGTCTAGCTGGTTCTGGAAGAACTGCTGCACCTTGCCGGTACCGAAGCAGGCCGGCGGCAGGCTGATGTTGTGGATGACCAGCAGGGAGATGGCTTCGCCTTCGGGGCGCGCATTGAAGTTGGGCGAGGGGCAGTGGGTAACGCCGCAGAACCAGCCTGTCGCTCGATCCAATTGCATGGAGCAGTTCCTGAAAATCGTCGGGAAGGTAGCCAGTATGCCCCGCACCCGATGCGCTTGCATGTAAATGATTGTTCAGCGAGCCGCCTGGGAGCGCAAGCGTCCGAGCACTGCTTCCAGTGCCCGCTCGAACAGCAGCCCGTCGTCCAGCAGGCGCAGCTCGCCGCGGCGCAGGGCCTGGACCAGCCCCGCACGGTTCCACTCGCGCACCTTCATACCGGTGCGGTTGGCGAAGACGAAGCGGTCATGGCTGTCGATCCTGGCCACCAGCTTGCAGCGCAGCAACTCGTCGTCATCCATCACCTCGACCCACGTACCGACCCGCAGCCGCTGCACCTGAGCCAGTTCCGGCCCTTGCATGTCCGGCTGCAGCAAGGGGCCGCACGCGGACTCGTCGGCCACCGCAAGAATGATTTCCTCGGCCACTAGTCTGTGCTCCACGGCACAGTCGCTGCTCGGCGTACCCACGCAGGCAGCCAGGTGCAATTGCTCCAGCTGCTGGAAGAATTCGCGGGTGGTAACCGCGTCCATGACCACGCTCGCCAGGCCCTCGCGCAGGGCCTTGAGCAGCCCGGGCACCTGCTGCAGCAAGCGCTCGCGCGCCTGGGGCTCGTGGTGCGGGGCGATGCTCGCCAGCAGCGTGTCCATGGTCGCCAGCCCTTGCGTCCAGGCCGGGGAACCCACGCCATGCTTGAGCCAGGCCAGCAGCAAGACTTGGCTCCAACCCTGGACCAGCATGTGCACCACCGCCTGCGGCAGGACCCGGCCATGCAAGCGCAGGTTCAGCTCCTGTTGCACCTGCAGACGAGCCTGCAGGGCCCGGGCCCGCCCTTGCTCGGCATCTCGCGTGCGTTGCTCGAGCAGTTCGTTGCGTCGGCGCTCTTGCTGGCTGAAAGCCAGGAAGTCCTCGAGCAGTTCGTTGAACAGGCGAGAGTCATCGGTGAAGTCGTTGAGCAGGCGCTGGACAATACGCTCAATGCGCAGTTGCAGGCTGTCGCGCAGCCCCTCGCTGCCGGCCTCCCAACCGATGGCGGCCGCCGCGATCTCGTTGAGCAGGCGCCGGGCCGGGTGGCTGGCACGGCTGAATACGGCCTTGTCGAGCAAGGCCACCTTGAGCAATGGAATGTGCAGCCGCTCGATCAGCTCGCGCACGGTCGCTGGCAGGTTGGTATCGCCTTGGATGAATTCGAACAGCAAGCCGACCAGGTTGAAGGTGTCTTCGTCGGCCGTGGCGATGCAGCGACGCGTGCCGCTGCGCACGCTGACCCGCAGCAGCAGTTGTTCGAGCTGCTGCCCTAGATCGAAGTCGTCGGCCTCGCTGGTGGCGGGCAGGTAATGTTGCAGATGAGAAAGCAGCCGCAACAAGTCGCCGGTGCTGACCGGCTGCGCGCCGGCCACCTGCTGGACACGCGGCGCAACGCGGCCACGCATGGGTGCCAGCAAGGGCTGCAGGGCGTCGAAAAACACCTGGCTGGCGTCATCGACCTGCAACTCGTCGGCCGCTGCCGGGCGGCTGGATGCGCGCTCCAGGTGACGACGGTCCTCGGCGCGGCGCCGTGGCACAGCCTTGAGTTCAGGCAGCACCCCAGCGCTGGCCAGCAACTGGTTGGCCTGCTCGTAGAGTTGGTCGATGTCGCGCAGCACATAGCGCTCGAACAATTTCAGCAAGACCAGCTTGACCCTTGGCCCTACGCCCAGGTCGCGCCCGGCCTGCAGGAAGAGCTCGCACAAGCGTTCAGGCTCCAGCGCGAGCCCTTGGGCCAGAGGGGTCTCGAGCAGGGCCTGGAAGCGCTGCGTCAGTTGCTTGAGGGCCAGGCCATCCCGGGACAATACCCGCGCGACCATCGCCTCGACAACGGCAGAGCGCTCCAGTTGCGCGGTGCTGCGCGGGTGATCGGCCACGCTCGATGGCCGCTCATCGGCCTGATTGAGCCGGGCGAACGCATCGTGAAAGCGGTCGAGGAAGCCGCGTTCGATGCTCTTGCGCTTGAGGCGCAGGTCGCGCATCGCCTCGAAGTACAGGTTCTGCTCGAACCGTTCACTGGCCTTGTCAGCCATTTCGAAAAGGGTGTCATCGGCATTGTCGAACAGCCGCTGCAGGCCCAGGCGCAATTGCAGCGCCGCCTGGTCGCGCACCTGCAAGAGCGGGACCGGCAGGCAAGGCAAGGGCACACGCGCCCCTCGATCGATGGCCGCCGCCAGCGGCACCACCTTGCCTTCTATCTGCATCCCGGACTCCTTGTAGGGTGTTCTGTTCGAATGACCTGGGCTAGTCAAAACCATGACGCCAAATACTGGTCGCATTATCGGTAAAAAATCTGACAGCTTCTAGCGCGATCTACTTACGCCCCCAACTGACCATGGGTTCGCCGAAATGCTCACTCGTCCTGACCAAAGGTCACCGGTGTGGTTGCCGCTGTACACGTCGGCCCCCTGCCCTATAATCGCCGGCACCTAGCTTGTGGAGCCGACCATGCCGAACCTACGCCTCGCCGACCTGACCGCCGAAATCGAAGCCAACGTGCGCCGTGCGTTGCTGGAAGATATCGGCAGCGGCGACATCACCGCCCAGCTGATCCCGGCCGAGCGCCTGGCCAAGGCGACTATCATCACCCGCGAAGACTGCTCCATCGCCGGTACCGCCTGGGTCGATGCGGTGTTCCGCCAGCTCGACCCGCGAGTGGCGGTGCACTGGCAGGTGGCCGACGGCGATCGGGCCAAGGCCAACCAGGCGCTGTTCCACCTCGAAGGCCCGGCGCGTTCGTTGCTCAGTGGCGAACGCACGGCGCTGAACTTCCTGCAGATGTTGTCTGGCGTTGCCACCCGCGCGCGCTTTCTCGCCGACCTGGTGCAAGGCACCCAGGTGCGTCTGCTCGACACCCGCAAGACCTTGCCGGGCCTGCGCCTGGCGCAAAAATATGCCGTGACCTGTGGCGGTTGCGACAACCATCGCATCGGCCTGTATGACGCCTTCCTGATCAAGGAAAACCATATCGCGGCCAGTGGCGGGGTGGCCGAGGCGGTGGCCGCGGCGCACAAGATCGCCCCGGGCAAGCCGGTGGAAATCGAAGTGGAAAGCCTGGACGAGCTGCGCCAGGCGCTGACGGCCGGCGCCGACATCGTCATGCTCGACGAATTGACGCTCGATGAAATGCGCGAAGCCGTGCGCATCACCGCCGGCAAGGCCAAGCTGGAGGCCAGTGGCGGCGTCAATGAAAGCACCCTGCGGGTGATTGCCGAGACGGGGGTGGACTACATCTCCATTGGTGCCATGACCAAGGATGTGAAGGCGGTGGATTTATCCATGCGTCTTAGCCTGTAAATCGATCCTGCAACAAGCCCGTACCGTCGGGACTGCAACGGGGTGCAAAGCGCCCCGATTGCCTGAATGACCGACATACATCCTGATTATTGCGCAGCCCATCTTCCTTCGACAGCAGGCAAGCCTGCTACCTGACCTCATATAAAAGATTCCTACCCCATTAAAGAATCTGGCCACTTGCAACTTACCTGGCAGATATGATCGTACCCGACGTCATAGAGCATCCATACCATTGATGGACTGGCGTTATTCCGGCTATCAAAGGAGAAATACTATGACGCAAGACACCCACGTACAGTGCTTAGTGATCCATCGGCTGTTTATTGAACAGGCATAAAAAAACCCGACCCTGGGTGCCCAGGGTCGGGTTCAAAGCATCAACGATCGTTAGAACGATGCGTTGGCCAGCCCGTCCAGGTAACGCTCGACGTCCAGTGCAGCCATGCAGCCGGCACCGGCGGAGGTGATCGCCTGACGATAGACATGGTCAGCCACGTCGCCTGCGGCGAATACGCCTTCGATGTTGGTGGCGGTGGCGTTGCCTTCACGGCCGCCGTTGACCACCAGGTAGCCGTCCTTGAGGGTCAGCTGGCCTTCGAACAGCGAGGTGTTCGGGGTGTGGCCAATGGCGATGAATACACCGTCGACCTTGATTTCGTCGCTGCTGCCATCGTTGTTCTTCAGGCGGGCACCGGTTACACCCATGTCGTCACCCAGCACTTCGTCCAGGGTGGCGTTGAGCTTGAGCTCGATCTTGCCTTCGGCCACACGGGCGTGCAGCTTGTCGACCAGGATCTTCTCGGCACGGAAGGTGTCGCGACGGTGTACCAGGGTCACCTTGCTGGCGATGTTGGCCAAGTACAGTGCCTCTTCCACGGCCGTGTTGCCACCGCCCACCACGGCGACCGGCTTGTTGCGGTAGAAGAACCCGTCGCAGGTGGCGCAGGCCGAAACACCCTTGCCCATGAATGCCTCTTCCGACGGCAGGCCCAGGTAGCGGGCGCTGGCGCCGGTGGCGATGATCAGGGCGTCGCAGGTGTAGGTGCCGCTGTCGCCCTTGAGGGTGAACGGCTTGTTGGCCAGGTCGACGGCATTGATGTGGTCGAAGACGATTTCGGTCTCGAAGCGCTCGGCGTGCTCCTGCATGCGTTGCATCAGCGCAGGGCCGGTCAGGCCGTGGGGGTCGCCCGGCCAGTTGTCGACTTCGGTGGTGGTGGTCAGCTGGCCACCCGCCTGCATGCCGGTGATCAGCAGCGGCTTGAGGTTGGCGCGGGCGGCGTAGACCGCAGCGCTGTAACCGGCAGGGCCGGAACCGAGAATGATGACGCGCGAATGACGTACTTCAGACATGTCGAACTCCTGTCGAGGCGGCCGCGGGCCGGCATCGGTGTGGAATTAAAAGGGACCCACGCAGCACTTGGGGAAGGCTACAACGCGTAGATCCGAAACCAAAAGTTGAGCGCACTGTAGCGAGGTCGCAGAGATTAAGGAAATATCCTTCGACAATCCACCTTATAGAGTGCTTCTATCCAAGGCGAAAACCGATAGAAAATCTTCACTCGCTTTTGTTACAGGCCATTGCTCCGGGACATGGCGCCTTTCGTCGCGCCGGCAAACTCGGGTAAGGTCAGCGCGTTTTCCCTTTGATCCGGAGCGTCTCGATGCAAGCCCCTGTCCTCTCTGGCCCCCAGTACCTGCGCGAAGGGCTGAAACTGGTCATGAGCCCGAACCTGCGGCTGTTCGTCCTGCTGCCGCTGGCGGTCAATTTGCTGTTGTTCGGCGGCCTGATCTACTTTGCCGGGCACCAGTTCAGCCTATGGGTCGATGCCTTGATGCCCACCCTGCCGAGCTGGCTGAGCTTTCTCACCTACATCCTCTGGCCACTGTTCGTCGCCTTGGTGGTGCTGATGGTGTTCTTCACCTTCACCCTGGTGGCCAACATCATCGCCGCGCCGTTCAATGGCTTCCTCGCGGAAAAGGTCGAGGTGGTGGTGCGCGGCGAGGACACCTTCCCCGCCTTCAGCTGGGCTGAGTTGATCGCCATGGTGCCACGCACCCTTGGCCGCGAGATGCGCAAGCTGGGCTACTTCCTGCCGCGGGCCATCGGCCTGTTCATTCTCTCGTTGATCCCGGTGGTCAACGTCGTGGCCGCTCCGCTGTGGCTCATCTTCGGGGTATGGATGATGGCCATCCAGTACATCGACTACCCGGCGGACAACAACAAGATGAGCTGGCAGGACATGCTCGCCTGGTTGCGCAGCAAGCGTTGGCAGTCGCTGGGGTTCGGTGGCATTACCTACCTGGCCTTGATGATCCCGTTGGTGAACGTGCTGATGATGCCGGCGGCGGTGGCAGGCGCCACCTTGTTCTGGGTGCGTGAAGAAGGGCTCGGTAGAACGTCCCAGCGATAGATATTTACACCAGGTACGCTTCCGGTCAGCGGCTCAATCATCGCCCACACCTTGTGGTATTTCATCTTTGGAGGATGACCAGATGATTGACGAAAAGCTGAAGGAAGCCATCCCTAACCAGCAAACGACTGACGTAGATCCTGTTGATGCAGCGCTTGAAGCGCTCGCCGAGCCTGAACTGGAAGCACCGGAAACATTTGCTGAACCTGAGCAAACCCGTGTGTTCGAGACCATAGAGCAACCTGAAGGCCCAATTGACCCCCTGGGCCCGGTGGGTCAACGACGCGGGGTAGGCAAAGAGGGACCCGACCTCACCAATGCCGAAAATGAAGCATTTGAAAAAGTACAGGCGCGTGCTGAGTTCCTGCTTCGGGACGTACTGCCAGCACATGGCTTGGACCCGTTCGGGGACTGGATCATCCACGCCAAGGACGATTTTTCCGAACGGTCCCATGCCGTCACGTTCCTGACATGGGCATTCATTACCGGAACCCTGCAAAAGCCAGATGTGGTTGAGTATGAAGATGCTCGTACAGGCGAGGTGGTTACCGATACAGACGGCAACTTCTGGGCCGCCCTGCAAGAAACCTTCAACCTCATGATGAGGGCAGGCGTCATCGCCTGATGCTTGAGATGCTCCAAGGCCTGCGCGCAGTTCGCGCCGCAGGCCTTTTCCAGCGCTTGCTCAAAGGCTCAACTGGCTGGAAAACCGCCCCACCGCATCCACCACCTTCTTCGCGCCTTCCTGGATCTCGACGATCACCCCACCGGTATCGGCAGCCAACGTCAGCCCTTGCTCGGCCTGGCGCTTGCTGGTGTCGATGATATCCACTGCTGCCTGGGCCAGTTGCTCGTTCTGCAGTACCACCTTGGCAATCTCGTCGGTGGCCGTGCTGGTGCGCGAGGCCAGTTGGCGCACTTCATCGGCCACCACCGCGAACCCTCGCCCCTGCTCGCCTGCCCGTGCCGCTTCGATGGCCGCGTTGAGCGCCAGCAGGTTAGTTTGCCCGGCGATATCGCTGATGGTCTTGATGATCGAGCCGATCACCCGGGACTGTGTGTCCAGCGCCTGGATTCCCTGGGCCGCGTCCTGCATCGAGCGCTCCAGACCACGCATCACATCGACGGTCTGGGTCACCACATCCGTGGCCTTGCGCGCGCTGGCATCAGTGCCCAGCGAGGTGTTGTAGGCGATATCCGCAGCCTCGGCCACGGCCAGTTCCTGGTTGACCTGGTCGGTGATCACGGTCGCGAACTTGACCACTTTGTAGAGCACGTCATGGGCATCGATGATCGGGTTGTAGGACGCCTCCAGCCACACCACCCGGCCATGGGCATCGATGCGCTTGAACCGGTCGGCGACGAATTCGCCACGGCGCAGCTTGTCCCAGAAGGCCTGGTAGGCTGGCGAATTCGCTTCTTCAGGTTCACAGAAAATACGGTGATGCTTGCCGCGCACCTGCTCCAGGGAATACCCCATGGCCTGCAGGAAACGGTCATTGGCGGTCAGCACCTCGCCTTGCAGGTTGAACTCGATCAGCGCGGTTGAGCGCATCAACGCTTTGATCAGGCTTTCGTGCTCGCGAGAGGTCTCGATGGTGCGCGTGAGGTCGCTCGAATGCAGACTGAAATAGCGGATTCGCCCGTCGCTGCTCTTGACCGGCTGCAGGATCGAACGCAGCCAGGCTTCCTGGCCATTGCCGCGCAGCAAGCGGAAGGCGCCGTTGAGGTGTTCGCCACGGGTGATGGCGCTTTTCATGCGGTGATAGAAGTCCAGCTCCTTCACATGGGCCGGGACGATGTCCTCGATATTGCGCCCGATCAATTGCTCGGCCCGGTAGAGCATCTCCTGTTCGAAGTTGCTATTGACCGACTCGATACGACCGTCGGGGCCAAGCTGCAGGACCAGCATCTCGCTGTCGAGGCTTTCCTTGACCTGCTCGATGGACATCAGGTCCTCGCGCAGTTGCTGGATTTCTTTCTTGAGTTTGCTATTGAACATGACCGCTCCCGGGAGCGCACCCCGACCGTTTGGATACTTCTGCATCGGCTGGCCCCACCGGATTCTTGAGTGGCCCACAGGGAAATGTTCACACGGACAAAACCTGAAACACACGGCGTCATTGGCCAGTCACCAACCTGTCACATGAACGCAACGGCCCAGGCGGACACTTTTGACATGAACATACCGCCCCTGCGCATCACCCTCGTCACCGAAACCTTCCCACCCGAGATCAACGGCGTGGCCAATACCCTTGGTCGCCTCAGCGATGGCCTGCGCCAACGCGGGCACCACGTGGAACTGGTACGCCCTCGCCAGGCCAGCGACAACGCCAGCCACGACACCGACGACCTGTTGCTCTGCCGCGGTTGGCCGTTGCCTGGCTACCCGGGTTTGCAATGGGGTGAAATAACCAAGCGCGCGTTGGTACGACGTTGGCGTCGACAGCGCCCGAATGTGCTCTACATCGCCACCGAAGGCCCGCTGGGCTTGAGCGCACTGCGCGCCGCGCGGCACTTGGGCATCGCCGTGGTCAGCGGCTTCCATACCAACTTCCCACAGTACTCGGGGCAATATGGCCTGGGCCTGCTGACCCGCCTGCTCACCCATTACCTGCGATGGTTCCACCGGCGCACCGCGGTCACCCTGGTGCCCAGCGCCAGCCAGCGCCTGGAGCTCGAACGCCGGGGCTTCGAACGCCTGGGGTTGATGGCACGGGGGGTCGATGCCTGCCTGTTCAACCCGGCCCGGCGCAGCCAGGCATTGCGCCAGGCGTGGGGCCTGGGGCCGGACGATATCGCCGTGATCCATGTCGGCCGCCTGGCCGCAGAGAAGAACCTTGGGCTGCTGCAGCCTTGCATGGACGCGTTGCACAAGGCTTACCCACAGCGGCGCATGCGCCTGGTGATCGTTGGCGATGGGCCACAACGCGAGCGCCTCGAACAGACGCTCCCCGATGCCGTGTTCTGCGGTGCGCAACGGGGCCAAGCGCTGGCAGAGCACTATGCCAGTGGCGACCTGTTCCTGTTTCCGAGCCTGACCGAGACGTTCGGCAATGTGGTTCTCGAAGCCCTGGCCTCGGGCTTGGCCGTGGTCGCCTACGACGAGGCGGCCGCCGCCCAGCATATCCGCCACGGCCACAGTGGCGGCCTGGCGATGCCAGGTGACCAGGCGGGTTTCATCGATGCGGCGTGCTGGTTGTTGGAGGAAGACGAGACCCTACGCAGAGTACGCCTGAATGCACGGCAGCACGCCAGCCGTCAGGGCTGGCCGGCGATCGTCGAGCAGTTCGAGGGGTACCTGGCCAATGCCTGCCGACAGCCTGAGGGCAACCGAACGGTGGCCGCGGGCCTGGAATCATCGGCGCCGCGCAGCTAAACCCCATCGCCGGCAAGCCGGCTCCCACAGGGTGTGGTTGGCGCTGCACCAGTGGGAGCCGGCTTGCCCACAACCATAGAATCTCCCACAGGGGGGCAGCGCTAGCCGCTTGTTCGCTGCGCACCGCTCAAAGGCACCGCGATACCTGAGCGGCCTTGCGCCGCAAAAGGGCTGCAAAGCAGCCCCAGGCCCAAAACGCTGAAACCTCAGCCCAGCGCCTTCTCGATCGCCTGGACCACCGCCGGATCGTCCGGCGTGGTACGCGGAGCGAAACGGGCCAATACGCGGCCATCCTTGCCCACCAGGAATTTCTCGAAGTTCCAGGTGATATCCCCGGGGAATTCAGCCCCCTCACCCGCCAGCAGGCGGTACAGGGAATGGCGCTGCGGCCCGTTGACCTCGAGCTTGGCGCCCAACGGGAAGCTCACCCCGTAGTTGAGGCTGCAGAACGCCTGGATCTCCTTTTCGCTACCCGGCTCTTGCCCGGCAAACTGGTTGCATGGCAAACCCAGGACACTGAAGCCTTTGTCCTTGTATTCCTGGTACAGGTTCTCCAGAGCCTTGTATTGCGGCGTCAGGCCACACTTGGAGGCGACATTGACCACCAACACCACCTGGCCCTTGAACGGTGCGAGGGGCAGTTCCTCGCCGTTCAGCGCCTTCAACGTCAGGTCGTGAAATGCACTCATGATGACTCCCCTCTCAGGTTCCCGATGGTCGCAGGGGCGAATCGCGCCCACTAAAAAGGCGCGCGGCCAAACCGTCATCCTTCCCCAAGGAAGGCAAAACGGCTTGCCCGAGCGCCTGGCGACTCTCTGAGCTTAGCGCAGAAAATCAGTGGTGATGGCCACCTTCACCGTGGATATGACGGTGAGCGATTTCTTCATCGCTGGCGTCACGCACGTTGACTACCTTGACCTTGAAGTTCAGGCGCTGGCCGGCCAGCGGGTGGTTGCCGTCGACGGTGATGTCGTCGCCGTCGATGTCGCGGATGGTGACGATCTGCATCTGGCCATCCGGCGCCGAAGCGTGGAACTGCATGCCGACTTCCAGCTGGTCGACGCCTTCGAACAGGCTGCGGTTCAGGGTGCTGACCAGCTCGGCCAGGTATTCGCCGTAGGCTTCTTCAGGTTCGATGGCAACGTTCAGCTCGTCACCGGCCTGCTTGCCTTCCAGGGCTTTTTCCAGGCCCGGGATGATGTTGGCGGCACCGTGCAGGTACACCAGCGGCGCACCACCGGCGGAACTGTCGATGACCTCCCCGGCGTCGTTGGTCAGGGTATAGTCGATGGAGACAGCCTTGTTGGCGGCGATCAGCATGGGGCAAGACCTTTTGCAAAAGAATGTAGAGCGATCAAGTGTAACCAACGCATCGCCCGATTGCGAACGCGTGTCGGAGAATGACAAATCCGTCAGTCGGATCACCGGCTTCCACCAGGACGAAGAGGGCCACTGGGTGGTCGAGCTGTCGTGCGGCCATACGCAGCACCTGCGCCACCAGCCACCGTGGCAAGCGCGGCCCTGGGTGCTCGACCCGGCCGAGCGCCAGCGCCGCATCGGCCAGGTATTTGCCTGCGGCTGGTGCGCCCAGGGGCCCGATAGCGCTACCCTTGGCGGCTGAACCCTTGCACCGCTTATTTCGAGAAGCACGCATGCAAACATTTTTCATCGCGCCGACCGACTTCGGTGTCGGCCTGACCTCCATCAGCCTTGGCCTGGTGCGCACCCTGGAGCGCGGCGGGCTGAAGGTCGGCTTCTTCAAGCCGATCGCCCAGCACCACCCCGGCGATACCGGCCCCGAGCGCTCCAGCGAACTGGTGGCGCGCACCCATGGTATCCGCCCGCCGACGCCCCTGAGCTTGGCCCAGGTCGAGCGCATGCTCGGCGATGGTCAACTGGACGAGTTGCTCGAGGAAATCATCCGCCTGTACCAGCAGGCCTGCATCGGCAACGACGTGGTGGTGGTCGAGGGCATGGTGCCGACCCGCCACGCCAGCTATGCCGCGCGGGTCAACCTGCACCTGGCCAAGAGCCTGGATGCCGAGGTGATCCTGGTGTCGGCGCCGGAAAACGAAGTGCTCAGCGAACTCTCCGGCCGTGTCGAGCTGCAGGCCCAGCTGTTCGGCGGCCCGCGCGACCCGAAGGTGCTCGGCGTGGTGCTCAACAAGGTACGCACCGACGAAAGCATGACCGACTTCGCCGCCCGTCTGCGCGAGCACTCGCCGCTGCTGCGCGGCGACGACTTCCGCCTGTTGGGTTGCATCCCCTACCAGCCCGAGCTCAACGCCCCGCGCACCCGCGACGTGGCAGAGCTGCTCGGTGCCCAGGTGCTCAATGCCGGGGACTACGAGCAACGGCGCATGAACACCATCATCATCTGTGCCCGCACCGTGGCCAACACCGTGCCACTGCTCAAGCCCGGCACCCTGGTGGTGACCCCGGGCGATCGCGATGACATCATCCTCGCCGTGAGCCTGGCGGCAATCAATGGCGTGCCGCTGGCCGGCCTGCTGCTGACCAGTGACAGCAAGCCCGACCCGCGCATCCTGGAACTGTGCCGGGGCGCCCTGCAGGCCGGGCTGCCGATCCTTTCGGTGGGTACCGGCTCGTACGACACCGCCAACCGCCTCAATTCGCTCAACCGGGAAATCCCGGTGGACGACCGCGAGCGCGCCGAGTTCATCACCGACTTCGTCGCCAGCCACCTCGACGCGGCCTGGCTGCATCAGCGCTGCGGCACGCCGCGCGAGCTGCGCCTATCGCCGGCGGTATTCCGCTACCAGCTGATCCAGCGCGCCCAGCAGGCGAACAAGCGTATCGTTCTGCCCGAGGGCGCCGAGCCGCTGCTGGTGCAGGCGGCAGCCATCTGCCAAGCCCGCGGCATCGCCCGTTGCGTGCTGCTGGCCAAGCCCGAGGAGGTCGAGGCGGTTGCCCGCGCCCAGGGCATCACCCTGCCGCCTGACCTGGAAGTGCTCGATCCCGAGCTGATCCGCGGGCGCTACGTCGAGCCGATGGTGGAGCTGCGCCGCAGCCGCAACCTCAACGCGCCGATGGCCGAACAGCAACTGGAAGACCCGGTGGTGGTCGGCACCATGATGCTGGCCCTGGATGAAGTCGACGGCCTGGTCTCGGGCCTGGTGCACTCCACTGCCAACACCATTCGCCCGGCCTTGCAGCTGATCAAGACCGCACCGGGCAGCAGCCTGGTGTCCTCGGTGTTCTTCATGCTGTTCCCCGAGCAAGTGCTGGTGTATGGCGACTGCGTGATGAACCCCCACCCCAGCGCCGCAGAGCTGGCCGAGATCGCGCGGCAGAGCGCCGAGTCGGCCCAGGCCTTCGGTATCGCACCACGGGTGGCGATGCTCAGCTATTCAAGCGACTCGGCGGCCAGCGACGAGGAAGTGGAGAAGGTGCGCGAAGCCACACGCCTGGCGCAGCAGGCCGAACATGACCTGCTGATCGACGGCCCGTTGCAGTATGACGCGGCGGCCAACCCCGAGATCGCTCGCCAGCTGGCACCGGCAAGCCCGGTCGCGGGCCGCGCCACCGTGTTCGTATTCCCGGACCTGAACACCGGCAATACCACCCACAAGGCGGTGCAGCGCAGTGCCGATTGCGTAAGCCTGGGGCCGATGCTGCAGGGGTTGCGCAAGCCGGTGAACGACTTGCCGCGGGGCGCGCAGGTGGACGATATCGTGCATACCATCGCCTTGACCGCGATTCAGGCCAGCACCGTGCGCTGAAATGCAAAGGGGCCGCTACGCCCCCATCGCGGGGCAAGCCCGCTCCCATTAGGTACGGCGGTGTCTATGAAAACAGCGCAGACCCGGTGGGAGTGGGCTTGTCCCGCGATGGGGTGCGCAGCGGCTCCTCGTTCCTTACACCTTACGGGTACTGCTGCACAGTGCCCTGCTGGTCATACTGCTGGCCCGGAATCGGCTTGAGGTTCACTTCCACGCGACGGTTCTGGGCGCGGCCGTTGGCGTCGGCGTTGCTGGCGATCGGCTGGTCCGGGCCCATGCCGCGAACGGAAACGCGCGACGGGTCGACACCCTGGGAGGTCAGGTAGGTGCTGACGGCCTGGGCACGACGCTGAGACAGGTCCATGTTGTGCTGGCGGCTGCCGGTGCTGTCGGTGAAGCCCACCACCTCGATGGTGTTCTGGTTGAACTGCTTGAACGAGTTGGCCAGGTTGTTCAGCGGCGAGTAGAAGCTTGGGGAGATGTTCGCCGAATCGGTGGCGAAGGTGATGTTGCCCGGCATGATCAGCTTGATCTGGTCACCCTGGCGCTGCACCTCGACACCGGTGTTGGCCATCTTCGCACGCAGCTCGGCTTCCTGCTTGTCGGCGTAGTAGCCGTAGCCTGCGGCAGCGGCGCCCACCGCGGCAGCACCGATCAGCGCGCCCTTGCCACGGTTGTTATGGTCGATGGCGGCACCGGCGATGGCACCGGCCAGCGCGCCCAGGCCACCGTACTTGGCGGTCTTGCTCATCCCTGTGGAGCCTTGAGCCTGGCCCTGGCTGTCATAGGGGTTCTGGCCGGCACAGCCAGTCATCAGGGCAGCAGCGGTAGCGACGATAATCAGACGACGCATGGTGAACATGGACAAGCTCCTACAGATATTCGAGAGTGCAACAGGTCATGGATGGCCCTATGCCAGCCTTGGACCCAGGCGAAACGGAAAAATTCCCTGAAACCTCAGGCCCGCACGAAAGGATTTTCGCGCATCTCGTCGCCAAGGCGGGTATCCGGGCCATGGCCCGTGACCACCACCGCCTCTTCATCCAGGCAATACAGCCGCGACTTGATGGAACGAACGATAGCCCGCTGGTCGCCCCCCCACAAATCGGTACGACCGATGCCGCGGCGGAACAAGGTATCGCCAGCGATCAGCAGCTTGGCATCGGCGAACCAGAAGCTCATCGAGCCAGGCGTGTGGCCAGGCGTATGCAAGGCCACACCGCAGCCGCAGGCCAGCGCCTCGTCATCGCCCAGCCAACGGTCCGGCGACGGCACTGGCGTGTAAGGCACACCGAACATCTGGCACTGCATCTCGAGGTTGTCCCACAAAGGCTGGTCGTCCTTGTGCAGGTGCAAGGTCGCGCCGGTCAGCTCCTTGAGCTTGCCCGAGGCGAGGAAATGATCGAAATGGGCGTGGGTGTGGATGATGCTCACCAACGTCAGGCCGTGGGCCTGCAGGCGCGCGAGAATCTTCTCCGGGTCACCGCCCGGGTCGACGACGATGGCCTTCTTGCTGACCGGGTCGCCGACCAGGGTACAGTTGCATTGCAGCGGGCCTACGGGGAAGGTTTCGCGGATCAGGGTGGTGGGGGCGGTCATGGGCGGCTCCTAGATACTGCCGGCATGTTAGCGGTGCCTGGTGGGCCTGTCTCGGGTGTTTGTCTTGGACTATGCAGTGTGACGCAGATCGAGCGCCGCACGGGCGGCGCTCGATCTCACAGGCACCGCATACCTCGCCCCCTGCCACTAAGGCAGATACAACCGGAACAACCCCCCCCCCAGCGCCCCGCCATTGGCGATCTCGATGCGCCCGCGCACGCCGTTGCGTTCGTGCAGGGCCGCGATGCGTGCGGCGAAGTACAGGCCAAGGCCGGTGCTGCCAGTGCGTGAGTCGATACCCTGGAGGTAGTCCTGCTGACGCTCGAGCATACGCTCTGGATAACCCGGGCCATCGTCGTTGACGCTGATGACCAGTTGTTCGCCCTGCTCCTCGATGCCAATCAGCAGGGCGTGGCCGGCGTGGCGGATGGCATTGGTGAGGACGTTGGCCACCACCGAGGCGACCAGTTCGCGGTCGAAGAACCCCAGCGGGTTGTCGGTGTCGATGCGCCAGGTGGCGAGGATGTCGCGATGCCTGAGCACTTCCTGCTGGGCCGCGAGCTGAGCCTCGATGAAATCGTCCAGCTCGTGATAGTCGGGACAGATCGGCAACTGGTTGATACCCAGCTTGTACAGGCCCAGCAGCTGGACCAGCATGCCGTTCAAATGACGGAACTCATGCTCCATCACACCCTGCTCGCTGCCACCGTGCAGTGCCTCGGGCAAGCGTGCCAGCCATTGGTCGTGGGCCTGGATCAAGGCCGACAGCGAGTTCTTCATGTCGTGCACGGTGGAGGCGATCACCGTGGAAAAATCCAGCCCCAGTTCGTCTCTATTCATGCGCCGAAGATCCGGATGTGCAGTTTGCGGTAGCGGTCGTAGCGGCTGTCGCTGGCCGGGATGCCTGCAACGCTTTGCAGGCAGTTGCGGCACTCCTGCATGATCGCCGGCGTGGGGCTCTCGCCGCCCACACGCAGCAGCGCCTGGGCGGTATTGAGAGCGATGCTGATATTCTTCGGTTGCAGCGCCAAAGCCCGGCGGAACATGTCCAGGGCTTCGCCGAGCTGGCCCGCCTGGTAGCTGCGCACACCCTGGCGGTTGAGGTCGACCGCTTCGGTGACGGCGCCGAGCACGGCCGGATCGTCGGTGACGCGGGCAACGCTCTGCATGACCTTGGGATCGTCGCCATAGGTTTCCACGCAGCCCTTGAGGATGCTGGTGCCTGCCGCTTCCTGGCCGAGCTGCTGCAGTTGCCTGGCCACGGTCAGGGCGGCCTCGACCGAGAAGAACTGGTCCATTTTCTCCAGTCGCTGCAGAGCCTGTTCGGTGAGCTTGCCAGCGGTTTCGGGGTCGCCGGCCTGCTGCAGGCTGGCGGCCTTCATCAGGCGCGCGCGCACTTGCAGGCCCTGGTCTTCGACGTGTTCCTTGGCGACATCGCTGAGCACGCTGTTGATCTCGACGCGGGTGCGCGCGTCCAGGCCGTTGCCGACATTCTTGTTCATCAGCGCTTGGACCAGGCCCAGGTTGCTCTCCGGGTCCTTGTAGCGCGAACTCTGCCCTTGGTTGACTGCATGCCGATAGGCCTTGGACGCGCTCTCGAAATCTTCGTTATCCAGGGCCAGCTTGCCCAATGCCGCCTGCCGGCGCACGGCCAGGGGCGACAGGCGCACGGCCTCTTCGAGCATGTGCTGGGCGCGCTTGGTCTCGCCCTGGGCCACCAGCACCTCGGCCAGGCCGTCGTAAAGGCTGGGCATGATCGGAAACGCCTTGAGCGCTTGCTCGAAGACGCCCTGAGCTTCGGCGTGCTGGCCGCGCTTGTGCAGCAGGTTGCCCAGGGCAGCATAGACCCAGGGCTGCGGGCGACTGGCCAGAATGGTCTTGAGGAACTTCTCCAGCTCCTCGACGCGGTTCAGATCACGCAAGGCATCGGCCCTGTAGCGCAGGCACAGCGGGGCGAAGCGCGGGTCTTGCTTGCACAGTTCGGCGCAGGCCGCCAGCACCTCGGCCGGGCGGCCGCGGTCCAGGGCCTGGAGGATGGGTTTGAGCAAGGTCTTGCGCTGCGCCAGCTTTTCCAGGCGCTGGGCCAGGCCCACGCGGTTGAACGGTTTGGTCAGGTAGGCATCCGGCTCGTGCTCCAGGGCGCTGAGCACGATCGCCTGGCTGCTCTCGGCGGTGACCATGATGAACACACATTCATGGCTGATCAGCTTGTCCAGGAGCAGGTCTTCGAGCACCTGCTGGCCGTTCTTCTTGCCGTCGCCAAGGTGAAAATCCTGAAGCACGAAGTCGTAGCGCTTCTGCGCGCACATGCGCAGGGCCTGCTCACCGCTGTCGGCGGTGTCCACGTCGCGTGCGCCCAGCTCCCGGAGCATGGAGCGGGTCGAGGTACGAAAGTCGGTGAAATCATCGACGATCAGAAAGCTTTTTTGCCCATACTGCAGCATCAATACGACCTGTATTGGCGAGGGGTTGGAGGGTGGCACGCGACGATGCCCGACATAGGGCCTGGCAGTGTCGACGCAGGCCGCCCCTGTAGGAGCGGGTTCGTCCCGCGATGACGTCGGCACGGATAGCCAGTAACCCGAACAGCTTATCGGCAGCAGGCGAGGAAAACTGAGGGCGCGATGACGCCGGCAGCTATGGCAGTCAGGCAAGCAACCCGAGCGACTTGGCCTTGGCCACCGCCTGGGTGCGCCGCTCCACGCCAAGCTTGCTGTTGATATGGCTGGCGTGGGTCTTGACGGTGTGCAGGGAGATGAACAACCGCTCGCTGATCTGCTGGTTCGAGCACCCCTGGGCGATCAGCTCGAGCACCGCCAGCTCACGGCCACTGAGCGCTTCGGTACTTTCATTGACCACCACCGGACGCGGCAGGCGCGCCAACAGCTCCGCCTGGACCAGGCAGGCCGGATGCGCCGCCAGTTGCTCCCGCAACCAACAGGGGTGCGCCTCGAGCAACCGCTGGAAGGGCTGTAACACGCCCCCTTGGGCCGCCTCCAGCGCTTGGGGCAAAAGGGCCTCGGCCTCCTGCACCCGGCCTTCGTCGAGCAACTGGGCCATCCAGTGGCATAAACCGCAGACCACTAGCATCATCCCGCCGTTGCCCTGGCCACGCGCGACCAGCGCGCGAAGGCGGCCGGTGGTCTCCTGTGACCGGCCCAGCACGCCGTCGAGCAGAGCCTGCTGCAATTCGATATGAAGCGGCAGCAATGGATGGAACTCCGGTGCCGCCGCCGGTTGTTCGCCGCCGTAGGTCTGGCCCAGGCGCAACAGCCAGGACTCGGCGAGGTCCGTGCGCCGCTGGGCGAGCCACAGTTCGCACTTCACCAGGGTGATCATGGCCAGGTAGAAGATCGGCGGCACGTCCCAGATATGCATCAGCCGCTCGGCCTCGGCCAGTTCGGCGAAGGCTTCGGCAAAACGCCCTTCGCGGCCGTCGAGCGAGGCGATCACGCAGTGGCCGATCAAAACGCTGATGTCGCGGCAGGCCCGTGCTTCGCTGAGCCCGGCGCGCAACCGAGCGCGGCCCTGGGCCGGCTGCAGGCGGGAGACCAGCAGGTAGCCTTCGTACAGGGTCAGCCTGGCCCGCACCGCATACAGGCGCTGGGCAGCCAGCCCCTGCAAGCGCTGCAATCCTTGGCGCACTTCCTCCAGGGCCCGCAGTGCTTCGCCCCGGGCATGCAAGACCCGGGCGCGATCATAATGGGCCAAGGCCTCGAACAGAGGGTTGCCGACCCGCTGTGCGAGCTCCAGGGACTCGCGGTTCCAGCCACGCGCGCGCCAGAAGTCACCGTCGGCGATCGCCAGGTTGGACAACGTCGACAGGCACACCAGACGCTGGCCGTAACGCTTGTACGGCAGGCTTTGCAGGGCTTCGCTGCAGTAATCCAGGGTCCGCTGGCGATCTCCCCGCCCCCGGGCGATCACGCCGCTCAACGCCAGCCACTGGGCGAGCATGGATTTTTGCGCGGTGGCCGAGGGCGCAGGCAGGAAACGGCTGAGATGGGCGGCCAATTCCTCGGCCGCATCCAGCTGGCAGGCCAGGCCCAAGGCCCAGCTGTACAGGACGATCAGGCGCGGGGTGCTGATGAGGAGACTATCGGGCAGGTCCATCTTCCAGCGTAGCAACATGCCGACATTCTGCTCGGCCAGCAGTTGCTCCTCGGAAAGGCTTTGCACCAAGTCGGCAGCCACGTCCAGATGGCCGGCGCGCAGGGCCTGCTCCACGGCTTCGTCGAGCAGCCCCTGGACCTGGAACCAGCGGCAGGCCCGCAGGTGCAACGCCCCCAGCGACTCGCTGCCCTGGCGGCTGCGCAGCAGGTCGGAAAACAGGTGATGGTAGCGGAACCAGTGGCCGTGCTCGTCCAGCGGCACCAAAAATACCTGGTGGGCCTGCAGGTAGCGCAGGATGCCCATGCTGTCGTCGCGCTCGCGTAGGGCATCGCACAATTCGGCGCAGAAACGCTCCTGGCAGGCAGTGTCGTAGAGGAAGGCCTGCACATGCGCTGGCAGGATATCGATGACTTCCTCCAGCAGGTAATCCCTGATCAACCCTTCGCCGCCGTGCAAAGCCTGGGGCAAGGCGTTGTTTTCGCCCGATTCGCTGGCCGCCAACTGCCAGAAGCGCAGCCCCGCGACCCAACCGTCGCTGCGCTGGATCAGGTTGTCCAGCGCCTGACCGCGCAGGCCGGAGGGTTGTCGACCGATCACGGCCAGCGCTTCGTCGGGCGTCAGGCGCAGGTCTTGCTCGGTGAGCTCGACCAACTGACGTGACAGGCGCAGCCGGGCCAGGTGCCAGTCCGGTCGTTGGCGGCTGGTGACCAGCAGCATCAGCCCATTGGGCAGGTGGTTGAGGAAGAACTGCAGGCAGCGGTCAAGCACCGGCCCCTGGGCCAGGTGGTAGTCATCCAGCACCAGCAACACGGGCGAGTCCGGTTGCAGGTAGAGGGCAAGCTCGTCGAGCAGGCCGTCGAGCCACTCTTCGAAGGCGAACGGCTGGTGGCGCTGACGCATCTTCAGAAGGCCCATGGCCTGGCCACCAAGCGCCGGGCAGAACTGCTGGAGCCCTTCGAGCAGGCGTTCGAGGAAGCGGCCTGGGTCGGCATCCCGCGGGCTCAGGCCCAGCCAGAGGCTGCGCCAATGGGTCGGCAGGGCCTGGCAGAACTCGATGGCCAGGGAGCTCTTGCCGAAACCGGCCGGCGCATTGACCAGCAACAGGCGCCCACTCAGCCCGGCGTGCAGCCGCTGGCACAGGCGCGACCGGGGAACGTGCCCATCCGGCAGTGGTGGCCGGAAGAAACGCCCGTCCAGCAGGCCCAAGGCCTGGCTGGCGAATCCATGCGTACGGGACAGGTCTGTCATGGCCGGCTCGTTCAGGGTGGAGGACGATGGCAGTACGGATTGTTGCGAGACTAGCGGGTAACGCGGCGCATTTGAAGATGATGGCTGCATCAGACGAGGAAAAGACTACAACAAAAAGCAACAAGACCGATGGCGGGAATGGGCGGGCATTGGATGCGTGAATGGGGCTGCGATGCAGCCCATCGCGGCACAAGGCCGCTCCTACAGGGACCGCGCAGGCCGTGCAAAAAGGGCTGCAAAGCAGCCCTTTGACCTCACGCGAGAACGAACCTCAACGCACGCCATCCTGGCGCAACGCGGCAGGTTGGAACTCGCTGCGGCTGGCACTGAAACCGAAGTCGTAGGCGCGCTTCTCCTCGTTCTTCATGCCCAGCGCCAGGTAGCGACCCGATTGCAGGTCGTAGATGGCTTCCAGCGTGTACCAGGGCACCTGCACGTTGTAGTAGTCCTGGGCATGGGCTTCCGATACCCGCCACAACTGGCCACGACCGTCGTACTGGTCGATCACCGCGGCCTGCCAGGTGTCCTCGTCGATGTAGAAGTCACGCTTGGCATAGATGTGCCGCTGACCCGGTTTCAAGGTCGCTACCACATGCCAGACGCGGCGCAGCTCATAGCGGGCCAGGTCTTGGTTGATGTGCCCGGGTTTGAGGATGTCTGCGTACTTGAGCGTCGGCGAATCGAGCTTGTAGGCGTTGGACGCAATGTACATCTCTTTCTTGCCTTCGAGCTTCCAGTCGTAGCGGTCCGGTGCCCCGTTGTACATGTCCAGGTTGTCGGAGGTACGCAGGCCATCGGCCGCGGTGCCCGGGCCGTCGTAGGAAACCTGCGGGGCCTGGCGCACACGGCGCTGGCCGGCGTTGTAGATCCACGCCTTGCGTGGCTCCTTGACCTGGTCGAGGGTCTCGTGAACCAGCAGCACGGTGCCCGCCAGGCGCGCCGGGGCGGTGACCTTCTGCTTGAAGTAGAACAGGATGTTGCCTGGGTTGTTCGGGTCGTAGTCCTTCATCCGGTCACGGAAGACGAACTGGTCCTGGAAGTACACCAGGCTGTACGAGCCGTTCTGCTGTGGCGTGGCCTGGGTGACCAGGCGCGTGACGCTGCCACCGCGATAGCGGGTGATGTGGTTCCAGATCACCTCAAGGCCGGTCTTCGGTATCGGGAACGGCACTGCGGTGCGGAAATCCTTCAGGCCGTTGCCGCCTTCGACCAGGGTGGTCTTGGTGGCGTTCTCCTTGATGGCGGCGAACACTTCATCGGGCACGGTGGCGCCACGATGGGTCTTGTACACCGGGATCTTGTAGGTGTCCGGGTAGCGCTTGAACATCGCCAGCTGGCCGGGGGACAGCTTGTCCTTGTACTGGTCGACGTTCTGCGCGGTGATGGTGTACAGCGGCTGCTCGCCCGCATAAGGGTCGGAGAGGAAGCCTTTGGCGTCGGCACTGCCTGCAGTCTTGGACAGCGGCTGCCAGGGTCCGATGGTGCCATCGGCGTTCCCGGCCTTCTCCGCCCCCATCGGGGTGAGGGTCGTGCCCAGCTTGGCCGCCTCGTCGGCGGACACCGCAGCCATGACGCTGGTCGCCAGCAGGGACAGCCCCAGCACACCGGCCTTCAGCAGACTCTTGGTCTTGTTCATTCTGTTGTCGTCCTGGATCGTTGTTCTTAGAAGTTCACGCCGAAGCTGAGGGCGACGAAGTCGCGATCATCCACGGTGGTGTACTTGCCATCGAAGAAGTTGGTGTACGACAGGCTCGCCGTGTAGGTGTTCTGATACTCGGCGTCCAAGCCCAGGCTGATGGCCTTGCGACCTTCCTCGAAGTTGGCACCTGGGCCGGGCGAGTAACCCGAGACGTCATGGGACCAGGCCACGTTGGGCTTGAGGTTGACCCCGGCGAAGACGTCGTTGTAGTCCCAGATGGCGCGGGCGCGATAACCCCAGGAAGTGGTGGTCGCGTAGCCGTCGTTCTCGCACTTGCGGCTGAGGTTGGCGGTCGAGGTGTCCAGGCCCGAGTTGCCCAGGGTGCTGCCGTTGAGCAGCTCGCAGGTATTGAACGGCCCCGTGGCCGGCAACGGGCCTGGCCCATAGACCGGGTCGCGGCCGTACCGGGCCTTGCTCGAGCTTTCCAGGCCACCGATATGGGTGACGCCGATTTCACCCACCACCGTGAGGCGGCTGGCGCCCATCACCTGGTCGAAGAAGTGCGTGAAAGTGGTCTGGAACTGGGTGATTTCCTTGCGCCGGTAACCATGCAGGTCCTGGCCCGGTGTGCCGGTGAGCACCGAGGCGTTGCTGTACGGTGGCACTCCGATCGGGCCCACGCCGGCGAACAGGATGTCGGTGGTGTTCAACTGCACAGGCGCATTGGGCCGGTAGCTCAGCTCGCCGCTCCAGGCCGTACCGGTCGGCAAGGTGGTGGAGAAGCTCAGACCATACAGGCGGATGTCTTCGGGGTACTCGATGAAGTATTCCGAGTTGCCGGCGACGATCAGCGGCGCAAGGCCGGCGAATGGGCCACCCAGCAAGGCGCGGGCACGGTCGTAGGTCGACTGGGACGCGCCGCTGGCGCTGAAGATCGGCGCGCGGCTGTGGTAGTTCATGAAGTAGGCGCCGAACTCGGTATCCAGCGGCTCGAACATGTAGCGGAAGGCGACACCGAACTGGCCGCTGTCACGGGCGTCGCGGTCAGCGCCGCGGCGCACCAGCACACCCTCTTCGTTGATGTCCACGCCCTGGCTGTTGAGGAATGGCACCGCGGTGGGGATCGCCCGGCTGCTGGCCAGCACGCGCAGGTTGTCGGTGCAGCCGTCGGCGACGATGTCCGGCTGGGAGAAGAAGGTGCCGCAGTTGTCGACGACGGTCTGGTCCCACTCGATCTGGTAGAACGCCTCGGCCGACAGGTTGTCGGTCAGGCTCTGGGACACATAGAACATGTTGACCGGAATCAGGCCTTCCTTGATTTCCGCGCCTGGACGGCGAAACGCCGCCACGTCGATCGGGTTGACCGCGTTGATACCGCCGCCGATGAAGGTGCTTTCACCCCAACTGATCACCTGCTTGCCCAGGCGCACCGAGCCTGGCTGATCGCCGATGGAGTAGTTGTGGTAGACGAACGCGTCGAGCAGCTCGGCGCCGGACGACTTGGCGCCCTCCTTGCGATTGGAGTCGCTGATGTCCTTGAACTCGCGGTGTTCGTCCTTGAGTTCGAAGTCGTACCAGTACTTGCCCCGTACGAACACGCCGGTATCGCCGTACTTGAGCTCCAGGTCATGGATACCCTTGAAGATCTTCGAGAAGGTCTCGCCCTTCTTGAAGTTCAGGTGGCCATCGTCGGAGGTCTGGGACAAGCCCTTGCCCCCGTTGTTGGCACCGATCAGGTTCTTGTTCGGGTTGGCCGTCGACCAGCTGGCGCCGATGGAGAGCGAGGAATCGAACTGGCCTTCGATTTCACCGATGTTGAAACTGACACCGAACGCGGGACTTGCGAGCGTGGAAGCGAGGCTGACGGCCAGGGGCAGCTTGGCCCGGCGCCAGAACAGGTTTGCAGATGTCATCGACGCTACTCCATGTACTTTTATTGTTATGGCAGTGAGTCCTTTCAGAAACGGCCCGAGCGACCGGTGTGCAGGCTTTCGCCCTGGCGCCGCGACTTGCACGCGGCGCCTCCCCATTCCTGAAAATCCCCTGACCCCGACTATAGCCAGCAGGCACAGGTGCTTGATCCCTCTAAAGTGTGATTTGCATGCACCCACTCCGGTGGCGGCCCGCAGGCCACGGCAAGCATGGCGCAATTCTGCCGTTTTACAAGCTCGCAACCGCTCTGCAATGGGGGCCGCGCGGTAGCCCAGGCGGCCCGACGGGAAGTCAGAGCGTCGACAGGAACGTACTGTTGCTGGCTTGCCACTGGAGGATGTCCTGGCGGATGCGCTTCTTGTCGAGCTTGCCGACACTGGTCTTGGGAACTTCGGTAACAATGGCGATCTGGCTGGGGATCGCCCACTTGTTGATATGCCCCTGCTCGACGAACGGCTTGAGGTGCTCCTTGAGCGCCTTGGCGTCGATCGCCTGGCCTTCGCGCAACACCAGCAAGGCGAAAGGCCGCTCGCCCCATTGCGGGTCGGCGATACCGACCACCGCCACTTCGCGCACCGCAGGGTGCCGGCTGATCAGGTCCTCCAGGTCCAGGGAGGAGATCCATTCACCGCCGGTCTTGATCACGTCCTTGATGCGATCGCGGATATCGATGTAGCCCATCCCGTCGAGGGTGGCGACATCACCGGTGTGCAGCCAGCCGCCGGCCCAGAGCTCTTCGCTTTTCTGCTTTTCTCCGAAATAGCCCATGGTCAGCCAGGGGGCTCGCAGCACCAGTTCGCCCTGAGTTTCCCCGTCGGCGGGCAGGAAGTTGCCCTCGCCATCGACGATCGCCGCCTCCACCAGCGGTACCGGCACGCCCGCCTTGATCCGGTAGGAGATACGCTCATCCTCGCTGCCGGCCTGCAGTTCGTCGTTCAGGTGGGCGCAGGAGATCAGCGGGCAGGTCTCGGACATGCCGTACGCCGCGGTGAGCTGGATGCCCCGGGCCAGGGCCGCCTCGTACAACGCACGGTTCAGGGCGCTGCCGCCGATGATGATCTTCCAGCCGCCGAAGTGTTCGCCCTGGCCGGCTGGGCAGTTGAGCAGCATCTGCAGGATGGTCGGCACGCAGTGGGAGAAGGTGACCTTTTCCTCGCGCCACAGCTTGAGCAGCATGTCCGGCTCGTAGCGCCCCGGGTAGACCTGCTTGAGGCCGAGCATGGTGGCGGCGTATGGGATGCCCCAGGCATGCACATGGAACATCGGCGTGATGGGCATGTACACGTCGTTGCTGCCCAAGAGGCGCACGCTATCGATACTACCGGTCACCGAGGCTTCGGCCAGGGTGTGCAGCACCAGCTGGCGGTGGGTGAAGTACACGCCCTTGGGGTTGCCGGTGGTGCCGGTGGTATAGAAGGTGGTGGCCACCGAATTCTCGTCGAAGTCGGGGAAGTCGTAGCGCGGGCTGGCAGCGGCCAGCAGTTGCTCGTACTCGCCGACCAGGTTGGGCAGGTCGGCGTGCTTGTCGGGGCCGTCGGTCAGCAGCAGCGTCTTGTCCACCGTGGTCAGTTGGCCGGCAATGGCCTGGTAGAGCCCGACGAAGTCGCTGTTGACCAGCACGAAGCGGTCCTCGGCGTGGTTCATGGTGTAGAGGATCTGCTCCGGCGACAGGCGCACGTTGATGGTGTGCACCACCGCACCGATCATCGGGATGGCGAACATGCATTCCAGATAACGGTGGCTATCCCAGTCCATCACCGCCACGGTGTCACCGGCCTTGACCCCGGCCTCGGTCAGCACGTTGGCCAGGCGCGCGATTCGCTCGACCAGCTGCGGGTAGGTCAGGCGCAACTGGTCGCGGTAGACGATTTCGCGGGTCTTTTCGTAGCGCCCGCCCGACATCAGCAGGCGCTTGATCAGCAAGGGGAAGGTATAGGCGCCCTCGGCGGGCTGGATGATACGCGTCTGCAACATGGGTATCCCTTTTTTGCATTGCGGGCCGGAGAAGTCTGGCCGTTACTGTAGAACGGTGACGCACCGGTCAAATCAGCCGAAGGAATGATTTGCCGGGCACAAGGTATGAGTGGCCAGGTGCCGTGTGCTTGACACATCGCCCGCTCGCCGTCAGGTTGATGAACCCCTGTGGGAAATAGCCCAGCCCTTCGGGCTGCGCTGTCGCGAAGAGAATCCATGACTAGCGTGCCGCTTGTGAAAGCGGGCTTGTCCCGCGATTGCCCCCTGCCATCGCGCCTGTATGGCAAGGGCTTCACCCTTGATCGCGGGGCACGCCCGCCCCGACAAAAGGGTACGCGAAACCAGAACCTACCAGCCCCGGAGCCTGCCATGCCCAGCCCGCGTCGCGCCGTATTTCTCGATCACCAGTCCCTGGACCTCGGCGATCTCGACCTCTCGCCGCTGCATGCGCAGTTCGACGACCTTCAGCTGTATGCCTCGACCCGCCCGGAGCAGGTCGCCGAGCGCCTGCAGGGCGCCACCGCGGTGGTCAGCAACAAGGTGATGATCGATGCCGCAGCGATGGAAGCCAACCCGCAGTTGCAGTTGATCCTGCTCGCCGCCACCGGCACCAACAATGTCGACCTGGCCACCGCCCGCCTGCGGGGCGTCACGGTGTGCAACTGCCAGGGCTACGGCACGCCCTCGGTGGCCCAGCACACCCTGGCCCTGCTGCTGGCCCTGGCCACGCGCCTGTGCGACTACCGCCAGGCCGTCGCCGATGGCCGCTGGGCCGCGGCCAGCCAGTTCTGCCTGCTGGACTTCCCCATCGTCGAACTGCAGGGCAAGACCCTCGGCTTGCTCGGCCATGGCGAGCTGGGCGGCGCGGTGGCACGCCTGGCCGAAGCCTTCGGCATGCGTGTGCTCAGCGGGCAGATCCCCGGCCGTCCGGCGCGCGCCGAACGTCTGCCACTGGACGAGCTGCTGCCCCAGGTCGATGCGCTGACCCTGCACTGCCCGCTCAACGATCACACCCGCCACATGATCGGCGCCCGCGAACTGGCGCTGCTCAAGCCCGGCGCCCTGGTGGTCAACACCGCCCGCGGCGGGCTGATCGACGAGCAGGCCCTGGCCGATGCCTTGCGCAGCGGCCACCTGGGCGGCGCTGCTACCGACGTGCTGAGCGTCGAACCGCCGGTCAACGGCAACCCGCTGTTGCAGGCAGATGTCCCGCGCCTGATCGTCACGCCCCACAACGCCTGGGGCGCGGTAGAGTCGCGCCAGCGCATCGTCGGCCAGTTGAGCGAGAACGCCCAGGCGTTCTTCGCCGGCCAACCACGGCGTGTGGTCGGCTGAAGCCAGGGCCTCTGGTACACTGCGCCACTTTTTCAGGAGACGCCGTCCATGGACCCGCGCAGTGAAGTGTTGCTTCGCCAGGCCGAACTGTTCCAAGGCCCGTTGCTGCTTGCCGGGCTCCCCGCCGACGATCTGCTCGGTCAATTGCCGGGCGCCCACGGCTGGTCCTGGCATGCCGGCGACCAAGCGCTGCTCGACAGCCGTTTCGCCGGCCGCAGCCATTATGGCGTCGAGGTGCCGGACGTCGCGTTCGAGGCCGCCGTGCTGTTCCTGCCCAAGTCCCGCGAGCTGGCCGCCTACCTGCTCAACGCCCTGGCCTCGCGCCTGGCCGGCCGTGACCTGTACCTGGTGGGCGAAAAGCGCGGCGGCATCGAGGGCGCGGCCAAGCAGCTACAGGCGTTCGGCAAGCCGCGCAAGCTCGACAGCGCCCGGCATTGCCAGTTATGGCAAGTGACTGTGGACAACGCACCCCAGGCCAAACCGTTGGAAAGCCTGGCCGAGCGCTTCGAGCTACCGCTTGCCGACGGCCCGCTGCAGGTGGTCAGCCTGCCCGGCGTGTTCAGCCATGGCCGGTTGGATCGCGGCACCGCCCTCCTGCTCCAGCACCTGGACAACCTGCCGGTCGGTCGCGTGCTGGACTTCGGCTGCGGCGCCGGGGTGCTGGGCGCGACGGTCAAGCGCCGTTACCCACAGAGCCAGGTCACTCTGCTCGACGTAGACGCCTTCGCCGTGGCCAGCAGTCGTCTGACCCTGGCGGCCAACGGCCTGGACGCCGAAGTGATCAGTGGCGACGGTATCGATGCCGCGCCCACCGGGCTGGCCCTGATCTTGAGCAACCCGCCGTTCCATACCGGGGTGCACACCAATTACCAGGCTTCGGAAAATTTGCTGAAAAAATCCGGCGATCACCTGCAAAAAGGCGGTGAAATGCGCCTGGTCGCCAACAGTTTCCTGCGCTACCAGCCGCTCATCGAAGGGGCCTTGGGCAACTGCCGAACCTGCGCCGAGGCGGAGGGCTTCCGCATCTACCAGGCAACACGCGGTTAAAAACAGGGCTTGCCGAAACCCGTTCTGCTAGGCAGAATCCGCACCGTCCTAGGGGAGTAGTCTCCCGCGAGCGCCCAGCTCGCCCGGCACGCGTCAACACACTTGGCCCACAGGCCATGGCGCGTGCGACCCAAGCTCCATAGAGAGCGATCCGCACCGCCGGATCACGGGTTTGACAAGACCTATGACACGCACACCTTACCCGGGGCGGGGAGGTCGTACGTGTCATAGCCGTGTCGGCCCGCCCCCGTAGGAATCCTGATGCTGGAATCGTTGCTCGTCCCCACCGCCATCGTTGCCCTCGCCGAGATCGGCGACAAGACGCAACTGCTTGCACTCATCCTCGCCGCGCGCTTTCGCAAGCCTTGGCCGATCATCGCCGGTATCATCGCCGCCACCCTGGCCAACCATGCCGCCGCCGGTGCCGTAGGCGCCTGGGTCAGCAGTTTCTTCAGCGACACGGTGCTGCACTGGATCCTGGCCGCGAGCTTCGCCGCCACGGCCTTGTGGACCCTGGTACCGGACAAGATGGACGATGACGAGAACAGTGCAGCACGCCGCTTCGGCCCGTTCGTCACGACCCTGATCGCGTTCTTCCTGGCCGAGATCGGCGACAAGACCCAGGTGGCCACGGTCATGCTGGCGGCCCAGTATCCTCACCTGATCATGGTCATCATCGGCACCACCCTGGGCATGCTGATCGCCAACGTACCGGTGGTGTTGGCAGGCAATTTCGCGGCGGAAAAACTGCCGCTGACCCTGATTCGTCGCCTGGCAGCGATGGCGTTCTTCGTGCTGGCCATCGTCGCGGTGTATTCGGCGATGAAGGCCAGCGGTTGGGTCTGAGACCGGGGGCGCTTTGCGCCCCTTTCGCGGCACAAGGCCGCTCCTACAGGATCTTGCGCAACCCTGTAGGAGCGGCCTTGTGCCCCGATGATTACTTCTTCGCCGCCTGGTACAGCGGCATCACCTTCGGAATGGCCGCCTGCAGCGAGGCGATCCGGGTGCTCGATGCCGGGTGGGTGCTCATGAACTCCGGCGGCGCACCGTTCGAGGCCTGGTTCATCTTGTTCCACAGAGTGATCGCGGCATTCGGGTCGTAGCCGGCACGGGCGGCCAATTCCAGGCCGATCAGGTCGGCCTCGTTCTCGTTGGCACGGCTGTTGGGCAGGGTCATGGCGTAGTTCACCACGGTATCGGCCAGGGCCATGCCACCCTGGCCCAGGCCGAACAGGGCACCGGCGCCCTGGCGTGCCATTTCCACGCCGTAGGCCTTGGACATCGCCTCGCGACCATGCTCACGCAGGGCGTGGGCGATTTCGTGGCCCAGCACCGCGGCGATCTCGGCGTCGGTGAGCTTGAGCTGGTCCATTAGGCCGGTATAGAAGATGATCTTGCCGCCTGGGCCGCAGTTGGCATTGAGCTCGTCGCTCTTGATCAGGTTGACCTCCCAGTTCCATTGCGCGGCGTCGGGCCGGAACTTCGGCGCCTGGGCGATCAGCCGGTCGGCGATGGCCTGGATGCGCTTGGCCTTGGCGCTGGTCTTGTCCAGTTCGCCCTTGGTCGACGCCTCGCTGAGGGTCTGCTGGTAGGACTGGGCATACATCTGGTTGACCTGGTCGGTCGAGAGCATGCTGAACATGTACTGCTGGCGGTCGACGCCCACGGCGCCACCGCTGGTGGTATTCACCGCCTGGCAACCGGCCAGCAGGATACTGGTGCCCAGCAGGCTGGCAACGAATGATCTACGCATGAAAACACTCCCTTTCTACATGCCGCGTATCCTAGGCCGAGTCGCCTGGCGTCGCCAGAGCCGCAAGGAAGATTTATCCGCATCCCCTCATGCTTTGGGATTACCCCGCCGATAACCTCGGGTAACGACCCTCCTGAGTGCGCGGTGCCCCATGAAGTTCAAGTCGATCCAGTTTTCCGTGGCAGCCCTTGCCGGCGCCATCGTGTTGAGCATTGTCGCGGCCCTGGTGCTGTACGCCGTGTATTCCGGCGAACGCACCCAGGCGCTGGTGCAGGAGCGCACCCGCCAGCAGTTCGAGAGCGTGATCGAACAACGCCTGGCCGCCCTCGCCCGCACCCAGGTCAGCGAGATCCAGCGCGGTCTCGAAGCGCCCCTGCTGATCGCCCGCAGCCTGGCCACCAGCAATGCGATGATCGGCATGCAAGGCGCAGATGGCCAGCCGCTGATGCGCATCGACCGCGAATACCTGGCCAACCAGCTCAAGCGCACCGTGGAGGTCAACCCGACGGTGCTCGGCGCCTACCTGGGCTGGGAGCCCAACGCCCTGGACCACGACGATGCGCGCTATGCCGGCAGCAGCCTGGTGGGCGTCGACGGCGCCACCGGCCGCTTCCTGCCCTGGTGGTTCCGCAATGGCGATGGCAGCCTCGGCCAGGACAAACTGATCGATGTCGACGACCACACCGTGCTGGCCACCGGCGTGCGTGCCAGTGAGTACTACCTGTGTCCCAAGGAGTCGAAGAAGGCCTGCGTGATCGACCCGGCGCCGTACAAGGTCGGCGACAAGACCGTCATGCTCGCCTCCTTCGTCGAACCGATCCTGGTCAATGGCCAGTTCCAGGGCATCGCCGGGGCCGACCTGTCGGTGGACTTCATCCAGGACCTGCTCAATGCCGCCGACCAGCAGCTGTACGGCGGCGCCGGCGAACTGGCCCTGGTGTCGAGCAATGGCCGCCTGGTGGCCTATACCCGCGACCCGTCCAAGTTCGGCGAAAAGGCCGATGACGTGCTCGACGCCGAACAGGCCGGCACGCTGAAAAACCTCAGCGGCGAAGACCTGCACTACGAAGTCGATGAAGCCAAGGACCGCATCGAGCTGTACCTGCCGTTCCGGGTCGCCAATACGGCCGCGCGCTGGTCTTTGCTGCTGGAGTTGCCGTTGAGCACCGTCATGGCCGACGTGCACAAATTGCAGCAGGACCTGGCCGAGCAACGCCGTACCGACATCACCGGCATGACCCTTGTGGGCCTGGGCATCGCCGCCGTCGGCCTGCTGGTGATCTGGTTGCTGGCCCACGGCATCGCCCGCCCACTGCGCCAGATGGTGGCCATGCTCGATGACATCGCCCAGGGCGAAGGCGACCTGACCCGTCGCCTGCATAGCGACCGCGCCGACGAACTGGGCGCCATCGCCAAGGGCTTCAACACCTTCCTGGCCAAGCTGCAGGCAATGATCAGCCAGGTGGTGGGCTCGGTGCAGAAGGTCAGCGATTCGTCGGAGCACACCGCCGACATCGCCATCCGCACCAACCAGGGTGTGCACAAGCAGATGGCCGAGATCGACCAGGTGGCCACCGCGGTGCAGGAAATGACCGCCACCGCCCAGGATGTGGCACGCAACGCTACCCATGCCGCCCAGGCCGCGAACAACGCCGACCAGGCCGCCAACCAGGGCCTGCTGATCGTGCGCGACACCTCCCATTCGATCAGTGCCCTGGCCACCGAGATCGGCCGTGCGGTCACCGTGGTGCAGACCCTGGCCCGCGACAGTGAGAACATCAATGCCATCCTGGTGGCGATCCGCGCCATCGCCGAGCAGACCAACCTGCTGGCGCTCAATGCCGCCATCGAAGCCGCCCGTGCCGGCGAACAGGGCCGAGGTTTCGCGGTGGTCGCCGACGAGGTGCGCAACCTGGCGCAGAAGACCCAGCAGGCTACCGAAGAGATCCAGCAGATGATCCAGCAGCTGCAGCAGGGTACCCGCGAAGTGGTCCGGGTGATGGAAGACAGCCAAGGCAAGACCGACGACAGCGTGCAGCAGGCCAGCCGCGCCGCCGAAGCACTGGAAAGCATCACCCAGGCGGTGTCGGTGATCAACGACATGAACACCCAGATCGCCAGCGCTGCCGAACAGCAGAGTGCAGTGGCCGAGGACATCAACCGCAACGTCATCAATATCGGCCAGGTAGCCGGTGAGGTGGCCGGCGGTGCGGACGAGTCCAGCCAGGCCAGTGCCGAGCTGACCAAGCTGGCCGAGCAGCAGCGCCGGTTGATCAATCAGTTCCGCGTCTGAAGCCTTAGAGCTGCTGGGCTGCTATGCAGCCCAATCGCGGGACAAGCCCGCTCCCACACCCAAGGGAGGCGCTGTACCTGCGGGAGCTGACTTGCCGGCGATGGGGCTGCCTTGCAGCCCAATCGCAGGACACCCCCACATCCAAACACGGCGTTGTACTTGTAGGAGCGGGCTTGTCCCGCGATTGGGGCGCAAAGCGCCCCCATCAAGCGGGAGTCAGGCACTCCGGTCCATCGAGCTTCGGATCGTTGACGAAATGCGCCAGCGCCCGCTCGCGCAATGCCGCGGGCCGACTGGCCAACAGCTCGTGCAAGCGCGCCAGCGGTGTATCTGGGTCGAGCCAGGCCGCTTGCCCCGCCTCGTCGAGGATCAACGGCCGGCGCTGGTTCATCGCCGCCTGGGTCACCACAGCGCAACTCAGCCACACCTGATCCTGCACCGGATACGCCTCCCATACCCCGGCGAAGAACAGCGATGCCCCCTCCCCCGGCGTAAGCCAGTACGGGCGCTTGCGCACGTTGCCGCGCCATTCGTAGAAGCCGTTGGCCGGCATCAGACAGCGTCGCTGGCGAAAGGCGTCGCGGAACATCGGCTGCTCGGCCAAGGTTTCGGCGCGGGCCTGGGCCGGGGTGCGGGAAAGGTCGGTGAGCCACGCCGGCGTCAGCCCCCAGCGCGCCCGGGCTAGCTGCAGCTGGCCGTCGAGCTGGCGCTGGATCAGCACCGAAGCGCCTGGGGCGATGTTCCATTGCGCCTGCTGGTCGGCGGGGTAGCCCGGCAAGGCGGCAAAGGCCGCAGACCAGCGAAACAGGGCGTAGCGTCCACACATGGCGATAAAAAACTCAACAGATCAGGGTTCCGGGATAACTCTCCGGTTCGTCGCCGGCAAGTGGCAGGGCGGCATTGTACGCATCGATCAGCTGCCGTGCGTACCCGGCCTGTTCATCGGGCACCGCCAGGCCCAGCAACCCCTGCATCGGCAATTCACCCACGCCGCCGACCAGGTCGCGCCCCACCAGGTGCACTTCGACGCCTTCGCTGGCGAGCATGCCCACCAACAATTGCGCCTCCATCAGGCTTTCCGGCTCGTAGATCCTTTTCATCAAGCGTCATCCTCGCGTCGTGCTTCGAGCATCCATTCGTCACCATGCACCTGCAGAATGAACACGATGGGCTGGCAACAGACCTGGCAGTCCTCGGTATAGACCTGGTCGCCACCGGAAATGTCCACGGTGGTCTCCACCGTTTCGCCGCAATAGGGACAACGATAGAAGTCGATCTCCAGCATCGCGGCCTCCGCGCTGACTTATGCGTATAATTGCCGGTCTGTTTACAGGGCCTGCGTGTGTCCGAGCCGTTTTTCGGGCCCCACCCCTACTTATTACCCTAGCCGTTTCCAACAAGAGAGCATGATGGGCGAATTCGATGCCATCCGACCGTACGACGACGCTGAGGTGCCTGCTGTCCTGGCACGCCTGCTCAGCGACCCGGCATTCCTGGATATCCTCACCCACTTCCGCTTCCCGCGCGCGGCCGGTGCCTTCGGCTGGCTGCTCAAGCCGCTGATCGCCCGCCGCCTGCGCAAGGAGTTCGCCGGCGTCAAATGCGTCTCGACCCTGCAGGACAAGGTCGAGTACTACGTCGACCAGACCATCGAGCGGGCCACCGACGGCGTGACCTATTCGGGCGTCGAACAGCTCAAGTCGGGCGCCGCCTACCTGTTCCTGGCCAACCACCGGGACATCGTCATGGACCCGGCCTTCGTCAACTACGCGGTGTACCACGCCGGCCTGCCGACGCCACGCATCGCCATCGGCGACAACCTGCTACAAAAGCCCTTCGTCAGCGACATGATGCGCCTGAACAAGAGCTTCATCGTGCATCGCTCGCTGAGCGGTCGCCGGGAGAAGCTGGCCGCCTACCAGCTGTTGTCGGCCTACATCAACCACTCGATACGCAACGATTGTGTATCGATCTGGATCGCCCAGGCCGAAGGGCGGGCCAAGGACGGCGACGACCGTACCGATTCGGCGATCCTCAAGATGTTCCACATGAGCCGCAAGGACGAGCCGTTCGGCGCAGTGATCCAGGGCCTGAACCTGATCCCGGTGTCGATCAGCTACGAGTACGACCCCTGCGACCTGGCCAAGGCCCGGGAGTTGTACATCCGCGCCACCACCGGCACCTACAAGAAGGCGCCCGGCGAAGACGATAACAGCATTGCCCAGGGCATCACCGGCTACAAAGGCCGCGTGCACATCAACTTCGCGCCCCCGGTGACCGAGTACTACGAGGATACCAAGCAACTGGCACAGGAAATCGACCGGCAGATCCTCGGCGGCTACCGCCTGTTTCCGGTACATTACCTGGCATATGAGATGTGGAGCGAGGCGGACCCGGCCTTGCAGGTGCCGAGTGCGCAGAAGCTGTTCCCGGCCGAGGAGTTGGCCAAGGCCAAGGAAGAATGGCAGCGCCGCCTGGACGCCTGCCCAACCGAGCAGCAACCGTACCTGGTGCAGCAGTACGCGACGCCGGTACGCAACCAGTATCAGGTCAAGGCACAAAGCCCCGTCGCCTGACACGCTTGCCGTGGGTGCGGGCTTGCCCGCCCCAGAGGCTTATCGGCTGTTCAGATCCAGGTGCTGAACCAGGACAGCAGCAGCGCCATGGCCAGGCAGGAAAACCCGAGGATGTAGTAATAGCGCGGCACGCGCTGGCCGAAAGTATCGACCATCACCTCGTCACTCACCACACGCTCACGCACCACTGCCTCGCGCCGCCGGGCACTGTGCAGCAACATGCCGCCTGGGCAGGTGATCAGCAGGGCGAGCAGGTTGATCAACTTGGCTGGATGGGCGGCCAGGAATCCCCAGAGCACTTGCAAGGACATCGCAACAACCTCGGTAATCTGAAAGAACGACAGCGGAGGCCGGCATTCTACCCAAGCCCGCCCCTGGCGCTCGGGTTTTGCGACCAGCTGTCATTAATTTCATCTGTCACACGCTCGTCATGAGGAGACGCCACTCTGTCGGCCTTTTCTTACAACGGAGCTAGACATGCTGCACGCCGAAAACCAGGACCGCCTCTATCTCGTCACCCAGAGCGATGAACAGCAGGCGCTGATCGACGGCTTCGCCATCAACGTCCAGGATCAGCAGTGGCTGGTCTACTGCGCCTTGGGCGGCCACGCCCACCAGGACCTGCCGGAAGTCGACCCGCGCACCGGCCTTAGCGTGATCGATTTCCACATCGCCGCAGCCTGACGCTCCCGTAGAAGCGGCCTCGCGCCGCGAAAGAGCTGCAAAGCAGCCCCGACGATCACAGACAGAACGCACAAAAAAGCCCGCCGTCGGATGACCGAGCAGCGGGCTTTTTATTGGCGCGTATCGCTTACTCGCCCAGCACCTGACCGATGGTCGGGTCCTTGAACAGGCGGGTCAGCGCATCGCTGAGCACGTCACCCACCAGCTTGGTGTTGGTTTCCTGGTTCGGCGCCATGCCGAAACGCTGGTCCAGGGAGGCGCCGTAGCGGCCGCTGTAGCGGCGGTTGGCGTTGGACACGTCGGCACGGAAGGTGGCGCCGATGGTGGCTTCGGTCACGTACAGGTTGTCCTTGGGCGACTGATACTTGAGCTCGGCCAGGGTCACGGTCAGTTGCGGGGCGTTGTAGGCGTTAGGCGTCGGGGTGAAGCCGAGCAGGCGCACCGCCGCTTCGGCCTGGGCCTGCAGCTTGGGCACGATGTCGTTGCCACTGACGCTGATGGTGCTGGTTTCAGGGTACATGCCACCGCGGGTGCCCAGGGACTGCGAAGCACGCCCGTCGACCACCTTGACCACCACCGGCTGGCCACGACCGACCGGGTTGAGCTGGGCGGTGAGCTTGGGTTGCGGGCTGAGTTGTTGCGGGCTGTGGGCACAACCGACCAGGCTCAGGCTGGCCACCGCGATCAAACCGAACAACAGTCGTTGCAACATGCGCGTTTCTCCAGAAAATGCGGCAAAGGCCCACAGTATACCCAGTCGCGCGCGAACCAGTCATCGGAGCGGGCACGCTGTCACATTGGTTTCATGCCTTGCACCGTATCCTGTGCCCAGACCGAACGAACAGGATCGCTCGCCATGGCCTCGCTCTGGAACCTGCTTTTTCCCCGCCCCCGCCGGAACACCTACGCCCGCCTCGACGCCGACGGCAGATGCCTTGGTTTCATGCACTGCACCCGGCTACCCGCCAGCAGCGGCTGGGTCCAGGTCAGCGAAGCGCAGCTGGGCTGGCTGGGCCAACCGCTACCGGCCAGCGCCCGGGTTTGCGCACGCGCAAGCCGTCGCTGGCAGCAACGCACCCTGCCAGCCTGACAAACGCAGCAATAAAAAGCCATTAAGCGCACCTTTCTGCCCGCGACATCGTTATAATCTCCCCCCGATTATAAGGACGTCTCCTGATCGGGCCCCGCATCGCCGTTGACCACGGCACCTTCGACGCTTCGCCCACAGAGAGCCTTCCACTCAGGTCTTGCATCGGCTGTCGTGCCTGCTGTTCCCGGCCTTCGCACTGCATGAACCTGTGGGTTGCCATCGCGCAGTCCCTTTTGAGGTTCACGTTCCAAAAGAACGTGAAAAAACGGGTTTTTCAAACTTCACAAGAGTGTGGCGAGCAAAATGAACAGTCTGGCATGTGCAAAAGCGACAGATGCGTCCCGAACAGCCTCGAACAGACGACAACAGCCTTCATCCTCGATGGGGTGCTGAGGCCGGTCCATACCGCACGGCGGATACCTTGACCATAAGTCGCATTGCCGCACCCGTGGCAAACGGCGTTCAATATGTGAACACCAAGACTGAGTTGGCAGTGTCCGCGGAAGTGGCAAGAACTGCGAAGAGTCGGACATGGCGATCCTGGCCACCCCAGTGATCCTATGCTGTCAATTAGGTGCTGTAGATTGTGGAGACGCGTTAAATGGCGCAGAACGAATCGGTTGATGTAGTACTGGTAGGCGCGGGCATCATGAGTGCCACCCTGGCCGTACTGCTCAAGGAACTCGACCCGACGATCAAGCTGGAGGTCGTCGAGGCGATGGACTCCGGTGCCGCGGAAAGTTCCAACCCTTGGAACAACGCAGGGACGGGCCATGCTGGCCTGTGCGAGCTGAACTATACGCCCCAGGCCGCCGATGGCAGCATCGACATCAAGAAGGCCGTGCACATCAATACCCAGTTCGAGGTGTCCCGCCAGTTCTGGGCCTACCTCATTCGCAAGGGCGGCTTCGGCTCACCGCGCGCCTTCATCAACCCGGTGCCGCACCTGAGCTACGTCGAAGGCGACAAGGGTGTTGCGTTCCTCAAGAAGCGCTTCGAGCTGCTCAAGCAGCATCACGCCTTCGCCGAGATGGAATACACCGAAGACAAGGCCGTGATGAACGAGTGGATGCCGCTGATGATGCCAGGCCGCCCGGCCGACCAGCACATCGCCGCCACCCGCGTGATCAAGGGTACCGACGTCAACTTCGGCGCCCTGACCAACAAGCTGCTCAAGCAACTGGGCAACAGCCCGGACGCTCAGGTCAAGTACAGCAAGAAGGTCGTCGGCCTGCGTCGCAACGGCAGCGGCTGGACCGTCAGCATCAAGGACGTCAACAGCGGCGGTAGCCGTGAAGTCGACGCCCGCTTCGTGTTCCTCGGCGCCGGCGGCGCGGCCCTGCCGCTGCTGCAGATGTCCGGCATCCCCGAGAGCAAGGGCTTCGGCGGCTTCCCGGTCAGCGGCCAGTGGCTGCGCTGCGACAACCCGGAAATCGTCAAGCAGCACCAGGCCAAGGTCTACAGCCAGGCCGCGGTCGGCGCACCGCCCATGTCGGTCCCGCACCTCGACACCCGCGTAGTGGACGGCAAGAAGTCCCTGTTGTTCGGCCCGTACGCAGGCTTCACCACCAAGTTCCTCAAGCATGGCTCCCTGCTCGACCTGCCGCTGTCGGTGCGCATGGGCAACATCGGCCCGATGCTGGCCGTGGCCCGCGACAACATGGACCTGACCAAGTACCTGGTCAGCGAAGTGATGCAGTCGATGGAACAGCGCCTGGAGTCCCTGCGCCGCTTCTACCCTGAAGCCAAGGCAGAGGACTGGCGCCTGGAAGTCGCCGGCCAGCGCGTGCAGATCATCAAGAAGGACCCGAAGAAAGGCGGTATCCTGCAGTTCGGTACCGAACTGGTCGCGGCCCAGGATGGCAGCCTCGCGGCGCTGCTCGGCGCCTCGCCAGGGGCCTCGGTGACCGTGTCGATCATGCTCGAGCTGATCGAACGCTGCTTCCCCGAGCAGGCCAAGGGTGCCTGGGCCGCCAAGCTCAAGGAGATCTTCCCGGCCCGCGAAAAGGTCCTGGCCACCGACGCTGCGCTCTATCACAAGATCAGCGCGCAGAACGACGAAGCGCTGGAAATGGTCGAGGACAGCAGCCCGGCGCAGCAAAACTACGCCTGAGTCTGCCTGTAACGAAAAAACGCCCTTCGGGGTAATGCCAGTCAGTTAAGCCTTATCGGCTGCACTTGGGGCTGCTACGCAGCCCATCGCCGGCAAGCCGGCTCCCACAGGGACAGCACTGCCCTCAAGGCTGACGCGTTACTTGTGGGAGCCGGCTTGCCGGCGATGGGTGTGCAGCGCCCCGTATCCTTAACTGACAGGCATTACCCTTCGGGCGTTTTTTTGTGCCTGGTGTATCGGTGTCGGCCCTATCGCGGGGCAAGCCCCACAGAGCAACGCATAACGATTTTGCAGGTCCTTGTGGGAGCGGGCTTGCCCCGCGATAGGCCGGTACAGGCCTACCTCTTAACTGCGGGCTTTATCGATGATCTCGATGTACTCGGCCGCATTGCGCTGGTCGGCAATCAGCTGGACGAAGGTCTTGCCCTGCTCGTCCTTGCCGTCCAGGTCCAGGCCAGCCTCAACGAAGAAGCCGACGAAGCGCTCGAAGTCGTCGACGCGCAGGCCACGGTAGGCCTTGATCAGCTTGTGCAGCGAAGGCGAAGTCTGTCCGTCGGCCGGCTCGAACCGAAGGAACGTCTTGACGTAGTCGTCGCTGATCTCGTCACCAATCACCTGCTTCTTGTCTTTACGCATTGCCGACTCCAAGTGGACCATCACGGACATTTCAAAGGCCGGCAGTGTACCCCTCGTGGCCCACGGGCCTCAACGCGTACGTACGGTGCCGGTGTGCAGGTCGGCCCACACGTGGCCGTTGGGGTAGGTGAGAAACTGCACGTACAGGGTTTCGTTGCGCAGCAGATCCATGATCACGCGGTAGTTGGCCATCGGGTAGCTCAAAGTCAGGGTCCGTGTTTTCTCGTCGAAGGCTGGCTTCTTCAGGCTCTTGCCACCCTCTCCATCGAAATTGACCAGCACCTGGCTAATGGTCGCCCCCTTGCTCAGCGGCTTGCCCTTCAGGCGCAGCAGCAGCGAGGAGGTGATCGGGATGGGTTGCTGGTCGGACTGACGCTGGATACCGGCCACCACCGAATAGTCGGTCACCTGCAGCAACTGCTGGGCCGAAGGGGCTTGCTGGCGCAAGGCCAGGTCGTCGGGGGGCAGGAACTGGCCATGCAGCGGCGCCGCGGACAGCGGTAGGCTCACCGCCAGCAGGAAAGGAAGAATCGCACGCATGTGAGGCTCCTTGGCAGGGAGAAGCACTCTAGCATGGTGCTGGGCTGAAGATAGTGGGGCGCGTTGCAGCCCCAGACTCACTCGAACTGCGCGCGCATCCAGGCGTGGTACTCGGCCACGCCTTCCTCACCTTCGCGCGGCGCCCAGTGGGCATGCTCGCCCTCGCCGACCGGCCGGTACGGCCCGGCCTTGCACTCGAACAGGATGCTGTCGGCCTCCAGCACCACCAACCCATGGTAGGTGCCCGGCGCCAGATCGACGCCCAGGCAGCCGCCCCCCGCCTGCAACACGCGCTTGCCGGTCACCACCCCCTGGTCGTCGAAGATCAACAGGCCCAGGCGGCCCTTGAGCACGATCAACGCCTCGGCCTTGTCATCGCTCAGGTGACGGTGGGGCGGAATGTACGTGCTCAGCTGCAAGCCGACCGCCATGCGGTGGCAAGGCTCTTCCATCTGGTGGAAGTTGTGGTGCTGGCGGCCGCGCGGGTTGTCGGCGGCCTTCTGCGCCAACCCGGCAAACAGCGTCTGATCGATGAATGCGGGCTGGCGCATGGTCACAGGCCCTTGACGGCGAAGATGCCGTTGGCGTTGCGCCAGTAGCCTTTGTAGTCCATACCGTAGCCGAAGATGTAGCGGTCGACGCACGGTAGGCCTACGTAGTTCGCCTTCAGGTCCGGGCTGGCCTTGCGGTCGTGGTCCTTGTCGATCAGCACGGCGGTGTGCACCGAGCGGGCCCCTGCATGCTTGCAGAAGTCGATGATGGCGCTGAGAGTGTGGCCTTCGTCGAGGATGTCGTCGACGATCAGCACGTCGCGGTCGATGAACGAGATCTCGGGCTTGGCCTTCCAGAACAGTTCGCCGCCGCTGGTCTGGTTGCGGTAGCGAGAAGCGTGCAGGTAGGAGGCTTCCAGCGGGAACTGCAGGTGGGTCAGCAGCTTGCCGGCGAAGATCAGGCCGCCGTTCATGACGCAGAAGACCACCGGGTTCTTGTCGTGCAGGTCTTGGCAGATCTGCTGGCCGACCTTGGCGATGGCCGCTTCGACCTCGGCTTCGGTGTACAGGCAGTCAGCCTCGCGCATGACTTGACGGATATGCTCGAGATCGGCGGACATGGCGCTCTCCAGGGGGCTCGGAATTGGAAAAGCGGGCAAAGGTACGCATCCGCTCGTCACAGATCAAGCATTTATGGACTAACGTGCAGAATGACTGGACGACAGCTCAGGCTGAATAGATTAATCTAGCGCGGTTTTTTTGCCCGCCTCCCGGAGCCCTCCCTATGCCTACTCGTGAGATCCGCCATCCGCTGATCCGCCACAAGCTCGGCCTGATGCGCCGTGCCGATATCAGCACCAAGAACTTTCGCGAACTCGCCCAGGAAGTCGGCGCCCTCCTGACCTATGAAGCCACCCAGGACCTGCCGCTCGAAACCTACGAGATCGACGGCTGGTGCGGCAAGGTGCAGGTCGAGAAGATCGCCGGCAAGAAGATCACCGTAGTCCCGATCCTGCGCGCCGGCATCGGCATGCTCGACGGCGTGCTCAGCCTAGTGCCGGGCGCCAAGGTGAGTGCCGTGGGCGTCGCCCGCAACGAAGAGACCCTCGAAGCGCACACCTACCTGGAAAAACTCGCGCCGGACATCAACCAGCGCCTGGCCCTGATCATTGACCCGATGCTGGCCACCGGCGGTTCGATGGTCGCCACCATCGACCTGCTGAAAAAGGCCGGCTGCAAGGAGATCCGCGCGATGGTCCTGGTCGCGGCCCCCGAAGGCATCGCCGTGGTGGAGAAAGCCCACCCCGACGTGCAGATCTACACGGCCTCGATCGACCAGCGCCTGAATGAACACGGCTATATCGTCCCCGGCCTGGGCGATGCCGGCGACAAGATCTTCGGCACCAAACAGAAGGACGCCTGACCATGCAGGACGGCTTCAACGACCCGCTTTGGCGCCAGGTCGTCTCGGGTGCGCAGATGCTCTTCGTAGCATTCGGCGCACTGGTGCTGATGCCGCTGATCACCGGCCTCGACCCCAACGTGGCCCTGTTCACCGCCGGTATCGGCACCCTGCTGTTCCAACTGGTCACCGGGCGCCAGGTTCCGGTCTTCCTGGCCTCGAGCTTTGCCTTCATCACCCCGATCATCCTCGCCAAGGGCCAGTTCGGCCTGGCTGAGACCATGGGCGGCGTGATGGCGGCCGGCTTCGTGTACACCTTCATGGGCCTGATGGTGAAGATAAAGGGCACCGGCTTCATCGACCGTATGCTGCCACCGGTGGTGATCGGCCCGGTGATCATCTCCATCGGCCTTGCCATGGCGCCGATCGCCGCCAACATGGCCATGGGCAAGGGCGGCGACGGCAGCGTATTGATGCCGTACAAGACCGCGATGCTGATCTCCATGCCGGCGTTGCTGACCACACTGATCGTGGCCGTGTTCGGCAAGGGCATCTTCCGTCTGGTGCCGATCATCGCCGGCGTGCTGGTGGGCTTTGGCCTGTCGTTCGCCTTCGGCGTGGTCGACACCGCCAAGATCGCTGCCGCGCCTTGGCTGGAGCTGCCCAAGTTCACGGCCCCTGCATTCAACTGGCAGGCGATCCTGTTCATCGTACCGGTAGCGCTGGCGCCGGCCATCGAGCATATCGGCGGGGTGATCGCCGTGGGCAGCGTGACCGGCCGCGACTACCTGAAGAAGCCCGGCCTGCACCGCACCCTGCTCGGTGACGGCCTGGCCACCACCGCAGCCGGCCTGTTCGGCGGCCCGCCCAACACCACCTATGCCGAAGTGACCGGCGCGGTGATGCTGACCAAGAACTACAACCCGAAGATCATGACCTGGGCGGCGATCTTCGCCATCACCCTGGCCTTCATCGGCAAGTTCGGCGCACTGCTGCAGAGCATCCCGGTACCGGTGATGGGCGGCATTCTTTGCCTGCTGTTCGGCTCGATCGCGGCGGTGGGCATGAACACCATGATCCGCCACAAGATCGACCTGGCCGAGGCACGCAACCTGGTGATCGTCTCGGTGACCCTGGTGTTCGGTATTGGCGGTGTGTTGATCGGCAGCGGCGACGGCCCGGATGACTGGGGCCTGAAAGGCATCGCCCTGTGCGCCATCGTGGCCATCGCGCTGAATCTGATCCTGCCGGGTAATGACAGCTGGAAGCACAAGCAGCTGGATAACTGAGATCACGGGGCTGCTGCGCAGCCCTTTCGCGGGACAAACCCGCTCCCACAGGGTTCACCGCAGCCCTTGTAGGAGCGGCCTTGTGCCGCGAAAGGGCCGCAATGCGGCCCCAGCCATTTAGGCCTTCTCGCACATCCGCGCCAGTACCCTCACCCACTCTGGGTGATCATTCAGACAAGGCACCAGCACCAACTCCTTGCCCCCCGCCTCGATGAACTGCTCGCTGCCGCGCATGCCGATCTCTTCCAGCGTCTCGATGCAATCGGCAACGAACGCCGGGCACATCACCAGCAGCTTCTTCACCCCCGCCTTGCCCAGCTCGTCCAGGCGCGTCTCGGTGTAGGGCTCGATCCATTTGGCGCGCCCCAGGCGCGACTGGAACGACACCGACCACTTGCCGTCCGGGATTCCCATCTTCTGCGCAAACGCCCGCGCGGTGGCCAGGCATTGGCCGCGATAACAGACTGCTCGCATCTGAGCGCTGGCATCCTTGCAGCAGTCGGCGGCCTGGAAGTCATGCTTGCCAGTCGGGTCGAGCTTCTTCAAGTGCCGTTCGGGCAGGCCGTGGAAGCTCAGCAGCAGGTGGTCGTAGTCCTGCTCCAGGTACGGCCTGGCACTGGCGGCCAGCGCCTCGATGTAGTCGGGGTGTTCGTAGAACGGCTGCAGCACGCGCATCTGCAACGGCAGCCGGCGCTCAGCGATGGTCTGCTTCGCCAGCTCCACTACCGTGGTCACGGTGCTGTCGGCGAACTGTGGATAAAGCGGCGCCAGGGTGACCTTGCGCACGCCTTGGGCCGCCAGGCGCTCCAATACCTCGGGCAAGGCGGGCTCGCCGTAGCGCATGGCGATTTCCACCGGGCCATGGGGCCAATGCTCGGCCATCGCCGCCCGCAGGCGCCGGGTCAGCACCACCAGGGGCGAGCCCTCGTCCCACCAGATCGAGGCGTAGGCGTGGGCCGACTGTTCCGGGCGCTTGATCAGGATCAGCGACACCAGCAGGCGCCGTACGGGCCAGGGCAGGTCGATCACGTAGGGGTCCATGAGGAACTGGTTGAGGTAACGGCGCACGTCGGCCACCGAGGTGGAGGCCGGCGAACCCAGGTTGACCAGCAGCAGGGCGTGATCGGTCATGCAGCGTCCTATGTCAGAGGCGGCTGGACAGCTTGTCCAGCGCCGATTGCAGATCGTTGAAGCGGAACGTGAAGCCAGCCGCCAGCAGGCGAACCGGGCGAGCGCGCTGGCCACCGAGCAATAGCGTCGACAGCTCGCCCAGGCCAGCCTTGAGCAGCAGCGCCGGCACCGGCAGCACAGCGGGCCGATGCAGCGTGCGGCCCAGGCGCTTGGCGAATTCGCGGTTGCGCACCGGTTCCGGCGCGCAGGCATTATAAGGACCGCTGCAGTCCTTGTGCTGCAAGAGAAAATCAATCAAGGCGATCTGGTCTTCTATATGGACCCAGGGCATCCACTGTCGACCATCGCCCAAGGGCCCGCCCAGCCCCAGCTTGAACGGCATGCGCAGGCGCGACAAAAAGCCGCCGTCGCTGGCCAGTACCAGGCCGGTGCGCACCAGCACCACGCGGATACCCAGCCGTTGTGCACGCTGGGCGGTTTCTTCCCAGGCGATGCACAACTGGCTGGCGAAATCCTCCTTCACCGGCGGCGACGCCTCGGTCAGCTCGCGCTCGCCACCATCGCCATACCAGCCCACTGCCGAGCCTGAAATCAGCACCTCGGGGCGCTGCTCGCGGCTTTCCAGCCAGGCCAGCAACTGCTCGGTGAGGGTGATGCGGCTGGCCCACAGCAAGGTCCGCCGCGCAGCCGTCCAAGGGCGATCGGCGATGGGCGCACCTGCCAGGTTGACCACCGCATCCACCCTGTCGTCCGCAGCCAGTTCATCCAGACGGGCGATACCGCGCACACCCGTACCGCAAATGCCTGGCACCTTTTCGGGGCGCCTGCTCCAGACCGTCAGGCGATGCCCCTGGTCGCGCCAGTACTGGCAGAGGTGATGGCCGATCAAACCTGTACCGCCGGTCAGCAATATATGCATGGCTGTGTCCTCGCAAGCTGCGCCCGTGGTCTATTTTTAAGAACAAAGGCACTTTTTAGACCGGATGCTCTCGGATAAACATAGGCCAACCTGCCCTACCGAGCGGAATAACCTTATACAAAAAAAGAGCATTGTACAGGTTTTCCTGACCGCGTAGTCTGCTAACAGCAAGGTTCGAAGAGGCCATCATGACAGTACCTATTGCCATCATCGGTGCCGGTATCGCCGGCCTGTCTGCCGCACAGGCCCTGCAGAAAGCCGGGCAGACCGTTCACCTGTTCGACAAGGGCCATGGCAGCGGCGGCCGCATGGCCAGCAAGCGCAGCGAGGCCGGTGCGCTGGACCTCGGTGCCCAGTATTTCACCGCGCGCGACCGGCGCTTCGTCGAGCAGGTGCAGCACTGGGTCGCCGCAGGCTGGGCCGAGCAATGGAAGCCGCAGTTGTACAACTACCGCGACGGCGAGCTGACGCCCTCTCCCGACGAGCAGATACGCTGGGTAGGCGTGCCGCGCATGAGCGCCATCACCCGTGGCCTGCTCAAGGACGTGACGGTGAACTTTGGTTGCCGCATCGCTGAAGTGTTCCGCGGTAAACAGTACTGGCACCTGCAGGACACCGAAGGCTGCAGCCACGGCCCGTTCAGCCGTGTGGTGATCGCCGTGCCCGCGCCGCAGGCCACACCCCTGCTGGCCGCGACGCCGAAGCTCGCCGCCGTGGCCGCAGGCGTGCAGATGGAACCGACCTGGGCAGTCGCCCTGGCGTTCCAGTCCGCCCTCGACACCCCCATGCAAGGCTGCTTCGTGCAGGACAACCCGCTCGACTGGCTGGCCCGCAACCGCAGCAAGCCCGGGCGCGACGAACACCTGGACACCTGGGTATTGCACGCCACGTCCAGTTGGAGCAAACAGCACATCGACCTGCCCAAGGAAGACGTGATCGAACAGCTGTGGGGCGAGTTCGCCGAGCTGGTAGGCTGCGTGGTACCCGCCCCTACCTTTGCCCTGGCGCACCGCTGGCTCTATGCCCGCCCGGCCGGCAACCATGAATGGGGCGCCCTGGCCGATGCCGACCTGGGCCTGTATGCCTGTGGCGACTGGTGCTTGTCCGGCCGCGTCGAAGGCGCCTGGCTCAGTGGCCAGGAAGCCGCCAGGCGGCTGCTGGAGCATCTGGAGTGAACGCGCCTTTACAGGCCTGAGCCAAGCACCGCAGCGGCGGTGCTCGCGCTCGAATGGCCGGTCACGGCGCGCCCTGCCTAAAAATCGCTTGCATAACCCCGCTGCTGTGTTGAAATCGACTTGTACAAAAAAATACACATGTACAGGTTTTATGGATGCAGCGATGAAGGATGCAGACAACCAAGCCATCACCCCCTTCCAAGCCCAGGCACATGCGCAATGGCAGCACCTGCTTGCCGAAGGCCTGAGCCGTGGCGCATTGGTGCGCTTCCACTCCCGCTACAAGTACCTGGTAATGGCCTGCAGCCCCAAGGCCTACCGTGAACTGGGGCGCCTGCTGGGCAGCATGTCCGGTGATGACGATCCGCAGCGGGTCGGCGCGAATTATTTCATCCAGTTGCAGCAAGCCCTGCAGCACACGCCCAGCCGAGGCACCCACACCAATGTGCTGCAGCATCTGAGTGGTTACCTGCGCCCCGTGCTGGCACAGCACGAGCGCAGCCAATTGCAGGAAACCATCCGCCACTACCAACAAGGCAGCGTGGCGCTGACGGTTCCCCTGGCACTGCTCAGGCACTACTTGCAGGAACATCCTGACCCTTACCTGCTGCAGCAGGTCTATCTGCAACCCGCCCTCCATTCCCCAGCTGCCGCATAACCCGACGAGGCGCTTCACCATGCAATTGATCTGGCTGCGCACCGACCTGCGCGTCGAGGACAACCACGCGTTGAGCGCCGCCTGCGCGCACGGGCCAACCATCGCCTTGTGGCTGGCCAGCCCCGGCCAATGGCAGGCCCATGACGATGCCGCCTGCAAGGTCGACTTCTGGCTGCGTAATTTGCAGGCCTTGCGCCAGTCGCTGGAGCGGCTCGACATACCGCTATTGATCCGTCAGGTCGACACCTGGCAGCAAGCGCCCCAGGCGGTGCTGGAGGTATGCCGGCACTATAAGGTGCAAGGCGTGCACTGGAACGAGGAATATGGCGTCAACGAACAGCAGCGCGACGCACGCACCCAGGCGTTGCTACACGAGGCCGGCATCGCAGCCCAGGGCTATCTCGACCAACTGTTGCTGCGCCCAGGCGCGGTACTGACCCGCAGTGGCCATTACTTCCAGGTGTTCGGCCAGTTTCGCAAGGCATGCCTGGAACACCTGCGCCTGAGCCTGCCGCCCCTGGCCCCGCGCGTGAGGAGGCAGGCGCCGACCGGCATCGCCAGCGATCCGATCCCCCAAGGGTTCCCCGGCTTTGCCGCTCCAATGCGAAGCCTGCGCGAGCATTGGCCGGCGGGTGAAAACGAAGCGCAGCGCCGCCTCACCCGTTTCATCGATGAAACCGTCGAGGATTATCCGCGCCTGCGCGACCTGCCCGCCAGAACCGGTACCAGCCAACTCTCGCCTTATCTCGCCGCCGGCGTGATCTCGCCACGCCACTGCCTGCACGCAGCCCTGCTCAGCAACCAGGGCGAGCTGGACAGCGGCAACGCCGGCATACAAACCTGGATCAATGAGCTGCTCTGGCGGGAGTTCTACAAGCACATCCTGGTGGGTTATCCACAGGTCGCCCGGCATCGGGCGTTCCGCGCCCACACCGAGGCCTTACCCTGGCGAGACGCCCCCGAGGACCTGGAGGCCTGGAAGGCCGGGCGTACCGGCTTTCCGCTGATCGACGCGGCCATGCGCCAGCTGCTGCATACCGGCTGGATGCACAACCGCCTGCGCATGGTGGTCGCCATGTTCCTGAGCAAGAACCTGCTGATCGACTGGCGCCTGGGCGAGCGCCACTTCATGCGCCACCTGATCGACGGCGACCTGGCCGCCAACAACGGCGGCTGGCAGTGGAGCGCGTCCACCGGGACCGATGCGGTGCCGTACTTCCGGATCTTCAACCCGATCAGCCAGTCGCGTCGCTTCGATCCACAAGGGCAGTTCATCCGGCACTGGCTGCCGGAGCTGGAGGGGTTGGATGACAAGGCGGTGCATGAGCCCGGAGGCAGCGGCGACCTGTTCGCGGCGCCCTACCCGCGGCCGATCGTCGACTTGGGCAACAGCCGGGCGCGGGCCTTGGCGGCGTTTCAGGCCCTGAAAGGTTGAGCCGGGCGCGCAAGGCCGCATTCCTGTAGGAGCGGCCTTGTGCCGCGAAAGGGCAGCACAGCAGCCCCTTCACCGAGGGAAAGAATGAACCGGCCCGGCCCCACCCCAGAGCAGCGGCAGCACTGTGCCCAATGACTGCGGCTGCGCGCTGGTCCAGAATACGGCCCCCCGCGCCGGCCCCTCGGCCAACAGGTTTCGCGCGACCAGCAGGCGCTGCAGCTGTCGCGCTACGGCTGCGCCGGTATCGATGATCGCCACGTCCGAGGGCACCAGCTGCGCCAGCAGCGGGCGCAGGAAGGGATAGTGGGTACAACCGAGGATGACGGTATCGCACCCGGCCGCCAGCAAAGGCTGCACATAGCCCAAGAGCAGCTGGCGCAGCTCGGGGCTGTCGAGGTCGCCGGCTTCGATACGTTCGACCAGCCCAGGGCACGGCTGGGTCACCACCTGCACATCACTGGCGAAACGGTCGAGCAAGGCCGCGAACTTGGCACTCTGCAAGGTGCCAGTGGTGGCCAGGACACCGACCACGCCCGAACGGGTGGCCAACGCCGCCGGCTTGACCGCCGGCTCCATGCCCACCAGGGGCCAATCCGGATACAGCTCGCGCAGGTCGGCAACCGCGGCCACCGTGGCGGTGTTGCAGGCCAGCACCATGGCCTTGGCGCCCTGCTCGCGGAAGAACTCGGCAATGTGACGCAGGCGCTGGCGGATGTAGTCCGGGGACTTCTCGCCGTAGGGCACGTGGCCGCTGTCGGCGACATACAGCAGCGACTCGTTGGGCAGCAGGCGCTGGATCTCGGCGAGCACCGACAGGCCGCCGACCCCCGAGTCCATCACGCCTACCGGCGCCGAGCGCTCAGCCATGCCGGCTGCCACACACCGGGCACGCCGGGTCGCGCTTGACCCGCAGTTCGCGCATGCGCGTGCCGAGGGCATCGATCAGCAGCAGGCGGCCGATCAGCGGGTCACCGAAACCGGCCAGCAGCTTCATCGCCTCCAGGGCCTGCAAGCTGCCGACCAGGCCAACCAATGGCCCGAGCACGCCGGCTTCGCTGCAGGTCAGCTCGGCTTCGCTGCCATGGCCGTAGAGGCAGTGGTAGCAAGGGCTGTGGTCACGACGCGGGTCGAACACCGACAACTGCCCTTCCAGGCGAATCGCCGCGCCACTGACCAGCGGCTTGCCGGCAGCGAAGCACGCGGCGTTGACCGCCTCGCGGGTGGAAAAGTTGTCGGAGCAGTCCAGCACTACATCGACCGCTGCCACGGCCGCGGCGAGCGAATCTTCGTCCAGTGCCTGGCGATGGGCGACCAGGGTGATCTCGGGGTTGATCGCCTGCAGGCGCTTGAGTGCCGAGTCGACCTTGCTCATGCCCACGCTGTCGCTGTCATGGATGACCTGGCGCTGCAGGTTGGTCAGGTCGACGGTGTCGAAATCGGCCAGGTGCAGCTCACCCACGCCGGCAGCGGCCAGGTACAAGGCCACCGGCGAGCCGAGCCCACCCAGGCCGACCACCAGTGCCTTGCTGCGCTTGAGCCGCAACTGGCCGTCGATGTCCACCTGGGCCAGCAGAATCTGCCGGCTGTAACGCAACAGTTCCTGATCGCTCAGCATGGCAGTCGCCCCATGGTAATACGTTCGTGGTCGGCCAGGTCGCGCTGGCTGGCCACCTCGCCAAAGCCGTGGCTGGCCAGCAGTTCGCGCACCGCCGCCGCCTGGTCATAGCCGTGCTCGAGCAACAGCCAGCCGCCGGGCAGCAGGTGCTCGGGCGCCTGGGCGATGATCACGCGCAGGTCGTCCAGCCCGTCGGCGCCCGCCACCAGCGCGCTGCTGGGCTCGAAACGCACATCGCCGGCCACCAGGTGCGGGTCGTCTGTCGCGATATAGGGCGGGTTGCTGAGGATCAGGTCGAAGCGCTCGCCGGCCACGGCGTCGTACCAGTTGCTCAGGCGCACCTGGACATTGCCCAGGCCAAGGCGCTCACGGTTGCGTTCGGCCAAGGCCACGGCCTCCGGGACGCGGTCCAGCGCCGTCACCTGCCAGGCCGGGCATTCACTGGCCAAGGCCAGGGCGATGGCGCCGGTGCCGGTGCCAAGGTCGAGCACACGCGCAGGGCGAGCCGGTACTCGGGCCAGGGCCGCTTCCACCAGCAGTTCGGTCTCCGGGCGCGGGATCAACGTGTGCGGTGCCACTTCCAGGTCCAGCTTCCAGAAGCCTTGCTGGCCGAGGATATAGGCCACCGGCTCACCGGCACGGCGGCGCGCCAGGTAGCCGGCGAACGTCTCGGCCGCCTCGCTGTCGACGATGCGCTCAGGCCAGGTGTGCAGGTAGCTGCGCGACTTGCCCAAGGCCGCGGCGAGCAACAGCTCGGCATCCAGGCGCGCGGTCGGCGAATCCGGCAGCTGCGCATTGTGCAACAGGCTGGCGATGATGGTCATTCAATCCCCCAGGGCGGCCAGCTGGTCGGCCTGGTACTCGGCCAGCAGGGGCTCGATCACGGCATCGACACCGCCGGCCAGGATATCGTCGAGCGAATACAGGGTCAGGTTGATGCGGTGATCGGTCACCCGGCCCTGTGGATAATTGTAGGTGCGGATGCGCTCGGAGCGGTCGCCCGAGCCCACCAGCAGCTTGCGCTCGCTGGCGATGGCATTCTGCGCGGCGCTGGTCTGCATGTCGTTGAGCTTGGCTGACAACCACGACATGGCCCGGGCGCGGTTCTTGTGCTGGGACCGCTCCTCCTGGCACTCGACCACGATACCGGTGGGCAAGTGAGTGATGCGGATCGCCGAGTCGGTCTTGTTGACGTGCTGACCACCGGCACCGGAGGCGCGGTAGGTGTCGACCCGCAGGTCGGCCGGGTTGATCTCGATGGCGACCTGCTCGTCCGGCTCGGGCAGCACGGCCACGGTGCACGCGGAGGTGTGGATACGGCCCTGGGATTCGGTCTCCGGCACCCGCTGCACGCGGTGCGCGCCGGACTCGAACTTGAGCTTGCCGTACACGCTCTCGCCCTCGACCCGGGCGATGATTTCCTTGTAGCCGCCGTGCTCGCCTTCGTTCTCGGAGAGAATCTCCAGGCGCCAACCACGTTTCTCGGCATAGCGCGAATACATGCGGAACAGGTCGCCAGAGAAAATCGCCGCCTCGTCGCCGCCGGTGCCGGCGCGGATTTCGAGAAACACGTTGCGACCGTCGTTGGGGTCCTTGGGCAGCAGCATACGCTGCAGCTGCGACTCCAGGCCGACCAACTGTTCCTTGGCCTCGCGGACCTCCTCGACGGCCATCTCGCGCAGGTCCGGGTCACTGTCCTTGAGCAGCGCCTGGGCACCTTCCAGATCGTCCTGGACCTTGCGCCACTCTTTATAGGCGTCGATCACCGGCTCGACTTCGGCGTACTCGCGCGAATAGGCGCGAAAACGCGTCTGGTCGGTGATGACTTCAGCATCGCCCAGCAGGGCGGTGAGTTCCTCGAAGCGGTCCTGGAGCGTGTCCAGTTTATTGAGCAGCGACGCTTTCATTGCGGGGTCTTGTCCGTCGAGCCCTCGTTGAGGGCAAAGAGTTCCTGGGCCATGGCCAGCGCATCGAGGCGGCCTTCGGCGGAGAGCTTTTTCAGTTGCACGCTGGGCGCATGCAGGAGTTTGTTGGTCAACCCACGCGCCAGTTGGGCCAGCACTTCTTCGGGGTTGCCGCCATTGGCCAGCAGGCGCTGGGCCTTTTGCAGTTCTTCGTCGCGCAGGCGCTCGCTTTGCTGGCGGTAGGCCTTGAGCACATCCACCGCAGCCAGCTCGCGCAGGCGCACCATGAAGTCCTCGGCGCCCACCGACACCAGTTCCTCGGCGGCCTGGGCTGCGCCCTGGCGGCTCTTGAGGTTTTCCGCGACCACTTCGTGCAGGTCGTCGACGGTATAGAGGTAGACGTCGTCCAGCTCGCCGACCTGCGGCTCGATATCCCGCGGCACGGCGATGTCGACCATGAAGATCGGCTTGTGCCGGCGCTGCTTCAGCGCGCTTTCCACTGCACCCTTGCCGAGGATCGGCAATTGGCTTGCCGTGGAGCTGATGACGATGTCGCTGTTGGCGAGCTCCTGGGGGATGTCGGACAACAGCACCGCATGGGCCCCGAACTGCTCGGCCAGGGTGCTGGCCCGTTCGAGGGTGCGATTGGCCACGACGATCCGGCGCACCCCTTGCTCGTGCAAGTGGCGGGCGACCAGGGTGATGGTCTCGCCGGCACCGATCAACAGCGCCTGGCTGCGCCCAAGGTCGCTGAAGATCTGCTTAGCCAGGCTGACGGCGGCGAAGGCCACCGAAACCGGGTTTTCGCCGATGGCGGTGTCTGTGCGCACTTGCTTGGCGGCACTGAAGGTGGCCTGGAACAGGCGCCCCAGCAGCGGGCCGATGGTGCCGGCTTCGCGGGCGACAGCGTAGGCGGACTTCATCTGACCGAGAATCTGTGGCTCGCCGAGCACCAGGGAATCCAGGCCGGAAGCGACGCGCATCATGTGCTTGACAGCATCGTGCTCCTCATGGATGTAGGCGCTGGCGCGCAGCTCGTCGAGGCTCAGCTGGTGGTACTCGGCCAGCCATTGCAGCACCGCGTCGGCGGCCAGGTGGTCCTGCTCTATATAGAGCTCGCTGCGGTTGCAGGTCGACAGGATCGCGGCCTCGCGGCTGGCGGTCAGTCGGCAGAGCTGCTGCAGGGCATCGACCAGCTGCTCTGGCGTAAACGCCACGCGCTCGCGTACGTCTACCGAGGCAGTCTTATGGTTGATACCAAGTGCAAGAAAGGCCATGCAAGGTCGCTGGTTGTGACGAGAAGCCGATAATTGTCCTACTTCGCAGGTTCCAGAACAACCACCGTTCGCTATTGTCGTGATAGCAGGGGTGCATGCCTGGGGATGGCTACATGAGGACAGCTATCGCGGAACCCTCCTCCCCCCAGAAGGTCGCAGTTAACCAGACACCGCACTGGTGGGTTTGCCCTCGCGCTTGTGTCATCATGCTCCGACCGCCGGTAAGTCCTTCTTAAGCCCCTTTATATGAACAGACCTTACGCATTGCTGCTTGCCTTCGCCCTGCTCCAGGGCTGCCAGAGCCTGGCCCCGCAAACGGCCGAGCCACCCGTGGCCGAGGCCGGCAAAGGCGAACCGGAAAAGCCCGTGGTGTATGGATCGTTCAAGCAGGAAACGCTGTACAGCCTGCTGGTGGCCGAACTCGCCGGCCAGCGCAACCGCTTCGACATCGCCCTGGCCAACTATGTCGACCAGGCCGAGAAGACCCAGGACCCAGCGGTCTCCGAGCGCGCCTACCGCATCGCCGAGTACCTGGGTGCCGACGAGCCGTCCCTGGATACCGCCCTGATCTGGGCCCGCAACGATGCGCAAAACCTCGACGCCCAACGCGCCGCCGCCATCCAGTTGGCCCGCGCCGGGCGCTACGACGAATCCATGACCTACATGGAAAAAGTCCTCCAGGGCAAAGGCGACACCCATTTCGACTTCCTCGCCCTGTCGGCCGCCGAAACCGACCAGAACACCCGCGACGGCCTGCTGCAAAGCTTCGACCGCCTGCTGGTCAAGCACCCGGACAACGGCCAGCTGGTATTCGGCAAGGCCCTGCTGCTCAACCAGGACGGCAAGACCCAGCAAGCCCTCGACCTGCTCGAGGCGCACCCTCCACAGAACGGCGAAGTGGCCCCGGTGCTGTTGCGCGCACGCCTGCTCCAGGCCCTGGACCGCGGCCCGGAAGCCCTGCCGCTGCTGCGCGGGGCCATACGCGACAACCCCGACGACAAGCGCCTGCGTCTGACCTATGCCCGCACCCTGGTCGAACAGGACCGCATGGCCGATGCCAAGGCCGAGTTCGAAAGCCTGCTGCAGCAGTACCCCGAGGATGACGAGCTGCGCTATTCGCTCGCCCTGGTGTGCATGGAGAACAAAAGCTGGGACGAAGCCGAAGGCTACCTGCAGGAACTGGTCGAGCGCGACAGCAATGTCGATGCCGCGCACCTGAACCTGGGCCGCATCCGCGAGGAGCGCAGCGACCCTGAAGCGGCCCTGCGCGAGTACGCCCTGGTCGGCCCAGGCCCCGACTACCTGCCGGCGCAGCTGCGCCAGGCCGACATCCTCATCGCCAACGGCCGTGCCACCGAGGCCTCGCGCCTGCTCGCCGAGGCGCGCGAAGCCCAGCCCGACTACGCCATCCAGCTGTACCTGATCGAAGCCGAGAGCTACGGCAACAACAGCAAGGACGCCCAGGCCGAGCAGGTCCTGGCCCAGGCCATCAAGCGTTACCCGGACGACCTCAACCTGCTCTACACCCGCGCCATGTTGGCCGAAAAGCGCGATGACCTGCCGCAGATGGAAAAAGACCTGCGCGCCATCATCGAGCGCGAGCCGGAAAACGCCATGGCCCTGAACGCCCTCGGCTATACCCTGGCCGACCGCACCACCCGCTACGCCGAAGCCAAGGCGCTGATCGAAAAAGCCCACCAGCTCACTCCGGACGACCCGGCAGTGCTCGACAGCCTGGGCTGGGTGAATTATCGCCTGGGCAACCTCGACGAGGCCGAACGCCTGCTGCGCCAGGCCTTGGAACGCTTCCCCGACCACGAAGTGGCCGCCCACCTGGGCGAAGTCCTCTGGGCCAACGGCAAGCGCCGTGAAGCCCGCCAGGTCTGGGCCAAAGCCTTCGAAGGCCAGCCCGACAGTCCCATCCTGCGCAAGACCCTCCTGCGCCTGACCGGATCAGAGACCCTGTAGATATGTTCCTGCGTCATTGCATTACCTTCACCCTGATCGCCCTGCTCGCCGGCTGCGCCGGTTTCACCAGCCGCGAAGCCTTGCACGGTCAAGGCGACCCGCAGCAGTGGCGTGCCCATAAAGCGCAGTTGAGCACCCTCGACGGCTGGCAAATCAACGGCAAGGTCGGTATCCGCGCCCCACGCGACTCCGGCAGCGGCACCCTGTTCTGGCTGCAACGCCAGGACTACTACGACATTCGTCTGGCCGGCCCCTTGGGCCGTGGCGCCGCCCGCCTGACCGGACGCCCCGGCGGCGTGGTACTGGAGGTGGCCAACCAGGGCCGCTACGAAGCGCCAAGCCCTGAAGCCCTGCTCGAAGAGCAGCTCGGCTGGCAGTTGCCGGTCTCGCACCTGGTGTGGTGGGTTCGCGGCCTGCCCGCGCCCGACAGCAAGAGCCAGCTGACCCTGGACGGCGACAGCCGCCTGGCCAGCCTGAAGCAGGACGGCTGGCAGGTCGAGTACCTGAGCTACACCCAGCAGAACGGCTATTGGCTGCCCGAGCGCCTGAAGCTGCACGGCCAGGACCTGGACGTCACCCTGGTGGTCAAGGACTGGCAACCCCGCCAGCTGGGGCGCTGATCCATGGGCACGCTGACCCTGCCGGCCCCGGCCAAGCTCAACCTGTGGCTGCACATCACCGGCCGCCGCCCGGACGGCTATCACGAGCTGGAAACCGTGTTCCAGTTCCTCGACCACGGCGACGAGCTCAGCTTCGCCCTGCGTGACGACGGCCAGGTCCGCCTACACACCGAGATCGAAGCGGTCCCCCACGACAGCAACCTGATCGTGCGCGCAGCCCGCATGCTGCAGGCACAATCCGGCACCTCGCTGGGCGCCGACATCTGGCTGGACAAAGTCCTGCCCATGGGTGGCGGCATCGGTGGCGGCAGCTCCGATGCCGCCACCACCCTGCTGGCGCTGGCACACCTGTGGCAACTGGACTGGAACGAAGACCGCCTGGCCGCCCTGGGCCTAGCCCTCGGCGCCGACGTGCCGGTGTTCGTGCGTGGCCATGCCGCCTTCGCCCAGGGGGTGGGCGAGCAACTGACCCCGGTCGACCCCGAAGAGCCCTGGTACGTCGTGCTGGTGCCGCAAGTGTCTGTCAGCACAGCGGAAATTTTTTCGCATCCAGAGTTGACACGTGATTCCCTCCCCCTTAAGATGCGCCCCGTTCCCGAGGGAAACAGTCGAAATGACTGCCAACCGGTGGTCGAGCAACGTTATCCAGAAGTTCGCAATGCGTTGAATTCCCTGGGTAAATATACGGAAGCTCGAATGACCGGCACTGGAAGTTGCGTGTTTGGGGCCTTCCCAAGCAAAGCCGAAGCTGATAAAGTTCTGGCCCTTCTTTCAGAGACCCAAACAGGGTTTGTGGCAAAGGGAAGCAATATTTCGATGTTGCATCGCAAGCTGCAAAGTCTGATCAAGAAGTCGAGTGCCTAGCGCTCGCAGCAACAGATACAGGGGCGTCGCCAAGCGGTAAGGCAGCAGGTTTTGATCCTGCCATGCGTTGGTTCGAATCCAGCCGCCCCTGCCATTTTCCTTATACTCATCCAGGTTACCCTCAGCCTTCAGGTACTGCGCGTGTCCAAGATGATGGTCTTCACGGGGAATGCCAACCCCGATCTGGCTCGGCGTGTTGTACGTCAGCTGCATATTCCACTGGGTGATGTTTCTGTCGGTAAATTCTCCGACGGCGAAATCAGTGCTGAGATCAATGAAAATGTTCGTGGTAAGGACGTCTTCATCATCCAGCCAACCTGTGCTCCTACCAATGACAATCTGATGGAACTGGTGGTGATGGCCGACGCCTTCCGCCGCTCCTCAGCGTCTCGAATCACCGCCGTGATTCCCTACTTCGGATACGCCCGCCAGGACCGTCGTCCGCGTTCGGCACGTGTAGCCATCAGCGCCAAAGTCGTCGCTGACATGCTCACTGTCGTGGGTATCGACCGTGTACTCACCGTCGACCTGCACGCTGACCAGATCCAGGGCTTCTTCGATATCCCCGTCGACAACATCTACGGCTCGCCCGTACTGGTCGACGATATCGAAGACCAGCGTTTCGAGAACCTGATGATCGTCTCCCCGGACATCGGTGGCGTGGTACGTGCGCGTGCCGTGGCCAAGTCCCTGGGCGTCGACCTCGGGATCATCGACAAACGCCGCGAAAAGGCCAACCATTCCGAGGTCATGCACATCATCGGCGATGTCGAGGGGCGCACCTGCATCCTGGTAGACGACATGGTCGATACCGCCGGCACCCTGTGCCACGCGGCCAAGGCCCTGAAAGAACACGGTGCTGCCAAGGTTTACGCCTACTGCACACACCCTGTCCTGTCGGGCCGTGCGATCGAGAACATCGAGAAGTCGGTACTGGACGAGCTGGTGGTGACCAACACCGTCCCGCTGTCCGCCGCTGCTCAAGCCTGTGACCGTATCCGCCAGCTGGATATCGCACCGGTTGTCGCTGAAGCGGTACGTCGCATCAGCAACGAAGAATCGATCAGCGCGATGTTCCGCTAAGCGGAACAGACGCTGACGAAAAGCGCCCCGCCCCGACACTGGTTGTCGGGGCGGGGCTTTTTTGCCATCCCCGTTGGCGCTGGTCGCAAACGCCCTCGGGAGGCTATTTTGGAGAAACAAAATGACTGACTTCACCCTGAACGCCCAAGCGCGTACTGACCTGGGGAAAGGTGCGAGCCGCCGCCTGCGTCATTCCGCCAGCATCCCTGCCGTTGTTTACGGTGGTGATAAAGAAGCCCAATCCCTGACCATCGTGGCCAAGGAAATCGCCAAGCTGTTCGAAAACGAGGCTGCCTTCAGCCACGTTCTGGAACTGAATGTCGACGGCGCCAAGCAGAACGTCGTGGTCAAGGCCCTGCAGCGTCACCCGGCCAAAGGCTTCATCATGCACGCCGACTTCGTTCGCGTCGTTGCTGGCCAGAAGCTGACTGCCAAGGTACCGGTTCACTTCATCAACGAAGAAGCCCCGGTCAAGAAAGGCGGCGAGATCTCCCACGTCGAGTCCGAGATCGAAGTGTCCTGCGAAGCCAAGGACCTGCCTGAATTCATCGAGGTCGACCTGGCCAACGCTGAAATCGGCACCATCATCCACCTGTCGGACCTGAAAGCTCCGAAAGGCGTAGAGTTCGTCGCTCTGGCCCACGGTGATGACAAAGCTGTTGCCAACGTCCACGCCCCGCGCGTTGCCGCTGAAGCAGCTGAAGGCGCTGCCGAGTAATCCACTCGCGCGCCGGCGTTGATCGGGTTACAGTGCCGCGCGCACCGTAACCCACCAACTCCAAGGAAGAGCCCCTGACGTGACCGCCATCCAGTTGATCGTCGGCCTGGGTAACCCCGGCCCCGAATACGAACAGACCCGGCATAACGCAGGGGCTCTTTTCGTAGAACGCCTTGCCAGCGCCCAGCGCGTTTCGCTGTCCGCTGACAAAAAATATTTCGGCCTGACGGCGAAGTTCAGCCATCAGGGCAACGATGTTCGCCTGCTGATCCCCACCACCTACATGAATCGCAGCGGCCAGTCCGTAGCGGCCTTGGCCAATTTCTTCCGCATCAAGCCGGAAGCGATCCTGGTGGCGCATGACGAACTCGACCTGCCTCCGGGCGTCGCCAAACTCAAGAAGGGCGGCGGCCATGGTGGGCACAACGGCCTGCGCGACATCATCGCGCAGCTCGGCAACCAGAACGACTTCCACCGCCTGCGGCTTGGCATCGGCCACCCGGGCGACGCCAAACTGGTCTCCAACTTCGTCCTGGGCCGCGCACCGCGCGCCGAGCAGGAGAAGCTCGACGCCAGCATCGATTTTGCCCTCGGCGTGATGCCGGACGTCCTCGCCGGCGACTTCGCCAAGGCGATGCGCGAACTGCACAGCCAGAAGGCCTGATTTCCTAGAGAGGGGAATACCCATGGGTTTCAATTGCGGCATCGTCGGCCTGCCCAACGTCGGCAAGTCCACCCTGTTCAACGCCCTGACCAAGTCCGGCATCGCGGCAGAGAACTTCCCCTTCTGCACCATCGAGCCGAACAGCGGCATCGTGCCGATGCCCGACGCACGCCTGGACGCCCTGGCCGCGATCGTCAAGCCTGAACGCGTGCTGCCCACCACCATGGAATTCGTCGACATCGCCGGCCTGGTCGCTGGCGCTTCGAAAGGTGAAGGCCTGGGCAACAAGTTCCTCGCCAACATCCGCGAGACCGACGCCATCGCCCATGTGGTGCGCTGCTTCGAAGACGAGAACGTGATCCACGTCTCCAACAGCGTCGACCCCAAGCGTGACATCGAGATCATCGACCTGGAACTGATCTTCGCCGACCTCGACAGCTGCGAGAAGCAACTGCAGAAGGTCGCACGCAACGCCAAGGGCGGCGACAAGGACGCCTTGGCACAGAAGGCTCTGCTGGAAAAACTCATCGCCCACTTCACCGACGGCAAGCCGGCCCGCAGCCTGATGAAGGACATGAGCGCCGAAGAGAAGGCCGTTATCCGCGGCTTCCACCTGCTGACCAGCAAGCCGGTGATGTACATCGCCAACGTTGCCGAGGACGGCTTCGAGAACAACCCGCACCTGGACGTGGTCAAGGCCATCGCCGAGGAAGAAGGCGCGATCGTGGTGCCGGTGTGCAACAAGATCGAAGCCGAGATCGCCGAGCTGGAAGAAGGTGAAGAGAAGGACATGTTCCTCGAGGCCCTGGGCCTGGAAGAGCCTGGCCTGAACCGCGTGATCCGCGCCGGTTACAGCCTGCTCAACCTGCAGACCTACTTCACCGCCGGTGTGAAGGAAGTCCGCGCCTGGACCGTACGCGTCGGCGCCACCGCCCCGCAAGCCGCTGCCGTTATCCACACCGACTTCGAGAAAGGCTTCATCCGCGCCGAAGTGGTGGCCTACGACGACTTCATCCAGTTCAAGGGTGAGGGCGGCGCCAAGGAAGCCGGCAAATGGCGCCTGGAAGGCAAGGACTACATCGTCAAGGACGGCGATGTGATGCACTTCCGCTTCAACGTGTGATAACCATACGTTAGAAAAAACCCCTTGAGGACAGGCGCCTCAAGGGGTTTTTCTTTTGGCGCCTGCCCTTGTAAGAGCGGCGGTGCGGCGGTCCGACTTGTCCCGCGATCAAGGGCGCAGCCCTTGCCAGGCGACGGTGATATGACAAGCCCGCTCCTTGTGACTGGTGCTGCTGGCCAGGCGAACCAGGCAGCGACGGCCCACTCAAACACTATTCAAGAATGGTGACCGTCGCGGTAGTGCCCGCGCGCAGTGGTGGCGCATCGGCCGCGCGCTCCAGGCGCAGACGCACCGGGATGCGCTGGGCCAGCTTGACCCAGGTGTAGCTCGGGTTGACGTTGGCCAGCAGGCGGTTGCCCGGCTGGTTCTCCCGGTCGGTGATCGCATAGGCGATGCTTTCCACGGTGCCTTGCAGCCGCTCGCCGCTCATCAATTCGATGCGTGCCCGGCTGCCGATCTTGATCTTCGGCAGCTTGGTTTCCTCGAAGTAACCGCTGACATGGAACGACTCGCTGTCCACCAGGGCCAGCAGCGGCGCGCCGGGCTGGGCGAAGTCACCCTGACGGGTCAGCAGGTTGGTCACGTAGCCATTGACCGGGGCGCTCACGCGGGTGTGTTCAAGGTCCAGGCGCGCTTGCTTGAGCGTGGCTTCGGCGAGTTTCACATTGGCCTGCGCCAGCCCCAGGTTGGATTGCTCGCGCAGCAGGTCCGCCTGGGCCACGGCGACATCGGTGCCGGACTTTTCCCATTCTTCGGCAGAAATCGCCGACATCGATTGCAGCTTACGGCGCCGTTGCTCCTCGCTGCGCCGCTGCTTGAGCAACGCCTCGCTGGCGACGATGGCGGCCTGTGATTGCCCCAGGGTGGCTCGGGCCACCTCGACTGCGCGCTCGGCATGCAGCACGGCCAGTTCGTAGCGGGCAGGGTCGATCTGCAACAGCAAGTCGCCGCGGTGGACGAACTGGTTGTCCTGCACAGGTAGCTCGATGATGCGCCCGGCGACTTCCGCCGACAAGGTCACCACATCCGCGCGTACCCGCGCATCGCGGGTCCAGGGCGCGCGGGTGTAGTAGTTCCAGGCGAGCCAGACCAGGCCGACGGCAATCGCCAACACCACCAAAGTCAAGGCCTTGGCCACAACAGGTTTCAACGCAGGCATTTCAGACGCTCGCTCCCATCGACAATACGAGGGCCGCGCAGATCGCGGCATACAGGGCTCCCTGGAACAGCGCCGGGTGCCAGACCCGCGCCAACACGCCAACCCGACGCAGCACGGCATCGGCGATCAGGAACAATGGCAGCCCCAACAGCAGGGCCTGGGCAATGGGCGGCAGGTAGACACCGCCAAATTCGAAATCAATGGGCATGGGCGCCCTCCTGTTCAGGCAGCGGCAGAGGCCCCGCCAGGACCGACCGATAGCGCTGCAGCAACTGACTGGCAACCGCGAGCGCCACGCGCAGGATGAACAAGCGCCGCAGCGCTTCCCGATCAGCGTCCAGGTGCGCCTCGTGCAACGCATCCAGGGCCTGGCCGACCCGTTCGGCCTCCTGCAACAGCCCGTCGATGTCCACCGGGCGTTGCCCGCCGATGACCTCGGCCATCCCCTGCAACACTAGGCCTAAACGGGCTTTCGTGCCTTCTGGCAGCGCCACGCTGGTCACGCACTGGGTACGCGCCTGGCCCAGGGCAATGGCCAATGCCGGGCAAACCAGGCTGCAATCGAACAGCGCCCGGGAACGCGGGTCGGTCGCCGCCGGCAGCAAGCCGATCATCGCGGACAGGCGGTCGAGCGTACGGCTTTCGAAGTCGAACTGGTGGGTCAACCCGTTGCCCTCGGTCACCTGCCGGTACACATCGTCACGGGTCAGGCGGAACAGCCGGGCCATGCGTTTTGGCGCATTGAATGGAAAGACCAAGGCGAACACCACCATGGCCAGCACCCCGGCGACCACGTAGCCACCCGCGAACTCGAACCACTGGATGGCACTGTTGTGGTAGGCGCCGACGTTCTGCGGCCCGATCATCAACAGGCTGATCAGGCCGATGCCCATGCCGATGCCGGCGGTCATCGGGTTTGCCAGGCCAACGGCTGCCAGGTAGAGCAACGGCGCCAGGCACAGGGCAAGCATTTCGAAATCGGTGAAGATCGGCAGCAGCGCAAACTGGTACAACGCCGACAGCACCAGCGCCACCAGCAGGCCGCGGTTGTAGTTCTGGCTCGCCAGTAAGGGCCTTGGCAGGGTCGCCATCAGCGAACACATCACGCCGATCAGGATCACCCCGGAGCGCGCGCCGTCCCAGGCCGTTTCGATCCATAGCCAGCCGGCCAGGAACAAGGCCAGGAATGCCCGCACGGCATTCATGCCGGCCAGGCGAAAATCCAGGTGCAGGGCACTGAACCGCCCCTGGTCATGAGGGCAGCTGGCCGCCCTGCCCTGCTGGATCGCCTCGTTGAGCTCGATCAGCTCATCGAGTTGCTGCAACAGGCGCGCCTGCTCCCAGCGCAGGGCCCAGGCCAGCGAACGCATGCGCGGCGGCAATGGCTCGTTGAGAAACTCGGCGCGGTCGGCAGCCTGGTCGAAGCCCTGGTGCAGGCAGCGGATCGCCTTGCGCCCGCTCGCCGACAACGCCACACCGTCGCGGGCCAGCGCGTCCAGGCTGTCCAGCTCGGCCAGGCGCAGCAGCTGGATGCCGGCCGGCAGCGGCCCTTGCCAATGCTGCTTGATCAGCTCGCGTTGCTGGCGCAGCACCAACAGACGCGACACCAGCAGCACCAACTGGTTGGCCAGCAGTTGCACCAGCCCGTCGGCGCTGCGCAGGTGCGGCGCATCGAAATACAGGTGCCGGCGCAGGCCTTCCAGCGCGCTGATCTCAGCGATCAGCTGCGCCTGGCGTTGACTGAACGCCGCCTCGTCTTCTTCGGTACGGACCACTTCGGCCGCGTGACGGGCGATCAGCTTGACCAGACTATCGACCTTGCTGAAATACCCCTGCGCCACCGCCTGGGGGCGAGCGGTCAACAGGCTGACCACGGCCACGCAGACCACGGCCAGCAGGGTTTCGGTCAGCCGGGTGATGGCCAGCAGGAAAATACCGTCCGGCTCCGGGACCGCCAGCATCGCCACCACCACGGCAGTGAACCCACTCAGGACGAAGGCGTGGGAATCGGTGTAGCGCAACAAGGTCCCCCCGGCCGTGCAGAAGGCCAGCCAGAGGGACAGGCAGACGATGAAAGGCATCGGCGCCTGGGGGAACAGCGCCATGATCGCCACCGCCACGGCTGCGCCCGCCGCTGTGCCGAGCACCTGGGCGAAGCTGCGCTTGAGGGTCATGCCGGCCAGCGGCAGGCTGATGATGATCACGGTCATCAGCGCCCACTTCGGTTGTTCCAGGTCGAAGATGAACGCCAGGTACAGGCACAGGAGGCCTGCGACGAGGGTGCGCAGCGCGAACAACAGCACCCCGCGCCCGGGGTTCAAGGCCAGCTTGAAATAGGCAATCAGTGGACCCATTCGGTACCTCGAGACACGGACGGGGAACCCTGCGCCAAGGCATGGCTTCCCGAGCCAGGTTATTTCATCAGCAGGTTGCAGCTGGTACAGACACAACGTTAGTTCGATAAACGGCCTGTCGGTAGAGGCCGAATTCGCCCCCCTGCGTTCCATTTGGTGAACGCTTTTGCCTGAGTGCCAGCACTTATCCTGTAGGGTGCGTGCGGACATGGAATTGGTTCACAAATTTCTGAACTGATTATTTATCCCCAGCGATTTTTCCCTCCGTCGCCCCTCACCAGAATCGCTTCACCAACAATCACAATAATCGTGAGGCCACGCCCGTGGACCAGACCCTCCAGGTAAGGCAAGCCGCCGCCGACCTCGTCGACGCCTTCGCCAGCAACGACACCGCCCGCTACTTCGCCTGCTTCAGCGAAGACGCCACGTTCCTCTTCCACACCTTGCCGCACCCGCTGCTCTCGCGCCGTGCCTATGAAACGCTGTGGGCGCAATGGCAGGCCGAAGGCTTTGCCGTGCTGGCATGCCAGTCCAGCAACGCGCAGGTGAGCTTGCAAGGTGAGGTGGCGATCTTCATGCACGACGTGGCCACGCACATTCGCATCGCAGGCCAAGAGCACCGGCTGGCCGAGCGCGAGACCATCGTCTTCAAGCGCCAGGGCGAACGTTGGCTGGCCTGCCACGAACACCTGTCGGTCGCCTCCGACACCTGATGTCGCGGCCCTGCCGCACTGCCAACGCACCACAAGAAAGTCCGCGCATCGCGCCGACTCACAACAACCGCGCTGGAGCCTTACCATGAGCCACTCGACCGGTATCGAGACCAATGGCGTCGAACAGATCCCCGATGATCAACGCGACGCGACCCCACTGGACCTGTTCCGCCTGATCTTCGGCGGTGCCAACACCTTCGCCACCGCCGTGCTGGGCAGCTTCCCGGTGCTGTTCGGCCTGTCGTTCCAGGCCGGGCTATGGGCCATCCTGCTCGGCGTCGGGGTGGGCGCCTTGATCCTCGCCCCCATGGGCCTGTTCGGTGCGCTCAATGGCACCAACAATGCGGTATCGTCCGGCGCGCACTTCGGCGTGCATGGGCGTATCGTCGGTTCGTTCTTGTCGTTGCTCACCGCCGTGGCGTTCTTCTCGCTGTCGGTTTGGAGTTCAGGCGACGCCCTGGTCGGTGGCGCCAAACGCCTGGCCGGGCTGCCGGAAACCGACCTGACCCTGGGCCTGGCCTACGGCCTGTTCGCGGTGCTGGTGCTGGTGGTGTGCATCTTTGGCTTCCGCTTCATGCTGTGGGTCAACAAGATCGCGGTATGGGCCTCGAGCCTGCTGTTCCTGCTGGGCATCCTGGCCTTCGCCGGCCCCTTCGACATGCACTTCGCCGGTAGCGTCAACCTCGGCCAACCCGGTTTCTGGGCCGCCTTCGTCGGTGCGGCGATCCTGGCCATGAGCAACCCGGTCTCGTTCGGCGCATTCCTCGGCGACTGGTCGCGCTACATCCCGCGTCAGACGCCCAAGGCACGCATCATGCTGGCTGTGATCGCCGCCCAGGCGGCGACCCTGATCCCGTTCCTGTTCGGCCTGTGCACCGCGACCCTGGTGGCCACCCAGGCCCCGGACTACATCGCGGCCAACAACTACGTCGGCGGCCTGCTGGCGATCTCGCCGGGCTGGTTCTTCCTACCGGTGTGTCTGATCGCGGTGATCGGCGGCATGTCCACCGGCACCACCTCGCTGTATGGCACCGGCCTGGACATGTCCAGCGTGTTCCCGCGCCTGCTCAGCCGCGCCGGCGCGACCCTGCTGATCGGCGTCGCCGCCATCGCCTTCATCTTCATCGGCCGCTTCACCTTCAACCTGGTGCAGAGCGTGTCCACCTTCGCCGTGCTGATCATCACCTGCACCAGCCCCTGGATGGTGATCATGATCCTCGGCCTGGTCACCCGTCGCGGCTTCTACCATGCCGACGACCTGCAGGTGTTCACCCGTGGCCAGCGTGGCGGGCACTATTGGTTCACCCATGGCTGGAACTGGCGCGGCATGGGCGCCTGGATTCCCAGCGCGGCGGTGGGCCTGTGCTTCGTCAACCTGCCGGGGCAGTTCGTCGGCCCGCTGGGCGAGCTGGCCGGCGGAATCGACCTGAGCCTGCCGGTCACCCTGGGCATGGCTGGCCTGCTGTATATCGCCCTGCTCAATCTGTTCCCTGAACCCGCCGGCGTCTATGGCCCCCAGGGCCCGCGTTGGGTGCGCTGCAAAAGCGCCCCGCGCACGCCGGTGACCACCGCCGAATCCGCCTGACTGGAACCCGACCATGACCAACCCCCACTACATCGACGGCCGCTGGGTCGAAGGCCAAGGCAACGATTGCATCACCGTGCATGACCCCGCATTGGGCCAGCCATTCGCCGAGCTGATGTCCGCCAGCACTGCCCAGGTCGACCAAGCCGTGGCCGCCGCCTGTCGTGCCCTTCCCGCCTGGAAAGCCACTGCTCCGGGCGAGCGTGCCGCGCTGCTGCGTGGCTTCGCCGAACAACTTGGCCAGCGCCGCGAAGCCCTGATCACCCTGCAAATGCGCAACAACGGCAAGCCCCGCCACGAAGCCGAGATCGACCTGGACGATGCCGTGGCCACGTTCGGCTACTACGCCGACCTTGCCGAGCAGTTGCCTGGCAAGAATGCCGAGGTCCCCCTGGCCGCCCCCGGCTTCACAGCCCGTACGCGCCTAGAGCCGGTGGGCGTGGTCGGCTTGATCGTGCCGTGGAACTTCCCCCTGGTGACCAGCGCGTGGAAGCTCGCCCCGGCCCTGGCCGCCGGTTGCACCGTGGTGCTCAAGCCTTCGGAAGTCACCCCGCTGATTGAACAGGCCTACGGCCAGATCGCCGAGGCGCTGAACCTTCCCGCCGGGGTGCTGAACATCGTCAACGGCAAGGCCGAGACCGGCGCCGCCCTGAGCAGCCACAACGGCCTGGACAAGCTGTCGTTCACCGGCAGCAACGGCGTAGGCAGCCAGGTCATGCGCGCTGCTGCAGCCCAGTGCCGCCCCGTGACCCTGGAGCTCGGTGGCAAATCGGCGATCGTGGTGTTCGATGACTGCGACGTGGACCAGGCCGTGGAATGGATCGTCGCCGGCATCACCTGGAACGCCGGGCAGATGTGCTCGGCCACCTCGCGCCTGCTGGTCCAGGACGGCATCGCCGACGCGCTGCTGCCACGCCTGAAGGCGGCCCTGGAACAGATGCAGGTGGGCAACCCGCTGGTCGAGGACGTGGCCATGGGCCCGCTGACCAGCCAGGCGCAATGGCTCAAGGTCGCCAGCTACTTCGCCATTGCTCGCGAAGAAGGCCTGCACTGCCTCACCGGTGGCCAGGTGCTGGACCGCGACGGCTGGTTCGTCAGCCCCACCGTGTACGTGGAGGTGCCCGAGGGTAGCCGCCTGTGGAACGAGGAGATTTTCGGCCCCGTCCTGTGCGCCCGCCGCTTCGCCACCGAGGCGCAGGCCATCGCCCAGGCCAACGACAGCCGCTTCGGCCTGGTCGCCACCGTGTGCAGCGCCGATCTGGAGCGCGCCGAGCGTGTGGCCGACGCCCTGGAAGTCGGCCATGTGTGGATCAACTCGGTGCAGGCGGTATTCGTCGAGACCTCCTGGGGCGGGACCAAGGGCAGCGGCATCGGCCGCGAGCTCGGGCCATGGGGGCTGTCAGCGTACCAGTCGGTCAAGCATGTGACGCGTTGCCTGGGCTGATATCCGCTTGGGGGCGCCATGCGCCCCTTTCGCGGCACAAGGCCGCGCCTACAAAAAGCCGCCTCACACATAAAAGCCCATGTCTCTGGTGACTTTTACCCCTCGCCGCAAAGTCCCACCCCTGGTAGCCCAACAATCACAACACCAGGCCAGACCTCCCATGCACCCGCAACGCACCGCCCTGCATAACGAGCTGCACGCCCGCCCGTCGCTGTACTTCGACGAGCCTGCCCATGTCCACCACCTGGCCCTGCTGGGCAATGACACCGCCTGCCTGGCCTTGCTGCAACGCTGCTGCCCGGACGCTGTCGACATGGAGGCCGCCCAGGGCATCACCCGGCTGGACGGCAACCCCTTCAAATGGGAGCGCCACGCCGAGTTCTTCACGCTGATCCTGGTAGTGCCCTGCGCCACCCACGATGCCGGCTGGCAGGCGCTGCCCCAGGTCCTGGCCGACGCCATCGCCCCCCAGGCAGACCAGGTGATCAATGCCGTGCAGGTGCTGGTGCGTGGCGAGCAGGACCTGGACCTGACCCGCTACGGCTTCAAGGACCCTTGTGGTTCCTGCGTCGGTGGCGGCGACGCGGTGGTGTGGAGCGATTTTCGCCTGACCGAAGACGGCACCAACCGCCTGCTGTTCGTCAATCGGCGCCTGAACGCCTATCGCCAGGGCCGAATGATCCGCCGTCTGCTGGAAATCGAGACCTACCGCATGATGGCCTCGCTGGCCCTGGCCACAGCCAAGACCCTGAGCCAGGAGCTGGACGCCTTCGACCGGACCCTGGTGAGCCTCTCCGAGCGCAGTGCCAGCGTCGACGGCCATGACTCCAAGGCCCTGCTCGAAGCCATCGCCCACCTCTCGCGCCAGGTAGTCAGCCGCACGGTGAAGACCCGCCACCGTTTTGGCGCCACCCAGGCCTATGCGCAGCTGGTGTTCGAACGTCTGGGCGAGCTGCGCGAAAGCCACGTGGGCGATTGCCAGCGCCTGGGGGTGTTCATCGAGCGACGCTTCAAGCCGACCGTGCGCTATTGCGCCGCCACCGAGCAGCGCCTGGAGCAACTGGCCAAGAATGTGGCCAACCTGGGCGACCTGCTGCAGGCGCGCGTGCAGGTGGAGATGGAAGAACAGAACGCCGGCATCCTGCGCAGCCTCAATGCCCGGGCCGATACCCAAGTGAAGATCCAGAAGGCCGTGGAAGGGCTGTCGATCATCGCCATCACCTACTACCTGCTGAACCTGTTCAAGCTGCTGTATGGCGGCCTGAATGTACTGGGTGCCGGGCTGACGGCGCGCGAGGCCTTGGTGGGGATGGCAGTGCCGGTGATGGTGGTGCTGGGAATGATCCTGCTACGCATCAGACGGGCGAAGCAGCACTGAACCAGGCACAAGGCACTCCCCCTGTAGGAGCGGCCTTGTGCCGCGAAAGGGCTGCACAGCAGCCCCAGGCCTCACCGCGCTTCGTCAGCCGGCCGTGCGCTGTCCTGCAACAACACCATGCTCTGCGGCGAAGACAGCGCGATACCTTCGTCACGCAACCGCCCCAGTACCGTGAACAGCAGGTCGCTGCGCGCACCCGACACCTGCCGTGGGCTGCTCACGTAACCGCTGACGTTGATCACCATCCCGCTGGCAGTGAGGTCCTTGAAGGTCACCGACGAGGCTGGCGCATCGAGGATCGACTCATGCTCGCGAAACGCCGCCAGCAGCAGCTCGCGCACTTTGTTCGCATCGGTGTCCAACGGCAGGGTCAGGGTGATGCCGACCACGCCCAGGGCGTTGCCCATGGTCACGTTGCGCACGTTCTGGGAAATGAACTGCGAGTTGGGCACGATCACTGTGGAACGGTCGGACATCTGGATTTCCGTGGCACGCACGTTGATCCGGCGGATGTCGCCCTCCACCCCGGCCAGGCTCACCCAGTCGCCCACCTTGACCGGGCGCTCGGTGAGCAGGATCAGGCCGGAGATGAAGTTCTGCACGATCTGCTGCAGGCCGAAACCGATACCCACCGACAGCGCACTGACCACCCAGGTCAGGCTGGTGAGGTTGATGCGCAGGGTCGACATCACCAGCATGGCCAGGAACAGGAAGCCCAGGTAGCCGACCAGGGTCACCAGGGAGGCACGCATGCCGGCATCCATGTCGGTCTCCGGCAGCAGGCGCTCGCTCAGCCAACGCTTGACCACGCGGATGGCGAACAGCCCTCCGAGGAACATGGCCATGGCCAGGAAGATGTCCTGCGGCACGATGTTCAGGTTGCCGAGCACCTTGCCGCCACTGCCGTCCCATTCCGCCAGGCTCAGCAGCAGCTCGCCGGGGCTGGTGCCCGAGGGCATGAGCACCAGCAGGCCGGCGACGAACAGCAGCACCGTGCGCCCGATACCGGCCAGTATGGTACTGGCCTGGGCCTGGTGGCGCGGCTGCAGCCCAAGCGCCGAGGACAATGCCAGGCCACTGGGCTGACGCGGCGACAACAGGGTTTCGCACAGGTCACCGAACACCGTGATGAGCAGGTAGGCGCAGGTTGCCACCACGCTGATCCACAGCAGCTTGGCGGTGAGGAAGTAGGCCAGGGTCAGGTAGCCGGTGAGCAGGGCCAACAGGATCAGCCCCACCCAGACCACGATCACGAACGGTATCAGCCCGGCCAACCCAGGCGGGCGCTCCAGCTGGTGCCGTGTGCGCGCGCGGCGGTAACAGACCAGGGCCGCAACGAAGATCAGCGACACCACCAGGGCGGTCAGGCCGTTGGTGGCCACGGTCAGCGCCAGGCTGGTGCCGATCACGCTGTTGATGCGTTCCTGGGTCAGCAGCACCATCAGCGCCAGGGCCAGAACCTGGGGGAACCAGCCCAGGGCGCTGGCCACTTCGTCCGGGATCGGCGGCAGGCGCCAGGAGGGGCGCTGCAGCATCAGCATGGCGCGGCCAAGGCCGGCGATGAAAGCGCTGAACACCACCAGGGTGAGGATATGGTTGGTCAGGCTGGCGATGTTACTGCCCAGCTCGGCGCTATTCTCCAGGCCCCAGCGCACCAGCGACACCGAGCCGCCGATGGTGCTCAGGGTCGCCAGGCTGACGCTCAAGGCCAAGGCACTGCGCCGCAGGCGGCCTTCGGGCAGCCAGCGGATCATGGCATCGGCCAGCAGCCGTTCGAGCACCTTGCGCACCAGTGTCCAGACCAGCAAGGCGGCCACCAGGCTGCTGACGAACAACCAGCGGTGCTCGGCACTGAAGGCACTGGCCACGGCATCGGTCGCCTCGCCGCGCAAGTCGCGCAGGCGTGCCACGTCTTCGTCGGTCGGGCGGATCAAGCTCGACCAGAACGCCGGGCTCAGTGGGCTGGCGGCGCGGGTGGTGACCTGCGAATTGAATTGGCTGCGGCGCAGGTTGACGATCTGCGTGGCCAGGTCACGGGCCGACTGGGTCAGCTTCACCGCCTGCTGTTGTTCGGCCAGTACCGATTTCTTTTCATCGCTCAACTGCTTGCGCTGGCGGGTGATGCTGTCGGCTTCGTCGGGCAGCACCGGGCCGAGCACCTTGAGCTGGTCGTCCAGGCGCTCCACGTCGGAGGTGCGTTGCGTGCCCAGGGCGTCAGCCTGGCGTTGCACCTGCAAGGCGGCCTGACGCAGCTGGGACAGCAAGTCATCGTTGGCCTCGCTGGTAAGCCCCTGGCGGACCTGGTCCAGGCGGTCGCTCAACTGCTCCAGGCTGGCGTTCTCATCCAGCGTGGGCAGCTCACCCGCGCTCAACGGCCCGACCTGTGCCGACCAGGCCGGCGTGGCTACCCACAACAGCAGGGCAAGCGTTGCTACACAAAAACGGTAAAGGCTCAGGCGCCTCATCGAATTCCCCTATTTACACGCTCGATTGGGCGGGGATTCTACGCTGCTCGCAGCGCTCAGGTGAGTGCCGTTTCTCGCGTGAGCAATTGCCGTTTACGCTCCACGCCCCAACGGTAGCCGCTGAGGTCGCCGTCACGGCGTACCACCCGGTGGCAGGGGATGGCCACGGCGAGGCAGTTGGCGGCGCAGGCCTGGGCGACGGCGCGCACGGCCTTGGGTGCACCGACGCGTTCGGCGATGTCGGTGTAGCTGACCGTGCTGCCCGCGGGAACCTCGCGCAGCGCCTGCCAGACGCGCTCCTGGAAGGCCGTGCCTTGCACGTCCAACGGCAACGCCAGCCCCAGGGCCGGTTGCTCGACGAAGCCCACCACCTCGGCGACCAGGCGTTCGAAACCGGCGTCGCCGCCGATCAGCCGAGCCTTGCTAAACTGGTCCTGCAGCTCCTCGAGCAAGCGCTCGGGGTCCTCGCCCAACAGGATGGCGCAGATGCCCCGTTCGCTCTGCGCCACCAGGATCGCGCCGAGCGAGCATTGGCCGATGGCGAAGTGAATGGTCGAGCCCGCGCCCTTGGCCCGATACTCCCTCGGGCGCATCCCCAAGCGTTGGCCGGCGCTCTCGTAGAAGCGGCTGTTGGAGTTGTAGCCGGCGTCATAGATGGCCTCGGTCACCGAGCTGGCGCGGTCGTCGAGCCGCTCACGCAGGCGCCGGGCGCGGTAGGCCGAGGCATAGGCCTTGGGCGTGAGCCCGGTCTCGGCCTTGAACACGCGGTGCAGGTGGAAGGGGCTGACGGCCAGCTGTACACCGAGCTGGTCGAGGTTAGGCGCCGTCTCGCTGGCCTCGATCAACCGGCAGGCGCGGGCCACCAACTCGGTGCGGCGCATCGACTGCAGAGCCTTGCCCTCGGTGCAGCGGCGACAGGCACGGTAACCGGCCGCTTCGGCGGCGTCGGCGTCGTCGAAGAACTCGACGTTCTCGCGCTTGGCCAGGCGCGACTTGCAGCCAGGCTGGCAGTAGACGCCCGTGGTGCGTACGGCGTAGACGAAATGACCACTGGCCGCCGTGTCGCGGCTTTGCACGGCGAACCAGCGGTCGGCGTCGGTGGCGTAGGCGGTGGCAGGCTTCATGAATTCTCTCCTGGCGGCTGATGGTTGCAAGCCTGACAGGCCGGGTTGGAACGGGCACTCCGTTTATTGCTGGGTAATCTGTGGTGCATTCATCGCCGGCAAGCCGGCTCCCACCTGTCCCGCGCTGTTTTCAGAGGCACCGCCGTACCAGCCGGCCGCCGATGAGACAGCGCCATACGTTCAGGCGCGCCACAGGTACCAGGACGCCACGGTCCGATACGGGCTCCAGCCGCCTCCCAGCGAACGCATCTGCGCCGGCGTCGGTGCCTTGTCCATGCCCTTGAGCCGACGATACCCCTCGCGCACGCCGAAGTCGTCCACCGGCAGGATATCGGAGCGCTCCAGGCAATAGATCAACAGCATCTCCACGGTCCAGCGCCCGACGCCACGCAGGCTCACCAGACGCTCGATCAGCACATCGTCATGCAATGCCAGCGCTTGCTCGCGGCTGGGGACGATGCCGTCCAGACGCGCCTGGGCGATCCCCTGCACCGTTGCCAGCTTGCTCGCAGAAAAGCCACAGCCGCGCAGCATCTCGGGCGGCGTGGCCAGCAGTTGCTCGGGGCTTGGGAACGCGGCCCCCGGGTACAACGCCAGCAGACGCGCCAGGATCGCTTCGGCCGCCCGGGCGTGCAGCTGTTGGTAGGCCACCGCCCGCACCAGCGCTTCGAAGGGCTCGCGCTCAGGCACAGCGCTGTGCTGGCAGGGGCCGATGGCCGCGATGTGCCGGGCCCAGTCTGGGTCGAGCGCCGCGAGAAAGTCCGTGGCCTGGCGATAGGCCGAGGGCGAGAGGTCGGCGTGGATCATGCGCGATAGCCTCCGATGATCGGAAAAGGACCAGCTTAGACCAACCCTTGACCGACCGAACGACGGTTCTTGCGCAGGTAATTGCCGCGCCTCAGTCCGTAACGGCTCGCAGCTTCCCTGCCCGCCGGTAGGACTGCCGGGCAAAGCACACGAACAACCCTGCCATCACGGCCAGCGCCATGGGCAGCCCGTGCGGTGCCACGTCCATCGCTGCCCCGCTGACCAGCGGCCCGACCAGGCTGCCGACGCCCCACAGCAAGCCCACGCTGGCATTGGCCGTCACCAAGTCCTGGCCCTTGAAGCGCTGGCCGATCAACACCAACGCCAGGGTATAGATACCGCCAGCCACGGCGCCCAGCACCACCAGCAGTGGCCACAGCAGCCAGCTCATCTGCAGCAGCCACGGCAGGCCGATGCCGATCGCCATGGCGACCACACCGCATACCAGGTGCAACCCGGTACGCTCGACCCGGTCGGCCAGCCAGCCCAGGGGCAGCTGGAAGATCATGTCGCCTGCGAACACCACGGTCACCATCAACGCCGCTGCACCCACTGCGAAACCATGGCTGGTGGCATATACCGGCAACAGCGACAGCACCACGGCATCGAAGAACGAGAAGAACAACACCGCCACGCACAGCGCCGGCGCGACCCGGAAGAATCCGGCCAGGCCAAAGCTCTTCTCGCCTTCCTCGTGCTCGACATGGTCATTGGGAACAGTCAACAGGATGCACAGCAACGCTAGGCCGTAGCAGGCGGTGACCACACCGATGACCCACGGGCTGTTGGCGCCAAGCACCGCCAACATGGCCGGGCCCAGCACCTGGAAGCCGGTGAAGCTGGTAGCGTAGAGCGCCATGATCTTGCCGCGGTTGTGCTCCGGGCACAGCTCGTTGACCCACGACTCGCCAAGGATGATGGCGATGCCCATGCCGACACCCAGCGCCAGACGCAGCACCGCCAAGTACCAGATCGAGGTGAAGGCGCCTTCGAGCAACGCGATGCTCAGGGTGCACAAGCTGAAGCACAGCAAATAGATGGTGCGCCGGGTCAAGTGGCGGCAGCAGGCATCGACCATGAACGCCGAAAGCATCATGCCCGCCGCGGGGATGGCCGAGAGGATACCGATCTCAAGGGTGCCAGCCCCCGCCTCGTGCAGACGCAACGACACCAGCGGCAGACTCGCGCCCAGGCTGAACCCCACCACCGACACGGCGAACAACAGGCCCGCCAGCAAACGCATGTTCATTACCACTCCTTGCTCGCCGCCCGAAGGCACCCTGGGCCGGGGCGGCTGGAAAAACCACTGGAAAGATGTGCGAACGCAGCCGCCCGCAGCCACGCCGGCAGGCGGGCACGCAGGGGCGCAAGGATCAGTTCAGGGCAAGGTGTGGCGAGAAGGTGAAGGCGAACAGCACGCTGCGCCGACGCTTGAGCACCGTGTCGCTCGGCCACGCACGACGCACCGCCTGGACGACAGGCTGGTGGACAAGGCGAAGGCTCTGGGAACGGCGCATTGCATCGACTACGTGAATTGAAAGGAGGCGGCACTCTAGGCCAGAGGCCGGTGTTACGTCAATTGCGACACTGGCCGGTTCAGTGGGCCCGTAAAAGCGCTGGGACCGCGTCGCGCTCCAATCGCGGAGCAAGCCCGCTCTCATAGAACAACGCATAACTATTTGTTTTTGCAGGCCCTTTGTGGGAGCGGGCTTGTCCCGCGATTGGAGCGCAACGCGGTCCCAATACCGATCAACGCTTGCCGGTGGAAGGCAGGAATACTGCCAGCAAGCCAAACAGCGGCAGGAACGAGCACAACCCATATACATATTCGATCCCTCGCAGGTCGGCCAGGTAGCCCAGCAGCGCCGCACCGATGCCACCGAAACCGAACATCAGGCCGAAGAAGATCCCGGCGATCATGCCCACGCTGCCCGGTACCAGCTCCTGGGCATAGACCACGATGGCCGAGAACGCCGAGGCCAGGATGAAACCGATCACTACGCTGAGCACGCTGGTCCAGAACAGGTCGGCGTACGGCAGGGCCAGGGTGAACGGTGCCACGCCCAGGATCGAGAACCAGATCACCGCCTTGCGCCCGATTCGGTCACCGATCGGCCCGCCGAAGAAGGTGCCGGCTGCCACCGCGCCCAGGAACAGGAACAGGTGCAGCTGGGAGCTAGCCACCGAAACGCCAAACTTCTCGATCAGGTAGAAGGTGAAATAGCTGGTGAAGCTGGCCATGTAGAAATACTTGGAGAACACCAGCAAGCCCAGCACCACCAACGCCAGGATCACCCGCTGGCGCGAGATGCCATGGCTGGCCTGCACAGCCTTGCGGGCCTTGAACTGGTTGAGGTGGCCCTTGTACCAACCGCGCAGCAACAAGGTCACGGCGAAGAAGAACAGCCCGGCCAGGCCGAACCAGGCCACATGGCTCTGGCCGAAGGGAATGACGATGGCCGCCGCCAGCAGCGGGCCGAGGGCGGAGCCGGCGTTGCCGCCAACCTGGAAGGTCGACTGGGCCAGGCCGAAGCGTCCTCCCGATGCCAGGCGGGCAATGCGCGAGGTCTCGGGGTGGAAGGTCGAGGAGCCGATGCCCACCAGCGCCGATGCCAACAGAATCATCGGGAAGCTGCCGACGAACGCCAGCATCACGATCCCCACCAGCGTGCACAACGTGCCCAGCGGCAACAGGTTCGGCGCCGGACGCCGGTCGGTGAAGAAACCGACCCAGGGTTGCAGCAGCGAGGCCGTGATCTGGAACGTCAGGGTGATCAGGCCGATCTGGGCGAAGCTCAGGTTGTAGTTGGCCTTGAGCATCGGGTAGATGGCCGGCAGCACTGCCTGGATCAAGTCATTGATCAGGTGTGCCAGGGCACAGAAGCCGATGATGCGCATCACCAGTGGGCTGGCCTTTGCAGCGGTGCTGGTGCCGGTGGAGGTCTGGGCGCTGGTGATGGCCATGGCTGTGTCCTTTCCGCGAATTTGGGATCCGATTATCAGGAAAGAACTAGATACTTAGCTACCTTTTTATGCGATCCGCGGCTCGACGGGCCAGGCCTGCATAGCGCGTTGTTTGCAGTTTGGAGTGTGCAGTGAGCGACTCGCCCAGCTAAGCGTTTGAAAGGCCGGAAATTTTTTTTACAACGAGTGTTGACAGAGCCGCGATTCGAGCTAATAATGCGCGCCAAGTCGGCTACATAGCTCAGTTGGTTAGAGCATAGCATTCATAATGCTGGGGTCCGGGGTTCAAGTCCCTGTGTAGCCACCACTTTCAAAAAAGGGCTTATCGAAAGATAAGCCCTTTTTTATTGCCTCGAAAAAACCGTCAACGCACGCCCGCCACTACCACGACCAGGCCCAGCCCGATCAAGGCCACGCCGATCACCCGGTCGACCACCCCTTGCCGCTCGATCATCGCCTGGCGCAGCGCGGCGCTCGAGAAGAACACCGCCACCAGGCTGAACCAGGCCCAATGGGCAAACGACATGAACACCCCATAGGCGAAGTCCAGCGCCAGCGGGCTGCCTGGCTGCACCACCTGGGTATAGGCACTGACCACGAACAGCATGGTCTTGGGGTTCAGCGCATTGGTCAGGAAACCCGTGCGCAGGCCTTGGAGCACGCCAGCCCGAGGGCTCTGACCGATGCCATCGAGCGAGATCCGCGAGGTGTTGGTCAACGACTTGTAGCCCAGGTAGACCAGATAACCGGCCCCCACCACCTTCATGGCCAGGAACAGCACCGGGCTCTGGCTGATGATCACGGCGATGCCGAGCACGGTGTACAACACATGTACCTGCACGCCCAGGGCGATCCCCAGGGCTGCGGCCAGGCCCGCCTTGCGCCCCTGGGCATAACTGTTGCGGGTGACCATGGCGAAATCGGCGCCCGGGCTGATGACGGCCAGCACGGTGAACAGGGCGACGGCGATCAGTTCATTCACGAAAAACTCCTCGATTGGCGATGAAAATGCACAGAGCGCTGATTATCGAGGGCTTATTCGTGGGGAAAAATCGATTTATAGTGCTGCAAACCTGTTAGTTTTTTTCACCGATAGACGAAAGCCTTGCTGGCCCAACCGCGGTGCAAGCACGCTCCCCAAAGGCTACCCGGGTTCTCCCTTGTGGGAGCAGGCTTGCCCCGCGATGCGCCGGCACAGACGACACACGACCATGAAACTGCCCCCACTCACCGCCCTGCGTTATTTCGATGTCGCCGCGCGGACCGAAAGCTTCGTGCGCGCCGCCGAGCAGTTGCACGTGACCCACGGCGCTGTCAGCCGCCAGGTGCGTCTGCTGGAGGAAAGCCTGGGCCTGGAGCTGTTCGAGCGGCGCAACCGCGCTCTGTTCCTGACCCCGGCCGGTCGCAGCCTGCATGGCACCACCCAGTCGATCTTCGAACAACTCGAAGGCGCAGTGCAGCGCCTGCAAGCACAGACGCAAGGCAATGTGCTGGTGGTGTCGTGCGAGCCGACCATCGCCATGCGCTGGCTGATCCCGCGCCTGCCCCGCTTCCATGCCACCCATCCAGACCTGCAGCTGCACCTTGTGGCAGCGGGCGGGCCGCTGGACTTCAGCCGTGCCGGGGTGGACCTGGCGCTGCGGCGCGACGACTTCCACTGGGACCGCACACTGCACAGCTTGAAGATTTGCGAGGAGTGGATCGGCCCGGTCGGCCAGCGACGCCATGCTGACAGCCTCGACGGCCAGCGCCTGCTCCACAGCGCCACCCGGCCTGACGCCTGGAACACCTGGCAGCGCCTGGCCGGAGAGAAGGTACGCCACACCGAGCGCAGCGACTTCGAGCATTTCTACCTGTCGATCCAGGCCGCCAACGCGGGGCTTGGGCTGGCCATCGCGTCAGCGTTGATGGTCCGTGACGAACTGGACAGCGGGCAGCTGGTAGCACCCTTTGGCTTCCTGCGAGACGGCTCTGCCTACCACCTGCTCAGCCCCCTGCCCCTGGAGGACGGCGGCAAGCGCCAGCGCTTCGCCGAGTGGGTGATGGGCGAATGCCAGACGTGCCTCGCTCACCTGGGCCTGGTGCAGAACGACGAGCCCGAGCGGCCGTCGCCACCCCAGGTGCGATAGCCAGCCGTATCGAGGTGGATGCGCCCGGAAGGATAACGCCCCAGGCCCATGTTCCAGGCCTGGCCATGCTGCTTCCAGAACCGGCACAGCGGGTTGGGGTCGGCCCAGTCGGGCAGCAGCACGTCGACCGCGAAAGCCCGGGTATGGGCGCTGCCCACCGCACCGCCGGCACAGGCATTCAGGCGTGGGTCGCGGTAGGCCGAGACCACTTCGAACTGACGCAGGATGCCTTGTTCGTCGAGTGTCTTGAGCAACATCAAGGTGGCACGCACCTGTGGCCAATGAGTGGCCGGCGGCACGGCAAAGGGTGAGGCCCGACACAGGCGCCAGTCCGAGGCCGAGCGCAGCAGCTGATGGATCGGTACCACGCCGTAGAGACGGGCATCCACCAGCATCTGGCGAAAGGCACGGGTCGGGTGGTCGCCTGCCCATTGGGCGAACATCCAGACATCACGCTCATCGGCGTGGGCCATGCTTGCCAGGAACCCTGCCACGCATGCCAGCAGCTTCATGCCTTTCATTCTTCACTCCTGTGTAGCTACTACAGCGAGTAAAGCACGGGGCCGCTGCGCCGCCCAATCGCGGGACAAGCCCGCTCCCACAGTGGACCGGCGCTTGCCCCGCGATTGGGCGGCAGGGCAGCCGCGAAAACCTACTCCAAAGGCCGCAGGCGATACTGCGGCGGCAACTGGGCAAACCCGCTGATGGTGGTGTCCAGGCTCTTCCAGCGGCCATCCTTGATGCCATAGATGCAACCATGGATCGACAGCTCCTGGCCGCGATGCCAGGCATTCTGCACGATGCTGGTGTGGGCCACGTTGGCCACCTGCTGGATCACGTTCAGCTCGCACAGGCGGTCGACCTTGGCTTCTTCGGTATCGAGCTTGGCCAGCTCGCCGCGCTTTTCGTAGTACAGGTCGCGAATCGAACGCAGCCAGCCGTCGATCAGGCCCAGCTGGCGGTCCTGCATCGCGGCGCGCACACCACCGCAACCATAGTGGCCAGTGACCAGAATGTGCTTGACCTTGAGCACCTCCACCGCGTACTGGATCACCGACAGGCAGTTCAGGTCGGTGTGCAGCACCACATTGGCCACGTTGCGGTGCACGAACAGGTCGCCCGGCAGCATGCCGACGATCTCGTTGGCCGGCACGCGGGCATCGGAACAGCCGATCCAGAGGAATTCCGGGGTCTGCTGGCGAGCCAGCTTGGCGAAGAAGTCCGGGTCGCGCTGCTTGATCGCATCGGCCCAGCGTTCATTGTTGTCGATCAGTTCCTGCAGGTCATGCATGGTCGTTGCCTCATCAGGGTATGCCTGTGTGACTCGACCAGCCCCTGCGAGGTCACTCTTCGAACAGGGTGCAGGCCATCACCAGGGCGTCTTCGCGTCCGCCGGCGACTGGGTAGTAGTCGCGCCGGCGGCCGATTTCGTTGAATCCGTAGCGCTCGTACAGGCGGTAGGCCGACTGGTTGCTGGCACGCACCTCCAGGAAGCACTCCCGGCCGTTGAGCTGGTAGGCACGGGCCATCAGGTGCTGCAGCAGGCGCAGGCCCAGGCCGCGGCCCTGGTTCTCCGGCTTGACGGTGATATTGAGCAGGTGGGCCTCGTCGATGATCACATTGATCACGCCATGGCCGACCTGCTGCTGGCCGTCGAACATCAGCCAGACCTCATAGGACTTGAGCGCATCCTGGAAGATTCCGCGAGTCCACGGATGGCTGAACGCGGCATATTCGATTTTAAGCACGGCATCCAGATCCGCCTCGGTCATCGGGCGGAAACTGATCGAGTCACTCATTCAACGCTCTTCCAGCGCGCCATCAGCCGGCGCATCGCTTGCCAGACGTCCGCCTTGCGCTGCGGCTCGTCCATCAACAGTTCAAGGCCCGGCAAGGCCCAGGCGTCGCCAAGGCCCTCGACCTTCAGTTCTTGGTAGTAGGCCTGGTCATCGGCCTGGCCTGCGAAGCGCACGGCGGGCAGGCCGACCAGCCACAGGCAGGTGCAGGGCGCCTCTTCCAGGCGCGCTGCGATGAAGCCCTGGACGAAGTCGCGCGCCGCCTCCGGCCCCTGATCCATGCTGCCGCGCACCAGCAATGGCCAGCGCACCGGCTCGCCGATGATCTGCGGCGCGTCGGGCAAGCCGGCGGCGCGCAGCATGTCCTTGAGCAGCAGGTAGGAGGGATCACGGCTCTGGAACGGTTGCCCGGTGGCCAGCTCGACCAGCACCAGGCACCGACCTGCGCGCAGCAACTGCAGTGCGAAACGTGGCGGCGGTACCGGCGCCGGACGGGGCGCCGGGGCCTGCTCCTCGGCCTCGACCGGCTTGTTGGCGGGCTTGGGTGCGCTGCCCGGTCGGGGAATCTCGATCTTCGGGCGCTCGACGGTGCGAGCCTGGACGGCGGGGGTTTCGGCAGGCGCTGGCGCGCTCGGGCGCACCTCGACGGCAATGTCCTCGACCGGCGCCAACGGCAGCAGCAGTTCCGGGCGCGACGGTGCGGCGAACGGCAGTTCGGCGCGCGGCAGCCAGTGCACCACTTGCATGGCGGAAAGGTAGGCGCGGCGGCGGGGCTCGGTCAGCAAGGCACGGGGTCCGGGGGGGGGGTGAGGATTGGCGGGTATTCTAGCGCGTACGCCTTGGGTTTTGCAGGGGTTGTGAGACCGAGCGCCGCTCGCGATGCGCCGCGCGGGCGGCGCGCGATCTCATTACAGACCAAGGGGTGAAATCCTCCCCCCCGGATGCAGTACAATCGCCCCTTTTATTTGGCAACGAGTCGACCCGCCAATGATCGAACCCAAGCGCGTCCTGCGCGCCCTAGCCGAACACTGGGCCTTGATCGAGCCGCTGTGCGAGCGCTTCGACCAAGGCACCCTGAGCCTGGTCGAGCTGCGCCAGCAACTGGCCCGACAACAGGTGGAAAGCACGCCGCAGGACATCACCCAGCTGCTCGACGTGTGGATCCGCCTGGACATTCTGGTGCCGGTGGCCAAGAGCCCGAACCGCTTCGAGCTCAACGCCCAGATCCACGACTTCCTCGCCTACCTGCGCCGTGAGCACCGCCTGGGCCTGTGCCTGGAGATCGAGGCCTACCTGCGCCACCTGGAGCGCCTGGCCGGGCACATCCAGGACGCTTTCGACAACCGCGACAGCGACGACCTGGCGCGCCAGCTGCGTCTGCTCGACATGCGCGTGCGCGATGTCCTCAAGAAGCTCGACAACGATGAACAGGCGCTGGTCGCCGTGGCCGAACGGGCCAAGACCAGCAACCGCCAGATTCCCCTGCGCCAGCGCTACGCCGAAGTCCTGGCGACCTGGGACGAGTACGTCGAACCGATGATCCAGCTGGTCAATGCCGACGGCGCCTTCGAGCAAGGCGTGCGCAAGGTCGAGACCGTGCTGCTGCGCCTGCTGGGCGAACAGGCGCGCCTGGGTCACCTGGTCGACGACGACATGCTGCTGCGCACCCATGCGCGCATCCTCGAGATGCAGACCAGCGCCCAGCTCACCCTGCGCCATGCCCGTGAACTGCTGCTGCCGCTGCGCGAAGAAGCACGCCGGCACAACGCCGTGACCCGCGGCGCCGCCCTGGCCCTGTCGGTGATCCGCAAGAAGGGCATCGATGCGGTGCCGCAAGCGGCCATGCCGATGTTCACCCGCCCGCAGAGCACCTTCCTCGGCAGTGCCAGCCAGGTCGAGGCGTACGTCTACGCCCTGGCCCGATTCGAACCCAAGCCGGCGCGCTTCCCCAAGGCGCACAAGTCGCAGAAAGGCCCACTGCCCCGCGCCCCGCGCACGGTCAAGGAAATGCTCGAGCGCTGCGAAGACGCCCTGCCCCTGCCGGACCTGATGGTCTGGCTGCTGGAGCAAGAGCCCGAAGGCGCCACCGACGAACTGCTGTACTGGTTCTCGCGCCTGTCGCGGGAGAAGCGCTTCAGCCGCGAGCGCCTCGAACGCCAGGAATACACCACCCGCGAACACCTGGTCAGCCTGCGCTCCTTCGCCCTGACGTCCAGCCGCGAAGCCACGCCAACGACCACGTCCGACTCCAACGCGAGCCCAGCCAATGCATCTTGATCTTTCCGAACTGTCCCAGCTCGCGCCGATCTTCCGCGAGCTGTTCAAGGGCTTCCACATCAGCCGCCGCGACCCTGAGCTGTACGCCCAGCTGTCGAACTTCCAGGACCAATACCGCACCCTGTTCAAGGCCCTGGGCTTCGAGCTGGTGTGCGATACCCGCGGTTTCTACTACTTCGTGCCCGAGCAGGCCGCCGCTCAGGTCAACAAGACCGCGCAGCGCCTGTCGCTGTTCACCTTCATCCTGGTCGAGCACCTGGCCGACCAGGGCCGCGACCCGATGGCCGTGCTCGATGGCGGCAGCGTCGGCCGCGACGAGCTGCCGTCCTTGCTGGAAAAGTACCGTGACCTGTTCATCCAGGCCGAAGTGCAGACCGTCGAGGAGCTGGAAGAGAAAATCCTGCGCCGCATGACCCAGCTGGGCTTTGCCCATGAAGAAGGCGGGATCTACCGCTTCCTGCCGCCGATGCACCGTTTCCTCGACGTGTGCCTGTCGGTCCAGCAGGACCGTGACCTGGCCGCCAGCCTGCACAGCGACCTGCCGCTGCCAACGCCGGTTCTGGTCGAGGAAGAGAGCCCGGAAGCCCTCAACCGCACCGACGACCCACTCGACCTCACTCCGTTCGACGACGAGGAAAGCGAGGAAGAAGCCCTGGCCCGAGCCATCCGCGAAGAGCAACAGGAGATTGACGCATGAGCCAGGAACGCTACGGTATTCGCCGCTTCGCACTGCTCAACACCGCCGGCTACAGCCTGGGCCTGTTCCCCCTGGAACACCCGCTGTCGGTCTACGGTGCCAACAACCTGGGCAAGTCCGCCTCGATCAACGCCCTGCAGTTCCCGATCCTGGCGCGCATGTCCGACATGAGCTTCGGCAAGTACAGCCTGGAGCAGTCGCGCCGGTTCTACTTCGCCAGCGACACCAGCTACATCCTCTGCGAACTGAACCTGCCCCACGGCCCTCACGTGATCGGCGTGGTCGGGCGCGGCCCGGGCGGCGGCTTCGGCCACCAGTTCTTCGCCTACCAGGGCCAGCTGGACCTGGCGCACTACCAGAAGAACGACACCTGCCTGCGCCAGAAGGAGCTGTTCACCAACCTCGAGCAGCACGGCCTGAAAGCCTATGAGCTAAAGCCCGACGAACTGCGTCGGCTGCTGGTCGGCGGCCACACCTCGGTGCCGCTGGACCTGACCCTGATCCCGCTGCGCTCGACCAGCGAGCAGAGCCTCAAGACCTTCCGCGCACTGTTCATCAACCTGCTGCACATGCGCGAGATCACCGCGGCCAAGCTCAAGCAGCTGTTCCTCGATGCCTTCGAACACAGCCTGCGCTCGGGCAGCGTCGACTACATCGCCGCCTGCGAAGAAGCTTTCCGTGACGTACGCCGCATGGAACAGGACTACAACGCCCTGGTCGCCGCCGGCCCCCTGGTCGAGGCCCTGGCCGGCGGAGTGGCCCAGCGCGACATCCTGCGCGGCAAGCTGCACCGCATCTCACCGTTGCTCGACAACCTGCTGGGCACCTGGCAGGAATACGCCATGGCGCGCAAGGAAGAGCTGGTCATCCAGTCCGAGCACTACCGCAGCGAGCAGGACCGCCTGCAGAACGACCAGCGCGGCGGTACCCAGGAGCTGATGCGCCTGGAGCGTGAGATCACCGGCATCCAGCGCTGGCTGGGCGAGCTGTCGGTGCTCAAGCACCGCTTTGCCCTGGTCAACGACGTGAAGACCCTGGAGCAGCAATTGCTGGCCGCCAAGGACGCCCACGACGAACTGGCCGGCGCCCTGGCCCAGTCGCGGCAGTTCTCGGCCGAGGACTTGGACGAGCGCGTTCGCGACCTGGAAAAACGCCTCAAGCAGGTCAAGCAGCAACTCGACCACGCCGACAACAACAGCTACGCCCGCCTGCGCGAGGAGTTCTCACAGCAGGACGTCGACCGCCTGATGCGCCTGTTCAACGGCGCACTGTTCAGCCTGCCGCTGGGCAACCGGGGCATCGAACTGGACGACAGCGATGTCTGGGTGAAAACCCTGGAAGCCGTGCTCGACAGCTTCAAAGGCGAGCGTTTCGAGGCCCCGGGCCTGTCCATCGACCTGTCGCACATCGACCCGCCGGCGCTCCAGGCCCTGGCTGACCGCGCCGCCCTGCGCGACCAATCGGCGCGTCTGGAAAAGGAGCTCAAGCAGCTCAAGACCCAGCAGGCCGTCGCCGCCGACCGCACCGCCTCCAAGGCGCAGACCGAAGCCCTTTACCAACAGGTGCTCGATGCCCAGAAGGCCCTGGAAGACTATCGCCGCACCGAGACCCTGAGTGCCGAGGAGCCGGAGAAGCTGGAACAGCTCGCCCAGCTCGAAGCTGCCCAGGACGAACTCAAGCGCTCCAGCGACGCCTTCACCGAGCGCGTCCAGCAACTGTCGGCCAAATTGCAGCTGGTGGGCCGGCAGATCGCCGACCTGGAAGCCAAGCAGCGCACCCTGGAAGACGCCCTGCGCCGACGCCAGCTGCTGCCGGCCGATCTGCCGTTCGGCACGCCGTTCATGGAAGCGATCGACGATTCCATGGACAACCTGCTGCCGCTGCTCAACGACTATCAGGACAGCTGGCAGGCCCTGCAGCGCGTGGACAACCAGATCGAAGCGCTGTACGCCCAGGTGCGCCTCAAGGGTGTGGCCAAGTTCGACAGCGAAGACGACATGGAGCGCCGCCTGCAACTGCTGATCAACGCCTACTCGCACCGCACCGAGGAAGCCCTGACCCTGGCCAAGGCACGTCGCGCGGCGGTCACCGACATTGCCCGCACCTTGCGCAACATCCGCAGCGACTACGACAGCCTCGAGCACCAGCTGGCCTTGTTCAACCGCGAGATCAACAAGCGCCAGGTGTCCAACCTGGAAAGCTTCCGCGTGGTCCTGGCACCGAACAAGGAAGCGCTCAAGCACATCGACCAGATCATCCACAGCGCCGGCCAGTACGAGGAAGGCGAGACCCTGTCGGTGTTCGACCTGACCCAGAGCGCCGAGCAGGACCACAAGAACGAAGAGGCCAAGGAGTACCTGGCACGGCTGGTGGCGGCCAACCACAACCAGCTGGGCCTGAAGGACCTGTTCGAGCTGGCCTTCGAGATCACCAAGATCAACGGCCAGCCGGTGATCCATGCCGACATCGACGGCGCCGCCTCCAACGGCACCACCATGACCATCAAGGCGCTGACCAACATGTACTTGTTGCTGCACCTGATGGACCGCGACCTGGCCGGGCGCATTCGTCTGCCCTACTACCTCGACGAGGCAGCGGACATCGACGAACGCAACCAGGCGGCATTGCTGGAGACCAGCCAGCAGCTGGGCTTCGTGCCGATCCTGGCGAGCGTGAAGCCGCAGGTGTCGGCGCGGGTGGCGATCGACCTGGAAGGCGGCAGTGGGCCGAACGGCATCTACATCGACGAGGCAGACTGGAAGTACATCAGCCGGATCGATGAGGTGAAGGCGATCGTGCGTGAGGATCAAGCCGAAGAGATGGCCTGAGGTGATGGGGCCGCTTTGCGGCCCTTTCGCGGCACGAGGCCGCTCCTACAGGAATAAGCGTACCCCTGTAGGAGCGGCCTCGTGCCGCGAAAGGAGGCCAAAGGCCTCCCGCTCGGGCGTTATTTAGCCCAAGGCAGGATCGGAATCGCCGTCACCGCATTCTGCGGGCTGCCTTCGATCAGCCGGTCGCTGTATACCAGGTACACCAGCGTATTGCGCTTCTCGTCCAAAAAGCGCACCACCTGCATGGTCTTGAATACCAGCGAGGTGCGTTCCTTGAACACCTCCTCGCCGTCCTTCAATTCACCCTTGAAGTGGATCGGCCCCACCTGGCGACAGGCGATCGACGCCTCGGCCCGGTCCTCGGCCAAGCCCAACCCACCCTTCACCCCGCCAGTCTTGGCCCGCGACAGGTAGCAGGTCACGCCCTCGACCTTGGGGTCATCGAACGCCTCGACCACGATGCGATCATTCGGCCCGAGGAACTTGAACACGGTGGAAACCTGGCCGATCTCCTCGGCCCCGGCCAGCATCGGCAGCGCCAGCGCCGCCATGGCAATCATCCTTTTCAGCACGTTCATTCCCTCAGACCAGCACCAGGTTGTCGCGGTGCACCAGCTCCGGCTCGGCGCTGTAACCCAGCAGGCTCTCGATGGCATCGGACGGCTGGCCGATGATCTTCTGCGCCTCCAGGGCACTGTAGTTGGCCAGGCCACGGGCCACCTCAAGGCCGTCCGGGCCGACGCACACCACCATCTCGCCACGGCGGAAGCTGCCTTGCACGGTCTTCACGCCCACCGGCAACAGGCTCTTGTTGGCCTGGCGCAAGGCCTGCACGGCGCCCGCGTCGAGCACCAGGGTGCCACGGGTCTGCAGGTGGCCGGCCAGCCACTGTTTGCGAGCGGCGAGCATACCGCGCTCCGGCGACAGCAACGTCCCCAGGCGTTCACCGGCCTTGAGTCGATCGAGCACGCGCTCGATACGGCCCCCGATGATGATCGTGTGAGCACCGGAACGGGCCGCCAGGCGCGCGGCGCGCAGCTTGGTCTGCATGCCGCCGCGCCCCAGGGCGCCACCCGTCCCGCCGGCTACGGCGTCCAGGGCCGGGTCGTCGGCGCGGGCTTCGTAGATCAACTGCGCTTCGGGGTTGTTGCGCGGGTCGGCATCGAACATGCCGTCACGGTCGGTGAGGATCACCAGCAGGTCGGCTTCCACCAGGTTGGCCACCAGGGCCGCCAGGGTGTCGTTGTCGCCGAAGCGGATCTCGTCGGTGACCACGGTGTCGTTCTCGTTGATCACCGGCACCACGCCCAGGTCGACCAGGGTGCGTAGGGTGCTGCGGGCGTTGAGGTAACGCTTGCGGTCGGAGAGGTCGTCATGGGTCAGAAGGATCTGCGCGGTGTGCTTGCCATGCTCGCCGAAGCTCGACTCCCAGGCCTGCACCAGACGCATCTGGCCAAGGGCAGCGGCGGCCTGCAGCTCGTTCATCGCGCTCGGTCGCGAGGTCCAGCCCAGCTGGCTCATGCCTGCGGCCACGGCCCCGGAGGAGACCAGCACCAACTCCACGCCCGCTTCCCGCAGCGCGACCATCTGCTCGACCCAGACAGCCATGGCGCCGCGGTCGAGGCCCTTGCCATCCGCCGTCAGCAGGGCGCTGCCGATCTTCACGACCCAGCGCTTGGCGCCTGTCACCTTGCTTCGCATCTTCTCTTCCAACCTATGTCGAATCTGTAGATACCAAAACGCCGCTCATGGGAGCGGCGTGCCGTGAAAATGGTGGTGCCCTCAATCGCGGAACAAGCCCGCTCCCACAAGGATCGCATCGGACCTGTGGGAGCGGGCTTGCCCCGCGATGAATTCAACGCCCAAGCCTGATCAACGGCACACTGCTCGCAGAGCGGCGTTTAGTGTACTGCAACCGATCAGTCGCGCACGTAAATGATTTCCGGACCGTCTTCATCGTCCTCGAAATCATCCCAGTCGTCATCATCGCCGATGTCGTGCACGCTCTTGACCCCGGTGCGACGCAGGGTACGGGCATCGTCCAGCGCCTGCAGTTGGGCACGGGCCTCGTCTTCGATGCGCTGGTCGAGCTCGGCCAGTTCCTCGGCGTAAGCCGGGTCGTTGGCCAGGCGGTCGGCACGGTCTTCGAGGTAGCGCATCAGGTCGTGACTCAGCTGCTCGGTACCCTGCTTGGCGATGGCCGAGATCACGTACACCGGGCCGTCCCAGTTCAGGCGCTCGACCACTTCCTTGACGCGCTCGTCGCGCTCCTCGTCCATGATCATGTCGGCCTTGTTCAGCACCAGCCAGCGCTCACGGTCGACCAGTGCCGGGCTGAACTGGGCCAGCTCGTTGATGATCACCTCGGCGGCATCGGCCGGGCTGCTGCCGTCCAGCGGCGCCAGGTCGACCAAGTGCAGCAGCACGCGGGTACGCGCCAGGTGCTTGAGGAAGCGGATACCCAGGCCCGCCCCTTCGGAGGCGCCTTCGATCAGCCCGGGGATGTCGGCGATGACGAAGCTCTTCCAGCGGTCGACGCTGACCACGCCCAGGTTCGGCACCAGCGTGGTGAACGGGTAATCGGCGACCTTCGGCTTGGCGGCCGAGACCGAGCGGATGAAGGTGCTCTTGCCGGCATTCGGCAAGCCCAGCAAGCCGACATCGGCCAGCACCTTCAGCTCCATCTTCAGGTCGCGCTGCTCGCCTGGCTTGCCTGGCGTGGTCTGGCGCGGCGCGCGGTTGGTGCTGGACTTGAAGCGGGTGTTGCCCAGGCCGTGCCAGCCGCCCTGGGCAACCATCAGCTTCTGGCCAGGGGTGACCAGGTCACCGATCACTTCCTGGGTCGAGGCGTCGATCACGGTGGTGCCGACCGGCACGCGCAGGAACAGGTCTTCACCCTTCTTGCCGGTGCAATCGGTGCTGCCGCCGTTCTGGCCACGCTGGGCTTCGTGGTGACGGGTGTAGCGATAGTCGACCAGGGTATTGAGGTTTTCGTCGGCCACCATGTACACCGAGCCACCGTCACCACCGTCACCACCGTTGGGGCCGCCGTTCTCGATGAACTTCTCGCGGCGGAAGCTCATGCAACCATTGCCGCCATCACCGGCCTTGACCCGGATCGATACTTCGTCAACAAACTTCATAAAAACCGCCTCTCGCCTTCCGGCGAGCTGAATAACTTGAACACATGAGGCTCTTGCAAAAATGAGCGCGGCGGCCCCGTACGACCGTAGAAACCCACGCCGGCAGCCCATACAAACAGCTTTGCAAGAGGCTCACCACAAACGAAAAAGCCCCGTCGCATGACGGGGCTTCTGGAGCGACGTCGCGATTAGGCTGCGACGATGCTCACGTAACGGCGGTTGAACTCGCCTTTCTTCTCGAACTTGATCACGCCTTCGATCTTGGCGAACAAGGTGTGGTCCTTGCCCATGCCAACGCCGTAGCCAGCGTGGAATTCGGTGCCGCGCTGACGGACGATGATGTTGCCCGGCTTGATAACCTGGCCGCCATACATCTTCACGCCAAGGCGTTTCGATTCTGAGTCGCGACCGTTACGAGTACTACCACCAGCCTTCTTGTGAGCCATGGTTCAATTCTCCAAATAAATTCAGGGGACCTAGGCGATTAAGCCTGGATACCGGTGATTTTGATCTCGGTGAACCACTGGCGGTGGCCCATGCGCTTCATGTGGTGCTTACGACGACGGAACTTGATGATGCGAACCTTGTCGTGACGACCTTGCGAAACGACTTCAGCCACAACCTTGGCACCCGCGACGACTGGAGCGCCGATGGTGACGTCGTCGCCGTTGGCGACCAGCAGAACGCGATCGAAGGTCACGGATTCGCCAGTGGCGACTTCCAGTTTCTCGATCTTGAGGAATTCACCTTCAGCGACTTTGTACTGCTTGCCGCCGGTAACGATTACTGCGTAAGACATGGTATTTCTCCGATAATCCTGCTCACCCAGCGCTTTATATGATGAGTATTGGCTGGCATGGCTGCACTGGGCTGGAACGGCCCGGTGCAATTGCGTAAGGCAGGTGCTGCCCAGGAAGTTAGGGTGCGCGATTGTACGCAACCCGATAAATGCTTGCAAGTGGCGGCCCCGGGCCACGGGCAGCGCGCCTTGACACACCGGGACCCGCGACCTAGCATGCCGCGCAACCTCAATGGAGCAGCCGATGCAACCCCAATCCTTCTACCGCGCGGTAGCTGACGATTTCAGCGCCGTCGACGAGATCATCAAGAAGCAGCTGACCTCGCGCGTGCCGCTGGTATCGAAGATCGGCGACTATATCACGTCCGCTGGCGGCAAGCGCCTGCGCCCGCTGTTGGTGCTGCTGTGCGGCAAGGCCCTGGGCCGCGAAGGCGACGACCTGCGCCTGCTGGCGGCGACCATCGAGTTCCTGCACACCGCCACCCTGCTGCACGACGACGTGGTCGACATGTCCGGCATGCGCCGTGGCCGCTCCACCGCCAACGCCCTGTGGGGCAACGCGCCGAGCGTGCTGGTGGGCGACTTCCTGTATTCGCGCTCGTTCGAGATGATGGTCGAGCTCGGCTCGATGCCGGTCATGCAGATCCTCTCCAAGGCCACCCGGGTGATCGCCGAGGGCGAAGTGCTGCAACTGTCGCGGGTACGCGACGCCAGCACCACCGAAGAGGTGTACATGGACGTGATCCGCGGCAAGACCGCGATGCTGTTCGAAGCCTCGACCCACAGCGCCGCCGCGCTGGCCGGTGCCAGCGACGAACAGCGCGAGGCCCTGCGCACCTTCGGCGACCACCTGGGCGTAGCCTTCCAGCTGGTCGACGACCTGCTGGACTACAAGGGCGACTCGCAGACCCTGGGCAAGAACGTCGGCGACGACCTGGCCGAAGGCAAGCCGACCCTGCCGCTGATCTACACCATGCGCGAAGGCACCGCCGAACAGGCCGCCCTGGTGCGCCAGGCGATCCAGAAAGGTGGCCTGGAGGACTTGGAACAGATCCGCGTCGCCGTGGAAGCCTCCGGCGCCCTGGACTACACCGCCCAGCTGGCCCGCGACTACGTCAAGCGCGCCATCGAATGCCTGGAAGTGCTGCCCGCCAGCGAATACCGCGATGCACTGGTAGAGCTGAGCGAGTTTTCGGTCGCCCGTACCCACTGATTTCGCGTCGCCCCAATCGCGGGACAAGCCCGCTCCCACAGGTCCGTTGCACATAGGATCTAGTGAGAGCGAGCTTGTCCCGCGATTGCATTTGCACAGCAAGCCCCATCTACCGGGCAAAACCTTATACAATGTGGGCTTTATTTCTCCTGTCTTGAGGAAACTCCGTGAGCACTTTGCCACCTTGCCCAAAATGCAACTCCGAATACACCTATGAGGATGGCACCCAACTGATCTGCCCCGAATGCGCCCACGAGTGGTCGCCCAACGCCGAAGCCGAGGCTGCCAGCGACGACGTGGTGAAGAAGGATTCGGTCGGCAACGTCCTGCAGGACGGCGACACCGTTACCGTGATCAAGGACCTCAAGGTCAAGGGCTCATCCTTGGTGGTGAAGGTCGGCACCAAGGTCAAGAACATTCGCCTGTGCGACGGTGACCACGACATCGACTGCAAGATCGACGGCATCGGCGCCATGAAGCTGAAGTCGGAGTTCGTTCGCAAGGTCTGACGACCAGCCGCTCGGGGTTGCCGCCCAGGCAGCCCCGACAGATCCTGCAACAAGGTCCCTACCCCGCCTGGAAGAAAATAGCCAATAGGGCCTTGCTATTCTGATAATAAGAATTATTCTCATTGGAACCCGCTTTCCAAGGAGAACAGCCATGACCTATCTGATCGATGCCTGGCTCGACCGGCCCCACCCTTACCTGAGAATCCTGCACCGGGACACCGGCGAAGTGTGCGCCGTGCTCGAGGAAGACGCGCTTGACGAACTGCGCGACCAGGGCGACCTGGACTTCAATGGTTTGAATTCGAGTGAGCCTGGAGTGCTCAAGGAGGTGGTGCGCAATCTGTTCCTGTTCTGCTACGCGCGGGCGTTGCGCCCTGGGGGAACGGACTGGAATTGAAGCCTTCAGGCCCGGCCTCATCGCCGGCAAGCCGGCCCCCACAGGCTTACACCACCTTTGTGGGAGCCGGCTTGCCGGCGATTGGGCCGCAAAGCGGCCCCAACGGCATTACAGAACGTCGAGCAGCTCGACGTCGAACACCAGCACGCTGTGCGGCGGGATGCTGCCGACGCCCTGGGCACCGTAGGCCAGTTCGCTCGGTACGTACAGGCGCCACTTGCTGCCGGCGTTCATCAGCTGCAGGGCTTCGGTCCAGCCAGCGATCACACCACCGACCGGGAATTCAGCCGGCTGGCCACGCTCGTAGGAGCTGTCGAACACGGTGCCGTCGATCAGGGTGCCATGGTAGTGGGTACGCACGTTGTCTTCACGGCTTGGCTTGGCGCCTTCGCCTGCGGTCAGGACTTCGTACTGCAGGCCCGAGGCCAGAGTGGTGATGCCGTCACGCTTGCCATTCTCGACCAGGAAGGCCTTGCCGGCAGCAGCGGCAGCTTCGGCCTTGGCAGCGGCTTCGGCTTGCATCACTTCACGGATGACCTTGAAGCTGGCCGACAGGTCGGCCTCGCTGACGCGGCTGTCAGCGCCGTTGAAGGCGTCGGTCAGGCCGGCCAGGATGGCTTCCAGGCTTACGCCAGGTGGCGGGTTGTCGCGCAGCTGGCCGCCCAGCTGACGGCCAATGCCGTAGCTGACGCGCGATTCGTCGGTGGTCAGGTTGAGTTCGGACATTTCACTCTCCGCTTGAGGGCGAAGGTAATCCGCCCTACATGAAAAAGGGCGAGAAGCCTAGCACACAGCGGCGCGGTGATCAGCTATCGGAACTACCAGGCCGAACGTTGGGAAATCGGCACCTTCAGGTCTTCTTCCGGGTGAGTGCCCATCCCGCACATCTCGTCCTGGACGGACCAGTGCACCAAGTTCATGGACAACAACGGCACGGCGCTGAGCAGTTTGCGTGCGTCCTCCACCGAATGCACCCGCAGCCGTTCGCCACGAACATCGGCCAGCGGATGGGCATGCCCCTTGACCCGGGCCTCGAGCAAATAGTCGCCGCCTTCGATGGCGATGAGGTTGAGTTCATCGACATGACCGGCCCTGGCCTCGACGTTGAGCTGATGCAGGTTCATGAGAGTACCTCGCAACGGGAACCACGCATGACTGCTCATTTTTCGTACAGCCCAAGCAAAACCACAAGCCATGAACGCGACCGCCCGTCCGTTTTCCAACGGACGGGCGGCGGGTACAACCGGCAGCAGCGCTGTCAGTGCTTGGTGACTTTGTCCAGGTAACCCATGACGAAGGCCGAGATGACGAACGTCATGTGGATGATCACGTACCACATCAAGTAGTCGGTGGAGATGTTCTGGGCATCCATGAACACCCGCAACAGGTGGATGGAGGAAATCGCCACGATCGACGCAGCAACCTTCATCTTCAGCGAGGAAGAGTCCATCTTGCCCAGCCAGTTGAGCTTCTCCTTGCTGTCGTCGATGTCCAGCTGCGAGACGAAGTTCTCGTAGCCAGAGATCATCACCATGACCAGCAGGCCACCGACCAGCGACATGTCGATCAGCGAAAGGATCACCAGGATCAGGTCAGCTTCGCTCAGGGAGAAGACATTGGGCAGGACGTGGACGACTTCCTGGAAGAATTTCAGCGCCAGGGCCAACAGGCCCAGGGACAGGCCAAAGTAGATCGGAGCGAGCAGCCAGCGCGAGGCATACATCGCGTTTTCGAGGAAACGTTCCATGGGAGGTAGAGACTCGTGAGATGACGAAAAAGCGAGGCGCGAGTATAGCCATCCACGTCCCGACAGCAAAAGCCTGGCAGGGTCGAGGTGGGTTTGCGACCCAATCGCCGGCAAGCCGGCTCCCACCTGTCCTGCGCTGTTTTCAGAATAGCGACCGTGCCAACGCCCCCTCGGCCTCAGGTTTCGGGATGGAACTGGAAATCCCCGAGGTTGCGGCAACGCTCGCCGTTGATCCTGCGCAGCTGCGCCTGCAGGTGCAGGCACCAGATCTGTGGATCATCGGCAACCTGGTAGCCGTGCAGGGTCAGGCTGTCGACAATGGCATTGAGTACCGACTCCGCCACCATCGGCCCATGGAAAGGCCCTTGAGCCTTGATGGCCGAAGGCTGTTCCCCCGCCATGCCGGCGGCGAACAGCAAGGTCCACATGCCGGTATCGCCAGCCAGCGGGCGAATGCTGCATTCGATGCGGGTCACCAGGCCCAGGCACTGGCGGGTGAGGCTGAGGTTGCGCATGGCGGCGTCCCCTCTGTGAAGCCTTGTTCAGCCCGGAACCTCAAGGCTGTTTCCATCCTGAACGCTGCTGCCGTCCTTAAGTTCCAGCATAGAAGACGCGCGGAAAAAGATGGAAAACCGGCGCTAAACGGTAGCCACTGGCCGCCAGCGCCGGTTAATTGACTCAGGCCGGATTGGCCTGGGCCACCGCCTCCTCCAGGCGCTCCTTCTCGGCTTCCTTGACGTCTTCCTCGCTGATCATCTCGGCGATCACCCGCAGGCGCTCCACCACCCGAGCGTTGACGCTACCCTCGGGGAATTGGCCCTTCTCGTCCGGTGCACCGGCTTCCTCGCCTACCAGCAGGCTCAAGGCTTCATCGGCCTGGCTGACGGCGTAGACATGGAAGCGCCCGGCCTCGACGGCCTGCAGCATACGCTCGTCGAGCATCAGCGTGGCGACGTTGGCCCGAGGGATGATCACGCCCTGCTCGCCGGTCAGGCCGCGCGCTTCGCAAAGCCGGAAGAAGCCTTCGATCTTCTCGTTGACTCCACCGACCGCCTGCACTTCGCCGAACTGGTTGATCGACCCAGTAATGGCGAAGCACTGTTTGAGCGGCGTGCGCGACAGCGCCGAGATCAGCGTGCAGACCTCGCCGAGCGAGGCGCTGTCGCCATCGACGTAGCCATAGGACTGCTCCAGGGCGATGCTGGCCGAGATCGCCAGCGGGAACTCCTGGGCATAGCGGCTGCCCAGGTAACCGGTGAGGATCATCACGCCCTTGGAGTGGATCGGCTGGCCCAGGTTGACCTCGCGCTCGATGTCGACGATACCGCTGCCGCCCGGGTAGACGGTGGCGGAGATACGTGCCGGCATACCGAACGCCGAATCGCCCACCTCGAGCACGGTCAGGCCATTGCATTTGCCGATGGCCGCGCCTTCGGTGTCGATCAGGATGATCCCGGCGAGCATGTCGTCGAGCACCCGCTGGGAAACGCGCCCGGTACGGGTGGCCTTGGCCTTGAGGGCGCGCTCGATGTGCCCGGCGTCGGTCATCTCCTCATTGGCCAGCTGGCGGATGAAGTCCGCCTCGCTGACCAGCTGGAACAGGTCGCCGATACGTGCCGACAGGCGCGACTGGTTTTCCGCCAGGCGGGCGCTATAGGTGGCCAGGCGCGCCACGGCGTCGCCGGTCAAAGGCGCCATGCCTTCCTCGTTGGTGCGCGTGCGCAGCAACTGGGCGAACTGCTCGAGGTTCTCGTCGACCAGCGGCATGTCCTCGTCGAAGTCCACCAGCACCCGGAACATCTCCTGGAAGTCCGGGTCATGGTCCTGCAGGGCGTAGTAGAGCTGGCGCGAGCCGATGATCACCAGCTTGACGTTGAGCGGGATCATCTGCGGCGTGAGGGTCACCGTCGCGACCCGGCCCAGCTCGCCCAGGGGCGATTCCATCTTCAGCTTGCGCGACTGCAGGGCCCGCTTGAGGGCATCCCAGACGAACGGCTCGCCGAGCATCTTCTCCGCTTCCAGGATCAAAAAGCCGCCGTTGGCGCGGTGCAACGCGCCTGGGCGCAGCTGGCGATAGGAGGTGTAGAGCGCGCCTTGGTCGGTGCTGTATTCGATGCGTCCGAACAGGTTGTCGTAGGTCGGGTGCGGCTCGAAGACCATCGGCGCACCGCCGCTGGCGTGGTGGCCGACCACCAGGCTCGGCGCGTACTGCTCCTCGAGCATCTTGCGCGCCACGGCATCGGGCTTGCTGTCGTCGACCAGTTGCTCGACCACGGTGCGCAGCAGGTTTAGCTGCATGGACTGCAGGTAGGCGCAGACCGCGGCGTTCTCGGCGTATTTCTCCGAAAGCGGCGCCAGCAGCGGCTGCAGCGCCAAGGTGATGGTTTCCTCGTTGAGCTGGCGCAGCTGGTTGTTCGACTCACGCTTCCATTGCGGCAGGCTGGCCAGTTCCTCGTTCAGGCGCTCCTCCAGCTCGGCGATGTCCTCGTGGAAGCGCTCGCGCACCTCCTCGGGCAGTTGGGCGAATTCGGCTTCGTCCAAGGCCTTGCCGTCGCTCATGGGGGTGAAGGCGACATTGCTGGCGTCGCGGTACAGGGCCACGTCCTTTTCCAGCGAAGCCCGCTCGATCACGTCCAGGGCGCGGTCGTAGCGCTGGTTGAAGGCGCGGTCGATGGCGCCCTTCTTCTGCTGGTAGGACGGGTGTTCGAACACCGCCGGGAAGGTCGACAGCAGGTTGTCGATCAGGCCGTTCATGTCGGCGATGAATTCGCTGGCGCTGCCGGCCGGCAGTTCCAGGGCCCGGGGCTCGCGGGTTTCGTCGAAGTTGTTGACGTAGACCCAGTCAGCGGGGGTTTGCTGGCGCTTGCCCTCGGCCTTGAGGTAGCGCTTGACGAACGAGAAGCGGCCGGTGCCGGGCTCGCCCATCACATACACGTTGTAGCCAGGGCGCGGCATGGCCACGCCGAATTGCAGGGCCTCGACGGCACGTTCCTGGCCCAGGACGCCTCGGAACGGCTCCAGATCGTCAGTGGTGGCAAAGGCAAACTGTTCAGCGGAGAAACGCCGGGTCAGGGCTTCGGGCGCGAGACGCAGGCGCGAGGCGACAGGATCGGGCATTGGGTTTCCTTACTTCGGCGGGGCGGGATGACAGGCATTCTGGCGCTGCCTGCGCGCAGCTTGCAAGGCTTGCCGGGACTTTATGTCGCAGGGGCACAGGTCCGTCTACCCATGCAATTTTTCGCAATAAATAACGCAACCTTTGGATCGTGCCTAAACTCCAACCTGCGCGGGTGGGCGTATTTGCTTTCCCGACCTGGCAACCGCGTTGCCAGAACCCTGACCATTGGTACGTCTACGAAAGAGAACAAAGCTATGAAACGGATTCTTCTGGGTACTCTGTTCGCCGCTGTCTCGATCAATGCCATGGCTGAAGCGCCGGGTGGCCCGAACTGCGGCTGGGGCAACATGCTCTTCGAGGGCCAGCGTGGCACGCCGGCCCACTTCCTGGCCTCCACCACCAACGGCACCTCCGGCAACGCGACGTTCGGCATGACCTCGGGCACCAACGGCTGCTCGACCAAGGCCTCCCTGACCTATGGCGGCAAGTCGTGGTTCGCCATGAACGGCATGATGAACGAACTCTCCGAAGACATGGCCCAGGGCCAGGGCGAAGCCTTGACCACCTATGCCGTGGTCCTCGGCGTGGCACCTGAAGACCGCGCGCACTTCGCCGCTGTCACCCACCAGCACTTCAGCGAGATCTTCAGCAGCGCCGACGTCACTGCCGAAACCGTCCACAGCAACACCCTGGCTGTGCTCAAGAGCGACCCACGCCTGGCCAAGTACGCCACCGAGGCCTGAGTCCTGCCCTTCCCGCCCCGGCTTCGGGGCGGGTTCGGTCACTTCCACCTTCGGCATCATCCAGACGTAGTTGCCCGATATGCTCAAACGCCTCGCTTGCCTGGCGCTGGTCGCCAGTGCCCCGCTTCATGCCGCACCACAACTCGACCCGGCCCGTATCCGACAACTGGCCTCGACGCCCTACTGGATCGCCCTCGGCCATTACGAGACGGCCAAGCTCGGTGGCTGGCGCAGCTATGTGGACGACGCTACCTTCTTCCTCGCCGAAGACGGCGCCCACCACCCCGAGCAGGAACTGCAGGCTACGGTCCAAGCGCTGTATGCCCCTGCCAGCCTGGGTGACAAGCATGCCCAGTGCGTGTTCCCGGCGCGCACCCGCTGGCTGCGCGAGCAACTGCAGCTCACCGATTTGCCGCAACCCGATTGCCAGGAATTCGCGACCTGGTACCAGTCGATCGACCCGCACAGTGCCGTGCTGGTATTCCCGGCGGCCTACCTGAACAGCCCCTCGTCGATGTTCGGCCACACCCTGCTGCGCATCGACCAGTCGAAAACCCGCAGCGACGACACGGCGCTGCTGAGCTACGCGATCAACTTCGGCGCTTACATCGAAGGCAGCGACAACAGTATCCTCTATGCCTGGAAAGGCCTGATGGGTGGCTACCCCGGCCTGTTCGCACTGATGCCCTACCAGGAAAAGCTCTCCGAGTACCGCAGCCTGGAAAACCGCGACCTGTGGGAGTACCAGCTGGACCTCACCCCGGAGGAAACCGGGCGCATGGTCGAGCATGTGTGGGAGCTCAAGCAGATCCAGTTCGACTACTTCTTCTTCGACGAGAACTGCTCCTACCGCCTGCTGGAACTGCTGCAGGTGGCGCGCCCGAGTCTGGACCTGACCTCGCAGTTCCCGCTGACGGCCATCCCCACCGACACCGTCAAGGCAGTCAAGCAATCGGGCCTGGTGGCCAGCGTCCACTACCGGCCTTCACGCGAACGCGAGCTGCTGGCCCGCGCTGAGCCGCTGGACCATGATGAAAAACAACAGGTGCTGGCCGTCAGCGCCGATACCGACCAATTGCAGTCACCGGCCTTCACCGCCCTGCCCCGTGAACGCCAGGCCCTGGTACAGGACGCGGCCTACCGGCTGGAACGCTACCGCGCCAACGGCCAGCAACGCGACCCGGCCCAGGCCAGGCGCAGCTTCGAATTGTTGCGGGCGATCAACCGCAACCCACCGCCGCCCCTGGAGATCGAGCGCCCAGGCCTGCCCGAGGACGGCCACCAGTCGCGCACCTGGCAACTGGGTGTCGGCACCCGAGAAGACCGCGCCTACGCCGAATATGGCCTGCGCATGGCCTACCACGACCTCAACGACAACGCCTATGGCTTCCCCCTGGGCGCGCAGATCGAGATTCTCCAGCTCAAGCTGCGCCAGTACGAAGGCAACGACTGGCAGGTGCAGCGCCTGGACTTGGCGACCATCCGCTCCCTAACCCCGCGCAATGACTTGCTACAACCCTGGTCGTGGCAAGTGGCAGGCGGGCTGGAGCGGGTTCCGGGCAAGCATGACGACGAGGTGCTGGTCAGCCACGTCAACGGCGGGGCCGGTGGCACCTGGCAACTGGCCGACGGCCTGCTGGGCTTTGCCCTGGGCACGCTGCGGGTCGAGCATCACAACGATTTCGCTCAGTTCATCGCTCCGGCCGCCGGCTTCAACGGTGGCCTGCTGTGGCGCAACGGGCTGGGCAACCTGACCTTGGAAGCCAAGGGGGATTACTTCGCCAATGGCGAGGTGCGCCGCAGCCTGAGCCTCAACCAGCAATGGGAGATCAGCCAGAACCTGGGGCTGCGCCTGAGCGCCAGCCGCGAGTTCAGCCACCTGGCCACGGCCCAGAACGAAGTGATGCTCGAATTGAAGTGGTACCACTACTGATATAGGCCCGCGTCTGTAGGAGCGGCCTTGTGCCGCGAAAGGGGCCGCATCAAGCGGTGATATACAACCTCTGGGGCCGCTTGGCGGCCCTTTCGCGGCGCAAGGCCGCTCAGAAAGAGACGACATCGAGCCTTTGACACCGTTTTGACAGCCCCCCGACAAATCGCCACCTAGACTTTCAGCTATCGGTTGGAGGTTGCGGATATGTGGCGGTACGGGTTCGGCTTGTGGATAACGTTGCTCCTGGTGGGTTGCCAGTCGGCCCATGAACAGATGATCGACCAGGGTTACCCGCCCGCCTATGCCGACGGTTTCGGCGATGGTTGCAGCAGCGGCCGCCAGGCTGCAGGGCTGATGGTCGGGGATTTTCGCAAGAACGTGCCGCGCTACCTGCACGAACGTCAGTACGCCAGCGGCTGGGACGACGGTTTCCGCCAATGCCACGCCATGCAGAACAACGAGGACCTGCGCCAGTATCGCGAACGCTACTGGGACGAACGTGACCGGGATTGGCAGCAGGAGAAGGATCGCGGCGCCGCGCGCGCCTATCGCCGCCAATGAGTCGCAAACGGACAACCGTTGAAACCCACCCCCTGCCACCATGGTCTCCTGCACAAGGAGGCCTTTCATGAGCCGAGCATTCGTCAACGAAGACCAGGCCGCCGCCCAGGCCAGCCAACCGGTGGAGCGGCGGGTGAGTGACCAACCCAACTACGTGACCGCCAGTGGCCTGCGCCAGCTGCAAGATCGTGTGACCGAGCTGAATGCCCTGCGCAGCGAGCTGTTGGCACGCGGCGAGCATGGCGACAAACAGCAGTTGGCAGATACCGAGCGGGACCTGCGCTACTTCAGCACGCGAGTGCAGAGCGCCCAGGTGGTACCTGCGGCAACGTCGCATAGCAAGGTGCAGATTGGTAGCCGGGTAAGGTTCATCGATGCGCAGGACCAGGAGCATGTGGTGCGGCTGGTGGGCGAGGATGAGGCGGATGCGGGGCGCGGGCTGATCAACTGGGGGTCGCCATTGGGGCGGGCATTGCTGGGTGCGGGGCCTGGAGATGAGGTGCTCTGGCGGCGGCCGGTGGGAGAATTGATGATTGAAGTGGTCGAGATCGAGGGTGAGCCCTGAAAGGGCCGCTGTGCGGCCCATCGCCGGCAAGCCGGCTCCCACAGATACATCACAAATCCCGAGGACCGTGATCTCCCTGTGGGAGCCGGGTTGCCGGCGATGGGCTGCAAAGCAGCCCCAAAGACCTCACATCAGACCACGCCCTGGGCCAGCATGGCGTCGGCGACCTTCACGAAGCCCGCGATATTGGCGCCCTTGACGTAGTTGATGGTGCCGTCGGCCTCTTCGCCATAGTGCACGCACGCGTGGTGGATCGACTGCATGATGTTGTGCAGCTTGCTGTCCACTTCACCGGCCGTCCACAGCAGGCGCATGGCGTTCTGCGACATTTCCAGGCCCGACACGGCCACGCCACCAGCGTTGGAGGCCTTGCCTGGGGCATACAGGATCCCGGCTTCCAGGAAGATATCCACAGCCTCGAGGGTGGTCGGCATGTTGGCGCCTTCGGCCACGCAGATGCAACCGTTGGCCAGCAAGGTACGGGCGTCTTCGGCGTTGAGCTCGTTCTGGGTGGCGCATGGCAGAGCGATGTCGCACGGCAGGCTCCACGGAGTCTGGCCCTTGCGGAACTCCAAGCCGTACAGACTGGCCAGCTCGCTGATGCGGCCGCGCTTGACGTTCTTGAGCTCCATCAGCGCATCCCACTGCTCGTCGGTCAGGCCGGCTTCGCAGAACAGCGTGCCTTCGGAGTCGGACAGCGAGATCACCTTGCCGCCCAGGTCCATGACCTTGCGTGCAGCGTACTGGGCCACGTTGCCGGAGCCGGAAATGGCCACGCGGCGGCCATCGATGCGCAGGTCGCGGCGCTTGAGCATTTCTTCGGCGAAGTACACGCAGCCGTAGCCGGTGGCTTCCGGACGGATCAGGCTGCCGCCGTAGGTCATGCCCTTGCCGGTCAGCACCGAGGTGAACTGGTTGGCCAGGCGCTTGTACTGGCCGAACATGTAGCCGATTTCGCGGGCGCCGACACCGATGTCACCGGCCGGCACGTCCAGGTCGGCACCGATGTGGCGGTACAGCTCGCTCATGAAGGCCTGGCAGAAACGCATGACCTCGGCGTCGCTCTTGCCCTTCGGATCGAAGTCAGAACCACCCTTGCCGCCACCCATGGGCAGCGAGGTCAGCGAGTTCTTGAACACCTGCTCGAAGGCCAGGAACTTCAGCACACCAAGGTTCACCGATGGGTGGAAACGCAGGCCACCCTTGTACGGGCCGATGGCGCTGCTCATCTGGATGCGGTAGCCGCGGTTGACCTGCACCTTGCCTTGGTCGTCGACCCACGACACGCGGAACAGTACAGCACGCTCCGGTTCGACCATGCGCTCGAGAATGCCGGCCTTCAGGTAATGGGGGTTGGCTTCCAGGAAAGGCCAGAGGCTGCGCAGCACTTCTTCCACGGCCTGGTGAAACTCAGGCTGGGCCGGGTCGCGCTGCTTGAGGCGGGCCAGGAAATCGTCGACGGATTCGATCATGGTAGACATCTCACCAAGAGGATTGGACTTGTTGGTTTTTTTCCGGACTTTACCAAGAACCCATCGCACCGGAACAGGGCGCCATGTCGTTTTTATGAAAATTTTTAGTGCATTTTCTATAACTGTATACAAAAGACGCCCCCCCTGTAGGAGCGGCCTCGTGCCGCGATCGGGCGCGAAGCGGCCGTAAATCCAGGCATCTCGGTTGTACCTGATAGGCCTCGTTTGTAGTTTTTGCGGCCGCTACGCGCCCGATCGCGGCGCAAGGCCGCTCCTACAGGGTGAGGGCGGTACGGCAGGAAGAACACGCACAAAAATGGGGCCCCGAGAGGCCCCATTCTTGTGCAGCGAAAACTAGCTTATTGGGCCAGCTTCTTGTGCCGGACCCGGTGCGGCTGGGCAGCGGCATCGCCCAGGCGCTTCTTGCGGTCGGCTTCGTACTCGGTGTAGTTGCCCTCGAAGAACACCACGTTCGAGTCGTCCTCGTAGGCCAGGATGTGGGTGGCCACGCGGTCCAGGAACCAACGGTCGTGGGAGATCACGATCGCGGCGCCTGGGAAGTCCAGCAGGGCTTCCTCCAGCGAACGCAGGGTTTCGACGTCCAGGTCGTTGGACGGTTCGTCCAGCAGCAGGACGTTGCCGCCCTCCTTCAGGGTCAGGGCCAGGTGCAGACGGCCACGCTCACCACCGGAGAGGTCCTTGACGAATTTCTGCTGGTCGCCGCCCTTGAAGTTGAAGCGGCCGACATAGGTGCGCGACGGGATCTCGTAGTTGCCGATGCGGATCATGTCCGAACCGTCGGAGATCTGCTGGAACACGGTCTTGGCACCGTCCAGGTCCTCGCGGCTCTGGTCGACGCAGGCCAGCTGCACGGTTTCACCGATCTCGATACTGCCCGAGTCCGGCTGCTCCTTGCCCATCAGCATGCGGAACAGGGTCGACTTACCAGCACCGTTGCCGCCGATCACGCCGACGATGGCGCCCTTGGGCATGGCGAACGACAGATTGTCGATCAGCACGCGATCGCCATAACCCTTGGTGACGTTCTTGAACTCGATGACCTTGTCGCCCAGGCGCGGGCCTGCCGGGATGTAGATCTCGTTGGTCTCGCTGCGCTTCTGGAATTCCTGCGACTGCATTTCCTCGAAGCGCGCCAGACGGGCCTTGGACTTGGACTGGCGGGCCTTGGCGCCTTTGCGCACCCACTCCAGTTCCTCTTTCATGGCCTTTTCGTGAGCGCTCTGCTGCTTGGATTCCTGCTCCAGACGCGCTGACTTGGCCTCCAGCCAGCCCGAATAGTTGCCTTCGTACGGGATGCCGGCGCCGCGGTCCAGCTCTAGGATCCAGCCGGCGACGTTGTCCAGGAAGTAACGGTCGTGGGTAATCGCCACCACAGTGCCGGGGAAGTCATGCAGGAAACGCTCGAGCCAGGCCACCGAGTCGGCGTCCAGGTGGTTGGTCGGTTCGTCCAGCAGCAGCATGTCGGGGGCCGACAGCAGCAGGCGGCACAAGGCCACGCGGCGCTTTTCACCACCGGACAGGTGCTCGATCTTCGCCTCCCATGGCGGCAAGCGCAGGGCATCGGCGGCGACGTCCAGCTGGCGCTCCAGGTTATGACCATCGGCGGCCTGCAGGATGGCTTCGAGCTTGGCCTGCTCGGCGGCCAGCTTGTCGAAGTCGGCGTCGGGCTCGGCGTAGGCGGCGTAGACCTCGTCCAGGCGCGCCTGGGCGTCCTTGATCACGCTGACCGCTTCCTCGACCACTTCACGAACGGTCTTGGTCGGGTCCAGCTGCGGCTCCTGGGGCAGGTAGCCGACATTGATGTCGGGCATCGGACGGGCTTCGCCGTCGAATTCCTTATCGACGCCCGCCATGATGCGCAGCAGGGTCGATTTACCCGCGCCGTTCAGGCCGAGCACGCCGATCTTGGCACCCGGGAAGAACGACAGGGAAATGTTCTTGAGAATTTCCCGCTTCGGCGGCACGACCTTGCTCAGCCGATGCATGGTGTAGACGTATTGAGCCAAAACCAAGCCCTCTATCAGATAGGTAAAGACATCGACCCCGGCAATGGCCAGGGGACGCATGTGTTTACGGGGTGACGTTGAACAAAGGGGGCCATTCTACGCCAACTGGTGGCGATTCACAGATGGCAGGGCCGCTTTGCAGCCCAATCGCGGGACAAGCCCGCTCCCACAGGCCCTGTGCTGCCTCCATTGGAGCGGGCTTGTCCCACTCTCTATGCTGCCTTCGAAGAACCTGTGGGAGCGGGCTTGTCCCGCGATTGGGCCCTTACAGCCGACGCAGCACTCAGACGTGAGACTGCTTCGCCTTGCCGCGCGGCAGGCGGCAACGGTCGTTCTGCTCGGCCAGGCGTGCGGCCCAGGCGGCCTTGACGCTGAAGCCACCGGCACGGGCCGGCGTGTTCGCTGCCGGCTTGGCGGCAGGCTTGGCAGCCGGTTTCGCCGCTACAGCCGCTGGTGCGACAGGTGCAGCCGCCGGTTCGGCGACGGCCTTGGCCGACTTGCGCAGCTCGGCCAGCGACGGGCTCTTGCGCACGGCCGCGGCAGTGTCCGGCTTGGCCAGGGAGCGCTGGCAGGACTTGCAGGATACGTCATCGGCCACGACAGTGCTGACCAGGGTCTGACTGCTGCGCCCGCAGGCGGAATCGAGGCCATTGGTGGAATAGTGGGTAACCAAAACCGTACATCTCCAAAAAGCGTTGACTATGAAGCGGCCGGCATTCTCGCACAGCTTGCAAGGTCTTGCCGAATAGCCGTCGCTCGCCAAGATCATCGGCAGCGGACAGACGGGGTGGCACTTTGCCATAATTGCGCGCATGCTAGTCGGCTTCATGCGTCACCTTATATAGTGCGCCCGGCCCTGTGCCCGGGCACGGCCCATGCATAGTCCGCCCTGCCATCGCCAGACACATCGCAGGTCCAACGCTTGACCAATCTCACCCAACCACCGTCGCTGTGCCCTGCTCCAACCGCTCCGGCCAGTGCCTTGCGCGGCTCGCTCAAGGGAGCGCTGGCTTTGCTGGCCCTGGTCCTGCTGGGGCTGTTGTTGTGGCAGTTGTTCGCCCAGTACCGCCATACCCAGGCCGACCTGTACCAGCAAAGCCTGAAGGCGAGCGCGGAGCTGGCCGACCACCTGAACCTGAACATGGCGCTCAAGGCCCAGCAGGCGGCGAACCTGGTCCAGCCCTATGCCGACGCACCGCCCGAAAAAGCACTGCCACCTTTGCTCGGCACCCTGCGCGCACGCCTGCCCGGGCTGCGCCACCTGGCCTGGCTGGACAGCGCCGGGAGCATCCTGGGCGACAGCTTGCCCGGCAGCCCCGACCGCCAATCGCTTGACGAACTGGTGCGGCTCAACCAGGGGCGCCCCTATTTCTTCGGCAATGCGGCGGATAACCGCTTCATCTATTTGCTGCTGCGCCAGCCGGCCAACCCGAAACCTGGCTACTGGCTGCTGCGCCTGTCCAACGACTACTACCAGCAGCTCACCGAACACCTCACCGGCAAAGACCGCCTCTGGCTGCTGGAAAACAGCCGCAACGGCCAGGTCCTCACAGGGCAAGGCACGCCTGAACGCCACAAGGACGACCTGCAAAGCGTGATGCTGGCCTTCATCGACAACAGCACCTGGCAGTTGCGCGGCCTGTTCGACGCCGGGCAGGCCCGGGCCGAGCTGCTTCCGGCATTGATCGGCAAATGCCTGCTGGTACTGCTCTGCGCCCTGTTGCCGGTTTTGGCCCTGATCAACATGCGCCGTCGGCAGCGGGCCTTGCAGGAAGACCGCCGGCGCTACCACGAGATCTTCGAAGGCACGGGCGTGGCGCTGTGCGTACTCGACCTCTCCAGCCTGCCCGGCCAGCTGGACCGCTACCACCTGCGCAACCGCGCCGCACTCCGGCACAGCCTGGCCCTGGACGCCAGCCTGCGCCGCACGCTGTTGCAGGAACTGAAGATCACCGAGATCAACCAGGTCGCCCGCCAGTTGCTCAACGTGCACTGCCATGAGGGCGCCTGGCAGCGCCTAATCGACGGCAGTGGCGATGGCCGTGAAAGCGTCGGCATGCAATTGATCGACGCACTGATCGAACAGCGCAGCTTGCTGGAGCTCGAAGTGCGCCTGTCCGCGCCCCTGGGCGGCGAATTGCACCTGTGGCTGATGGCGCGCCTGCCACTGCATCGGCGCGACTACCAGGCGGTGATCCTGAGCATCAGCGACATCACCAGCCGCAAGCAGGTGGAGCTGTCGCTGCTCGAGCGCGAAAGTTTCTGGTCGGACGTTGTCCGCACCGTTCCCGACCAGCTCTACGTGCAGGATGTGCACAGCCAGCGGATCATCTTCAGCAACCGCCACCTGGGCCAGACGCTGGGCTACGACCGGGCGGAGCTGGCGCAGATGGGCGACCGTTTCTGGGAGCTGCTGCTGCACCCCGAGGATGCCGACCACTACCGTCTGCTGCGCCGGCAACAGCGCGACACCAGCCATGACCAGTCGCTGCACTGCCAGTTGCGTTTCCGCCACCGCGATGGGGGCTGGCGCTGGTACGAAATCCGCGAACAGGTACTGACCCGTGACGCCGATGGCCTGGTCACCCGCATCATCGGCGTGGGCAAGGACGTGACGGTGCAGATCGAAGCCAGCGAGTCGCTGCGCGACAGCGAGCAGCGCTACCGCATGCTGGCCGAAAGCATCAGTGACGTGATCTTCTCCACCGACAACCAGCTGCAGCTCAACTACGTCAGCCCCTCGGTGCAGGCCGTGCTGGGCTACCCGGCCGACTGGATCTTCGAGCACGGCTGGCAGTCGATCATCGCCAACCCGGCCCAGCTCACCGGCATCTACAGCCTGCTGGAGCGAGTCAGCAAGACCCTGGGCGACACCGAGCAACTGGCCCAACTGCGCAGCCAGCTGCCCACCCAGATCTTCCTGTTCGATTGCCTGCGCGCCGATGGCCGCAAGATCCCCATCGAACTGCGCCTGGTGCTGGTGTGGGACGACCATGAGCACTTTGAGGGTGTGCTCGGCGTGGGCCGCGACATCAGCCAACAACGCCGCGCGGAAAAAGACCTGCGCATGGCCGCAACGGTGTTCGAACATTCCACCTCGGCCATCCTCATCACCGACCCGGCCGGCTACATCGTGCAGGCCAACGAAGCGTTCAGCCGGGTCAGCGGCTATGCGGTCGACGAGGTGCTCGACCAACTGCCGAGCCTGCTCACCGTCGACGAGCAGCAAGAGGCGCACCTGCGCTACGTGGTCAAGCAATTGCACCAGCATGGCAGTTGGGAAGGCGAGGTCTGGCTCAAACGCCGCGACGGTGAGCACTACCCGGCCTGGGTCGGCATCACCGCCGTGCTCGACGACGAAGGCGACCTGGCCAGCTACGTGTGCTTCTTCACCGACATCAGCGAGCGCAAGGCCAGCGAGCAGCGCATCCATCGCCTGGCCTACTACGATGCGCTGACGCACCTGCCCAACCGTACCCTGTTCCAGGACCGCCTGTACACAGCGCTGCAACAGGCCGAACGGCACAAGGCGTGGGTGGTGCTGATGTTCCTGGACCTGGACCGCTTCAAGCCGATCAACGACTCGCTCGGCCATGCCGCAGGCGACCGTATGCTCAAGGACATGGCCCAGCGCCTGCTGGCCTGTGTCGATGACGACGACACCGTGGCGCGCATGGGCGGCGATGAATTCACTCTGCTGCTGCAGCCCAGGGCCAGCCGCGAGATAGCCCTGAATCGCGCAATCCACGTCGCCGAGAACATCCTCGCCAGCCTGGTGCGCCCGTTCGTGCTGGAAAACCGCGAGTTCTTCGTCACCGCCAGCATCGGCATCGCCCTGAGCCCGCAGGATGGCAGCGAGCTGAGCCAGCTGATGAAGAACGCCGACACCGCGATGTATCACGCCAAGGAGCGCGGCAAGAACAACTTCCAGTTCTACCAGGCCGACATGAACGCCAGCGCCCTGGAACGCCTGGAACTGGAGAGCGACCTGCGCCATGCGCTGGAGCAGAACGAATTCATCCTCTACTACCAGCCGCAGTTCAGCGGCGATGGCAAGCGGCTGACCGGAGCCGAGGCCCTGCTGCGCTGGCGCCACCCGCGCCGGGGGCTGGTGCCGCCGGGCGATTTCATCCCGGTGATCGAGGAGCTGGGGTTGGTGGTGGACGTCGGCGATTGGGTACTGCGCGAAGCCAGCCGCCAGCTCAAGGCCTGGCACAAGGCCAAGGTGCGAGTGCCCAAGGTCTCGGTGAACATCTCGGCACGGCAGTTCTCCGATGGCCAGCTGGGCACGCGCATCGCCACCATTCTCGAGGAAATTGGCCTGCCGCCGGCTTGCCTCGAACTGGAGCTGACCGAGAGCATCCTGATGCGTGACGTCGACGAGGCCATGCAGATCCTCGACGGCTTGAAGATCCTGGGCCTGAGCATCGCGGTCGACGACTTCGGCACCGGCTATTCGTCGCTGAACTACCTCAAGCAGTTCCCCATCGACGTGCTGAAAATCGACCGGACCTTCGTCGACGGCCTGCCCGAGGGCGAACAGGATGCGCAGATCGCCCGTGCGATCATCGCCATGGCCCACAGCCTGAACCTGGCGGTGATCGCCGAGGGGGTGGAAACCCACGAGCAATTGGAGTTCCTGCGCGAACACGGCTGCGACGAGGTGCAGGGCTACCTGTTCGGGCGGCCGATGCCGGCCAGCCAGTTCGAGGCGCAGTTCAGCAACGAGACCCTGTTCATGTTCCAGTGACCGTGGTGCCATACGGTCCCTGTAGGAGCGGCCTTATGCCGCGAAAGGACTGCAAGGCAGCCCCGGCAATTTCTGCGAGGACGCAGATCCTGGGGCGCTTCGCACCCCTTTCGCGGCACAAGGCCGCGCCTGCAAGGGCCCAGCGCAGCAGGCAAAAACCGGACCCGAAAGTCAACTGCAGCCCAGTCGCCACGCGGCCTGCAACATGAGCCCCACCGGTCCGCAACTTGATGCCACTTCATATGCCAGGTGCCGATCAATCGGTTAGAATGCCCCCCCAATTCAGCCCGATCCTTGAGGACCGCCATGTTCAGCCGTGATTTGACCATTGCCAAGTACGACGCCGAGCTCTTCGAAGCCATGCAGCAAGAAGCTCTGCGCCAGGAAGAGCACATCGAGCTGATCGCTTCTGAAAACTACACCAGCCCCGCAGTCATGGAAGCCCAGGGCTCGGTGCTGACCAACAAGTACGCCGAAGGTTACCCAGGCAAGCGCTACTACGGTGGTTGCGAGTACGTCGACGTCGTCGAGCAACTGGCCATCGACCGTGCCAAGCAGCTGTTCGGCGCCGACTACGCCAACGTCCAGCCGCACGCCGGCTCCCAGGCCAACGCCGCGGTCTACCTGGCCCTGCTGTCGGCGGGTGACACCATCCTGGGCATGAGCCTGGCCCACGGTGGTCACCTGACCCACGGCGCCAGCGTCAGCTCCTCGGGCAAGCTGTACAACGCCATCCAGTACGGCATCGACGGCAACGGCCTGATCGACTACGACGAGGTCGAGCGTCTGGCGGTCGAGCACAAGCCGAAGATGATCGTCGCCGGCTTCTCGGCCTACTCCCAGGTCCTGGACTTCGCCCGCTTCCGCGCCATCGCCGACAAGGTCGGTGCCTACCTGTTCGTCGACATGGCCCACGTGGCTGGCCTGGTCGCCGCTGGCGTCTACCCGAACCCAGTACCGTTCGCCGACGTGGTCACCACCACCACCCACAAGACCCTGCGCGGCCCACGTGGCGGCCTGATCCTCGCTCGCAAGAACGAAGAGATCGAGAAGAAGCTCAACGCAGCCGTCTTCCCAGGCGCCCAGGGTGGCCCGCTGGAGCATGTCATCGCCGCCAAGGCCATCTGCTTCAAGGAAGCCCTGCAGCCTGAGTTCAAGGCCTACCAGCAGCAAGTGGTGAAGAACGCCCAGGCCATGGCCAGCGTGTTCATCGAGCGTGGCTTCGACGTCGTTTCCGGCGGCACCCAGAACCACCTGTTCCTGCTGTCGCTGATCAAGCAGGACATCTCTGGCAAAGACGCCGACGCGGCGCTGGGCAAGGCGTTCATCACCGTCAACAAGAACTCGGTACCGAACGACCCACGTTCCCCGTTCGTCACCTCGGGCCTGCGTTTCGGCACCCCAGCCGTCACCACCCGTGGTTTCAAGGAAGCCGAGTGCCGCGAGCTGGCCGGCTGGATCTGCGACATCCTGGCTGATCTGAACAACGAAGCGGTGATCGACGCCGTTCGCGAGAAGGTCAAGGCCATCTGCAAGAAGCTGCCGGTATACGGCAACTGATTGACCGTTGGGGCCGCTTCGCGGCCCTTTCGCGGTGCAACCCCGCTTCTACCTGGAGCGGGCTTGCCCCGCGAAAGGGCTGCAAAGCAGCCCCAATCGTTTTCAAGCCCTAACCCAACGCTTCGAACCCCGCCCGGATCTTCTCTTCCGGCAAATCATCGGCGATGAATACCATCACGCTCTCGCGTGCCTCCCCTTCGCTCCACTCGGCATCCCAGTCGAAGCCATACAACTTGAGTACACCCTGGAACACCAGGCGGCGGTCTTCGCCAGCAATGTTCAGCACACCCTTGTAACGCAGCAACTGCTTGCCATGGTTTTCCAGCAGCGCGTTCATGAAGTCGCTGAGCCGGTCGATGTCCAGCGGAGTATCGGTGCGCAGCACCAACGTCGAGATGCGGTCCGTGTGCTTGAGCACCGGGCGCAAGGCAGGCTTCAAGTTGGCGCCCAGGTCGGTGTTGAGGTTGAAGCCACGCACGTCCAGCAATTCGGCCAGGTCGATACGGCCATGCTCGACCACGCGGATCGCGGCGCGGCCGTTGATGCGGGCCAAACGCGCCTGCAGGGCCTCGACCGTGGCGGGCTCGACCAGGTCGGTCTTGCTCAGCAGCAGGCGGTCGGCGAACCCCACCTGGGCCTGGGCGATGGCCTGGGCGAGGTGCACGTCGGCATGGGCGGCGTCCACCAGGGTGATGATGCCGTCGAGGATGTAGCGCTCACGCAGCTCTTCGTCGATGAAGAAGGTTTGCGCCACGGGCGCGGGGTCGGCCAGCCCCGTGCATTCGATGACCAGACGGTCGAAGGCGATCGACCCAGCATCCAGGCGCTCGAGCAGCAGGTACAGGGCTTTGGTCAGGTCGGTGTGGATGGTGCAGCACACGCAGCCATTGGCCAGGGTCATGACCTGCACCGGCTCGTCGCCCAGCAACTGGCTGTCGATGCCGGCTTCGCTGAACTCGTTTTCGATCACGGCGATCTTCAGGCCATGCTCGGCCTTGAGCATGTGCTTGAGCAGCGTGGTCTTGCCGGCACCTAGGAAGCCTGTGAGTACGGTTACGGGAATAGGCATCTGCACGCGGTACATCTCCTGTGCGGAAAAAACACTGGCCCCATCGTCGGCAAGCCGGCTCCCACAATTACCGCACAAACCTTGAGGCCTGTGGGGCACCTGTGGGAGCCGGCTTGCCGGCGATGAGGCCGGGACAGGTTAACGCTTGAGGTTCAACAACACTTGGGCCCGGACTTGCCACCGTAACGCGCTTCTTGGCGCTCCCGGAAGAACGCCTCGTAGCTCATCACCGGCTTGTCCGGGTGCTTGGTCTGCATGTGCTCGACATAGTTGTCGTAGTCGGGCATGCCGACCATCAGGCGGGCTGCCTGTCCCAGGTATTTACCCAGTCGCCCCAGGTCGTTGAACATCACGGCTTTCCTCTTGTGTCACGCGTCAGGCAGCGCCTGGAACGGAGTTTCCTTGTCGCTGCGCTCTTTGCGCCCCAGGGCGGCGATGCCGACCTTGATGGCGAAGAACAGCACGCTGAACACCACCACCAGGAACAGCACGGTCAGGCCCGCGTTGGTGTACGCGTTGTAGATCACGTGTTGCATCTGGCCGATGTTCTTGGCCGGTGCCAGCACCTGGCCTGCGTCCAGGGCCACGCTGTACTTGTCAGCCAGGGCCAGGAAGCCCACGGCCGGGTTCGGGTCGAACAGCTTGATCAGGCCCGCGGCGGTGGTGCAGATCAGCAGCCAGACAGCCGGCAGCAGGGTGACCCAGACGTACTGCTGGCGCTTCATCTTGATCAGCACCACGGTGCCGAGCATCAGGGCGATACCGGCCAACATCTGGTTGGAGATGCCGAACAGCGGCCACAGGGTGTTGATGCCGCCCAGCGGATCGATCACGCCCTGGTACAGCAGGTAGCCCCACAGCGCCACGCAGCCAGCGGTGCCGATCAGGTTGGCGCCCCACGAGTCGGTACGCTTGAGCGCCGGGACGAAGCTGCCCAGCAGGTCCTGCAGCATGAAGCGACCGGCACGGGTACCGGCGTCCACCGCGGTGAGGATGAACAGCGCCTCGAACAGGATCGCGAAGTGGTACCAGAACGCCATGGTGTTCTCGCCCGGCAGAACCTGGTGAAGGATCTGCGCGATACCCACCGCCAAGGTCGGTGCGCCACCGGCACGGGCCAGCACGGTGTGCTCGCCGATGTCACGGGCGGTCGCCTCGAGCTGTTCGGGGGTGATCATGAAGCCCCAACTGCTGACGGTCTGAGCCACCGATGCGACGTCGGCGCCGACCACCGCGGCCGGGCTGTTCATGGCGAAGTACACGCCCGGCTCGATCACCGAGGCGGCGACCATGGCCATGATGGCGACGAACGATTCCATCAACATGCCGCCGTAGCCGATGTAGCGGGCGTTGACTTCGTTGTCCAGCAGCTTGGGCGTGGTCCCCGAGGAGATCAGCGCATGGAAGCCGGACACCGCGCCACAGGCAATGGTGATGAACAGGAACGGGAACAGGGTGCCCTTCCACACCGGGCCGGTGCCGTCGGTGAACTGGGTCAGGGCCGGCATCTTCAACTCAGGTGCGATGATCAGGATACCGATGGCCAGGCCCACGATGGTGCCGATCTTGAGGAAGGTCGACAGGTAGTCACGCGGTGCCAGTACCAGCCACACCGGCAGCACCGCGGCGACGAAGCCATAACCGACCAGCATCCAGGTGATCTGCACCCCGGTGAAGGTGAATGCCGGGCCCCAGGTCGGATCCGCGGCCACCTGGCCCCCCAGCCAGATCGACAGCAGCAGCAGGACCACGCCGATGAGCGAGATCTCGCCGATACGACCCGGGCGGATGTAGCGCATATAGACGCCCATGAACATCGCGATCGGGATGGTCGCCATTACCGTGAACATGCCCCATGGGCTCTCGGCCAGGGCCTTGACCACGATCAGCGCAAGCACCGCGAGGATGATGATCATGATCAGGAAACAGCCGAACAGGGCGATGGTGCCCGGGATACGGCCCATCTCCTCGCGGACCATGTCTCCCAGGGAGCGGCCGTTGCGACGGGTGGACAGGAACAGGACCATGAAGTCCTGTACCGCACCGGCCAGCACCACGCCAGCGATCAGCCAGAGGGTGCCGGGTAGGTAGCCCATCTGTGCGGCGAGCACCGGGCCCACCAATGGGCCGGCGCCGGCAATGGCGGCGAAGTGGTGGCCGAACAGGATGTGCTTGTTGGTCGGGACGTAGTCCAGGCCATCGTTGTTGAGGACCGCCGGGGTGGCCCGACGAGGATCGAGCTGCATCACCTTGGTGGCGATGAACAGGCTGTAGTAGCGATAGGCGACCAGGTAGAGGGCCACTGCCGCGACCACGATCCACAAGGCATTGATCGCCTCGCCGCGACGCAGGGCGACCACACCCAGCGCACAGGCGCCTATGACTGCCAGCGCCAGCCACGGAATGTGGCGTAGCAGGCTATTATTGTTGTTCATGGTTTGCTTCCAGCTGGTGGATTGGAAAAGACCGCCCATCGAGTCTAGGGCGTGTCATCGCGCATTGCCATACTTGCTTTGGTCTAGAGCCTCTGCGGCCCGATAGCGGTACCTGATGCATAACCACAATCAACTATAGTCAGGAAGTACCCCAGGAGGGCTTGCCCCATGAGCGAACATGACGAACGCCGTCGATTCATGCGCATCGACTTCGACGCTCCCACCGAGCTGCGCCAAGGCCTCAAGCGTTGGCCCGTGAAGCTGCTGGACCTGTCGCTCAAGGGCCTGTTGATCGAACGCCCCTCTCCCTGGGACGCCGACCTGACCCAGGATTTCGATGCCATCGTCCACCTCGACCCGAATACCCAGGTACGCATGCAGGTGGAGTTGCGCCACGAAGAACCCAACCGGCTGGGCTTCGTCTGCCTGTACATCGATATCGACTCAATGAGCCATCTGCACCGTCTTGTGGAGCTGAACGTGGCCGACAGCACCGAAATGATGCGTGAGCTGCGCGAACTCATCGAATATTGATATCTCTTAGCCTGCTAACGTTCTAACCCCCAAGTGTTTCCTGTCTACCCAGACAGCTTTCTATCGTGGGCAGAATGGGTTGTACACACCCCTCTAGTACTGCCTTCGCCACCTTGGAACGCATTCTGCATTCACTTGAACCGCGACCGACGGTTACCCCTGTTGGTGCTCTGATCGATATCTTGTATACAATTTCTGTAGTATTTTTTTGTAGGAATTGTCTACAGTAGCGGCACAACAATAAACAAGTGAGCCTGCTCCATGACTACGTCCCCTAGCACGTCTCCCACCAAGCGCCCCGAAGATGAAAATCTCGGGCTTGGTGCCAACTTGGCTTATGGTCTGCAACACGTATTGACCATGTATGGGGGCATCGTCGCCGTACCCCTGATCCTGGGTCAGGCTGCCGGCCTGGCCCCGGCCGAAATCGGCATCCTGATCGCCGCCTCGTTGTTCGCCGGTGGCCTGGCGACCCTGCTGCAGACCCTCGGCCTGCCGTTCTTCGGCTGTCAGCTGCCGTTGGTGCAAGGGGTTTCGTTCGCAGGCGTGGCGACCATGGGTGCGATCCTCAGCAGCCAGGATGGCGGTGGCCTGCCGGGCGTACTCGGTGCGGTCATGGCCGCCTCGTTGATCGGCTTTTTGATCACCCCGGTGTTCTCGCGCATCACCAAGTTCTTCCCGCCGCTGGTGACCGGTATCGTCATCACCACCATCGGCCTGACCCTGATGCCGGTCGCCGCGCGCTGGGTCATGGGCGGCAACAGCGCCTCGCCGGAATTCGGCAGCGTGGCCAACATCGGCCTGGCAGCGCTGACCTTCGCCATCGTCCTGCTGCTGAGCAAGCTGGGCAGCGCGACCATCTCGCGCCTGTCGATCCTCCTGGCCATGGTGATCGGTACCTTGATCGCCTGGGCCCTGGGCATGACCGACTTCAGCAAGGTCGCCGAAGGCCCGGTCTTCGCCTTCCCCACCCCCTTCCACTTTGGCATGCCGACCTTCCACATCGCCGCGATCCTGTCGATGTGCATCGTGATCATGGTGACCCTGGTGGAAACCTCGGCGGACATCCTCGCCGTGGGTGAGATCATCGACACCAAGGTCGACTCCAAGCGCCTGGGCAACGGCCTGCGCGCTGACATGGCATCGAGCATCCTGGCGCCGATCTTCGGCTCCTTCACCCAGAGCGCCTTCGCCCAGAACGTAGGCCTGGTGGCCGTGACCGGCGTGAAGAGCCGTTACGTGGTGGCTACCGGCGGCGTGATCCTGGTGGTGCTGGGCCTGCTGCCGATCATGGGCCGGGTGATTGCTGCGGTACCGACCCCGGTACTGGGTGGCGCGGGCATCGTGCTGTTCGGCACCGTGGCAGCCAGTGGTATCCGCACCCTGGCGACGGTCAACTACAAGAACAACGTCAACCTGATCATCGTCGCCGCCTCCCTGGGCTTCGGCATGATCCCGATCGCCGCGCCGACCTTCTACCATCACTTCCCGAGCTGGTTCGAAACCATCTTCCACTCGGGCATCAGCTCCGCAGCGATCATGGCGATCCTGCTGAACCTGATCTTCAACCACTTCAAGACCGGCAACTCGGACCAGCAATCGGTATTCGCCGCCGGCTACGAACGCACCATCCAGTACTCGGACATCTCGTGCCTGCGCGATGGCGACTATTTCAAGGATGGCAAGCTGTTCGATGCCGATGGCAACGAGGTACCGGTAATGGAACTCGACGAGCATGGCAACCAAGCGCCCCGGCGCAAGGCGTTAGCCGAGCACTGATCGCCGCTTGAGGTGATCGAGGGGAGCCGACGCGCATCGTCGGCTCCCCTTTTTCTTTACATCGCAAAAATGGGCGCGCTTTGCGCCCCTTTCGCGGCACAAGGCCGCTCCTACAGGAAGAACATCACCATCAGGCGTCGTTGATCCGATCATAGTCATCTGTAGGGGCGGCCTTGTGCCGCTAAAGGGCTGCGAAGCAGCCCCAGCAACGGTACGTCCTACTCGAACAATGCATCCAGCGCCTGCTCGAGACGTGTCACGGCAATGACCTGTAACCCCGCCGGCGGCTCCTTGGGCGCGTTGCCCTTGGGCACGATCGCTCGCTTGAAGCCGTGCTTGGCCGCTTCCTTAAGCCGCTCCTGGCCGCTGGGCACCGGGCGCACCTCGCCGGACAGGCCGATCTCGCCAAACACCAGCAGCCCATGGGCCAGCGGACGATTGCGCAGGCTGGACATCACCGCGGCCAGCAAGGCCAGGTCCGACGCGGTCTCCAGCACCTTCACCCCGCCCACCACGTTGAGGAACACGTCCTGGTCATGGGTTGGAATACCGCCATGGCGGTGCAGGACCGCCAGCAACATGGCCAGGCGGTTCTGGTCCAGGCCCAGGGTAACGCGTCGGGGGTTGGCCAGGTGGCTATCGTCCACCAGCGCCTGCACCTCCACCAGCATCGGCCGGGTGCCCTCCCAGGTAGCCATGACCACGCTGCCGGGGACTTCTTCCTGGGTGCGGTTGAGGAAGATCGCGGAGGGGTTGGAGACTTCCTTCAGACCGCGGTCGGTCATGCCGAACACGCCCAGCTCGTTGACCGCACCGAAGCGGTTCTTCACTGCACGCAACAGGCGCAAACGCCCATCGGATTCCCCTTCGAAGTACAACACCGTGTCGACCATGTGCTCGAGCACACGCGGCCCGGCCAGCGAGCCTTCCTTGGTCACATGGCCGACCAGGAAGATCGCCGTGCCGCTCTGCTTGGCATAGCGCACCAGCAAGGCCGTGCTCTCGCGCACCTGGGCCACGCCGCCGGGAGCCGACTGCAACTGCTCGGTGAAGATGGTCTGGATCGAGTCGATGACCATCACCCGTGGTTTTTCCTGGCGCGCGGTGGCGATGATCGACTCGATGCAGGTCTCGGTCATCACCTTGAGCTGGTCCTGGGGCAGGCCCAGGCGACGTGAACGCATGGCCACCTGCTGCTGGGATTCCTCGCCGGTGACATAGAGTGCCGGCATGCGCGTGGCGATGTTGCACAGCGTCTGCAGCAGGATGGTCGACTTGCCGATGCCCGGGTCACCACCGATCAGCACCACCGAGCCGTCCACCAGCCCACCGCCCAACACGCGGTCCAGTTCGGCACTGCTGGTGGTGAAGCGCGGGATCTCCTCGACGCTGACCTCGGCCAGGGTCTTGATCTGCGCCTGTTGCCCGGCCCAACCGGTACGCCCGGCAGGCGCCGCGGCGCCGCCGCTTTCGATCATGGTCTCGACCAGAGTGTTCCAGGCCCCGCACTCGCCGCATTGGCCGGCCCATTTGGGGAAGGTCGCGCCGCACTCGGTGCAGCCATACAAGCGCTTGGCCTTGGCCATGGGCTCAGTCTCCTGGAAAAAATCGCCATGATAGCCGAGCCGGACGTGTCTCGAACGCGTCGTGCGACGACAAAACTATTCGCACTAAACGCAGTCTGTAGCCGCACCGCAACGCATGAAGCGAATTGCTGGCTTAAACTGCGAATACCTCTCCATTTGTTACAAGGAATAAACCATGGGAATGCTCAGTGAATTCAAGGCCTTCGCGGTCAAGGGCAATGTCGTCGACATGGCAGTCGGTATCATCATCGGCGCGGCCTTCGGCAAGATCGTATCGTCCTTCGTGGGCGACGTGGTCATGCCGCCGCTGGGCTTGTTGATCGGTGGCGTGGACTTCAGCGACCTGGCCATCACGCTCAAGGCGGCCGAGGGAGACGTCCCTGCGGTGATGCTGGCGTACGGCAAGTTCATCCAGACCGTGATCGACTTCCTGATCGTGGCCTTCGCCATCTTCATGGGCGTGAAGGTGATCAACCGCCTCAAGCGCGAGGAAGCCGTGGCCCCGAGCGCCCCGCCCGTGCCGAGCGCCGAGGAAACCCTGCTGACCGAGATTCGCGACCTGCTCAAGGCGCAGAACCGGCAATAAGCGATACCCTCATCGCGGAACAAACCCGCTCCCACAGGGGCTGTGCATGCAGCCCTTGTGGGAGCGGGCTTGTCCCGCGATTGACCCCAGCGCCGCTTTACCAGTAGTTCTCCACCGCCACCTGCCCCGGCCGCTTGCTCAGGCTCAACTGCAGGTCGCGCGCCTTCAGCACCTTGCGCGTGTCATCGATCATGTCCGGGTTGCCGCACAGCATGATCCGCGAATGCTCCGGCGACAGCGCCAGGCCCGCCGCCCTTTCCAGCTCGCCGTTTTCGATCAGCGTGGTGATCCGTGCATTCAATGCCCCCGGGTGCTGCTCGCGGGTGACCACCGGGATGAACTGCAGCTTGCCCGCGAACTCCGCCAGGTAGTCGCGCCGCTCGAGCCCTGCGATCAGCTCCAGGTAGGCCAGTTCCTTTGCCTCGCGCACCGAATACACCAGCTTGATGTTGTCGAACCGCTCCCACGCCTCGAAGTCCTGCAGGATCGACATGAACGGCGCGATGCCGGTGCCGGTGGCCAGCAGCCACAGATCGCGGCCGCCGACGAAGCGGTCCAGGGTCAGGTAGCCGAAGGCCTGGCGGTCGATCAGCAGGTTGTCGCCCTCGCCCAGGCGGCTCAGCTCGCTGGTGAACTCGCCGCCTGGCACGACGATGGAGAAGAAGTCGAGGAATTCGTCATGGGGAGCGCTGACCATCGAATAGGCCCGCCATACCACGCTGCCGTCGGCCTTGGTCACACCCAGACGAGCGAACTGCCCGGCGCGAAAGCGAAACCCTGCGTCGCGGGTGACCCGCAAGGTGAACAGGCTGGTGGTCAACGGCTGGACGTCGAGCAGGGTCTGGCGAGTGAACTTGTCGGCGCTGGCGGTCATGACGGACTCCATCGGGCAGGTGCGCCCAGTGTCGCGCAAAGCGCCAGGGATGAACACCGACGGTTTGTAGGGCCTCGTCGTACAAGCCGGCGGCAAAGCCCTGTAGAATCGCGCCCCTGAAGCTCGTCGTGGTCCGCGCCGAGCAGATACGCACCGAGCCCTACGCCATGCCCCTGCTGACCAGCCCCTTCGCCGAACTTGACCTGATCCGCCAGCCGGACCAGGCCAACGACCCCCTGCAAGCCTTCGACGCCGCCGACGAATACCTGCTGGCGCACCTGGCCAGCCAGGCGCCCACCGCCGATTGCCGGGTGCTGGTGCTCAACGACAGCTTCGGCGCCCTAGCCGCCAGCCTGGCCGGCCAGATGGCGGTGACCAGCAGTGGTGACTCGCACCTGGGCCATTTGGCACTGGAAAAGAACCTGGCACGCAATGGCAAGCCATTCGACGCCGTGCCCTTCGTGCCCGCCAGCGAAGCCTGGCAGGGGCCGTTCGACCGCGTGCTGATACGCGTGCCCAAGACCCTGGCGCTGCTGGAAGAGCAATTGATCCGCCTGCAAGGCCACCTGGCCCCTGACGCCCAGGTGATCGCTGGAGCCATGATCAAGCACCTGCCCCGCGCCGCAGGCGACCTGATGGAGAAGTACATCGGTCCGGTGCAGGCTTCGCTGGCGCAGAAGAAGGCGCGCCTGCTCACCGCGACCGTCGCCGAACGCCCTGCCGCGCGCTCACCCTACCCCAGCCGCTACCGCCTGGACGCGCCAGCCCTCGAGCTGGTCAACCATGCCAACGTGTTCTGCCGTGAAGGGCTGGACATCGGCACCCGCGCCTTCCTACCCCACCTGCCCCGCGACCTGGGCCGGGCACGCGTGGCCGACCTTGGCTGCGGCAATGGCGTACTGGCGATCGCCAGCGCCCTGGCCAACCCCGATGCGCACTACACCCTGGTGGACGAGTCGTACATGGCGGTGCAGTCGGCCCAGGAGAACTGGCGCGCGGCGCTGGGTGATCGGGACGCGAACATCCGCCCTGCCGATGGCCTGGCCGGGCAGGAAAAACAGTCGCTGGACGTGGTGCTGTGCAACCCGCCGTTCCATCAGCAGCAGGTGGTGGGGGACTTCCTTGCCTGGCGCATGTTCCAGCAAGCCCGCGAGGCATTGGTGGTGGGTGGGGCGCTTTATATAGTGGGCAACCGTCATCTGGGTTACCACAGCAAGCTGGGGCGGTTGTTCCGGGGGGTGGAGCAGGTGGCGGCGACGCCGAAGTTCGTGATCCTCAAGGCCCGCAAGTAATTTATTTTGGGGCTGCTTTGCAGCCCCGATGACTCAGTGGGTACTCAACCCCGCCGCACTCATGAACATCCGCATCAGCCAGGCCACGATGCCCAGCGCTGCCACGCTCCCCGCCCAGATCAGCACCAGCCAGCCCAGGCGTTGCCAAAGCGGTTTCTTCTCTTCAACCACCATCACCGAACCTCCTAGTGATAACCGTGCTCATGGGTGACCTTGCCGCGGAACACGTAGTAGCTCCAGAAGGTGTACCCAAGGATGAACGGCAGGATGAACAACGTCCCCACCAGCATGAAGCCCTGGCTCTGCGGTGGCGCCGCGGCGTCCCAGATCGAGATCGACGGCGGGATGATGTTCGGCCACAGGCTGATCCCCAGGCCGCTGTAGCCAAGGAAGATCAACACCAGCGTGAGCAGGAACGGCGTGTAGTGCGCATTGCGTGCCACCGCCCGCAGCAACCCGTAGAAGGTCACCAGCACCAGGATCGGCACCGGCATGAACCAGATCAGGTTCGGCATGCTGAACCAACGGTCGGCGATCTGTGGGTAAGCCAACGGCGTCCACAGGCTGACGATGCCGATCACTGCCAACAGCACCAGCGCCAGGGGCTTGCCCAGGTCATGCATCTGCTGTTGCAACGGCCCTTCGGTCTTCATGATCAGCCAGGTGCAGCCCAGCAGGGTATAGGCGACGATCAGGCCCACGCCGGAGAACAGGCTGAAGGGGGTCAGCCAGTCCAGGGCGCCGCCGGCATAGTGCCGGTCCACCACCTTGAAGCCCTCGATGAAAGCGCCCAGGGCCACGCCCTGGAAGAAGGTCGCCACCAACGAGCCGCCGATGAACGCCTTGTCCCAGATATGGCGCTTCTCGGCCGTGGCCTTGAAGCGGAACTCGAAGGCCACGCCGCGGAAAATCAGCCCCACCAGCATCAGGATCAGCGGCAGATACAGCGCCTCGAGCACCACCGAATAGGCCATCGGGAAGGCCCCGAACAGCCCGGCACCACCGAGCACCAGCCAAGTCTCGTTGCCGTCCCACACGGGGGCGACGGTGTTCATCATCACATCACGATCACGCTCGCCCTTGACGAAGGGGAAGAGCATGCCGATACCCAAGTCGAAGCCGTCCATCACCACATACATCATGACGCCGAAGATGATGATCACGGCCCAGATCAACGGAAGGTCGATACCCATGGCTCAGTTCTCCTTGCTCAAGCTGGCGGAGTCGGCCTCATGGCCCTCATCGGCGGCGGACAACGGCCGTGCCGGCGTACGTTTCTGGCCAGGGCCGCCAGGGTTCTGCTCGTCGCCCTCCCCGGTCTTCGGCCCTTTGCGCACCAGGCGCAGCATGTAGCCAAGGCCAGTACCGAACAGGGCGAAGTAGACCACCACGAAAATCACCAAGGTCAGGCCGAGCTGGCCGTAGCTGTGGTTGGACACGCCATCGGCAGTGCGCATCAGGCCGTAGACCACCCACGGCTGGCGACCGATCTCGGTGGTGAACCAGCCGGCCAGCAGGGCGATCAACCCCGAGGGGCCCATCCACAGCGCGAAATGCAGGAACGGCCGCGAGCTGTACAAGGTGCCGCGCTTGCGCAGCCAGAGGCTCCAGAAGCCACAGACGATCATCAGCAGGCCCAGGCCGACCATGACCCGGAACGACCAGAACACGATGGTCGAATTGGGGCGGTCCTCCGGCGGGAACTCCTTCATCGCCGGTACCTGCTTATCCAGGCTGTGGGTCAGGATCAGGCTGCCCAAGGCCGGGATCTCGACCTTGAAGCGGGTGGTTTCGGCTTCCATGTCGGGAAGGCCGAAGAGGATCAGCGGGGTCGATTCACCGGGGGTGTTTTCCCAGTGGCCTTCGATGGCCGCAATCTTCACCGGCTGGTGCTTGAGGGTGTTCAGGCCGTGGAAGTCTCCGATCACCGCCTGGATCGGCGCGACGATCAGCGCCATCCACATGGCCATCGACAGCATTTTGCGCACCGCCGGGTTATCGCGCCCGCGCAGTAAGTGCCAAGCCGCCGAAGCACCGACGAAGAAGGCCGTGGAGACGAACGCAGCGGTGGCCATGTGCATCAGGCGGAAGGGGAAGGACGGGTTGAAGATCACCGCCAACCAGTCCACCGGTACCACCCGGCCATCGATGATCTCGTGGCCCTGGGGGGTTTGCATCCAGCTGTTGGAGGCCAGGATCCAGAAGGTCGAGACCAGGGTACCGAGCGCCACCATCACCGTGGAGAAGAAGTGCAGCCCGCGGCCGACCCGGTTCCAGCCGAACAGCATCACGCCCAAGAAACCCGCCTCGAGGAAGAAGGCGGTGAGCACTTCATAGGTGAGCAAGGGGCCGGTGATGGCGCCTGCGAAGTCGGAGAAGCGGCTCCAGTTGGTGCCGAACTGGTAAGCCATGACCAGGCCCGAGACCACGCCCATGCCGAAGTTGACGGCGAAGATCTTCGACCAGAAGTGGTAGAGGTCGCGGTAGACGTTGTTGTGGGTCCTCAGCCAGAGGCCTTCGAGGACGGCCAGGTAGCTCGCCAGGCCAATGGTGATGGCCGGGAACAGGATGTGAAAGGACACGGTAAATGCGAACTGGATTCGGGCGAGCTCCAAGGCCTCTAAACCGAACATAGTGCTTCCTCTTCAGGTAATCCGGCGTCCGGGCTCGTGACCTTGACGCCCACTGCCCCCACGGTTATCGAGTGCGGCGCGTTGGAATTGTTCTGTTCGATCGCAGGGATTGCGGCCAGTGGCCAGATCGTTGCACCTGGAACGATTGACCCAGGTCAACGAATGTTGGGAAGCATAGACCCGAATGGGCAGGCGAGCCGTGTGGTTGATTGCCGCGTGACGGGTTGTCCCACCGCCTTGCAGGGCACCGGGAAAAGTGCCGAAGCGGGCAAACAGCAACCATTTGTTACAAACAGATGATACGCTGCCACGCCTCTAGCGCGCCTAAGTCAAGGGTCACCGATGTCCGATTCCGCCGTGCAGTCGCTGCGTCACCACCGTCCTTTCCTGGCCTTCTGGCTGGCCCGGGTATTCACCGCCAGTGGCTTCCAGATGCTCACTGTGGCTATCGGCTGGCACCTCTATCAGTTGACCGGCAACGTGCTCGACCTGGGCCTGGTGGGGCTCGTGGAGTTCGCCCCGCGGGTGCTGTTCATGCTGCACACCGGCCACGTCGCCGACCGCTACGACCGACGCCGCGTCGCCGCCTTGTGCCAGAGCCTGCAAGCACTGATCGCCCTGGCCCTGGCGCTGGGCAGCGCCACCGACAACGTCAGCCGCGAACTGATCTTCGTCCTGGCCTTCCTGCTCGGTGCCACCCGCTCCTTCGAGATGCCGGCCACCCAGGCGCTGCTGCCCAACGTGGTGCCGCCTGAATTGTTCCCGCGGGCGGTGGCGGCTTCGGCATCGGCTACCCAGGCAGCGACCATCGTCGCCCCGGCGCTGGGCGGTTTGCTCTATGCCTTCGGCAGCATCTGGGTGTATGGCCCGACCGTGGCGCTGTATGCCATCGCCTGCCTGCTCACCCTGAGCCTCGATGCCCGCCAGCAAGTGGCCCAGCGCGGGCGTGCCAGCCTTGAGTCGCTGCTGGCCGGGATCCGCTTCATCCGCAGCCGCCCGGACATTTTCGGGGCGATTTCCCTGGACCTGTTCGCCGTGCTGCTGGGCGGCGCCACGGCGCTGCTGCCGGTGTTCGCCAAGGACATCCTGCTGACCGGCGCCTGGGGCCTGGGCCTGTTGCGCTCGGCACCGGCGGTGGGCGCGCTGCTGATGTCGCTGTGGCTGGCGCGCTTCCCGGTGGAGCGCAAGGTCGGCTTGACCATGTTCACTGCCGTCGGTGTGTTCGGCGTGGCCACCATCGCCTTCGGCTTGTCCACCTCGTTCTGGTTCTCCCTGGCGGTGCTGGTGGTGCTGGGTGCGGCGGACATGATCAGCATGGTCATCCGCGGGGCGTTCGTGCAGCTGGAGACGCCGGATGAGATGCGCGGCCGGGTCAGTGCGGTGAACGGCTTGTTCATCGGCGCCTCGAACCAGTTGGGCGAGTTCGAGTCGGGGGTGACGGCGCACTGGTTCGGCACGGTGCCGGCGGTGGTGTTGGGGGGTGTGGGTACGCTGGTGGTCACCGGGGTGTGGATGAGGTTGTTCCCGACCTTGGCCAAGCGCGACAAGTTGCACACGGGTTGATCCTGCCGGCCCTATCGCGGGACAAGCCCGCTCCCACAGAGACCGCACTGCTCTTCGGCTCTGCGCAGTACCTGTGGGGGAGCCGGCTTGCCGGCGATAGGGCCTATCCCGCAGCCATAGGCCCTTCCACAGGGACCGCACTGCTCTTCGGCTCTGCGCAGTACCTGTGGGAGCCGGCTTGCCGGCAATTGGCCAACGCAGACAACCGCATATCCTGCCCTATCCAGCAGCCATAGGCCCTCGCCATCCATGCTGGTATGATGCGCGGCTTTTTTCCGCCCCGCAGAAAACCACGGCAACCGGTACGGTCTGTGCTTTGCTGATTGGGGTCGATACATTCACGGCGCCGGGGGCGCCTTGGGGAGCGGGCATGCTGGACAGGCTGTTTCAACTAAGAGCACACAACACCAACGTGCGCACCGAGATTCTCGCGGGCGTCACCACCTTCCTGGCCATGGCCTACATCCTGTTCGTCAACCCGAGCATCCTCGGCGAGACCGGCATGGACAAGGGCGCAATATTCGTCGCCACCTGCCTGGCCGCGGCCATCGGCTCGGTGACCATGGGCGTAATCGCCAACTACCCGATCGCCCTGGCGCCGGGCATGGGCTTGAACGCCTTCTTCACCTACACCGTGGTGCTGCACATGGGCCACACCTGGCAGGTGGCCCTGGGCGCGGTCTTCCTCTCGGCGGTGCTGTTCTTCCTGCTGTCGATCTTCCGCATCCGCGAATGGATCGTGAACAGCATCCCGCTGCCGCTGCGTTCGGCCATCGCCGCGGGTATCGGCCTGTTCCTGGCACTGATCGCCCTGCATAACGCCGGCATCGTCGTCGACAACCCGGCCACCCTGGTGGGCCTGGGCGACCTCAAGCAGCCAGCGCCGATCCTCGCCACTCTGGGGTTCTTCCTGATCGTGGCCCTGGAAGCGATGAAGGTCCGCGGCGCGGTGCTGATCGGTATTCTCGCCGTGACCCTGGCATCGATCCTGATGGGCGTCACGCCGTTCGCCGGGGTGGTATCGATGCCGCCTTCGCTGGCTCCGACCTTCCTGCAGCTGGACATCGCCGGCGCTCTGGACGTAGGCCTGATCAGCGTGATCTTCGCCTTCCTGTTCGTCGACCTGTTCGACAACTCCGGCACCCTGATCGGCGTGGCCAAGCGCGCCGGCCTGATGGGCAAGGACGGCCACATGCCTAAAATGGGCCGCGCCCTGATCGCCGACAGCACCGCAGCCATGGCGGGCTCGCTGCTGGGCACCTCCACCACCACCAGCTACATCGAGTCCGCCGCAGGCGTGAGCGCCGGTGGCCGCACGGGCCTGACCGCCATCGTCGTGGCGATCCTGTTCCTGCTGGCGTTGTTCTTCGCCCCGCTGGCCGGTAGCGTGCCGGCCTTCGCCACTGCGCCGGCACTGCTGTTCGTCGCGGTGCTGATGGCTTCGGGCCTGGCGGAAATAAACTGGGACGACGTCACCGAGGCTGCGCCGGTGGTGGTCACCGCCCTGGCCATGCCGCTGACCTACTCGATCGCCAATGGCATCGCCTTCGGCTTCATCACCTGGACCGCCATCAAGCTGATTTCCGGCCGCCGCGGCGACCTGAACCCGGCCCTGGTGATCCTTTCCATTCTGTTCGTCATCAAGCTGGGCTGGTTCAACGCATGAGTGCTGTCTTCGACCCTTCCGCCTATACCCCGCAGCTGGAGGCCAAGGCCGCCCGGCTGCGCGAGCTGCTGGCGCCCTTCGGCGCGCCGGAGCCGGCTGTCTTCGACTCGCCCCGCGAGCACTATCGCCTGCGCGCCGAATTCCGCCTGTGGCGTGAAGACGGCCAACGCCACTATGCGATGTTCGCCCCGGGTGAGAAGCACAAGGCGATCCTGATCGACGACTTCCCCATCGCCAGCCAGCGCATCAACGAACTGATGCCACGCCTGAAGGCCGCCTGGCAGGCCAGCGAGGAGCTGAGCAACCGCCTGTTCCAAGTGGAGTTCCTGACCACCCTGGCCGACGATGCCATGGTCACGATGTGCTACCACCGCCCGCTGGACGACGCCTGGGAAGTGGCCGCACGCCAGCTGGCCGCAGACCTGGGCGTGAGCCTGGTCGGCCGCTCCAAGGGCAAGCGCCTGGTGATCGGCCGTGACTATGCCGTGGAAAAGCTGGAAGTGGCCGGCCGCGTGTTCAGCTACCGCCAGCCCGAAGGCGCATTCACCCAACCCAATGGCGCGGTGAACCAGAAGATGCTGAGCTGGGCCTTCGAGGCCCTCGGCCAGCGCGACGACGACCTGCTGGAGCTGTACTGCGGCAACGGCAACTTCACCCTGCCGCTGGCCACCCGCGTGCGCCAGGTGCTGGCGACCGAGATCAGCAAGACCTCGGTCAACGCCGCCCTGAGCAACCTTGACGAGAACGGTGTGGGCAACGTACGCCTGGTGCGCCTGTCGGCCGAGGAGCTGACCCAGGCGCTGAACGACGTGCGCCCGTTCCGCCGGCTGGAAGGGATCGACCTGAAAAGCTACGCGTTCGGCACCGTGTTCGTCGACCCGCCTCGGGCCGGGATGGACCCGGACACCTGCGAGCTGACCCGCAGGTTCGAGCGGATCCTGTACATCTCATGCAACCCCGAGACGCTGGCGGCGAACATCGCCCAGTTGCACGATACTCACCGCATCGAGCGATGCGCGTTGTTCGACCAGTTCCCGTACACCCATCACATGGAAAGCGGCGTCCTGCTGGTTCGCCGTTGAGGCGGGGGGCGCTATGCGCTCCTGTCGCGGCACGAGGCGGGGCGACTAACCGCAAAGCGGCCCCAAGCGCCTGACAGTTGCGCCCGCACTGGCTACTCTTGCTCCTCACGTTACAAGATCCCGGAGAACAGTACATGGAATGGCGAAAAGGCCGGCGTAGCGACAATGTGGTCGATGCCCGAGGCAGCGGCGGTGGCCCTGGCGGCATGCGCTTCGGGGGTGGCAAGGGCCTGGGGCTCGGTGCCATCCTGCTGATTGTCGGCATCGGCTGGATCACCGGGCAGGACCCCTTGCAGATCCTCGGCCAGCTCGCCGGGCAAATGGAGCAACAGCAGCAACAGGCGCCGGCCAGCGTGGGCGGCAAGGCCCCGCCCGCCAACGACGAACAGGCCGAGTTCGTCGCCTCGATCCTGGGCGACACCGAGGACACCTGGAAAGCCTTGTTCGCCCAGGGCGGCAAGCAATACCGCGACCCCAAGCTGGTGCTGTTCAGCGGCCAGGTGAACTCCGCCTGCGGCTTCGCTTCCTCAGCGGTCGGGCCCTTCTACTGCCCGGCCGACCAGCGAGTGTACCTGGACATGACTTTCTTCCGCGAAATGGAAACCCGCTTCGCCGCCGCCGGCGACTTCGCCCAGGCCTATGTGATCGCCCACGAGATCGGCCACCACGTGCAGACCCTGCTCGGCGTCTCGGCCAAGGTCGACGCGGCGCGACGCAGCGGCCAGCGCCTGGAAGGCGACAACGGCCTGCTGGTGCGCCAGGAACTGCAGGCCGACTGCCTGGCTGGCGTCTGGGCCTACCAGGCGCAGAAACGCCTGAACTGGCTGGAGCCGGGCGATGTGGAAGAAGCCCTCAACGCCGCCAACGCCATCGGCGACGACCGCCTGCAGCAGCAAGGCCAAGGCCGCGTGGTGCCGGACTCCTTCACCCATGGCACGTCCGAGCAACGGGTACGCTGGTTCAAGGCTGGGTTTTCCAGTGGCGATGTGAACCGCTGCGACACCTTCGGCGCGCGTAGCCTGTGAAACAGGGCCGCGTCGCGGCCCTTCGCGGCACAAGGCCGCTCCTACAAGGATTGCGCAATCTCTGTAGGAGCGGCCTTGTGCCGCGAAGGGCTGCAAAGCAGCCCCACCCTCTGCAAAACGCAAACGTTTTCAATAGGTTAAAAATCCGCTGAAAAAGCGTTTCAGCTTCATCCCCGCCTGCCGATAACCCCCACAGGAATCAGCGGGCGCCGATAACAACAATGCCCAGCGATTGGAGATCAAGCGAGCGAAATCAATTTCTGGAGAGCGTGCCATGAACGGCTGGTTTGCCAATATCAGCGTCAACCTCAAACTCGGCCTGGGCTTCGGCCTGGTCCTGCTTCTGACCGGCCTTCTGGCTCTGACCGGCTGGACCAGCCTGGGCAGCCTGATCGACCGCAGCAACTGGATGAGCGACATCACCAAGCTCAACAGTGACCTGACCAACCTGCGCGTGGCGCGCCTGCAATACATGCTGACCAATGGCGACGACACCTCGGCAGCCAACGTGCTGGCCAAGCTCGATGCCTTCGGCGCCCAACAGCAGCACCTGGTCAATACTTTCAAGAGCCCGGAAAACCTCAAGCTGCTGCGTGAGCAGGGCCAGACCATCAGCGAATACCGCGTCTCGCTGGACAAGATGCGCAAAGGCTACAACGCCAGCCTCGCCGCCCGCGACGCCATGGGCAAGGCAGCTGCCCAGGCCAACGAGCCGATCGAGGCGATCAGCCGCGACGTGCTCGCCAGCACCGACAGCGACAGTACCCGCCTGGCCCAGTACCAGTTGGTCAGCAAGGCCAAGCAGACCCTGGCCCAGGTGCGCCTGGACGTGCGCAGCTACATCGCCGACCAGAGCGCCGACGCCGAGCAGGCCGCCCTACGCCAACTCGATAGTGCGCTTGCTGAAATCGACGGCCTCAAGCGTGAGCTGCCCAACGATGCAACCCGCGTGCAGCAGTTCGAGAGCGGCCTGCAGGCCTACCGCGCCGCCGTCGCCCAGTTCCGCGATGCGCTGGCCCAAATCGCCGTGGCCCGCGCGGAGATGACCGTGCAAGGCGCTGACATCGTCAAGCGCAGTGACCAGCTGTACCAGATCCAGCTCGACCGTCGCGACCAGGAAAGCCTCCAGGCCCGCAGCCTGCAGACCATCGCGACCCTCCTGGCCCTGCTGGTCGGTGTGCTGGCTGCCTTCCTCATCACCCGCCAGATCACCCGCCCGCTGCGCGAAACCCTGGACGCGGTAGAAAAGATCGCCAGCGGCGACCTCACCCAGGACCTGCGCGTCACCCGTCGCGACGAGCTGGGCGTCCTGCAGCAGGGCATCGCGCGCATGGGGGCCACCCTGCGCGAGTTGATCACCGGCATTCGCGATGGCGTCACCCAGATCGCCAGCGCCGCCGAACAGCTCTCGGCCGTCACCGAGCAGACCAGCGCCGGCGCCAACAGTCAGAAGGTCGAGACCGACCAGGTGGCCACTGCCATGCACGAAATGGCCGCTACCGTGCAGGAAGTGGCCCGCAATGCCGAGCAGGCTTCCCATGCCGCGACCGGTGCAGACGACGAAGCTCGCGCGGGTGACCGCGTGGTGGGCGAGGCCATCAGCCAGATCGAACGCCTGGCCGAGGAAGTGCATCGCTCCACCGAGGCCATGAGCCTGCTGCAGCAGGAAAGCCAGAAGATCGGCAGCGTCATGGACGTGATCAAGTCGGTGGCCGAGCAGACCAACCTGCTGGCACTCAATGCCGCCATCGAAGCCGCCCGAGCCGGTGAAGCCGGGCGTGGTTTCGCCGTGGTCGCCGACGAAGTACGCGGCCTGGCGCAGCGCACCCAGCAGTCCACCGAAGAGATCGAAGGCCTGGTTGCCAGCCTGCAGAACGGCACCCAGCAGGTCGCCGACGTCATGAACGGCAGCCGCAGCCTGACCGACAGCAGCGTCGAGCTGGCGCGCAAGGCTGGCGCCTCGCTGGACAACATCACCCGCACCGTGTCGAACATCCAGTCGATGAACCAGCAGATCGCCGCGGCAGCCGAAGAGCAGAGCGCAGTGGCCGAGGAGATCAGCCGCAGCATCCTGAACGTGCGGGATGTGTCGGAGCAGACAGCGACGGCCAGTGACGAGACGGCAGCGTCCAGTGTGGAGCTGGCGCGGTTGGGTGGGCATTTGCAGACGCTGGTGAGCAAGTTCCGCGTCTGACTGTCTTGGGGCTGCTTGGCAGCCCTTGCGCCGCGAAAGGGCCGCAACGCGGCCCCTCTTACCCATTACTTGACGATCATCCCCACACCCCGCCCACGCGGGTCAGAGGCGGTCTCCAGCTTCTCCCCGGTCACCCGGATCGCCTGGATATCGCCCATCTCCCAGCCCTGGTCCTCCAGCACATAGCCCATCTTCTTCAGCTCATCGGCCACCTTGCCGGTCAGCGGCGCATAGCTGTCGAAATAGATCGTGTCCTTGGGCAGCAACTGGTGATGCACCCGCTGCGCCGCCACCGCCTTCTCTAGCGGCATGCCGTAGTCGTACAGGTTGTTCATCACCTGGAAGATCGAGGTGAAAATCCGCGAGCCACCCGGCGTGCCGAGTACCAGCGCCACCTTGCCGTCACGGGTGACCAGGCTGGGGCTCATGGACGAGAGCATGCGCTTGCCCGGCTCGATGGCGTTGGCATCGCCGCCCACCACGCCAAAGGCATTGGCGGCGCCGGGCTTGGCGCTGAAGTCGTCCATTTCGTCGTTGAGCAGGAAGCCCGCGCCCTTGACCACCACGCCGCTGCCGTAGTCCAGGTTGAGGGTGTAGGTATTGCTCACCGCATTGCCTTGCTTGTCGACGATGGAGAAGTGCGTGGTCTGGTGCGGCTCCAAGCCCGGCTTCACATCCTCGGTTTTGGAAATGGCGTTCGGGTTCACCTGGGCCGCGCGCTTGGCCAGGTAGTCTTTGGCGACCAGTTTGTCGACCGGTACCTGGGTGAACGCGGGGTCGCCAAGGTAGTCGGCGCGGTCAGCGAATACCCGTTTCTCGATTTCGGACAACAAATGGATGTACTTGGCCGAATTGTGTTCCACACCTTTGAAGTCTGCCGCGCGCGCTTCCTTGATACCCAGCAGCTGGGCCAAGGCCACACCGCCAGAGCTCGGCGGCGGTGCGGTATAGACCATGTTGCCGCGCCAGCTGATCGCCATCGGCTCGCGCCATACGGCCTTGTAGTCCTGGAGGTCGGCCTTGGTGATCAGGCCCTTGTCGGCCTGCATCTGCGCCACCAGCAGGTCGGCGGTCTTGCCTTGATAGAACTCGCTCACGCCCTTGTCGGCGATACGTTCCAGGGTCTGGGCCAGCTCGGGTTGCCTGAACAGCTCGCCCACCTTCATGGTGCCGAAGTAGTCGTTGAAGTTGGTGGCGGTCTTGAACAGGCCCTGGGCATCGTTGCGGTACTGGTACTGTTTCTCGGCGACCTTGAAACCGTTCTTGGCATAACCGATGGCCGGGGTCAGCAACTCGCTCCAAGGCAGCTTGCCGAACTTCTGGTGCGCCTCCCACAGTCCCATCACCGTGCCCGGCACACCGGCCGCACGCACGCCGACCAGGCTCAGGTTCTCGATCACCTCGCCTTTTTCGTTCAGGTACATGTTACGGGTCGCGGCTTTGGGCGCCACCTCGCGGTAGTCGAGGAAGTACGGCTTGCCATCGACGAACAGGGTCATGAAGCCTCCCCCGCCGATGTTGCCCGCTTCGGGGTAGGTCACGGCCAGGGTGAAGGCCGTGGCCACCGCGGCATCCACGGCGTTGCCGCCTTTCTTGAGGATATCGGCGGCCACCTGTGCGCCATATTGATCAGGCGCAGCGACGGCGCTTCCTTCCAACGGCGCCGCAAACACGGACGAACAGCTCAGAATCGCGGCCCCGAGGGCCATGGACTGGAACATGACGATACGCATGCGCACTTCCTTGGTGTTGTTTTTGTTGATCAGTCATTAAGGCCGAAGCGCTTCGACTACGCAAACACCGTAGGAAATTTCTGCCGCCTATGCACAGCGCCTGTCGTGTTCAGGCAACTCAGCAGGCGTACATCGCCAGCTTCTGCTGGATGAAATCCAGGAAGCACTGGATGCGCAGGGCCAACTGGGTATTGCGGTAATACACCGCATGGATCGGCTGGCGATAACCGTTGTTGAAGTCGCCCAGCACCACCTGCAGGCGGCCGGTGCGGATGTCTTCATGGCTCATGAAGTGCGACAGGCTGACGATACCCTCGCCGGCCAGCGCCAACTGGCGCAGGGTCTCGCCGCTGGAGGCGATCAGGCTGGGCCGGATCTGCCAATGGTCGCCCTGGGCATGGCGCAACGGCCAGCGGTTGAGCGACTCCGGCTGGCTGAAACCGAGCAGGCAATGCTCGTTGAGCGCCTCGACCGTTTTCGGCGTGCCGTGGCGTGCCAGGTAGTTGGGGCTGGCCAGCACTTGGATCGGGCTGCAGCCGAGCGAACGCGCGTGCAGGCTGGAGTCGGCCAGCTCGCCGATGCGGATGGCCACGTCGGTGCTCTGTTCCAGCAGGTCGATGATCAGGTCGTCGGTGTTCAGTTCCAGCTCGATGCCGGGGTATTGGCGGCGGAACTCGCCGATCCACGGCAGGATAGCGTGCAGCATGAACGGCGCCGCGGCGTTGATGCGCAGGCGCCCGGAAGGCGTCTGGTTGTGCATGGACAGATGCTCTTCCATATCGTCCATCTGCTCGAGGATGCGCCGCGAGCGTTCGAGGAAGAAGCGCCCCTCCTCGGTCAGGTCCATGCGCCGGGTGGTGCGGTTGACCAGCGTGGTACCGAGCTTGGTTTCCAGCCGCGACAGCGTACGGCTGATCGCCGAGGGGGTCTGGCCCATCTGTTCGGCGGCCGCGGAGATCGAGCCGCAGTCGATCACGGCGACGAATACCTGGAGTTCTTCGGAGCGGGTTTTCACACGGCAGGCCTTGAGTGGAAGTAGCCTTGATAGATAGCGGGTGAAACGGATCGGTGCAAGGGGGCCATGTCGCGGTCCAATCGCTGGCAAGCCAGCTCCCACAGGCACAGTGCTGTCTCAAGGCTGGCGCACAACCTGTGGGAGCCGGCTTGCCGGCGATGGAGCCCCGGCAACATCATTGAGCCTTGCCGAACACTCGATCCAGGTGCGCCTCGTAGGCTGCCAGCGCCGCCGGTACATCCGGGCGCTTCATCACGTCCACCGCGAGGAAGGTCGGCAGGCCGGTCATGCCCAGGAACTGGTTGGCCTTGTGGAATGGGAAGTACACCGCATCCACGCCCTTGCCCTCGAAGAAGTCGCTCGGGTCGTCGAAGGCCTGCTGTGGAGCATTCCAGGTCAGCGAGAGCATGTACTGCTTGCCCTGGATCAGGCCGCCACTGCCGTACTTCTGCGAGGCGTCGGAGCGGGTGCGACCATCGTTGGCGTACAAGCTGCCGTGGCCTGCGGTGAAGACTTCGTCGACGTACTGCTTGACGGTCCAGGGCGCGCCCATCCACCAGCCGGGCATCTGCCAGACCACCACATCGGCCCAGAGGAATTTCTCGACTTCTTCCTGGACGTCGTAGCCGCCGTCGATGAAAGTCTGCTTCACATCGAAGCCGGCGCGGTCCAGGTGGGCCAGGGCAGCTTCATGCAGGGTCTCGTTCAGGCGACCATCGGAGTGGGCGAAGCGTTTGCCGCCGTTGAGCAGGAGAATCTTTTTCATGGTGGGCCTCGTGGGCAGGTCAAATGGATGGCGGCAGATTAGGCAGGCGAGGGCCAGAGAAAAAGCGGCTCGATCGCAAAATACATTTGCGCGAAGGTCACGAATCAAAAACATATTGTTGCTTTAAAATGCGCACATCTTCCCTGCCCCCGAGGCCCTGCACATGACCGAGCAATACGCCTTCATCCTCAAAGCCAAGACCCGCCCGGAAAAGGCCGAAGCCTTCGAGCGGCTGTTCCGCGCCTATGTCGAGCCCAGCCGCCGGGAGCCAGGCTGCATCGAATACCACATGCTGCGCGACAAGGAAGACCCAAGCCTGTTCGTGTTCTACGAGGTTTGGGCCAGCAAGGCCGACCTGGACGTGCATTCGGCCCTGCCGCACATGCGCGAGTTCTTCGAGCAGCGTATGGATTACCTGGAGCGGGATTTCGATATCCAAATGATCGAAATGCTCAGCCCGGCTTCGGCGGGGCGCTGATCCAACCGCTTCGCTGCCTGTGCGATCGAGCGCCGCGCGATCGCACAGGCAGCGCTCAGCTCAAGAGCCGTTCACCTCGAGCCCCTCTGCCGCGTGATCCATCAATGCCTTGGCCATGCCGCTGAGGTAATGGGCCGCCCACATCAGGTTGCAGCCCCACCCTTGCTCCTTATGGGAGATCGCCCAGCCCTGTCCCCCTGTGGCAGGCTTGTCCCGCGATCAAGGGCGAAGCCCTTGCCAGGCGAGGGTGATACCGGCCCAGCCTAATCGCGGGACAAGCCGGATCGCCGCCCCCATAAAAAGGCCCTGAAAAATCAAATAGTTATTTGTTACTCGATGCAAGCTACAAAGCAGCCCTACCTCACTAATGCGCCGCGGCCAATTCACGCAACGCGGCCGAGGCCAGGAAGCCGGAGCGAGACGCATATCGATGATCACGTTTCACTTTCTCATCAATGCGCTGCAACAGGTTCTCTGGCAGCGTGGCGTTGAACCGCACCGCCTTACCCAGATAGGGCGTCACATCAAAATCCACGACCGCCCATATCCCTCCGGCGTAATCAGGATTCGCGACATGAACATCGACTTCTTGCGCTTGTGGCAGTGCCTCTCCATCCGCCACCAGCCCTTCGAAGTGCAACGCCAGGGCCTCCTGAACATTCTCCAGGGCTTGAGTAACGCTGGCACCGGCGGAGAAACAGCCAGGTACATCGGGCACGATGACGCCGTAGTCCGAATCAACGTCTTTGTGCAATACGACTGGGAACTTCATCGACTATCTCCATAGAGGTTCGAGGTGGTAAGTCTGCTCGGGCATCTCGACAGATCCTATTTCAGGCCCGCTTGTTTCAAGATGTTATGCACAGTGCCCTTCGGCAGATCACTTTTAGGATGGGGAACCGTTACCCTTCCTCGCTTTATGGGATGCCTAAACTGATGATGGCTTCCTTTCACCTCCACCTCATACCACCCATCCGCTTCGATGAGCTGGATCACGTCCCTACTGCGCATTCACCCTTCCTTCGGCAGTTGATGTGTATGGTACACATCAGTATTGGCAAAAACAAAGCGCAATACACACCATGCACACACAAGACGACAAGCGGACACCTAGCCCTTTTTGAATAAGCCTCATCCGAGTCACATGTAGGACATTTGCCGCTTGCAGCCAGCCGGATTCTGTCCTCACAATCTCCGCCATGTCGCGTTATGAAAGGGAGTTCACCGTGCCATCCATCTACCAGCTCAAACCCCGTTTCCAGGCCCTGCTGCGCCCTGCGGTAAAGCGCCTGTACGAGCGTGGTGTCACCGCCAACCAAGTCACCGTCGCCGCCGCGCTGGTGTCGGTGCTGCTGGGTCTGTTGCTGGCCTGGCAGAGCCCTGTGAGCGGGCTGTTCCTGCTGATCCCGCTGTGGATGCTCGTGCGCATGGCGCTCAATGCCGTCGATGGCATGCTGGCGCGGGAGTTCGGCCAGCAATCCAGGCTCGGCGCCTATCTCAATGAACTGTGCGACGTGGTCGCCGATGCGGCGCTGTATCTGCCGTTCGCGTTGTTGCCAGGCGTGTCGCCGGTGCTGGTGGTGCTAGTGGTATTGAGCGCGGTGATCAGCGAGTACGCCGGGGTGATGGGCCCGCTGGTGGGCGCTTCGCGGCGCTATGACGGGCCCATGGGCAAGAGCGACCGGGCGTTCGCCTTCGGCGTGCTGGGGGCCGGGGTCGGGTTCGGGGTGCTGGACGCCGCATGGATCGACGGTTTGCTGCTGGTCATCCTGGCACTCTCGCTCTATACCCTCTACAACCGGGTTCGCAACGGCCTGACCGAAGCTCGTTGACCCCTCTGCCGCCGGACAAGGACCTTAGCCATGCGCCAAGCGCAATCGCTGCACTTCTCCACCCATGACGGCGTGGAACTGCACTACCGGTATTGGCCCGCCACGCGCAACGAACACCAGCCACGCCGGGCGGTGGTGATGTTCCATCGCGGCCATGAACATGGCGGGCGCATGGCCCACCTGGCCGACGAGCTGGACATGCCCGGCTACGACTTCTTCGCCTGGGACGCCCGAGGCCATGGCCAGTCGCCAGGGGCGCGGGGCGACAGCCCAGGCTTCGCCACCAGCGTGCGCGACGTGCAGACCTTCATCGAGCACATCCGTGATACCCATGGCCTTGAAGAAGCGAACATGGTGGTGCTGGCACAAAGTGTCGGCGCCGTGCTGGTAGCCACCTGGGCCCACGACTACGCGCCCAGGGTGCGCTGCCTGGTACTGGCCTCGCCGGCGTTCAAGGTCAAGCTCTACGTCCCCTTCGCCCGCCCCGGCCTGAAGCTGCTCAAGGCCTTGCGCGGCAACTTTTTCGTCAACAGCTACGTCAAGCCGCGCCTGTTGACCCACGACCCGGAGCGGGTCATGTCGTACGTTGCCGATCCACTGATCAGCCGGCCGATCTCGGTGACCATGCTGCTGGGCCTGTACGAGGCCGCCGACCGGGTGGTGGCCGATGCCCAGGCGATCCAGGTGCCGACGCAGATGCTGGTGTCCGGCGCGGACCTGGTGGTGGAGCGCAAGCCCCAGGAGCGTTTCTTTGAACGCCTGGGCAGTACGCGCAAAGAGATGCACATTCTCCCGGGGTTCTTCCACGACACTCTGGGCGAGCGCGACCGGGCCCACGCCCTGGGGCGTATCCAGCGCTTCGTCGCCCACTGCTTCGACGTCCCCGCACCCGCGCCTTCCTTGCTGGATGCCGACAAAGTCGGCGCCAGCTGTGCCGAGGCCGAGAGCCTGGCCGCGCCCCTGCCCCGCTACTCGCCGCGTGCGCTCTACTGGCGCGCCACACGCGCCGGCCTGCGCCTGGGCCAAGGCTTTTCGGACGGGGTGAAGCTGGGCTTCGACACCGGCTTCGATTCCGGCAGCACGCTGGACTATGTCTACCGCAACCAACCCAGCGGCAAGGGCAAGCTCGGCGAGCTGGTCGACCGCAACTACCTCGATGCCATCGGCTGGCGCGGCATTCGCCAGCGCAAGCTGCATGTGGAGGAACTGCTGCGCGAGGCCATCGAGCGCCTGCGCCAGCAGCAGCGCCCGGTGCATATCGTCGATATCGCCGCAGGCCATGGCCGCTACATCCTCGAAGCCCTGCAGGGGCAGATGCCCGACTCGATCCTGCTGCGCGACTACAGTGAACTGAACGTCCAGCAAGGCAGCGCCTTGATCGCCGAAAAGGGCCTGGCCGAGCTCGCCCGCTTCGTCCAGGGTGATGCCTTCGACCGCCAGAGCCTGGCCAGCCTCGACCCACGCCCAACCCTGGCGGTGGTTTCGGGCCTTTACGAGCTGTTCGCCAGCAACGACCTGGTCGGCAACTCTTTGGCAGGCCTGGGCGAGGCAGTGGAACCGGGTGGCTACCTGGTCTACACCGGCCAACCGTGGCACCCGCAGTTGGAGATGATCGCCCGCGCCCTGACCAGCCACCGCGACGGCCAGGCCTGGGTGATGCGTCGGCGCAGCCAGGCGGAGATGGACCAGCTGGTGGAGGCGGCGGGGTTCCGCAAGATCGCCCAGCGCATCGACGAGTGGGGCATCTTCAGCGTAAGCCTCGCGCAGCGGGTGGGCGATGGTGCGTGAGCCGGGCCTGATCCGCCGGGGCGTGCTCTGGCTGTTGCTGCTCGGGCCGTTCTTCTTCCTCAGTTACGGCCTGGTCAACAACCACACCGCCACCCTTGGCGAAGTCGGCAGCTTGGTGTTCGCCTGGGAACACCAGGTGCCGCTGTGGCCGTGGACGATCATTCCGTACTGGTCCATCGACCTGCTGTACGGGCTTTCTTTCCTGCTGCCGACCACCCGCCGGGAAATGGACCGCCACGCCCTGGCCTTGTTGAGTGCACAAGTGATCAGCGTGAGCTGTTTCCTGCTTTGGCCGCTGCGCTTCACCTTCGAGCGGCCGGAACTGGACGGGGTGTTCGGTTGGCTATTCGATGTGCTGATGGGCTTCGACAAGCCGTTCAACCAGGCGCCGTCGTTGCATATCGCGCTGCTGGTGATCATCTGGACGATGTTCGCCCGGCATGTGCGGCGCCAGCCGTGGCGTTGGCTCATGCATGGCTGGATGGCTGTGATCGGGCTGTCGGTGCTGACGACCTGGCAGCATCATTTCGTCGACGTGCCCACCGGGGCGCTGGCGGGGTTTGCCTGTGTGTGGCTGTGGCCGCCTCAGGGGCCGTTACCTTGGCAGCAGGCTCGCCTTGCACGTGAGACCAAGCGCTGGCGGTTGGCGTTGAGCTATGCCGCGGGCGCACTGTTGTGCGCCGTGCTCGCTATTGCTTTGGGCGGTGCCTGGCTATGGTTGGCTTGGCCGGCGGTGTCGCTGGCATTGGTGGCATTGAACTATGGCGTGCTCGGCGCAGGCGGATTTCAGAAAGGCGCTGATGGGCGCTTGTCGAACGCAGCCCGCTGGTTGTTGGCCCCGTACCTGATGGGCGCGTGGGTCAATTCACGGTTATGGACCTGGCGCCATCGGCAGGCGGACGAAATATGCGATGGCGTCTACCTGGGACGTATTCCGCAGCGTGGAGCGCCATTCGCTGCGGTGGTCGACCTGTGCGCGGAGCTGCCGTGTCATGTCCAGGCTGACGCGAGCCTGCCGTGTCGCGTTCAGGCTGACGCTCCTACACCGGTTGCGTTGGCTGGCTATGCGTGTTTTCCGACCCTGGATCTGATCGCCCCTGACAGCCCCCTGCTGCTGCAGGCCGCCATAGTCATCGAACGCCTGCGCGCCCATGGCCCGGTACTGGTCTGCTGCGCCCTGGGCTACTCGCGCAGCGCCAGCGCCGTGGCCGCCTGGCTGGTTCACAGCGGCCGCTGCGCCGACATCGACCAGGCCGAGGCGTTGATCCGCCAGGCCCGCCCAAAGGTTGTGCTGCATACCGCCCACCGCCAGGCTCTGGGGCAATTGAGGGCACAACCATGAACCTATACCTGACCGCCAGCCTGCTGGGCCGTGGCCGCCAGCTCGAGCATCTGTCCGACGGCATCACCCTGCTGGCACTGGCCTACGGCCTGGCGCCCCTGGTGACCCGGTTGCCAACATTGGCCAGCCTGCTCTGCGCTGTACTGCTGGTGCTTGGCCTGTTGCACAAATACTGGGCCATGCGCGTTGCCCTAGATGCCAAGTTATTCGCCCGGCTCGCCGCCAGCGACGACCTTGCCCGTGACACCCAGGCCCTGGATCACGCGCTGTTCGAGCTGAAGCTCAAGCCCGACACCAGCGACCCACGCGCCTGGCCCGCCCGCAGCCAGGGCGCTTTGGGCCTGCTGCGGCGCCAGGCGCTGTGCCTCGCCCTGCAACTCGCCCTGGCCCTGGCTACGCTGCTGACACTTCCCTTCATCGGATAAGACCCGCGCCATGCTCACCGCCCTGACCGCCTTCGCCATCACCTCCGTCGCGCGCCTGATCACCGGCGCCCGCGCGCTCTGGCTCGGCTGCACGCCGCACCCAAGGCAACGGTTGTATTTCGCCAACCACAGCAGCCATGGTGACTTCGTGCTGCTCTGGGCCTCGCTGCCCGAACCCTTGCGTCGCCGCACCCGACCGGTGGCAGGCGCCGACTACTGGGCCAAACCTGGCATCCGCGACTTCCTGATCCGCAAGGTGTTCGATGCCGTGCTCATCGACCGCCAGCGCACCGACGCCCACGAAAACCCATTGCAACCGGTGCTCGACGCCCTGGGCCAGGGCGACTCGCTGATTTTTTTCCCCGAAGGCACGCGCAACCTCAGCGACGAGCCGCTGCTACCGTTCAAGAGCGGGCTGTTCCACCTGGCTTCGGCGCACCCGGACATCGAACTGGTGCCAGTGTGGATCGCCAACCTCAACCGCGTGATGCCCAAGGGCCGCGCCTTGCCGCTGCCACTGCTGTGTACCCTGAGCTTTGGCGAACCCCTGCACCTGCTGGCCGACGAAGGCAAGCAGGCCTTCCTCGAGCGGGCCCGCCAGGCCCTGCTGAACCTGGCCCCCAAGGATGCCTGAGATGGACGACAACACCCTTTCGCTGTTCGCCGGCATCGGCGCCCTGCTGCTGCTCGCCAGCGTGATCGGCCGCCTGCTCAAATGGCGCGCCGGCCCCGAGCCGCACGCGGTGATCGACAACCTCAACGCTCGCATCAATGCCTGGTGGGCAATGGTGCTGGTGATCGGCATCGCTTTCGTGTTCGGCAAGTACGGCGTCATCCTGCTGTTCTACTTCGTGTCGTTCTACGCCTTGCGCGAGTTCATGACCCTCACGCCTACCCGGCGCAGCGACTACCCGGCACTGGTGGCGGCGTTCTACGTGGCGCTGCCATTGCAATACCTGCTGATCGCCATGGACTGGTACGGGCTGTTCAGCATTTTCATCCCGGTGTACCTGTTCCTGTTCCTGCCGATACTGGCGAGCTTCGGCGGCGATACCACGCGCTTTCTCGAACGCGCCTCCAAGGTGCAGTGGGGCTTGATGATCGCGGTGTACTGCCTGTCGTCGGTGCCTGCCCTGATGACGTTGGACATCCCGGGCTACGAGGGGCGCAACCTGCTGCTGATCGCCTGGCTGATCCTGGTGGTGCAGATCAGCGATGTGCTGCAGTACGTATGCGGCAAGCTGTTCGGCAAGCGCAAGGTGGCGCCCAACCTGTCGCCGTCCAAGACCCTGGAAGGGCTGGTCGGCGGCGTGGCCCTGGCCACATTGGTGGGCGCGCTATTGTGCTGGATCACCCCGTTCAGCTTCTGGCAGGCAGGCCTGATGGCGCTGACGGTGAACGCCATGGGGTTCTTTGGCGGGCTGGTGATGTCGGCGATCAAGCGCGACCGCGGGGTGAAGGACTGGGGGCACATGATCGAAGGGCATGGCGGCATGCTCGATCGTATGGACTCGGTGTGCTTCGCGGCGCCGGTGTTCTTCCACTTCGTGCGCTATTGGTGGGCATGAACCAGAGGCTCCCTGTGGGAGCGGGCTTGTCCCGCGATTAGGCACGGCTCGATATCACCGGCCTGGCAAGGGCTTCGCCCTTGATCGCGGGGCAAGCCCGCTCAGGGGTACACCTCACTTGAGGTAAGACCGCAACAACGCCGCCACTTTGTCGGCCTCTTCCTGCCGCTCTTGGGCACTCAACCCATCGGCCACCAAGTGCTCGCGGATATGCCCCTCCATCACCTCGGCCATCAGCCCGTTCACTGCACCTCGCACCGCCGCGATCTGCTGCAGGATACCCAGGCAATCCTTGTCCTGCTCCAGCGCAGCCTCCAATGCCGCCGCCTGACCCTTGATCTTGCGCACACGGGTCAGCAACTGCTTCTTGCTCTTGATGGTATGTGCCATTCAGCCTCGCACCTTAATAGGTATACTGGGGTATAGTATATGCCGCCTACATTCTGGAGCATGATAAACCATGGTGGCGCAAACCTCTGACAAGTGGCTGCACAGCCATCAGTTCCATACCAGCGACCTGGGCGCCGAGCGCAAGACGCGGCTGGCCGTTTGGCTGACGGCCCTGATGATGGTGGCCGAGATCGCCGGTGGCTGGTATTTCAATTCCATGGCGCTGCTGGCCGACGGCTGGCACATGAGCTCCCATGCCCTGGCCTTGGGCCTGTCGCTGCTGGCCTATGCCGCCGCCCGGCGCTATGCCGGCGACCGACGCTTCGCCTTCGGCACCTGGAAGATCGAGATCCTCGGCGGCTATTCCAGCGCCCTGCTCCTGCTGGGCGTGGCTGGCCTGATGGCGTTCCAGTCGATGGAGCGGCTATTGGCACCGGGGCCGGTCCATTATGACCAGGCCATCGCCATCGGCAGCGTGGGGCTGGCCGTGAACCTCATCTGCGCCTGGCTGCTGCGCGATGACCACCATCATCATGATCACGACCACCACCCTCACGGCCATCACCACCACCAGGACCTGAACCTGCGCTCGGCCTACCTGCACGTAATCGCTGACGCCGCCACCTCGGTGCTGGCCATCGTCGCGCTGCTGGCAGGCAAGTTCTGGGGCGCCGCCTGGCTGGACCCGGTGATGGGCCTGGTGGGTGCCGTGCTGGTGGCGCTATGGGCCAAGGGCCTGCTGCGCGATACCGGGCGCGTGCTGCTCGACGCCGAGATGGACGCACCGGTGGTCGAGGAAATCCGCGAAGTGGTGGCCCAGTTGCCAGTGCCTGCCATGATCACCGACCTGCATGTATGGCGCGTGGGCAAGGACCAGTACGCCTGCATTCTGAGCCTGGCGAGCACCGCACAACTTGAAGCGGACCATGTGCGCCAGGCCCTGGCCATTCACGAGGAGCTGGCCCACGTTACCGTCGAAGTGAACGCATTGGCGAGCCACCGATAGCGCAACCAGGCACCTGGGCGTCGAGCCCAGGCAACTGCGCTGCGGGCGCAGGCCCTATGGTGGCGTGTCATTCAGCCACTTACCTGGAGCCTGCCATGTCCGATTTCATCACCGTCCTGCGTGAAACCTGCCCGATCCCGGCCCTGAACGCCACCCCATGGAAGCGCATCGGCGGCGACCCGCAGACGGTCAACCTGAACGCCTACCTGTCTGCCGACGGCAGCAAGATCATGGGCACCTGGATCTGCACCCCGGGCAAGTTCGAGATCAACTACGAGAAGTGGGAGTTCTGCCACTTCCTGGAAGGCTACGTGATCATCACCCCGGAAGGCGAAGAGCCCAAGCACCTGAAAGCCGGTGATGTGTTCATCATCGAACCAGGCCTGAAGGGCACCTGGGAAGTGGTCGAGACCGTGCGCAAGTACTTCGTCTTCGCCTGATCCAAGGTCGACATCCCCAACCCTGTGGGAGCAACTGTCTGGCGTTGCTTGCCCTGGCCCTATCGCTGGCAAGCCAGCTCCTACAGGTACGGCGGTGTCTCTGAAAGCAGCGCAGGACAAGCCCACACACGGGAATGCGTTATTTCAGGCAAAAAACATCGCGGGGCAGATGCCCTTCCCCAAGGTGCGCAGTTACATGGGGAAAGCCACCTGGCCCGCGATAAAACTCACCTCGCTCGTCAATCCTTCTTGCGATAGCTCTCGACGATCGCCGAGAAGTCCTTGCCGCCTTCGCCGCGCAGGCTCATGGCCTGGTACAGCTGTTGGGCGACGGCGCCCAAGATCACCGGCTGGTGCGCGAGCCGCGCAGCTTCGGTGGCCAGGCCCAGGTCCTTGAGCATCAACTCGGCGCCAAAGCCACCGGTGTAGCCGCGCGACGCCGGGGCGGTCTCGATGATGCCCGGCCAGGGGTTGTAGGTATCAGAGCTCCAGCAACGCCCAGTGGAGCTGTTGATGATGCCGGCCAGCACCTTGGTGTCGATGCCCAGCGCATTGCCCAGGGCCATGGCCTCGGACACGCCGATCATGGAAATGCCCAGCAGCAGGTTGTTGCAGATCTTGGCGATCTGCCCCGTGCCGACTTCACCGCAATGCACGATGTTGCGGCCCATCTGCTCGAGTACAGGCTTCAAGGTGGCGAACAGTTCGCCGCTTGCACCGACCATGAAGGTCAGGGTGCCGGCCGCCGCGCCGCCAGTACCGCCGGACACCGGCGCGTCGCCCATGTCGACGCCCTTGGCCGCTGCGGCCTTGGACACATCGCGGGCGGTCTGCGGGTCGATGGTGCTGCAGTCGACGGTCGGCGTGCCAGGGCGAATACCGGCCAACACGCCGTCGTCGTTCAGGTAAACGCTGCGCACATGGGCCGCCGCCGGCAACATGGTGATCACCAGGTCGCTCGCGGCCGCAGCGTCCTTGGGCGAGGCGCTGACCTGCCCGCCCAGTTCGGCGAGCTCGGCCAGCACGGCCTTGTTCAGGTCGAACAGGTTCAGCTGGTGCCCGGCCTTGATCAGATTGCGGGCCATGGGCGCGCCCATGTTGCCGAGGCCGATGAATGCGATACGCATGGCTTTCTCCTTAGCGCAGGCTGATGGTGGTGTTCACACCGTCGTTGACGCTGTCGTCGTCGAACCAGCGGGCGGTGACGGTCTTGGTCTGAGTGTAGAACTGCACCACCTGCTTACCGTACGGGCCCAGGTCGCCGAGTTTGGAGCCGCGCGAGCCGGTGAAGCTGAAGAACGGCACCGGTACCGGAATCGGAATGTTGATGCCGACCTGGCCGATGTCGATTTCGCTCTGGAACTTGCGCGCCGCCGCGCCGCTCTGGGTGAACAGGCCGGTGCCGTTGCCGAACGGGTTGGCGTTGACCAGGGCGATGGCCTCGTCGAGGGTGTCGACTTCCAGGGTCACTAGCACCGGGCCGAAGATTTCCTGGGTATAGATCTGCATGTCGGTGCGTACGCCTGAGAACAGGGTCGGGCCGACGAAGTTGCCCTGCTCGTAGCCCGGCACCTTGACGTCGCGGCCATCGAGTTCGAGCGTGGCGCCTTCCCGGATGCCACTTTCGATCAGGCCCAGCACGCGCTCCTTAGCACGCTTGGATACCACCGGGCCGACATCGGTGCCTGGCTCGCAACCGGCGTTGACCTTGAGCTTGCTAGCCGCAGCCTTGATGTCTGGCAGCCACTCGCGTGCCTTGCCCACCAGCACCGCCACCGAGGTGGCCATGCAGCGCTGGCCCGCCGCGCCGAATGCGGCACCGACCAGGGCATTGATGGTCTGGGTACGGTTGGCATCAGGCAGCACCACGGCGTGGTTCTTGGCGCCCATCATCGACTGCACGCGCTTGCCGTGCTGGCTGCCCAGGTTGTAGACGTGGGTACCGACTTCGGTGGAGCCGACGAAGGAAATCGCCTTGATGTCCTTGTGGGTACAGATGGCGTCCACCACCTGCTTGCCACCATGTACCACGTTGAGCACACCGGCCGGGATGCCGGCTTCCAGCGCCAGCTCCACCAGCATCATGGTCGACAGCGGGTCCTGCTCGGACGGCTTGAGCACGAAGGTATTGCCGCAGACGATGGCCATTGGGAACATCCACAGCGGGATCATCGCCGGGAAGTTGAACGGCGTGATGCCGGCGCATACGCCGATAGGCTGGCGCAGGGTGTAGGTGTCCACGCCGCCAGCGACGTTCTCGGCGAACTCGCCCATCTGCAGGGTACCGATAGAGGCGGCGTGCTCGACCACTTCCAGGCCACGGAAGATATCGCCTTCGGCGTCGGCCAGGGTCTTGCCCTGCTCGGCGCTGAGGGTCTGGGCAATACGCTTGGTGTGTTCGCGGATCAGCGCCTGCAGTTTGAGCATGATGCGCATACGCGCGCCGATCGGGGTGTCGCGCCAGCTGGCGAAGGCACGCTGGGCGGCGGCCACGGCGGCATCGACTTCCTCGACGGTGGCGAACGGAACCCGCGCCAGCACCTGCTGGGTGGCCGGGTTGACGATGTCGCGCCACTCGGTGGTCTTGGACTCGACCCACTGGCCGTCGATCAGCAGCTTGACCTGCTCGACCTTGGCCTGGTCTGGGGTATGGGGTGCGTTCATCTGCGCTCTCCTTGGAATTATTGTCGGAACGAGATCGCCAGCGGGTGGCGCCGTGGGGCTTTTTTCGAGTATAGATGTGCAAACATCCAACAAGAACGCACAAAAAAACCGGATCATCATGCAAAAAGACCTCACCTCCCTGAGTTCGCTGAACTGGGACGACTTGAAGTTCTTTCTTGAAGTGGCGCGCACCCGCAAGGCCAGCAGCGCGGCCAAGCGCCTGGCGGTGGACTACACCACGGTGTCGAGGCGCATCAGCTCGCTGGAAGGCGCGCTGGGCACATTGCTGTTCGAGAAATCACGGACCAACGGCTTTGTCCTGACCGCCGAAGGCCAGCGCCTGCTGGGCTATGCCGAGTCGATCGAAAGCACGCTGCACATGGCCTGCGAGCAGGTGTCCGGCTCGGGCGTGGCGTTATCGGGGCATGTGCGCATGGGGTGCACGGAGGGGTTCGGCAGCTTCTTCGTCACGCCGCAACTGAGCCATTTCGTCGACGCCTACCCGGCGATCTCGGTGGACATCCTGCCGCTGCCGCACTTCATCAGCCTGTCCAAGCGCGAGGCCGACATCGTCATCGCCCTGGAGCGACCCGAGCACGGGCCCTATGTGTGCTGCAAGCTATGCGACTACCGCCTGCGGCTATATGCGACCCAGGACTACCTGGACAACCACGAGCCGATCCGCCAGGCCGCCGACCTGGTGAACCATCGGTTCATCAGTTATGTCGACGACCTGGCCTTCAGCTCGGAGCTGCTGTACCTGGCCAACCTGATCCCCAACGCCAATGCGCACCTGCGCAGCACCAGCGTGATCGCCCAGTACACGGCAGCATTGCAGGGGCGCGGGCTGGCGATCCTGCCCTGCTTCCTGGCGGCGCAGGATGCGCGGTTGGTCAACCTGCTGCCGCAGGAGGTGGAGATTACCCGGCAATTCTGGATGTATTGCCGGGAGGATTTGCGCAAATTGAAGCGCATCACATTGTTGTGGGATTACATCCGGGACGTGACCGAGGCCAATGCGCCATTGCTGATGGGCCAGACGCGGGACATGCGCTTCGCCTGACATCGAGCGGGGCTGCCCTGCGCTGCTTTCAGGAACACCGCCGTCCCTGTGGGAGCGGCCTTGTCCCGCGATCAAGGGCGCTGCCCTTGCCATGCGGGCACTGCCCTTTCAGTAGGACGCCACCACGATCGACACCCGGCGGTTTTCGGTACGGCCTGCGCGGGTACGGTTATCGGCCACCGGCTGGCTGCTGCCCAGGCCGACGGTGCGGATGTTCTGCAGCTGCATGCCGATGCCGATCAGCGCCCTTGCCACGCTCTGCGCACGGCGCTCGGACAATTGCTGGTTGTAAGCCTCCTTGCCTGAGGCATCGGCATGACCATCGACACGCACCCGCTGGATGTCCACCGCCAGCAAGGCCTTGCCGATGCGCTCGACGATCGCCCGGCTCTGGCTGTTCAGGCTGTCCAGGTCGCTGCCGAACAGTACCTTGCCGGACAGGTCATAGGCCCAACCTTCATCGGTCGGGGCGAAGCCCTCACGCTTGAGCGCGGCGATCTGCTCGGGGCTAAGGCCCTGGGGAACACTCTGGCAACCGCCCAGAGCCAGCAAGAGGGCCAACAAAGGAAAACGCAACGCGCGAAGCAGGTGGATCACGGTTCAGCTCCTGTTATCAACGTCAGTGGCGCAGCGGTCCGTCTGCGCGACTTGCCAATGGCCACGGCGCACGCGCTTGGCCTGGTACATCGCCACGTCGGCGGCGTTGAGCAACCCGGCCGGGTCGCTGCCATCGTCCGGGTAGTAGGCGATGCCAACACTCATCGAGGTGGTGATCTGCTTGCCGTCATCCAGTTGGATCGGCAGTTTCATGCTGTCTACGATTTTTTCGGCGATGCGCTGGGCATCGTCCCGCCCGTGCAGCGGGGTCAGCAGCACGGCGAATTCGTCGCCGCCCAGGCGCGCCACCAGGTCCTGTTCGCGCAGTTGGGCGCGGATGCGCTTGGCCACGCTCACCAGCACTTCGTCGCCCACGGCATGGCCGAGGCTGTCGTTGATCTGCTTGAAGTGATCGCTGTCGAGAAACAGCAGCGCCAGATGCTCGTGTTGCCGCGCGGCGTTGCGCAAGGTACGGCTCAGGCGCCCTTCGAAGAAAGCACGGTTGGGCAGGCCGGTGAGGCTGTCGTGGCTGGCCTGGTGGGCGAGGTTCTCGTTCTCGCTCTGCAGGTGGCTGTGCCAGGCCTCCAATTCGTCGAGCAAGGCGTTGAAGTCGTTGCCCAGCTCATTGAGTTCGGCAATCTGCGCTTCAGGCACGCGGCGGTCGAAGCTACGCTCACGACGGGCGGCATGGGCCACGCTGGCCAGGCTGCGCAGCGGGCCGACGATATCGCCGAACAGCCGGCGCGACAGGTAGATGGCCAGCACCGCGCTGAGCAAGGTACAGAACAGGATCCCGGCCAGGCCACTGAGCAGGAAGCGCAGCAGGTTGCCGCCCTGCCCCACCAGTTCGATATGGCCCACCTGGCGCTGCTGGTGCATCACCGGCAGGTTGATTGGCTCGTCCAGCAGCGTACGGGCCACCTCGGCCTCCAGCTGGGCGAACATGCCATCGTCGTCGCGGTGCCAATGGGCCAGTTGCTCACCGTCGCGGTTGAACACCTTGGCATCGGCCACTTCTTCGGTGGCCGCGATCAGCGCCAGGGCCTCCCTGGCGGCCGGGCCGTCGTTGAATACCACGGCGGCTTCGACGGTGTAGTTGATCGAGCGGGCGATCAGGTGCAGGTTGTGGTTGGCATACACGCGCAGGGCGAGCACACCGAGCAGGGTCAGGGAAATACCTGCCAGGCCCACCGCCAGCAGGGCCACGCTCAGGTGCCCACGCCCCAGCACCGAGCGCAAGGTCGGGCGGGCACCGCGCTTGATACGAAGCGTCATGGCTGCGCCGCCCGGCGCCGCGACAGCTGCAGCACGCTGGGGTGGATACGCACGCCGCTACGCGTCACCGAGTCGAGGTTCACGTCGAAGGCCACCTGGTCGTCGCTGACCCGCAGGCAGAACAGACTGCCGACCCTGCAGGGGTCATCGGCCTCGCTGATGCTCAGGACCGGGTGGCCGCTGATAACCTGGAACAGCCGCTCGCGCTCTCTGGCGTCCAGCTTGCCGATGTACACGGCATCGCACGCACGGGCGATGCGCGCGTCGTCGGCCAATAGGCGGCGCACCTGCAGCGGTTGGCCGGAATTCTGCACATTGCCCTTGATCAGGTCATCGGCGTATTCGGTGGGGCCTACCAGGCACAGGCGCAGCGGCACGGGGTTGGCCGGCCAGCGGGCATAGCTGAGGATTCCCAGCACGACCTGGGTCACGGCCTTGGCCCGTTGCTGGGCCTGGGCAGCGCTGGCCGAGGTTTCTGCCTGGACAGGGCCAGCGAACAACAACAGGGCGGCTAATGCCAGCGACAGCGCATGGCCCAACACGCGCCCCCAAGATGAGGCAGCCACCATGTAGGAAATCTCTCAAAATCCCTTAAGAAATTAGCGCAACGATAGCACAATGCCTTTGGCCTCAGGAATGTGCGCTACCTCACACTTTTTCCAGCATCAACCCGGAAATCCTGCGCACCTTGCGCCCGACCGCCTCTTCGAACACGCCAGCGCGCGGCTCGATCAAGCTGAAGCAATGCTTGGCCCGGGTGATACCGGTATAGACCAACTCCTTGGTCAATACCGGGTTGAGCGCATCGGGCAGCACCAGCGCCGTATGGCTGAACTCCGAGCCTTGGGACTTGTGCACAGTCATGGCGAATACCGTTTCCACCTCATTGAGCCGGCTCGGCAGGACAAAGCGCACGCCGCCGCTACCGTCGTTGCGCGGGAAGGCCACGCGCAGCATAGGCTCGCCGAGATCGTCAGGCAGGCGCAGGGCGATGCCGATGTCGCCGTTCATCAGGCCCAGGCCGTAGTCGTTGCGGGTCACCAGTACCGGGCGACCTTCGTACCAGGGTTGCTGGTTGTCGATCAGCCCGGCGTTGCCCAGCACCCGTGCCACACGTTCGTTCAGGCCCTGGACACCCCAGGGGCCCTTGCGCACGGCGCAAAGCAACTGGAAGTCTTCGAAGCTGTGCAGCACTTTACTGGCCCATTGTTCCCAGCGCGGATCGTCGGCCGGCGTGCCGGGCGCCGGACGGTGGCGGCCGATGGTGCGCAGATAGCTACGGTACCCCTGGGGGCCGTCGTCGCCGCGGCCCAAGCCGTCGAGCAACAGGCGGTCGAAGGCGCGGTCGTGTTCGCCGCGTAGGGCCAGGCCGAACACATCGGCCGGAGGCAGGGTCAGCAGATCGCGTGCCTGCTGGGCCTGTTGGCGATTGACCAGGCGCGCCAGTTGCCCGATGCCGCTGCCTTCGCCGAAGCGGCGGGAAAACCGCAGCATCACCACCTGTTGTGCCAAGGGATTGCGTTGCGCATCGCCCGGCGTGAGCCCACAGCCTTCGAGCGATTGGCCGCCCACCTGTTCCAGCCAGGCCCGGGTCGCCGGGGAGTAACAGCCTTCTTCGGCATCGCGGCACAGGTCACCGAGCACCGCACCGGCCTCCACCGAGGCCAGCTGATCCTTGTCGCCCAGCAATACCAGGCGGGCCCGAGGTGGCAAGGCATCGAGCAGGTTGGCCATCATCTCCAGGTCGATCATCGAGGCTTCATCGACCACCAATACGTCCAGCGGTAACGGGTTGCCGGCATGGTGGCGAAAGTGCCGCGAACCGGGGCGGCTGCCTAGCAGGCGGTGGACGGTGCTGACCTCGGTAGGAATATGCCCACGCACCTCGCTGCCGACCTGCAGGCGCTCGACCTGCTGGCCGATGGACTCTGTCAGGCGCGCTGCAGCCTTGCCGGTCGGGGCCGCCAGGCGAATGCGCAGCGGGCGGCCCTGCTCCACCGCGGGGGCCTGGAGCAAGGCCAGTAGGCGCACCACCGTGGTGGTCTTGCCGGTACCGGGGCCGCCGGTGATGATGCTGAAGGCTGCGCGGGTGGCCAGGGCGCAGGCGAGCTTTTGCCAATCGACCTGGCCGGCCGGGGCGCCGTCTGAAAACAATTGCTCGAGACGCGCGGGGAGGTCGGCCGGGATGCGTTCGTCCTGGGTCAAGCGCTGGCGCAAGGCCTGGTCGATGCGCCGCTCGTAGCTCCAATAACGGCGCAGGTATAGCCGCCGGCCACTGAGCACCAAGGGCCGCGAGCCCTGCCCCGGGGTATCCCCAGCCGCCACCAGGGGGCTGGCGGCGATGCGCTGCAACCAGGTGTCCAGGCCCAGGCTGGCGAGCAGTTGCGAGGGCAGCAGCAAAGGCCCGGTCAGGGCGTCACCCTCGGGGGGCAACGACAGGGCGAAATCCGGCTCGGCCAGGGTTTGCTCCAGGTCGAGGCAGACGTGGCCGTGGCCAAGCTGGTGGCTGGCCAGGGCCGCCGCCAGCAGCAGCAAGGGGTCGCTGCCCGGGGCCCGCTCCTCGAGGAAATTGACGAACGCGCGGTCCAGCGCCCTCAGCCAGTCACGCTCGACCCAGCGGTCGAGCAGCACCAGCAGGTCGCGGCTTTCGTGCAGGGGCGCCAGGGCCACCAACTGTTCGGCGTGCAGCGGCGTGGGCAACAGGTCATCGAGGCGTCGGCTCATGGCGCGGCTCCGGCAAACAGGTCTTGTTGTTCAGGTTCGTGGGCGCCACGGAACAGCGCATCGAGTTGTTCGATAAGGCCGCGCGGCGGCTTGGCGAAATACAAACCATGACCGGCGCTGCCGACGCCACGCAGAAAGATGAACACCGCGCCGCCGACATGCCGGTCATAGTCGTAGTCAGGCAGGCGCGCGCGCAGCTGGCGGTGCAAGGCCAGCAGGTAGAGCACGTATTGCAGGTCGTAGCGGTGCTCGAGTATCGCCTGTTCCATGGCCAGGGCGTTGTAGGCCTGGGCGTCGGGGCCCAGCCAGTTGGACTTGTAGTCGGCCACGTAGTAACGCCCGTCCAGCTCGAACGCCAGGTCGATGAAGCCTTTGAACATGCCGTTGAGCAGGGTCGGCAGGGCTGCCGGGCGTGCGGCATTGCCGTGGGTATGACGCGCCACCAGCTGATCCAGGCGCACGGCATCCACCTGATGGCTGGCGAACCAGAACTCCATCTCGATCTGGTACTGATGCAGGTGCGCGAGGGTCAGGGTCGGGCCCTCGGGCTGCAAGGGCAGCGGCTCGGTGAGCAACTGGCCGAGCCATTGCTCCAAGGTCGGGATCCAGCCGGTCCAATCGCGGCGGTTGCAGCGCTCGCCGACGGTACGCCTGATCAGCTCGGGCTGGGCACTGACGTCGGCGAAGCCTTCGCGCCCGGCCCATTCGAGCAGCCCATGGAGGAAGGTGCCCGGGTTCGGGCCGCGCGGGAAGCGGTGGATGTCACCCCCTTCGGCCGGGACTTCGCGCAGCAGCTGGGTATCGGCCTGTTCATCGTCCAGCAGTTGCTGGGCTTGGGAACTGTCGGCCCCGAGGGTCTGGTCGCCCACGCGCAAGGCGCTGTAGGAGGCGATCCACCAGTGTTCGGCGGCAGCCCGACGCGGCTTGCGCGCGGGCAGCAGTTCGCGCGTATCCCGCGGGGCATGGTAGGTGTGCTCGTTGGCCTCGGGCAGGCCAGGGCAGGCGATGTCGCCGCTACCTGCCTGCAAAGCCTGCAGCCAGTCGGCCAACTGGCTCGACGCTGGCAGCGGCAAGCCGCCACCCAGCAGGTAGCCCAGGGCCGAGCGATGCAACTGGGAGGTCTTCTGGCTGCCGCGCTTGAGGTCGGCGATGCCCAGCCAGCAGGCGTACTGGGCACGGGTCAGGGCGACGTAGAGCAAGCGCAGGTCTTCGGCCAGGCGTTCGTCGTCGGCATGGGCGATTTGCGCTTCGTTCGGCGTCAGCGTCAGGTGGGCCTGGCCTTGACTGTCATGCCAGGTCAGCGGCAGGCGCTGGCCGTCCACCGGTTTGCTGGTGCAGATGAAAGGCAGATAGACCAGGGGATATTCCAAGCCCTTGGACTTGTGGATGGTCACCACCTTGACCAGTTGCTCGTCGCTTTCCAGGCGCAGAATCTGCTCCTCGCCTGCCTGGCCGGCGTTGGCCAGGTGTTCGGCCAAGTGGCGGATCAGCGCCTGTTCGCCGTCGAGTTCGCTAGCGGCCTGTTGCAACAGCTCGGCCAGGTGCAACAGGTTGGTGAGCACCCGCTCGCCGTCGCTACGGCCCATGAGCGTGCGCGGCAGCTGGAAGTCGTGCAGCAGGCGGCGCAGCATGGGCAGTACACCCTGGCGCTGCCAGGTGTCGCGGTACAGGCGAAAACGCATGACCCAGCCTTCCCAGACCCGCTCGTCCTGGTTCAGGCGCTCCAGCTCGGCCAGGGGCAGCTCGAGGGTGAGGCTGGCCAGGGCGCCTTTGAGCAGACGCTCGGAGTCGGGTTCGGCACAGGCCTTGAGCCAGACCAACAGGTCATGGGCCTCCTGGGCGGCAAACACCGAGTCCTTGTCCGAGAGGTATACGCTGCGCACCTCGCGGGCGGCCAGCTCGGCACGAACCAGCTGGGCTTCGCGGCCATCGCGCACGAGAATGGCGATGTCCGATGGCTGGCACGGTCGCAGCATACCTTGGGCGTCACGAAAACCAGTCACGCCGTGCTGGCCGCCATTGAGCAAGCCGACGATGTGGCTGGCACAGCTAGCGGCGAGCTGCTGGCGGTAGAGCGTGTTGGAGACCGGTTCTTCACTCTGCAACTGCCAGCATTGCAACGCGGCGCAGGGCTGGCCGTCGACCAGCAACTGCTCGCCGCGCCCCTTGGCACGGACCTCGACGAAGGGCAGCGGGTTGTCACCTGCCTCGCGGAACAGGAACGCACCGCGCCCTTGTGGGCGAGCTTCTGCCTGGAGGAACACCCGGTTGACCGCCGCCACCATGGCCTGGCTGGAGCGGTAGTTGGTGTCCAGGCTGTGCAGCCGGCCCAGGGTGGCGCGTCGGGCAGCCAGGTAGGTGAAGATGTCAGCGCCGCGGAAGGCGTAGATCGCCTGCTTGGGGTCGCCGATCATGAACAGGCCGGTTTCCCGGCGGTTCTCACTGATCCGGTAGATGCGTTCGAAGATGCCGTACTGAACCGGGTCGGTGTCTTGGAACTCATCGATCAGGGCCACCGGGAACTGGTCACGGATGAGACCGGCCAGGCGCTCGCCGGACTCACTGGCCAGGGCATGTTCCAGGCGCAGTAGCATGTCGTCGAACCCCATCTCGGCGCGTCGGCGCTTTTCCACTTCGAAACGCGCCGACACCCAGGCAGCGGCATGCTCGAGCAGGCGTGCATCGGGGCTGGGCAGTGCCTGCAGTTGTTCGCGCAGGTTCTCCATGGCCAGCAGCGCAGGGTGGTCCGGCGGCGTGCCGGACTTCCAGGCCTCGGCCATGCCGGCGGGGGTCAGGCGGGTGAAGCCGGTGCCCAGGTCCAGTTCCAGTACCTGGTCGTCGCCGGCCCAGGCCCGCAGCTTGTCGAACCAGGGCTCGAAGAACCGCGCTTGCAGCTTGCGACCATCGGCCAGCTTGCCGGCCACGGCATCGCGGCAGATCTGCTGCAGCTCGTCGGCCCATTGCCCCCAGGGCGCCTTGAGCTGGCAGAGCTGCGCGGCGCGTTCGCGCAGGGTGGCCTCGATCAGCGCCTGGGGCTGCTCATCGTCCTGCACACCGCGCACCCGACCGAACAGCGGGCGGATGCGTGGCAGCAAGGCGTCCGGGCTGGCCCATTGGCTGCGCACCCAGGCCAGGGCCTCGCCTTGCATGCCGTAGCAGAAGCGCCGCCAATAGTCGCGCATGACCTGGCCCAGCAGGTCGCTGTGGTCGGTCTCCAGGCTCTGGGTGAACAGGCTGCCGCTGTCGAAGGCGTGCTCGCGCAGCATGCGCTGGCACCAACCGTGGATGGTCGACACAGCGGCCTCGTCCATCCACTGCACCGCGACCTCCAGGCGGCTGGCGCAACGCGGCCAGTGTTCGACGGGGTAGTCGTCGCGCAGCAGGTGCAGCAGTGGGTCGGCCTCGGTCAGTTCACCGCGGAAGAAACGTGCGGCCTCGGCCAGACGTGCGCGGATACGCTCGCGCAGTTCTTTGGTAGCCGCGTCGGTGAAGGTCACCACGAGGATCTGCGGCGGCAGCAGCTCGCGCCCAAAGCCTTGTTCGCCGCCATGGCCGAGGATCAGGCGTAGGTACAGCGCCGAAATGGTGAACGTCTTGCCGGTGCCGGCGCTGGCTTCGATCAACTGGCTGCCGTGCAGCGGAAAGCTCAGGGCCAAGGGGCGGGCCTGGGTCATGCGGCATTCTCCGGGGCGCCCAGGGTTTGCCAGGGCGCGGCGAACAGGGGGCGGTACAGGGCTTCGCACCAGCCCTCGAAGGTCTCGTCGGCGCAGAGCGCGGCGAAATCACGGAACTGGCGGGCCAGGGCCAGGCTTTCGCTGCGCTCGCCGAAGGTGTTCTGGCCGTCGCCTTCATAGGCACGGGCAGCGGCAGCCAGGGCCTTGTCCGGGTCGCTTTGCTCCAGCCAGGCGAAGGCAGTCTTGGCGGCCACGGGCAAGGGTGCGTTCATCCCAGCCTGGCGGGCGATCAGCAGATCGGCCAGCAGCTCCGAGGCCTGGGCCTGGGGCAGAGGGTCGAGCAGCAGGGTCCGGTCGCTGGCGACCATGGCGCTGTGCAAGGGGTAGCCGGCAGCGCAGGCGGCCAGGTGCATGACCCAGCTGGGCACCAGGCGGTGCCATTTGACGCTGTTGCGCCCTGCGCCCAGGGTGTTGGGCACGGTGGCGATGCTCAGCAGGCTCTGGTCCTGGGCCTGGTAGACCCGCCCCAACCAGCCTTCCAGACGCTGCTCGCCCCTTTCGAAGTGGATCGGCAGGGCGCCCTCGACCACGGTGGGCCAGCGCTGGAGCAAATACCGGTGGCGTTGCAGCAAGTCAGGCAGAGGCTGGATCAGCTCGGCCTGGAGCAGTTCACCAAAACCGGCCAGGGGCAGCAGGCCGCAGGCTTGCAGGCGGCGCGCCTGGCCTTGCAGCGCCTGTTCGGCATTATCCGGGTCGGCCAGTGCAGCGCCCAGCAGGGTTTCACTGAGGCTGTAGCGTTGTAGGGCATCGAGGACGAAGGGCTCTTCGTCCGGCGTCGGTGTTTCCAGGGCCTCGAAGAACACCTTCAGACGCTGGCTGAAGAAATGCCGGACGGGGTGGCGAAGGAAGTCCTGCAGTTGGGTGAGGTTCAGCGCCTCTTCATCTTTGTAGGGCGGCAGGGGTTCGTCGCTGGCCGGGGCCGGATCCGTTGCCTGGTGCACGACCTGCCATTCGTGGGCATAGCTGAACAGTGCGCTGCCTTTCTGGAAGTAACGTGGGCTGAAAGGCTGCAGCGGGTGGTCCTGGGTCAGGGCGTGCAGCAATTGCTCGCCGGGGTTTCCATGGGCCCCGGGTTTGGCGCCGGCCAGGGTCCAGCCGGCAGCGAGGTGGTCGCGCAATTGGCCGATCAGTACCGACGCAGGGCGCTCGCTGTTGTCGCGGATGCTACGGCCAACCCAACTGATGTAGAGCTGGTCACGCGCCGAGAGCAGGGCTTCGAGCAACAGGTAGCGGTCATCTTCGCGGCGAGAGCGGTCGCCTGGGCGGTAGTCGCTGGCCATCAGGTCGAAGTCCAGCGGCGGTTGCGCGCGGGGGTAGTCGCCGTCGTTCATGCCCAGCAGGCATACCACCCGGAACGGGATGGCGCGCATGGGCATGAGGGTGCAGAAGTTCACCGAGCCGGCCAGGAAGCGCTGGGACAACTTGCCTTGGTCCAGGCCCGAGAGCCATGCCTCGCGGACCACGGTGAGCGGCAACGGGTCTTGCAGCCCGACGGTTTCGCACGTGGCGAGCCAGGTGTCACGCAGGTCCTGCAGTTGCATCAGCAAGAACTCGTCGTGCTCGTCCTCGGCCAGGAAGAATACCCGCAGCAACGCTTGCAGCCGCTCGCCCCACTCGGTTGCGCTGGCAGGCTGCGAAAGCGCCTGGCAAGCCACGTCGAGAGCATCGAGCAGGGCCACCAGCGGGCCGATCAGCGCGGCGTCGAGGCCGCCGATCTCGTCATAGGGCTCGATGCCATCGCACCCTTCACCGACACCTACGGCGTAACCGAGCAGCATACGCCGCAGGCCAAACCGCCAGCTGTTTTGCTCGAGCCCCGTGGGCAGGCCTAGGGTGGCGCGCTGCTCGGCACTCAGGCCCCAACGGATGCCGGCGCCCTCGATCCAGCGGTGCAGGGTTGGCAGGTCGCTTTCCTGGATGGCGAAGCGGGCGCGTACGGCGGGCACGTCCAGTAGGTCGAGCACTTCACTCACGGCGAAGCGGCTTTCGGGCAGCTTGAGCAGGTGTTCCAGGGCAATCAGCAACGGCTCGCGGCCACGCTGGCCTTGATCGGTGAGGGTGAACGGAATGTAGCGCGGGTCGCTGCGCTCGAGCTGGCCGAAGACGGCACGGATATGCGGTGCGTAATCGTCGATCGCCGGGAGCATGACGATGATATCCCGTGGGCGCAGCGTGGGGTCGGCACTGAAGCGGGCGAGCAGTTGGTCGTGGAGGATCTCCACTTCGCGCTGCGGGCTGTGGGCCACATGGAAACGCACGGAGCGATCCTTGGCGGGGTCCACTGCAGGCCACAGCTCGCGGGTTTCGGCCAAGGGGCGCAGTTCGAGGATGTCGTCTTGCAACTGGCGCAGCAGGTTGTCGGGCGTCGCCTCTTGGAATAGGTCGATGCGGCCATCGCTGAACACACCGCGGTAGCTGCCAGGGTCGTCGTAGCTGTCGAGCAGATTGATGTAGTCACGGCCTTGCTTGCCCCAGGCGGCCAGCAGTGGGTGGGCGTGCTGGTGCAGGGACTCGTCGTCCAGGTCCAGGGGCATGCCTTGCTTGCGCTGCTGGCGCTTGTATTGGTGCCGTAGCAGGTCCTTGTCGGCAACGATATCGGCCCAGTGATGGCGGCAGGGGTTGTGCACGCACAGCAACACCTGGCTGAAGCGCGCCAGGCCGGCCAAGGCCTCCAGCGCCTGGGCCGGGAGAGACGAAATACCGAAGACGATCACCCGCTTCGGCAAGCCCGCGGGGGCGTGTTCGAGTCGATTGATACGTTCGATGAAGCGCTGGTGGACACCGGCGCGGCTCTGGGCCATGCCCTGCTCGCCTACGTCCTCGAGCAATGCTCGCCACAATTCGGCCTGCCAACGGTTGCCTGCTGCCAGGGGCTTGCGCTCGCCCCGCGCGCTGTTGAGTACATGGCCACCCGCAGCCCAGTCCTTGAGCCAGTCGGCGCGGTAGACCTGGTATTGGTCGAACAGATCGGCCAGGCGCTCGGCCAGTTGGTAACGCTTGCGCAAGTCGCTGTCATCGGTCAGAAAGCGGCGCAGAGGCTCGAAGTGCTCCCGTTCGATCAACGCAGGCAGCAGGCGCATCAGGCGCCAGGTCAGCGGCGCTTTGTCCAGCAGCGAGACCTCGGGGATTTCGTCGCGACCCAACACCCGGCGGTAGAGCTGCCACATGAAGCTGCCCGGCAGTTGCACGTCGATCGCGGCGGCGATGCCGCAGCCACCTTGGTCGTCATCCTGCGGGTCTTCGGCCAGAGCCAGCTTGAGCCATTGGGCGATGCCGTTGCTCTGTACCAGGGCGATCTCGTTTTCCAGCGGCGCCAAGGGGTAGCGACGCATCCAGCTCACTACCAGGCTGCGCAGGTCGTCCAGGCGGTTGCCATGAACGACCATGAAGCCGGGGTGAAGATGGGCGGTGTTGAGCATCGGGAGGTCTCTGGCAGGCGCTGATGGCTGAGGGGGAACGATATCACGTAGGGAACAGGCATACGCCCTTTGTAGGAGCGGCCTTGTGCCGCGAATCGGGCGCGCAGCGGCCGTAGACCCCGGGCGCGGTTATCAGACCCGGAAAGACAAAACCCCTACCTGCTCGCGCAGATAGGGGTTTTGCGAA
>NZ_JADLJL010000004.1 GCF_015680235.1 Pseudomonas guariconensis
TTTCGGCAGGCGCCGGATTCGGCGTCAGCTGTTCGAAGTTGCCGCCGGTGGCACCGGTAATGGTGGTGCTAACGGTGCTGCCATTGTTGTACACGTCATTGGCCGGGGTCTGGAAGTCCACGGTGCCCGTGGTTTCGCCGGCCTTGATGGTGATGGTCTGGCCGTTGGACAGGGTGACAGTCACCGGCGTCTGGGCGGGGTTGCTCAGGGTTACGGTATAGGTGATCACACCGCCTTCGCTCACGCTCGGCGTCGCGGTCAGCGTGGCTGTGGTGTTATCGATGGTATCGGTGACTTCGGTTACCGCCGGGCGCGTGTCCGGGGTGACGACCAGGCCATTGCCACCGCTGGTGCCGGTGATGGAGGCGGAGATCTCGCCGCCGTCGACATACACCGTGTCATTCGGCGCGATGGTGACATTGACGCTGCCGCTGGTTTGGCCAGCCGGAATCACGATGACCGCGCCGTTGGACAGGGTCACGGTCAGGTTGGTCAATGGCGGCTGGCCCACGGTGGCGGTATAGACGATCACGCCACCCGCTTCGGTGATCGAAGGAGTGGCGGTCAGGGTCAGGCCGGTGGCCACGGGGACGTTGTTGGCCATCGTGCCGTTGGGGTCGAGTCCGCCGATCTCCTCATTGGCCTGCGCGACTGCAAAGCCCAGAGGGTCGGTCGAGAAGCCGATGGTCGGGTCCACGGCGCCCGCGGTTTCCTCGAGCATCACGAAGCTATGGCCGCCCCCCAAGGCGCCATTGCCACCCGCTGAAGCCGGGCCGGCTGCCGGTGCCTCGAGTTCGGTACTCGGGTCGAGGCCCGCGGCGATGGCCTGCTGCAGTTCTTCCACGGAAGGCGCCGCCTGGGCGGTTGCCTGGCTCAGGTCGGCAGTGCTGTCGGGCGCGTCGGCGCTCCACTGGGAGTCGCGGCCCAAGTCGAGCAGGCGGCCATCGGCCAGCTCCAGAGTGACGGCGCCACCCGGGCCGGTCAGCACCTGCTCGCCGACGAACAGGCGGTCGCCTTCGACCAGCACACGGCGGATGCCTTCAGGGGATTCTGCGACGACTTGGCCAACAATGCTTTTGACGATGGCAACAACACTGCTCATTGGACTCTCCCGGTTTCCCGTTCAGATGGCTTCCATGCCCAGCCGGTGTACGTGTGCGGCCTGCCGATGGAATATTTCAAAAAAGTTTTGACGCGTTAATTCGTCAAATTTACGTCTATAATTTCTGGCTATTAACTTTATGCCAAAGTATTGACCTTCTGGTTGTCATCCTAAACAATCGTCCAAGTAATGTCACATTGATATTTAACCGGCAGCCATCCTTCCTTCGTACATCCAGTACCCCTTCGGAAGTCCGTATTACGGTCCATCAGGTCGCCATTTTCCAAGGTTGGAACAGCTACGGCTGTGATTTGGGACAACAGCTCCCTCGGGAATCAGTAAAAATGCGTGCGTCACTGTTCACCGCTATTCCTCTCGCTTTTGCCGCCACTTTCGCCCAAGCACAAACCCTGCCTGAAGCCATGCAGAAGGCACTCGAGGTGCACCCGGAAATCCAGGCCGGGGTCAACGCTCGGGTGGCTGCGGACTATCAACTGCGCGCCGCGCAGGGCGGCTATTTGCCGCGGGTCGACCTGACGGCCGGTTATGGTCGGGAGGGGACTGACAGCCCGAGTACCGGCAATCGATGGGAGACGCTGAACCGTGGCGAGTCCGCCGTGCGTCTTCGGCAAATGGTTTTTGACGGTTTCGCCACCTCCAGCGAGGTCGGGCGTCAACAAGCCACCGTCAATGCCCGGGCCTACTCGTTGATGGGAACCTCCGAGCGCACCGCGTTGACGGTCGCCCAGGTGTACCTGGATGTATTGGCGCGTCGCGAGATGGTGCGCCTGGCCGAGGACAACCTGCGCAACCACGAACGCATCCTCGACCAGATTCAGCTGCGTACAAGCCGCGGTGTCGGTCGCATGGCCGACCTCGACCAGGCCGAGGCGCGCCTGGCCCAGGCACGCAACAACCTGATCACCGAGCAGACCAACCTGGCCGATGCCAACACCAACTACCTGAGCGTGGTGGGCCAGATGCCGGATGAGCTCAGCAAGCCCGCGCCGTTCATCGACCTGCTGCCGGCCAACCTCGAAGAAGCACGCTTGCAGATGATCGAGAGCAGCCCGGTACTGCGCTCGGCCGAATCGGATATCGCGGCTGCGGAGAAACAGTACGAGGCGGCCAAGTCCAGCTTCTACCCGCGCTTCGATGCAGAACTCGGCCGCACGGCCGATAACAACCTGGACGGTGCCCATGGTCACAACAATGAGTGGCAGGCCATGCTGCGCATGAACTTCAACCTGTATGCCGGTGGCAGTAACAAGGCCGACCTGCAGTCCAAGTCGTACCTGGCCAACCAGGCGCTGGACATTCGTAACAATGCCTTGCGTCAGCTCAATGAAGAACTGGGCCTGGCATGGAATGCTCTGGACAACGCCAATGCCCAGTTGCCGATCGCCCGGCAATACGTCGACCACAGTAACCGCGTGCGCAGTGCCTACCAGCAGCAGTTCAGCCTCGGCGAGCGCACCTTGCTCGACCTGCTCGACAGTGAAAATGAAACCTTCACCGCCCAGCGTCGTCTCGTAGAAGTAATGAATCTACAATTGTTTACTCAGTATCGAATCAAGACGACCATTGGTCAGCTGCTCAAGAGCCAGGGTGTCGTAGCTCCCATGGCGACCGTAGTGCAGAACGACCTGAAACCCAAGGTGAGCCTTCCAGGCATGAACTGAAAGGCGCACCCGCCCCATCTAAACCAAGGATGAAGAGAGCGCCGCGTGGAATCCGAAGTCCGTCGAGTCCAACTCAGCCACGATCCACGCAGTCAGCATGACGACCCTTTGCTGGACAGTCTGCTGACCCTGTGTGTCCTGCATCAAAAGCCCGCCAGTCGGGCCATGCTGACCACCGGCCTGCCGTTGCCTGCCCAGCGCCTGAGCCCCGAGCTGCTGCCCCGCGCGGCCGCCCGGGCCGGTCTGCAGGGGCGCTTGCTGCAGCGCAAGCTCGAGCACATCCCCAGCATCGCGATGCCGGCCATGCTGTTGCTCAAGGAAGGCCGCAGCGCCGTCTTGCTCGGTTGGGAGAACCACGACACGGCACGCCTGCTGCTCAGCGAGAGCGACGGTGGCGAAGTGCACATCAGCCGCGAGGCGCTGCTGGAGGACTACAGCGGCCTGGTGTTCTTCGCCCAGCCGCAGCACAAGTTCGACGTCAACCACGGCAACCTGATCCCGCGTGCGCGCTCCTGGTTCCGCGATACCCTGATGCGCAGCCGCTGGTTGTACATCGATGCCATTGCCGCGAGCCTGGTGATCAACCTCATCGCCCTGGCCGCGCCGCTGTTCGTGATGAACGTCTACGACCGGGTGGTGCCCAACCAGGCTACTTCGACCCTCTGGGTACTGGCGATCGGCATCACCGGGGCCTATATCTTCGACCTGATCCTCAAGGGCCTGCGCAGCCTCTGCCTGGACCTTGCCGGCAAGAAGACCGACTTGATCATCTCGGCGACCCTGTTCGAGCGCATCGTCGGCATGGCCATGAAGTACCGTCCCGCCAGGGTCGGCAGCTTTGCCCAGAACATCCATGAGTTCCAGGGGTTGCGCGATTTTCTCGCCTCGCTGACCCTGACCAGCCTGATCGACCTGCCGTTCACCGTGCTCATCCTGATCGTCATCGCCATCATCGGTGGGCATCTGGTATGGATACCGATCATTGCCTTCCCGCTGGCCCTGGGCATTGGCTACGCCCTGCAGAAACCGCTGATGGCCACCATGGAGCGGACCATGGCGCTTGCCGCCGAGCGCCAGTCCAGCCTGATCGAAACCCTGGCCGGGCTCGATGCGGTGAAGGTCAACAACGCCGAAAGCGAACGCCAGTACATGTGGGAGCAAACCCTCGGCACCCTCAGCCGCCTGGAGCTGCGGGTCAAGATGCTGTCGAGTCTGGCGATGAACATCACCTCGCTGGTCCAGCAGCTGGCAGGCGTGGCGATGATCTGCGTCGGCGTCTACCTGATCATCGACGGCCAGCTCACCATGGGTGGGCTGGTAGCCTGCTACATGCTCAGCGGCCGCGCCCTCGGCCCGCTCAGCCAGCTCAATGGCCTGCTGGCGCGCTACCAGCAGGCCAAGGTGACCATGACCGCCACCGACCAAATGATGGAGCTGCCCCAGGAGCGCAATTTCGAGGAACGGCCCATGAGCCGCCGCACCCTGCAAGGCGCCATCGAGTTCCGAGGGGTCGACTTCACTTACCCGAACCAGCAAAACCAGGCCCTCAAGGGCATCAACCTGAACATTCGCCCAGGCGAAAAGATTGGCATCATCGGCCGTAGCGGCTCGGGCAAGAGCTCGCTGGCCAAGCTGATCGTCGGCCTCTACCAGGCCGACAACGGTTCGTTGCTGGTCGATGGCGTGGACATCCGCCAGGTGGATGTCAGCGAGTTGCGTCACAACATCGGCTACGTGCCCCAAGACATCCAGCTGCTGGCCGGTACCCTGCGCGACAATCTGGTCAGTGGCGCCCGCTACATCGAGGACCAGCTGGTGCTGCAGGCAGCGGAGCTTGCGGGTGTGCACGAGTTCGCCCGCCTGCACCCGGACGGCTACGAGCTGCAGGTCGGCGAGCGTGGCCAAAACCTCTCCGGCGGCCAGCGGCAGAACGTCGCCCTGGGTCGTGCGCTGCTGCTCAACCCGCAGATCCTGCTGCTCGACGAGCCCACCAGCGCCATGGACAACACCGGCGAAGAGCGCCTCAAGCAGCGGTTGCAGGCGGTGATCGAGAACAAGACCGTGCTGCTGGTCACTCACCGTGCCTCGCTGTTGTCGCTGGTCGATCGCCTGGTGGTCATCGACCGAGGGCAGATTGTCGCCGATGGCCCGAAGGCCGCGGTCATGGATGCGCTGAAGAAGGGGCAGATCAGTGTTGCATAAGCTGGATATGGGGCGTTTCACGGACAACCTGCGCCGCTATTTCAAAGGTTCGGAATCGCTCAGCGGGCCCCTGCCCGAGGTCAACAAGGCCCTGATCGAGGATGCGCCACGTGTCGTGCGCCTGACCATCTGGGGGGTGATCGCCTTCTTCGTGTTCCTGATCGTCTGGGCCAGCTTCGCCCACATCGACGAGGTCACCCGTGGCGAAGGCAAGGCCATCCCCTCGTCCAAGGTGCAGAAGATCCAGAACCTGGAAGGCGGCATCGTTGCTGAAATCTTCGCCAAGGAAGGGGAGGTGGTGGAAGTCGGCCAGCCGCTGCTGCGCCTGGACGAAACCCGCTTCGCCTCCAACGTCGGCGAAACCGAGGCTGACCGCCTGGCCATGGCCCTTCGCGTCGAACGCCTGAGTGCCGAGGTCGAGGACCGTCCGTTGAAGATCGACGAAGCGCTGCGCAAGGCCGCTCCGAGCCAGGCCGCCAATGAAGAGTCGCTGTACTTGAGCCGTCGCCAGCAACTGCAGGACGAAATCGGCGGCCTGCAACAACAGTTGGTGCAGCGCGAGCAGGAACTGCGCGAATTCAATTCCAAGCGTGCCCAGTACGCCAACAGCCTGCGCCTGCTGCGCCAGGAAATCTCCATGTCCGAGCCGCTGGTCGCCCAGGGTGCGATTTCCCAAGTCGAGATCCTGCGTCTTCGCCGGGCCGAGGTGGAGAATCGTGGCCAGCTGGATGCCACCGCCCTGGCCATCCCGCGCGCCGAGGCGGCGATCAGGGAGGTCCAGAGCAAGATTGAGGAAACCCGCGGCAAGTTCCGCAGCGAGGCCCTCACCCAGCTCAACGAGGCGCGTACAGAGCTGAACAAGGCCACCGCCACCAGCAAAGCACTGGACGACCGGGTCAACCGCACCCTGGTCACCTCGCCGGTGCGCGGCATCGTCAAGCAATTGCTGGTCAATACCATCGGTGGCGTGATCCAGCCGGGCAGCGATATCGTCGAGATTGTGCCGCTCGACGACAGCCTGGTCATCGAGGCGAAGATCCTGCCCAAGGACATCGCCTTCCTGCACCCCGGGCAAGAAGCCACGGTCAAGTTCACCGCCTACGACTACACCATCTACGGCGGGCTCAAGGCCAAGCTGGAACAGATCGGTGCCGACACCATCACCGACGAAGACAAGAAGACCACCTACTACCTAATCAAGCTGCGTACCGACCGCAGCCACCTGGGCACCGATGAAAAGCCGCTGCTGATCATTCCTGGGATGGTCGCCACCGTGGACATCATGACCGGCAAAAAAACCATCATGAGCTACCTGCTCAAGCCGATCATCAAGGCTCAGTCGGAAGCCTTGCGAGAGCGCTGACCCCCTGAGGGCCGCTTCCTGTAGGAGCGGCCTTGTGCCGCGATGGGGCGCGTAGCGGCCCCAAACGTTTAGCCGACCGGCATTAGGCGTAGACCTCGCATATATTTATTCCTTAAAGATATTTAAATTATCTTTCTTATGACTTTATAGTCCTCCCCACTGCGTACCTGCCGACCAATCGGCGCGCCGCACGACTTGAACCCACACGGGAAATGACCCCGTGCGTTTCTGATCGTCGCGCGCCCTTGAGTCGCGCACTGCGTGGGAGTGAACAATGTCAGCCGCCTCGAACGCCCTGTCGTCCATCGACAGCGCCCAGCCGCAAATCTTCGATATCCGCCCGTTCCCCGGTGCCGTCGGCGCCGAGATCGTTGGCCTCGACCTGAGCCGGCCAGTCAATGCCGCGGATTTCACCCGGATCCACCGTGCCCACCTCGATCATCACGTCCTGGTGTTTCGCGACCAACACATCACTCCCGACCAGCACATCGCCTTCAGCCGCCGCTTCGGTGAGCTGCAGATCCATGTGCTCAAGCAGTTCTTGCTCGAAGGGCACCCCGAAATCCTGATCGTTTCCAACATCATCGAAGACGGTCGCAACATTGGCCTGGGCGATGCTGGCAAGTTCTGGCATTCGGACCTCTCCTACAAAGCGCTGCCCAGCCTCGGCTCCATGCTGCATGCCCAAGAGCTGCCCAGCGAAGGTGGAGACACCTTGTTCGCCGACATGCACAAGGCCTGGGACGCGGTGCCCGAAGCATTGCGCAAGGTGGTCGAAGGTCGTAGCGCCGCTCATTCCTACACCGCCCGTTACGCCGAGACCAAGTTCGAGGGCAACTGGCGGCCAACGTTGACCGCCGCGCAATTGGCCGAGGTCAAGGAAGTCATCCACCCGGTGGTGCGCACCCACCCGGAAAACGGCCGTAAGGCGCTGTTCGTCAGCGAAGGCTTCACCACCCGCATCGTCGGTCTGCCAGATGACGAAAGCCGCGACGTGCTGCAGCAGCTCTACGCCTTGAGCGTGCTCGAACCGAACATCTACCGCCACCATTGGCAGCCCCACGACCTGGTGTTCTGGGACAACCGCTCGTTGATCCACCTGGCCGCCGGTTGCCCCGCGCATTTGCGGCGCAAGCTGTACCGCACCACCATCCAGGGCGATGCCCCTTTCTGACGACCGAGGACAGTCATCATGCGCAAATCCATCAGCCGCCTGGCAACAAGCATTGGCTTGGGCGTCACCCTGGTCGTCGGTAGCCTGGCGGCCCCGGCTGCGGCCCAGGCCGAAGGCAAGATCCGTATCGCCGAACAGTTCGGCATCGTCTACCTGCTGCTCAACGTGGTTCGCGACCAGCAGTTGATCGAGAAGCATGGCAAGGCGCAGGGCATCGACATCCAGGTCGACTGGGCGCAGCTCTCCGGCGGTGCGGCGATCAATGACGCGCTGTTATCCGGTTCGGTGGACATCGCTGGTGCAGGTGTCGGCCCCCTGTTGACCGTATGGGACCGCACCAAGGGTCGGCAGAACGTCAAGGCAGTGGCCTCGCTGGGCAATTTCCCGTACTACCTGGTCAGCAGCAACCCGAACGTGAAAACCATCGCCGACCTTGGCGCCAGCGACCGCATCGCCGTACCGGCGGTCGGCGTCTCGGTGCAGTCGCGCTTCCTGCAGTACGCCGCGGCCCAGCAGTGGGGCGACAAGGAATACGCCCGCCTGGACAAGTACACCCTGGCCGTGCCGCATCCGGACGCCACCGCAGCCTTGCTGGCCGGCGGCACCGAGCTCAACGGGCACTTTTCCAACCCGCCGTTCCAGGACCAGGTGCTAGCCAACAAGAACGTCCACGTGGTGCTCAACAGCTACGACCTGCTCGGGCCGAACTCACCGACCTTGCTGTTCGCCACCGAGCAGTTCCGCAAGGACAACCCCAAGACCTACAAGGCCTTCGTCGACGCGCTGGCCGAAGCCGCCGAGTTCGCCCAGAAAGACAAGGCCGCCGCTGCCGATACCTACATTCGCGTGACCAAGGCCAAGATCGACCGCGACACGCTGATCAAGCTGATCGACAACCCGCAATACGAGTTCACCGTCACGCCGAAGAACACCTACAAGCTGGCCGAGTTCCTCTACCGGGTCGGCGCCATCAAGCACAAGCCCGAGTCGTGGAAGGATTACTTCTTCCAGGACGAACGCCCGCTGCAAGGGAGCTGATCGACGATGACCGCCCCACTGCCAGGCCACGCGGCCAGCAACTTGAGCTATGTCGCCACACCCGCGCTGCTACAGGTGAACGACCTGAGCCTTGAATACCGCACCGCCCAGCGTGTGGTGCGGGCCACTCACCAGGTCAGCTTCGAAATCGATCATGCCGACCGCTTCGTCCTGCTGGGGCCTTCCGGTTGTGGCAAGTCCACGCTGCTCAAGGCCGTGGCCGGGTTCATCGAGCCCAGGGAAGGGCAGATCCTGCTCCAGGAGCAGCCGGTCAAGGGCCCTGGGCCCGACCGTATCGTCGTGTTTCAGGAGTTCGACCAGCTGCCACCGTGGAAAACGGTGAAGCAGAACGTCATGTTCCCGCTGCTGGTGGGCGGCCAGATCAAGCGCGCCGAGGCCGAGGAGCGGGCGCTGCATTACCTGGACAAGGTAGGCCTGGCCAACTTTGCAGATGCCTACCCGCACACGTTGTCCGGCGGCATGAAGGCACGGGTGGCCATTGCCCGGGCACTGGCCACCCAGCCGAAGATCCTACTGATGGACGAGCCTTTCGCCGCGCTCGACGCCCTGACCCGTCGCAAGATGCAGGAAGAGCTGCTGCACCTGTGGGAAGAGGTGCGCTTCACATTGCTGTTCGTTACCCACTCCATCGAGGAAGCATTGGTGGTCGGCAACCGCATCCTGCTGCTTTCGCCCCATCCGGGGCGGGTGCGCGCGGAAGTGCACAGCCACCAGTACAGCTTCGGCAGCCTGGGCGGTGTCGACTTCCAGGCCAGCGCGCGGCGGATCCACCGCCTACTGTTCGACCAGGCTCCAGAGGCGCAGGCCGCAGCGGAGCTTGGTTTCAACGATATCCGCATCGCCTACTGACAGGAGCCTGTGCCATGACGACCCTACCTGCACGCCAGGAATACGAAGTGCAGCTGGCGCCACTGCCGGATGTGACGCTGGAACGGCGGCTGCCCCTGGCCCAACGCCTCTGGCAACAAGGCTGGTTGCGCAAGGCTGTGATCCTGCTGGTATTGGCGGCGATCTGGGAAGGTATTGCCCGCTATCAGGGCAATGATTTGCTGCTGCCCAGCTTCCTGCAGACGACCACGGCGCTGTGGGACGGCCTACTCAGCGGGGAGTTGCCGGCCAAGGTGGGCGTTTCGCTGGTGGTGCTGCTCAAGGGCTATGTGCTGGGGATTGTCCTGGCTTTTGGCTTGACCAGCCTGGCAGTATCGACCCAGTTCGGCCGTGACCTGCTCGGCACCCTGACCTCGATGTTCAACCCGCTGCCGGCGATTGCGCTGCTACCCCTGGCGCTGTTGTGGTTTGGCCTGGGGGACAACAGCCTGATCTTCGTCCTGGTGCATTCGGTGCTCTGGGCGCTGGCGCTCAACACCTATGCCGGGTTCCTCGGCGTTTCGCAGACCCTGCGCATGGCCGGGCGCAACTATGGTCTGCGCGGCTTGCGCCTGGTGCTGCATATCCTGGTGCCAGCGGCGCTGCCATCGATCCTCTCGGGGCTCAAGATCGGCTGGGCCTTTGCCTGGCGCACATTGATCGCCGCCGAACTGGTGTTCGGTGCCAGCAGCGGCAAGGGCGGATTGGGCTGGTACATCTTCCAGAACCGCAACGAGCTGTACACCGACAAGGTATTCGCCGGGTTGGCCGTGGTGATCGTCATCGGCTTGCTGGTCGAAGGGCTGGTGTTCAACAGCCTGGAGCGGGTGACCGTGCGGCGCTGGGGAATGCAGCGTTAGGTACGTTGGTCAGGGGCGGCTTCGCGCCCTTTCGCGGCGCAATGTGTGGGAGCCAACTGTCTTGAGTTGCTTGCCCCGTTCCTATCGCTGGCAAGCCAGCTCCCACAGGTACAGCGGTGTCTCTGAAAACAGCGCAGGCCTGGTGGGCGGGCTTGTCCCGCGATAGGGCCTACACCGGTGCCTACTCTTTGTACAACGCCGCTGCACTGTTCAGCGTCTGCGCAATCTCCTCGCGCAACGCCAGCGGCCGCTCCACCACCAGCCCACCCCCTTGGCTCAACAGCCACCAACGCAGCGGCCCGCCATCGCTGACCGTGGCCCGCAGGCGGTGGCCATGGTCCAGTGCGGTGAGCTGCATGTCGCGGGTCAGCGGAGCCTCGCGCAACTGCCGAGCCAGTTCATCGCTGATCCAGGCCTGCAGCGTGATGCCTGCCTCCTGCACCGGCTGTAGCGCATTGCTGCGCAAGTAACCGTGCAGGTCGAAATTACCCCGCAGTTCACCCACGGCGCTGGCCGACCAATGCCAGCCGTACGGGATGCTCTTGTCGTTGCGCTCCAGCGGGAAGATCAGCGACAGCTCGTTGAGGTCCCGCTCGATCGTGCGTTTGCTGACACTGAAGCCCACATCACGCAGGCGCCAGACCAGCTCGGCACTGGTGATCCCCGGGGAGCGGCTGGGCAGTTGGCGCAGCAGCGCCCATTGTCGGCTGAGGGTGGCGCGGGTGGTGGCGAACGGCAAAACGAAACGTCCTTGTCTAGGGTTGCTGCAATAGCATGGCGGCTGTCATGGATGCATGGCAATTAGCCATTGCTCTGCTCAGATCAAGGAACCGACGTTTGGTTGCCTGGTTTCGATTCGTTCGCGACAGGTTTTGACGTGCCGTTGCGCAGAATCTCTGGCTTGCACAGTCGCGGTCGGAGCTGTGGATCGTTCAATGAGGATGAACATGTCTGCTGCCAGCAATATCCATTCGCTGCTTGCGCGCCTTCTACCCGAACGGGTCACGCCAGCCCCGGCACGCCATGCCTTGCGGCATCGGCAATTCGTCGGTATCGGCCTGCCCAGCCAGCCGACACTGCCGGGCGAGCGCGCCAGGCTGGTCTCCCGCCTGGACGAGTCGAGCGACCCTTTGGAGGTCTACCGCGACCTGCGGGGCCAGGCACTGGAAGGCAGCGTGGCAGCGCTCAATGACCTGGGCTGGATCTGGCTCAACGGCAAATACTGGCGCGCCGATACGCTGCTGGCCGGGCACCTGCTGCGCATGGCGGCCATGCAAGGCGACGCCATGGCCTGGTTCAACCTGGGCCAGCAGCATTATTTCGGTAAAGGCGTGAAGGTGTCCTACAGCCAGGCCGCCGAATGCTATCGGCACGCCTTCGAGCGGGGCATGTGCCATGCCGCGGCGGCCTTGGGCGATCTCTATGAAGAAGAGGTGTGCGACCCGACCTTGCATTGGCAGGTCGACCTGACCGAAGCCTGCCAGTGGTTCCTGCGTGGCGCCGAACAGGGCGAGCCCCGTTGCCGCTTCGAAGTGGGCTATCGGTTGCTGCATGGGGTGCATGTGCAAGTCGATGCCAAGGCTGCGTTGTACTGGCTGGAGCTGGCGGCCGCAGCGGGCGTGATGCAGGCTGCAGAGGAACTGGCGGTGCACTACAGCCGCCGTGACGGCGCCCGTTACTTGAGCTGGCGCGACCAGGCGATCGAAATGGGCAGTGCCCTGGCGCTGACCATGAAACTGGAAGACCAGGTCCAAGGCTGAAGCCAGGCCGCGTACCTTGTGGTTGATCATCCAACCTTCCGGGCTGCGCTGCCTCTGTATGAACAACAATTCATCCAGGCAATCCGTCGCCCCCGGTTGACGACAGGGGGAGGGCAGGGCGTAATATTGATAGTTAGCAAACTATGAATGTCCTCGGTTCCTCACATGACACTTGATGCACTGCACATGAAAATCAGCAGCGGCATGGTCGTGGCTGCCCGCCATTGGCGACGCATCTGCCAGGCGGCGCTGACCGGCTACGGCATTTCCGAGGCCTGCGCCGTACCGCTGCTGATGATCGTGCGTCTGGGCGATGGTGTGCACCAGGTGGCGGTGGCCCAGGCCGCGGGCCTGGAGAGCCCGTCGTTGGTGCGCCTGCTCGACCAGCTGTGCAAGGCCGGCCTGGTGTGCCGCAGTGAAGACCCCCTGGACCGCCGCGCCAAGGCCTTGAGCCTGACCGTCGATGGCCGCGCGCTCGCCGAATCCATCGAAGGTGAACTGGTACGCCTGCGCCGGGAAGTCTTGCAGGGTATCGACCAGGCGGACCTGGAGGCGACCCTGCGCGTCATCCAGGCCTTCGAAACAGCCGGTCAGGTGAACCCGGCATGAACGGTTTCTTCAGCTCGGTGCCGCCGGCCCGCGATTGGTTCTACGGCGTGCGGACCTTCGCCGCGTCCATGATCGCTTTGTACATCGCCTTGCTCATGCAGCTACCGCGCCCTTACTGGGCCATGGCGACGGTGTACATCGTCTCCAGTCCTTTCGTCGGCCCTACCAGCTCCAAGGCCTTGTACCGTGCCCTCGGCACGCTGCTCGGGGCAGGCGGCGCAGTGCTGCTGGTCCCGCCCCTGGTGCAGTCGCCGGCTCTATTGGCCGTGGCCATCGCCCTATGGACGGGCACTTTGCTGTTCCTCTCGCTGAACCTGCGCACGGCCAACAACTACGTGTTGATGCTGGCTGGCTACACTTTGCCGATGATCGCCCTGGCCGTGGTGGACAACCCCTTGGCGGTGTTCGACGTAGCGTCTTCCCGCGCCCAGGAGATTTGTCTGGGCATCGTCTGTGCGGCGGTGGTCGGCGCGATCTTCTGGCCCCGTCGCCTGGCCCCGGTGGTGCTGGGCTCGACCAACAGCTGGTTCAACGAAGCGATCCGCTACAGCGACACCTACCTGGCCCGTGATGTGGCCGCCGACAAGGTTGGCGGCATGCGGGCCACGATGGTCGCCACCTTCAACAGCCTGGAAATGATGATCGGCCAGCTTGGGCATGAAGGCGCAGGGCCCCATACCGTGAAGAACGCCCGCGAGCTGCGCGGGCGGATGATCCACCTGCTGCCGGTGATCGACGCCCTGGACGATGCCTTGGTCGCCCTGGAAGGCCGCGCCCCGGCCCAGTTCGCGCAGATCCAGCCGCTGCTGGAGGCGGCCCGTGGCTGGCTCGAGGGCACGGCCGAAGATGCCTCGCTGGCGCGCTGGAGCGCCCTGCACGAGCAGCTCGAGCACTTGCAACCCGGTGCGGCGGCGCTAGACCAGCGTCACGCGCTGCTGCTCTCCAACGCCTTGTACCGCCTGACCGAATGGGTCGACCTGTGGCAGGACTGCTGCACCTTGCAGCACGCCCTGCGCAAGGATGACGCCACGCCCTGGCGTGCGGTGTATCGGCACTGGCGCCTGGGCCGCCTGACGCCCTTCTTCGACCGTGGCCTGATGCTGTACTCGGTGTTTTCCACCGTCACCGCGATCATCGTCGCCAGTGGCCTGTGGATCCTGCTTGGCTGGAACGACGGCGGCAGCGCGGTGATCCTCGCTGCGGTGGCCTGCAGCTTCTTCGCTGCCATGGACGACCCGGCACCGCAGATCTACCGGTTCTTCTTCTGGACACTGATGTCGGTGATCTTCTCCAGCGTCTATCTGTTTCTGGTACTGCCCAACCTGCACGACTTTCCGATGCTGGTGCTGGCCTTCGCCGTACCGTTCATCTGCGTCGGCACGCTCACCGTGCAGCCGCGGTTCTACCTGGGCACGCTGCTGACCATCGTTAACACCGCTACCTTCATCAGCATCCAGGGTGCCTACGACGCGGACTTCCTGACCTTCATCAATGCCAACATGGCCGGCCCGGTCGGCTTGCTGTTCGCCTTCATCTGGACCCTGCTGCTGCGCCCGTTTGGCGTGGAGCTGGCGGCCAAGCGCCTGACCCGCTTCAGCTGGCGCGACATCGTCGAAATGACCCAGCCGGCGACGCTGGCCGAGCACCGCCACGTGGGTGTGCAAATGCTCGACCGCTTGATGCAGCACCTGCCGCGTCTGTCCCAGACCGGCCAGGACAGCGGCGTGGCGCTGCGCGACCTGCGCGTTGGGCTCAACCTGCTGGATTTGCTGGCCTACATGCCGCGGGTGGGAGAACAGGCTCGTGAGCGCCTGCAGACCGTGGTCGAGGAAGTGGGCGCTCACTACGCCGCCTGCCTGCGCGCCAATGAGCGTCTGCACGCTCCGTCGGCGCTGCTGCGCAACATGGAGCGCGCCCGCCAGGCCCTGGCCCTGGATTCCCAGCATGAGCGTGGCGATGCCCGCGTGCACCTGCTACATGCCCTGAGCGGCCTGCGCCTGGCCCTGTTGCCTGGCATCGAAGTGATGCTCGAGCCTGCCGACCAACCGCAACTGCCCCCCGGCATCGATGGAGCGCCCTTGTGATCGGTGATCTGGATATCAGCGGGGTGTTCCTGCCCACGCTCTTGGTGATGATGGTCTTCACCTATCTGTTGTTCCTGGGCGTGCACGCCGTGTTGGTGCGCATGCAGTTCTACCGCCTGGTCTGGCACCGGGCGCTGTTCAACGTTGCCCTTTACGCCGTGCTGCTTGGCGCGGTGGATCACTTTTGCCGAAACCTGATGGTGCCATGAAAAAACCGTTGTTGACCCTGGGCCGTGTGGTCCTGACATTGCTGGTGGTGACCTTCGCAGCCGTGCTGGTCTGGCAGATGGTCGTGTATTACCTGTTCGCGCCCTGGACCCGTGACGGGCACATCCGTGCCGACGTGATCCAGATCGCCCCGGACGTCTCCGGGCTGATCCAGAAGGTAGAGGTGCGCGACAACCAGATGATCAAGCGCGGCGATGTGCTGTTCACCATCGACCAGGACCGCTTCACCCTGGCCTTGCGCCAGGCCAGGGCGACCCTGGCCGAACGTGAGGAGACCCTGGCCCAGGCCTCCCGTGAGGCGCGACGCAACCGGAAGCTGGGCAACCTGGTGGCGGCCGAGCAGCTGGAGGAGAGCCAGTCCCGCGAAGCCCGCGCCCGCTCGGCGGTCAACGAGGCCCAGGTGGCGGTGGACACTGCCCAGCTCAACCTCGACCGCTCGGTGGTGCGCAGCCCCGTCGACGGCTACCTCAACGACCGCGCGCCCCGTGCCCATGAATTCGTCACCGCCGGCCGGCCGGTGCTGTCGGTGGTCGACAGCGCCTCCTACCACGTCGATGGCTACTTTGAAGAGACCAAGCTCGGCGGTATCCACATCGGCGATGCCGTGGATATCCGCGTGATGGGCGACAACACCCGGCTGCGCGGCCACGTGCAAAGCATGGCTGCCGGCATCGAGGACCGTGACCGCAGCAGCGGCGCCAACCTGCTGCCCAACGTCAACCCGGCGTTCAGCTGGGTACGCCTGGCCCAGCGCATCCCGGTACGCATCGCCTTCGACGAGGTGCCCGAGAACTTTCGCATGATCGCCGGGCGTACCGCCACGGTGTCGATCGTCGAGGGCCAACGGCCATGAAATACCTGATGGTGGCTGGCTTGGCGCTGTCCCTGGGGGCGTGCGCCCTGGTCGGCCCGGACTACCAAGTGCCCAAGGATGCTGCCGTGCAGCGCAGCGACCTCAACGGCCCACTGCGCCAGGACCCAGGCAGCGTGGTTTCGGCGCCGGTACCGGAGAACTGGTGGCAGCTGTACCAGGACCCGCGCCTGAACGACCTGGTGCGCCAGGCCCTGGCTGCCAACACCGAGCTGCGCGTGGCGGCGGCCAATATCGCCAAGGCCCGTGCGCAGGTCGAGGTGGCCGAGGCCCAGGGTGGCTTCGAGGGTGGCGTCAAGCTCGGCGCGCAGCGCCTGCAGGAGTCTGGCGAGGCGTTCCTGCTGCCGGAGAAAGTACCTGTGGCCAACATCGGCGAGGCCATTATCAGTGCCTCCTACCAGTTCGACCTGTGGGGCACCTTCAAACGCGGCACCGAGGCGGCCAAGGCCAATGCCGATGCGGTGCAGGCCGCAGCTGACACCGCGCGCATCACCTTGGTGGCGGACGTGGTCAAGGCATACACCCAGGTGTGCTCGGCCAACGAGGAATATCACATTGCCCGCCAGTCCCTCGACCTGCAGGAGCAGAGCGTGCAATTGAACCAGCGCCTGCGCGATGCCGGGCGCGGCGACGAAACCCAGGTCACCCGCTCGCAGACCCAGTTCAAATCCCTGCGCGCCGAGCTCCCGCGCTTCAAGGCCGAGCGCGAAGCGGGCCTGTATACCCTGGCGGCGCTGCTGGCCAAACCGGTCGAGCAATTGCCTGCCGGTACGGCAGAATGTGCCGAATTGCCGCATATCGGCCAGCTGATCCCGGTGGGTGACGGCGCCGCGTTGCTCAAGCGTCGCCCGGACGTACGCCAGGCCGAACGCCAGCTCGCCGCCGCCACTGCCACCATCGGCGTGGCCACGGGCGCGTTGTACCCGGATATCAGCATCGGTGCCCAGGTCGGCACCATCGGTATCCTCGAGAACCTGGGTGATCCTTCGACCAACCGTTGGGGCTTCGGCCCGCAGATCAGCTGGAACATCCCCACCAACGGCACCCGTGCCCGTATCCGCGAGGCCGAAGCCTCCACCCAGGCGGCGCTGGCCCACTTCGATGGCGTGGTGCTCAATGCCATCCGCGAGACCCAGACCCGCCTGGCCCAGTACAGCGCCTTGCTGGACCGCCGCGACGCCCTGGCCGACGCCGAGCGCTCGGCAAAGGAGTCGGCCGAGCAGACCCACCTGCGCTACCAGGCCGGACGCGAGTCGTTCCTGGCCGACCTGCAGGCTACCCGGGCCTATACCGATGTCCGTGCGCAGCTGGCGGCGGCCAATAGCCAAGTGGCCATGGGGCAGATCGGTGTATTCCTGGCGCTGGGTGGCGGCTGGAAAGACAGTCCCGCCAAACCCTGATGCCCCAATCGCGGGACAAGCCCGCTCCCACAGGACCCTGCTCGTCGCCACGATACCGACCAACGCATTCTCTCTGTAGGAGCGGCCTTGTGCCGCGAATCGAGGGCAAAGCCCTCGCCGACCACTCGAAGATTTGTCACAAGATTTTTCATGAAATCCGCCCGCGAGCCTTGAGCGAAAAGGAGTGGAAGTGAACAATGTTCTCTTTCGCATTTCCTTCGAGACTGGCCATGACTTCCCGTTTCCGTCTGTTCGCCTGGCTGCTTGCCTTGTTGCTGGCGCCAGTGTTGGCCCTGTGCAGCACCTCGGCACTCGCTGAATCCCCCGCCGAGGCCGCCAAGGCCTTGCACCTGCTCGACTACATCGGTGCCGACTACCCGCCGACCGTGCACGACGGCAAGGTGGTGGACGAGGGCGAATACCGCGAGCAGCAAGAGTTCAGCACCGTGCTGGCCGACTTGCTCAAAGGCCTGCCGGAAAATGCCGAACGCCCAGGGCTGGAGCAAGGCGTCGCGGCACTGCGCCAAGCCATCGATCAGCGTCAGGACGGCGCGCTGGTCGCCAGGCAGGCTCGCCAGTTGGGTGCACGCCTGGCCGTCGCCTATGAGGTCAGCCAGGCACCGATCATCACCCCCGACCCGGCCCGCGGTGCCGCGTTATATGCGCAGAACTGCGCGATCTGCCATGGCGACAGCGGTGCTGGCGACGGCCCTGCCGGGCTCGGGCTGGAGCCACCGCCTGCCAACCTGCGCAGTGTCGAGCGGCTCGACCAGTTGAGCCTGTTCGACCTTTACAACACCCTGGCGCTGGGCATCGACGGCACCGAGATGCCGTCGTTCGCCGATCAGCTCGACGAGCGTCAGCGCTGGGATGTGGCGGCCTACGTGGCAAGCCTGACCGCCGACCCGAAGGCCGCCAAGGCGGACAAGGCCTGGAACCTGGCCGACCTGGCACGCCAGACGCCCGCCGAGGTCGCGGCCAGCGAAGGTGCCGAGGCCGTGGCCGCCTTCCGCGCCCAGCGGGCCCAACCGCCGCAGGTCCAGCGGGGCCCGGCGCAGTTGCTCGAGTACACCGCCAGTACCTTGGACAAGAGCCTCGCCGCCTACCGCAATGGCGATCATGACCAAGCCTATGACCTGTCGGTAGCCGCTTACCTGGAAGGCTTCGAACTGGTCGAAAGCTCCCTGGACAACATCGATACCCAAGCCCGCAAGGACACCGAAAAAGCCCTGATGGCCTACCGCCAGGCCCTGCAAGACGGCCTGCCGGTCGCCCAGGCCGAACAACGCCTGGCCGAGGCCAAGGGCAAGCTCGAGGGCGCGGCGAAGTTGTTGGGCAGCGATGGGCTGAGCTGGTCGCTGAGCTTCGTGTCTGGCCTGCTGATCCTTCTGCGCGAAGGGCTCGAGGCGATCCTGGTGCTGGCCGCGATCTTGGCCTTCCTGCGCAATACCGGCCAGCAGTCGGCCGTGCGCAGCGTCAATATCGGCTGGGCCCTGGCGTTGGTCGCAGGCTTTGCCACCTGGGCCCTGGCGGCCTATGTGATCGACGTCGGCGGCGCCCAGCGCGAACTGCTGGAAGGTTGCACGGCACTGTTCGCCGCCGTGATGGTGCTGTGGCTTGGCGTGTGGATGCATGACCGGCGCCATGCCGCAGCCTGGCAGGACTACATCAAGAGCAGCCTGGTCAGCGGTGGCGGGCGCTTCGGCTTTGCCGTGCTGGCGTTCTTCTCGGTGTACCGCGAGTTGTTCGAGGTGATCCTGTTCTACGAAACCCTGTGGCTGCAGGCAGGCCCTGCTGGCCACAATGCCGTACTGGCCGGTGGCGCCACGGCGTTGGTGCTGCTGGTGGGCCTGGCCTGGGTGATCCTACGCGGCTCGGCCAAGTTGCCGCTGGCGCTGTTCTTCAGCATCAACGCGGCGCTGCTGTGTGCGCTGTCGGTGGTGTTCGCCGGGCATGGCGTCAAGGCGCTGCAGGAAGCCGGCGTGCTGGGAACCCGGCCAGTGCCGTTCTTCGAGTTCGATTGGCTGGGCATCCATGCCGACGCCTACTCGCTGGGCGCGCAGGTGGTGGCATTGCTGGCTATCGTTGTGCTGTACGGGCGTAGCCGCCTGGCCGAAAAGCGCCGGCCTGCGGCGAGCTGAAACCGTACAATGGGCACTTTCAGCCCCTGGGGTTGTTTCGCCGCCCAGTCGTGATTCAAGGCCGCTCTCCTTTGCCGGAGCGGACTTGTGCCGCGATTGCAGGGTGAAGCCCTCCACCGATTGCCAAGGAATACTTCCCCATGCGTGTATGGATCGATGCCGACGCCTGCCCCAAGGCGGCCAAGGACCTGATCGTCAAATTCGCCCTCAAGCGCAAGTTCGAGGTCGTCCTGGTGGCTGGCCAGGCCCAGATCAAGCCCGCGTTCGCCTGTGTGCGGCTGATCGTGGTCCCTAGCGGCATGGACGCGGCCGATGATTACCTGGTGGAAAACGCCGTGCCGGGCGAGCTGGTGATCTGCAGCGACGTGCCGCTGGCCGATCGGCTGATCAAGAAAGGTGTAGCAGCGCTGGACCCACGAGGGCGTGAATTCGACGAGCGCAACATGGGCGAACGGCTGGCTGTGCGCAACCTGTTCACCGAGCTACGCGAGCAAGGGCAAGTCGGGGGAGGGCAGGCGCCTTATGGCGAGCGGGAGAAACAGGCGTTCGCCAATGCGCTGGACCGGATACTGACCCGGTTATCCAAAGGTTGAATGGGCTGCCTTGCAGCCCATCGCGGGACAAGCCCGCTCCCACAGGGCATGGGCGATCTCTACGGAAGACCTGTAGGAGCGGGCTTGCCCCGCGATGGTGAGGGCGCGCTACAGCATGAGGTGAATTACTGCTCACCCTCATGCGTCAGCTCCAGCACCCGGTCCACCAGTTTGTAGATGCCGCCGGCCGCCTCGCTGATCGACTGGGCGAGCATGTAGGCCGGTGTGGTCACCAGCTTGCGCTGGGTATCCTCGACGATGTCATGCACATCGCATTCCTCGTGCGTGCCGCCCATCTTCACCACCGCTGCGCTGGTATCGGCATCGCTACCGATGGTGCAGACCACGCCCGGTCCATAGATCTTCGCCGCCAAAGCCGGGGAAATGCACATCAGACCAACCGGCTTGCCGGCTTCGGCAAAGGCTTCGGCCAGGGCCAGGACGTCCGGGTTTACCGTGCAGTTGGTGCCTTCAACGGCAAAGTTCGAGAGGTTCTTCGCCGCGCCGAAGCCGCCTGGGACGATCAAGGCGTCGAATTCTTCGACCTTGGCCTCGCGGATATCCTTGATGTCACCGCGGGCGATGCGCGCCGACTCTACCAGCACGTTGCGCGACTCCGGCATTTCCTGGCCGGTCAGGTGGTCGATCACGTGCATCTGCGCGATGTTCGGCGCGAAGCACTGCACCTGGGCGCCGCGCTGGTCCAGGCGCAGCAGGGTGATCACGCTTTCATGGATTTCGGCGCCATCGTAGACGCCGCAGCCAGACAGAATCACCGCAACTTTTTTTTGCATGCTCATTACTCCAGTGTCGAGGCGCTAACTGTCCTCTAGTTTGGCAGAACTCGTCACAGGGTTTCCCGCGCAGAGACCGAAATCCTGTCTATTTGGAGTGCAGCGGCGGGGGCATGTTCATTATCCGAACAGCGCATGGGATGGCGCGAGTGCACTAGTGCCGGTCTGTGCCCTGCTCCTGGGAAACCGCCTCCGAGGCTTGGCCCGCTGCCGCCGCCTTGCGCTCGGCACGCAGGGTGCGGAAGCGCCGGCGAAGCCAGAGCAGGCCACCCAGCAGCAACAGACCGCCGAGTACCCAGAGCTCGTACTTCTTGACGTTGCCCAGCATGCCTTCGAGGATGGCGCCGAAATGGTAGGCCGCCGCGCCCAGGGCCAAGGCCCAGACTGCCGCACCGATGCCGTTGAGCAGCAGGTAGCGGCGTGGCGGGTAGCCGGACAGGCCGATGGCAACCGGCATTACCGTGCGCAGGCCGTAGACGAAGCGAAAGCTCAGCACCCAGATGTCCGGATGGCGCCTGATATGGTCCAAGGCCCGGTCGCCCATCGCCTGCCAGCGCGGCTTGCGTGCCAGGATCGCGCGGCCGTGGCGGCGGCCCATGAAGTACCACAGCTGGTCACCGGCATAGCTGCCGAAGAACGCCGTGAGCACCACCAGATTGATGTCCATGTAACCGCGGAACGCAAGGAAGCCCGCAAGAACCAGGATGGTCTCGCCTTCAAAAAACGTGCCGAGAAAAAGGGCAAAATAGCCGAAATCCTGCAGGAATTGTTGAAGCATTTTCTGGGGTGCTAGCGAAATGAACGCGAAGCCTACCCCTTCGCGCGCAATCGGGAAAGTGTCGAAATGTGTCTCGGCGTGAACATTTCCTACCCTGACAATGGCTTCGGCCGTCAGTCACAAGGTGCCTTTGGCTGTCATCCAGGCGTCATAATGGCTGCTTATAACTGTCGCGCCAGCCCGCCCGTGCGGGTTCAGGAGCCTTATCGTGAGCTTGCCTCGCTGCCTTTTCGTCCCGGGTCGCCTCCTTGCGCCGCGACGGTCGGTCCAAGTTTCCGCTTGGCGGGACCGCAAAAATGACAAAGCGGCCTTTTCGCGCCGCAATGGACTTCAAACCGGCGAACACCGATGGCATCCTGACTCATTTCACCGCGCGTGCCGCTCAATTATCGAGAGGGCCGTAACGCCCTCCAGGAACGTCAGATGAATAACGAAGTGCTAACACCTGTCGCGATCAAGGATGCCCAGGCGGTTCCCGAAGAAATGGTGCAGACCCCACCGGACCTGCCGGAGGCTGCGCAACCTGTAGCCGAAGCCGCAGCTCCAGCGCCTGCACCGGCTCCGGCGGTCACTATTCCGAGCCTGGACGACAGCAGCCTGTACATTCATCGCGAGCTTTCGCAGCTGCAGTTCAATATCCGTGTGCTGGAGCAGGCGCTGGACGAGTCCTACCCGCTGCTCGAGCGCTTGAAATTCCTGCTGATCTTCTCCAGCAACCTGGACGAGTTCTTCGAGATCCGCGTGGCGGGCCTGAAGAAGCAGATCACCTTCGCCCGCGAACAGGCCGGAGCCGACGGCCTGCAGCCGCACCAGGCCCTGGCGCGCATCAGCGAGCTGGTGCACAGCGAGGTGGAGCGCCAGTATGCGATCCTCAACGACGTGTTGCTGCCGGAGCTGGAAAAGCACCAGATCCGCTTCATCCGCCGTCGCCACTGGAACACCAAGCTCAAGACCTGGGTGCGCCGTTTCTTCCGCGACGAGATCGCGCCGATCATCACCCCGATCGGCCTCGACCCGACCCACCCGTTCCCACTGCTGGTCAACAAGAGCCTGAACTTCATCGTCGAGCTCGAGGGTGTCGATGCCTTCGGCCGCGATTCGGGCCTGGCCATCATCCCGGCCCCACGCCTGTTGCCGCGGGTCATCCGCGTGCCGGAGGAAGTCGGCGGCAGCGGCGACAACTTCGTCTTCCTGTCGTCGATGATCCACGCTCACGCCGATGATCTGTTCCAGGGCATGAAGGTCAAGGGTTGCTACCAGTTCCGCCTGACCCGCAACGCGGACTTGGCGCTGGACTCCGAGGATGTCGAAGACTTGGCTCGTGCCCTGCGCGGCGAGTTGTTCTCGCGTCGCTACGGAGATGGCGTGCGCCTGGAAGTGGCCGACAATTGCCCGAAACACCTGTCCGATTACCTGCTCAAGCAGTTCAGCCTGAGCGAAAGCGAGCTGTACCAAGTCAATGGCCCGGTCAACCTGACCCGTCTGTTCAGCATCACCGGGCTGGACAGCCATCCGGAGCTGCAGTACACGCCGTTCACCCCGGCCATTCCGAAGATTCTGCAAAACGCCGAAAACATCTTCAGCGTGGTCGGCAAGCAGGATGTGCTGCTGATGCACCCCTTCGAATCCTTCACTCCGGTGGTCGACCTGCTGCGTCAGGCCGCCAAGGATCCGCACGTGCTCGCGGTGCGCCAGACCCTGTACCGCAGTGGCGCCAACTCCGAGATCGTCGATGCGTTGGTGGATGCCGCGCGAAACGGCAAGGAAGTCACGGCGGTGATCGAGCTGCGCGCGCGTTTCGACGAAGAGTCCAACCTGCAGATGGCCAGCCGTCTGCAAGCCGCCGGCGCGGTGGTGATCTATGGCGTGGTCGGCTTCAAGACTCACGCCAAGATGATGTTGATCCTGCGCCGCGAACAGGGCGAGATCGTGCGCTATGCCCACCTGGGCACCGGCAACTATCACGCCGGCAACGCCCGCCTGTATACCGACTACAGCCTGCTGACCTCCGACGATGCCCTGTGCGAGGACGTCGGCAAGCTGTTCAGCCAGCTGATCGGCATGGGTAAGACCCTGCGCATGAAGAAGCTGCTCCATGCACCCTTCACGCTGAAGAAGGGCATGCTCGACATGATCGCGCGGGAAACCCAGTTCGCGGTCGAGGGCAAGCCGGCGCACATCATCGCCAAGTTCAACTCGCTGACCGACGCCAAGGTGATCCGTGCGTTGTACAAGGCCAGCCAGGCCGGTGTGCGCATTGATCTGGTGGTGCGTGGCATGTGCTGCCTACGCCCAGGCATCCCGGGGGTTTCGCACAATATCCAGGTGCGCTCGATCATCGGCCGCTTCCTGGAGCACACACGGGTGTTCTATTTCCTCAATGGCGGCGAGGAGCAGATGTTCCTGTCCAGTGCCGACTGGATGGAGCGCAACCTCGACAAGCGTGTCGAGACCTGCTTCCCGGTGGAGGGCAAGAAGCTGATCCTGCGGGTGAAGAAGGAGCTCGAAGGCTACCTCACCGACAACACCCATGCATGGATCCTGCAGCCGGACGGGCGCTACGTGCGCAGCACGCCGACGGGCAACCAGAACCCGCGCAATGTCCAGGCGGCCTTGCTCGAGCGCCTGAGCAACCCGGTGCTCAACGTACGCTAGACATGCGGCCCTTTCTTCGTGGCACAAGGCCGTTCCTACAGGGTATTGCGCTCTCTGTAGGAGCGGCCTTGCGCCGCGAAACGGGGGCGAAGCACCCCTGGCAACGTCTACGCCGAGTTCGAACCTAACGCACGCTAAGCACGAAACCGACCCGCGCCAACCACTGCGCCTCGTTGGCGAAGTCGGCCTGGGTCAGCTGGTTTTCTTCCAGCCAGCCCTCGGGGAACACGACTTCCAGGCTCTCGTCGCCGGCATGCAGCTCCACTTTCGGCATCTGCTGGGTACCGCGGATGTGGTGGAACAGGATGGCGAAGCGCAGCAGTACGCACAGGCGGATCAACTGGATGCCTTCGTCACCGAATTCGGCGAACTTGTCCTTGGGGATATTGCGGCGGTGGCCGCGCACCAGCAGCGCCAGCATTTGCTGGTCTTCCCGGGAGAAGCCGGCCAGGTCGGAGTGCTCGATCAGGTAGGCGCCATGCTTGTGGTAATGGTAGTGAGCGATATCCAGGCCAATCTCGTGAACCTTGGCTGCCCAGCTCAGTAGATCGCGCCAGTTTCCTTCCTCGAGGTTCCATGCCTTGGCCACTTGGTCGAAGGCATGCAATGCCTTGCGCTCGACCCGTGCCGCCTGGCCGTTGTCCACGTGGTAGCGCTCCATCAGCGAGTTCAACGTGCGCTCGCGCACGTCTTCGTGGTGGTGGCGGCCCAGCAGATCGTACAGCACGCCTTCGCGCAGGGCGCCGTCGCAGTGGTCCATGCGTTGCAGTTCCAGGGCGTCGAAGATGGCCTCCAGAATGGCCAAGCCCGCCGGGAAGATGGCGCGGCGGTCCGGCTTGACGCCCTCGAAGTCGATCTTGTCGGTCTCGCCCAGTTTGAACAGCTTGCGCTTGAGCGCGGCCAGGCCGTCGGCGTTCACCTCGCCGCTGCCCATGCCGTTGGCCTTGATGGCAGCGCCGATGGCGCGGATGGTGCCCGAGGAACCAATGGCCTCGTCCCAGGTCAGGCGGTGCAGGGCGTTCTCGATGCTCATCAGTTCCAGGCGCGCGGCGGTGTAGGCCTGGGCATAGCGCGCCGGGGTGATCTTGCCATCACGGAAATAGCGCTGCGTGAAGCTGACGCAGCCCATCTGCAGGCTTTCACGCAGCAGCGGCTCGAAGCGTTGGCCGATGATGAACTCGGTGCTGCCGCCGCCGATATCGGCGACCAGGCGCTTGCCGGGTGTGTCGGCCAGGGTATGGGAGACGCCCAGGTAGATCAGGCGCGCTTCCTCGCGGCCGGAAATCACCTCGACCGGGTGGCCGAGGATGGCTTCGGCGCGCTGGATGAATTCATTGCGGTTGCGGGCTTCGCGCAGGGCGTTGGTGCCGACGATGCGCACGGCGCCCGCAGGCATGCCGTTGATCAGTTGGGCGAAGCGCTTGAGGCAGTCCAAGCCCCGTTGCATGGCTTCTTCGCTGAGCTGGCGTTCTTCGTTGATGCCGGCGGCCAGCTGCACTTTTTCCCCGAGCCGCTCGAGAATGCGGATTTCGCTGAGGTGGGCCTTGGCCACGACCATGTGGAAACTGTTGGAGCCAAGGTCGATGGCGGCGATCAGAGACAGGTTCTTCGCGGTGGTATGCGGCATGATCTCGATGTTCTCGGTCGATAACCCAGCAATCCTGCCATGATCCATGGCTCGCGCCAACGCATTACAATGTTGGTTCTTGATGCAGGGCAAGGTGCCACGCAGTGCCATGACAGGTATATGTCTGCTTCGATACGTGGCGTCTTGCACAACTATAGTTACCCTCAATCGCCAGCGACTTCCTGTAGGACGTGGGTGAGGCTATGATGGGCAACGTTTTTTATTGCTTACGACCTTGGAGATTTCCATGAGCGACAAAATCAAACACGTCACCGACGCCAGCTTCGAAGCCGATGTACTGCAGGCTCAAGGCCCGGTGCTGGTCGACTACTGGGCTGAATGGTGCGGCCCATGCAAGATGATCGCTCCGGTCCTGGACGACATCGCTGCCACCTACGAAGGCAAACTGACCGTCGCCAAGCTGAACATCGACGAAAACCAGGAAACCCCTGCCAAGCACGGCGTGCGCGGCATCCCGACGCTGATGCTGTTCAAGAACGGCAACGTCGAGGCGACCAAGGTCGGCGCCCTGTCCAAATCCCAGCTGGCTGCGTTCCTCGACGCCCACCTGTGATGTGAAAGGCCCCGCGAATGCGGGGCTTTTTTTGGCCCGAAGGGCCTGTGGGAGCGGGTTCGCCCGTGTATTCATCGTTAAACCCACTGCCGCCTTCATGGGTAAAACCGCGTTCACGGGGCACAATTTACCCAGCCAAAACCACTAGACGTCGAAAAAAGCAAGTGTTACATTCGGCCTCGCACTGCTTCTCCAGTGCCCTCTGCACGCCGTCGCCGAAGCATCCCTAATTCGAATCAGTACGCGATCCTGTCGCCATCTTGCGGCGCGGCCTCATTAAGCCAACGCTTAATTTCTCCCTTCTTACATGATTACGTCACTCCCCTTATGAACCTGACAGAACTCAAGCAAAAGCCGATTACCGATCTGCTGGAAATGGCCGAACAGATGGGCATCGAAAACATGGCCCGTTCGCGCAAGCAGGACGTGATTTTCGCCCTGTTGAAGAAGCACGCGAAAAGCGGCGAAGAGATCTCGGGTGACGGCGTGCTGGAAATTCTCCAGGATGGTTTCGGTTTCCTGCGTTCGGCAGATGCGTCCTATCTGGCCGGCCCTGACGACATCTACGTCTCGCCCAGCCAGATCCGTCGCTTCAACCTGCGCACCGGCGACACCATCGTCGGCAAGATCCGCCCGCCGAAGGAAGGGGAGCGTTACTTCGCCCTGCTGAAGGTCGACACCATCAACTTCGACCGTCCGGAAAACGCGAAGAACAAGATCCTGTTCGAGAACCTGACGCCGCTGTTCCCGAACGAACGTCTGAAGATGGAGGCCGGCAACGGTTCCACCGAAGACCTCACCGGTCGTGTCATCGACCTGTGCGCTCCGATCGGCAAAGGCCAGCGTGGCTTGATCGTCGCTCCGCCGAAAGCGGGCAAGACCATCATGCTGCAGAACATCGCGGCCAACATCACCCGTAACAACCCCGAGTGCCACCTGATCGTCCTGCTGATCGACGAGCGCCCGGAAGAAGTGACCGAGATGCAGCGCACCGTGCGCGGTGAAGTGGTCGCCTCCACCTTCGACGAGCCGCCGACCCGCCACGTGCAGGTTGCCGAGATGGTCATCGAGAAGGCCAAGCGCCTGGTCGAGCACAAGAAGGACGTGGTCATCCTGCTCGACTCCATCACCCGTCTGGCCCGTGCCTACAACACCGTGATCCCGAGCTCCGGCAAGGTGCTGACCGGTGGTGTCGACGCCCACGCCCTGGAAAAGCCAAAGCGCTTCTTCGGTGCTGCTCGTAACATCGAGGAAGGTGGTTCGCTGACCATCATCGCCACCGCGCTGGTCGAAACCGGCTCGAAGATGGACGAAGTGATCTACGAAGAGTTCAAGGGTACCGGCAACATGGAGCTGCCGCTGGACCGTCGCATTGCCGAGAAACGCGTGTTCCCGGCCATCAACATCAACAAGTCCGGTACCCGTCGCGAAGAGCTGCTGACCGCCGACGACGAACTGCAGCGCATGTGGATTCTGCGCAAGCTGCTGCACCCGATGGACGAAGTCGCTGCCATCGAATTCCTGGTCGACAAGCTCAAGCAGACCAAGACCAACGACGAGTTCTTCCTGTCGATGAAGCGCAAGTAAGCGTTTCAAGCTGGAATTGATTGGGGCTGCTTCGCAGCCCATCGCGGCGCGAGGCCGCTCCTACGGGGATCACGCCGATCCTGTAGGAGCGGGCTTTGTCCCGCGATGGGGCGCGAAGCGGCCCCGATTCATTTTCGCCCCCAACAAAACGCCGAACGGCGCTACACTCAGCACCCCCGACCGATACGGCCAACCACGAGGCACATGCATGCAGTATCGCGACTTGCGCGACTTCATCCGTGGCCTGGAACAGCGCGGTGAACTCAAGCGCATCCAGGTTCCGATCTCCCCTGTCCTGGAAATGACCGAAGTCTGCGACCGCACGCTGCGCGCCAAGGGCCCGGCACTGCTGTTCGAAAAGCCCACCGGCTTCGACATGGCGGTGCTGGGCAACCTGTTCGGCACGCCGGAGCGCGTGGCCATGGGCATGGGGGCCGAATCGGTCGATGAGTTGCGCGAAATCGGCAAGCTGCTGGCCTTCCTCAAGGAGCCAGAGCCGCCGAAGGGCTTGAAAGACGCCTGGTCCAAGTTGCCGATCTTCAAGAAGGTCGTGTCCATGGCGCCTAAAGTGGTCAAGGACGCGGTATGCCAGGAAATGGTGGTCGAAGGCGAAGACGTCGACCTCACCCAGCTGCCTATCCAGCATTGCTGGCCGGGGGACGTAGCGCCGCTGATCACCTGGGGTCTGACCGTCACCCGCGGCCCCAACAAGGACCGCCAGAACCTGGGCATTTACCGCCAGCAGCTGATCGGCCGCAACAAGGTGATCATGCGCTGGCTGAGCCACCGCGGCGGTGCGCTGGACTACCGTGAATGGTGCGAAAAGCACCCCGGCCAACCGTTCCCCGTGGCCGTGGCCCTGGGCGCGGACCCGGCGACCATCCTCGGCGCCGTGACGCCGGTGCCTGACACCCTGTCCGAATATGCCTTCGCCGGCCTTCTGCGCGGCAACCGCACTGAACTGGTCAAGTGTCGGGGCAGCGACCTGCAGGTGCCTGCTACCGCCGAGATCATTCTCGAAGGCGTGATCCACCCGGGCGAAATGGCCCCGGAAGGCCCTTATGGCGACCACACCGGCTATTACAACGAAGTGGACAGCTTCCCGGTGTTCACCGTCGAGCGCATCACTCACCGCCAGAAGCCGATCTACCACAGCACCTACACCGGTCGTCCACCGGATGAGCCGGCGATTCTAGGTGTGGCGCTGAACGAAGTGTTCGTGCCGATCCTGCAGAAGCAGTTCCCGGAAATCGTCGACTTCTACCTGCCGCCTGAAGGGTGCTCGTACCGAATGGCGGTGGTGACCATGAAAAAGCAGTACCCAGGCCACGCCAAGCGCGTGATGCTGGGTGTCTGGTCGTTCCTGCGACAGTTCATGTATACCAAATTCGTTATCGTCACCGACGACGACATCAACGCCCGCGACTGGAACGACGTGATCTGGGCCATCACCACGCGCATGGACCCCAAGCGTGATACGGTGATGATCGACAACACGCCGATCGACTACCTGGACTTCGCGTCACCGGTATCGGGCCTGGGGTCGAAGATGGGCCTGGATGCCACCCACAAGTGGCCGGGCGAGACTACACGCGAATGGGGGCGTGCCATCGTCAAGGACGAGGCCGTCACCCGCCGTATCGATGAGCTGTGGGATCAGTTGGGAATAGATTGATGCAGGTAACCTTGCAGCCGTCCGGGGCGGTATTGGCGATCGAGCCCGGGGAGAGAATTCTGGACGCCGCGCGGCGCCTGGGCTACGACTGCCCGAACAGCTGCCGCAACGGCAATTGCCACGTCTGTGCCGCCTTGCTGGTGGAAGGGCGGGTGCGCCAGGAAGGTGAAGTGCGCGACCATGGCGAGCTGTTCACCTGCATTGCCGAGCCACTGGAAGACTGCGTGCTGCTCTGGGACGGCGTACTGGCCCGGGGCGAGCTGCCGGTGCGCAAGCTGGCCTGCACCGTGAGCGAATGCGTGGAGGTCGGTGGCGATGTCTGGCGCGTGCGCCTGCGTGCACCTGCTGGCAAGCCGCCCCGCTACCATGCCGGGCAATACCTGATGATCGAGCGCGACGGCGCCGACAAGGCCGCCTTCTCCCTGGCCTCGGCGCCTCATGGCGGGCGAGACCTGGAACTGCACGTGCTGGCGCGGGAAAACAGCGCCTTGCAGCTGTTGGCCCAATTGCGGCGCGACGGTGTCGCGCGCATCGAAATGCCGTTCGGCGACACCCATTTGGCCGAGCTGCCGGACGGGCCGCTGGTGCTGATCGCCGCGGGTACCGGCATGGGCCAGATGCACAGCCTGGTCGAGCACTGCCGTGCCCAAGGGTTCAAGCACCCGGTGCACCTCTATTGGGGGGTGCGTCGGCCCGAGGATTTCTACCAGATCGAGCATTGGGCCGAATGGCAGCGCCTGCCTAATCTGTTCTTGCATAAGGTAGTGAGCGACCTGTGCAGCTGGGAAGGGCGCTGCGGGTTGCTGCACGAGGCGGTCTGTGAAGACATCGCCGACCTGAACCAAGTGCATGTCTATGCCAGCGGCTCGCCGAACATGGTCTATGCCACCCTGGACGCGCTGGTCGAGGCGGGCATGGACGCGCATCGCATGCGCGCCGATGTGTTTGCCTACGCCCCCCGGGGCTGAAAGTACACGGCACACTGCAACGGTGTGCCGTTCTTTATAACTCGAGTTGCCTGAAAGGATGATAAGGCGCTTATTATTGCTGGCGCCGTTAATAACATTCTCCGTTCACGGAACAATACCTGTCTATATTGATTCCATGGCAATCAAGTGCGGGGCGCAGGCCGTGCAAAGGGCTTGAACGCACAGTGCTTTCTGCCGTACGGTAAGTGCAGCGAAGCGCCATTGCGATACAGTGATGGCCTTCGGAAGTTTACGGGGAATCATGGCGGCAGCATCATGTCGACACTTGAAAGTTCGTCCTGGCAAATAACTTACCCTCCTTCGCTGGATTTTGGGCAGCAACTGACCCGCGATCAATTGCACCATTCAATGAAACTGACCATGTCGCGTCATGAGGGCGGGCCGGTCTGGTTGTTCGCCTATGGGTCATTGATCTGGCGGCCGGAGTGCAATTCGGTCGAGCGTCAGCGGGCCCGCGTTCATGGTTATCACCGAGGCCTGTATTTGTGGTCCCACGAGCACCGTGGCACACCGGAATGTCCTGGCTTGGTCTTCGGGTTGGACCGAGGCGGCTCGTGCAGCGGCTTTGCCTACCGTCTGGATGAAAGCAACCTGGACGATTCGTTGATGGCCCTGTGGCAGCGAGAGATGCCTTACCCCGCCTACCGGCCGCATTGGCTCAGTTGCCGGCTGAGTGATGGCAGCAAGGTCCAGGCGCTGGGCTTCGTGTTGGAGCGTCACCTGCCGTGCTATGCCGGGAATCTGCCGGACACCTTGCTCAGCCAGATCCTGGCCAGTGCCAAGGGCCGTTACGGGACGACGCGGGACTACGTCGAGCAGACCCTGAACGCCTTGCGCAGCCACCAAATGCCCGATCGCAACCTGGAGGCGCGGTTCCGCCGGTGCCATGGCCTGCGTGAGGTGTAGGCAGGTTTGGCCCAATCGCGGGGCAAGCCCGCTCCCACAGGGGCTGCACAGCAGCCCCAGGCCTAGCGAGCCACCACCACCAATTTGCCCACCGCCTGGCGCTGCGCCAACCGCTCGATGGCCACCCCGGCTTCGGCCAACGGATACGTCTGCGATACCAGCGGCTTGAGCTTGCCCTCGGCATGCCAGGCAAACAGCTGGCGAAAATTGGCCGCATTGTCCTCGGGCTGGCGCTGGGCGAAGGCGCCCCAGAACACCCCCACCACCGCAGCGCCCTTGAGCAATGCCAGGTTCACCGGCAACTGCGGGATGGTCCCGCTGGCAAAACCCACCACCAGCAACCGCCCGTTCCAGGCCAGGCCGCGCACCGCCTGCTCGAACAGCTCACCGCCCACCGGGTCGTAGACCACATCCACGCCCTGGCCGCCGGTCAGGCGCTTGATCTCGTCCCGCAAGCTGGCCTGGCCGTAATCGATCAGCTCATCGGCTCCCGCTGCCTTGGCCACCGCGAGTTTTTCGCCGCTGCTGGCGGCGGCGATCACCCGGGCGCCCATGGCCTTGCCGATTTCCACGGCAGCCAGGCCAACGCCTCCGGATGCGCCCAGTACCAACAGGGTCTCGCCTGCCTTGAGCTGGCCACGTTGGGCCAGCGCATGCATGGAAGTGCCGTAGGTCATGCCGAAGGCCGCAGCGGTGGTGAAGTCCAGGGTGGCGGGCATCGGTAGCACGTTGTAGAAGGGCACGGCCACCTGCTCGGCGAAGGCTCCCCAGCCGGTCAGGGCCATGACCCGGTCACCGACCTTGAAACCGCCGGCCTTCTCCCCGACGGCTGCGACCACACCGGCTGCCTCGCAGCCTGGCGAGAAAGGCAGGGGCGGTTGGAACTGGTACTTGCCTTCGATGATCAAGGTATCGGGGAAGTTGACGCCCGCGGCGTGCACATCCAGCAAGATCTCGTTGCGCTTGGGCGCCGGGCTCGCCACCTCATCGAGCACCAGGTCGCGTGCCGGGCCGAGGGTCTTGCACAACACTGCTTTCATCGGGGCTATTCCTTTGCGTGCGTTGGCCGATAAGTGTAGGAGGGGCGTAGGCCAGGTCAACGAGCATGGTCCACCTTGATGGGGTGGCATAAGCCTGGGCTTGGGTTTGATCGGTGTGCTGGGTAAGCTGGCGCCAACTGTATTGAGGAGCGAATTCGTGAAAGCGTGGATCTTGATGGTGCTGGCCCTGCTGTTGCCGGCCGTGGCGATGGCTGAAGAAGGCAAGGAAGGGGAGCAGAAGGTTTCCTACATCAACCTGAGCCCACCTTTCGTTGGCAACTACGCCCTCGATGGCGGCCCCAAGCTGCGCGTGTACAAGGCCGACGTGGCCCTGCGCGTGACCGGCGACGCCGCGGCTGCCGCGGTCAAGCACCACGAGCCGCTGATCCGCAACCAACTGGTGGCACTGTTCACTCAGCAAGGGCTGGAAAACATGAGCAATGTCGAAGCCAAGGAAAAGCTGCGTCAGGAGGCGCTCAAGCAGGTGCAGCAGGTGATGGAAACCGAGGAAGGCAAGCCGATCGTCGAAGACCTGCTGTTCAATAACCTGATCGTGCAGTGAATGGCGTTAACGATTGGTTGCCCATGAGAGCGAGTGCCGCGCGGGCGGCGCTCGATCGAAAACGCGCCACGCCATTCACGCCAGGCTCAGCGCGCCAGCGCAACAATCGCCGCCCATTGCTCGGCGGTCACCGGCATCACCGACAACCGGCTGCCTTTTTGCACCAGCGGCAGTTCGGCTAGCGCGGCTTGCTGCTTGAGCAGCCCAAGCCCCAGCACCTGGTGGAACGTCTTCACATGGGTGACATCGACCGCGCTCCAAGGGTTTTTCTCGGCGTTGGCCTTGGCGTCGAAGTAGTGGCTATCGGGATCCAGGGCGGTCGGGTCAGGGTAGGCTGCTGTGCTGATACGGGCGATACCGGCGATTCCCGGTTGAGGGCAACTGGAGTGATAGAAGAAGAACTCATCGCCTACGCTCATAGCGCGCAGGAAATTGCGCGCCTGGTAGTTGCGAACCCCGTCCCAGCGCGCTTGGCCGAGGTGTGCCAGGGCGTCGATGGAGAGCTCGTCGGGCTCGGATTTCATCAGCCAATAGGCCATGGAAACGGCTCCTGAAAATATTTGAAATAACCTGTTGCATGAAACCGACAGTCGGTTGACGTCAAGGTTTGCGTGTCGCCTCAGGTTGTCGGAAAATGCGCCGATTTTAAAGCTCGACGCTCCGGCAGCACCAAGAAGGTTGCCGAGCCTGACTGTTTGCCTTAGGGGGGCATTCATCCATGAACCAACGCAAACCGGACTTGCTCTGGATCCTGGTCTTCATTTTCGGCCTGGGTGTCGTCACCACGGGTTATGCGCAGAGTTTCTGGGAGCGCAAGGCTGACGCTGCCTACCAGATGCCGTTCGAGCCGACCCAGCAGCGCTGATTCTTTCGCGGGCACCGGTCAAGCCGGTGCCAAGTACCAGCCACGGTCCGAGACCGTCCCCTTGAGCGGTACATCCCAACTGGCCTGGGCCAGGCGCTCTACCTTCTGGCATTCATGGGCCAGCCCCAGCAGCAGCGGTTTCTTCCACGCCTTGCGACGTGCCTGGTACGCCAGGCTGCGGTCATAGAAACCGCCCCCCATGCCTAGGCGCCCACCGACTTCATCGAAGCCGACCAACGGCAGCAGGATCAGGTCCAGCGACCAGATCGGCCGTTGGCGCTTGCGCTCGACCAGTGGTTCGGGAATACGGAAGCGGTTGGGCCGTAGCTTTTCGCCTCGCTCGAAACGCTGGAAGACCATGCGCGTGCGCGGCCAGGCATGCAGCACCGGCAGGTAGGTGCGCTTGCCGCGTCGCTGGGCCTCGCGCAGCAACAGGCGTGGGTCGATCTCGCCGTCGTTGGGCAGGTACAGGGCGATGTGCCGGGCGCGACGGAACAACGGGTGCTGGGCCAGCTGGCGGTAGAGGCCAAGAGAGGCCTGGCGTTGCTGGGCAGGTGTCAGTGCGCGGCGGGCATTGCGAAGCAGGCGGCGCAGTTGAGGGCGGGTGAGCTGCGCGGTGTCGGTCATGGCACGTGCGTTCCCAGGTGTACCGGCCGCCATGGCGGCCAGACGAAATTGCCCGCCGAGGGTGGCGGGCAAGCAAGAATTCAGGCTCCCCGATGGAACCGCTATCGGTGTAGCCCTTGAACCCGAAAGTTCAAGGTGGAGATTGCAGGGGGCGTTAAGGCTTTCCGTCGGGCGGACATGCACACCGGCCCCAGCGTGCAACCCCCGTGGTTGTGCGTATCGGCTCAGGGACATAACCGACTGGCGCATCCCCCAGGGAGTGGCGCCAGTATACCAATCTCAGCCGATTTTGGTATCCGCGTCGTCGGACAGCGCCTGGTCGACCCGTTCCAGCAGGTCGCGTACCTGCTCGCGGGTGGTGCCGCTGGCGGCAACGTCCGGGCGCTCCTGACGGTGCAGCAGTTCGTGGGTGATGTTCAGCGCAGCCATGACCGCGATACGGTCGGCACCGATCACCTTGCCGCTGCTGCGGATCTCGCGCATCTTGCCATCCAGGTAGCGCGCGGCGCTGACCAGGTTGTTGCGTTCTTCCGGCGGGCAGATGATCGAGTATTCCTTGTCGAGGATCTGGACGGTGACGCTATTGCTTGAACTCATGAGTCTTGCTCCAGGGCCTTGAGGCGTAAAATCATCGACTCGACCTTGCGCCTTGCGATCTCGTTCTTTTCGATGAGGTGGGCGCGCTCCTCGCGCCAGGATTTTTCCTGAGCTACTAGGAGTGCATTTTGGCGTTTTAGTTGCTCGACACGCTCGATGAGCGATTCGAATCGGCTCATCAGTGCCTGCAGGTCGTTCTCTGGCATGGGTTGCACTCGATTCGCTCCCTCGTTGACTGCCCGGCGATCATGCCTGTTCCGGGGGCGGTACGGCCAGTGCTGATGGTCTTGGCGCGCCTGCCGGTGCTAGGATACAAGGTCTTCATTCTAGTCATTGCGCCGCTTGGCGCCTAGCTGCCCATGCCCAATACCCAATCGCCCTACACCGCCTTCGCCTCGCTGCTCGCCAGCAACGGCCACCCTGTTTCCCCAGCCGAACTGCACGGCCTGCTGATCGGCCGCAGCTGCGCCGGCGCAGGTTTCGACGCCGACGCCTGGCTGGCCGATGCCGCCGGCGCGCTGGAAAACGAGCCTGAAGACAACGTGCGCGCCGCACTCATCGGCCTGCAGGAAATGGTCAAGGCCGAGCTCACCGGCGAGGACGTCGCCATCGTCCTGCTGCTGCCCAGCGACGAAGCCCCGCTCGCCGAGCGCGCCACCGCGCTGGGCCAGTGGTGCCAAGGCTTCATCACTGGCTTTGGCCTGAACGCCGGCGGCAAGGACTTGTCCACCGATGCGCAGGAGGTACTCCAGGACCTGGTGGCCATTTCGCAGGTCCAGGAAGCGCTGGAAGAGTCCGAGGACGGTGAGAGCGACTACATGGAAGTCATGGAGTACCTGCGCGTCGCGCCCCTGCTGCTGTACACGGAGCTGGCCAAGCCGGCCGCGCCCGCGCCCAAGCCATCGCTGCACTGATATTCCGGGGGTTTTCGTGCCCATGAGCCGTATTCCGAAGGCTGAGTATGCCCGTCGGCGCAAGGCGCTGATGGCCCAGATGGTCCCCAACAGCATCGCCATCCTGCCCGCCGCCGCAGTTGCCATCCGCAACCGCGACGTCGAGCACGTGTATCGCCAGGACAGCGATTTCCAGTACCTCAGCGGCTTCCCCGAGCCCGAGGCGGTGATCGCCCTGATCCCGGGCCGCGAACATGGCGAGTACGTGCTGTTCTGCCGTGAGCGCAACCCCGAGCGCGAACTGTGGGACGGCCTGCGTGCCGGCCAGGAAGGCGCGATCCGCGACTTTGGCGCGGACGACGCCTTTCCCATCACCGATATCGACGAGATCCTCCCCGGCCTGATCGAAGGCCGCGACCGGGTCTACACCGCCATGGGCAGCAACCCGGAATTCGACCGCCGCCTGATGGAGTGGATCAACGTGATCCGCTCCAAGGCGCGCCTGGGTGCCCAGCCACCGAACGAATTCGTTGCCCTGGATCATCTGCTGCACGACATGCGTCTGTATAAATCGGCGGCGGAAGTGAAGGTGATGCGCACCGCGGCGGATATTTCCGCGCGCGCCCACGTGCGGGCCATGCAGGCCTGCCGGGCGGGGCTGCACGAATTCAGCCTGGAAGCCGAGCTCGACTACGAATTCCGCAAGGGCGGGGCGAAGATGCCGGCCTACGGCTCGATCGTCGCGGCGGGTCGCAACGCCTGCATCCTGCATTACCAGCAGAACGATGCGCCGCTCAAGGATGGCGACCTGGTGCTGATCGATGCAGGCTGCGAGATCGACTGCTACGCCAGCGACATCACCCGCACCTTCCCGGTCAGCGGGCGTTTCTCGCCGGAGCAGAAGGCCATCTACGAGCTGGTGCTCAAGGCCCAGGCGGCCGCCTTCGCCGAGATCGCCCCGGGCAAGCATTGGAACCACGCCCATGAGGCGACCGTGCGGGTCATCACCGAAGGGCTGGTGGAACTGGGGCTGCTCAAGGGCGAGGTGCAGGCGCTGATCGACAGCGAGGCCCACCGTGCGTTCTACATGCATCGCGCCGGCCATTGGCTGGGCATGGACGTGCACGATGTGGGGGAGTACAAGGTCGGCGGCCAGTGGCGCGTGCTCGAGCCGGGCATGGCGCTGACAGTCGAGCCGGGCATCTACATTGCCGCCGACAACCAGAACGTCGCGAAGAAATGGCGCGGCATCGGCGTACGGATCGAGGACGACGTGGTGGTGACCAGGCAAGGCTGTGAAATCCTGACCAGCGGTGTGCCGCGCACGGTCGCCGAGATCGAGGCGCTGATGGCCGCGGCCCGCAGGGGCGTGGCATGAGTCGGGTCAACCTGGCGATCATCGGCGGCGGCCTGGTCGGCGCCAGCCTGGCCCTGGCCCTGCAGGCAGGCGCCAAGGCACGCGGTTGGAAGATCCTCCTAATCGAACCGTTCGCACCGGGCGACAGCTTCCAGCCCAGCTACGATGCCCGCTCCTCTGCGCTGTCCTACGGCACCCGGCAGATCTACGAACAGCTGGGCCTGTGGCAGGTCATCAGCCGCCGCGCCGAGCCCATCAGCCAGATCCAGGTGTCCGACCGTGGCCGCTTCGGCGCTACCCGCCTGGACGCCATCGAGGAAGGGGTACCGGCCCTCGGCTACGTGGTGGAGAACGCCTGGCTCGGCCAATGCCTATGGCAGGGCCTGGATACCGAAGTGGTGAGCTGGCGCTGCCCGGCCGAGGTCAAGAGCTTGCAAGCTGTCGCCGGTGGCTATCGTCTGCAATTGGACGACGACACCAGCCTGGAGTGCGACCTGGCGGTGTTGGCCGACGGTGGCCGCTCTGGCCTGCGCGAACAGTTGGGGATCCATGTTCGCCGTACCCCCTACGAACAGAGCGCGCTGATCGCCAACATCACGCCGGGTGAGGCGCATCGTGGGCAGGCCTTCGAACGCTTCACCGAGCAAGGTCCGATGGCGCTGCTGCCCTTGCCGGAAAACCGCTGCGCACTGGTCTGGACCCGCCAGGGGATGGATGCCCAGCGGCTGGCGGACATCGACGAGCGCAGCTTCCTGCACGAGCTGCAGGCGGCCTTCGGCTACCGCCTGGGCGCCCTGCGCCAGGTGGGGGCGCGGCATCTGTACCCGCTTGCGCTGGTCGAGGCCGAGGAACAGGTACGCCCAAACCTAGTGGTGCTGGGCAACGCCGCCCATAGCCTGCACCCGATCGCCGGGCAGGGGTTCAACCTGTCCCTGCGTGACGTGCAGTCTTTGGCCGATGCCTTGCTGGCCGGCCCGCAGCAGCCCGGCGACCTGGCCACGCTGCAGGCCTACCACCAGCGCCAACGGCTGGACCAGGCCCTGACCATCGGTTTCTCCGACCAGGTCACCCGACTGTTCGGTAGCAGCCAGCCACTGCTGGCCGCCGGTCGCAACATCGGCCTGCTGGGGCTCGACCTGCTGCCGCCGGCCAAGCGCTGGTTCGCCCGCCAGGCCATGGGCCTGGGCACCCGCCCTAATCCGCGGGGGCGGGCATGAGCAACCCACGTCGACTGGCCCGCAGGGCGCGCCTGCTGCGCTGGGTGCTGAACCTTTATCCCCCTTACCTGGGCGCGGGCATCCGGGTGCAGCACATCAGCCCGGATATGCGCAGCATCAAGGTGCGCATGAACCTGACCCGCTGGAACCGTAACTATGTCGGCACCCAGTTCGGCGGCAGCCTGTACTCGATGGTCGACCCGTTCTACATGTTGCTGCTGATCGAGCGGCTCGGGCGTGACTACATCGTCTGGGACAAGGCTGCCAGCATCGACTTCATCGCGCCGGGCAAGGGCGCGGTATTCGCCGAGTTCCACGTCGATGACGCCTTGCTGGACGAGATCCGCCAACAGACCGCTGGCGGCAAGAAATACCTGCCCCGTTTGCAGGTCGATATCCGCGACGGCGCCGGCGAGCTGGTGGCGCGGGTCGATAAAACCCTTTATGTGCGGCTCAAGCCGCAAGCGAGGCAGGCGTAAGGCATGGAAATGCGCGCAGATCTGTTGATTGTCGGTGCCGGTATGGTCGGTAGCGCCCTGGCCCTGGCGTTGCACCACAGCGGCCTGGAAATCCTCCTGCTCGATGGCGGCCCGCTGTCGGTCAAACCCTTCGACCCCCAGGCGCCTTTCGAGCCACGGGTCAGCGCCTTGTCGGCAGCCAGCCAGCGTATCCTCGAGCGCCTGGGAGCCTGGGAAGGCATCGCCGGCCGGCGTGTCTCGCCGTATACGGACATGCACGTCTGGGATGGCAGCGGCACCGGGCAGATCCACTTCTCGGCGGCCAGCGTGCATGCCCAGGTACTCGGCCATATCGTCGAGAACCGGGTGGTGCAGGACGGCCTCTTGGAGCGCCTGCACGACAGCGACGTAGGGCTGCTGCCCAATGCCCGGCTGGAACAAATGCGCCGTTCCGGCGACGAGTGGCTGCTGACCCTAGCCGATGGCCGACGCCTGCGCGCACCGCTGGTGGTGGCTGCCGACGGCGCCAATTCCGCGGTGCGCAAGCTGACCGGCTGCGAAACCCGTGAGTGGGATTACCTGCACCATGCCATCGTTACCAGCGTGCGCTGCAGCCAGGCGCACCAGACGACGGCCTGGCAGCGCTTCACCGATGAAGGGCCGTTGGCGTTCCTGCCGCTGGATCGCGGGGACGGGCAGAGCAGGTGTTCGATCGTCTGGTCGACCACGCCGGAGCAGGCCGAGCAGGTCATGGCGCTGGATGACGTGGCCTTCTGCGAGGCGCTGGGCCGCGCGTTCGAAGGGCGCCTGGGCGAGGTGCTGGGGGCCGACCCGCGGGTGTGCGTGCCCCTGCGCCAGCGCCATGCCAAGCGTTATGTCGACGAAGGGCTGGCGCTGATCGGCGATGCCGCCCACACCATCCATCCGCTGGCCGGGCAGGGCGTCAACCTGGGCTTCCTGGATGCTGCGGTGCTGGCCGAGGAGCTGGAGCGGGCCTGCGAGCGGGGCGAGCGGCTGGCGGACGTGAAGGTGCTGAGCCGCTTCGAACGTCGGCGCATGCCACACAACCTGGCGCTGATGGCGGCGATGGAAGGGTTCGAGCGGTTGTTCCAGGCCAACCCGTTGCCGTTGCGCTGGTTGCGTAACAGCGGGTTGAAGCTGGTGGAGCAGATGCCAGAAGCCAAGGCGCTGTTCGTGCGCCAGGCGCTGGGGCTTTCCGGGGATTTGCCTGAGCTGGCGAAGGCCTGAGGGCCCAATCGCGGGACAAGCCCGCTCCCACAGAAGTGCACAAAGGGCCCTGTGGGAGCGGGCTTGTCCCGCGATTGGGCTGCGAAGCAATATCTTTAGCAACATTCGGTAACGTCTGCGTAGGTGAGAGGCAAAATGGGATTCACTACCATTTGCACCTCTCAACTCAGCGAGGAATACCCGATGTTGCCACGCAAGCCTCTACTGGCCGCCCTGGCCCTGACCCTGTTCGGCGGCACCGCCCAGGCGGCGGACGAAGTGGTGGTGTACTCCTCGCGTATCGATGAGCTGATCAAGCCGGTGTTCGACGCCTACACCGCCAAGACCGGCGTGAAGATCAAGTTCATCACCGACAAGGAAGCCCCGTTGATGCAGCGCATCAAGGCCGAGGGCGAGAACGGCGTCGCCGACCTGCTGCTCACCGTCGATGCCGGCAACCTCTGGCAGGCCGAGCAGATGGGCATCCTGCAACCGATCAAGTCGGACGTCATCGACAACAACATCCCCCCGCAGTACCGTGCCTCTTCCCATGACTGGACCGGCCTGAGCCTGCGCGCGCGGACCATCGCCTACTCCACCGACCGGGTCAAACCCGAGGAGTTGTCCACCTACGAAGCCCTGGCCGACAAGCAGTGGGAAGGCCGCCTGTGCCTGCGCACGGCGAAGAAGGTCTACAACCAGTCGCTGACCGCCACCCTGATCGAGACCCACGGCGAGGCCAAGACCGAGGCAATCATCAAGGGCTGGGTCAACAACCTGTCCACCGATGTGTTCTCCGACGACACTGCCGTGCTCCAGGCCATCGAGGCCGGCCAGTGCGACGTGGGCATCGTCAACACCTACTACTACGGCCGCCTGCACAAGGAAAAGCCCAGCCTGCCGGTCAAGCTGTTCTGGCCCAACCAGGGCGACCGTGGCGTGCACGTGAACCTCTCGGGTATTGGCCTGACCAAGCATGCGCCTCACCCGGAAGCCGCCAGGAAGCTGGTGGAGTGGATGACCGGCGACGAAGCGCAAAAGCTGTTCGCCGATATCAACCAGGAATTCCCGGCCAACCCGAAGGTCAAGCCATCGGACGAAGTGGCGGCCTGGGGGACCTTCAAGGCGGACAGCATCCCGGTGGAAGTGGCCGGCAAGCGCCAGGCCGAGGCCATCCGGTTGATGGACCGGGCTGGCTGGAACTAAGCGCCAGGCTTTATCCTTCAGGGCCATCGAAGCCCAATCGCGGGGCAAGCCCGCTCCCACAGGGTCTGGTGTAACCCCCTGTGGGAGCGGGCTTGTTCCGCGATGCGGTCGCCACGTATCGAGACTTCAGTTTTGTCCCACGCCCCCCAACGCCGCTGGTACTTCCCGGTTTCCCTGGTCGCCGCCCTGGTGCTGTTGCCGCTGAGCGTTCTGCTGTTGTCATGGCAGTCGATCGACATGCAGATCTGGTCGCACCTGCTCGACACCCAGATGAGCCGTTTGCTGGGCAATACGCTCACGCTGGTGCTGGGCGTCGGTGCCGGTGTGACTGTGTTGGGCGTAAGCCTGGCCTGGCTCACCAGCCTGTGCGAGTTCCCGGGCCGGCGCTGGCTGGACTGGGCGCTGATGTTGCCCTTCGCCATTCCCGCCTATGTGTTGGCATTCGTCTTCGTCGGCCTGCTGGACTTCGCGGGCCCGGTGCAAACGGCCCTGCGCGAAGTGTTCGGGCCCATGCGCCTGCCGCGGGTGCGCTCCACCGGCGGGGTGATCACGGTCCTGGTGCTGGTGTTCTATCCCTACGTCTACCTGCTGGCGCGCAGCGCCTTCCTGGCCCAGGGCAAGGGCCTGATGGAAGCGGCGCGGGTGCTGGGCCTGTCGCCGCTGCAGGCGTTCTGGCGGGTGGCGTTGCCCATGGCCCGGCCGGCCATCGGTGCGGGCATCGCCCTGGCGCTGATGGAGACCCTGGCGGATTTCGGCGCGGTGGCGGTGTTCAATTTCGACACCTTCACCACGGCCATCTACAAGACCTGGTACGGATTCTTCAGCCTTTCCAGTGCCGCCCAGCTGGCCAGCCTGTTGTTGCTGGTGGTGATGCTGGTGTTGTACGGCGAGCGTCGCGCCCGCGGTGCCTCGCGCAGCGGCAGCGAGCGCCCGCGGGGGCAGGCGCTCTACCACCTGCGTGGGGCCAAGGCCGCGGCGGCCACCAGCTGGTGCTTGCTGGTGTTCGCCTGCGCCTTCGTCATCCCTGTTTTGCAGCTGCTGATGTGGTTCTGGCAGCGTGGTCGGCATGACCTGGACGAGCGCTATGTCGGGCTGGTTCTGCACACCCTGTACCTGGGCGGCATGGCCGCCTTGGTCACGGTCTGCGTGGCGCTGATGCTGGCCTTCGCCCGGCGCCACGCGCCGACCGGGGGCATTCGTGCCGGCGTGAGCCTGGCCAACCTGGGGTATGCGTTGCCTGGCTCGGTACTGGCGGTGTCGATCATGCTGGCTTTCAGTTACCTGGACAACCAACTGGTGGTGCCGCTTTCTCAATGGCTCGGAGGCGCCGGCAAGCCTTTGCTGCTGGGCAGCCTGTCGGCCTTGCTGCTGGCCTACTTGGTGCGCTTCATGGCTGTGGCCTATGGCCCGCTGGAAAGTAGCCTTGAGCGTATCCGGCCGTCGCTGCCGGAGGCCTCGCGCAGCCTGGGTGTGGGCGGTGTGAGATTGTTTTTCAAGGTGTATCTGCCTTTGCTCGTCCCCGGTGCGTTGAGCGCCGCCCTGCTGGTGTTCGTCGACGTGCTCAAGGAGATGCCGGCCACGCTGCTGATGCGACCGTTCGGCTGGGATACCTTGGCCGTGAGGGTGTTCGAGATGACCAGCGAGGGGGAATGGGCGCGGGCCTCGCTGCCTGCGCTGACGCTGGTGCTGGTCGGGCTGTTGCCGGTCATCGGTTTGATCCGGCGTTCGGCCCGTCGCCCCGGCCATCGCCACTGAGGGTGCCAGGGCTCGTCCTTGCGGCTACAATGCGCGGCATTCGCTGCGACGGGTCCTACAAGATCAGGTGATGACTTAAACGTCACTGACCGCCGCGGCCTCGCCACGCCCGGAAGGAGAAACCCATGGGACAGCGTACGCCTCTGTATGACCTGCACCTGGCGCTCGGCGCCAAGATGGTCGATTTCGGTGGCTGGGACATGCCCCTGCACTATGGCTCGCAAGTCGAAGAGCACCACCAGGTGCGCAGTGACTGCGGCGTCTTCGATGTATCCCACATGACAGTGATCGACGTCGCCGGCGATGCGGCCACGGCTTGGCTGCAGCGCCTGCTGGCCAACGACGTGGCCCGCCTGGACAGCCTCGGCAAGGCGTTGTACAGCCCGCTGCTCAATGCCGAGGGCGGGGTCATCGACGACCTGATCGCCTACCGCACCGAAGGGGGCTATCGCCTGGTGGCCAACGCCGCCACCCGCGACAAGGTCCTGGCGTGGCTTCAGGCGCAGAGTGTGGGCTTCGCAGTCAACTTCGTCGAGCGTTCGGAGCTCGCCATTCTCGCTATCCAGGGCCCCCACGCTCGCGAAAAAGTCGCCCAGCTGCTCAGCGCGCCGCGCGCCGCGCTGATTCGCGAACTGCGCCCGTTCGAAGGGGTGGCCGAAGGTGAGTGGTTCATCGCCCGCACCGGTTATACCGGCGAGGACGGCCTGGAAATCATCTTCCCGGGGCTTCAGGCCCCAGCCTTTTTCAACGACCTGGTCGGAGCGGGCATCGCGCCCAGCGGCCTGGGGGCGCGCGACACCCTGCGCCTGGAAGCCGGCATGAACCTCTACGGCCAGGATATCGACGAAACCCACACTCCCCTGACCTCCAACCTGGGCTGGAGCATCGCCTGGGAACCGGCCGAGCGCGACTTCATCGGCCGGGCCGGCCTGCTGGCGGAAATCGAGCAGGGCGTGCAGGAAAAACTGGTCGGCCTGGTGCTGGAGGAACGTGGCGTGCTGCGTGCCCACCAGGTGGTGCGGGTAGCCGGAATTGGCGAAGGAGAGATCACCAGTGGTAGTTTCTCGCCTACGCTGAGCAAGTCCATTGCCTTGGCACGCGTACCCATGGCCACGGGCGACCGTGCCGAAGTGGAGATTCGTGGCAAGTGGTACCCGGTGCGGGTGGTCAAGCCGACCTTCGTGCGCCATGGCAAGATCCTGATCTGAATACCCAACGGCGGGCCGACCGCTGACCCTAACGAGGAAGACAAGACAATGAGCCAAATCCCCGACGACCTGCGTTTTGCCGAGAGCCACGAGTGGGCTCGCCTGGAAGCCGACGGCACCGTGACCGTAGGTATCAGCGACCATGCCCAGCAAGCCCTGGGTGACGTGGTGTTCGTCGAACTGGCCGAAGTCGGCAAGGTGTTCGCTGCAGGCGACGCCGCGGGCGTGGTCGAATCGGTCAAGGCCGCTTCGGATATCTATGCCCCGGTGGGCGGTGAAGTCATCGCGGTCAACGAAGAACTGGCCGACAACCCGGAACTGCTCAACGAGGAGCCTTACGAGTCCTGGATCTTCAAGCTCAAGCCAAGCGACAAGGCCGAGCTGGACAAGCTGCTGGATGCTGCCGGCTACAAGGCTGCCATCGGCGAGTAAGTCGCTCCGGGGCTGCTGTGCAGCCCATCGCGGAACAAGCCCGCTCCCATAGGTCCTGTGGAGCTTGTTCCGCGATAGGGCACAAAGCACCCCAAAAATCCCGCAGCATCGGCAATCCCTTCCTAGACTTGTAAGTTTCCAAGAGAACGGGTCCAGGAAGAGATCGTCGCCATGTCCCAGTCGCCATCGCTGAGTCAACTGCAAGAGCTAAACCCCTTCCTGCATCGTCACCTGGGGCCTGATGCCTCGGAGCAGAAGGCCATGCTCGACGCCTTGGGCGTCGCCAGCCGTATGGAGCTGATCGAGCAGACCGTGCCACCCGGCATTCGCCTCGGGCGGCCCCTCGACCTGCCGCCTGCGCTGGACGAACAGGCCGCCCTGGCCAAGCTGGCCGGCTACGCCGAGCAGAACCAGGTCTGGACCAGCCTGATTGGCATGGGCTATCACGCCACCGTCACGCCAACCGTCATCCTGCGCAACGTGCTGGAGAACCCAGGCTGGTATACCGCCTACACGCCCTATCAGCCAGAAATCGCCCAAGGGCGCCTGGAGGCGCTGCTGAACTTCCAGCAGATGGTCATCGACCTCACCGGCCTGGCTCTGGCCAATGCCTCGCTGCTCGACGAGGCCACCGCGGCAGCCGAGGCCATGGCGCTGGCCAAGCGGGTGGCCAAGAACAAGAGCAACGTCTTCTTCGCCGACGAGCACTGCCACCCACAGACGCTCTCGGTGCTGCGCACGCGCGCCGAAGGCTTCGGCTTCGAACTGGTCGTCGACTCGGTGGATAACCTGGGCAAGCACCAGGTGTTCGGTGCCCTGCTGCAATACCCGGATACCCATGGCGAGGTGCGCGACCTGCGCCCGCTGATCGACCAGTTGCATGGCCAGCATGCCCTGGCCTGCGTAGCTGCGGATATCCTAAGCCTGGTCGTGCTCACGCCGCCCGGCGAGCTGGGTGCCGATGTGGTGCTGGGCTCGACTCAACGCTTTGGCGTGCCCATGGGCTATGGCGGCCCCCATGCCGCCTACTTTGCCTGCCGCGACGAATACAAGCGGGCCATGCCCGGGCGCATCATCGGTGTGTCGCGCGATGCCCGAGGCAACACAGCCCTGCGCATGGCCTTGCAGACCCGCGAGCAGCACATTCGCCGCGAGAAGGCCAACTCGAACATCTGCACGGCCCAGGTACTGCTGGCCAATATCGCCGGCTTCTATGCCGTCTATCACGGCCCGGAGGGGCTGCGGCGCATCGCCCAGCGGGTGCACCGGCTGACCTTCATCCTGGCTGCAGGCCTGGAGGCCAAGGGCATCAAGCGTCTGAACCAGCATTTCTTCGATACCTTGACCCTCGATGTCGGGGGTGCCCAGGCGGCGATCATCGAGAGTGCCGAGAATGCGCGCATCAACCTGCGGATCCTCGGGCGTGGACACCTGGGCGTGAGCCTGGACGAGACCTGCAGCGAGGCGACGGTGCTGCGCCTGTTCGATATTTTCCTGGGGGTCGACCATGGTCTGAGCATCGCCGCGCTGGATGGCCAGGCCTTGCCCGAAGGTATTCCCGGCGCCTTGGTACGGCGCACGCCGTTCCTCACCCACCCGGTGTTCAACCTGCACCACAGCGAAACCGAGATGCTGCGCTATCTCAAACAGCTGGAGAACAAGGACCTGGCGCTGAACCAGTCGATGATCCCGCTGGGCTCCTGCACCATGAAGCTCAACGCCACCAGTGAGATGATCCCTATCACCTGGCCTGGCTTCGCCCTGTTGCACCCCTTCGTCCCGGCGGCTCAGGCCCAGGGCTACAAAGCCATGATCGACGAGCTGGAAAGCTGGTTGTGCGCCATAACCGGCTTCGATGCGATCTGCATGCAGCCCAACTCCGGTGCCCAGGGCGAATATGCTGGCCTGATGGCGATCACCCGTTATCACCACAGCCGCCATGAACCGCAGCGGACCTTGTGCCTGATTCCTTCCTCCGCCCATGGCACCAACCCGGCCTCGGCGCAGATGGCCGGCATGGAGGTGGTGATCGTCGAATGCGACGACGCTGGCAACGTCGACCTCGACGACCTCAAGGCCAAGGCCCGTCAAGCCGGCACACGGCTGTCATGCCTGATGATCACCTACCCGTCGACCCACGGCGTGTACGAGGAAGGTATCCGCGAGATCTGCGAAGTGATCCACCAGCATGGTGGCCAGGTGTACATGGACGGCGCTAACCTCAATGCCCAGGTCGGCCTCGCGCGGCCGGCGGACATCGGTGCCGATGTTTCGCACATGAACCTGCACAAGACGTTCTGCATCCCCCACGGCGGTGGCGGCCCGGGCATGGGGCCGATCGGCGTGCGTGCGCACCTCAAGCCGTTCGTTGCCAGCCACCCCGTGGTGCCGGTGCCGGGGCTCGACCCGAACAACAGTGCCGTCAGCGCAGCCCCGTGGGGCAGTGCCAGCATCCTGCCGATCAGCTGGATGTACATCGCCATGATGGGGCCCCAACTGGCCGACGCCAGCGAGGTGGCGATCTTGTCGGCCAACTACCTGGCCCGCCAGCTCGAAGGGGTCTTCCCGGTGCTCTACCGTGGGCGCAACGAACGCGTGGCCCATGAATGCATCCTCGACCTGCGCCCACTCAAGGCCTTGACCGGCATCACCGAGGAGGATGTCGCCAAGCGTCTGATGGACTACGGCTTCCATGCACCGACCATGTCGTTCCCGGTGCCGGGAACGCTGATGGTCGAGCCGACGGAGAGCGAGTCCAAGGCCGAGCTGGACCGCTTCGTCGAGGCGATGCTGGCGATTCGTGCGGAAATAGACCAGGTACAGGAGGGCAGCTGGCCGGCAGATGACAACCCGCTGAAGCATGCGCCGCATACCTTGGCTGACGTATTGGCGCCATGGACGCGACCATACAGCCTGGAGCAGGCGGTCGCCCCCAGTGCCCACGTCCGGCAGCACAAGTACTGGCCGGCGGTGAACCGGGTCGACAACGTGTATGGAGACAGGAACCTGTTTTGCGCGTGTGTGCCGGTGGATGCGTATCGCTGATTTTGCAGGCCCTTGTGGGAGCGGGCTGGTCCCGCGATCAAGGGCGAAGCCCTTGCCAGGCGACGATGATATCGGGCCCGGCCCAATCGCGGGACAAGCCCGCTCCCACAGGGGGCGGCTGCGCTAGCCGCTTGTGCTCAGCGCGACCGCGATGGGGTTACTCGACGACGGCGTTCTTGGCCAGGATCGCGTTGGCCAGGTCCATGTCGCTCGCCTTCATGCCTGGATTGTCGGCGCGCACCTTGCGAATCGCCGCTTCCAGGTAAGGCCCGCGGATGGCGCCTTCGCTGGCGACGAAGCTGCCGGCATCGTCCTGGGCAGCCAGGACCATCTTGTGGTCGGCAGAGGTCAGGTAGCTCGATGCGGTGGTCGCGCCGGAAGAAATGACGTTGCGCCAAAAGGTTTCATCGTCGGCCATGGCGGAGCCGAGGGGCAGCGAGAGCAGGGCAGCGGCTGCGATGGCGGTTTTGAGACGCATGATGCATTCACCTCGAATGGTGAGGGTTGTGGGATGGCCGCTTTGATCTTGCCCAGGTGACGCAAGTTCCCTGAATACAAGGGTTTTTTCCTCAAGAGCAGACGCGTAGCACCTCCGCCAGGCTGGTTGTGCCGGCCTCGACTTTCGCTTCGCCGCACCGACGCAGATCCTGCAGCCCTTCGGCAACAGCCTGTTGGCGCAAGGTCGCCAAGTCGCTGCCCGGGCCGATGCTGGCGCGCAGCTGTGCACTGGGCGTCAACAGCTCGAACAGGCCCGTGCGACCGTGGTATCCGGTGCCCCGGCAGGTGCGGCAGGGCAGGGTTTCGTGGGCCGCAGCGCCCCGGCAGTCGGCACACAGCGTGCGCACCAGGCGCTGAGCCATGACGCCGAGCAGCGTAGCCTTGATCAGGTAGTCGGCCACGCCCAGTTCTTGCAGCCGGGTGATCGCGCTGCAGGCGTCGTCGGTGTGCAGCGTGGAAAGTACCAGGTGCCCGGTCAATGCGGCCTGGACGGCGACCTGTGCGGTTTCGCGGTCACGGATCTCGCCCACCATGATGATGTCCGGGTCCTGGCGCAGCAGGGCCCGGACGCCGTTGGCAAAACCCAGGTCCAGGCCCGGCTGGACCTGCAATTGGTTGAACGCCGGCTCCAGGCGTTCGATGGGGTCTTCGATGGTGCACAGGTTGACCTGGGGTGTGGCCAGTTGCCGAAGGCTGGCGTAGAGCGTACTGGTCTTGCCTGACCCGGTGGGGCCTGTGACCAGGAGGATGCCCTGGCGATGGCCGAGCAGGGCTTGCCATTGCCGCAGTTGCTCGCCTTCCAGGCCCAGCCGGTCGAAGTCCTGGTGCAGCTGTTGCGGGTCGAACAGGCGCAGCACGAGTTTCTCGCCGAAGGGCGTGGGCAGGGTGGACAGGCGCAGCTCCACTTCGCCACCACCGGGTAGGCGGCTTTTCAGGCGGCCGTCCTGGGGGCGGCGTTTTTCTGCTACGTCCATGCGTCCCAGATGTTTCAGGCGGCTGACCAGGGCCAGGGTGACGCCTGCGGGAAAGGCATAGACACCGTGCAGCAGGCCGTCGATGCGATAACGCAGTTGCCCCTGTTCGCGGCGCGGTTCGAGGTGGATATCGCTGGCCCGCTGCTCGATGGCGTACTGCAGCACCCAGTCGACGATGTGCACGATATGCGCATCATCGGCGCTGGCGTCGGTATGGCGCTGACCCAGCTCCAGCAACTGCTCCAGCTCCCCCAAGGCGGTAGGCTGCTGGTACTGGGCGCCCTGGACCGAATGGGCCAGGCGAAAGAAGGTCTGGGCCAGCTGGCGGATCTGCACCGGGCTTGCCAGTACCCGCCGGACCGGCTTGCCCAGGCTGCGAGTAAGGTCCGCTTCCCATTCGCACTGGTAGGGCTGGGCGCTGGCCACCGTGACGCTGTTGTCGTCCGCAGCCACGGCCAATATGCCGTGGCGCTGGGCGAAGGCCGGGGACATCAACCCGCTGACCTTCTGCACGTCGACCTGCAGCGGGTCGATGCGCAAGAAGGGTTGCTTGGCCTTGCTGGCGAGCCATTGGCAAAGGGTGTCCAGGTCCAGGCGCCGGCCTGGGCGCTGACGATCCTCGAGGGCCAGGCCGGCGATGCGTTCCAGCGGGTGGATGCTTGGCTGGCCGCTGGCCTGCTCGAGGACGCGCAGGGTATCGCCGGCATCCAGGCGCTGGTCGAGCAGCAGGGCATCGAGCAGCCGGCCCAGGTCGAGGGCGTGGGTATCGTCGGTGTGCATACTTGGCTTCCTTGCCAGATGGGTCGGTGCTGGTAAGGCTAGCCGGCATGACAAGGTGCAGGCGGGGCAAAGGGTTTCGGGATCTTGCGCGATCCTGTGAGAGACCACCCCGTCCTTCGGGCTGCGCTGTGGAGCAAAGAACCGGTGGCAAGCGCTGACCTCTGTGGGAGCGGGCTCTCGCAAAACTGTGCAGCGCGAACAGACTGAACACGCGGTACTGGGATAATTCTCCGCTATGATTCCTCCGATTCCCTTGGTTTTCGAATCGAGAAATTCAAATTTTCATAGTTAAAGGACTTATTAATGCAAGGTGAACTGGACGCCTATGACCGGCGCATCCTGGCGTTACTGCAAGAAGACGCTTCGTTGTCCAGCGCGCAGATCGCCGAACGTGTCGGGCTGTCGCAATCGCCCTGCTGGCGGCGCATTCAGCGTTTGAAAGATGAAGGCGTGATCCGCAGCCAGGTGACGTTGCTCGACCGCAAGAAAGTCGGCCTGAACACGCAGATCTTCGCTGAGGTCAAGCTCAATGCCCACGGTCGCTCGAATTTCACCGAGTTCACCGAGGCGATCCGCGGCTTTCCGGAGGTACTCGAATGCTATGTGCTGATGGGCTCGGTGGACTTCCTGCTGCGCATCGTCACGTCGGACATCGAAGCCTACGAGCGATTCTTCTTCGAGAAGCTGTCGAATGTGCCGGGGATCCAAGAGGTCAATTCGATCGTGGCCTTGTCCGAGATCAAGTCCACGACCAGCTTGCCCTTGGCCTAGGCACCTCTCGCGTCCTCCGCATGTCGCCGCCCCTGTAGGAGCGGCCTTGCGCCGCGAAAGGGCTGCAAAGCAGCCCCATTGCGCGCTGGATCAGCGCGTGGACGCAGATTTGAGCAGGTACTTCCAGGCGCGGTTCTGGTCCACCGCGCGGGCCTGTTCGATGCGGGCCTCCAACAACTCGTCGGACAACGGTTGTTCGGCCAGTTGGTGCAGTTTGTTCAGCTCGCCATAGAGACGGTCGAGTTGCGGTACGTCCAGCACCTGGCGGGCATGGTGCAGCCAGGCCTGCAGGCGCTCGATGCGCGGTAGCTGTTCGGCCAGGTCTTCGGGGCGCTGCTTGTACAGCGGCAATTGCAATGCACGAGCTTCCTCGCCGAGCAGGTGCATCAGCCAGCTGGCCAGGTGCGCCTTGCCCTGGCGTTCGCCACGGCCTTTACGCTCCTCGGTCCAAGCGCGGGCCAGCAGCCAGCGCGAGGTTTCCAGGGAGAACTGGCCCCAGCGGGTGTCTTCCAGCTCTTCGGCGAACTGCTCGGGGGCGACGCGGCGGACGTCTTCATCGTCATTACCGGCCTGCACCAGCGGGCGCCAGTCTTCCAGCAGCGCGTCCAGGCGGCTGCGCAGCTCACGGGTGGTGGCCCGAGGTGCAGCCTGGCCCAGGGTGCTGACTAGAGCGCGCAGTTCTGCCAGGCACTGCACCCAACCCTGCAACAGGCTCCAGTGGCCATTGTGGCGGTACTGCTCGGCCAGGCGCTGGCTGCTGCCCAGCAACTGCCAAGCAAGGGCGGCGAAGGCGTCGTCCAGTGCGGTTTCGGCTTCCAGCACGGTGGTCGGCAGGCTCAGGTCATAGCTGTCGGGCTCGAGCAGGCGATAGCCACGCTCGGCCTTGCTGATGTCGCACGGCATCAGGGGCAGGCTGGTGGCCAGCTCGGCGGCGAGTTCAAGCAGCGCCTCGGGCGCGCCTTCGCGCAGCTCCAGTTCCAGTTCGCAGATTGCTTCCTTGCGCTTGCCGGCAATCACGAAGCCTTGGTCCAGGGCGGCTTCGATCACCACCTTGGCCTTGCCACGGCCCCAGGCGATTTCGGCATATTCGCGGGTGAAGTCGGTGGTGAACAGCGGCTTGATGGTCTTTTTGTCCAGCCCGGCCAGCTGGGCCGGCCAGCAGGTGTCGTCGAGCTTCTTCAGGTCGAGCTTGACCTTGTCCAGGTGCCATTCGTACTCGTTGCGCTCGGACAGGCCGGCCACGCTCTGGCCGCGGCACTTGAGGGTCTGGATGACCTGCTCGCCATCGCGGCGCAGGCGCAGGGCGACGTGGGCGGCGGAGAGTTCACGCTCCGGGGTGTCGAAGTACTGGTTGAGCAGTTCGCGGGTCTGCCAACCGGACTTGTTGCGCTTTTTCAGCAGGGGGTGCTCGCGCAGGGCGGCCAGGGTCTCGCGGCTGGCGCGGAGCTTGAGTTCGGTTTCTTTGTGCATCGCAGGCTCGAAGGAGGGCATCTTTGGGTGCAGTCTACAGGAGTCGCTTGTGGACTGTTGCATTTGGGGGCGCTTCACACCCCTTTCGCGACACGAGGCCGCGCCTGCGCCCAGTGCCGGCCTTTGTCGGAGCGGCCCTGTGCAGCGAGAAGGCCCCAGCATTGCTTGCCGCAAGCGGGGACGGCATTGCTATGATGGGCAACGCCTCCGAGGAGTACGCGCATGCCGTTGCCGTCGCTGAAAGACCAATTCGCCGCCCTGATCGCTGCGCCCTCGGTCAGTTGCACCCAACCTGCGCTGGACCAGTCCAACCGCCAGGTCATCGAACTGCTGGCCGGCTGGTTGGGCGACTTGGGCTTTGCCTGCGAAATTCGCCAGGTGACTCCTGGCAAGTTCAACCTGCTGGCCAGCCGAGGCAGCGGCCCTGGCGGGCTGGTCCTGGCCGGCCATAGCGACACCGTGCCCTATGATGAGCAATTGTGGTCCAGCGACCCACTCAAGCTGACCGAGATCGACGGCCGTTGGGTGGGCCTTGGCAGTTGCGACATGAAAGGCTTTTTCGCGCTGGTCATCGAGGCGGTCTTGCCGCTTCTGGCTCACGACTTCAAGCAGCCGCTGCTGATCCTCGCTACCTGTGACGAAGAAAGCTCCATGTCCGGTGCCCGCGCCTTGGCCGAGGCTGGCCAGCCCCTCGGCCGCGCGGCGGTGATCGGCGAGCCCACCGGGTTGCGACCGATTCGCATGCATAAAGGCATCCTCATGGACCGCATCGACATCCTCGGACGCAGCGGCCATTCGTCGGACCCCAGGCTTGGGCACAGTGCCCTGGAGGCCATGCACGCGGTGATGGGCGAACTGATGGGTTTGCGCCAGCAATGGCAACAGGCCTACCGCAACCCGCAGTTCAGCGTGCCGACCCCGACCTTGAACTTCGGTTGCATCCATGGTGGCGACAACCCCAACCGTATCTGCGGCCAGTGCGCCCTGGAGTTCGACCTGCGCCCCTTGCCGGGCATGGACGTCGAGCAGTTGCGTGCGGCCATCCGTGAGAAGCTGGTACCGCTGGCCGAGCGCCTGGAAGTGCGCATCGACTACGCGCCGCTGTTCCCGGAGGTACCGCCCTTCGAGCAGCCGGCCGATACCGAGCTGGTGCACCTGGCCGAGCGGCTTACCGGGCATCGTGCCGAAGCGGTGGCCTTTGGCACCGAAGCGCCTTATCTTCAGCAACTGGGTTGCCAGACCATCGTGCTCGGCCCAGGCGACATTGCCTGTGCGCACCAACCGGGCGAATACCTTGAAATGTCACGAATCGAGCCTACCGTGCGTCTATTGCGTGACCTGATCCGGCACTATTGCCTGAGCTAAACGTTCTTCGACCTGATTCGTCCTTGCCTAGAGGAGACCGCGCGTGACCGCAAGCCTGTTCCGACGATGATTTTGAACGCCGCCGTTTGTTTCGCCGTTCTCCGTTCACTTATCCACAGGCCCTGTCATGCCCGAATACGTCAACTGGCTACGCCATGCGTCCCCCTATATCAATGCCCATCGCGATTGCACCTTCGTGGTCATGCTCCCCGGCGATGGCGTGGACCACCCCAATTTCGGCAACATCGTCCATGACCTGGTGCTGTTGCACAGCCTGGGTGTGCGGCTGGTGCTGGTGCATGGCTCGCGCCCGCAGATCGAAAGCCGCCTGGCCGCCCGCGGATTGACGCCGCACTATCATCGCGGCATGCGCATCACCGATGCGGCGACCCTCGATTGCGTGATCGATGCCGTCGGTGCCTTGCGCCTGGCCATCGAGGCGCGGTTGTCCATGGACATCGCCGCTTCGCCGATGCAAGGCTCGCGGCTGCGGGTGGCGTCCGGCAACTTGGTGACCGCTCGCCCGATCGGCGTGCTCGAAGGCGTTGACTACCACCACACCGGCGAGGTGCGGCGTATCGACCGCAAGGGGATCAACCGCCTGTTGGACGAGCGCTCAATCGTGTTGCTTTCGCCCTTGGGCTACTCGCCCACTGGCGAAATCTTCAACCTGGCCTGCGAAGACGTGGCTACCCGCGCTGCCATCGAGCTGGGGGCCGACAAGCTGCTGCTGTTCGGCGCCGCACCGGGCCTTTTGGATGAAAACGGCAAGCTGGTGCGCGAACTGCGGCCGCAGCAGGTTGCACCGCACCTGCTGCGCTTGGGCAGCGACTACCAGGCCGAGCTGCTCGATGCCGCCGCCGAGGCCTGCAAGGGCGGCGTGGCGCGTAGCCATATCGTCAGCTATGCCGAGGACGGCGCGTTGCTGACCGAGCTGTTCACCCGCGAGGGTGGCGGCACGCTGGTGTCCCAGGAGCAGTTCGAGGTCGTGCGCGAGGCGACCATCGACGATGTCGGCGGCTTGCTGGAGCTGATCAGCCCGCTGGAAGAGCAGGGCATCCTGGTGCGGCGTTCGCGCGAGGTGCTGGAGCGTGAGATCGAACAGTTCAGCGTGGTCGAGCGCGAAGGCATGATCATCGCCTGCGCAGCGCTGTACCCGATCGCCGATTCGGAGGCGGGGGAGCTGGCTTGCCTGGCGGTGAACCCGGAGTATCGCCATGGTGGCCGCGGCGACGAGTTGCTCGAACGTATCGAGAGCCGGGCGCGGCAGCAGGGGCTCAATACCCTGTTCGTGCTGACGACCCGTACCGCGCACTGGTTCCGCGAACGCGGCTTTGCCCCCAGCGGCGTTGAGCGCCTACCGGCGGCAAGGGCTTCGCTGTACAACTACCAGCGTAATTCGAAGATTTTCGAGAAACCGTTGTAATAGTCGTTACCTGCAACGGCCCTATCGCCGGCAAGCCGGCTCCCACAGGTGCGGCGCGGGATAAGTGGGAGCCGGCTTGCCGGCGATAGGGCCGGTACAGGCAACCCGTGATTCAATGAAAAACGCCGCCCCTGAGGGCGGCGTTTTCATTACACGGTGTGCAGGTACCAGTTGTACTCGAGGTCGGAGATCGAATGCTCGAACTCCTCCAGCTCGCTCTCCTTGCACGCGACGAAGATGTCGATGTACTTCGGATCGATGTACTTGTTCAGGATCTCGCTGTCGTCCAGCTCGCGCAGTGCATCGCGCAGGTTGTTCGGCAGGCTCTGCTCCAGTTGTTCGTACGAGTTGCCTTCGATCGGCTCGCCCGGCTCGACCTTGTTGGTCAGACCATGGTGCACGCCGGCCAGCACGGCAGCCATCATCAGGTACGGGTTGGCGTCGGCACCGGCCACGCGGTGCTCGATGCGCACGGCATCCGGCGAGCCGGTAGGCACGCGCAGGGCCACGGTGCGGTTGTCCAGGCCCCAGCTCGGTGCGTTCGGCACATAGAACTGCGCACCGAAGCGGCGGTACGAGTTGACGTTCGGGCAGAGGAAAGCCATGGACGCGGGCAGGGTCTCGAGCACACCGCCGACAGCGTGACGTAGCGCGGCGTTCTGCTCGGGATCCTCGCTGGTGAAGATGTTGTTGCCATCTTTGTCCAGCACGGAGATATGCACATGCAGGCCGTTGCCAGCCTGGCCCGGGTAGGGCTTGGCCATGAAAGTGGTGTCCATTTCATGGTCGTAGGCGATGTTCTTGATCAGGCGCTTGAGCAGCACCGCATAGTCACAGGCCTTGAGCGGGTCGGCGACATGGTGCAGGTTGACCTCGAACTGCGCCGGGGCACTTTCCTTGACGATGGCGTCGGCAGGGATGCCTTGCTCCTTGGCGCCTTCGAGGATGTCCTGCAGGCAGTCGGCGTATTCGTCCAGGTCGTCGATCAGGTACACCTGGGTCGACTGTGGGCGCTTGCCGGAAATCGGCGAACGGGGCGGCTGCGGACGGCCGTTCACGTTTTCCTGGTCGATCAGGTAGAACTCCAGCTCGAACGCCGCGCAGATGGTCAGGCCCATCTCGGTGAACTTGCTTACCACCTGGCGCAGGACCTCGCGTGGGTCGGCGAAGAACGGCTCGCCTTCCAGCTCGTGCATGGTCATCAGCAACTGTGCGGTAGGGCGCTTCTGCCAGGGTTCGTTGGAGAGGGTGCCAGGAATCGGGTAGCAGATGCGGTCGGCATCGCCGATGTCCAGGCCGAGCCCGGTGCTTTCGACGGTGGAACCGTTGATATCCAGGGCGAAGAGGGAGGCGGGCAAGTTGATGCCTTTCTCGTAAACCTTGTGGAGGCTGGTGCGCTCGATGCGCTTGCCGCGCACCACACCATTCATATCTGCAATCAGAAGGTCAACGTAGAGAACCTCAGGATGTTCCTTAAGGAACGCGTTCGCTTCGTTAAGCTGAACGGCACGCGGGGGTACCGACATGATGCAACACCTTTGTTGTTAAAAATATCAATCAAGGGGGGCTTGCAAGCCCAGTCAATCCGAAAGACCTGGCGAAGTCAAGCCAACCCCATGATGCCCCTAAATGGCACAGCGACGGCAGAAATGCTGCATCTGGGGGCGAATCATTATCCGCTATTTTGGGCGCAAAGGGCTATCTCGCGCTGAGCGTGTTTTATTTTTTACGGAGGTGTTGTGTAAAAAAATGAACAAGGCTAAGCTCGGCCACAACCCAGAACACAATAATACGAGGGTCATATGGTCCGCTTGCCGCGACCTGAAAGTGCTGCCTGCGCCGCGCTGTCAGGTCCCCCCAGCATTCGTCGCGAGGGCATGGCCCGCCTTGGAGCCGTTGCGCGTGCGCTGCTCGCAATAATTGACGGCTGGCTCGGATCATCCTCCTTTCGTAGCAGTTTCCTGCACGACTTTTCGCTTTTCTGCCCTTCATTCGCTTCACGGACACGCTTGTTTCGAGTGTATCCGCTGCCGTCCCGTGCATGCGCTTTTGCTTTAGCCAAGCACTGCATCCAGAATCAAGGCGCGGGTCTGTCCAGGCACTTGCAGCCAGGCAGCGCCCGCCTTGATCGACGCCAGGCGTCAGCGGCGCCCGACCTTCATCAGCCGGGCCACATTACCTCCTGAGGTATTTATGAGTAACAACCTCGACCAGCTCACCGATTGGTTGAAAGAGCACAAGATCACCGAAGTGGAATGCCTGATCAGCGACCTGACCGGCATCACCCGCGGCAAGATTTCGCCGACCAACAAGTTCATCGCCGAAAAAGGCATGCGTCTGCCCGAGAGCGTGCTGCTGCAGACGGTGACCGGCGACTATGTCGACGACGACATCTATTACGAATTGCTCGACCCGGCCGATATCGACATGATCTGCCGCCCCGACGAGAACGCGGTGTTTCTCGTGCCTTGGGCCATCGAGCCGACCGCCCAGGTGATCCACGACACCTATGACAAGAAGGGCAACCCGGTCGAGCTGTCGCCGCGCAACGTGCTCAAGAAGGTCCTCAAGCTGTATGCCGACAAAGGCTGGCAGCCGATCGTCGCGCCGGAAATGGAGTTCTACCTGACCAAGCGCAGCGAAGACCCGGACTTTCCGTTGCAGCCGCCGGTAGGCCGCTCCGGCCGCCCGGAAACCGGTCGCCAGTCATTCTCCATCGAGGCCGCCAACGAATTCGACCCGCTGTTCGAAGACGTCTACGACTGGTGCGAACTGCAGCAGCTGGACCTGGACACATTGATCCACGAGGACGGCACGGCGCAGATGGAGATTAACTTCCGTCACGGCAGCGCCTTGCACCTGGCCGACCAGATCCTGGTGTTCAAGCGCACCATGCGCGAGGCGGCGCTCAAGCACAACGTGGCCGCCACCTTCATGGCCAAGCCCATGACCGGCGAGCCGGGCAGCGCCATGCACCTGCACCAGAGCGTGATCGACGTGGCCACCGGCAAGAACATCTTTTCCAACGATGACGGCAGCATGAGCGAGCTGTTCCTGCACCACATCGGTGGGTTGCAGAAGTTCATCCCCGAGGCGTTGCCGCTGTTCGCCCCCAACGTCAACTCGTTCCGCCGTTTCCTGCCGGACACCTCGGCACCGGTGAACGTCGAGTGGGGCGAGGAGAACCGCACCGTAGGCCTGCGCGTGCCGGATGCCGGCCCACAGAACCGCCGTGTGGAGAACCGCCTGCCAGGCGCTGATGCCAACCCCTACCTGGCCATCGCTGCGAGCCTCTTGTGCGGCTACATCGGCATGGTCGAGGGGATCGGTGCCAGCGCGCCGGTCCAGGGCCGCGGCTATGAGCGCCGCAACCTGCGTCTGCCGCTGACCATCGAGGATGCCCTGGAACGCATGGAGAACTGCCGTGCCCTGGACCAGTACCTGGGCAAGAAATTCATCACCGGCTACGTCGCCACCAAGCGTGCCGAACACGAGAACTTCAAACGGGTAATCAGCTCCTGGGAACGTGAGTTCCTGCTGTTTGCCGTCTGATCAACCCTGGGGCCGCTGGAGCGCGGCTGTCGGATAACGGAGAAGCCCATGAGCGTCAACAACCCGCAAACCCGTGAATGGCAAACCTTGAGCGGTGAGCACCACCTTGCACCTTTCAGCGATTACAAGCAGCTGAAGGAAAAAGGGCCGCGCATCATCACCAAGGCCCAGGGCGTGCATTTGTGGGACAGCGAGGGGCACAAGATCCTCGACGGCATGGCGGGCCTTTGGTGCGTAGCGGTCGGCTATGGTCGCGAGGAGCTGGTGCAGGCGGCGGAAAAACAGATGCGCGAGCTGCCGTACTACAACCTGTTCTTCCAGACCGCCCACCCGCCAGCGCTGGAGCTGGCCAAGGCGATCACCGACGTGGCGCCCAAGGGCATGACCCATGTGTTCTTCACCGGCTCCGGCTCCGAAGGCAACGACACCGTGCTGCGCATGGTCCGCCATTACTGGGCGCTCAAGGGCAAGCCCGGCAAGCAGACCCTCATCGGCCGTATCAACGGCTACCACGGCTCCACCGTCGCCGGCGCAAGCCTGGGCGGCATGAGCGGCATGCACGAGCAGGGCGGCCTGCCGATCCCTGGCATCGTGCATATCCCGCAGCCTTACTGGTTCGGCGAGGGGGGCGACATGACCCCGGACGAATTCGGCGTCTGGGCCGCCGAGCAGTTGGAGAAGAAGATCCTGGAAGTCGGCGAGGACAACGTCGCCGCCTTCATCGCCGAGCCGATCCAGGGGGCCGGTGGGGTGATCATCCCGCCTGAAACCTACTGGCCCAAGGTCAAGGAGATCCTCGCCAAGTACGACATCCTGTTCGTCGCCGATGAAGTGATCTGTGGTTTCGGCCGCACCGGCGAATGGTTCGGCTCCGACTACTACGGCCTCGAACCCGACCTGATGACCATCGCCAAGGGCCTGACCTCCGGTTACATCCCCATGGGCGGTGTGATCGTTCGTGACGAAGTGGCCAAGGTGCTCGCCGAGGGCGGGGACTTCAACCACGGCTTCACCTACTCCGGCCACCCGGTCGCGGCTGCCGTGGGCCTGGAAAACCTGCGCATCCTGCGTGATGAGAAGATCATCGAGCGTGCCAAGGCAGGCACGGCACCTTATTTGCAAATGCGTTTGCGCGAGCTTCTGGACCACCCGCTGGTGGGCGAGGTCCGCGGCCTGGGCCTGCTCGGCGCGATCGAGCTGGTCAAGGACAAGGCCACCCGCAGCCGCTTCGAGGGCAAGGGCGTTGGCATGATCTGCCGCCAACATTGCTTCGAAAACGGCCTGGTGATGCGTGCGGTGGGCGACACCATGATCATCGCACCGCCCTTGGTAATCAGCCGTGAAGAGATTGACGAGCTGGTGGAAAAGGCACGCAAGTGCCTGGATTTGACTTATGAGGCGATCAAGTAACGGTCTGCTAGGCTGGCAGCGTGACATTAAGCGGTTACAAGGCCCTGCTTTCCTTGAAACAGCGCCTTGTAACTTGCCAGACTAGCGACTGTTTCAGTCGCCCAGCGCTGTACCGTGGGATCTTGGCTGCTGAACAGATGGCTTGATAATAAATTCTGGAGCATTTCGCATGAAGAAAATGGGCAAGACGTTGCTGGCCACGGCCCTGTTGGGTGCCATGGCAACCGCTGTTCAGGCTGAAGACAAGGTATTGAACGTCTATAACTGGTCGGACTATATCGCGCCGGACACCATCGCCAAGTTCGAGAAACAAAGCGGCATCAAGGTCAAGTACGACGTGTTCGACAGCAACGAAACCTTGGAAGCCAAGTTGCTGGCGGGCAAGTCGGGTTATGACGTGGTCGTGCCGTCCAACAACTTCCTGGCCAAGCAGATCAAGGCAGGCGTCTACGAGGAACTGGACCGTTCCAAGTTGCCGAACTGGAAGAACCTGGACGAAGACCTGCTCAAGGCCGTGGGCGATGCCAGCGACCCGGGCAACAAGCATGCCTTCCCATACATGTGGGGCTCCATCGGCATCGGCTACAACCCGGAGAAGGTCAAGGCTGCGCTGGGCGTGGACAAGATCGATTCCTGGGATGTGGTGTTCAAGCCCGAGAACATCGCCAAGCTCAAAAGCTGTGGCGTGAGCTTCCTCGACGCGCCGACCGAGATGATTCCGGCTGCGCTGCACTACCTGGGCTTACCGAGCAACAGCACCAAGAAAGACGACCTGAAGAAGGCCGAGGAGCTGTTCCTGAGCATTCGTCCTTCGATCACCTACTTCCACTCGTCCAAGTACATCGGCGACATGGCCAACGGCAACATCTGCGTGGCCGTCGGTTACTCGGGCGACCTGGAGCAGTCCAAGGCCCGCGCTCACGAAGCCGGCGACAAGGTCAAAGTGGACTACATCATTCCGAAAGAAGGTGCCGGTACGTTCTACGACATGGTCGCCATCCCTAAAGATGCCGAGCACAAGGATGCCGCGTACAAGTTCATGGACTTCCTGATGCAGCCGGAAATCATGGCCGAGATCACCAACGCCGTGCGCTTCCCGAACGGCAACAAGGCCGCCACCCAGTACGTGGACAAGGAAATCACCAGCGACCCGAGCATCTATCCGCCTGCTGAAGTGAAGAAGCAGCTGTATGCGATCGCTGCACCTGAAGCCAGCGCGCAGCGCTTGATCACCCGCAGCTGGACCAAGATCAAGTCGGGCAAGTAAGCCCGTCTCGAAGCCTTCTGGGCCGGGGTTTCCCGGCCCAGAAGGCCTGCAAGGCAAATTAGTTTGCGGCATCGATGCAGCGAAGGTAAGTTGCGCGCCGGTTTTGCGTGTACGGCGGCGTCACGCCGGCACCTGGAGGCACTGATCGTGAGGACCACCCACTTGTCTATTTCCTTATTTCGCAAGGCCATGATGGCTGGAGCGGGTCTGACGCTGGCATTCGGCGTCCAAGCAGCGCCGACGGTGCATATCTATAACTGGTCGGACTACATCGGGCCGACGACCCTTGCCGATTTCCACAAGGAAACCGGTATCGAGGCCAAGTACGACGTCTTCGATTCCAACGAAACCCTGGAAGGCAAGCTGCTGGCCGGACGCACCGGCTATGACGTGGTGGTGCCGTCCAACCATTTCCTCGGCAAGCAGATCAAGGCGGGCGCTTTCCAGAAGCTCGACCGCAGCCTGCTGCCCAATTATTCCAACCTGGATCCTGCGCTGATGAAGCGCCTCGAGAAGAACGATCCGGGCAACCAGTACGCCGTGCCCTATCTGTGGGGTACCAATGGCATCGGCTACAACGTCGAGAAGGTCAAGGCCGCGTTGGGCACCGACACCATCGACTCCTGGGCCGTGCTGTTCGAGCCTGAGAACATGAAGAAGCTCTCCAAGTGTGGTGTGGCCTTCCTCGACTCGGCCGACGAAATGCTGCCGGCGGTGCTCAACTACATGGGCCTGGACCCCAACAGCAGCAACCCCAAGGATTATGCCAAGGCCGAGCAGAAGCTGCTGGCGGTACGCCCGTACGTGACCTACTTCCACTCGTCCAAGTACATCACCGACCTGGCCAACGGCGACATCTGCGTCGCGGCAGGTTTCTCGGGCGATGTGTTCCAGGCCAAGGCCCGTGCCGAAGAAGCCGGCAAGGGCGTGAAGCTGGCCTACGCCATTCCCAAGGAAGGCGGCAACCTCTGGTTCGACGTGCTGGCGATCCCCAAGGACGCCAACAACGTCAAGGAGGCCCACGCCTTCATCAACTATCTGCTGAAACCTGAGGTCATCGCCCAGGTCAGCGATTATGTCGGTTATGCCAACCCGAACCCCAAGGCTGGTGACCTGATGGACCAGGCCGTGAGGACCGACGCCGCGGTTTACCCACCGCAGGAAGTGCTGGACAAGATGTTCGTCAATGCCGAGTTGCCACCCAAGGTGCAACGTCTGATGACCCGCAGCTGGACCAAGGTCAAGTCGGGCAAGTAACTATCCAGACCCGCCACGCCGGCTGCGAAAGCCAGGCGTGCGGGCATAAAAATCTTGTTGGGAGTTTCACTCATGGCAGTTGCCTCCGGTGCCTATAAAAAAGCCCTCGAGGGTGGCCAGCAACCCAAGCAGGTGCTGGTCAAGATCGACCGGGTCACGAAAAAATTCGACGAAACGGTAGCCGTGGACGATGTGTCCCTGGAAATCCGCAAAGGTGAGATCTTCGCCTTGCTCGGTGGCTCCGGTTCCGGCAAATCGACCTTGCTGCGCATGCTGGCTGGCTTCGAGCGCCCGACCGAAGGGCGGATCTTCCTCGATGGCGTCGACATCACCGACATGCCGCCCTACGAGCGGCCGATCAACATGATGTTCCAGTCCTATGCGCTGTTCCCGCACATGACCGTGGCGCAGAACATCGCCTTCGGCCTGCAGCAGGACAAGATGCCCAAGGCCGAGATCGAGGCCCGCGTGGCCGAGATGCTCAAGCTGGTGCACATGACCCAGTACGCCAAGCGCAAGCCGCACCAGCTCTCTGGCGGCCAGCGTCAGCGCGTGGCCCTGGCTCGCTCCCTGGCCAAGCGCCCCAAGCTGCTGCTGCTCGATGAGCCGATGGGTGCCCTGGACAAGAAGCTGCGTTCGCAGATGCAACTGGAACTGGTGGAGATCATCGAGCGCGTGGGCGTGACCTGCGTGATGGTGACCCACGACCAGGAAGAAGCCATGACCATGGCCCAGCGCATCGCCATCATGCACCTGGGCTGGATCGCCCAGATCGGCTCGCCGGTAGACATCTACGAGACCCCGACCAGCCGCTTGGTGTGCGAGTTCATCGGCAACGTCAACCTGTTCGAGGCAGAGGTGATCGATGACGCCGAAGGCCATGCGCTGATCGCCTCGCCCGAGCTCGAGCGCAAGATCTACGTCGGCCATGGTGTTTCGACCTCGGTCGAGGACAAGCACATCACCTACGCACTGCGCCCTGAAAAAATGCTGGTCACGACCCAGCAGCCAGACTTCGAGCACAACTGGTCGCGCGGCAAGGTCCACGACATCGCGTACCTGGGCGGCCATTCGGTGTTCTACGTCGAGTTGCCCAGCGGCAAGGTCGTGCAGTCGTTCGTCGCCAACGCCGAGCGCCAGGGCACTCGCCCGACCTGGGGCGACGACGTGTACGTGTGGTGGGAAGACGACAGCGGCGTGGTACTGCGCTCATGAACATCCGCAAGCTCAAGCGAGCATTCAACAAGGTGAAGCCGGAGGGCCGCCATCTGGTGATCGGCGTCCCGTTCATCTGGCTGTTCCTGTTCTTCATGCTGCCGTTCTTCATCGTGCTGAAGATCAGCTTCGCCGAAGCCGACGTGGCGATCCCGCCCTACACGGAAATCTACAGCTACGTCGAGGACAAGCTCCAGCTGGTACTCAACATGGCCAACTACGGCCTGTTGACCGAGGACGAGCTGTACATCTCGGCTTACCTCGGCTCGCTGAAGATGGCTTTCTTCAGTACCCTGCTGTGCCTGCTGATCGGCTACCCGATGGCCTATGCCATCGCCAATGCACGCAAGGAGACGCAAACCGTCCTGCTGCTGCTGATCATGATGCCGACCTGGACCGCGATCCTGATCCGCGTCTACGCATGGATGGGGATCCTCAGCAACAACGGCCTGCTCAATGGCTTCCTGTTGTGGACCGGCCTGATCGACCAGCCCCTGCAGATCCTCAATACCAACCTGGCGGTCTACATCGGCGTGGTCTATTCGTACCTGCCGTTCATGATCCTTCCGCTGTACGCCAACCTGGTCAAGCACGACCCGAGCCTGCTCGAGGCGGCCAGCGACCTGGGCTCGAGTACGTTCAACAGCTTCTGGAAGATCACCGTGCCACTGTCGAAGAACGGCATCATCGCTGGCTGCATGCTGGTGTTCATCCCGGTGGTGGGTGAGTTCGTGATCCCGGAACTGCTCGGCGGCCCGGAAACCCTGATGATCGGCAAGGTGCTGTGGCAGGAATTCTTCAACAACCGTGACTGGCCGGTGGCATCCGCCCTGGCAGTGGTGATGCTGGCGATCCTGATCGTACCCATCCTGCTGTTCAACCGCAGCCAGGCGAAAGAAATGGAGGGCAGGGCATGAAGCGCTTCAGTTTCTCCAAGCTGATGCTGGTGCTCGGCTTGCTGTTCATCTACCTGCCGATGCTGATCCTGGTGATCTATTCGTTCAACGCCTCGAAGCTGGTGACGGTATGGGGCGGCTGGTCGGTGAAGTGGTACGTCGGTCTGCTCGACAACGCCCAGCTGATGGGTTCGGTGATGCGCTCGCTGGAGATCGCCTGCTATACCGCGGTCGCTGCCGTGGCGCTGGGCACCCTGGCGGCCTTCGTGCTGACCCGGGTGACCCGCTTCAAGGGCCGCACGCTGTTCGGTGGCCTGGTCACCGCGCCGCTGGTGATGCCTGAGGTGATCACCGGTCTGTCGCTGCTGCTGCTGTTCGTGGCCATGGCGCAGATGATCGGCTGGCCGCAGGAGCGCGGCATCGTCACCATCTGGATCGCCCATACCACCTTCTGTGCCGCCTATGTGGCGGTGGTGGTGTCGGCGCGCCTGCGTGAGCTGGACCTGTCCATCGAAGAGGCTGCCATGGACCTGGGCGCCAAGCCGTGGAAGGTGTTCTTCCTGATCACCATCCCGATGATCGCGCCGTCGCTGGCGGCGGGCGGCATGATGTCCTTCGCCCTGTCGCTGGACGACCTGGTGCTGGCCAGCTTCGTGTCCGGCCCGGGCTCGACCACCTTGCCGATGGAGGTGTTCTCCGCCGTGCGTTTGGGCGTGAAGCCGGAGATCAACGCCGTGGCCAGCCTGATCCTGCTGTCGGTGTCGCTGATGACCTTCCTGATCTGGTACTTCAGCCGCCGCGCCGAAGAGCGCCGCCGCCGCGCGATCCAGCAGGCGATCGAGGAAGGGGCCATGGCGAATGTCCAGTCCTCCCAGGTCCAGCGCCCGACCCAGGTCGCGGCGTCCGCCTGATTCACCCTGGGGCCGCGTTGCGGCCCTTTCGCGGGGCAAGCCCGCTTCACAGCTACAGCGTCTGCTTGCCCCGCGATGATTCAATCCGGCCAGTACCAGGCCGGCTCATCGAGCATTCCTTGCCCGACCATCGCTGTCTGCCCCAGTTCTTTCTCCAGGCGAATCGAATTGCACGCCTCGTCTTCCTCAAGCGCCGCCACCAACCGCGGGGCATGCGACACCACCCATACCTGGCAATGCTGTGCCGCTTGCCGGATCAGGCGTGCCAGGGCGGGCAAAAGGTCCGGGTGCAGACTGGTTTCCGGCTCGTTCAGCACCATCATGCTGGGCGGGCGCGGTGTGAGCAGCGCGGCCACCAGCAACAGGTAGCGCAGGGTACCGTCGGACAGTTCCGCGGCGCTCAGCGGGCGCAGCAGCCCGGCCTGGTGAAAGCGCAGGCTGAACAGACCGCCGGGGGTGGCATCGATGTCGATTTTCGAACCGGGGAAGGCATCGTTGATCGCCGTTTGCAGTGCGTCGAAATCGCCAATTTCCTTGATGGTTTGCAACGCTGCGGCCAGGTCTCTCCCGTCGTGATGCAACACCGGGGTGCGGGTGCCCAGGCGTGAGTGACGGGCAGGGGCATCCGCGTCGGTACGAAAATGGTCGTAGAATCGCCAGCTGCGGATCCGCTCGCGCAAGAGCAGGACTTCAGGCGAGCCCTGCAGGCTGCCCACCTGATCGAACAGGCTGTCGAATTCGGTCATGTGCTGGCTCATGACCTGCCATTGGCGTCCTTCGCGAGCGCGGCACATCGCGCCGCTGCGCTCCACCAGCAGGCTGGCTGGGCGGCATAGGGCTCCTGCCCAGATCGCTTCGTGCTTGATCTGGGGATCGAGGGCGAACTTCGAGCGACTTGGTTCTGGCAGCCCGAAGCCGATGGCATAGCCGAAATCCTGGTCGGCGAAGCCCATTTTCAGACGGCGCACATGCTGGCGTGGCCCACCTTCCACGGGGACCTCGCCCTTGAGCATGCGTCGGCTGATCTTTTCAGGGCCTGCCCAGAAGGTCGAGTCCAGCCCGCCCTCGGCTGCCAGCGCATTGACCACGCCGCCGCGCGCGGTCTCCGCCAGCAGGCGTAACGCCTTGTAGAGGTTGGACTTGCCGCTGCCATTGGCACCGGTGATCACGTTCAACCGCCCCAGGGGCATGATCAACTGGTTGATCGAGCGGTAGTTGGCAATGGCCAGGGTAGTGAGCATGCGAGTTTCCTGCTTCCGGAGAGTGGCCAGTATCCCCGATCCCGTCGATGAATGTTTTGATGGATCCACATCAGTGCCAGTTGTGAAAGCCTGATCTACGCTTCACTGGCGTCCCTCAAATCCATTTGGCACGAGCAAGGAGACTGCATGACGGTAACGCGTCCGCTGATGGTCGTTTGCCTGGGGCTGCTGTCCATGCTGTCAGGCTGTGGCAAGGAAGAATCCACCGCCGAGTTGCCCAGGGTCGGCGTGCTGCAGGTACAACCCACCGATTTCGCCGCCCGGGTGACCCTCACCGGTGATGTGCAGGCGCGGGTCCAGACCGACCTGTCGTTCCGCGTGGGCGGCAAGATCATCTCCCGCAGCGTCGATGTGGGTGACCACGTCAAGGCCAACCAGGTGTTGGCGCGCCTGGACCCCAAGGACCTGCAGAACACTGTCGACTCGGCCAAGGCCGAGGTGTTCGCCGAGCAGGCCCGGGTGACACAGGCCAGTGCCGCCTTCGTCCGCCAGCAGAAGCTGCTGCCCAAGGGCTATACCAGCCAGAGCGAGTACGACTCCGCCGAAGCGGCCCTGCGCAGCAGCCAGAGTGCGCTCAAGGCCGCCCAGGCGCAGCTGGCCAATGCCCGCGAGCAACTGAGCTATACGGCCCTGGTGTCCGAAGCCGATGGGGTGATCACCGCGCGCCAGGCCGAAGTCGGCCAGGTGGTGCAGGCGACCATGCCGATCTTCAGCCTGGCCCGTGATGGCGACCGTGATGCGGTGTTCAATGTCTACGAGTCTCTGTTGGTGGCACCTCCCAGCGACGAAGGCGTGACGGTGAGCCTGCTGGACAACCCCCAGGTCAAGGCCGAAGGCCGTGTGCGTGAAATCACCCCGACGGTGTCCGCCCAGAGCGGCACGGTGCAGGTCAAGGTGGCCTTGCGCAACGTGCCGCCGGGCATGCAGTTGGGCTCGCCGGTGACGGCAACGGCCAACGCCCAGGGCCGGCCGAGCATCGAACTGCCCTGGTCGGCCTTGACCAAGGCGTTGCACGAGCCGGCGGTATGGGTGGTGGGCGAGGGCGACAAGGTCGACCTGCGCAAGGTCCAGGTTTCGCGTTATCTCACGGGCAAGATCGTCGTCGCCGAGGGCCTCAAGAGTGGCGAAACCGTCGTCGTCAGTGGCGGCCAGTTGCTGCATCCGGGTATGCAGGTGGAGAAAGTCGATGCCAAGGATGGAGGAGCCGCACCATGAAACGCTTGCTGCTGGTGCTGTGCGCCGGTGTTACGCTGGCTGCGTGCAGCGGTGATGAAGAAGCCCCCGTGCCGGTGCGCCCGGTACTGTCCGTGGTGGTCGAGCCGCAGGTGCACTCACAGCTGGGCCGGTTCGCCGGCAGCATCCAGGCACGCTTCGAGAGCACCCTGGGCTTTCGGGTATCGGGGCGCATCGCGCGTCGCTGGGTCGATGTAGGTGCCCAGGTGCAGCCCGGCGACACCTTGGCCACCCTCGACCCGACCGACCAGCAGAACCAGCTGCGTGCCGCCGAAGGCGATCTGGCCAAGGTCGAGGCGCAGTGGATCAACGCCCAGGCCAACGCGCGTCGGCAACAGCAACTCTATGACCGGGGCGTGGGTGCCCAGGCTCAGCTGGACATCGCCCAGACCGACCTGAAGACCACCGGTGCTGCTCTGGAACAGGCCCGCTCGGCGGTCGGCCAGGCCCGCGACCAGCTCGACTACAGCACCTTGCGCACCGACCACGCCGCCGTGGTCACCGCCTGGCAGGCCGAGGCCGGGCAGACGGTCAGCGCCGGCCAGGCCGTGGTCACCCTGGCGCGGCCGGACGTCAAGGAAGCGGTGATCGACCTGCCGATCACCCTCGCCGAGCAGCTCAGCAAGGCATTGACCTTCACCGTCGCCTCGCAACTGGACCCTGCCATCAACACCACCGCCACCCTGCGCGAGCTCGAGCCCCAGGCCGATGCCACTACCCGCACCCGGCGTGCGCGGCTGACGCTGGCCAGCACCCCGGATGCCTTCCATCTGGGCACGGCGATCAGCGTGACGTTGACCTCCGCCGTGTCGCCGCGCAGCGAGCTGCCGCTCAGTGCCCTGTTCGAAGGCGCCGGCAAGCCTCAGGTATGGGTGATCGACCCGCAACAGAAGACCGTGGCGACCCGTGACGTCACCCTGATCGAGCGCACCGCCAGCAGCATCGTCCTGGCTTCTGGCGTGCAACCGGGCGAGCGTGTGGTCACCGCTGGCGTCAACAGCCTCAAGCCAGGGCAGAAGGTCGCATTCGACGAGGACGCGCAATGAAAGGAAGCTTCAACCTGTCCGAATGGGCACTCAGGCATCAATCCTTCGTCTGGTACCTGATGTTCGTCGGGCTGCTGATGGGGATCTTCTCGTACTTCAACCTCGGGCGAGAAGAAGACCCGTCCTTCACCATCAAGACCATGGTCATCCAGACCCGCTGGCCCGGCGCCACCCAGGACGAAATGCTGTACCAGGTCACCGACCGCATCGAGAAGAAGCTCGAGGAGCTCGACTCCCTCGACTACACCAAGAGCTATACCCGCCCGGGCGAATCCACGGTCTATGTCAACTTGCGGGATACCACCAAGGGCAAGGACATCCCACAGATCTGGTACCAGGTGCGCAAGAAGATCCAGGACATCCGCGGCCAGTTTCCGTCGGGTATCCAGGGGCCGGGCTTCAACGACGAGTTCGGCGACGTGTTCGGCTCGATCTATGCCTTTACCGCCGACGGCCTGACCATGCGCCAGTTGCGCGACTACGTGGAGCAGGCTCGGGCCGAAGTCCGTGATGTGCCCAACATTGGCAAGATCGAGATGGTCGGCACCCAGGACGAAGTGCTCTACCTGAACTTCTCGACCCGCAAGCTGGCGGCGCTGGGGATCGATCAGCGCCAGGTCATGCAGGCCCTGCAATCGCAGAACGCCGTGACGCCGGCCGGGGTCATCGAAGCCGGCCCCGAGCGCATCTCCGTGCGTACAACCGGGCAGTTCTCCTCGGAAAAGGACCTGGAGACCGTCAACCTGCGGATCAACGATCGTTTCTTCCGTTTGGCCGATATCGCCGACATCGAGCGCGGTTATGTCGACCCGCCGTCGCCGATGTTCCGCTACAACGGGCAGGACGCGATCGGCCTGGCCATCGGCATGAAGGCTGGCGGTAATATCCAGGTGTTCGGCCAGCGGCTCAAGGCGCGCATGGACCGCGTGATCAACGACTTGCCGGTGGGGATCGGCGTGCATACCGTGTCGGACCAGGCGGTGGTGGTCAAGCAGGCGGTCGGCGGCTTCACCAGTGCCCTGTTCGAGGCGGTGGTGATCGTGCTGGCGGTGAGTTTCGTCAGCCTTGGCGTGCGCGCGGGCCTGGTGGTGGCCTGCTCCATTCCGCTGGTGCTGGCCATGGTCTTCGTGTTCATGGAGTACAGCGGTATCACCATGCAGCGGATCTCCCTCGGTGCGTTGATCATCGCCCTGGGCCTGCTGGTGGATGACGCGATGATCACCGTGGAAGTGATGGTCACGCGCCTGGAGATGGGCGAAAGCAAGGAGCAGGCAGCGACCTTCGCCTATACCTCGACCGCCTTCCCTATGCTGACCGGGACCCTGGTGACCGTGGCCGGCTTCGTGCCGATCGGGCTCAACGCCAGTTCCGCTGGCGAATACACCTATACCTTGTTCGCAGTGATCGCGGTGGCGTTGTTGGTGTCCTGGGTGGTGGCGGTGTTCTTCGCCCCGGTGCTGGGCGTGCATATCCTCAACAGCAACAAACTCAAGGCCCATGAAGCCGAGCCCGGGCGCGTGGGCCGGGCGTTCGAGCACGGCCTGTTGTGGTGCATGCGCAACCGCTGGCTGACCGTGATCGGCACCATCGTGTTATTCGTGCTGTCGGTGGTCTGCATGCGCTTCGTGCAGAACCAGTTCTTCCCATCCTCGGACCGCCCGGAGATCCTCGTTGACCTCAACCTGCCGCAGAATGCCTCGATCGAGGAAACCCGCAAGGTGGTCGACCGCTTCGAGGCGACGCTCAAGGGTGACCCGACCATCGAGCGCTGGAGCACCTACATCGGCCAGGGCGCGATCCGCTTCTACCTGCCTCTGGACCAACAGTTGCAAAATCCCTACTACGCACAGTTCGTGATCGTCAGCAAGGGCTTCGAGGAACGTGGTGAGCTCATGGCGCGCCTGCAGGAGCGCTTGCGCAAGGACTTCGTCGGCATCGGCACCAACGTCCAGTCGCTGGAAATGGGCCCGCCGGTAGGCCGGCCGATCCAGTACCGGGTCAGCGGCAAGGACATCGACCAGGTGCGCCGGCATGCCATCGAGCTTGCGACCCTGCTCGATGCCAACGAGCATATCGGCGAGATGATCTACGACTGGAACGAGCCCGGCAAAGTGCTGCGGGTCGAGATCGCCCAGGACAAGGCGCGCCAGCTGGGGCTGTCGTCCGAGGATGTGGCCAACGTGATGAACAGCATCGTCACCGGTGTGCCGGTCACCCAGGTCAACGACAACATCTATCTGGTCAATGTGGTTGCGCGTGCCGAAGACAGCGAGCGTGGCTCGCCCGACACCTTGCAGAACCTGCAGATCCTCACCCCCAACGGCACATCGATCCCGTTGCTGGCGTTCGCCACGGTGCGCTATGAACTGGAGCAGCCGTTGGTGTGGCGTCGCGATCGCAAGCCGACCATCACCATCAAGGCCTCGGTCAACGGCGACATCCAGCCCACCGACCTAGTCGCCCAGCTCAAGCCAAAGATCGACGAGTTCGCCAGCCAACTGCCGGTCGGCTATGAAGTGGCCACCGGCGGCACGGTGGAGGAGAGCAGCAAGGCCCAAGGGCCGATCGCTAAGGTGATCCCCTTGATGCTGTTCCTGATGGCGACGTTCCTGATGATCCAGCTGCACAGCGTGCAGAAGCTGTTCCTGGTGGTCAGCGTGGCGCCGCTGGGACTGATCGGTGTGGTCCTGGCCCTGGTGCCGACCGGTACGCCCATGGGCTTCGTGGCGATCCTCGGCATCCTCGCCCTGGCCGGCATCATCATCCGCAACTCGGTGATCCTGGTCACCCAGATCGACGAGTTCCGCGAACAGGGCCTTTCGCCCTGGGATGCGGTGGTGGAGGCCACCAACCACCGGCGTCGGCCGATCCTGCTCACCGCCGCCGCCGCCAGCCTGGGCATGATCCCGATCGCCCGGGAAGTGTTCTGGGGGCCGATGGCCTACGCCATGATCGGCGGCATCATCAGTGCAACGCTGCTGACGCTGCTGTTCCTGCCGGCGCTGTACGTGGCCTGGTACAAGATCCGCGAGCCGGAAGAAGCCTGACCAAAACACGCGCCCTGTAGGAGCGGCCTTGTGCCGCGATGGGGCGCGAAGCGGCCCTTGAATCAAGCAATGCGGTTCATCAGGCATCTTGCGCAAGCTGGATTCAGGGCCGCTTCGCGCCCCATCGCGGCACAAGGCCGCTCCTACAGAAGGGGCGGCGTAGAATTTTAAAATAGTTATATAAAAATTCTTAAACAGTATTTTTCAGAATAAATGCCGCTCTCTAAGATTGCCCTCAAGCCAGGCGCAATCCCCTTCCTCTGCCCGGCACTTCATTGACAAGGAGAACGAGCATGAGTGCATCCGTGCGTAGCATCGACGGCCAGGACGAAGCCACCATTCTGCGTGAGATCCAGAGCGCCCTGCGTGACCTGCGCTTCGGCGCGGTAGAGATCACCGTGCACAACGCCCAGGTCGTGCAGATCGAGCGCAAGGAGAAGTTCCGCCTGCAGCAGCCCGGCAACAAGTCCGGCTGATCGCGCATCACCTACAAACTAGAAAAAATGCCAATCGGGAGCTTCACCATGTCCATCCGCCGTTATGCGCTTGCCGCCCTGGCCAGTGCCGTTTTTGCCGGTTCCGCGATCGCCAAGGACTACGAACTGTTGAACGTGTCCTACGACCCGACCCGCGAGCTTTACCAGCAGTACAACGCCGAGTTCATCAAGCACTGGCAGGCCACGCACCCAGACGACAAGGTGAAGATCCAGCAGTCCCACGGGGGCTCGGGCAAGCAGGCGCGGGCAGTGATCGATGGCCTGCGTGCCGATGTGGTGACCCTGGCCCTGGCGGGTGACATCGACGAGGTGGCCAAGCTCGGCAAGAGCCTGCCTGCCGACTGGCAAAGCCGCCTGCCGGATGCCAGCACCCCCTACACCTCGACCATCGTGTTCCTGGTGCGCAAGGGCAACCCCAAGGGCATCAAAGACTGGGGCGACTTGATCAAGCCGGATGTCTCCGTCATCACTCCAAACCCCAAGACCTCCGGCGGTGCACGCTGGAACTTCCTGGCGGCCTGGGCCTATGGCCTGAAGACCGGCGGCAGCGAGGACAAGGCCAAGGAATACGTGCAGGCGCTGTTCAAGCATGTGCCGGTGCTCGATACCGGTGCCCGGGGCTCGACCATCACCTTCGTCAACAATGGCCAGGGCGATGTACTGTTGGCCTGGGAGAACGAGGCCTTCCTGGCATTGAAGGAAGACGGCGGCAGCGACAAGTTCGAGATCGTCGTGCCCTCCCTGTCGATCCTCGCCGAGCCGCCGGTGGCGGTGGTGGACAAGAACGCCGAGAAGAAGGGCAACATCGACATCGCCACCGAGTACTTGAAGCACCTGTACAGCCCGGCGGGCCAGAAGATCGCCGCCGAGAACTTCTACCGTCCGCGTGACGAGAAAGTTGCGGCCGAGTTCGGCAAGCAATTCCCGAAACTGGAGCTGGTGACCATCGACAAGGACTTCGGTGGCTGGAAGACTGCACAACCCAAGTTCTTCAACGACGGCGGTGTCTTCGACCAGATCTATCAGGCACAGTGATCGCCAAGGAAAAGCGGGGCCGCTTTGCGGCCCATCGCCGGCAAGCCGGCTCCCACACGAATAGCGCGGCTCTCAGGCCAGTGGGAGCTGGCTTGCCAGCGATGGGCTGCAAAGCAGCCCCACGATTAAGAAACCAGCCCCACCCCGCGCGCGCGCGCGGGCTTCGTGCGTTCAACCAGGGACCTTTATGTCACGTCGTATTTCCCCCGTCATACCCGGCTTCGGGCTGACACTGGGCTACACCTTGGTGTACCTCAGCCTGATTGTGCTCATACCGCTGGCTGCCATGTTCGTACACGCCGCGCAGCTGACCTGGGACCAGTTCTGGGCCGTGGTCAGCGCACCGCGAGTACTCGCGGCGTTGAAGCTGAGCTTCGGCACCGCGCTGTTCGCCGCGCTCATCAATGGTGTGATCGGCACCCTGCTGGCCTGGGTGTTGGTGCGCTACGACTTCCCGGGACGCAAGGTCATCGATGCGATGATCGACCTGCCGTTCGCCCTGCCCACGGCTGTGGCGGGTATTGCCCTGACGGCGCTGTACGCACCGGCCGGCTGGGTGGGGCAGTTCGCCACCGACCTGGGCTTCAAGATCGCCTACACCCCGCTGGGCATCACCCTGGCGCTGACCTTCGTCACGCTGCCGTTCGTGGTGCGCACGGTGCAGCCGGTACTGGCCGATATCCCGCGGGAAGTCGAAGAGGCCGCGGCCTGCCTGGGCGCCAAGCCGTTGCAGGTGTTCCGCCACGTGCTGGCGCCGGCGCTGCTGCCGGCTTGGCTGACCGGCTTCGCCCTGGCGTTTGCCCGTGGCGTGGGCGAGTACGGTTCGGTGATCTTCATCGCCGGCAACATGCCGATGAAGACCGAGATCCTGCCGCTCTTGATCATGGTCAAGCTGGACCAGTACGACTACACCGGCGCCACTGCCATCGGCGTGCTGATGCTGGTGGTTTCCTTCATCCTGCTGCTGCTGATCAACCTGCTGCAGCGCCGTATCGAAACCCCTTGAAGGAGGCCCGGTAGATGTCCAGTTCATCCCTTGGCGCCGCCGCTGCGGCCAACGCTGCCCGCAGGGGCAGCGCCACCTCGCGTCGCCTATTGATCGGCCTGGCCTGGCTGGTGTTCGTGCTGTTCCTGCTGCTGCCGCTGTTCATCGTGGTGTCCCAGGCGTTGAAGAACGGCTTCGGCACCTTCTTCGAGGCGATCTTCGAGCCTGACGCCCTTTCGGCCCTGAAGCTCACCTTGCTCGCCGTGGCCATCTCGGTGCCGCTGAACCTGGTGTTCGGCGTCAGCGCGGCCTGGTGCGTGAGCAAGTACAACTTCCGTGGCAAGAGCATCCTGGTCACCCTGATCGACCTGCCGTTCTCGGTCTCGCCGGTGATCGCCGGCTTGGTCTATGTGCTGATGTTCGGCGCCCAGGGCCTGTTCGGCCCGTGGCTGCAGGACCACGATATCCAGATCGTCTTCGCCCTGCCGGGCATCGTCCTGGCGACCATCTTCGTCACCGTGCCCTTCGTCGCTCGCGAATTGATCCCGCTGATGCAGGAGCAGGGCACCCAGGAAGAGGAAGCCGCACGACTGCTGGGCGCCAATGGCTGGCAGATGTTCTGGCATGTGACCCTGCCGAACATCAAGTGGGGCCTGATCTACGGCGTGGTGCTGTGCACCGCGCGGGCGATGGGCGAGTTCGGCGCGGTGTCGGTGGTGTCCGGGCATATTCGCGGCGTTACCAACACCCTGCCGTTGCACGTGGAGATCCTCTACAACGAGTACAACCATGTCGCGGCCTTCAGCGTGGCCAGCCTGCTGCTGATCCTGGCGCTCTTCATCCTGCTGCTCAAGCAGTGGAGCGAGAACCGTATTAACCGCCTGCGCCACGGCGCAGCGGAGGAATAATTCATGTCGATCGAAGTTCGTAACGTCAGTAAGCGCTTCAACGCCTTCCAGGCCCTGGACAACATCAACCTGGATATCAACAGCGGCGAGTTGGTGGCTCTGCTCGGGCCTTCCGGCTGCGGCAAGACCACCCTGCTGCGGATCATCGCCGGCCTCGAGACGCCGGACCAGGGCAGCATCGTATTCCACGGCGAGGATGTGTCCGGCCACGATGTGCGTGATCGCAACGTTGGGTTCGTGTTCCAGCACTATGCCTTGTTCCGCCACATGAGCGTGTTCGACAACGTCGCCTTCGGCCTGCGCATGAAGCCCAAGGGCGAGCGCCCGAGCGAGAGCCGCATCGCCGAGAAGGTCCATGAGCTGTTGAACATGGTTCAGCTCGACTGGCTTGCCGACCGCTACCCCGAACAGCTCTCCGGTGGCCAGCGCCAGCGTATCGCCTTGGCCCGCGCCCTGGCAGTGGAGCCGAAGGTGCTGCTGCTCGACGAGCCGTTCGGTGCCCTGGATGCCAAGGTGCGCAAGGAACTGCGCCGTTGGCTGGCGCGCCTGCATGAGGACATCAACCTCACCTCGGTGTTCGTGACCCATGACCAAGAGGAGGCCATGGAAGTGGCCGACCGCATCGTGGTGATGAACAAGGGTGTGATCGAGCAGATCGGCTCGCCGGGCGAGGTGTATGAAAATCCGGCCAACGATTTCGTCTACCACTTCCTGGGCGATTCCAACCGCCTGAGCCTGAGCGAAGGCCAGCATGTGCTGTTCCGCCCCCACGAGGTGTCGCTGTCGCGGCACGAGACCGAGGGTCACCAGGCCGCTGAGGTGCGCGACATCCGGCCGCTTGGCGCGACCACGCGCGTTACCTTGAAGGTGCCGGGCCAGAGCGAGTTGATCGAAGCGGAGGTGGTGAAGGACCACGACAGCCTGAGCGGGCTGGCGCGCGGGGAGACGTTGTTCTTCCGCCCGAAGGTCTGGCAGAAGGTGCCGAATATCTAAGCCGCGACCGACCGCAGGCAAGCGTTTCAGGGCCACTTTCCTTGGCAGGGGGTGGCCTTTTTTTATTTCGTTTTTTCATGGATTTCAGAGAGATAGGGCGATGCCTTTCTGTAACAAAAGCCCAGTACCTTAGGCGCTCACCGGCCCCAGGAGAGCATGTGGACATGAACAATGCAGCTGTTTCTCGTCCGACGATGGATCACGAGTCGTTCCGGCGCCTGGCGCAATGGTTGAGGCAGCATGGAAACACTCGGGCTGAGGTGGACGATCCGAGGCGGCTGTTGGGTGGGCGATATCCACAGGGGCTGCTCAGCGAGGCCGAGCTCGAGGCCTTGATCGCGGTTTGGCATTGAGAAAGCGAGGCCCCATCGCGGGATAAGCCCGCAGGCCTCCACCAATCTTGGGGCCTACGTGATCCTGTAGGAGACCACCCAGCCCTTCGGGCTGCGCTGTCGCGCAGAGAACAACGCACCTCCCTGGGAGCGGGCTTGCCCCGCGATGGGGCGCGCAGCGCCCCCAAAGGTCATCATTAGAACGCGTAGGTCCCGGTCACCACCAGGCTGCGTGGATCACCGAACTGGATCTGCCCGGCACTGGTCGCCGAACTGTAGTAGGTCTTGTCGGTGATGTTGCTCAGGGCCGCCCGCACGTCCCAGTCACGGGTGCGGTAGCCGGCCAGGGCATCCCAGCGGCCATACCCTGGCAGCAGGACGGTGTTCTGGTTGTCGGCATAGCGTTCGCCCACCAGGGTCAGGCCGGTCTCGGCGTACCAGCCAAGCTCGGGCTTCCAGGTAACGAACAGGCTGGCGTTGCGCTTGGCCACATCGTTGATGCGGTTGCCTTGCTGGCCGTTGTTGTCCTTGGCGATGATCGCATCCTGCAAGCCGATGCCACCGCGTACATACCAGTTGCCGACGAGGTTGCCCATGGCGGTCAGCTCGATACCGCGCGAACGCTGCAGGCCGCTGAGCTGGATCAGGTCCGGGTTGTTCGGGTCGCGGGTACGCCGGTTGTACAGTTCCAGTTCATAGATGGCCAGGGTGGTGCTCAGGCGCTCGTCCAGCCAGTCGCTCTTGACCCCGATCTCCTTCTGCCGGGTCAGCTCCGGGCCTGCATCGTTGCCGTTGCCGGGCGCACCAGGTGTTATGCCGATCAGCCCGCCGCCCACCGGCGAGAAGGTCTTGCTCCAGGAGGCATAGAAGGAATGGTCGCGCCAGGGTGAATAGACCACGCCCAGGCGAGGGCTGGTGCTGGTGCTCTCCTGCTTTTCGGTGAGGTTCTTCAGCTTGCTGGTGGTCTGGACTTCGAAGCGGTCGAAGCGCACGCCGGCGAGCAGTTGCCATTGATCGTTCAGGCGGATCTGGTCCTGCAGGTACAGGCCGGCGCTCTGCACTTCGGTGTGGTTGTCGCTGGAAACCTTCATCGCGCCGTTGTGCTGATGCGCGCGTGTCGCACCGGACAGCGGCACCGAGGGCACGCTGCTGCCACCCGAGTGCAACAGCGAATTGCGTCGCTGCTCACCTATCTCCAGGCCGACCAGCAACGTGTGCTCGAGCCCGTAGGTTTGCACGCGGCCTTCCAGCTCCACGGTGTTGAACAGGTTGCGGGTGCTCAGATCCTGCTGCCAGCGCTGGCGGCTGACCAGGCCGGTGGCGGGGTTATAGGCGGTCTGGTAGGTGTTGTCGAAGTCGCTTTCCAGGGTGAACAGGCTCAGCGTGTGGCGCAGCTGCCATTGATCGTTGAGCTCATAGTTCAGCCGCGAGCGCAGGGTCTGTGCGCGGTCGTCGATGTAGTCGCGCTGGGTATCGCCGTAGGTGGTATGGCGGCTGACATCGGCGGGCCGGCCGGTCAGCGGGTTACCTGGGATGCCCCGGTCAGGTGTGCGGTTATAGCGGCTGTACTCGTATTGCACCAACCAGTTCAGCTCAGGGGTCAGTTGCCAGCTCATGGACGGTGCGAACAGCTGGCGGCTGCCGTCGATGCCGTCGCGGAAACTGTTGTTGTCCTGATTACCCAGGTTCAGGCGCAGGCTGATGGTGTCGGTCGGGTCGGCGTTAAGGTCGGCGTACAGGCTACGCAGGTCTTCGCTGCCGGCCTGGGCTTCGACGCTGGAGCGGCGGCCATGCTCCGGCGCCTTGCTCACCCGGTTGACGATACCGCCCTGGCTGCCACGGCCATAGAGCACCGCAGCGGGGCCCTTGAGCACCTCGACCCGTTCGATGTTATGCAGGTCGCGGGTGTACTGGCTGTCGTCGCGCACACCGTCCAGGTAGAAGTCGTTGCTGGCGTCGAAGCCGCGGATGCGCAGGCTGTCGAAGCGGGTGTCGGCGCCGCTGCTGACGTTGGGGATGCCTTCGAGCGCCTTGCCCAGGCTGTAGTGGCCGTAGTCCAGGCTGTTGCGGGCCTTCACCGTGTCGATCGCCTGGGGCACGTAGCGTACCGGGGTCGAGGTGCGTGTGGCGGTACTGACTTCGCGTACCCGTGGATTGTCCTCTTCCCGTTCGCTGTCGGCGGTGACCGACAGTTCTGGCAAGAAAGTGGTGGCAGCGCTGGCCAGGCCCGCGCTGCAAATCAGCGACAGGCCCAGGGTCAAGCGTGAGAGACGACAAGGAACAGGCATGGGTACATCCGCAAACTAAGGTAGGTGAAAAAAGGATGCGGATGTTAATGGGAGTTATTAGCGATTGCACAGATATTTGTCAGCGCTTGTCTTTACATATGTTTCAGTTTGTAAAAAACACCGTTGCCGTCGCTCTGGGCCGCCATTTCTCGGATGAATAAGCGCCAAGTGGGCATGCAGACCGCAGCAAGGGAGCCTGTTTCACCGGAAAGCCGATCTACTAGAGGAAATTTCTCAAGCTGGCCGGGATATGTCTGAAAATACCCTGGATGAACCAGAGAATTTGGTTATAACGACCTGCATTTCACGACTTTTTGACATTCCGAAGCAGGGGCGGCTAGGATTCGTCCAACGCCTGCTGGCCATGACTTGGCCATGCTTCTGAACAAGGCCCGCTCCCGACCATGGCGGGCCTTTCAGTCTGGATCCGCATAGCGTCGAACCTACGAAGGGGCGTTGGTTCCTGGCGTCATAGTGCAGAGCGTTTTTGATTAAGAAATAAGGAAAACAAGATGTTGAAAACCAGGATCAGCCTGGTCGCACTGGCGATGATCGCCGCGACCCAGGCCCAGGCCAACGAGCAGGCCGAAAGCAAGGGCTTTATCGAGGACAGCCACGCTAACGTCCTTCTGCGCAACGCTTACATCAACCGCGACAAGAAGCATAGCACCGACGACCAGATCGAGTGGGGCCAGGCCTTCATCGGCACCTTCAATTCCGGCTTCACCCAGGGCACCGTGGGCGTGGGCGTCGATGCCTTCGGCCTGTACGCCATCCGCCTGGACGGCGGCAAGGGCCACAACGGTGGTGCTGGTGTCGACTTCTTCAAGCCGAGCGACACTGCACCGGCCAACTCCCCGCACAACCTCGCCCGTGGCGGCGCGGCAGTGAAGTTCCGTGTTTCCAACACCGTGCTCAAGTACGGTGACCAGATGCCGGCCCTGCCCGTGCTGCAATACGACGACGCCCGCCTGCTGCCAGAGAGCTTCACCGGCACCCTGATTACCTCCAAGGAGATCAAAGGCCTGGAGCTGAACGCCGGTCGCTTCACCCAGGAAGCGCGCAAGAGCGCCGAGGGCCGTGACAGCGGTGGCCTGAAGTCGATCAACGTGTTCGGCGGTAGCTACAAGTTCACCGACAACTTCACCGCGGCGCTGTACACCGCCGACAACGAAGATGTCATGAAGAAGCACTACCTGGGCCTGAACTACGTCTTCCCGATCGCGGCCGACCAGTCCCTGACCCTGGACTTCAACGGCTACAAGTCGGACATCGACAACAAGTACGTGCGTGCCGCCGGCCTGAACGGCGACTCCAACACCATCTGGAGCCTGGCAGCCACCTACGCCTTCGGCCCGCACTCGATCACCTTGGCGCACCAGCGCAGCACCGGTGACACCGGCTACAACTACGGCTGGTACCAGAACCGTGGTGGCGTGGGCGACGGTGGTTCGACCATCTACCTGGCCAACTCCTACTGGTCCGACTTCAACGCCGAGGACGAACGCTCCTGGCAGTTGGGCTACGGTCTGGACTTCGGTGCCTTCGGTATCCCAGGCCTGACCTACAAGGTCGCCTATGTAGTGGGTGACAACATCAACACCCGCAACGCGGCCAACCCGCAGGGCTTCGGTGAGGGCAAGGAACGCGAGATCTTCAACCAGATCCGTTACGTCGTCCAAGAAGGCCCGGCCAAGGACCTGTCGGTCAAGCTGCGTAGCTCCTTCGTACGCACCAATACCGCAGTCCGCCAGAACGGCTACAACGACGACGGCAACGAAGTACGCGTATTCGTCGAGTACCCGATCAGCATCTTCTGATCCTGATCGCGTCTCTCGAAAGCCCCGGTTCGTCCGGGGCTTTTCTTTTCAAGTTCCCAATCGCGGGACAGCAGCGCCGAACCTGAGAGCTGCGCAGTACTTGTGAGAGCGGGCTTGCCCCACGATTGGGACGCGCAGCGCTCCTTATGCTGGAGTCGTTTCCTTACGGCGTATCACCGCCGCCATCGGCATCGCCTCTACCGTTTGCGGCGCAAAACTGTCACTGCGCGCCATCCGCCACATCCGCCCATAGAACTCGCTCTCGATCGAGCCGCTGAGCAACTCGCCGGGCTTGAGAAACTGATGCAGCTCCGAAAACAGGCTGATCTGGCTGGGGCTGATACGTCGCGCCAGGTGCTTGGGCTTGAGCTCCGACGGATGCTCGAGGCCCGCCGCCGCAAGCATCTCGGCCAGCGCATGCAAGGTGTTGCGATGAAAGCTCGCGACCCGCTCGGCCTTCTCCGGCACCACCAGTGCGCGCTGGCGCAGTGGGTCCTGGGTGGCAACCCCGGTCGGGCACTTGTTGGTGTGGCAGCTCTGCGACTGGATGCAGCCGATGGCGAACATGAAGCCGCGGGCCGAATTGACCCAGTCCGCGCCGATGGCCAGCACGCTGGCGATGTCAAAGGCACTGACGATCTTGCCCGCCGCACCGATGCGAATGCGGTCGCGCAGGTTCAGGCCCACCAGGGTGTTGTGCACGAACATCAGCCCTTCGCGCATCGGCACGCCCATGTTGTCGCTGAACTCTCTGGGCGCTGCGCCCGTGCCGCCCTCCTTGCCATCGACCACGATGAAATCCGGGGTGATACCGGTGGCCAGCATGGCCTTGGCGATACCCATGAATTCCCAGGGATGGCCCAGACAGAATTTGAAGCCCACCGGCTTGCCGCCGGACAGTTCGCGCAGGCGACCCACGAACTGCAACAGCTCAACCGGGGTGCGGAAGGCGCTGTGAGCGGCAGGCGAAATGCAATCCTCTCCGACTCGAACGCCTCGGGTGGCGGCGATTTCCGGGCTGACCTTGTGCCCCGGCAAGATGCCGCCATGGCCCGGTTTGGCGCCCTGACTGAGCTTGATCTCGATCATCTTCACCTGCGGATCGCGCGCCTGCTCGGCGAAGCGCGCCGGGTCGAAGCGCCCCTCTTCGGTACGGCAGCCGAAGTAGCCGCTGCCGATCTCCCAGATCAGATCTGCGCCATGCTCGCGGTGGTAAGGGCTGATGCTGCCCTCGCCGGTGTCATGGGCGAACCGGCCCAGGCGTGCGCCCTTGTTCAAGGCCTCGATGGCGTTGGCGCTGAGGGCGCCGAAGCTCATCGCCGAGATGTTGAAAATCGATGCCGAATACGGCAGCTGGCACTGCGGCCCGCCGATGGCGATGCGAAACGAGGCCGGGTCCGGCGTTGCCACCGGTAGCATCGAGTGGCTGATGAATTCGAAGCCAGGCTTGTAGGCATCGTTGAGCGTACCGAAGGCCTTTTCGGCGCTTTCATTCTTGGCCCGGGCATACACCAGCGAGCGCTGGGAGCGGGAGAAGGGCAGCTTGTCGTCATCGCCCTCGATCAGGTACTGGCGGATCTCTGGGCGGATGGTCTCGATCAGGTAGCGAATATGGCCCAGGATCGGGTAATTGCGCCGCACTGCGTGGTGGCTCTGGCGCATGTCGTTGAGACCGACCAGGCTGAGCAGGGCGGTCACCAGCGTGAATGGCCAGACCCAGACGTGCCGGGCAAGAAATGGGAAGCTGGCGAACGTGAACAGCAGGCAGGCGGCCAGGCAGGCGTAACGGGTGGAGAATGCGTGTTTCATGGATCCATCGCTGACGGGATGACCCGATCTAGGATAGGCAAAGGCCACGCGGGGAAAACCAGGGGTTTCGGTAAAAGACTGTTACCTGGCTGTGAAGCAGACCGCTTTATGAAGAACCACCCCGAACAAAAAACCGTTAGGGGCTCCTGGCCGAGGCTGCGCTCAAGGTGTTGCAGGGGCAATGAAGCGCGGTACCTCGTTGCCCTGCAACAGTCGGGTTGGGTTCAGCCCTTGTCCTGCCTGAGAGCGCGCACGTCACCCGGCTCGGCGGTCTCGCGCAGGTATTCCTCCAGTGAGTCGTCCAGCGCCTGCAGCCAGCGCGTGTGATGGGGCACGGCGGCGGTGCCGGTCATCACCGAACGGTAGGAGCGGTCGCGGTAGCCCATGATGTCGTGCTTCTTGTCGTTCTTCCATTTGAGGAAGATACGGTTGACGGCATCGATGTCGAAGCTCGGGTAGTCGGTCTGGCTGATCAGGTGCTGGATATGCCGGCCCTGGAATTCATACATCGATGCAGTGGTTTCCAAGGCCTCCTCTTCGGCGCGCCAGCGCGCGCTGTCGGCTTGCATGCCGGCCTGGTCGGGCAGGCGAATGCGGCCGAGCATCACGTCGCGGGCGAACCAGGCCTGGGCGTCGAACAGGTTGAAGCTGTACCAAAGGTCCTGCATGCCCAGGTACATCAGCTGCGGGTTGGCCTCCCACACTACGCCCTGGTAGAGGCCCAGCGGCCACAGGCGATTGCTGGTCCGCAAGGTCAGCTCGTCGGGCAGGAACGGGAAGTGGTGCTGGTAGCCGGTGCACAGGATGATCGCGTCCACTCGCTTGCTGGAACCGTCGGCGAAGTGCGCCACATCACCCTCGACGCGTTGCAGTTGCGGGCGCTCTTCCCAGCCTTTTGGCCATTGGTAGCCCATGGGCTGGGTGCGGTAGGCGCTGGTGATCGAACGTGCGCCGTACTTGTAGCACTGCGAGCCGATGTCCTCGGCCGAGTAGCTGCTGCCGACGATCAGCACGTCCTTGCCGGCGAATTCCAGCGCATCGCGGAAGTCATGGGCATGCAGGATGCGCCCGGAAAAACGCTCGAAGCCCGGGAACGACGGCACGTTCGGCGTCGAGAAATGCCCGCTGGCCACGACCACATAATCGAATTCCTGCTCGATGCCCTGGCCGGCGGCATAGTCGTGGGCGGTGACGGTGAAGGTGCGGCGCTCAGCATCGAAGCGCACCGCCTTGACCACGGTGTTGAAGCGGATGTACTGGCGCACATCGGCTTTCTTCACCCGTCCCTGGATGTAGTCCCAGAGCACCTCGCGAGGCGGGTAGGACGAAATGGGCCGGCCGAAATGCTCGTCGAAGCTGTAGTCGGCGAACTCCAGGCACTCCTTCGGCCCGTTCGACCAGAGGTAGCGATACATGCTGCCGTGAACCGGCTCGCCATGCTCGTCCAGCCCGGTACGCCAGGTGTAGTTCCACATGCCGCCCCAGTCGGCCTGTTTCTCGAAACAGACGATGTCGGGCATGGGCTCGCCCTTGGCATGGGCGGATTGGAAAGCACGCAGTTGCGCCAGGCCAGACGGGCCGGCGCCGATGATGGCGACACGAATAGTCATGAAGATGTCCTGTTAACACAAATCAAAGGCAAGACCTCCCCAACCCCGAACGGCAATGGGCCTAGGGCTGTGGATGGGCGAAGGCTTCAGGTGTCAGCAGGAAGGCGGAGGCACGGGACGCTTGCGTTTGTGCGCCAGCAGCATGTCCCGAGGCGGGATCGACAAAGTGTGGAACAGTGTCGAAAGTGGAGAACAGCCGAGGGTGGAGCGGACAACGGCAGGGAAGGGCCCGGTGGCCTTGCCGAGCAAACCGGCAAGCGGGCCATGGGACCGATAGATACGTGTGATCTCGTGCATGGGGGCTTGTAATGCCTCTTTTCTTTATGGATGCCTTTTTAGCTATAGCGCATCGATGGAAAGCATTTCAAGGTTTGTCTTCGTAGGGCCGTGGGTAGAGCGTGTCCTCGGCCTGCTGCATAGAACACCGCGATCACCCGGATTGGGTGGTTTGGCGTACATCCATTTGCCTAGGAGGGCGGGTTCGACGGGATACCGATTTTTTCGCACAAATAGACGAACAACTGCTGGGCCAGGCCCTGGGCATGCTCGGATTTCACGGCCAGGTTGAAGAAATAATACTGGTCGAACAGGTATTCAACGTCGCTGCGGGGAATCAGGCAGAACTCGATGTAGGCGCTGTAGAGCTTCTTCACGTCTTCGGAAATCTGTTCCAGATCGCCTGGAAGATTGGTCACGTCGTAGAAGATGTTCTGGTAGCGCTCATTGACGTCACTGATCTCGATATAGGGAACATGGCGCTTCTCGCACGCCTCCCAATGCGCCTTCTGCGTGGTACTGGTGCGAAAGGTGAAGTTCATCATTGGTCCTTGTACTTGAAATCGGTGACGTGAGTCATTTTTCCGGGCGAGCGCGCCGTCTCAATCCGGAGCGCTCAGAGCCAGGGCTTTCCAGCTGGCCTTGCGCTTGCGTTCGACGAGCGTTACCAGCGCCTCACCCGTTGGAGCGCCTTTGCGAGTGAACTTCACCGGTGCCAGGGTCAACAAGTGGACCTTCTCGCTCTCTGGAATAGCGTCATCGCTGTCGCTTTGACTCCAGGATTTGTCTACCACCAGCAGTGCATCTACCTGTGCCGGCCATGGCAGATCGGAGAATGCGTCGTCTTCACGCAGAATCAATGCCCCCTCGAGCAACGGCCCTTGCCCGAAGGTCCGGTGGGATAAACGTGACAGTACCCGTACCGGGAAGCGCCACGGATCGTTCGGGTCTCCATCGATGTGAGGTAGTGCCCAGTCCCCGGGAAGGCAGATGAACAATTCCGTCATTGGCGCAGCCTGGAACAGGCCGACCGTGAACAGCAACTTGAACTCGTTCTTGCCGTCTACAAGGCTGATATGCAGGCTGGCGCGAGGGTCTTCGGCGCTTGGGCTGAAAACCTGTGGCAGGACACGACCTACAGTGTCGTGCACGAAGTTGAGGATTGAGTTACCACCTTCGGGCACTTCGTCGTTGCGGATGTCATGGATGCTCTTGCCGCCATGGGCCCGCAGCAGCCCGGCGATTTGCTCATGTTTCCAGGCAAGGGCGGCATCCACGGCGCTGTAGTTGCCCACGCGATGCAGCCGGTTGACGGCAGCACCGTGGCGCAGCAGCAGTTCGACGATTGCAGGGTGACCTGCAATCGTTGCAGCCAGCAGCGGCCCACAAATGCTGTCGGGTTGCCCTTCTACCTGAGCACCGACATCGAGCAGATACTGGCAGGTGCTGGCATGACCACCGCCGGCAGCGAGCTCCAGAGGGGTTGCGCGTCCATGTCGACGGGCTGGACAGTCCAGTTCCAGACCTCGCTCGATTAGCAAGGCGCATACTGCATCCTGGCCAAAGCGAGCGGCTATATGCAGCAAACCTTCGGCGTCGGGGTTGCCGAAGCGTGTCAGCGACAGCAGTTCGGGATGAGCATCGGCGACCTGGCGGACATCCTCGAGCGCCCCTGCTTCCACGGATTTGTAGAGTTGGTTGAGCAGTGCTTCGTGCGCTGCATAACGGGCTTGTGAATCGTTCATCGGCCGACTAGTTCCTGTGTGAATTCCTGGCGCAGCTCTGCAAGCACGCGTTCGACTTCTTTCAGACCGAGGTGTTTCACCTCGTTCAAACGAGTGAATACTTCCTTGGCAGCGGCGACGGTATGGGTTCGACCACCATTCCTTGCCCACGTGAAGTTGCGCGGGTCGGTGTTGATGTCGATGCCAAAGTCTTTCATGATTTTTTGCGCACCAAGGATGTAGGCCCGGTTTTCCGGTTTCCAATTACCTGGCGCCGACTCACGTACCACATGATGGCGGTGTGGATTGACCATGCCGGCGGGCTTAGGGCCCATATTGTCACGGTCCTCCTTGCTCAACCTGCACACTGCCAGGCCATGAGGGTCGATCCAGGTGGCGGGGTTTGGGGCGTAGCGATAGAGATTCAAGCCGCCCGCCAGGCCGATCGGGTCGGGTTGGGTGAAGCGTCCGATATCCGGGTCGAAATAGCGGAACAGGTTGTAGTGCAGACCTGTTTCCCGATCCAGATACTGGCCTTGGAAACGCAGGTTCTGCTCCTCGACCATGGGCGCTTCCCGAACTTCCTCCACGGTGTTGCCCCACACCTGATAGCGCGCTTTCCAGATCACCTCGCCAGTGCTGGCCGTGAGGCGCGCAGGTAGGCCGCTGAGGTCGTTGTGGAAATAGCGCACCTGTTGATGCGCGCCGTTGCCATCAATTCGGGCCAGCGGTTCAAAACTATCGCCCATATACAGGTATACGCTTTCCAAGCCATGTCGTTGCTCTCCTAGCAGCCGGTAGCCGTCCCAGCTGAACAGGGTTTGCATGAGCAATCGGCCGTACGCATCGTATTGACTTTTTTCCACCCGCCGCCCCAGCGGGTCATAGCGCATGCGTACCACACGCTCATGGCCGCCTTGCCGGCTCCGCACCTCGACCAGACGTTGTTCGGCGTCATAGCGCAGTTGTTGTACGCCTCGTCGTGCGCTGCGCTTTTCGACCAGCCGGCCAAAGGCATCGTAGCGATAACGTTTGTCTTGATAGGTCAGCACACGATTATGGCGTACCAGGCCGCCTGACATGCCATCGAGCAGGTTGCCTGCCGGGTCATAGGCAAAGCGCTCGTCGTTGCCATCGGACGACTGGCACGCCACCACCCGTTGAGTGGCGTCGTGTAGCAGCCACTGTTGCAGTTGTGTCCCAGGCATCTGGTCGAGGCGACTTTGAAGACTGTCCTGCAGGTCATACTCGAAACGTTGTTGCACGGGGGCGGGCATGTGTATTGCGGCGCCGCGTACCCTGCTCGAACGTGCGCGCAGCCGGCCGTTACGGTCATATTCGCTACGGGTTTCCAGGGTGCCCTGGGTCCTGTGGACTTCACGGTGCAGGCGGTCGCGTTCGAAATCGCTGATCAGCGTACCGTCAAGATTGATTTGGTGAAGGTGGCCGCTGCCATAGTAAAGCTGATTCAGGACCCGACCATCGGGTAGCACCGTGCGCAAACGATTACCCAATTCATCGTACTCATGCTGCAACGTACCTGCAGAGCTGCTCTCGGTGACGATTCTACCCAGGGCGTCGTAAGTGAACGTGAGCGGGTCACGATTGCCTTGGGCATCGGTGAAGCAGGCTTGGAGCAGAAGGTCGCGCTTGTCGTACCGGTAATCGGTGCGTCCATCGCTGGTAATCTTCGCGAGCAGTCGGCCTCCGGCGTCACGTTCGTACCGATGGCTGATGGCTGCAGGCGGATGTTCGGGCACCAGTGCCAGGCCATCGCCATGGGGCGCTGGCAGTTGATCCAGCTGCAGTAGCCCATCGAGGGCATCGTATTGATAGCGTCGGGAGCTGCCATCCAAGTCGTGACGCTGGACCAGCCGGTCGCCTGCATCCCAGTCGAAACGGTAGTGCTCACCGTTCTCATTGAGCAGCACAAGCAATCGACCGTAAGGGTCGTAGCGATGTTCGACAGCCCGCCCCAAGGCGTCCACATGGCGGAGCAACAGGCCTCGTCGGTCATATTGGTAGCGCTGGCTGTGACCGCCGGGGTCGGTATGGCGCAGAAGCAGGCCAGCTCCATCGTATTCCAGCTGTTCGCGTCGTCCGTCGGGGTAGACCACTTCCAGCAGGCGACCCTGGATATCGCGTCGGTACTCGGTTCGCTCACCTAGGGCATCGATCGAGCAGACCAGATGGCCTCGGTGATCATACTCCAGGCGGGACGGGTACCCCGAGCAGTCGATCAGCATGGTGAGGCGTCCCAGGTCGTTCCATCTCAGTTGCCTGGTCTTGCCATTGGCGTCGGTGATTTCGGTGGCGCGACCCTGTCCGTCATAGCGTATGTGCGTGCTGTGGCCGAGTGGGTCGGTGCGGCAAATGCAGTTGCCGCGCTGGTCGTAGCGGTAATGCCAGGTATTGCCGGCGCGGTCGGTCCGTTGCCTAGGCAGCGCCCAGTGCTCCAGCCATTGGGTCGACTCGCTGCGACCCAGAGGGTCGCGGACCTGCATCAGATTGCCGGATTCGTCATAGTCGAAGTGCCATTGTCCATCCGCCGGGTCGGTGGCATTAAGCAACTGGCGTTCATCGTTCCAATCGAAGTGCCAGGTCAAGCCCAGTGCATCGGTGAAGCGGGTGACTTGGTACTGGCTGTTCCACCGACGCGTGCTGACTCTTCCTAGGCCATCAGTGACGCGGGTCTGGCCTGCTGCAATGTCATAGTCGAAGCGATATTCGTCGCCCGCGTCGCTCCAATAGCGAGCCACGCGCCAGCCATCCTCACTGCGGGTCCATTCATAAAAGCAGCGTAGGCCGGTCGGCAATCGATGTTCGACCATGTGCCGTTCGGCATCATAGACAAAATGTCTTGTCGTCTGGTCATTCGCTGCGCGGACTTCGGCCAGTGAGCCAGCATCGTCGTAACCATAGCTGACGAGCCGCTCGCTGCTGCCATCTGCGTAGCGTCGTTCGACATGAGCGAGTCGCGTTGGCCACCGTGCGCTGTAGTGCAGCTCCAGGTCTACCAGACCGAAAGTGTCACGCAATCCGTGCAGACGCCCCAGGTCGTCGTAATCGAGGTACACGCGGTTATCGTTGCGGTCCCCCACCTGCCCTAAGCGCAGGCGCTCCGGAGACTCGGGCGTCGGTTGGAACAGGCGATAACGGCCATCACGATCCTCTATAAGCACTTCGCCATTGCGATCTCGGCGCACACTTAACCCTTCACCAGCGCTGTACGCTGCTTCGCCGGGAGGAATGTTCCCCATGTCGATGCAGCGTGCCTGCTCATCGATGAACAGCAGGCGCTCACCACCTTCGGGGTGTGTCTGGATATCGATGTACACTTCGTACTCGACACTCCAGCCCTGGCCTAGTAGACCATCCCGGCGCTCGCTATGGCTGTTGTAGTAACGCTGCCAGTGCAACGGGATCAGTGCGGGAATATCGAAATCCAGATCTTCGGGGCCATTGAGGATCTTTGCCCCGGTGGGCGTATGCACAGGGTTGGGTGACCCTACCAGGGCCGATGTCAGGGCGCTGGTGACCTGAGCGGTCACCAGATTGGTAATCCCACCCAACAGCATGCAGCCGAATTTGCTGGTGAATTTGCCGCCCCGTCCCCGTAGCATCATCAGCGCCGTGATAGCCAACCCGATCCCTGGCGTCTTGCCGCTGCGGATCTCACGTACGACGATCGGCTCGCCCCCGATGCGCACGTTGTCCGAAATCAATCCAGCATCGACAATCACAGCGTCGCACGTGCTGCGGTCGCCACTTCGGCACGCGGGGTGGCCGTTGATCATCACCTTGCTGGAGCCTTCGGCGAGGAATTGAGGTGGCATCGGTGGGTGCTTGCTGCAGATGACCTTGTCATCGTCCGCCGGAGCGGTATTCGGTGCCGGGGTGGCGACGGTAGGGCGCCACATTTGCGAGAAGAAACCCTTGGCCATGTCCAGGAAGGTTTCTTCTGGCTCTTCGGTCGGCGTGCCTTCGGCGCCGCCCTCCATTGGCGCTGGAGGGGCGAGCACTACCCCGGCGGCGCGAGCAGAAGGTTTACCGTTGGTGCGGGTATCCTTGGAGCCGGTGGCGATGTTCGCCTGCACCGTCGGTGGGAACAGCGCATTGCCGATGCCCTCGCATAATCGACTGAGCCCCGTATCCGCTCCGGTCTTGGCCATGACCACGCCGACCACCAGGCCGACCACCGCGCCCAGCACGAAGCAGCCCAGGCCCCCGGTAACCACGGTGATGCCCAGGGCCGCGGCCACCGCTGCAGTGGCTAGAGCGCCGATGGCGACGTTGGCGGCTACCTCGAGCACGCCGCCGACGATATCGGCGAGCATCGAGGTGTGCATGAGTGCGTCGCCTTCGCGGGCGGCCCAGAGTGCATCGGACATAAATAGTGTGTTGTCAGCCGAGATTGTCGAAGTCGAGCGATTGCTTGAGCAGCGTCCAGTGCGCAGCCTCGGCATCACCCAGCGGTTGCGGTTTGACGTAGCTCAGCGCGAACATCTTGCGCGTGCCGGGCAGTACCAGGGCCAACTGATACTGGTAGACCTTGTCCTGGCCCTTGTTGAACTGGCTGCTCAGCTCGATGGCATCGATGTCCTGGGCTGCACCGACGCGCACGGCCCGTGCCGGTTGGAAACGTAGGTCCTTGACCTGTTGTTGCAGACGCTGCAGTTGGCCATCGAAATTGCTCTGCAACGTCTCGTCTTCGGCGAGCACACTGCGGCTGACGATCAGCGAGGTGCCCAGCGCCTCGAAGCGCAGGATGTTGATGCTCGTGTCTTGCACCGTCGCATCGGGCAGGGCAAAACGAAACTCGTTGACGCGGTAGTTCATGGGATAGGTATCTCGTTACTTTCCGTCGGAGAAGATCGCCTTCACCGAGCCATCGATGGCCGATTTCACGCCCTGATCGTTGGGCGCGGTCTGCGCGCCGCTGCCGACATTCAAGTCCAGGGTGCCGTCGGTGTTGATTTCTGCATCCTTGCTGGCGTGGAAACTGAACTGCACGCAACTGAGGTTGATCTGACCGCTGGCGTTGAGCTCGATCACGCTCTTGCCGCAGACCAGGCGCAGGTTTTCGCCAGCCTCGATCAGGTAGCTGGTGCTGACGCTGTCGGTCTTGCTCGCACCTACCAGCAGCATGTCGTCGCGGCGCACGGCGCGGATGCGGTCCTGGCCGATGGTGATGGTCTCGAGCATGCCGACGGTCTGGGTACGATTGGCTCCAACCGACAAGGTCTCGTTCTGCTCGACCACGGTATCCATGTTGCGCTCCGCATGCAGGTACAACTGTTCGGCACCTTTCTTGTCCTCCATGCGGATCTCGTTGAAGTTGGCCGGGCTGCCGCCTTTGCTGGAGCGGCTCTTCATGCCGCTTTGGGTGGCACCGGCGGGCAGGTCGTAGGGTACGGCCTGCTCGGCGTTGTATACCCGTCCGGTAATGATCGGGCGGTCGGGGTCGCCCTCGAGGAAGCTGACGATCACTTCCTGGCCGATGCGTGGCACCTGGATCGAGCCCCAGTTCTTGCCCGCCGTCGCCTGGGAAACGCGAATCCAGCAAGAGCTGTTCTCGTTGGACTGGTCATGGCGGTCCCAATGGAAATGTACCTTGACCCGGCCGTATTGGTCGGTCCATATCTCCTCGCCGGCTGGGCCCACCACCACGGCGGTCTGCGGGCCCTTGACGATCGGCCTCAGGGAGCTGGCCACCGGGCGGTAGGCCTGCTGTGCGTCGATGCAGCTCAGGTTGCTCTCGAACTGCGCCGAGCCATTGCCTGCGCCACTCTCCAGACGCTCCTGGACCACGTAGTAGCGAGCGGCAACGATCAGGTATTCGCGGTTCTGGTCCTGGCGGGTGAAGCCGGTGAGGTCGAACAGGTGTCCGCTGCCCAGGCCTCTGGCGTTGCCCTTCAGTTCGATTCGCTCGTGCAGGCTTTGCAGTGACTCCAGGCGCGTGCGGGCATAGTGTTCGCCGTCCTGCGCCTGTTCATAGGCGCCCGGGTAGTCATACAGCGGATAGTCACCGGCCTGGTGGGGGCGCGGCATGGCCGAACGCACGTCGATGCGGGCGCTGGGGCGTTGGAAATCGTAGTCGTTGAGCTCCAGGGAGCCGGGTTGGACTTCCTGCGCCAGGTACCAGTCGTTGATGTGGTCGCGTTCGCGGTGCTGGCCGTCCGGCGGATAGAACGGCACCGATTCATAGCCAGGCGACTTCTGGTGCGCGCCGTAGGCATCGGCCAACACCAGCACGTGGCGGTCCTGTTCGTGACGGAAGAAATAGTAGATGCCTTCTTCTTCCATCAGTCGGCTGACGAAGTCGAAGCTGGTCTCGCGGTACTGCACGCAGTACTCACGCTCCCGGTAGGTACGGCTCAAGGCATCTTCGAAGTCGGAGAAGCCCAGGTCGCGAAATACCTGCTTGATGATCTGGGGGGCACTCAGGTGCTGGAAAATCCGACAATCGCTCGTGCGCGTCAGTAGCCATAGCCACGGACGCAGCGTCACCCGGTAGCTGGCGAACTGGCCCCGGTCGACCGATTGGCTGCAACGCGCAACGATGCCATGGAAATACCGATAGCTGGCGACGTTCACCTGCAATGACAGGCTCATCGGCTTGCCAAGCAACTGGTTGAGGTCGATGGCTGGGTCGTCGCTGATCAGTTGCAGTTCATAGTCGAACAGGCGGCCAAGCTCCTCGCTGCCGCCCATCTCGCTGAGGATCAGCACGTCCGGCCCCAGGGGGCTGTTGATCTGCGCCAGGCGCGTGAGTTGCGTGAACAGCATGGGTGATCCTGTAGGGGCCGCCGTCAGCTGGCAGCGCCGAAGTCATAATGCAGGTCATTGTCGCGGCGGCTGATACTGACGCTGGCCAGCGGCTTGCCTTCGAGCATGCGGGTGAGGAACTCACGGCTCATGTCCGGCAGCAGGCCGTTGGTCAGGATGGCGTCGATCATGCGGCCACCGCTTTCGGTTTCGGTGCAGCGTGAGACGATAAGGTCGACCACCCCGTCGTCGTAGGCGAAGCCCACCTTGTGCGTGCCTTCCACGCGTTTGCGGATGCGCTCCAGTTGCAGACGGGTGATGGCCTTGAGCATGACATCGCTGAGCGGGTAGTAGGGGATGGTCACCAATCGCCCGAGCAACGCCGGCGGGAAGATCTCCAGCAACGGCTTGCGCAGCGAGGTCGCCACCGACTCGGGATCGGGCAGGGCATTGGCGTCTTTACAGAGGCCCGCGATCAGCTCGGTACCGGCGTTGGTGGTGAGCAGGATCAGAGTGTTGCGGAAGTCGATCTGACGCCCTTCGCCGTCCTCCATCACGCCTTTGTCGAACACCTGGAAGAAAATCTCGTGAACGTCGGGGTGGGCTTTTTCCACCTCGTCCAGCAGCACCACGCTGTAGGGGCGGCGACGCACCGCCTCGGTCAGCACGCCGCCCTCGCCATAACCGACATAGCCAGGTGGCGCACCCTTGAGCGTGGAGACGGTGTGGGCTTCCTGGAATTCACTCATGTTGATGGTGATCAGGTTCTGCTCGCCGCCGTACATGGCCTCGGCGAGAGCCAGTGCAGTCTCGGTCTTGCCCACCCCGGAGGTGCCGGCGAGCATGAACACGCCGATGGGTTTGTTCGGGTTGTCCAGGCCTGCACGGGAGGTCTGGATGCGCTTGGCGATCATCTTCAGTGCATGGTCCTGGCCGATGATGCGTTTGGCCAGGTGCGAGTCGAGGTTGAGCACGGTCTCGATCTCGTTGCGTGCCATGCGCCCGACCGGGATGCCGGTCCAGTCCGCAACCACCGAGGCCACGGCCTGATAGTCCACCGTTGGCAGGATGAGCGGACTTTCGCCTTGCAGGGCGGTGAGGCGCTGTTGCAGGTCGATGAGGTGCTCACGCAGTTCGTGGCTGCCTTGCGCGTCCACGTCCTGGTCGACCACGCCCACTTGCTCGCGCAGTTGCGCGCGGGTGGCCAGCAGCTCGTCCACCAAGGCTTTCTCTTCGGCCCAACGGCCTTCCAGCTGGACCAACCGTTCGCGCTCCTCGGTCAGCAGGGCGTCGGCCTGGGCTCGACGCTGTTCGGTGACTACACCGATGGCCGCTTCACGGGCGATGATCTGCAATTCGACTTCCAGCGCCTCGATGCGCCGGCGGCTGTCATCCACCTCGGCTGGCACGGCGTGCAGGCTGATGGCTACGCGTGCACAGGCGGTGTCCAGCAGGCTCACCGACTTGTCTGGCAACTGGCGCGCCGGAATATAGCGGTGGGAGAGCTTGACCGCGGCTTCGAGCGCCTCATCGAGGATCTGCACCTGATGGTGCTTCTCCATGGTCGAGGCCACGCCGCGCATCATCAGCAAGGCCTTGGCTTCACTCGGTTCGTCCACCTGCACCACCTGGAAGCGGCGGGTCAGGGCGGGATCTTTCTCGATGTGCTTCTTGTACTCGGCCCAGGTGGTTGCCGCCACGGTCCGCAGGCTGCCGCGTGCCAATGCCGGCTTGAGCAGGTTGGCGGCATCGCCGGTGCCGGCGGCGCCACCCGCCCCAACCAGGGTGTGGGCTTCGTCGATGAACAGGATGATCGGTTTGGTCGAGGCCTGCACGTCTTCGATCACCTGGCGCAGGCGCTGTTCGAACTCGCCCTTCATGCTCGCGCCCGCCTGCAGCAGGCCGACGTCCAGGCTGCGTAGCTCGACGTCTTTCAGTGCCGGTGGTACGTCGCCGGCAACGATGCGCAGGGCAAAGCCTTCGACCACGGCGGTCTTGCCCACCCCAGCTTCGCCAGTGAGGATCGGGTTGTTCTGCCGACGACGCATGAGGATATCGACCAACTGCCGAATTTCTTCGTCACGGCCGACGATAGGATCGAGCTTGCCGCTGCGGGCCTGCTCGGTAAGATCGACGGTGAAGCGCTTGAGCGCCTCCTGCTTGCCCATCGCTGCCGGCGCCACGGCAGCGCTGGCTTCACCCGGAGCACCGGCGCTGAAACCGTCGCTGGCGGCCAGGCTGTTCTCCGGTGAATCGCCGACGTATTCGTCGAAGCGTTCGCTCAGTGCCTCGATCTTGAGCTTGCCGAACTCGCCCGACAGGCCCAGCAGGGCGTTGCGTAAGCTTGGCGTCTTGAGGATACCCACCAGCAGGTAACCGGTACGCACCTGGCTTTCGCCGAACATCAGGCTGCCATACACCCAGCCGCGCTCCACGGCTTCTTCGACCTGCGAAGACAGGTCGGTGATCGAGGTCGAGCCGCGCGGTAGGCGGTCCAGTGCATCGGTCAGGTCGCGGGCCAGGCGTGCGGGCTCCACATTGAACTGAGGGATGATGCGGTGCAGGTCGCAGTCCTGCAGTTGCAGCAATTGATGCAGCCAATGCGCCAGCTCCACGTATGGGTTGCCACGCAGTTTGCAGAAGACAGTGGCAGCCTCGATGGCCTTGTAGGCGACGCTGTTGAGTTTGCCAAATAGCGCGGCGCGGCTGATTTCACCCATGTTCCTGACTCCTTGTGACTGGTGATGTGACCGACTGCTCGGCGTAGTACCGAGCAAGCTTCAGGTCGCTTGCATCGTGCGATGGGCGGCCGAGCCAGGTATCGAACCCCAGGCGTTGGCCAGCATTGAGTTGCAGCGCGGGCACTTGGCCCTGCGCCAGGATGAGGTTGAGCTCCCAGTCCAGCTCCTGGCCCAGGTATTCGCAGATCCATGCGGCCAGCTCGACGAACGCGTGCCCACCGGGGAGCAGCGCGTGGTACTGGTCGAGGGTGAGCGGGCCGAGGCACAAGCGGAACTTGTGCTGGCGGTCCCAGACGTAGCGGCCCAGGCACAGGTCTACGCCCAGGCGATGGGCGCGTACGCCAAGTTGGCTGCGTTCGGGCAGTTCCAGCCATTGGCCGACATACTCCTCCAGCTTCACCGGCACGCCGAAGTAGCTCGCCAGGATGCTGCACAGCCCGTCCGGATAGCGGGTCTGCGCCGCCAGGTGGCCGGACCAGTGCAACTTGGCGGTATCGGGCAATGGCCCCTGCCCCTGCAGCGCCGGTTGACCTCGGCCACTTAGCGCGGCCAGGCGCGCGGCCCAGTAGTCATCGCTAGGGCGGTCATGGCTGACGGTTGGGCGAGCTTCGGCCCACGCGCGGTAGAACAAGCTCAGCAGGCGGTGGTGGAAGATATCGAGGAAGCGCTTGCTGGTCGGGTCGGCATGGTTGCGCAGGCGTTCGCGCATGTATTCGGTCAGGTGCAGCGGCAGTGGGCCGTTGGGGCCACCCAGGCCGAAGAAGAACTGCTCCAGGCGCGCCGGGCCTTCTGCTGCTGGTGTCACCGAGGCGAGTGTGGCGGGGGCGAAGCCGCAATCCAGGCGCTGGCCCAGGCGCACCGGTTCGTCGGCCAGGCGCAGCGAGTGTCCGAAGCGCGGCAGCTCGGGGTTTTCCGTTTCGAGACGACGCAGCGCCTGGAAGAAGTCGAACGCCCAAGGCTCGGCCTGCATGGCCTCTAGCGTTTTCACAGGGTTGGCCTGCGCCCGGGCTTGGCCTTCCAGCGCATGATCTCGCCACGGTCGCTGGTGCGGAGCACGGTTTCGGTGAAACTGTTGATCGATACGTAGCGCGTCAGGAAACGCTCGAACACCGCCCCCAGCAGGAACACTCCGGTACCACGGAACGCATTCTCGTCGAATTCCAAGGTGATCTCCAGGCCGCGGCCGAAGACGATTGGCCCCGGCATCGGAAGGCGGCGGGTGCAGGGTTTGCTGCTGACCTCGCGCAGGCCATCGATCTGCAGATGCAGGGCACTGTCCTGGTTGTCACCATACAGGCGCAGCAGCTCGCGCAAGGCAGCGGCGCCTTGGCCTTGCTCGGCCAGCGACAGGTAGTTCAGCGACAATTGGCTGATCAGGCGCCAGGCGCGGTTGTCGTGGGCATGGCTGGGCTTGGGGCGGCTGGGGCTGACCAGACAGCGTACGGCACCTACCGGGGCGCTGTCGGCCAGGCTGAAGTCGCTGCGCCCGTCACCGACGTTCATGAACAGCGGCAGGTCGCGGTTGCTGCACAAAGCGCTGATACCCAGCTGGCGCAGATCATGGCTGTAGGGGGCCTGCTGGCCGTCGACCAGGCTGACGAACGTCTCGCTGCCCATGTAGCTCGAGCGCGTGCCGTTGCGCCGTTGCTCGCTCGACAGCACGCGCGGTTCGCGACGCACGATGTAGTAGGCCTGGTCGCGACCATAGCGCGACGGATCGCGTACCGCATAGAACGGCAGGAATGCCTGGTCGGGCCCGGTACCGTGGCCGGTGACCTGCTGCAGCGAATGGATCTCGAAGTCGGTGGGACGGGTGCGATCGGCGATCACGTGGTGTTCGTTGACACGATCGGTGAGGTGGATACGGTCGACCCGACGTGGAAACAAATTGATCGCCGGCGTGCAGAAGGGCACGAACTGTGCCGCACCGACGCTGCTTTCCAGTGACGGGTCGAAGCGCTCGAACAGCACCAGCAGCTCCAGCTCCTGGCCGTTGCATCGCTTTACCGCCCGCTCCAGGCCAGCGAAGTCGACGAACAGGAAGCGCTGCGGCAGAGCGAAGTATTCCTGTAGCAGGCGATAGCCTTGGAACGCCTGTGGCACCACTGGCAGCGCTGCTTCGCAGTCGTCGAACCCGCACGGGAGCAGCGCCTGCTCGACCGCGATACGCTCCACCCAGTCGGCTCCCGGTTGGCGCACGAACACGGCGCAGGCACTGCCCAGCAACTGTTCGTAGAGGCGGAACGGGGTTTCATCGGCGCCATTGAGATAAAGCGGCAGGTGCGTCAGCGGCAAGCTGGAAAAGGGCACTTCGGCGCCGCTGCGTAGCGTCAGGCGCAGGCCGGCGCGCGCTTTCGGCTCGCTGGCGGCCAGGCGTCCGAGCACCGCGCCAGGGTTGCCGAAGTATTCCGCGCGGGTGACCTGCAGGGGCCACAGGGTCACGTCTTGGGTGGTGCGGAATTCGCACGGTGTCTGCGAGTTGCGGCCCAGATTGGCGCGTAGCACGCTGTCCCTGGGCAGTTGGAAACCGGTAGCGAGCGAGCCCTCGTCGGGGTCGGTCTGCAACTGGACCACGGTCATCGACGGGGTCGGTGCCAGATAGTGCGGGTAGGCGATTTCCAGCAGGTTGTTGGTGAAGGTCGGATATTCGGCGTCGAGCTTGAGCTGGACTCGCGCGGTGAGATACGCAAAACCTTCCAGCAGACGCTCGACGTAAGGATCGGCACAGTCGATTCCCGAGAGTGTCAGGCGCCCGGCGATCTTTGGATATTCCTTGGCGAACTCCGCCGCGCTTTCGCGGATGTGCTGCAGCTCCTGGTTGTACAGTTCGAGCAGGCGCGGGTTCATACGCGCCTCCGACGCTCGGCGGGAGCCACGCGCACATGGCCGGACTCCAGGTCCACTTCGGTCTGCAGCAGCAGGGGCAAGGCGGCCGGCTGGGCCCACAGGTCACCTTCGATCTCGAAGCTCAGGGCGTTGGCGTTCATTTCGCCGGGCGCAGCCTGGGCGCGAACCTTCAGCGTGTGGGCAAGGATGCGCGGCTCGTAGGTGGCGATGGCCTGGTGAATGATGCGCTCCAACGCCATGAGGTCGATGTTCGAGGCGCTGTTGCCGGCCAGGGCGGGCAGGCCGTAATTGACGACCGACGCGCCGGCAGCGGTATTCAGCGTGCTACCGGTGTCGAGCAGCGAGGTGGTATTGAGCAGCCAGGCCAGGTCGCGCAATACCGAAGCCTTGAGCTGATGCAGGCTGAGCACGCGTTTGTCCGGGGCTTCCTGCGGGTTGCCCGGGTCATCGTCGGTCAGGCGATCCAGCAGCGAAGGCTGCAGGCGGTCGCGGGCGGCGATCTCGGCTACCACTCGAACAGCCCCACGAAGTTTTTCTGATCCACTGGGCCGTTCGAGCAACTGGCGCCACGGGCCAGGATGGAGGGTTCCAGGCGCGTGCCGATCTGGCGAACAGCCTGGTACTGGCTATGGCAACGGCCAGGTTGCGACGGGTCTGGCTGCACATGGCTGACAATGATGATCTGCGCACCATTGAAGTGCTCAACGCGTGGCTTGCCGCCGTCTCGCTCCGGGCTGAGCTGGCAGGGCCAGGGCATCTCCAGTTGCAGCAACGAAGCATCGGCCTTGCGCAGCGCGCAGCGGCCTTCGTGATCCACCAGCGCAAGGGTATGCCCGGCAAGGGTGACCTCAGGCGCTGCACCCGGCGAGGTAGCGGGCGTCTGGGCACACGCATTCAAGGCGAATGCGAGCAGGAGCATCGGCAGGGTTCTGCATGCAGGTTTCATTTCAGCTCCCAGAACCAGACGGCCTTGGAACGATGTGCCTGATCGGCGAAATAGCCGGTGACCCGGCCTCTATCCCACAGGTCGATATGATCGCCGGTGCGGTTGTCGAATGCTTGCCCGGCACGGGCGAAGCAGTCCTTGAAGAAAATGATGCCGCGCTTCTCGCTCAGCTTGAGGCGATCGCTCGCGCTGCCGCTCAGTTGCAGCGGCGCGCCGAGATGGTGCTTCCACAGCCAGTTGGCCAGCGACTCCGCCCCCCGGGCATGGCCATGGGCACAGCGCGGTTCGCTGTAGGTGCCTGCGTTCACCTTGATGGTATGTTCGCCATTGAGCGCGATGCTCATGCGAATGGCGCACTGGTTATCCCAGCCGCCATCGCAAGGCGAGGAGTCGGTCGGGTAGGCATTCCACAGGTTGATGAAAGAGGGCTTGGCCATGGGTTCACCGTAAGCGGGTGAGGTGAGGGAAGGGCGCCCGCGCCAGCCAAAGCAGCGCGGGCGCGGTCGGTCAGATCTTGACGTTGGAGCGAATGTTCCAGCCGTACTTGATCGGGCCGCCTTCCTTGGTGCCGTCGGCTTTCTGCGGCTGATAGTCGACGGTGACCTTGGCGAAGTTCAGTGTCACGTTTTCGGTCAGGCGGTCATCGCTGCCCGAGCCACCGGTGCTCAGCGAACTGATGATCACCTCCTCGAGGTTGATGATCAGGTATTCGACCTGGCTCTCGCCACCGGCCTTGCGCACCGTCAGCTTGACCTTGTCGATGTGCTTGCCGCTGGAGCAGTGGGCCATCAGGTTGGGGCTGGACTTGTCGATGTACTTGGTGATGGACAGGTCCTGGATGTTGACCTTGCCGGAGCCGCCGCCGCTGCCCATGTGCATGTTGCCGGACTGGGACATGCCCCAGCTCCAGTTGAGCACGTCGATTTCGTCCTTGTGGGCCTTGTCCTGGGACTCGCCCTTGATGTCGCCGATCTTGATGAAAATATCTACAGCCATGATGTCCTCGGGATTTCGCGTCGGTTAGCGGTTCGGTGCTAATCGCAGGGGCAGCCCCACCCTGGGAGGGGGCTGCTCCGCGATGGTCAGGCCCCTTTGGCCGAAGGCAGCTTCGACACCAGGCGCAGCGACACGGTCAGCCCTTCGAGCTGGTAGTGCGGGCGCAGGTAGAAGCGCGAGTTGTAGTAACCCGGGTTGCCTTCGACCTCCTCGACCACCACTTCGGCAGCTGCCAGTGGATGCTGGGCCTTGGTGGTCTCGGTGGAGTGCGCTGGGTCGCCGTCGACGTAGTTGAGGATCCAGTCTTGCAGCCAACGCTGCATCTCGTCCTTTTCCTTGAACGAGCCGATCTTGTCGCGAACGATGCACTTGAGGTAGTGGGCGAAGCGACAGGTGGCGAACAGGTACGGCAGGCGTGCGGCCAGGTTAGCGTTGGCGGTGGCGTCCGGGTCATCGTACTCGGCCGGCTTCTGCAGTGACTGGGCGCCGATGAACGCGGCGAAGTCGGTGTTCTTCTTGTGCAGCAGCGGCATGAAACCGTTTTTCGCAAGTTCCGCCTCGCGACGGTCGGAAATGGCGATTTCGGTCGGGCACTTCATGTCCACGCCACCGTCGTCGGTGGGGAAGGTGTGCGCCGGCAGGCCCTGCACTTCACCGCCAGACTCCACGCCGCGGATGCGCGAGCACCAGCCGTAGTGCTTGAACGAACGGTTGATGTTCACTGCCATGGCGTAGGCGGCGTTGGCCCAGGTGTATTTGCTGCTGTCGGCGCCGTCGGTGTCTTCTTCGAAAGCGAAGGCTTCTACCGGGTCGGTCTTGGCCCCGTAGGGCAAGCGTGCCAGGAAGCGCGGCATGGTCAGGCCGATGTAGCGCGAGTCTTCCGATTCGCGCAGCGAGCGCCAGCCGGCATATTCCGGGGTGGTGAAGATCTTGGTCAGGTCGCGTGGGTTGGACAGCTCCTGCCAGGAACCCATGCCCATCACGGTAGGCGAGGCGGCCGCAATGAATGGCGCGTGCATGGAAGCGCAGACCTTGGACATCTCGCCCAGCAGCTCCACATCGGGCGGCGATTGGTCGAAGTAGTAATCACCTACCAGGCAACCATAAGGCTCGCCGCCGAACTGGCCGTATTCCTCTTCATAGAGTTTCTTGAATACTGGGCTCTGGTCCCAGGCGGTGCCCTTGAACTTCTTCAGGGTCTTGTGCAGGTCATTCTTGGAAATGTTGAGCACGCGGATCTTCAGCTGCTCGTCGCTCTCGGTGTTGTTGACCAGATAGTGCAGGCCACGCCAGGCGCTTTCCAGCTGTTGGAAATCGTCGTGGTGGATGATCTGGTTGACCTGGGCGGTGAGCTTGGCGTCGATGGCGGCAATGATCTGTTCGATAGAGCCGATGGCATCGTTGGAAACCAGGTTGGTCTGCGCCAGGGCCTGTTCGGCGAGGGTACGCACGGCGCTCTCGACGGCTTCCTTGGCTCGCTCGGTCTTGGGTTTGAATTCCTGCAGCAGCAGATTGGCGAATTCGCTCGCATCCTGCGTGGCGACCGATGGGGACTGGGTATCGCGTAATGGATCGTTCATGGCCGTCTCCTCAGGCGCTCGGCTCGGTGTTGGCAGGTTTAGGCGCACTGGCCAGGGCCTGGAGCAGGGCTGGGTCCTTGATGGCTTTCAGGATGATGTCTTCGGCGCCGGTCTTGCCGTCCATGTAGGTCAGCAAGTTGGCCAGCTGGGTGCGGGCCTCGAGCAGTTGGTTGAGGGCGTCGACCTTGCGTGCCACGGCAGCGGGGCTGAAGTCGTCCATGCTCTCGAAGGTGATGTCCAGGCTCAGGTTGCCTTCGCCGGTCAGCTCGTTGGGCACATTGAAGGCCACCCGTGGCTTCATGGCCTTCAGGCGCGAGTCGAAATTGTCGACATCGATCTCCAGGAATTTGCGGTCGGCCACCGCTGGCAGCGGCTCGGCGGGTTTGCCGGCGAGGTCGGAGAGCACGCCCATGACGAAGGGCAGCTGGACCTTCTTCTCGGCGCCGTACAGTTCGACGTCATATTCGATCTGTACCCGCGGCGCACGGTTGCGCGCGATAAATTTCTGGGAGCTGTCTTTCGCCACGTTGTTCCTCCTGGTCGCCGATGCGGCGGCTCTGTTTGTTGCGGGCGTCGGTGTTATGCGCCCCGAACGGCGTCAGTCGCCTTCGGGGCCGCGCAGGTTCTCGAATTGCGACAAGCCATCGGGGATCAGGTCACGGACGATGGTCGCGAAATCGGCGTTGACCAGGTGCTTCGCCCTGCGCAGTAGCACCGGCAGGGGGCTGGACGGTTCGTGGCGAGCGTAGTACTGGAGCAGGCGATCGAGGCTTTGCAGCACGTCGTCGCGGCTGTTCACTTCGTCGGAACGAGTGGTGGCACGCGGTTGGGCAGCCGGCGCGGGCCGTTGGTCGTCGTTGGCGCTGACTTCGGGGTGGGTGTCGTCGACGGCAACGGCCGGTTCGGTACCCTCCGGGCCATAGTCGATCAACACTTGCAGGGCCTGGCGCAGGGGCTGCCGGAGGGCCGACAGGTCGACGCCACTGGCCGAACCGACCTGGTCGTTGACCCGGTGCTCGATGGTGTCCAGGGCCTCGCGTGCCAGCTGCAAGGCCTGACGGCATTGCGCCAGCTGTTCCGGCTCGACATCTCGCAGGGCCGCAGCCAACTCCTCGACACTCAATTGCTCGCTGGCGAAGTGCTGGATACCTGCGGCATGCAATGCCGCCCGGAGGGTGACCGGGCCGAAGGCGCGCGAGCGTACCAGCACGGTGTCGCGCAGCAGGGCGATGTTGGTGTCGCAGGTAAGGCCAGCCAGGGCGTTTACGCGTACGGTCGGGTCGTTGTCGTCGGCGGCATCCAGTTGAGGGTGCAGGTGCAGCCAGTATTCGCCCAGCAGGTCGCGGATCAGCTCGAGGCTCGCGGCCAGGCCTGGCAAGCCGTGCAAGGCCAGGTTCGCCTGGACGAGGAAATGGGTGATGCGCAGGTCTTTGCTGCGTTGCAGCAGGGTGGTGCAAGCCTGTTCGATGTCGCGCCACTGGGGGGGCTCGGCTGCCTGTACGGCATCGCCCATGACGCGCTCGGGACGGCCTTGGGCATCACGCTCCAATTGCAGGAAATCGGGGTCGTATTCGAGGTCGTCGCCGCAGGGAAAGTCTGCGGAAACAGCAGCGAGCAGCAGCGGCGAGTTCACCAGGATTCGATCTCCATATCGGCCCTTGGCGGGGCTTCATTGGCGCAAAGTTGTTTTTGTGAACTAGCGCACAAACGTAGCGTTGAATATGTGCCTGATATCGATGTGATATCACTTTGGGATTTTCAAGATGCGCATTTATGGTTTATTTCCAAAATGATGTCAAGGTAAGCTACGCGCCGTGAATGGACACTTGTGATCGACTTGGCAAGCTATGGTTACCATTGGTCGATCAATATGAAAGTGTATTGCCGGTAAGGTTTAATACGACCTTCCGGATTAGGGTTGGCGGTGTTTTGCCCAGTATTTAAGGGGCTTTGCCGGGCCATCGGGTCGGGCTTGTTCATTCACTCAAATGAATGGATAAGAGTTTCAGTTATACGCAAGGAGGCATGATGGCACTTTGCCTGACCATCACCAGTTACCATAAGATTACCCCGGGGCAATGCCCGGAGAAGTTACTGGAGACCGGTGCCATCACTGTAGGTCGCGCGGCAGATAATGATTGGGTACTTCCCGATCCGGAGCGCCTGGTTTCCTCGAAGCACTGTGTCATACAGTTCAAGGATGGCCGTTATTACTTGACCGACAACAGCACCAATGGCGTTGAGTTAGTGCATGCCGGTGTGCGTTTGCGTCGTGGAAACAGTGAACCGCTGATGGATGGCGAAGTTATTCGAATTGGCGATTATGAAATCCAGGCGAGGATTGATTCGGGACTGTCGGTACCCATTGCTGGCCAGGCCGAAGCGCAGAGTTTCGAGGCGTTGATGGCCAATCAGGCTGCGATGCCTGCAGCACCTATCTGCGGCGCGCCAGCGGCTTTCCTGCAGGGGGCCTCGAGCCATGACACCTTGCCTGATCTGTTCGATTTCCTGGGGCCTTCCAGTGTCCCGCCTGTCAGCCAGCCGGACCATGTCCCCGCTCAACAGCATGATTTTCGCCCGCCTGCCCCGATAGTGCCGCCTGAACCGGCTCAGGCGCCGGTTGCGCCGGGAGCGATTCCGGCCGACTGGCACCTGTTGGACAGTACCCCGGCGCCTGTGTCCCAGGCCGTGCCAGAGGCGGTGCTGGCCGCCGAGCCCGCCGTTGTGCCGCCCGCGACCGTGAAACCCGCAGTGCCGCCAGCGACACTGGAACCCGGGCCCTCTCAGGCCCCAGGCAACGATGCGTTGCTGCAGGCGTTCTTGCGAGGCGCCAGTATCGAACACCTGCGTATCGATGGCGCGGATGTCGTGGCCCAGATGGAAGCCATCGGCCGCAGCTACCGTCTGATGATCGAAGGCCTGGTCGACGTGCTGCGCGCGCGCAGTAGCTTGAAGGGCGAGTTCCGCATGCAGCAAACCACCATCGCCCCGGTGCAGAACAACCCGCTGAAATTCGCTCCCAACGCTGACGAAGCGTTGCTGTTGCTGCTACGCCATAACAGCCAGGCGTTCATGGCTCCGGACCAGGCGGTTCGCGACAGTTTCGATGACTTGCGTGCGCACCAGCTGGCGGTGATGGCGGGCGTCGAAGCCGCCATCAAGCACCTGTTGTCGCGTTTTGAGCCCGGACGGCTGGAAGAGCGTCTGGCACCCGCCGCCGGCCTGGCGAAGCTGTTCGGCGGCTCGCGTCAGGCCCATTGCTGGCAGCAGTTCACCGAGCTCTACGGGCAGATGTCCAGGGAGGCCGAGGACGACTTCCAGGACTTGTTCGGCCGAGAGTTCAGCCGCGCCTACGAGGCTCACAGCAGCCGCCTGCGACGCTCCTGAGGTACGGCCCGGAGCACAGGAAGAATACCAATACGTCATGAGGACGAGGATGAGTGCAACAAGACTGATCGCAGCCCTGGCCATCGTGCTGCTCAGTGCCTGCAGCAAGGGCGTGCCGGTCGAACCTGCGGCGATCGGCGCCGCAGTAGCGCCGGGCATTACCCTTTATTTCAGTGCTGCGGCCGGGCTCAACCCGGGCGCTACTGGCACGCCCGCCCCCGTGCGAGTGCGCATCTACGAGCTGAAGAACAGCGCTGCGTTCGTTCGCGCCGATTACTTCGCCCTGGCTGAGCGGGCCCAGGCAACGCTGGCTGCGGACCTGGTCGACCTGGACGAGGTTCTGCTCCAGCCCGGCGAACAGCTGCGTATCACCCGCCCGTTGAGCCCCGCCACGCGACAGGTCGGCCTGGTGGTCGGCTATCGCGAGATCGACCAGGCCCAATGGCGCAGTGTGCTGCCGGTGCCGCCCAACGACTATCAGATCAGCCTCGATGTGCGTGCCGTGCGCAGCGCCGTGGCCATCCCTCAACCTGAGACTGCCCGCTAGGCAATCGGAGAACCCATGTCTTGGAACAATCGCGTGGTCTGGTCGGAAGGGATGTTCATCACGACCCAACACTTCCAGCAGCACGACCGCTACCTTGAGAATTTCGTCGATGCCCGCAGCCGTCCGCTCAGCGCCGCTGCCTGGGGGTTCTCGGAGCTGTTGATCGACCAGGGGCTGCTGGCCCAGGGCAAGCTGGCGATCATCAGTGCCCGTGGCCTGTTGCCTGATGGCACGCCGTTCGATATTCCTCGCGACGACCTGCCACCAGCGCCACTGGACGTTCCCGACGACGTTCGCGACGCAGTGGTCTATCTCTGCTTGCCGCTCAAGCGTGCCGGCGCACGGGACACCGTCGATGAGGGTGAGAGGCTCGACGGTGCGCGCTATATCAGCCGTATCAGCGAAGTGCGTGACGACAACGCCCCGTTCGAGAACCGTGCGCCGCTGGCTCTGGGTAGTCGTGCCCTGCGCCTGCTGCGCGCCGAGGATGGCCTGGGCGACTACGCCGCATTGGGTGTGGTGCGTATCCGCGAGAAGCGTGCCGACCGTGCGTTGGTATTGGACGACAGCTACATTCCGCCACTGCTCGACGTCAGCGGCAACGGCGCGTTGTCCGGGTTTCGTGGCGAGCTCCTGGGGCTGTTGCACCAACGCGCAGAGGCCTTGGCGGGGCGTGTGGTGGCGTCGGCCAACGGTGGCGCCTCGGAAATCGCCGATTTCATGCTGCTGCAGCTGGTCAACCGCGCCCAGCCGCTGATCGAGCACCTGAACCAGCTCTCGCCACTGCATCCAGAGCGTCTGTACAGCGAATTGGTGGCCTTGGCGGGTGAGTTTGCCACCTTCACCCGGTATGGCCGGCGTCCGGAGAGCTTTCCGGTGTACCAGCACGATGACCTGGCCGCGACGTTCACGCCGGTGATGGCTGCGCTGCGCGAAGCCTTGTCGATGCTGATCGACAGCAAGGCGGTGGCCATTCCTATCGTCGAAAAGGCTTACGGCATCCACGTCGGCATGCTGGCCGACCGCAGCCTGCTGGACAGCGCCAGCTTCGTGCTGGTGGTGCGCGCCGACGTACCCAGCGAGACACTGCGCAGCCGCTTCGGACAGCAGAGCAAGATTGGCTCGGTGGAGCACATCCGCGATTTGGTCAACCTGCAATTGCCGGGCATCGGTCTGCTGCCGTTGCCGGTCGCCCCTCGGCAGATCCCGTTCCATGCCGGTTCCACCTATTTCGAACTCGACCGAGGTAGCGAACATTGGAAACAGCTGCAGCATTCCGGTGGCTTCGCCTTCTACATCGCCGGCGAGTTTCCCGGCCTTAACCTGGCCTTCTGGGCCATTCGAGGATAAGCCGCGATGCAACCGGACGACCCGCTGGCCAACGACCGCACTCAGTTCATGCCGCGCCCCGGTGGCCGCGGGCCACAACAGGGCACACCGGCTCAAGAGCCGCTCCAGCCTTCATTCGCGCCGCTGAATGTGCCCGCCGAACCCCTGGCCCCGGGCCAGGGCGAAGGCCTCAATCCGCTGGAACAGGCGGCCGGCCCGCTGCTCGCGCTGCTCACTCGCCTGCGCAATACCATCGCCCATCCGGCTCCGGCCAGCCTGCGTGCGCAACTTTTGGCCTACCTGCGCCAGTTCGAGGAGCGTGCCGAAGCCGGTGGCGTGCCACGCAACGAAGTGTTGCTGGCCCGCTACGCATTGTGCACCGCGCTCGACGAAGCGGTGCTCAGCACCCCCTGGGGTAGCAGCAGCGACTGGGGCAAGCAGAGCCTGTTGATCACTGTGCACAACGAAGCGTGGGGCGGCGAGAAGGTGTTCCAGCTCATGGAACATTGCCTGCAGAGCCCGCGTGAACGGCTGAACCTGCTGGAGCTGCTGTACCTGTGCATCAGCCTCGGTTTCGAAGGCCGCTACCGGGTCATGAACGGTGGTCGCGCCCAGCTCGATGCGCTGCGCGAACGCACAGCCGCGACCATTCGCAGTGCGCGGGGCGATATCGAGCGTGAGCTGTCGCCGCATTGGCGCGGAGTCACCGTGGCCCGTGACCGGCTGGCGCAGTTTGTACCGCCTTGGGTCGGCCTGGCGGTGGCGCTGGCGCTCCTGCTGCTGGTGTTGTTCGGCTTGCGCCTGAAGCTGGCTGCCGATGCCGAGCCGGTCTTTCGTGGCATCCATGCCTTGGGGGAGATTCCGGTGCAGGCCATGGACCGGCCAGTCGTGCAACCAAAGCCGGTTGAGCGACCGCGCCTGGCGCGCTTTCTGGCCGAGGACATCAGGGCTGGTCGGGTCGCCGTCGAGGATGCAGTGGACCGCTCGGTGGTGACCATCCGCGGCGATGAACTGTTCGCCTCTGCCAGCGCCAGCATCAAGAGCGACTTCCAGCCGCTGATGTTGCGCATCGCCGAGGCCGTGGCAAAGGTGAAGGGCAACGTGAAGGTCACGGGCCACAGCGACAATCAGCGCATAGCCACCCTTCGCTTCCCTTCCAACTGGGCGCTGTCACAGGCTCGCGCCGAAGAGGTCAAGGGCATCCTCGCCGCTCGCACCGGTCAGCCCGAGCGCTTCACTGCGCAGGGGCTGAGCGACACAGAGCCGCTGGCGTCGAACGACAGCGCGCAGGGCCGGGCGAAGAATCGTCGGGTTGAGATCACCGTTCTGGCGGAGGGCGTCGAGTGAAGGCGTTTTTCAATTTTGTCATTCGCTGGGTGATCCCGCTGCTGGGCCTGATCGCCCTGGGCCTGATCATCTGGTTCGTTGGCCCGTTGCTTGACGTTCTGGCACCCGCCGCAACGCGTTGGGCGCTGATCATCCTGTTGTTCGTGGCATGGGCTGCCTATCGGGTATGGCGCATCGTCCAGGCTCGCCGGCAGGCGGCCAAAGTGATGGAAGGCCTGGCTGTCGAAACCGCGCCGGACCCTGCCAGCGTGGCCACCGCCGAAGAGTTGGAAACCCTGCGCAAGCGCATGGACGAAGCCCTGGTGTTGCTGAAGAAGGCACGTCTGGGCGGGGATGAGCGGCGCAACCTGTACGAGTTGCCTTGGTATGTGATCATCGGCCCTCCCGGCTCGGGAAAGACCACCGCGCTGGTCAACTCAGGCCTGCATTTCCCGCTTGCCGCGCAGATGGGCGAGGGCGCCGTACGCGGGGTTGGTGGTACGCGTAACTGCGATTGGTGGTTCACCGACCAGGCCGTGTTGCTCGATACGGCCGGACGCTACACCACCCAAGACAGCCACGCACAGGTCGACAAGTCGGCCTGGCTGGGCTTTCTCGACCTGCTCAAGACCCAACGCCCGCGCCGCCCGATCGACGGCGCGTTCATCGCCATCAGCCTTTCGGACCTGCTGCTGGGCAGCGATGCCGAGCGTGCTGCCCATGCGGTGGCGATCCGCACACGGATACAAGAGCTGTACACCCACCTGGGCGTACGTTTTCCGATCTATCTGATGCTGACCAAGCTCGACCTGGTGCCGGGTTTCATGGAGTTCTTCGACAACCTGAGCAAGGAAGAGCGCGCGCAGGTGTGGGGCATGACCTTCCCGTTGGATGATGGGCAGCAGGGCGACGGCCCGCTGGCACAGTTCATCAACGAGTTCGGCCTGCTCGAACAACGCCTCAACCAGCGTCTGGTCGAGCGTCTGCAGCAAGAGCGCGACCCGGCGCGACGAGATCTGGTCTACGGCTTCGTCCAGCAGTTCGCCGCGTTGCGCGGTAACCTCAAGACCTTCCTCGATGGCGTTTTCAGACCCAATGCCTTCGAAGAGCGCGCGCTGCTGCGAGGTGTGTACTTCACCAGTGGTACCCAGGAAGGCAGCCCGATCGACCGATTGATCGGCAGCATGGCCCAGAGCATGGGCCTGGACCGTGCGCACCTGGCACGGCAGAACGGCACCGGTCGTAGCTACTTCATCGAGAAACTGTTCAGCGCCGTGGCCTTCGTCGAGCGGGGGCTGGTGGGCAACAATCCGAAAGTCGAAAAGCGGCGCAAATGGATCACCCGTGGCGCTCTGGCCCTGAGCGTAGCCCTGGTGCTGGTGGTCGGCACGCTATGGACGCTGAGCTACCGGGCCAACCAGCAGTACATCGCCGAAGTCGACAGCCGCCTCAAGCCTTTGGGCAGGAGTGTGCAGGAGCTGAGCCCGGCCCAGCGCAACGTGGTCGATGTACTGCCGCTACTCAATGCCGTACGCCGCCTGACCGACGACCCGCCTGGTTGGGCCGAGGGCCTGGGGTTGTACCAGGGCGATATGCTCGACGGTGAGGCGAGCAGTGTGTATCGCAAGCTGCTGATCGCCATTTTCGCTCCGCGGCTGGTTACCCGCATCGAAGAGCAACTGTATGCGGGCGGTCCTTCCGATTACCTCTACGAAGGGCTGAAGGCGTACCTGATGTTGGCCGATGGCGAACACTACGACCCGGACTTCATTACCGCCTGGATCTCCCTCGACTGGGAGCGTCACCTGCCGCGCGACATGGCCCCGGACCTGCGTCAGTCACTGGAGCAACACCTGGCGGCACTGTTCGAAAAGCGCCCGCCCAACGCGCGCCTCGACCAGCGCCTGATAGACGACACCCGCCGCCAGTTGCAGCAGCTGCCGGTGGCCCAGCGTGTCTACGATCGGGTCAAGCGCCAGAAGTTGCCGGCCGGGGTCGACGATTTCCGTATCAGCGATGGGGCTGGCCGTGATGCGGCATTGGTGTTCCGGCTCAAGAGCGGCAAACCGTTGAACGACACGCTGCCGGGTATCTTCACTGTCGAGGGTTACCGTAAGGCCTTCCTCGCCGCCAGCGTCGCTCACAGCGCGACCTTGGCCGAAGAGCGCTGGGTGCTCGGTCGCGAACCGGGTGAGTCGGGGGATGCCAAGCGCTTGGCCGATGACGTCCTGCAACTGTATTACCAGGACTACATCCGTAATTGGGATGCGCTGCTGGCCGACCTTGATTTCGTGCCGATCACCAGCGTCGGCCAGGCCGCCGATGTGTTGCGCGTACTGTCTGGGGCGACTTCGCCGATGAAGAAACTGCTCCAGGCGGTGGCGAAGGAAACCAACCTGCAGCAGCCCACTACCCTCGACAAAGTCCAGGGCAAGGTCGAGCAGGCTGGCGTCGACCAGTTGCGCCAGCGCCTCGACGGTCTGCTTGGCGATGCGCCACCGAGCAGCGACAGCCTGGCGGCTCGCGAGGTCGACCCGGTAACGGCGCACTTCGCCGAACTCGCCGCGCTGGTGGAAACCGGCGAGGGCCAGCCGGCCGCCATCGATGGCTTGCTTACCGACCTCAATGCCCTCTACGTGCAGGTGAGCGCCATGGTGGGCGCCAGCGGCGATTCGTTGCTGGGAGAGGCAAAGAACCAGGTCCAGGCCGCCGCTCAGCGTGTATCGCTCGCTGCCGCACGCCAGCCCAAAGTGGTGCAGGGTCTGGTGGGTTCGGTGGTCGGCTCGACCAACAATATCGTCATGGGTGGCGTACGCAACCAGCTCAACGCAGCCTGGACCAGTGAGGTCGTCAAGGTCTACCGCCAGTCGCTCAGTGGTCGCTACCCGATGGTCGCTGGTAGTGCGCGGGATGCCACTCTGGAAGATTTCGGTCAGTTCTTCGGCGTTGGCGGGGTGATGGACAACTACTTCCGCAAGTACCTGCAGCCATACGTCAACATGTCCAGCACGCCTTGGAGCTGGCAGCCGGGTGCGGCGCAGAAGCTGGGGATCAATGCCAACGTGCTGTACACCTTCCAGCGTGCGGCGACCATCCGTGATGCATTCTTCCGCAACACCAGCGGCTTGCAACCCGGCGTACGCTTCGAGCTCAAGCCGGTGGCGATGGATGCATCCATTACCCAGTTCCTGCTCGACCTGGATGGCCAACAGGTCAGCTACGACCATGGTCCGAGCCGCCCGGTGGCCTTGCAGTGGCCGAACCCGAACAGCATCGGTGTGGTACGCCTGTCGATTTCACCGCCATCGCCTACCGGTCGTTCCGGGCTGACGCTCGAAGGGCCATGGGCCTGGTTCCGCTTGCTCGACCAGTCCGACCTGGTGGCCGGGAGCACACCCGAGCGCTTCAGCTTGCGCCTGCGTGTGGACGGTGTGAGTGTCTCCTACGAGCTGCGTGCCAGCAGCGCCTTCAACCCGTTCCGCAGCCGAGTGGTCAGCGGTTTCAGCCTGCCGGAGCATCTGTGAACGACGTGGGGTTTTACGGAAAGCTGGCAAGCCGCGGTGACTTCGTCAGTCGCGCCTTGCCGCAGAGTTTCATCCAGCCCTGGGACCAATGGCTGGCGGCGGGGCTCCAGTCCAGCCAGCAGCATTTGGGCGACAGTTGGCTCGAGGCCTACCTGGTCAGCCCGTTGTGGCGCTTTGCGTTGGCGCCAGGGCTATGTGGACCGCAAGCGGCAGTCGGGGTGCTGATGCCGAGCATCGACCGGGTCGGGCGGTATTTTCCATTGACGGTGGCCCAGGTGCTGGAGCCTGGCCAGCCGTTGGCGACGGCAGTGGCCGGAGGCGAGGAGTGGTTCGAGCAGGTGGAAACAGCATTATTGGCGACGCTTGAGCCAGGTGCAGTGCTTGAGGACTTCGAAGCGGCTTTGCAGCCGTTTCGCGACGCCTGGCCACTCCCGCAGGCTGCGCCGGCCCGGCTGACGGTCGGCGGCCTGCAGCGGTTGGATGCGACTACGCCGCAAGGGCGTGCCTTGGCCCTGGCCGAATGTGCCTGCGAAGGCATGAGTTTGTGGTGGGGCAGGGGTTCGGAACGTATCGCTCCCGGACTGATGCGCTGTGTGGGGCTTCCCCGCAGTGAGGATTTCGCCGGGTTTCTCCTGGGTAGCGAGGCATACTCTTGATGACCGCCATGCATTACACCGCGGCCAGTTACAGCCATGTCGGCATGGTGCGCAAGATCAACGAAGACGCCTGCCTGGAACTGACGGCCGATGGCTTGTGGGCAGTGGCTGACGGTATGGGTGGGCATGCGGCCGGCGACTATGTCAGCAGCCTGGCGGTCGACAGCCTGAGACAGATACGACAGGTCGAGGCGCTAGAGCAATGCGTTCAAGTGGTGCGCGATACCCTTGATCGGGTCAACCGGGCAGTCCGTGACGAGACCACGCGGCGCGGTGTGGCGATGATGGGTAGCACCGTAGTGGTGCTGGCCGCACGGGACCAGCAGGCCATTGGGCTATGGGCCGGCGACAGCCGCCTGTACCGCTTGCGCGAAGGGCGTATCGAGCGCCTGTCCCACGACCATAGCTATGTCCAGGAACTGCAGGACAGCGGCCTGCTCAGCGAGGCCGAGGCCCGCGTGCATCCGCGAGGCAACATCGTCACCCGCGCCATCGGTGTTCAAGACCAACTCGAGTTGCAGGCTGTCACGTTGCACGTGCAGCGCGGCGATACCTACCTGTTGTGCAGCGATGGGCTGAACAAGACCGCCGAGGATCACGAGATCGCCGATGTGCTCGGCCACGCCGATCCCTACCAGGTGGTACGCAGCCTGGTGCATCTCGGCCTGACCCGGGGCGCTCCAGACAACATCACCGCCGTGGTCGTGAAGGTGAGCTGAAGACATCATGGACATGCACATCCCAGGATTCGATATCGATAGCGAGCTTGGCCAGGGCGCCATGGCCAGTGTGTACCTGGCGACCCAGCGTTCCCTGGAGCGCAAGGTAGCACTCAAGGTGATGGCTGCGAGCCTGGCTGCCGACCCTACCTTTTGCGAGCGGTTCCTGCGTGAAGGGCGCACCCTGGCTCGGCTGTCGCACCCGCACATCGCCACCATCCACGACATCGGCAATGTCGGCGAGTTGTACTACATGGCCATGGAGTACCTGCCCAGCGGCACGCTCAAGGAGCGCATCGCCGCCGGCCTGGCACCGGAGCAAGGGCTGCTGTACGTCCGCCAGATCGCCCAGGCGCTGGGCTATGCCCATGCCCAAGGCTTGGTGCACCGCGACGTCAAGCCTGCCAACATCCTGTTCCGCGCCGATGGCACCGCAGTGCTTTCGGACTTCGGCATCGCCAAGTCATTGGATGACCGCACCCAGTTCACGCAGGCTGGTTTTGCCGTGGGTACGCCCAGCTACATGAGCCCGGAGCAAGCCCGTGGCCTGGAGATCGATGGCCGTGCCGACCTTTACGCGCTTGGTGTGGTGCTCTACGAGATTCTTGTCGGCAAGCTGCCCTACAGTGGTAACGATGCGCTGTCCACGGCCTTGGCCCACCTCACCGAGCCATTGCCGGAGCTGCCCATCGAACATGGCCGCTATCAGGATATCCTGCGCGGGCTGCTGGCCAAGGACCCTGGCGAGCGTTTTGCCGATGCTGCGGCGCTGCTCGCCGCCCTCGATCGTCTGCCGGCACAGGATGCCGACAGTACGTTGGTTCGCCCGCTTTCGCCTGGCCCCATGGCCGACAAGGGTGGACGTGACCTCGGAGGGCTGACCCCGGTTTCCATCGAGATCCCGCAAACGCCACCTTCGCATCGACAGCCGACGCCATCCCCTGCGCCGGTTGTCGCCACACCGAAAAAGAAACCCGCCGTGGCCTTGCTCGCGGTGGCTATCGCGGCAGCCGTTGGCCTGGGCGGCGCGGGTTACTGGTGGCTACACGGTGGTGACGCCCCCGTGCCTGATGCCCCGGTGGCGCAGCAGCCTGTGTCGGACGCCTCCCAGGCTGGCACCCCTGCGGCTGTAGTCGTCGATGATCAACGCCCCTTGCTGATGCCCGGCAAGAAGACCTTGTTCCAGCGCGTACTCAGCAAACCAGGTGCACGTCTGTTCGATGCGCCCGGTGGTAAGGCGCACGACAGCCTGCCGGCCTTCAGCGTGCTCTACGTCTACCAGCGCAAGGATGCGCAGGGGCAGACCTGGTTGCAGGTCGGGGCCGCCAGTGACGGTCAGCGCGACGGCTGGTTACAGGCCAGCCAGGCCAGTGACTGGAAGCAGAGCCTGGTGCTCAAGTTCACCGAGCGCTCTGGACGTTCGCCTGTGATGTTCATGCGCCAGCCCGAGGATGTGCAGCAGTTGCTCGACGACAGCCGCCTGGCCCGCGCTGAACTGCTCAAAGCGCAGACCGCACCGGACCAGGTGCCTCAGGTGATGGCTCTGGAACCGACCGACAGTGCCGTGCCTCAGACGCAGTTCTACCTGATGCCGATCTTCGATTACCGTGAAAGCTTCGACGCCGAAGGGCAACCGGTGCAATTGCTCAACATCGCCTCGATCGACCCGGGTGGCAGCGCCGCAGCGCCCGACGCCGCAGGTGTGGCGACAGCTGATGACAAGGCGTTTCGCACTGCCGTGGTCCTGGTGGTGGATACTTCGGTATCCATGCAGCCCTATATCGACCGCGTACGCCAGGTGGTCAGCGAACTGCAGCAGCAGTTAGCCGCGCGGGGCGAGCTGGATAACGTCAGCTTTGGCTTGGTGGGGTTCCGCAACAATACCAGGCGCACCCCAGGGCTGGATTACCTGAGCCGTACCCTGGTGACGCTGGAGGAAGGCCGCGACCCGGCACGCTTTCTCAAGGCGGCGTCGCAGGTCAAGGCCACTACGGTGTCCAGCCACTCCTTCAACGAAGACGCCTTTGCCGGCGTCATGCAGGCTGTCGAGGGCATGGATTGGTCGGGCTATGGTGGCCGTCTGATCTTGTTGGTCAGCGACGCAGGGGCGCTGCGCAAGAGCGACCCGTACAGCAGCACCCAGATGAACGAAGCGGAGGTCCGCCAGGCGGCCCTGAGCAAGCAGATCAAGATCTATGCCCTGCACTTGCGCACGCCAGCCGGGGTGAAGAACCATGGCTCGGCCGAGCAGCAGTACCGGGTGCTCACCGCCGACAGCAACCCACGTATCGGCGACCTTTACGTCTCGGTGCCGGGCGGTGACGTGACGCTGTTCGGCGAGCGCGTGAGGGAGATCGGCTCGACTTTCGCCGAGTTGGTCCATCAGGTCCGCAACAAGCAGCCGCAGCCTGCGCCATTACTGACCTCGGCTTCGACCTTGGCGGCCAAGTCGCAGGCCATCGGATACGCCATGCATATGGACTTCCTCGGACGTCGCAGCGCCAGCCAGGCACCTCGGGTGGTAAGCGCCTGGACAGCCGATCGCGACCTGACCAACCCGGCGTTGCCGACGCTGCAGGTATGCGTGATGCTGACCAAGCTGCAGCTCAACGACCTGCAGCAATCGCTCAAGTTGATCGTCGATGCCGCACGCAAGTCCCGCAGTTCGCCAGGCGATTTCTTCAATGAGATCGCCAGCGCCAGTGCCTACATGAGCCGTGATCCGGCTGCCCTGCGCAAGGGCGCCAACCTGGCTCAGAGCGGTGTGCTGGGCGAGTACCTGGACGGTCTGCCGTACCGCAGCAAATCCCTGGGCATGACCCAGGACCTGTGGCTGTCGCTCTCCGTCGCCGAGCAGGAGGACTTCATCGACGAGTTGGAGTCGAAGATCCGCTTGTACGAAACCTTCCACAACGACATGGCCAACTGGGTGCGCTTCGGTAATGCCGAGCCGGGCGATGCTCTGTACCGTGTCCCGCTGTCGACCCTGCCGTGATGGTCCATCTGCAGGGAGTGCACAAGACGCGCGGGCAGGGGGCCCAGCGTTACAGTCTGGAGATCGAGCGGCTGCAGGTGGCGATGGGCGAGTGCTTGGCCCTGGTCGGCCCCAGTGGTTGTGGCAAGAGCACGTTGCTCGACCTGCTGGGCCTGGTGTTGGCGCCGGATAAAGCCGAATGCTTCAGCCTGGGCGTCGAAGGAAGCGACCAGGACATTGCCGGGCTCTGGCGCCAGCGTCGCCTCGACCGCCTGGCAACCCTGCGCAGCCGACACCTGGGCTATGTGTTGCAGGCTGGCGGCCTGCTCGGTTTCTTGAGCGTGCGTGGCAACATCAGCCTGCCGCGTCGTTTGCTGGGCCTGGACGACGACGGTAGCGTCGAGCGCCTGGCCACGGCGTTGGATATCCATGAACAACTGGGCAAGCGTCCGGCGGCGTTGTCGCTCGGCCAGCGTCAGCGGGTCAGTTGTGCCCGTGCGCTGGCCCACGGGCCGGCTCTGTTGTTGGCCGACGAGCCCACGGCGGCATTGGACCCGGTCAATGCCGAGCGCGTCATGCACCTGCTGTTGCGCCAGGCCCAGGCGCACCGCGTCACCTGCGTCGTTGCCAGCCATGACGAGGCCTTGGTGCGCAACGCGGGCCTGGTCGTTTTGCGCATGGCTTGTCGCCGCGATGCAGACGGCGGCGTCACCGCGACCCTGGAGCGGTCGGCATGATACGCCCCTTGCTGATCGCCGGGTTGGCCTGGCAGGACTACCGCAACGATGCGCGGCTGTCGGCCTGCGGTGTGCTGGCGCTGGTGGCGGTGATCGCGCCATTGCTGGTGCTGTTCGGCCTCAAGTTCGGCCTGGTCGGCAGCCTCACCGAGCGTTTGCAGCGCGACCCCGGTGTGCGCGAGATCATTCCCATGGGCGGTGGGCGCTTCGATACGGCTTTTGTCACCGCCCTGGCCAACCGAGCGGATGTGGCGTTCGCGATCCCACGCCCTCGCCAGATCGCCGCTACCGCCGAATTGTTGTCGCCAGCCAAGGGGCGTTTAGTGACGGTTGAAATGCTGCCCACTGCCGATGGCGATCCATTGCTGCAAGGCGTAGTGCAGCCGACCGGCTTGCAGGAGGTGGTGCTCAGCTTCACCGCCGCGGAAAAACTGGGCGTGAAGACGGGCGATACCCTGGTGGCCAGCTTCGGTCGTCAGCAGGCAGGCGAGCTGCAGAGGCGCCAGGCCCCCGTGCGGGTGGTAGCCGTATTGCCATTGGCGGCGTTCGAGCGGGATGGCCTGTTCGCCCCGCTGGCTTTGTTGATGGCCGCCGAAGACTATCGCGATGGCCGCGCCGTGCCGGCCCTGGGCTGGCACGGGGAGGCCGCGGGTGACCCGGCCCTGCGGGTGTACCCGGCGTTTCGCCTGTATGCCCGGACGCTCGCGGATGTCGAGCCGCTGCGCCGGCTGTTCGCCGAACGTAAGTTGCTGGTGTCGACCCAGGCCGCGCAGATCGCCCAAGTGCAATCCTTGAGCCGCAACCTGGACCTGGTGTTCTGGATCATCGCTGCCCTGGCCATCGCCGGTGCGGTCGCTGCCACTGCCGCTGGCGCGCTGGCTGCGGTGGAGCGCAAGCGGCGCGAGTTGGCAGTGTTGCGCCTGCTGGGCTTCGGCACCGCCGCGCTGCTGGCGTTCGTGGTGCTCCAGGCTTTGTACAGCGGTGTTTTGGCAGCCGGCCTGGCGGCGTTGCTGTACCTAGTGGCCGAACACGGCTTGAACCGTCTTTTCACGCAGGGGCCAGGCGAATACGCCAGTCACCTGCTGCCCATGCACTATCTGATCGCGCTGTTGGCCGTCCTCTTGGCGAGCTCCGTCGCTGCCATCCTGGGTGGCTGGCGAGCGGCGCGGATCGAAACCTGTGAAGGAATCCGTGATGTCTGAATGTCGTCTACGGGCCGCCGCCCTGGTCGTTGCCGCCCTGACGCTGGTCGCTTGCGCACAGGCCGAGGACGATGACAAAGCCAAGACCAAGGCCCCAGCCGAGGCCGGCAACAAGGCTGCGCCCGTTTCCACCAGCAAGTTGGACAACCCCAAGCCTTTGAGCGATGACGTCAGCCTGCCGCTGCCCTGTGGCGGTGAGATGGTGTTCCGCCATGTCTATGTGCTGGCCCAAGGCAGCCTGGATGATCGCGAGGTCAGTTTGGGCTATCCGTTCAGTGAGGGCGAGGCCGGCTACAAGCAGTCGTTCATCTCCGGTTACCGGCGTGACTTCATCAATGGCCAGTTCAGCCAGGCGGACCTGGCGCCATCCTGGCAGAAGCTGGTTGGGCCAAGCCTGCCCGTGATCGAGGCGGGCAGCCCGCTCAAGCCGATGATGTATTTCATCGGCAAGTACGAGGTTACCGAGCGCCAGTACAAGCAGGTCATGGCCCAAGCCCAATCGTTGGCCAGCGGTCAGGCGGCCACTGCCTGCGAGCCAGTGACCGAAGCGTCGGGCCGCCTGCCCAAGGTCAAGCTGTCGCGTTTCGAAGCGGAGCGTTTCGCCGCGGTCTACAGCGCCTGGCTGATGAAGCATCACCGCGACCTGCTACCGGTAAGTGGCCGCGGCAGCAAGCCCGAGGAAGGAGGGGTCGGCTTCGTGCGTCTGCCTACCGAAGTGGAGTGGGAGTTCGCTGCCCGTGGCGGTTCGCTCGTCAGTCGCCAGGAACTGGAAGGGCGGTTGTTCCCGCGTAAGGTCCAGGGCAGCGACAGCGAAGGGCCCCTGGCCGATTGGGCGGTGTTCAATCAGGTCGCCGGGGGCACCGGGCAGGCTGCGCGGCTGATGCCGATCGGTACCCGCCAACCGAACCCGCTGGGGCTGTTCGATGTGATCGGCAACGCCGCGGAAATGGTCCAGGAGTCGTTCCAACTGGTTCATGCCGGCCGGCGCCAAGGCGCTTACGGCGGTTTCGTGGTCAAGGGTGGTAACTACCTCGAAGGCGAAGGCACGCTGTTCACCGGCATGCGCCGGGAGTACCCCCTGTTTGGCGCCGATGGCACCGAGCAGCGCAACGAGACCACGGGGTTCCGGGTGGCCATCGGTGCCCTGTCGGCGCCACGCTCGCGTTATCAGGAATTGTTCGAGCAGTGGCAGAAGGAGGGCCGCCTGGCCAGCCTGACCGACGCCATCGACGACGCCCAGGATCCCACCAAGCGCCTGGACGGCATTATCGCGACTTCAGCCGACCCGCGCCTGCAAGCCGAGCTGGGCTTGGTCAACGAAGAGCTCAAGCGCAATGTCTCGCTGATTGCCCGGCAACGTGAGGAAGCGGCCGGGAACCTGATCCAGTCCGCAGCCCTGGTGGCCGAGACCATCAATAACTACAACATTCGCCTGACCAATCTGCAGAAAACCCAGCGCCAGGCCCAGACCTCGGGCGACCAGGCCAGCGCACGCCTGTTTGCGGCTGCCATCGCCAACGGCCGCAGCGCCCTGGATGGCGCCGTGGCGATCTACATCGACAACCTGGCCAGCGGGACGCGCTACACCGATGCGGTGATCCAGGCGCAGTTCCAGCGCGTGAAGGAAGAGCTCAATCGCAAACCGGTCCTGGGCAAGAGCCTGGTGACCCGCGCCACCTTGTTCGTCCGCCACGTCGGGGAGTATCGCCAGAACCGGCGAGCCGACCCGGCGACGATCCTCAAGGAGCTGCTCGCATCGGCAGCGCCGAGACCCTGAAGTACCTGAACCAAGAAAGGAATCCCGGGCTGGCATGACGCTGCCCGGGCGTGTTCAAACCAAGAGAGAACCTGACCATGCTTTTCACACGCAAGCTGATCTCCACCTCCCACACCCGCACCGCTCTGTTGCTGGCCGCAGGCTTCAGCAGCGTTCTGCTGACCGGATGCGCCAGCTCGCCAGTCTCCAGGATCGGCGCCAGCACCAAGGTCGAGTACTACCCTAGCTGCTACGAGCCCGTGCAGCACCTGCGTGCCACCGACTCCAACATGACCCGCTCGGTGGCCACCGGCGCACTGCTCGGCGCAGTCGGCGGCGCCCTGACCGGTGCGTTGGTCGATGGTGACAACCGCGGTCGCAACGCTGCCATCGGCGCCGCTGGCGGTGCCCTGGTGGGTGGTGCTGCGGGCTACTACACCGAGCGCCAGAAGCAGATCAGTGACGACAAGCAGCGCATCGCCTCCTACGCCACCGATATCGACAAGAGCGCGGCGGACATGGACCGCACCACGGCCTACGCCAAAGCCTCGCAAAGCTGCTACCAGCGTGAGTTCGCCAACCTGTTGGACGGTCGCAAGGCGGGTCGCATCAACGACACCGAAGGGCGCAAGCGCCTGGCCGAGATCGTCTCGGGCCTGCAGGAATCGAACAACCTGATCACTGCGGTCAACGGTCGTCTGGGAGAGAACCTGGACAACTACACCCAGGCCTACGAGCAGGATCTCAAGCAGGTCGGCGTACCACGTTCGGACGTGACCGTAGTGGCGCAGGCCGAGACAGCGAAGACCTCCGGCTCCAAGACCAAGTCGCGGAAGCTGCCGGCGGTACCGAAGGAAGCCGTGAGCACCGAGAAGACTCTGCAGAATGCCACCACCAAGAAGACCGAGGCCCAACAAGTGGCCAAGGCCGGTGTAGACCAGGTCAACAATATGTGCCGCAACCCAGACATGGGTGACTGGGCGCCGGTACCTTGCCCGAACGTGTGAGGTTGAAGCGGGGGGCGTCTAGCGCCCCTATCGCGACACAGCGTCATCCGTATATGAGTAAGGACACCACCCCATGACAGACTTCTTGCCCAAACCCTTGGGCAGCGCCTCGCAATTCGTGGCCCGGCAGCGTGTCCAGGGCATGGTCAACCAGCAAAAGCTCTTCAAGGCCATCGACGCCGACCCCGGCATTGTCGGTGCCGGCGTCGTGTACATCGATGCCGATTACAACGTTATCGTGCTGCGCGAGTTCCAGCCGATTTGCAGTGTCGCGCCTAAGCGCGTGATCCTGCGCGAGGCACCGCGTTATACCTCGCCTGAGCAATTCATGAACCAACTGCAGACCAACCCGCGAGAGTCGCGGGTAGTGAAGGAAGCAGTAGGCACGACGTTATCCTGCGCGGGTGCGTTCATCGGATGGGTTGTGTTGTTCAGCGGGACTATTGCCGTACCTTTCACTGGCGGTGCCAGTCTGGCCCTGACCTATGCAAGCACGGCGGCTACGCTGGCGAGTACGGCGCAATGTGGTATTGGCCTCGTCCGAACCCACAACGAATTGAACGATCCAGCTGCTAACGACCGGATGGATGACCAGGCTTGGTACCAAGCAACTTCCCCTTTACTGGATGCATTGTCCCTCCTGGGTGTGGGGGCTTCGGGGCTTACAACCGTACGCTATCTGCAGGTGCGCAAGGCGGCCACGGGACGCAGTTGGCAAGAATTGACCCGTTCGCTCAGCCGGCAGCAGCGCAAGTCGCTCACCGACGAATTGCTGAGGATCAAGCACCCCTCGTTGACTGCCAAGCAGCTCAAGCTCCGGCAAAGCGCCGGGGAATTGGTGAAACGCTATACCCCAACTCAGATTACTCATGCGACCCAGACATTGATCAAGGACTCCCTGGGGGCAGGCATTGGGCTCGTGGGTAGCAGCACGGTACAAAGCATAGCCGTTGGCTTATACGAGGAAGTGACGGAGTGAATCGCAGTTTTGAGTTTCAGAGCTTCATGTCGCGTTACTTCCCTGTGTTCATCGCCGGCTTTTTCCTGTGCTGCTTCACGTATGCTGGCGCAGTGTCACTTTCCTTCGCGACTTATCTGCGTGAGTACTCGGCAGGCGGTAATCCGATGCTGATCACGGCCCTTGCAGTGGGCCTGATGACGGCGCTGACACATCTTGCCGTGGCTCGTGGCCGTTATTGGGGCGTTTGGGGCATCGTGGGAATACTGGTACTGAGCCTACTTGTCGCCCTGCCCAGCTATCCCTTTGGCCCCCATCCAGTCTCATACATTTCCACGTTGCTGAGCGGGCTGCTCGGATTGCTGGTGCTCAATAGCAAACGTTATCGCGAAATGCGCGAGCGTCTGGCCGATTACCGACAGCAGCGAATTGCCGAGCGACGTTCCAGGCGATGAGCCTTGGATCAGGGTACTGATCGAATCCTTGCCTACTCAAATTCTGAGAACCCGTTGAGAGAACGGGCGGGGACAAATTGATGGTGGTAGGCCGCCAGCAGAGGGAAAGGTCGGTTTATATAAGGAATTATCGGAATGATGATTAATCCGGAATTGAAGCGCTTTCTCGGTCGCTATTTCGGGGTGTTCATCGGGGCGTACTTCTCCTCCATCATTGCCGTTGCCTGGACCTTTGCACTGGTATGGAGCACGTATTGCCGACACTGCTCGCAGGAGGGGGTGTTCCCCTGGAGCCTGTTCGTCACCCTGGCGGTCTTCATGCTGGGCCATGGTGCCGTGGTACGTGGGCGTACCTGGGGAGCGTGGTTGGTGGCCGGGTTGTGCATCGGCTGCCTGGTGATCACGCTTCCTGCCTATGGGTATCGACCGAACATGTTTATCTACAGCGGCAGCCTGTTGGCGGCGCTGTTGTCCCTTCTGTTACTCAACAGCCGACGCTATCGAGAGATGCGTGAGCGATTGGCCGGTTACCGGCAGCAGCGTAGTGCCGAGCGATGTTCCAGGCGATGAGTCTGGGTTCAGGATACTGAGGCCGGGTTAGCTTGTCGGCTTGGCCTGCAGCGGGTTATTCGGCGTCTGCAGCGAGTGGGTGCTTCCCATCCAGTATTTGGCGTTCCGGAGGGCTGCTCCACCGGCTCCCGGCCAATCTTCATCTTTCCTGGGTCATGCTCCAATCGGATCTGCACCGCTTCGACTATGGGAGCGAGATGCTTGCGAAAGAAAACGTGCTAGCGTATGGTCAAATGACTATCAAAAGCGTTTGATAGAATTTCTCATCTGGAGCTTTACATGGACGCAAACTTTTCCGATCCGAAGTCTGAGGCATTTACTCAAGCCCGCAATGGCGCCACCTTTGGTGATGCTCGCCCGCAGAGTTTGTTGAAAAAGCTGTACGCTGCCGTTAGCGGCTGTGGCATGCCAATCCACCCAATCCGTCCACCTTGCGGTTGGAACTGGTAAGTCGGCGATGCTAGCCCCCCCGGATTGGGGGGCTTTCACGTTAAGGAAAACGCATGAGTCTGTGGTCAATTGCAGAGCCGGTTCCTATCGACGCTCCATCTTTCGTCAACACTTGCTGTGAAGGAGTCCTGCCCTACCTGCGGGACTTTTTGACCGCACCGCATCCTCATAGAAATGGAGTTATGTGCCCGTTCATGCCAAAGGCATTGGCAGAGAACAATGTCTACCTTACTTACTTTGAGAGCCGCCATTCTGACCAGCAACTACTTGAGCTGATTAGATCTTGCATAACCTTTTACAAAGCTCGCGACAATCGCTCATTCGGTGCGGTCGTCATCCTGTTTGAAGCCGATTTCGACATCGTTCGCCTGCTACGTATTCACATTGCAGCTAAACCCGACTGCATCAAGGACGAACTGATGATTGGCGCGCTGTACAAGGACAGCCAAGCTCCCAGCCTCCATTCCCATCATTACTTTCCGTTACGCACTCCCACACCCACGCTGGTACTGCGGGACTTGACTGCACAGGACCTGCAATTTCTGACACCCGGTCATTATGGTGTGTTCTCAAAGCTTAAGTTCTTGAACTCGTTCATTGGCAAGTTCTCGAGCGAGCATGTGAAAGGCTATGCCAAGAGCAAGGTCGGTGAAGCGTTGGCGATGCGCCGACGATACAGGATGATACTGGGGGCCGGGGTCGGTTTATGTGTAGTGCTGGTCCTGATCGGCGGCCTATTATTTATCTGAGGGAGCACAATGATACTGCGTGATTGGCGAATGCTGGCAGCACTGGGTTTCACAGTAACTCAGCAAATCCTGCTGGCGCTGTCGACGTATTACATTGCTCGGGCAGGATTGGCACTAGGACAGAGTGAAATCGACCAGGCGATGGCATGCATCAGCATCTTTTTCCTATTTGCGCTACTGGGTTACGTTGCTAGCTCGATCGCCAGCCTGTTTTCCAACCGCGCGTCAAATGCAGCTTGGGAGCAATATGTTACTGACACACTGGCCAATTCGACTGAGCATTTACAGCTGGCCTCGGAAAAAAACAAGAAAACGATTTCCCAGTGGTTAGGTGGGGAGGCCTTGTCCACGCTCAACTATACTTGCGCCTTCTATGTTGGGTTCATTTCGGTCGGTTTGAACATCGTGTTGACACTGCTGGTCTTTTATCTCTCCATAGGGTGGCAGATCACCTTGGTCATGGGCGCTTCCCTGGTGGTGTCTCTGGTGTTCGTCTTGGTGCTGCGTAAGCGGATCGAGCAAGCGGCGGGCGCGATGCAGCAGCACAAGCTTGATGCTCTGCTATCGGTGGAGCGCACTTGGAATGCGGCCATGTTCGGTAACCGTCCCATGCGGAAGGCCGGGTTTGGTGAACTTCACGACAAGGTTGGCGGATACTTTGGCGAGGTCAACCGGTATGCACTTATGGAGCAGGTTGTTGCCTGTTTTCCCATCATTATTTCGACAGCGGCAGTCCTGCTGTTACTGCAGTATTCAAACTTGTTCACCTTGGCCACAATAGGCGCCCTGGTGGCTGTTCTACCCCGCAGCTTGCAGGTTTTCGGTAGCGTGCACTCCTTGAGCATCTACCTGAGCCAGTTCTACCTCGTGCGTGCCAAGCTACGTAATCTGGAAGGTTTCATCCACACGCTCGACACTCATTACGCCATGTATTCAGCTCCCTTGCACGGCGTGTCGATAATTGAGACCGCGACCGCCGCTTGCGTGCCCCCACAGACTCTTTTGAAGGTGATCGTGGGTTCTCAGATCAAGAGTGGCCGGTTTACGGTGACGGGCAGTAATGGCTCTGGTAAGTCCACGTTTTTGAAAGTAATCAAGCAAAGCGTCCCCGACGCGTTGCTGCTGACACCAGAGACTCGCTTTTTGGCGTTCGATAAAGCGCTATCCACTGGGCAGTCAAGTATCCGGGAAATTGAGTTTGCACTTGCGTCATTACCTCCCGTATTGATGCTGGATGAGTGGGATGCGAACCTTGATGAAGAAAACTGTAGAAGAATCGACGCGCTGTTGGACGCCGTATCTTGTCGGGTCATCATTATTGAAGTACGACATTCGCGGCATAATCGATCCGCCCTGCCTGTCGAGGCTGGCGAGGTCGGCTGAACAAGGTGTCATGATCTAGTGTGGTGTTTTGCAAATACGACCAAAAAGCGCCGCGATGTATGGTTGTTATTTATGAAACACCACACTAGTACACGGCGAGCCATCTTCTCTATTGGAAGCATCAAATCCTACCAATGCTACGCAGCCAGGCTTCGACCCTGGTAGCTTCCCCCTCCGAACTGGCTCGCGCAGCCATGGCGAACCGGTCTTGTGCCAGTTCCTGCTCCAGAGTAGTGCCACGTTTTCGCGCGGTCAGCACGAATGGCAGCACTGAGGGAGTGGTAGCCCATAACTGGTATTCCTCCCAGGTCATGCCGAGGTACTCGTGCAATTCCATGTCTGCGCCTTCACGACCTTCATGCCAGGCCTCGACAAACTGGTCGATTTCTTGTTCCAGCACGCTGCCTTCCAGGCACTGCTCGACAAAGCTCATATGAACCTCTCAGTTCGATTTGATCCGTCGCCCGCGGACTGGCGGTCAAGTGATCGAATTCGTATCCAGCTGTAGCAGGTAGGAATGGGCGACTCTAAAACGAAAAAACCCGCCAGAAGGCGGGTTTTTCGGGGGTTCCAGAGATTTTGAAAGCTTTCTATGGAACCTTGAATGGTGCGGCACCAGGAGTCGAAAAAAATGAATAAATCAATATATTTCAATAACTTATAATTTTAGTTTTTTGTCGGCTACCTCAATTTCTATCCTTTTGACACTTTCCATAATTCTCCGAGAAGAGATTCAAAGCATGCTCGCTTAGCTATAGGGCTATGAACGCTCAAAAATCGCTCTGTGTGAGGTCAGACGCTGTGGATCCAACTGTACCTCGGAGGCGCTTGCGTATAGGATGGCGTTTTGATGTCTAAGATGGAGCTTTGGTCATGAATATAGTTATGCAGTACCTGTCCGAGATCGTAAGTTTTGTAGCCGGTGCGGCGGGCGGAGCCGCTGTAACCCTAAAATTCACAAGGAGTAGTGTAAAGAATGGTGGGGTTATTACCGATCAAAGCAAGGCTCGGGCTGGGGGAGATGTTGTCGGCAGGGATAAAATTACCAGAAACAAATAAGTCTGGACTGGTTCCAATGGTTGATTTGCCAGTTGCTGTAGATCAAACAGGTGCATCTGCGGGTGCAGATATTGTCGGGCGCGACAAGATAACCAACTATAATTTATTGCCAGCCAAGCCGACTAATAAGATTGAGTTGCTGCTCGAAAAGCTGGGGAAAGAGATTGAGTCAAATGAACGAGCTAGAGATACTTTAGATAGCCTGAGTAGATTTCATAAAAAACGCGCTATAGATGGGGTCGAAGGTTTAGAAGCAAAGCTAAAGGCTGGTGGTCGGGAATATGAAATCTATGACGCTCTAGAAAAGAAAGAACTTTTTTCGAAAATGCTTGAGCGATATTCTCACTACGCATCGGCGCAAGAGATATTGGCTTGTTTACTTGCGAGAGTTGAATATAGTTTCCAAAGTTTTATTTATCCGCAGGTTGATGGTTTGTCAATAGTCGAAGTTAATGAGTTGGTCGACGCGAAGATTATTGTGCCAACTATTGATGACTGTGGTGCTGGGGTCTTATCCATGGATCATAGTGTAGCAATGGGTATGGTGTATTGGCTGGCGGAGCAGTGCTACGTGCGGTGGCATAAATGATCCAGATTACATTCCAAGCGGCTTTTGACCCTTTTCATGCCCTGTTTAGATTTTTTCGAATCATGGAAATAACTAGCGGATTGGATTCGCTGACAGTAGATCATGCTCGTATTTTAGATTTTTATTTGCTTTATCCATTTCGCTCTGGGGAAATAAAGTTGCGCTCCGAGCATCGTAAGTACAAACGTGTGGCGTCTGATTTTAATTATCTAAAGCCATACGGTGAATTGCCTGATTCATTTGTGCTTTTTTCTCGAATGCAAAGTATGCAAGTTGCGGCGCTTGATACTTTGGTTTCTAATGGCTATCTAGATGCTACGGCTTATAGCCGGAAAGAAATAAAGCTAACTGGGAAGTTGGCGCCGTCAGAGGTCCTTGCTCGCATTCATGCCTTGAACGAAGAGCAATCAAAATTAGTTGATTTGATTAACGTGCTCGCTTCTGAATATTCTATCTTTGGACGTGACGGGTTGAAGGCCAGAACAGGATTGCTGGAGTATCGATATGACACAGTTTGAACCATCGCTTATAGTTAGGCGGCTGATCGTTATAAAGGGCGCTAAGTCTGTGTATGACGAACGACTTCACCCAGGGGTTAATGTAATTCGTGGGGAGAATGCGTCGGGAAAGTCAACTATACTTAATTTTATATATTATGGATTGGGGGGAGATCTCACTGATTGGAGCACTGCTGCGCTTCTTTGCAGTCGTGTATATTTGGAGGTCGAGCTTAACGGTATCGTTGTCACACTGGCTAGGGATATATCTGAGAAGCCTGGTTCTCCTATGGATATATTTAGTGGCGCATACGATCTGTCTTTAGAACAGCCACCAAATGCATGGAACCGATATCCGTATCGTCGATCGCTGACGACTGAAAGTTTCTCTCAGGTACTGTTCAGGTTGCTTGGCATGCCTGATGTTTCTTTGGAAGTGTCCGGAAACATTACAATGCACCAAGTGCTGCGCTTGCTTTACGCCGATCAATTGAGTCCTGTGGATGAAATTTTCAGATTTGAGCAGTTTGAACAAAAAGATACTAGGGACACGATTGGTCGATTGCTTTGTGGAGCATATACAAATGATTTGTATGAAAATATTCAAGATCTAAAGTCTTTGAAGAAAGAATTTGACAAGATTGATGTGCAGTTGCGAAACTTGTTTGTGGTCTTGGGAAAAGCTGAGCAAGAAGTTTCGACCACAGATTGGCTCTCCGCTGAGCGCGAAGAGCTCTTAAAGCAGAAGCGTCAGGTTGAAGAAGAAATAGATTTGCTTGAGAGAAAGATGGCCTCTCTCTCGCCTGATCCTATTAGTATGAAGGATCAGACGGAATCTTACGATCTCGTTAGAAAAAAGCAAGTTGAAATAGCCAAAGCTAAACAGGCGATTCACTCGCTAATGCTCGATATTGCCGATTCGGATGCATTTGTAAATGGTCTTAAGGAGAAAGTAAACAATCTCCGAGATTCTGCGATTGTAGCTAAAAATTTAGAGGAAATAAAATTTCATTCATGCCCGGCTTGTTTCAGCATTTTAGATGGTGAAGAGGAGTCGGTAAGTTACGCATGTCATCTATGTAAGACTCCGTATAGTTCGGAGCAAGTGGCAGCCCGCATAGCGGGACTGGTGAATGAATCGGCGGTTCAGATAAAGCAGTCAGAAGTGCTCCAAGAACGTCGTAAAGAGAAGCTGTTAAATTTGGAGCAGGGTTTAGATTCTTTGCTTGAGGGATGGAAGTCAGCGGCACAAAAACTTTCCTCCCAGCTTGGACGTCCTTCCTCAGAGAATCAGCAATTGCTGAGGGAGTTGCAGCGTAAATCAGGATATATAGATAGAGTGATCGAGGATTTAGATCAGAAATCTAAGATGTCCGAGGTTATCTCGAGCCTTTCTCAGAAAAAAACTGATTTGCAGTTAAAAATTAACTTGCTTGATGAGAAAAATCAAAAATTAAGATATGCGCAACAAGATAGGCTGAATCGTGCATATTTACTAATTTCGGAAGAGGTGAAGTTCTTGCTTCATAATGACCTCCGCAGGCAAGATTCTTTTGAGAACGCTAAGGGTATAAGTTTTTCTTTTGAGGCTAACCGCTTAACTGTAGATGGTCAGAGCTATTTCTCGGCAAGTTCTAGGGCTATTTTGAAGAGCAGCTTTTTTGCTGGGTTTACTGCTGCTGCAAGTGATGAAGAATTTTTTAGACATCCAAGGTTCTGCATGATAGATACGCTGGAAAATATGGGTGTTGAAGAGGTTAGGAGTCAAAATTTTCAGCGACTTCTAGTCAGTAGATCATCCCAGCTGAAAGCTAAGCATCAAATAATTTATGCGACTGCGATGATTGATCCTGGATTGGACAATACCTCTTATACAGTCGGTCGCTACTCCACGAGAGATGAGCCGACTATTGAACTGTGGAAATAGGTAGCGGTGCTGTGATCTTCTCTACGCTGATGGACAAGATCGCAGCTAAGTTGGCATATTGAAGGCTTGAATTTTTATGACTAGCAACGATTAGTCAAGATCATAAATTTTGGCGAACTTTCAGCAATTAAATATCCATGGTCTTGCGAGCCGACGAGCGAGCAGCCGCACAGTCAGTAGGTAGTAATACCGACTTGCTGCGCTGTGTGTGGCGAGACGATGCTTAAGAAACCACGCTAGGTGCTTCCTCTGCCAAGACCAGGGTGTTCCTCGGTGCCAGCGCTCTGCAATTTCAGCATGGATGAACTTCGCCTGCCGCAAATGGCGTTGCCGTGTAGCATGTGATCCAGGCAGCACTCCCGCCAGGAACACCTCCATATCAAATGCCTTGGTCATACCCGCCCCCCAATGTAGGCCGTGACCACGTCGATCCGACCGTGCCCCAGCTCATAGCTGATTTGCCTTCTGGCCTCACGATCTAGGTGCCTATCTACCTGGCAACATTGGCCGCTACTGATTGGTGCGGGGTGTCGGGTGATCTGCTCGTAGCGCTCACATGCGTACGCCGCTCGTAGCTCATGGAAGCCCTTGAGGTTGTGTGCATGCATGATGTCCCGCGCCGGGCGGATGCTTTCTTGCAGAAGATTCAGGTAGCTTTCGTGTGGCGCAATCAGGTTGCGGCTACCTGCAGGCGACACTTGCCGTGCAAACTCAAGAGCACCTCGAACATGGTTGTCCACTGATATCCAGCGGGGAGCCGTTGCTCCGGCACGGCCGCCTTTGGTGCCATCCTGAATGTTAATCCTGCCTAGCTCTTTAGCCTCACGGCTCAACCGTGGCAGGTCAGCTAGGATGGCCTCACGCAAACGCACGCCGGTGGCTCTTGCCAACAGGACGATCGCGGCGGCCCGTCTCTGGCCACGACCGCAAAGCGCATCGAAGATCTGCTTAACCTGTTCGCGGTCTTGGCCTTGCGGAGCCGATTGGCGAACTCCGCTGCGCTGGATACCCAACGCCTTGCTCGGACTTGGCAGTTTCACATGCTGATCACCGCGAAGCGCTGCCATGGTCCTGTTAACGCTGGATAGTCGGTTTTGCGCGGTGCTGACGGCGAGATCACCGCGCTTAACAATGTCGCGCAGATACGCCGCGTATTCGGCCAATACCTTTCGATCAATCTGCCGCGCATCATTGATGCCGGGCCCCTGTTCGGAGCGGCACCACTTTACGAATGCCAACCACCGGTCACAGTGCGCTTTGACCGTTCCGTAATGGCCACCACCGAACATGTCTTTCAGTGCCTGCGGCCCTGCATAGCTCAATTGCCTGCCGTAGCCAAAATTGCGGCCGTCGTGCCTACCCACCAATGCCATGTCTGTCACCTCATCGTTCGCTTTCCGATCCTCGCCCCACGTCATCCCGCCAAGAATGCTGAGTGTTATCAAGGATCAAGGCCCCTGCGACCTGTGGGGATGTCCTCTAGCGCGGGACTGGCGGCTCCTTACGTCCGGGAGCAAGGGCATCTCATGATCTGGCCTCCTGAGCACCGTTACCGGTGGGCGGGTGGAGGCTGCATTGGCTGACGAGACCAGTGCCGCGAGATCCTGAGCCATGTGCAAGCAGCAATGCGATGACCGGGGCGTGCCTGACTGTCAGTCAGGTGCAGTCCATTCCTTGGTCTGCGGCACCATCATCTACAGGGCTGTTGCTGGTGACATCGGCGTTTGTCACGCCGATTGTCACGAGGGGGATTGCCGCAAAGCCATGTGTGATCAGGGCTGCAGCAGTGTTAGAAGTGCCCGTCTCTTTCCAGAAGAAAGAGACGGGCACAGGCTGGCGCAGTATTCGGCCAAGTGGATAGGTTGCTGCAGGGCAGCGAGGTACGGTGTATCTGGCGCACGAGCGCCATGTGTGTAAGAGCATCCATCACATGGGTAGTGACCGGGCGAGCTGCCGGATGCTAATCGCCCTTGGGAGAACCACCGCATAAAGCGGCGTGACCTTGAAGGTTCGGGCCACCTGGGTGCTGTCATCGACAGCGCTTGCGACTCCCGGTCTACGCCTGTGGACAATATGCGTCAAGCTGCGCGATATCAGAGATTTAGCGCCTGTGGATAAAACTATCCCCCGGTGGACATCAGTGGTTTTCCACAGACGTGAGCTGTGCCAGCGGTTTTTTTCTTAGGTATGGTCCTTTCAAACGGGGCGGCTTTGCAGCCCCGTTTGAAAGGACCCGCGCGGAGGAGCCTCATGCGGTGCTGTGGGTAACTTCACAGCGAGTTGAGGTGGTGGTGCGGCGGGTTACTCGGTCCTCTTGGCACTGCGAAGCCGCGTGACGTTCTCGCCCATTTGCTTGGCAAACTCATGCGGCGTCACATGGTCCTTGCGGTTCGCCTCCAAAAACCGGCTCCACCAGGTCATGATCATCCGGCGTTCTTCGAGGAACTCGGCCTTGTGGGTATAGGCGGCGCGCACGTTGTTGCGTTCCTTGTGGCTCATCTGCCGTTCGATAGCCGTCTCCGACCATAGGCCAGACTCGACCAGCGCACTGCACGCCATGGCGCGGAACCCGTGTCCGCAGATATCCACCTTGGTGTCGTAACCCATCGTCCTGAGCGCCGCGTTCACCGTGTTCTCGGACATCGGTTTCCACGGTTTGGCATCCCCCGCGAACACCAGGTCGAACTTGCCGGTGATCGCGTGGATCTGTTCAAGCAAGGCCACGGCTTGCGGCGATAAGGGTACAACGTGGATGTCCCCGGCCATCTTCGTACCCCTTGTGGAAAACGGCACGCCGTCCAGCGCCGGGCGGGTGTCGGGGATTTCCCAGATTCCGCGCTTGAGGTCGAACTCGCTCCAACGGGCGAAGCGCAGTTCGCTGGAGCGTACGAATACATGCAACGACAGCATTACCGTGAGGCGCGTGAGCGGGCGACCTCTGTAGTCCTCGATGTATGCCAATAGCTCTGGAAGCCGCGATAGGGGTAGTGCGGGCCGGTGAGTTACCCGTGGTGTCTTGATCGAGCCATCGAGGTCGTGAGCCGGGTTCGCCGTGATCAGCCGCAGCCGTTTGGCTTCGCGCATGATGCTTTGCAGGTAGTTCTTGATCCTGAGCGCTACGTCGATGGTGCCGCGCTTCGTCACGGCTTCCAGTGGCTGCATGAGGTCGTGGGTGTCCAGCTCAACAATTGCTCTGGCACCGATCAAAGGGAACACGTGGGTCTTCAATCGGCTGAGCACAGTCTTGGCGTGGCCGGGCGCCCACTTCGGCACCATGCTCGCGTGCCAGTCGAGCGCAACGCTTTCGAAGGTGCGGCCGTTGATCACGGCCTGAGTCTTGGTTTGTTGCTTGTACTGGATGGGATCTATGCCGTTGGCAAGCTGCTGCTTGATCTCGAAGCGCTTGCGGCGTGCGTCGCCCAGCCCGACCACCGGATAGCTGCCGAGAGCGGTCAGGCCTTCGCGGCCATCGGGTTTCACGTACCTGAGTCGCCAGCCTTTGCGGCCGTTGGGTTGCACAAGCAGGTAAAGACCGTCGCCGTCGAAGAGCTTGTATTCGCGCTCTCTGGGCTTTGCCGTGCGACAGGCGGTATCGGTAAGCGGGGCAGTGGTGCGGGCCATAAGGGTAGTCTCCGATATCGAAACGGACCTCTATCCTTAAAACTACCCTTATTAGCGCTGGCTACCCTCGGAATCCGACGGAACGCTAAAACGAAAAAACCCGCCAGAAGGCGGGTTTTTCGGGGGTTCCAGAGATTTTGAAAGCTTTCTGTGGAACCTTGAATGGTGCCGGCACCAGGAATCGAACCCGGGACCTACTGATTACAAGTCAGTTGCTCTACCAGCTGAGCTATACCGGCAATGGGGCGTCATTATAGCGATCGGTTGGCGGCTGTAAACCTATTCCTTCCAATAGCTTACGTTGCCCACAGGAAAGGAGAATTTTCCTACCAGCCGCGGTGGATGCTGTTGACGCTCGGTTCGGGGGTGGCGGGGTTGAAGAATAGCTTGTCGTTGTCGCAACCGCGCTTGCGGCACGGGGTGTCGACGCGCAGGGGCAGGCCGCGGTCGCCCCCCAGTTGCATGCCGGGGGTTTCCCAGCCCAGCGACGAGGTCTTGGGCGAATAGGTGTCGTTGGCGCAGCCGGCCAGGGCCAGGGCGAGGCTGAGCAGGGCAAGGGGCTTGGCTTGGGTCACGTGGGCAAAGTCCGTAGGTGGGTCAGTCTGTGTTCAGGATGCGCTGGATGGTGCCGCCGCAGGCCAGGTAACAGCTGTCGTAGTCGCGGTCGCAACTGTAGCTCGCGCCGCTCGAGTACGGGTAGCTTGGGTAGTGGCATTTGTGACGTGCGTCCTTCTTGGTTTTGCTGTCCTGGCAATACTGGTAGCTGCGCAGCTCGGCCTGGTACAGGGCGCGTTGGCTGTTTTCCTCCAGGCGGGCCATCTGCTTGCAGTGGTTGCGTTCCGTCTGGCAGCTGTTGATGCAATTGATGCCATGGGCGCTGGGCGGTGGCGAGTACCTATAGGTATAGGAGGGGCCGCAGCCGCCGAGCAGCAGGGCCGCCAGCACCAGGGCGGCGAGGCGTTGTTCTGGGGTGTCCACGGGTGTAACGGTCCTTGATCATTCTTCGCTGAACTCCAGCAGGTCGCCGGGTTGGCAGTTCAGCGCGCGGCACAGCTTCTCCAGGGTTTCGATCTTGAAACCCTTGATCTTGCCGTTCTTCAGCAGTGACAGGTTCGCTTCCGTTATGCCGATGATTTCCGCCAGGTCCTTGGAACGGATCTTGTTCCTGGCCATGACGACGTCGAGGCGGATGATTATCGGCATAGGGGGCGGCTAGACATAACAGTTGTGTTCATCGCTGATGATCTTGGCGTCACGCATGACCAGCGAGAAGGCGCACAGCAGAATGCCTTTCATGATCTCGTAGACAGCCTCGGATGATACACCGATAGACACCACGAATGTGCGCTCCCCGGCCGGCAGGTCGATGGCCAGGGCCAGGCCCTGCAAGGTATCGATCACCGGCCACAGCAGCGGTGTACCGATGCAGATCAGGCCGACCCACCAGAGCATCTTGATGTTCGCCGGGCTCCAGGTGTGGCCCTTGGACAGGCGCAGGAAGAACAGGCCGGTCAGAAGCAGGGCGAATGCCGACAGCGCGGCGGGAATCATCGCCAGGGCCAGCACCAGGCCCATGGCCAGTTGCGAGGGTTGGTAGCCGTCTTCCAGCAGCAGGGGCATGTTGATGCCGTGGGTTTGCAGGTAGGCGGTGACGGTATCGGGATAGTCGAATACCCAGAGCAGCGGGGTGCCGAACAATTCCACCGCGGCAGTGGTCCAGGCCAGGAAAGCGGCGAATGCGCCGATGGTACGCAAGCGTGAGCGGGCATAGGCCACGGATCTGCTGTTGTTCATGGGATGCCTCCGTACAGTGATGAGCGGGGCAGATTATTCGCGAAAAATTATCGCAGTACAATAATTTGTTGCTGCTAATTTGATATCGCGGCGTTTTGCCGCAAGGGGCTGGCTTGCGCGCTCCTGTGATGGGCACGCTTTCGCTGAGAGAGGCTGCAAAGCCTTGGTTCACGCTGATGCTGGAACCTTTATGCACAAGCACAATGCCACGCGCCAGCGAAAGGCATGCCACCGGTGCGGACCGTCGGTCTTTGCGCAAAGGCCTGTTTTTACTGGTTTTGGTTCGTTTGGTGGAATAAGGGAAACGCCTGAAATAGCCTTTGGATCCAAGATTTCGTGATTTTCATCACAAGCTTGTTCACAGAGTTATCCACAGGTTTCAAGCGGGCTGGGAGGGCTCGTCGCGTTCGGCCAGCAGCAAGAGATTGCGGGGCGTCAGGGGATAGTCGCAGAAGGTACCGAGGCGCACCGAATAGCCGTGGTCCTGGAGCAGCAGGGCGCGGTCGAGCACCAGCCACAATTCCAGCGGTCGGCGGAACAGGTTGCGCACCAGTTCCAGGTTGCGCACTTCGGCCAGGCGTTGCCAGCCGGCAGCCTCCAGTGCTGCCCAGTTCGGCTCGCCATTGATGTGCACGCCCCTGAGTTCGGCCAGGTCGCGGCAGTAGCCTTCGAATGGCTTTTCCAGCCAGGCGGTTGGAAGCGAAGGTGTCGACAAGTATTCATCGCACTGGCGCTGCTCGCGCTGCAGCAGGTCGAAGCCCAGACGCCGGGCCATGGAGGTGTCCCGTTGGCGTCGTACGCGCAGGCTCGAGGTAACGGCTTCGTTCAAGGGCAGGCCTAGGTCGGCCACGTCCAGCCGCAGTTTCGAGGCCTGGGCGGCTGTGGATAACGGCTGGTAGTGCTCGCCATGGATGCGGTTGTAGCAGCAGGGGGCCACGGCCAGCTGGCGGCAGCCTTTCTCGCTGGCGAGCTGCAAGAGGCGCACATGCAAGTCGCCGCACGCATGCAGGGCGACCACGCTCTGGTGTGCTTGCAGCTGGTCGGCGCTGCCTTCGGCCAGCACGTCCTGTTGCACATGGGTGGCCGGCAACTGGTGATGGTCGCTCAACGCTTGGCCGGCGGCGACCAGCGTGGCGTCGTATTCCAGGCAGGTCAGGTGTTGCCCTGGCTGAAGCAGGCGGCGGCCCAGGTGGCCTTTACCGGAGCACCAGTCCAACCACTGGTGGGTTCGCTCACGGAATGTCAGACGACGGCTGAAGGCTTCGATCTGCTGCCACTTGCGGCCAGGTACGTGCACGTCCAGGCGATGCCCGGCTGGAGGCAGGCCGGCATCGGGCAGCTCGCCTATGGCGGCCAATTGCCTGGCTTGCTCGGCGAGCTGTGGGAACGGAGCGGGCGCCGGGAGCTGTTCGGGGTGGTGCTGGAAGGCCTCGGCGTCGGCCAGGGAGCGTTGGCGAAGCCAGGTGGAGAGTTCGGGGTGCTCGGCTTCCCAACCCAGGCGCAGCTGGGTGAAGGGGCGTGGGTGCCAGAGGTGCTGATGCTCGACCAGGAAGCTGTCCAGGGCGCGGAAGCGTTCGAGGAGTTGGTCGGCTTGCAGGAAGGGAGGTGTGTTCATGGGAGCACCGGAGCGCAAATCGAAAAAGGGCCGCTGTGCGGCCCTTCGTCAAGGTTGTGGGAGCGGCGGTGCGGCGGTCCGACCTGCTCCGCGATCAAGGGCGCATGGTAGGGGCGGCCTGATCGCGGGACAAGCCCCACACATTTTTCATCGCCCTTGGCAGGCGTCCACGCGCAACCAGCGTTCCAGCACCTTGAAGCCCTGGACCAGCACGAAGGAGATGACCAGGTAGAACACCCCGGCAGCGAAGAAGATCTCCACCGGCAGGTAGGTACGGGCAATGATGGTCCGCGCCATGCCGGTCAGTTCCAGCAAGGTGACGGTACTGGCCAGGGCGCTGGCCTTGAGCATCAGGATCACTTCGTTGCTGTAGGCCGGCAGGCCGATGCGTGCGGCACGCGGCAGCATGATGTAGAACAGCGTCTTGCCCCGCGACATGCCCAGCGCCCGCGCGGCCTCGATCTCGCCTTTGGGGATGGCCTGCAGCGCGCCGCGCAGGATCTCGGCGATGTAGGCAGCCGTGTGCAGGGTCATGGTCAGCACGGTGCACCAGAACGGATCGCGCAGGTACGGCCACAGCGAACTGCTGCGCACCAGGTCGAACTGCGCCAGGCCGTAGTACACCAGGAATAGCTGCACCAGCAGCGGGGTGCCGCGGAAGAAGAAGATGTAACCGAAGGGCAGGGCGCGTACGTACCAGTGCCGCGAGGAGCGGGCGATACCCAGCGGGATGGCCAGGATCAGGCCGGCGATCACGGCAATGGCCACCAGCTCCAGCGTGAGCGTGGCGCCCTGGGCCAGGCGCGGCAGCCATTTGATGATGACTTCCCAGTTCATTATTCGGCCCTCACGAAGCCGCGAGCGGCGCGTTTTTCCAGGAAGTGCATGCCGGTCATGGCCACGATGGTCAGGCACAGGTAGATGCAGGCGGCGACCATGTAGAAGGTGAACGGCTCCTTGGTCACGGTCACGCCGATCTGCGCGTGGCGCATGATCTCTTCCAGGCCGATCACCGATACCAGCGCGGTGTCCTTCATCAGGATCATGAACAGGTTGCCCAGGCCGGGCAGGGCGACGCGCCACATTTGCGGCAGGATGATCCGCGACAGGATGCGCCCCTTGGACAGGCCCAGGGCCAGGCCGGCCTCACGGTGCCCCTTGGGAATGGCCAGGATGGCGCCGCGGAACACTTCCGTGGCGTAGGCGCCGAAGCACAGCCCGAGGGCGATCACGCCCGCGGAAAAGGCGCTGAGCTCCAGGCCAGGCAAGTTCAGGGCTTCGCCGAGGCTGTTCATCAGCCCGACGGTGCCGAAATAGATGAGCAGGACCCAGAGCAGCTCGGGTACGCCGCGAACCAAGGTCGAATAGGTGCTGCCAAGCCATTGCAGCGGCTTGACCGGGGACGTCTTGGCCAGGGCGCCGAGCAGGCCCAGGACCAGCCCCAGCAGCAGGGCGCAAAGCGCCAGTTTTACGGTCATCAGGGTGCCAGCCGCCAGGGCCGGACCGAATCCGTGCAGGTCGATATTCATGGGTAGGTGCGTTCAAAGGACCGGCGCCGCGCAGAGCGGCACCGGTCGGGGCGTATCATTCGATGCTGAACGGGAAGTACTTGTCGTTGATCTTCTTGTACGTACCGTCGGCTTTGATTTCTTTCAGGGCGGTGTTCAGCTTCTCGCGCAGTGGGTCACCCTTGCGCACGGCGATGCCGATCTTGTCGCTGTCGACCACAGGCTCGCCCTTGAACTCGAAGTTCTGGCCGTCCTTGCTCTTGAGCCATTCGTACTGCACGTACTTGTCGGCCAGGATGCCGTCGATGCGGCCGGAGACCAGGTCGAGGTAGGCGTTTTCCTGGGTGTCGTACAGCTTGATCTCGACGTCGTCGCCGTAGTTGTCTTCAAGCCAGGTGCCGGCCAGGGTGGCGCGCTGGGTGCCGATCACCTTGCTCTTGAGCGAGGCCTTGTCGGTCTTGAAGTCTACGTTCTTCGGGGCGATGAACTGCAGCTTGTTGGAGTAGTAGGGGTCGGTGAAGTCCACGGCCTGCTTGCGCTCATCGGTGATCGACAGCGAGGACACCAGGAAGTCGAACTTCTTGGCGTTCAGGGCTGGGATGATGCCGTCCCAGTCGGAGGTCACGACCGAGCACTCGACCTTCATCTTGGCGCACAGGGCGTCGCCGATGTCCTTGTCGAAGCCGACCACGTTACCGCTGGCGTCCTTGTTGTTGAACGGCGGGTAAGCCGCTTCGATACCCATGCGCAGTTTTTCCGCGGCCATGGCGTTGGCCGAGACGACCAGCGTGGCGGCAGCGGCTAGGAGGAATTTCTTGTAGGTCTGCATGTGTTGCTCCGTTAGCGGTGGCTGGACATGAATTGCTTGCAACGCGCCGAGGTCGGGTTCTCGAACACCTGCTGCGGCGATCCCTGCTCTTCGACCAGGCCCTGGTGCAGGAACACGACTTCACTGGACACCTGGCGGGCAAAGTTCATCTCGTGCGTCACCAGCAGCATGGTACGGCCTTCTTCGGCCAAGGCGCGGATGACGTTAAGCACTTCTTGGACCATTTCCGGATCGAGCGCCGAGGTCGGCTCGTCGAACAGGATGACCTTGGGCTTCATGGCCAGGGTCCGGGCGATGGCGGCGCGTTGTTGCTGGCCACCGGAAAGCTGGGCGGGGTAGCTGTGGCGCTTGTCATGGATGCCGACCTTGGCCAGCAGCGCCTCGGCTGCCTCGATGGCCTCGGCCTTGCTCTGGCCAAGCACGCGGCGTGGGGCCTCGATGATGTTGTCGAGGATCGACATGTGCGGCCACAGGTTGAAATTCTGGAAGACGAAGCCGATCTCGCTGCGCAGGCGGTTGATCTGGCGATTGTCGGCGGCGATCAGGTCGCCGTTCTTGGTCGACTTGAGCTTGAGCTCTTCGCCGGCCACAAGGATCTGGCCCTGGTGTGGGTTCTCCAGCAGGTTGATGCAGCGCAGCAGGGTGGACTTGCCGGAACCGGACGACCCCAGGATCGAGATCACGTCGCCGTCGCGAGCGGTCAGAGAAATGCCCTTGAGAATCTCCTGCTCGCCGTAGCGTTTATGCAGGTTGCGGATTTCCAGCGCGGGCGTGGCCTGGGCCATGTGCGGTCCTCATATGTTCGGGTGCGTTCCCAGCTGTTGGCGGCCTTCCTGGCGAGCGCCAAGCTAGCATAGCGGCGCAACGGCGGCCAACCAGGTCGCAGGCGGCTCGGGTCACTGGCGGGACACTTTGTCGCATTGGCGCAGTGGACTGTCGCGAGGATGTCCGCAACGCGCTCGCCCAGCACCGGAGCCTTGATGAAAAAAGGCGCGATGGTGCCAGCTTTGGACGTGCCTGGGAAGCCGTTTTTGGCCGGGTGGCACTTCCTTGGCCGTTATGCGTAGCGTGGGTTGCGCCCTCGGGTTGCGCTTTGCTTGCCGCTTTTTTGTGCGAAGGTGTTACCGAGGGGCACCTTTGGGGCGTTTGTAAGTGAGTATTTCAGTAATCCGTTCCTGATTCCGGTATTTGACGCCCTTTTGGTCAAGCCATGGCCGAAAGGCCTGCTGGGCCCTGTTTTTCGGGAGCCCTACAGCATTCGGACGAACGTGATCGCCGAATGGCGCGGTTATTGCCATTGGGAAAGGGCCGACTGCAGCGACGCCTAAATCAACCCCAGGCGCGCCTCGTTCATGCAGTTCGGGTGGTCCACTCCTTACAAAGGTAGTTTTATGAGCGGTAAGCACAATTCCAATGACCTCGCTCAGGGGCTCAAGCAACGGCATGTGACCATGCTGTCCATCGCTGGCGTAATCGGCGCCGGCCTGTTCGTCGGCTCCGGCCACGCCATCGCCGCAGCCGGCCCGGCCGTGCTGTTGGCCTATGCGGCTGCCGGCACCCTGGTGGTGCTGGTGATGCGCATGCTCGGCGAGATGGCCATCGCCTCGCCGGACACCGGTTCTTTCTCTACCTACGCCGACCGCTCCATCGGTCGCTGGGCAGGCTTCACCATCGGCTGGCTGTACTGGTGGTTCTGGGTGCTGGTGATCCCGCTGGAGGCCAACGCCGCCGCCGCCATCCTGCATGCCTGGTTCCCCGCTGTGGACCTCTGGGCCTTCTCCCTCATCATCACCTTGGCGCTGACCCTGACCAACTTGTGCAGCGTGAAGAATTACGGTGAGTTCGAATTCTGGTTCGCCCTGCTCAAGGTGCTGGCGATCATCGGCTTCATCGTGGTCGGCTGCGTGGCCATGTTCGGCCTGGTGCCGGGCAGCCAGGTCAGCGGTGCCAGCCACCTGTTCGACACCCAGGGCTTCATGCCCAACGGCCTGGGCGCGGTGCTGGCAGCCATGCTGACCACCATGTTCTCGTTCATGGGTACCGAAATCGTCACCATCGCCGCAGCCGAGTCGAAGGACCCGGGCAAGCAGATCAGTCGCGCCACCAATTCGGTGATCTGGCGTATCTGCCTGTTCTACTTGGTGTCGATCTTCCTGGTGGTGGCCCTGGTGCCGTGGAACGACCCAGCCCTGGCCGAAACCGGTTCCTATCAGACCGTGCTGAGCCGCATCGGCGTGCCGAACGCCAAGCTGATCGTCGACATCGTCGTGCTGATCGCCGTGACCAGCTGCCTGAACTCGGCGCTCTACACCTCCTCGCGCATGCTGTTCTCCCTGAGCAAGCGTGGCGATGCCCCGGCCGTGGCCCAGCGCACCACCAAAGCGGGCACCCCGCACTGGGCGGTATTGCTGTCCACCGCGGCGGCGTTCCTCTGCGTGTTCGCCAACTACGTGGCGCCGGCGGCGGTGTTCGAGTTCCTGCTGGCCAGCTCCGGCGCCATCGCTCTGCTGGTGTACCTGGTGATTGCCGTGTCGCAGCTGCGCATGCGCAGCCAGCGTGAGGCGCGTGGTGAGAAGATCGCCTTCAAGATGTGGCTGTTCCCGGGGCTGACCTGGGCGACCATCGCCTTCATCGTCGCCGTGCTGGCGGTGATGGCGCTGCGTGAAGATCACCGTGCCGAAATCATCGCCACTGCGCTGCTGAGCATTGGTGTGGTAGCCGCCGGCCTGTTGGTGCAGCGCAAGCGCAAGGCTCAGGGCCAGGCTGAAGGTCGGGCTGTGCTGGATAACTGACCCGGCTGGCTGAAATGAAAAGGCCGCGCCCGGTGAAGGGTGCGGCCTTTTTTGTTCGTATTGGTGGCTTCTATCGCCGGCGAGCCGGCTCCCACAGGAATGGTGCAAGCAGAGCCCCGGTGGGAGCCGGCTTGCCGGCGATAGGGCCAGGCCCGGCAATGGAAATGAAGGAACCTCAGCCGAACTGTTTCTGCTGTTGCTGCTGCTTGGCCACCACTTCCGAGGCCGCTACATAGGCTTCCTGGAACTCGTCGCTCTCCAGCCAGGCCATGGTTGCATCCTCGTCGGTGCCGTCGAGCCACTGACGGTAGGCGGTGAACACCATGACGATGTAGTCGGTGGCGTGTTCTTCCTTGTGCCCCTTGAGCACCAGAGCCAGCAGCGGGTCGACCAGGAACACCGAGATCATCGGCACCAGGCCGTTCTCCTGGGCTTCCTTCATCTTCTCGAACAGGCTGGTGTAGCTGCCCGAGTCCATGGCTTTCTTGAACACCTGCTCGACGCTGGCGCTGTCGCCGGCACTGGCCTTGACCGCCTGGCCGCTGCGCACCATGCGGTTCTGCTTGGCCTTGGTGGCGGCGCGCTTGGCGCGTTTCTGTTGCTTGGTATTGGAGGCCATGGGCGAATCCTTGGGGTGTCTGGAAAATGCGCGTATTGAAGCGCAGTTGTCGGAGAAACCCAAGTGCAGGACGGGGCCGCTGTGCGACCCATCGCGGGGCAGCAGCTTCCAAAATCCAAGACAACAAAAAACCCGCACTAGGCGGGTTTCTTGTTGTCGCTTCGGGTAACTTTGCAACCACCAGAAGCTGAAGGTGGTGCCCAGAGACGGAGTCGAACCGCCGACACGAGGATTTTCAATCCTCTGCTCTACCGACTGAGCTATCTGGGCGACGGGGCGAATTAAAAAGGTTTTCAGGCCTTCCGTCAACGACTTTTTTGAAATTTTTTTAAATTAATTCCGTCGCTTACGTTTTTCGGGGTCATTCGCTGGGTGGAACGTAGCCTTCGGCCTGGGCGTAGTCTTCGCCGGCAAAGAACTTGTCCATTTCCGCCTGGAGGAACTTGCGGTCCTCGGCGTTCATCATGTTCAGGCGCTTCTCGTTGATCAGCATGGTCTGGTGCTTCTGCCACTCGTCCCAGGCCTTCTGCGAGATATTGTCGAAGATGTCCTGGCCCTTGGCGCCCGGGTAGGGTGGGCGGGGCAGGCCGGGGAGTTCTTCGTTGTACTTGCGGCACTTCACGGTGCGGGTCATCGGGCGTCTCCTGCAATCAATTCGTCGGCCGCGCGTTTGAGCAGCTTCTTGACCGGGGCGGCGAGGCCCAGGCGCGGCGGGGTGGCCAGGTTATACCAGAGCCAGTCGGGCTCGGCCACGGGCGGGCCGAGCGGGTCGACGCGCACCAGCCAGGGCTCGATGGCCAGCTGGAAATGGCTGAAGGTGTGGGTCAGGCCGTCCAGGGCCTGGCTGGCGGTGGTGCGCAGGCCGTGCTGGTAGGCCAGGTCGTCGATCTGCTCGAGGCTCTCCAGCTCCGGTAGGCTCCACAGCCCACCCCACAAACCGCTGGAAGGGCGGCGGTAGAGCAGGATGGCGCCTTCCTGGTTGGCCAGCAGCGGCATCAAGGTGCGGCGCTGGGGTAGCGTCTTGCGCGGCTTGGGCTCGGGGTAATGGGTTTGCTGGCCGAGCAGGTTAGCCTGGCAACCGCGCTGCAGCGGGCAGATCAGGCAGCTGGGCTTGCTGCGGGTGCAGAGCGTCGCGCCCAGGTCCATCATCGCCTGGGTGTAGTGGTTGGCCCGGTGTTGCGGCGTGAAGCGCTCCGCGGTGGCCCAGAGCATGTTGGCCACCTTGGGCTCGCCGGGGTAGCCGGCCTGGGCGGTGTAGCGGGCCAGCACACGCTTGACGTTGCCGTCCAGGATCGGCGCGCGGATGCCCATGCTGATGCTGGCGATGGCCCCGGCGGTGGAGCGACCGATGCCGGGCAGTTCGGTGAGCTGCTCGACGCTGCGCGGGAACTCACCGCCATGGCGCTCGACCACCATCCGGGCAGCCTTCTGCAGGTTGCGCGCCCGGGTGTAGTAGCCAAGGCCCGTCCACAGGTGCAGCACTTCGTCTTCCGGCGCTTCGGCCAAGGCCTGCACGGTAGGCAGGGCCTGCATGAAGCGGTCGAAATAGTTGAGCACGGTGCTCACCTGGGTTTGCTGCAGCATGATTTCCGACACCCACACCCGGTAGGGCGTGATGCCCTGTTGCCAGGGCAGGTCATGGCGGCCGTGCTGGTCGTACCACTGCAATACGGCACTGGAGAACTGCTCGGGGCTCATCGCTTGAACAGCCCCTTGAGCACGTCCTTCACTTCCGGGCTCACCTTGTCACCGAGCTTTTCGTCGAGCTTCTCCTGCAGGCGGTTGCCGGCCAGCTTGGCGGCCACCTTGCCCAGGCCGTCCTGGTCCAGGCGGCAGGCCTTGGCGCCCAGCTCCAGCGGGCCGCGGCAGCGCAGCGGGATTTCGACGCCGACGTAGCGTTCGTTGACCTGGCAGGCCGGGTCCGGCATGGCGCGCTGGTCGCCTTCGACGATCACGCCGACGTTGTAGTCCATGCCCAGCACGCGCAGGTCCACATCACCGTGACCATTGACGGTCAGGCCCGGAATGCGTGCCTTGAGGTCGGGGTTGCTGGCAACGCCGTTGCGCACCACCAGGCTGCCGCGCAGCTCCTGGAAGGGGGTGTCCTTGCCGCGGGGTTCGCCGCTCAGGGTCTTGCGGTTGAGCGTCGCGATGGCGTGGCACAGCTGCTGCTCGAGGTTGGCATTGACTAGCACGCCATCGGTGATGGTGAAGTTGGCGTTGCCGTTGAGGGTGTCGACCAGCGCCTTCTGACTGTTGCCGGTGGCGGTCAGGTCGCTGGCCAGGGTCAGCAGGCCCTTGAGTGGCGGCGCCTGGTCAGGGCTGTCGCGTTTGATGAAGTGCTCCACCGGCACGCGATTGATCTTGGTGTTCACGCCGACCTGCGGCACGGCAGGGCGCACGTCGACGGTGCCCTTGGCCTCGAAGGTGCCGTCGTACAGGCCGCCGCGCAGGGTCTCGAGGGTCAGCAGGCCGCCCTGGCCGTTGGCCTTGAGCTGGGCGTCGGTGATCGGCAGCTTGTCCAGGGTCAGGGCGCCGAACGCCAGGTCGGCCTGCAGGTCCACCTGGCGCAGGCGGTCCACCGGCAGCAGCTTGTCGTTGCTCCAGGCCACCTGGGTCGGGGCCTTGGGCAGCGGTGTGGTGCTCGGGCCGGCCACGGCAGTGGTTTCCTGCTGTTTGACCTCGGCCTGGCGTGCGGCGGTGGCGCCCTTGGCCTGCTCGCTCTTGGCCAGCAGGTAGCGGTCGGCGTCGAACTTGTCGCCCTTCAGACGGACGCGCAGGGCTTGCTTGGCGAAGTCTTCGATGGCCACGCGGCCGCTGAAGGTACTGTCGTCCAGCTTCACCGCCAGGTCTTCCAGGGCCAGGCTGGTGGGGTTGGCCTGCAGGCGGGTGACCAGTTCGAGCTTGGCGAACGCGGCTGGGTCGGCGGTGGCCGGCAACGGGTGGCCGATGCTGTCGAGGAAGGTGCGCAAGTCGAACTGGGCGATGGACAGGCCGCCGCTCAATTGTGGCGTCTTGTCCAGGTCGCGCAGGTTCAGCTCGCCCAGGGCGCGCAGTTGGTTGGCGGACAGCTTCAGGCCGTTCCACGACGCCACGTTGGCCGCGAGGTCGACCAGCAGTTGGCCTTGAGCGGCGAAGGTCATGGTCTTGCCGGCCAGCGGTTCGCCGGAAGTCTCGCCGGTCAGGCGCATATCTTCGAAGTTGTAGCGCTTGAGCTTGCGATCGAAGCGCAGTTCGCCGGTCAGCTCCGTGCGTGCCTTGAGGCTTGGTTGGCCGACACTGAGGAAGGCGCTGGCCTTGAGCGGAATGTTCGAACCTTCGTGGACGGCACCGGTGCTCAGTTGGATGCTCTCGGCGCTGAAGGTCTGGCCGGTCTTGGCGTCGGTGTACTGCACCTGGGCGTTGTTGACGGTCAGGCTGTCGATGTCCAGCTTGACCATGCGCTCGCGGGTATCTTCCTTGTTTGCCGAGGCCTCGGTATCGGTGGCAGCGGGTGCCTGGTCCTTGTTGGCCGGGGTGGTGCTGGCGTCTGGCGCGGGCAGCGGTTTTCCGATGTCTTCCCAGTTGCCGTGGCCGTGCTCGTCACGGGCCAGGGTCAGGTTCAGGCCTTCGACGCGTACATCGCTCATCTGCACTTCGCGGCGCAGCAGCGGCAGCGCACGGACCGACAGGCCGAGCATCTGCAGGTCGGCGAAGGGCTCCTTTGGCTTGGTCAGGGTGGCGATGCTGGCTTCGTGCAGCTCCAGGCCCAACCAGGGGAACAGGCTCCAGCCAATATCGCCATTCAAGGTCAGCTCGACATGGGCCTTGTCGCGGGCCAGTTGGCGAATCTCGTCTTTATAGTCGTTGGGATCGAAGAGGTGGGTCAGGGCGAAGCCCAGTGCCACGATGATCAGCAGCAACCCGAGAAGCCCCAGTCCCAGGATTTTGCCGAACGCTTTCATGGGCGAGTCCTTGTAGTCCGTTTTTGAAATTCAAGCGGGAGAGTATAGCGCTGTGGGTATGACGTCTGCGTAGTTTGTGGGAGCGGCGGTCGGGTGCTGATGCTGTGGGAGCGGGCCTGCGCTGTTTTCAGAGACGCCGCCGTACCTGTGGGAGCTGGCTTGCCAGCGATAGGACCGGGGCAAGCCACTCAAGACAGTTGGCTCCCACAAGTCCGGCGTTGGCCGGTCGCCTCGCGGAGCAAACAGAAAAATTACAGATATGCGACATTGCCATATGTCATCCGCGTTCCAAGCGGGCGCGTTCTAGGCCTATAATGGCAGCCTTTTCGCCCAATGATTTTGCGGAGCTGGTGATGGTCGAACGTAAGGCTTCCGTCGAGCGCAATACCCTGGAAACCCAGGTAAAAGCCTCGATCAACCTCGATGGCAGTGGCAAGGCCCGATTCGATATCGGTGTGCCTTTCCTTGAACACATGCTCGACCAGATCGCCCGGCATGGGCTGATCGATCTGGACATCGAGTGCAAGGGTGACCTGCATATCGACGACCACCATACCGTCGAAGACGTCGGCATCACCCTGGGCCAGGCATTCGCCCAGGCCATCGGTGACAAGAAAGGCATCCGCCGCTACGGCCATTCCTACGTGCCGCTGGACGAAGCCCTGTCGCGAGTGGTGATCGATTTCTCCGGCCGCCCGGGCTTGCAGATGCACGTGCCCTACACCCGCGCCAGCGTGGGGGGCTTCGATGTCGACCTGTTCCAGGAATTCTTCCAGGGCTTCGTCAACCACGCCCTGGTGACCTTGCACATCGACAACCTGCGTGGCCACAACACCCACCACCAGATCGAAACCGTCTTCAAGGCCTTCGGCCGCGCCCTGCGCATGGCCGTCGAGCTGGACGAGCGCATGGCCGGGCAGATGCCTTCCACCAAGGGATGCCTGTAATGCAGACGGTTGCGGTAATCGACTATGGCATGGGCAACCTGCACTCGGTGGCCAAGGCCCTCGAGCACGTAGGGGCCGGGAAGGTGCTGGTCACCAGCGACGCTAACGTGATCCGCGAGGCCGACCGCGTGGTGTTTCCCGGTGTTGGCGCGATTCGCGACTGCATGGCCGAAATCCGCCGCCTGGGCTTCGACAGCCTGGTGCGTGAGGTCAGCCAGGACCGCCCGTTCCTCGGCATCTGCGTGGGCATGCAAGCGCTGCTCGACCGCAGTGAGGAAAACGACGGCGTCGATTGCATCGGCCTATTCCCCGGCCAGGTACGTTTCTTCGGCAAGAGCCTGCAAGAGGATGGCGAGCACCTGAAGGTGCCGCACATGGGCTGGAATGAAGTCAGCCAGGTCAATGACCACCCGCTGTGGCATGACATCCCCGACCGCGCGCGCTTCTATTTCGTGCACAGCTACTTCATCGAAGCCGGCAAGGCGAGCCAGGTGGTCGGTCGCGGCCACTATGGCGTCGATTTCGCCGCCGCGCTGGCCGACGGCTCGCGCTTTGCCGTGCAGTTCCACCCAGAGAAGAGCCATACCCATGGCCTGCAGCTGCTGCAGAACTTCGTCGCCTGGGACGGGCGCTGGTAAATGAGCAGGTCGCGGACCAAGGCCCCGGTCATCACCCTGGCCCCGGAACAGGAGCGCGAGGCACTCGACACGCTCAAGCGTTTTCTCGAAGACCGCTTCGAGCTGGCGCTGGGGTCGTTCGAGGTGGCCGAGGTCCTCGAGCTGTTCAGCAAGGAAATTGCACCTCATTACTACAACAGGGCGATTGCCGATGTTCAGCTGCACCTCAAGGAGCGGTTCGAGAGCATCGAGAGCGACCTGTGGGCATTCGAGAAGCCCTGAATTCCACTGATTAGACAGGTTCCCAAGATGCTGATTATCCCCGCTATCGATCTCAAGGACGGTGCCTGCGTACGCCTGCGCCAAGGCCGCATGGACGACTCCACGGTATTTTCCGACGACCCGGTGAGCATGGCCGCCAAGTGGGTCGAAGGTGGCTGCCGTCGCTTGCACCTGGTCGACCTGAACGGCGCCTTCGAAGGCCAGCCGGTCAACGGTGAAGTGGTCACCGCCATCGCCAAGCGCTACCCGAACCTGCCGATCCAGATCGGTGGTGGCATCCGTTCGCTGGAAACCATCGAGCACTACGTCAAGGCTGGCGTGAGCTACGTGATCATCGGCACCAAGGCGGTCAAGCAGCCTGAGTTCGTGGCCGAGGCGTGCAAGGCCTTCCCCGGCAAGGTCATCGTCGGCCTGGATGCCAAGGACGGCTTCGTCGCCACCGACGGCTGGGCCGAGGTCAGCTCGGTGCAGGTCATCGACCTGGCCAAGCGCTTCGAGGCCGACGGCGTCTCGGCGATCGTCTACACCGACATCGCCAAGGACGGCATGATGCAGGGCTGCAACGTGCCCTTCACCAAGGCCCTGGCCGAAGCCACCTCGATCCCGGTGATCGCCTCGGGCGGCATCCACAACCTGGGCGATATCAAGGCCCTGCTGGACGCCAAGGCTCCCGGCATCATCGGCGCCATCACCGGCCGCGCCATCTATGAAGGCACCCTGGATGTCGCCGAGGCCCAGGCCTTCTGCGACAACTACCAAGGCTGAGGAACGATAAATGGCACTGGCCAAGCGCATCATCCCTTGCCTGGACGTGGACAACGGCCGGGTGGTCAAGGGCGTCAAGTTCGAGAACATCCGCGATGCCGGCGACCCGGTGGAGATCGCCCGCCGCTACGATGAGCAGGGGGCCGACGAGATCACCTTCCTCGACATCACCGCCAGCGTCGACGGCCGTGACACCACCCTGCACACCGTCGAGCGCATGGCCAGCCAGGTGTTCATCCCGCTGACCGTTGGTGGGGGCGTGCGTACCGTGCAGGACATCCGCAACCTGCTCAACGCCGGTGCCGACAAGGTGTCGATCAATACCGCCGCAGTGTTCAACCCGGAATTCGTGGGCGAGGCCGCCGACCGTTTCGGTTCGCAGTGCATCGTCGTCGCCATCGACGCCAAGAAGGTCTCGGGCCCTGGCGAAACGCCGCGCTGGGAGATCTTCACCCATGGCGGGCGCAAGCCGACTGGGCTGGACGCGGTGGAGTGGGCGAAGAAGATGGAAGGCCTGGGTGCCGGCGAGATCCTGCTGACCAGCATGGACCAGGACGGCATGAAGAGCGGTTTCGACCTGGGTGTCACCCGGGCCATCAGCGATGCGCTGGGGATCCCTGTGATCGCGTCCGGCGGCGTGGGCAACCTGCAACACCTGGCCGACGGGATCCTGGAAGGGCATGCCAGTGCGGTGCTTGCGGCCAGCATCTTCCACTTCGGTGAGTACACGGTGCCAGAGGCGAAGGCCTACATGGCTTCGCGTGGGATCGTCGTGCGCTGAGCCATTGATTGGGGGGGCTTTGCAGCCCTATCGCGGCACAAGGCCGCTCCCACAAGGCAGGTATTGCACCATCCTTGTGGGAGCGGCCTTGTGCCGCGATAGGGCCGCAGCGCGGCCCCATTTCATTACCCGTGGTTCTTGCCCAGCAACGCGTGATACAGCTCGCTGTCGCCCAGAATCCCCACCACCTTATCGTTCTCCTGCAACACCAGCTTGTTACCGGTGTGGTAGCGAATCTGCAAGGCATCGCGCATGCCGATGTCGGCGTTGACCAGGGTCGGCCTGCGTCCCAGGGTCTCCACATCCTGCCCCGGCGCCCAGTTCTGCAGGTCCAGGCCGTTCTGGCCCTGGCGAGCGCGCTTGATCGAGCCACCTTCGCCCAGGTCCAGCCAGGAATCGCCGCTTGGGTCCAGGCATACCGAGCCATTGACCCGCTTGCAGTTGTCCAGGCTGCGCATCAGGCTGCGGCCGCACAGGACGTTGAGCGGGTTGGTGTGGGCGACGAAGGTGCGCACATACTCGTCAGCCGGGTTGAGGACGATTTCCTCGGGCTTGCTGTACTGGATGATCCGGCCATCTTTCATGATGGCGATGCGGCTACCCAGCTTGAGGGCTTCGTCCAGGTCGTGGCTGACGAACACGATGGTCTTATGCAGCTTGCGCTGCAGCTCCAGCAGTTCATCCTGCAGGCCCTGACGGATCAGCGGGTCGAGGGCCGAGAACGGTTCGTCCATCAGCAGGATGTCGGCGTCCATCGCCAGCGCACGGGCCAGGCCCACGCGCTGCTGCATGCCACCGGAGAGCTCGTCGGGCTTCTTGTTGCGCCACTGGGTCAGGCCCACCAGCTCGAGCTTCTCGTCCACCAGCTTGCGCCGCTCCTTCTCGGGGCGGCCCTGCATTTCCAGGCCGAAGCTGATGTTCTCGCGCACCGTCAGCCACGGCATCAGGGCGAATTTCTGGAACACCATGGCGATGCGCTTGGTGCGCATCATCTTCAGTTCTGCCGGGGTGCAGTGGGCGATGTCGATGTGCTTGCCTTCATGCTCGACGAACAGCTTGCCACGGCTGACGGTGTTCAGGCCGTTGATGCAGCGCAGCAGGCTGGACTTGCCCGAGCCGGACAGGCCCATGAGCACGCAGATCTCGCCTTTATTGATATCCAGGTTGGCTTTTTCGACGCCCACCACCAGGCCGGTCTTCTTGAGGATCTGCTCGCGGGTCTGGCCTTGGTCGAGCAGCGACAGCGCTTCGCGCGGCTTGTTGGAGAAGATGACGTCAACGTCTTCGAAACGAATGATGCTCATTGCTCACCTCGTGCCGGCAGCTCCGGTTGCTTGCAGATACGGTCCAGCATGATCGCCAGCAGCACGATCGCCAGGCCCGCCTCGAAGCCGAGGGCGATATCGGCGGTGTTCAGTGCGTTGACCACCGGTTTGCCCAGGCCGTCGGCGCCCACCAGGGCGGCGATCACGACCATCGACAGCGACAGCATGATGCATTGGGTGACGCCGGCGGCGATGCTCGGCATCGCGTGCGGCAGTTCGATGCGGGTCAGCAGCTGGCGGCGCGAGCAGCCGAAGGCCTTGCCGGCGTCGAGCAGCTCCTGCGGCACGTCGCAGATACCCAGGTAGGTAAGGCGGATGGGCGCGGCGATGGCGAACACCACCGTGGAGATCAGCCCCGGGACCACGCCCAGGCCGAACAGGGTCAGGGTCGGGATCAGGTAGACGAAGGTTGGGACCGTCTGCATCAGGTCCAGGACCGGGCGCATGGCGGTATAGAACATCGGCTTGTGCGCAGCGACGATGCCCAGCGGCACGCCGATGGCCACGCAGACCACCGTGGCGAAGGTCACCTGCGCCAGGGTTTCCATGGTTTCCTGCCAGTAGCCCAAGTTAAAGATGAGCAAAAAGGACAGGGCGACGAAAACGGTCAGCGCCCATTTGCGCTGGATGAAGTGCGCCAGGGCGGCGAACAGGGCGATGAGGACGTAGGGGTTGAACCAGGTCAGGGAGCTGGTAACTCCGCTGATCATGAATTCGAGGCCCTGGGCGATGGCATCGAAATAGTTGGCGCCGTTCTGGGTCAGCCATTCGACGAAGGAGGCGATGTACTGCCCCAGCGGTATTTTCTGATCGATAAGCATGATAGCGAGCTTCCACCTGCAAAGATTGAAATCAGTCCGGGGCAGGCGAGCCCGCCCCGAGGTAGTGCCAATTGCTACTGCATCCTTGTTTATTGCGTCAGTTTGGCCTTGGCCGCCTCCAGCCCCGGTTTGCCATCCACGGTCGTCACCCCGGCCAGCCAGGTGTCGAGCACTTGCGGGTTGTTCTTCAGCCACGCCTTGGCGGCAGCCTCTGGCTTCATCTTGTCGTCCAGGACGTTACCCATGAGGGTGCTTTCCATGTCGAGGGTGAACGACAGGTTCTTCAGCAACTGGCCAACGTTGCTGCATTCCTGCGTGTAGCCCTTGCGGGTATTGGTCAGCACGGTCGCCTTGCCGAACTCGGGGCCGAAGAAATCATCCCCACCGGACAGGTACTGCATCTTGAAACGCTTGTTCATCGGGTGCGGTTCCCAGCCCAGGAACACCACCGCCTCGCCGCGTTTTTGCGAACGGTCCACCTGCGACAGCATGCCCGCCTCGCTGGACTGGACCAGCTTGAAGCCGGCGTCCTTCAGGCCGAAGGCGTTCTTGTCGATCATGCTCTGGATGGTGCGGTTGCCATCGTTGCCAGGCTCGATGCCGTAGATCTTGCCGCCCAGCTCCTTCTTGAACTTGGGAATGTCGGCGAAATCCTTCAGGCCCTTGTCGTACAGCGCCTGGGGGACCGCCAGGGTGTACTTGGCGTTTTCCAGGTTGGCGCGCACCGTCTCGACCGTCCCGGCGTCACGGTACTGCTTGATGTCGTTCTCCATGGTCGGCATCCAGTTGCCGAGGAACACGTCCAGGTCCTTGCCGGCGGCCAGCGACTTGTAGGTCACCGGCACCGAGATCATGTTGGTGTGGGTCTTGTAGCCCAAAGCTTCGAGGACAACGCTGGTGACGGCGGTGGTCACGGTGATGTCGGTCCAGCCGACATCCGAGAACCGCACCGTCTGGCATTGCTCGGGCTCCACGGCCTGAGCCAGTAGGGGGGTTGCGAGCATCGCGGCCAGCAAGAGCGAGGGTGAACCTTTCATGGGTGGACTCCTGTGATTTTTTCTTCGGGTTTCTCGCGGGGCGCCGGGCTTTCTCTAGGCTCCGGTCGACCAGGCCTGCAGAGGGCAGGTTGCGAGGCCGTGTATTACGAGTCGCTTTCGATAATCCCCCAGCGTTCGGCAATCGCCTACTGGTGGGGTCGTAACCAGTACAGGACGGGTCGCATCCAGTAAGGGCAAGGTCGCATATGGATTTTTCCACCCACCGCCGGGTGTTTTTGCGTCGCCAGGGCCTCTGAAAACGGCGGTCATGTGACCCGGACAGGGCGGCGTTGCTGGACAAAAGTACGTCGGTTGCAGACGGCGGGGGGTGGGTCAAAAGCCCGATGATGCGTGCATTCGCGGCAACCCGCGTCATTAGCCTAGCAGTTGCTCATCCCGCCATATGCCGCGGGCAGACAAGCCCATCAAGAGGTGATTCGACAATGGCCATCAGCGTGTTCGACCTGTTCAAGATCGGTGTCGGGCCTTCCAGCTCCCACACCGTTGGCCCCATGCGTGCTGGCGCCCTGTTCGTCCAGGGTCTGCGTGAACGAGGCGAGCTGGAGCAGGTGCGGCGAGTGGAAGTGCGGCTGTATGGCTCGCTGTCGGCCACCGGCGTCGGCCACGGTACCGATAACGCCACGGTCATGGGCCTGATGGGCGAATGGCCCGACGCCATCGACCCCACGGTGATCGCCCCGCGTATCGCCGAGCTGCGTGAAACCAATACCTTGCAGCTCGATGGCCGCTTGCCGGTCGAGTTCGTCTGGGCGCGCGACATGCTGCTGCTGGACGAGAACCTGCCCTACCACCCCAACGCCATGACCCTGATCGCCGAAGGCGCGCAGGGCGAACTGCACCGCGATACCTACTACTCGGTCGGTGGCGGCTTCGTCGTCGACGCCGCCCAGGCCGCCAGCGGCGTGCTTGACGCTGACCAGACCGTGCTGCCGTACGACTTCAACAGCGCAGCCGAACTGCTGCAGCTGTGCAAGCAAAACGACCTGCGCGTGTCGCAATTGATGATGGCGAACGAGAAAGCCTGGCGCAGCGAGGAAGAAATCCGTGCCGGCCTGCTCAAGCTCTGGGACGCTATGCAGGAATGCGTGAACAACGGCCTCAAGTATGAAGGCACGCTGCCTGGCGGGCTGAATGTTCGCCGCCGCGCCGCCAAGCTGCATCGCAGCCTGCAGGAGCTGGGCAAACCCAACGTGATTGGTTCGACCATGAGCGCCATGGAGTGGGTGAACCTGTTCGCCCTGGCGGTCAACGAAGAGAACGCCGCTGGCGGGCGCATGGTCACCGCGCCTACCAATGGTGCCGCCGGTATCATCCCGGCAGTGCTGCACTACTACATGCGCTTCTCGGATGTGGTGGACGAATCCAACGTTGTGGACTTCTTCCTCAGCGCGGCCGCGGTCGGCATCCTGTGCAAGAAGAACGCGTCCATTTCCGGTGCCGAGGTCGGCTGCCAGGGTGAAGTCGGTTCGGCCTGCGCCATGGCGGCTGCCGGCCTTGCCGAAGTGCTGGGCGCTACCCCGCCACAGGTGGAAAACGCCGCCGAGATCGCCCTTGAGCACAACTTGGGCCTGACCTGCGACCCGGTCGGTGGCCTGGTCCAGGTGCCATGCATCGAGCGCAACGCCATTGCCGCGGTGAAGGCGATCAACGCGGTGCAAATGGCCCTGCGTGGCGATGGCGAGCACTTCATCTCTCTCGACCAGGTGATCCGCACCATGCGTGACACCGGCGCCGACATGCACGACAAGTACAAGGAAACATCCCGCGGCGGTCTTGCGGTCAGCGCCATCGAGTGCTGATGCGCCATTTTCACCCGTTTTTGCCCGGTATGCCGCATGTTGGCGCACCGGGCGTTTCCCCTACCGATCGTCGCGTGTCGTTACGCGAAAGGGCATTGTCGGTGACACTTAAGTCTGTCGCTTCTGGGCATCCTTCCCACAAGTGCTACCGAATTGCTCAACCGTTACAGGTAAAGGCGCTGGCTTGCCTGTTTGCGTTCATTCACCGGACCTGAGAGAACACCCGAAAACCGTGCAGCGCGACGTCGTTTTTGGGTTTTTTTGAATAGCCGTTCAATTTCAGGCACGGCGTTTGCGTTGAAGTTGGCAAAGCCCCTGCATTCGAACTGGGGCCATGACAAGAAACAGTGCCTGCCTGAGGCACACCCTGCATTGTGCGAGGAGAAATCCGCGATGACGACCTACACCTCCGGGAATCCGGCCCAGAACCGCACCGCCCCCCAGTCCATCGGGTTTCTCCTGCTGGATAACTTCACTCTCATTTCCCTCGCGTCCGCCGTCGAGCCGCTGCGCATGGCCAACCAGCTGTCCGGTCGCGAGCTGTACCGCTGGCATACCCTGACCGTCGATGGCGGCCAGGTCTGGGCCAGCGATGGCCTGCAAATCACCCCGGATGCGGCGATTCAAAATGCACCGCCCATGGACACGGTGATCGTCTGCGGCGGTGTGGGCATTCAGCGTTCCGTCACCCGTGAACATGTCACCTGGCTGCAGGCCCAGGCCCGTCAGTCGCGCCGCCTGGGTGCGGTGTGCACCGGCAGCTGGGCGCTGGCCTGTGCCGGCCTGCTCGATGGCTTCGATTGCAGCGTGCACTGGGAGTGCCTGGCGGCCATGCAGGAGGCCTTCCCGCGGGTCAACATGAGCACGCGCCTGTTCACCCTCGACCGCAACCGTTTCACCAGCTCCGGCGGCACCGCGCCGCTGGACATGATGCTGCACCTGATCAGCCGCGACCACGGTCGCGAACTGTCGGCGGCGATCTCCGAAATGTTCGTCTACGAGCGTATCCGCAACGAGCAGGACCACCAACGTGTGCCGCTCAAGCACATGCTCGGCACCAACCAGCCGAAGCTGCAGGAGATCGTGGCGCTGATGGAGGCCAACCTGGAAGAGCCGATCGACCTGGACGAACTGGCCGTTTACGTGTCGGTGTCGCGTCGTCAGCTGGAGCGGTTGTTCCAGAAGTACTTGCACTGCTCACCGTCGCGCTATTACCTGAAGCTGCGCCTGATCCGCGCGCGCCAGCTGCTCAAGCAGACGCCCATGTCGATCATCGAGGTGGCCTCGGTGTGTGGCTTTGTCTCCACGCCGCACTTCTCCAAGTGCTACCGCGAATACTTCGGCATTCCGCCGCGTGACGAGCGCGTAGGTTCCAACACCGCGCAGCAGGTGGCGATGATGCCGATCCCGCAGGCAATGGCCCTGACCCCGCACAGCGGCCCGATGGCTTCGCTGAGCCAGGCGCGCAACGAGTCGACGTTCGCCAGCGTAAGGCTCTGAAGCAAACGCATAACCCCTGTGGGAGCGGGCTTGTCCCGCGATTGCGCCTGCAGTAACAGCACTGTTGTTGCTACTGACGCAATCGCGGGACAAGCCCGCTCTCACAGGGTTTTTGTATTCGCTGGAAAAAGGTAGGTCAGGTGCGCTTGTTGAACTGGGCCAATGCCGGCAGCAATTGCTTTTCGATGGCCTGGCGCACGGCCGGGAGGATGGTGGCGCTGCTGGTGTACATCTGTTCGACCATACCCTTGAGGGCCCGCGCATTGGGCTCGGTCAGGCCTCGTACCACCGCCTCGCAAGCCTGCTCGGCCGTGGCGCCTGCCGGCATCTCGAAGCCCAGGGCGCGCAGGTGGCCCAGCAGGTCGTCCTGGTCAATCAAATCCGCATGCATCATGGTTTCTTGTCCTTGTTTGCCGCTGTGATTTACGACCGATTCTGTGTTCATGGCGACACGCCCGCAAGGGCAGAATGTCGCCATGGCCGCTTTGGCTAAGAACAGGTCGTTCCCGGCTAAATCCACCCTGGGGGAAGTCAGCAAACTGAACTCATTCACGGTACGGAGGGCTTGGTCACCCTCACTCGTTAAAGTGGATGTTTGCTCGCTCTTGGCCCCGGATGCTCACGGCTTTCCGGGGTTATTTTTTGCCTGTCGTTCATGCTTTCAGGGCCGCTGCGCAGCAGCCCCGAAGATGGCTGGGATCAGCCCGGCAGCCGCATCACCCGCCCGACGAATTCCGCAGCTGGCAGGTCCTGTTGCTCCGCCACCAACTCCTGCAGCAGCCCCGCGCTGAGCTCGCTGAACGGCGCCGACTTCGGCCCTGCCAGGTCCACGTGCAGCAGCATCTGCTCGCTCGCCGCCAGGGCTTCGTCGAAGCTTGCGCGGTGCAGGCTGTGGTACAGGTGCAGGCGTTTTTTATCGAAACCGATGATCTGCGTCTGCACCCACACCTCGGTGCCAAGCTTCACTTCGTGCAGATAGTTGATGTGCGCCTCAAGGGTGAACAGCGAATTGCCGCTCTGCCCGCGGCTATCCGCATCCAGGCCGATGCGCTCCATCAGCGCATCGGTGGCGAAGCTGAAGATCAGCAGGTAATAGGCATCGCGCAGGTGTCCGTTGTAGTCGACCCAGTCCTCCTGGACTGGGGTGCGGTAGGTGATCAGTGCAGGCATGGTCATCTCCTCAGTCGCCGAAGGCCATGCCGTGGCGTGCCTTGCTGTTCTTCACGGCGTCCAGCACCGCCAGCAGGGTGTCGTCACGGTAGCGCTCCAACGCGGCGATGCTGCGCTCGCCCAGTTGCTCGGCGGTGCCTTCGACCACGTCATCGATCAGCTTGTCGGTGAGCTCCGGTGCCGGCAGGTAGGTCCAGGGCAGTTTCAACGCTGGGCCGAATTGGGCCATGAAGTGGCGCATGCCGGCGTCGCCACCGGCCAGGGTGTAGGTCAGGAAGGTGCCCATGAACGACCAGCGCAGGCCGGCGCCGAAGCGGATCGCATCGTCGATTTCGCCGGTGCTGGCCACGCCGTCGTTGACCAGGTGCAGGGCTTCGCGCCAAAGGGCTTCGAGCAGGCGGTCGGCGATGAAGCCCGGGACTTCCTTGCGCACGTGCAATGGGCGCATGCCCAGGGCGGTGTAGATGGTCTTGGCGGCTTCGATGGCTTCGGGCGCGGTGTTCTGGCCGCCGACGATCTCCACCAACGGCAACAGGTACACCGGGTTGAACGGGTGGCCCACCACACAGCGCTCGGGGTGGGTGGCCGACTCGTAGAACTCGCTGGGCAGCAGGCCCGAGGTGCTGGAGCCGATGATCGCGTTCGGCTTGGCCGCGGCGCTGATCTTGGCGTGCAGGTCGAGCTTCAGGTCCAGGCGCTCGGGAGCGCTTTCCTGGATGAAATCGGCGTCACGCACGCACTCCTCGATGGTGGCCACGAAACGCAGGCGGTCCTGTGCGGCGCCTGGCGCCAGGCCTTGCTTTTCCAAGGCTGGCCAGGCATTGGCGATACGCTTGCGCAAGGCCTGCTCGGCGCCTGGGGCCGGGTCCCAGGCGATGACGTCCAGGCCGTGGGCCAGGGCGCGGGCGACCCAGCCGCTGCCGATCACGCCGCTACCGAGGGCGGCGAAGGTCTTGATCTCGGTGATGAAAGACATGACGATTCTCCAGATGGCTTCAGCGGCGCTTGAGGTTCATTTTTTCGCGGCCTTCGGCCGGGGTCAGTACGCGAGCGCCAAGGCGGGTGATGATCTCCACCGCGCGCTCGACCAATTGGCCGTTGCTGGCCAGCACGCCACGGTCCAAGTACAGGTTGTCTTCCAGGCCGACGCGCACGTTGCCGCCCAGCAGTACGGCCTGGGCTGCCATGGGCATCTGCATGCGACCGATGCCGAAGCCGGCCCAGGTGACGCCAGCAGGCAGGTTGTCGACCATGGCCTTCATGGTGGTGGTGTCGGCCGGTGCACCCCACGGGATGCCCAGGCACAGCTGGAACAGCGGGTCATCCAGCAGGCCTTCCTTCATCATCTGCTTGGCGAACCACAGGTGGCCGGTGTCGAAGATTTCCAGCTCGGCCTTCACGCCCAGTTCGGTGATGCGCTTGGCGCCGGCGCGCAGTTGGCTGGGAGTGGAGACGTAGATGGCATTGCCGTCGCCGAAGTTGAGCGTGCCGCAGTCCAGGGTGCAGATTTCCGGCAGCAGTGCTTCGACGTGGGCCAGGCGCTCCAGTGGGCCGATCAGGTCGGTGCCTGGGCCGAACTCCATGGGTGTCTCGCCCGCGCCGATCTCCAGGTCGCCGCCCATGCCGGCGGTGAGGTTGACGATCACGTCGACGTCAGATTCGCGGATGCGCTCCATGACTTCGCGGTAGAGCGCCACATCGCGGCTGAAACGGCCGGTTTGCGGGTCGCGGACATGGCAGTGGACCACGGTGGCCCCGGCCTTGGCGGCTTCGATGGCGGACTCGGCGATCTGTTTCGGGGTAACTGGGACCAGGTGGCTCTTGGCTACGGTGTCGCCGGCTCCGGTCAGGGCGCAGGTGATGATGACGTCATGGTTCATGGTGGGGTTCCTTTGTTGTCCGTGTTGGCCCTATCGCCGGCAAGCCGGCTCCCGCAGGGTTCGTGGTCAACCCTGGTGAGCACTGTTTCTGTGGGAGCCGGCTTGCCGGCGATGAAGACCTTTCAGTTGGCGGTGAGCTTGATGTTCTCGGCGGCGGGCTTGCCATCGAAGGTGGTCACTCCTTCGAGCCAGCGGGCCTTGTCCTCGGGGTGGTCCTTGAGCCACTGGCGGGCAGATTCCAGCGGGTCCTTGTGGTCGAGCAGCGGCTGCATCATGCGGCTCTCGTCCTCGGCGCTGAAACTCAAGTTGGCCAGCAGGCGGTGGGCATTGGGGCAACGCTGGGCATAGTCAGGCGCGGTGACGGTCCATACCGTGGCGCGGCCTTCGTCAGGGCCCAGGGCGTCCTGGCTGCCGCTCAGATAGACCATGTCGAGGTTGACGTTCATCGGGTGTGGCGCCCAGCCGAAGAACACCACGGCCTGCTTGCGCCGCACGGCGCGGTCGACAGCGGCGAGCATGCCCGCTTCGCTGGACTCGACCAGTTGGAACTTGCCCAGGCCGAACTGGTTCTTGGCGATCATCGCCTTGATCTGGGTATTGGCGCCCGAGCCAGGTTCGATGCCGTAGATCTTGCCGCCCAGCTCCTTCTCGAACTTATGGATGTCGGCGAAGCTCTTCAGGCCCTTGTCGGCCAGATACTTGGGCACCGCCAGGGTGGCGCGGGCGTCTTCCAGGCTGGGTTTGTCGAGGACCTTGACCTGCCCCGCCTGGACGAACGGCGTGATGGTCTGGGTCATGATCGGGTTCCAGTAGCCCAGGAACATGTCCAGGCGCTTGTCGCGGATACCGGCGAAGATGATCTGCTGCGAGGCGCTGGTCTGCTTGGTCTGGTAGCCCAGCCCGTCGAGCAGGACCTGGGCCATGGCGCTGGTGGCGATGACGTCGGTCCAGTTGACCACGCCCAGGCGCACGTCTTTGCACACGGCGGGTTCGGCGGCGAGGAGGGGAGTTGCGAGGGTGCTGCTCAGGGCAAGGGAAAACAGGCTGCGGCGGATGAAGCTGTGCATGGTGGCTCTCCAACGGCAGTGCATATTGTTATTGGGGCCGGCCTCTGCGGGCCGTGAGAACACGCTACGCTGGTGGCAGGGTGGAAATTCGCACCCTGGCGACCAACAATTGCACGGAGGCGACCACTTTTGCCGTGGAGCATGCGATGCCGGAAACCATTCATTTCCTCCTGTTGCCGGGTTTCTCGGCCATGGGCTTCATCAGCGCCCTGGAACCCCTGCGCGTGGCCAACCGGTTCCGCGGGCCGCTGTACCGCTGGCGTGTGCTGAGCCTGGATGGCGGTGCGGTGAAGGCCAGCAATGGCATGTCGGTGAATGCCGATGGAGTACTGGGGGAAGAGGAGGCGGTGCGCATGCTCTTGATCGTCGCAGGGTTCGACCCGCTGGCCTGCTATGGCACGGCGTTGTACCAGGCTCTGCGGCGTCTGGATCATGAGGGCGTGTTACTTGGCGGCATCGATACCGGTGCGATGGTGCTGGCTGAGGCGGGCCTGCTCGACGGCCACCGGGCGACCGTGCATTGGGAAGCCCTGGAGGCGTTCAAGGAGCGCTACCCAAGATTGCAGGCGACTCAGGAGCTGTTCGAGATCGATCGCCGACGCATCACCTGTGCTGGCGGGACCGCGTCCATCGACCTGATGCTCGACCTCATCGGCCAGGGCCATGGCAGCGAGCTGGCGGTGCAGGTGTCGGAGCAGTTCGTGCTTGGACGTATCCGTCCGCGACAGGACCACCAGCGCATGGAGATCGCCAACCGCTATGGTCTTCGCAACAAGAAGCTGGTGCGGGTAATCGGCGAGATGGAGCGCAACACCGAGCAGCCGCTCAATACCGAGGTGCTGGCCGATAGCGTGCAGATCACCCGACGCCAGCTGGAGCGCCTGTTCCGCCTGCACCTGGACGACACACCCAGTGGGTTCTATTTGCGACTGCGCCTGGACAAGGCGCGGCAGCTGTTACGCCAGACCGACATGAGCGTGCTGGAAGTGAGCATCGCCTGCGGCTTCGAGTCGGCGTCGTATTTCACCCGCTGCTACCGGGCGCGGTTCGAGCGCTGCCCGCGGGAGGATCGGATGGCCAGGGCGGTGTGAGGGTGTTGCCTGTAGACCCATCGCCGGCAAGCCGGCTCTCATAGAACAACGCATAACTATTTGAGTTTGCAGGTCCTTTGTGGGAGCGGGCTTGTCCCGCGATTAGGCTGGACCCGATATCACCGTCGCCTGGCAAGGGCTTTGCCCTTGATCGCGGGGCAAGTCGGACCGCCGCACCGCCGCTCCCACAGAGGTACATTGTTCTCTGCGCGACAGCGCAGCCCGGAAGGGCTGGGTGATCTCCCACAGGGGATGGGCGCCAGCCATTTGTTCTTTGCGCGGCAGCGCAGCCCGAAGGGCTGGGGGATCTTCCACAGATCCCTGTCGCATCACCGCTTGCGATAACAGCACAGATCTTGTGGGAGCCGGCTTGCCGGCGATAGGGCCGGTACAAGCAACGCATCCCTACTGTTGGCCGATGGACTGCAGATACTCCGACCGCTCATCGCTACGCTGTGCCAGGCAGGTGTTCCAGGCCGACTCGAACGCCTTTGTGCCAGGCTTCTCGGCAAAGGTCTCGACCTTGCAATCGGCATCGCGCAACTGCGTCCACAAGCGCTGGGCAGCCTCCAGGCGGCTGGTCAGTTGTTGCACCTTGTCGTTTTCGTCCGGGTACTGGTCGGTAACGCGCTGGATGAGATCATCGAAGGCCGCCGCGAGCTCCCGTTCGGCGGTCTGCTTGTTGTAGGCCGCACAGGCATAGCCTTGCGTGTCGTTTTCGACATTGTCGCAGGGTGTGCTTTCGTCCTCGTTGGCCTGGGCGCCGAAGGCCACGGCCGCCAGGACCAGCCATGCCATTGATTTCATCCGTTTTCTCCTCAACAGGCTGTCGAATCGCCGGGATTCTCGCTCAGCCGCGGCCTGCTTGGTAGCTCCTCGATGAAAAGTTCATGGAAGCCGAAAACGGCGGTTGTCGAGACCGCCTCTCATCGCCGTATGGCGCGCCAGAGGGCGCCTTGTCGGCCTTTGACGCTTTCGGCAAACCCCCTGTCGTTTTTGCACCGGGGCGCCTCGGGCCGCAGGCATATGCTGGCCCCAAAGCGCCGGCACAAGGTTTGGCGCGAGCAAACTCAATAAAAGGGGACAGCCTGATGAGCCCAGCCGAATTGCACGCCGACAGCATCGTCATCGACGGTCTGATCATCGCCAAGTGGAACCGCGAACTGTTCGAGGACATGCGCAAAGGTGGCCTCACCGCGGCCAACTGCACGGTGTCGGTCTGGGAAGGCTTCAAGGCGACCGTCGACAACATCGCTTCCAGCCAGAAACTGATCCGCGAGAACAGCGACCTGGTCATGCCGGTGCGCACCACTGCCGATATCCGCAAGGCCAAGGAGCTGGGCAAGACCGGCATCCTGTTCGGCTTCCAGAACGCCCATGCGTTCGAAGACCAGATCGGCTACGTCGAAGTGTTCAAGCAGCTGGGCGTGGGCATTGTGCAGATGTGCTACAACACCCAGAACCTGGTAGGCACCGGCTGCTACGAGCGCGACGGCGGCCTGTCTGGCTTCGGTCGCGAGATCGTCGCCGAGATGAACCGTGTCGGCATCATGTGCGACCTGTCCCACGTCGGTTCCAAGACCAGCGAGGAAGTCATCCTCGAATCGAAGAAGCCGGTCTGCTACTCCCACTGCCTGCCTTCGGGCCTGAAGGAACACCCGCGCAACAAGTCGGACGAAGAGCTGAAGTTCATCGCCGACCACGGCGGTTTCGTCGGCGTGACCATGTTCGCACCGTTCCTGGCCAAGGGCATCGACTCGACCATCGACGACTACGCCGAGGCCATCGAGTACACCATGAACATCGTCGGTGAAGACGCCATCGGTATCGGTACCGACTTCACCCAGGGCCACGGCCAGGACTTCTTCGAGTACCTGACCCATGACAAGGGTTACGCCCGTCGCCTGACCAATTTCGGGAAGATCATCAACCCGCTGGGGATCCGCACTGTCGGCGAATTCCCGAACCTCACCGAGACCTTGCTCAAGCGTGGCCACTCCGAGCGTGTGGTGCGCAAGATCATGGGCGAGAACTGGGTAAACGTCCTCAAGGATGTGTGGGGCGAATAAGCCGCACTCCGAGCCTGAAGGCCCCGGCCAGCAATGCCGGGGCAACCGAACAAAAATTTTTCTGGAGTTGAGTTTCCATGGCCAAGATCGCCCCGCAATTGCCAATCGAAGTCGATACCGAGACCGGTGTATGGACCACTGACGCCCTGCCGATGCTGTACGTGCCGCGTCACTTCTTCGTCAACAACCACATCGGTATCGAGGAAGTGCTGGGCGCTGACGCCTACGCCGAGATCCTCTACAAGGCCGGCTACAAGTCCGCCTGGCACTGGTGCGAAAAAGAAGCCGAATGCCATGGCCTGGAAGGCGTCGCGGTGTTCGAGCACTACATGAAGCGCCTGTCGCAGCGCGGCTGGGGCCTGTTCGAGATCCAGGACATCGACCTGGACAAAGGCACCTGCAGCGTCAAGCTCAAGCACTCTGCATTCGTCTACGTCTATGGCAAGTGCGGCCGCAAGGTCGACTACATGTTCACTGGCTGGTTCGCCGGTGCCATGGACCAGATCCTCGCCGCCCGTGGCAGCTCCATCCGTACCGTTGCCGAGCAGGTCTACGGTGGTTCGGAAGAAGGCCACGACGACGGCCTGTTCATCGTCAAGCCGTTGTAAGTCGGAGTAAGCGACATGGCATTCGAAGCAATGTTCCAGCCGATCCAGATCGGCAAACTGACCATCCGCAACCGCGTGCTCAGCACTGCGCACGCCGAGGTCTACGCCACCGACGGCGGCATGACCACCGAGCGTTACGTCAAGTACTACGAGGAGAAGGCCAAGGGCGGCATCGGCCTGGCCATCTGCGGCGGTTCGTCCGTGGTCGCCATCGACAGCCCGCAGGAGTGGTGGTCGTCGGTGAACCTGTCGACCGACCGGATCATCCCGCACTTCCAGAACCTCGCCGACGCCATGCACAAGCATGGCGCCAAGATCATGATCCAGATTACCCACATGGGCCGTCGCTCGCGTTGGGACGGCTTCAACTGGCCGACCCTGATGTCGCCGTCCGGTATCCGTGAACCCGTTCACCGCGCGACCTGCAAGACCATCGAGGTCGAGGAGATCTGGCGTGTGATCGGCAACTACGCCCAGGCCGCGCGTCGGGCGAAGGAAGGCGGCCTGGACGGCGTCGAGCTGTCGGCTGTGCACCAGCACATGATCGACCAGTTCTGGAGCCCGCGCGTCAACAAGCGTACCGACGAATGGGGCGGTACCTTCGAAGGCCGCATGAAGTTCGGCCTGGAAGTCCTCAAGGCCGTGCGCGCCGAGGTCGGTGACGACTTCTGCGTGGGCATGCGTATCTGTGGCGACGAATTCCACCCCGATGGCCTGAGCCACGAGGACATGAAGCAGATCGCCGCGTACTACGACGCCACCGGCATGCTCGACTTCATCGGCGTGGTCGGTTCGGGTTGCGACACCCACAACACCCTGGCCAACGTCATCCCGAACATGAGCTACCCGCCGGAGCCGTTCCTGCACCTGGCGGCCGGCATCAAGGAAGTGGTCAAGGTCCCGGTGCTGCACGCGCAGAACATCAAGGACCCGAACCAGGCTACCCGTATCCTGGAAGGCGGCTACGTCGACATGGTCGGCATGACCCGCGCGCACATTGCCGACCCGCACCTGATCGCCAAGATCAAGATGGGCCAGGTCGACCAGATCAAGCAGTGCGTCGGTGCCAACTACTGCATCGACCGCCAGTACCAAGGCCTGGACGTACTGTGCATCCAGAACGCCGCGACCTCCCGTGAATACATGGGCGTGCCGCATATCATCGAGAAGACCACCGGGCCTAAGCGCAAGGTGGTGGTGGTCGGTGCCGGCCCCGCCGGCATGGAAGCGGCCCGCGTCGCCGCCGAGCGTGGTCACGACGTGACCCTGTTCGAGAAGAAAGACCAGATCGGTGGGCAGATCACCACGGCCTCCAAGGCACCGCAGCGCGACCAGATCGCCGGTATCACCCGCTGGTACCAGCTGGAGCTGGCACGCCTGAAGGTCGACCTGCGCCTGGGCACCGCTGCCGATGCCGAGACCATCATGGACCTGCGCCCGGATGTCGTGGTGCTGGCGGTGGGCGGTCACCCGTTCGTCGAGCAGAACGAGCACTGGGGCGCCGCCGAAGGGTTGGTGGTCAGCAGCTGGGACGTGCTCGACGGCAAGGTCGCACCGGGCAAGAACGTACTGGTGTACGACACCATCTGCGAATTCACCGGCATGTCGGCCGCGGACTTCCTGGCCGACAAAGGCGCCCAGGTCGAGATCGTCACCGACGATATCAAGCCGGGTGTGGCCATGGGCGGTACCTCCTTCCCGACCTACTACCGTAGCGTCTACCCGAAAGAGGTGATCATGACCGGCGACATGATGCTGGAAAAGGTCTACCGCGAGGGCGACAAGCTGGTAGCAGTGCTGGAGAACGAATACACCGGTGCCAAGGAAGAGCGCGTGGTCGACCAAGTCGTGATCGAAAACGGCGTGCGTCCTGACGAGGCGCTGTACTACGCACTGAAGGATGGTTCGCGCAACAAGGGCCAGATCGACGTCGAGGCGCTGTTCGCCATCAAGCCGCAGCCGATCCTCAGCCAGCCGGGCGAAGGCTACCTGCTGTATCGCATCGGCGACTGCGTGGCCCAGCGTAACGTCCACGCGGCGATCTACGACGCCTTGCGCCTGTGCAAGGACTTCTGATCGCACCGCCTCGCTAGAGGCGGGATTGGCTCCCCTGTAGGAGCGGCCTTGTGCCGCGAAAGGGCTGCACAGCAGCCCCAGCAAGTTTGCAGCACTGCTGGAATGCTGGGGTCGCTTGGCGACCCTTTCGCGGCACAAGGCCGCTCCTACAGGGGTCCGCGCCACCCTCGAGGGCAGCGCAAGAATCCAGCTGTTGTGGGAGCCTCCCATGTTGAACACCCTTCTACCCATCCTGCTGTTCGCTGCCCTTGGCCTGGCGGTGCTCGGCGCCCTGCGCCGGGTGCGCATGTGGCGGCGCGGCCGACCGTCCAAGGTCAACCTGATCGGCGGCCTGCTGGCCATGCCGCGTCGCTACCTGGTGGACCTGCACCATGTGGTCGAGCGCGACAAGTACATGTCCAAGACCCACGTGGCCACTGCCGGCGGCTTCGTGCTGTCGGCCGTGCTGGCGATCCTGGTGCATGGCTTCGGCCTGCAGAGCAAGATCCTTGGCTACGCCCTGCTGGTCGCCACGGTGATCATGTTCAGCGGCGCCATCTTTGTCTTCAAACGTCGCCTGAACCCGCCTGCGCGCCTGTCCAAGGGCCCGTGGATGCGCCTGCCCAAGAGCCTGCTGGTGTTCGCCGCGAGCTTCTTCATCGCGACCCTGCCGGTCGCTGGCATCCTGCCTGAAGGCACCGGTGGCTGGCTGCTGGTGGCCGTGCTGGGCGTCGGTGTGCTATGGGGTGTGTCGGAGCTGTTCTTCGGCATGACCTGGGGCGGCCCGATGAAGCACGCCTTCGCCGGTGCCCTGCACCTGGCCTGGCACCGCCGTGCCGAACGTTTCGGTGGCGGCCGTTCCACCGGCCTCAAGCCGCTGGACCTCGAAGACCCGAACGCGCCCCTGGGCGTGGAAAAGCCGGTGGACTTCACCTGGAACCAGCTGCTGGGCTTCGATGCCTGCGTACAGTGCGGTAAATGTGAAGCCATGTGCCCGGCCTTCGCCGCTGGCCAGCCGTTGAACCCGAAGAAGCTCATCCAGGACATGGTCATTGGCCTGGCAGGCGGTACCGACGCCAAATTCGCCGGCAGCCCCTACCCGGGCAAGCCGATCGGCGAGCACGGCGGCCATCCGCACCAGCCGATCGTCAACGGCCTGGTCGATGCCGAGACCTTGTGGTCGTGCACCACCTGCCGCGCGTGCGTGGAAGAGTGCCCAATGATGATCGAGCACGTCGATGCCATCGTCGACATGCGCCGCCACCTCACCCTGGAAAAGGGCGCGACCCCGAACAAGGGCGCCGAGGTGCTGGACAATCTGATCGCCACCGACAACCCTGGCGGTTTCAACCCGGGTGGCCGGATGAACTGGGCGGCCGACCTCAACCTCAAGCTGCTGTCCGAGGTGAAGAGCACCGAGGTGCTGTTCTGGGTCGGTGACGGCGCCTTCGACATGCGTAACCAGCGTACCCTGCGTTCGTTCGTCAAGGTGCTCAAGGCCTCGGGCGTCGACTTCGCCGTGCTCGGCCTGGAAGAGCGCGACAGCGGCGACGTGGCGCGCCGCCTGGGCGACGAAGCGACCTTCCAGCAACTGGCCAAGCGCAACATCCAGACGCTGAACAAGTACCGCTTCCAGCGCATCGTCACCTGCGACCCGCACAGCTTCCATGTGCTGAAGAACGAATACGGCGCCCTGGGCGGCGAGTACCAGGTGCAGCACCACAGCACCTACATCGCCGAACTGATCGCGGCCAACAAGCTCAACCTGGGCCAGCACAAGGGTGGCAGCGTCACCTACCACGACCCCTGCTACCTGGGCCGCTACAACGGCGAGTACGAAGCACCGCGCGACGTGCTCAAGGCCTTGGGCATCGAAGTACGCGAGATGGAGCGTTCGGGCTTCCGGTCCCGCTGCTGCGGTGGTGGTGGCGGCGCGCCGATCACCGACATTCCGGGCAAGCAGCGTATTCCGGACATGCGCATGGACGATATCCGCCAGACCGAAGCGGAGGTTGTGGCCGTGGGTTGCCCACAGTGCACCGCGATGCTCGAAGGTGTGGTCGAGCCACGCCCATTGATCAAGGACATCGCCGAGCTGGTGGCGGACGTACTGATCGAAGACGACGCGCCTGCGGCGGGAAAGTCGCAAGCGGCTAAACGTGAAACTGCGGAGGTGCACTGATGAGCGACATCATCCGCCGCGACCCACGCGCCGAGTGGATCGCCCGTAACCGTCTGCATCCGCTGCATGCAGCGATGCAGACGCAGCAGACCAGCTGGATGGGCCCCAACGGCATCATCCGCAAGAACCCCCATGCGATCGCCGCGGGCTTCGTCGGCCCCAACGGTATCAAGCGCATCGACCGCAGCGGCGCCCAGCAAGGCACCACAGGTGGCGCACGCCGCACCGCTGCGGCCGAAGTGCAGTTGCCGCTGCACCAGGTCGCGGACCCGGCGTTCTACATCGCCGTGGTTCCGGACATGGTCGGTGGCCGCCTCGGCAGTCATGACCGCGACCTGTTGGGCCTGGCCCACAGCTTGGCGGGCAAAGACGGGGCAGTGCTGGCGATCGTGTTCGGCGAACACAAGGAAAGCAACTTCGCCACCGCTGGTGTCGATCGCCTGTTGGTGATCGAGGGCGAGGCATACGAAGGTTATGCACCGGAGCAACTGGTGCAGGGCCTGCGCGCTGTGGATAACCAGTTCGCGCCGCGCCACTGGCTGCTGCCCGACAGCCGCACCGGTGGCGGCGAACTGGGCCGCCGTTTGGGCGCCGCGCTGGGCGAGCGCCCGGCGACACGCGTCTGGCAGGTCAAGGATGGCCAATGCATCGGCCGCGCCGGTGCTGGCCAGCAAGACCTGCAGCGTGACCTGCCACGCCTGATCCTGGCCGCTGCCGAGTGCTCGGACCCGGTCAGCGAAACTCGCCACGAAGCGTTGCCGGTGGAGTTGTCCACAAACGTTGCGCGCAGCCTGTCGCGCATCGAAGACCTTGGCCCGGTGGCCGTGGACCCGGCTGCCATCGCCATGGCCGAGTCGGAGTTCATCGTCTCCGGCGGCAACGGCGTCAAGGACTGGGACCTTTTCCACAAGGCAGCCGCAGCGCTCGGCGCCACCGAAGGCGCCTCGCGGGTGGCGGTGGACGATGGCTTCATGCCGCGTAACCGCCAGGTCGGTGCCACCGGTACCTGGGTCACGGCGCGCGTCTATGTGGCCGTGGGGATCTCCGGAGCGATCCAGCACCTGCAGGGCATCGGCGCCTGCGACAAGGTGGTGGCGGTGAACATGGACCCAGGCTGCGACATGATCAAGCGGGCCGACCTGTCGGTGATTGGCGACAGTTCGGCAATTCTCCAGGCGTTGATCGAGGCTGTGGACAACTACCGCAGCGCCGGCCAGCGCGACGCGGCATAAGGGCACGAGCATGAGTACGAAAGTCATCAGCCTGGTCTCCATCGGCGCCCACCCTAGCTCCGGCCGTACCCGTCGTGCCGAGCAGGATGCGCGTGCCGTGGAGCTGGGGTTGCAGCTGGCTGGGGATAACTTGCAGGTCGTGCACGCGGGCGACCCGCGTGAAGAGGCCCTGCGGGCCTACCTGGGCATGGGCCTGGACCATATCGATGTGCTGGAGCAGCCTGCCGGCGCCGATGTCCTGGGTGTCCTGGGCGATTACCTGCGCGACGCCGGGGCACAGTTGGTGCTGACCGGCAGCCAGGCGGAAACCGGCGAGGGTTCGGGCATGCTGCCGTTCCTGCTGGCCGAGCGCCTGGGTTGGCCGTTGGTGGTTGGGTTGGCGGAGGTCGAGTCCATCGACAACGGCACTGCCCAGGTCCTGCAGGCATTGCCTCGGGGCCAGCGTCGCCGGTTGAAGGTGCGCCTGCCGCTGCTGGCCACTGTGGATAACGCTGCACCCAAGCCGCGCCAGAGCGCGTTCGGTCCAGCACGCCGGGGTGTGCTGGCGGCGCGTAACGTGGCGATCGTCGAGGATGAACTGCTGGCCGAGTCCGAGCTGCAACCGGCTCGCCCGCGGCCCAAGCGGTTGAAGGTGATCAAGGCCAAGAGCGGTGCCGACCGTATGAAGGCTGCCACGGCCAAGGCCAGTGGTGGAGGCGGCAAGGTGCTCAAGGATGTTTCGCCGCAGGAAGGTGCCGAGGCCATTCTGAAGCTGTTGGTCGAAGAAGGGGTGCTGCGCTAGGCATTCCGACGCTGGGGCCGCTTTGCGGCCCTTTCGCGGCACAAGGCCGCTCCTACAGAGGTTATGCGATCCCTGTAGGAGCGGCCTTGTGCCGCGAAAGGGGCGCGCAGCGGCCCCAATCTTTTACGCACCGAATCTGTTCGCCACCCTGTGGGTAAAGTGTTCACGGTTCGCTGTAGGCCCTGTCATTCCTGGTCTACAGAGCTCTGATCAATAATTGAACAGGCTCTACGTTTCACTTATCCCCTGAACCCTCCTGGACGTTTTCCACAATTGCTGTTGGCGGCCCTGTGGACAAGATGTTCGGTAATCGCTGCAGGCCTCTAAATCAAAGGGATACAGCGACCTGATCAAATAATGACCAGGCCGTTGAGCCCAGCTGCCCGATGGCTTTCCACAAATAGTGTGTGCCAGGTTGTGGATAAAATGTTGGCTTATGGCTCAAGCCCTGTCAGGGTGGGGTGATCAAAAAATGATCAGCGCGCTCCAGGGCGGCAAATGCCAGTGGGTAGCAGGTGCCCTGTCTGAGGGGGAGGTGATGCGTCAATCGCGCGGGCGGCGCTCGATCGAACAGGCGCCGAATCTTTCACGACAAACACTTCGCAAGGCTGACGGCTAAAAAAAAAAGCAGCCCTAGGTCGCCCTGGGCTGCTCTTTTTCAGTCAATAAAGCCTTACTGCGCTTTGACTTCCTTCAGGTACGGTGCCGGCTCTGCGCCCAGGTTCTCGAGCATGCGCTGGCTGTACCAGTCGATGAAGTTGACCACACCGAACTCGTAGGTCTTGGAGTACGGGCCAGGCTGGTAGGCAGTGGAGTTGATGCCGCGCTGGTTCTCTTCGGCCAGGCGACGGTCCTGGTCGTTGGTGGCATCCCAGACCTTGCGCATGTTCTCAGGGTCGTAGTCGACGCCTTCGACCGCATCCTTGTGCACCAGCCACTTGGTGGTGACCATCGACTCCTGGGCGCTGATCGGCCATACGGTGAAGACGATCATGTGGTCGCCCATGCAGTGGTTCCAGGCGTGCGGCAGGTGCAGGATGCGCATCGAGCCCAGGTCAGGGTTCTTGATGCGGCCCATCAGCTTCTTGCACGCCTGCTTGCCGTCCATGGTCATGGACACGGTGCCCTTGAGCAGTGGCATACGCACGATACGGTTACGCAGGCCGTGGCTCTTGTGCAGGTAAGGAATACCTTCTGCTTCCCAGGCAGCAGCGGAAGCGGCTACATGGTCCTTGAACGCCTGGTCGGCACGTGGGTCGTTGGTGTCGTCCCACTCCAGCAGGGTCTTGAGCAGCTCAGGGTGCGAACCGTTGCAGTGGTAACACTCACGGTTGTTTTCCAGCACCAGCTTCCAGTTGGCCTTTTCCATCAAGGTGGTTTGCACCGCCACCTTGGTGTTTTCCATGTCGTACGGTTCCATGTAGTGGTCCAGGGTGGCCAGGAACTCGTCGATGGCAGGCGGGTTCTCCGCCAGGCTGATGAAGATGTAGCCGCCTGCGGTCTTCACGTTGACCGGCTTGAGGCCGTACTTCTTCATGTCGAAGTCGTCGCCCATCTCGGTGCCGGCGAACAGCAGGCGGCCGTCGATCTCGTAGGTCCATTGGTGGTATGGGCAAACCAGCTTGGCGACCTTGCCCTTCTCGCTGGTGCACAGACGCGAGCCGCGGTGACGGCAGACGTTGTGGAAGGCATGAACCTGGCCTTCGGCGCCGCGGATCACGATGATCGGGTTCTTGCCGATCTGCAGGGTCAGGAAGTTGCCCTTGGTCGGGATCTCGCAGGTCATGCCGGCGATCAACCATTCCTTCTGGAAGATCTCCTGCATATCGATCTGGAACAGACGCTCGTCGGTGTAGAAAGGCTGGGGCAGCGAGAAGGTGCGCTCGCGGGTCTGCAGCATTTCGGCGGTTGCCTTGCGTGCTGCTTCCAGTGGATCGCCCAGGCTCAGGGTTGCGGTGACGTCCATCGTTTGGTCCTCAAGGCCGAATGCGGCCGGCGAAAGTGGCTAATCGTTGTTGTGGTTTGCCGCAAGGCTGCTTACAAAAAACAGCGGGTTTATTTGCGGTGGAGTGTGCGTTCGAAGGCGTCACGAACCATATCCATGGGCGACATGGCCGATTCGAATTCCGACGCGCCAGCCCTTGTAATGCGGGGCTGGTCGCGATAAGCACGCCGATGTCGCTGATGGGAATGTACTTCGTCGCCGGCTTGCGCATTATCGGAGCCATCAAGGCCGGTAGTCGGCCGCTGGAGATGAACATGTCCGATACCTTCCTCAATCCGGTCACTACCCAGACCTGGGCCAATGGCCGCCACATCGTGCGCTGCGTCAAGGTCATCCAGGAGACCTGGGACGTGCGCACCTTCTGCTTCATGGCCGACCAGCCGATCATGTTCTTCTTCAAGCCTGGGCAGTTCGTCACCCTGGAGCTCGAGATCGACGGCAAGCAGGTGATGCGTTCCTACACCATCTCCAGCTCGCCATCGGTGCCCTACAGCTTCTCCATCACCGTCAAGCGCGTGCCAGGCGGGCAGGTCTCCAACTGGCTGCACGACAACATGCACGAAGGCTTCGAGCTGGCCGTACATGGTCCGGTGGGCCTGTTCAACGCCATCGATTTCCCGGCGCCGAAAGTGCTGTACCTCTCCGGTGGTGTCGGTATCACCCCTGTGATGTCCATGGCCCGCTGGTTCTACGACACCAACGGCAACGTCGACATGGTCTTCGTGCACAGCGCCCGTTCGCCGAAGGACATCATCTACCACCGCGAGCTGGACCAGATGGCCTCGCGGATCCCCAATTTCAGCCTGCATATCATTTGCGAGAAGCATGGCCTGGGCGAGCCCTGGGCAGGCTACCGCGGTTATCTAAACCAGCGTCTGATGGAGCTGATCGCGCCTGACTATATGGAGCGGGTGGTCTTCTGCTGCGGCCCTACGCCTTACATGAATGCAGTCAAGCGCATGCTCGAGGCAGTCGGCTTCGATATGCGCAACTACCACGAGGAGTCGTTCGGCGCGACCCCGCCGGAAGCCAAGGCCGATGCCGTGGAGCATGCCGAGCAGGCTGCCGAGGCCGCCGAGGAAATGGACGCCGCCGACCTCAACCTGGTGGAGTTCGTCGGCAGCGAGAAGAGCATCCGCATCGCCCCGGGCGAGACCGTGCACGCCGCTGCTGCCAAGGTCGGCCTGATGATTCCGAAAGCGTGCGGTATGGGCATCTGCGGTACCTGCAAGGTGCTCAAGCTCGGTGGCGAAGTGGAAATGGACCATAACGGTGGCATCACCGAGGACGACGAGGCCGAAGGCTACATCCTGTCGTGCTGCAGTGTGCCGAAAGGGGATGTGCGGATCGATTACTGATTCGGGCATTTCCAGGGGCTGCTGTGCAGCCCAATCGCGGGGCAAGCCCGCTTCCACAGCCGGTGTGGGAGCAGGTTTGCCCCTTCGCTTTTTGGGGTGGCGCTTTCTGACCAGCGGTTGACCCAGGTCGGAACAACCCTCGGGTAACCCTGTCAATCTAGGCCAAGTCATTGTTTTCCCATATTTAATGGCGAGGCCGCGCGCTTTTCTTTATCGTGTGCGCCCTTTGCAACAACCCCGAGATAGACGCATGTTGGAAGCTTCCCTGAATCAACTCGAGCAACTGGTCAACGACCTGATGCAAAAGAACGCTCAACTCACCGAGCAGAATGCCGCCCTCGGCCAGGAACTGGCTCAGGCCAAGGAAGAGAACGAGACCCTGCAGCTGTCGCTGATGGAGCAGGAAGAGAAGCACGGCGCCACCGCCGCGCGTATCCAGGCCCTGGTAGAGCGTGCGAGCGCCGGTGTCGTCAACGCATGAGACTGCAAGCGCAGCCGATCAATGTCGTGTCGATCCTCGGCAACGACTATTCGATCAAGGCGCCCCAAGGCCAGGAAGAGACCCTGGCGCAGGCCGTACGGATGCTCAATGCATCCCTGGCTGAAACCAAGCGTCAATACCCGACCCTGATCGGTGACAAGCTGCTGGTGCTGGCAGCCCTGAACCTGTGTTCCAAGCAGATCGAACTGCAACGCGAACACCAGCAGACCCTCGAGCGCACCCAGGCGCAAATCGACGCTACGGTCGATGCCATCGTGCGGACCATCGCCGAACAATAAAACCCGGTCGCCGCTGCCCCGCCCCCATAGAGGGGCGGAGCATTGTCCTGGATCACTGGAATAACTGGATACGTAAGTGTATACACTCTCCCTAAAACAATAATTAACCGGGAGCAGGGCATGCGTATCTGGCGGCGAAGTATCCAATGGCAATTGATCGCGAGCATGGGGGCAGCCTTGCTGGCGAGTATCCTCGTGGTGGTCGCGGTCTATACCGCGGCGGTCAACCGCCTGACCGAACGCTACCTGGTCGACACTGCGTTGCCGGCCAGTATCGAGGCCATCCGCAATGACATCGAGCGTATGCTCGGCCAACCGCTGGTGGCGGCGGCGGATATCGCCGGCAATACGCTCCTGCGGGACTGGTTGGCAGCCGGCGAAGACCCTGCCCAGGCGCCGCGTTTCCTCGAGTACCTCGAAGCCGCCCGGCAGCGCAATCAGGCGTTCACTGCATTGTTCGCGGCCACCGCGACCAACCACTACTACAACGAAAAAGGCCTGGACCGGACCCTCAGCCGCGATAACCCCAAGGACCAGTGGTTCTACCGCTATATCGACAGCGGCGCCGAACGGCTGATCAACATCGACATCGACGGCTCCACCGGCGAGCTTGCATTGTTCATCGACTATCGCGTGGAAAAGGACGGCCAATTGGTCGGCATCGCCGGCATGGGCCTGCGCATGACCGAACTCTCCGAGCGTATTCAGAACTTCAGTTTCGGCGAACATGGTCGGGTATTGCTGGTGCGCAACGACGGCTTGATCCAGGTTCATCCGCAGCATGAATTCAGCGGCAAGCGACAACTGGCCGAGCAGTTCGGCGATGCGGCGAGCCAGGCTGTGCTGGGCGGCGGAGAAGGGCTGCGCAGCGTGCGCTTCAACCGCGACGGCGAGAATTACCTGGCCCTGGGCCTGCCCTTGCGCGACCTGAACTGGACGTTGGTGGCCGAGGTGCCGGAGGAAGAAATCTACGCGCAGATGCACGAGGCCGTATGGCTGACCAGCCTGATCGGTGGTGCGGTGGCGTTGGTTTCACTGTTGCTGGTGGTGCTGCTGGCGCGGGGGCTGGTGCGACCGATCCGTCAGGTGACTTCGGCATTGGTGCAGATCGGAAGCGGGGCGGGCGACCTGAGCCACCGCCTCGACGACACGCGCGAAGACGAGCTCGGTGATCTGGCCCGTGGTTTCAACCGGTTCCTCGACAGCCAGCGTGCGTTGATCGGCGAGGTGCTGCGCACCACCGAACGCCTGCATCGCTCGGTGGAGCAGGTGACGCAGGTGGTGGACAACACCGCCGACCGCTCCGGCCGGCAGCAGGAGATGACCGAGATGGTCGCTACCGCCGTGCATGAAATGGGGCTGACGGTGCAGGATATCGCCCACAACGCTGGCAATGCCGCCCATGCATCGCAGTCGGCCCGCGACGAGGCGCTGCAGGCGCGCGAGGTGGTGCGAGGCTCCATCCACAATATCGAGGGCATGTCCGATGAGATCGGACGAGCGGCCCAGGCGGTGGGTCAGCTGGCCGAGGAAGTCGCCTCGATCGATGAGGTATTGGCGGTGATCCGCAGTATCTCCGAACAGACCAACCTGCTGGCGCTCAATGCGGCCATCGAGGCGGCCCGGGCCGGTGAAATGGGGCGTGGTTTTGCCGTGGTCGCCGATGAGGTGCGTACCCTGGCGCGGCGTACCCAGGTCTCCACCGACGAGGTGCAGCAGATGATCCAGCGCCTCAAGCAAGGAGCCGGCAGTGCTGTGGCGTCGATGCAGGCAGGGCAGCAGGCGACGGGCAGTGGTGTGGAGTCCAGCCAGCGCACTGGCGCGTCGTTGGGGGCGATCACCGACCAGGTGGAACATATCAGTGACATGAACAGCCAGGTGGCGACGGCGACCGAGGAGCAGTCGGCGGTGACCGAGGAGATCAACCGGACGGTACAGGGGATTTCCGACCTGGCGAGGGAGACGGCGGCCGAGGTGCAGGCCTGTCGTGAACAGTGCCAGGCCTTGCGGGGGTTGGCCGATGACCTGGCGCGGCAGATGGGCGGGTTCAAACTTTAGATTGGCGCTGGCTTCATCGCGGGGCAAGCCCGCTCCCACAGGCTCCGAGCAAACCTTGATCTCGAGCCTGCCCGGAGCCTGTGGGAGCGGGCTTGCCCCGCGATGCGGTCGGTCAGGCGCCGACGATGGCGCGTATGTCCGCCGCCAGCTCATGCACCCGGGTTTCTTCGGTATCCCACGAGCACATGAACCGTGCGCCGCCGCTACCGATGAAGGTATAGAAACGCCAGCCCTTGGCCCGCAGTGCTTCCAGCACGGCTTCCGGCATCTGCAGGAACACCCCGTTGGCCTGCACCGGGAACATCAACTCCACCCCCGGCAGATCACCAACCAACGAGGCCAGCAGCTGTGCGCAGTGGTTGGCGTGGCGGCCGTAGCGCAGCCAGGCGCCGTCTTCGAGCAGCCCGACCCAGGGTGCGGAAAGAAAACGCATCTTCGACGCCAGCTGGCCCGCCTGCTTGCAGCGGTAGTCGAAGTCATCGGCCAGGGCGCGGTTGAAGAACAGGATCGCCTCACCCACCGCCATGCCGTTCTTGGTCCCGCCGAAGCACAATACATCCACACCCGCCTTCCAGGTCAGTTCCGCCGGCGTGCAGCCCAGGGAGGCGCAGGCATTGGAGAAACGCGCACCGTCCATATGCAGGTTCAGGCCCAGTTCCTTGCAGGTGGCGCTGATCGCCTTGAGTTCGTCGGGGTTGTACACCGTGCCCACTTCCGTGGCCTGGGTGATGGTCACCACACGTGGCTTGGGGTAGTGGATGTCCTGGCGCTTGAGGGCCACTTCGCGGATCGATTCGGGCGTCAGCTTGCCGTCCACGCTTCGTGCAGTGAGCAATTTGGAGCCGTTGGAGAAGAACTCCGGCGCGCCACATTCGTCGGTCTCGACGTGGGCGGTCTCGGAACAGATGACGCTGTGGTAGCTCTGGCACAGGGAGGCCAGGGCCAGGGAGTTGGCGGCGGTGCCGTTGAAGGCGAAAAACACCTCGCAATCGGTCTCGAACAGCTCGCGGAAGTACTCGGCGGCGCGCTCGGTCCATTGGTCGTCGCCGTAGGCACGTTCATGGCCCTGGTTGGCCTTTTCCATCGCAGCCCAGGCTTCGGGGCAAATGCCGGAATAGTTGTCGCTGGCGAATTGTTGGCTGTTATCGGTCATGACAGCTGTCCTTTATACGACATGGAAGCGCACTCTAAACCATCGATTCAGCGGTTGCCTATACAGCTACACACCCCCTGTGGGAGCGGGCTTGTCCCGCGATGCGCCAATAGGAGCGCCGTCGCTGACCGGTCGGGCGCAATCGCGGGGCAAGCCCGCTCCCACAGGGGTGGGCGCAACTTCGAATGAATGTCGTAAACGCGCCATTGCAAGGCGTGCGCAGGCATCTGGGTCGGCCGTGCCGGTCATACCATCGCCACAAAGGGCCACCGTGCCTGAAGACAAGAAATGGCCGCTGCCAGGAGACAAACGATGTTCAGCAAGCAAGACCAGATCCAGGGTTACGACGACGCACTGCTGGCGGCGATGAATGCCGAAGAACAGCGCCAGGAAGATCACATCGAGCTGATCGCCTCGGAGAACTACACCAGCAAGCGCGTCATGCAGGCCCAGGGCAGCGGCCTGACCAACAAGTACGCCGAAGGCTACCCGGGCAAGCGCTACTACGGTGGCTGCGAGCACGTCGACAAAGTCGAGGCCCTGGCCATCGAGCGCGCCAAGCAGCTGTTCGGCGCCGACTATGCCAACGTCCAGCCGCACTCCGGTTCCTCGGCCAACAGCGCCGTCTACCTGGCTCTGCTGCAGGCAGGCGACACCATCCTGGGCATGAGCCTGGCCCACGGCGGCCACCTGACCCACGGCGCCAAGGTGTCGTCCTCGGGTAAGCTGTACAACGCCGTTCAATACGGTATCGACACCAATACCGGCCTGATCGACTACGACGAAGTTGAGCGCCTGGCCGTCGAGCACAAGCCGAAGATGATCGTCGCCGGCTTCTCGGCCTACTCCAAGACCCTGGACTTCCCACGCTTCCGCGCCATCGCCGATAAAGTGGGCGCACTGCTGTTCGTCGACATGGCCCACGTCGCTGGCCTGGTCGCCGCTGGTCTGTACCCGAACCCGATCCCGTTCGCCGACGTGGTCACCACCACCACCCACAAGACCCTGCGCGGTCCGCGTGGTGGCCTGATCCTGGCCAAGTCCAACGAAGAGATCGAGAAGAAGCTCAACGCTGCCGTGTTCCCGGGTGCCCAGGGCGGCCCGCTGATGCACGTCATCGCCGCCAAGGCCGTGTGCTTCAAGGAAGCGCTGGAGCCTGAATTCAAGGCCTACCAGAAGCAGGTCATCGACAACGCCCAGGCCATGGCCAAGGTGTTCATCGATCGCGGCTACGATGTAGTGTCGGGCGGTACCGACAACCACCTGTTCCTGGTCAGCCTGATTCGTCAGGGCCTGACCGGCAAGGACGCCGACGCTGCCCTGGGCCGCGCTCATATCACCGTCAACAAGAACGCCGTGCCCAACGACCCGCAGTCGCCGTTCGTCACTTCCGGCCTGCGCATCGGCACCCCGGCCGTCACCACCCGTGGCTTCAAGGAAGCCCAGTGCGTGGCCCTGGCCGGCTGGATCTGCGATGTGCTGGACAACCTGGGTGACGCTGACGTTGAAGCCGACGTTGCCAAGAATGTCGCCGCCCTGTGCGCCGATTTCCCGGTCTACCGCTGAGTGGAGTAACCAACCATGCAACGCTATTCAGGCTTCGGCCTTTTCAAACACTCCCTCAGCCACCACGAGAACTGGCAGCGCATGTGGCGCACGCCGACGCCGAAGAAGGTGTACGACGTGGTCATCGTCGGCGGTGGCGGCCACGGCCTGGCCACGGCCTACTACCTGGCCAAGGAGCACGGCATCACCAACGTCGCGGTGATCGAGAAGGGTTACCTGGGCGGCGGCAACACCGCCCGTAACACCACCATCGTGCGTTCCAACTACCTGTGGGACGAGTCGGCCAAGCTGTACGAACACGCCATGAAGCTGTGGGAAGGCCTGTCCCAGGACATCAACTACAACGTGATGTTCTCCCAGCGTGGTGTCTACAACCTGTGCCACACCCTGCAGGACATCCGTGACTCCGAGCGCCGCGTCAACGCCAACCGCCTCAACGGCGTGGACGGCGAACTGCTGAACACCGAGCAGGTGGCTGCCGAGATCCCATACCTGGACTGCTCGAAGAACACCCGCTACCCGATCCTCGGCGCGACCGTCCAGCGCCGTGGCGGCGTGGCCCGCCACGATGCCGTGGCCTGGGGCTATGCCCGTGCTGCCGACGCCCTGGGCGTGGACCTGATCCAGCAGACCGAAGTGATCGGCTTCCGCAAGGAAAACGGCGCGGTCATCGGCGTGGAAACCAACAAGGGCTTCATCGGCGCCAAGCGCGTCGGCGTGGTCACCGCCGGTAACTCCGGCCACATGGCCAAGCTGGCCGGCTTCCGCCTGCCGCTAGAATCGCACCCGCTGCAGGCCCTGGTATCGGAGCCGATCAAGCCGATCATCGACAGCGTGATCATGTCCAACGCCGTGCACGGCTACATCAGCCAGTCCGACAAAGGCGACCTGGTCATCGGTGCCGGTATCGACGGTTGGGTCGGTTACGGCCAGCGCGGCTCGTACCCGATCATCGAGCACACCATGCAGGCGATCGTCGAGATGTTCCCGATCCTCTCGCGCGTGCGCATGAACCGTCAGTGGGGCGGCATCGTCGACACCTGCCCGGACGCGTGCCCGATCATCTCCAAGACCCCTGTGAAAAACCTGTTCTTCAACTGCGGCTGGGGTACCGGCGGCTTCAAGGCGACCCCGGGTTCGGGCAACGTCTTCGCCGCGAGCCTTGCCAAAGGCGAGATGCACCCATTGGCCAAGCCGTTCTCGATCGACCGCTTCTACAGCGGCGCGCTGATCGACGAACACGGCGCTGCGGCCGTCGCCCACTAATCGGAGACAATTCGTCATGTTGCATATTTTCTGTCCCCACTGCGGCGAGCTGCGCTCCGAAGAAGAGTTCCACTCCTCCGGCCAGGCTCACATCGCCCGCCCGCTGGACCCTAGCGCCTGCACCGACGAGGAATGGGGTACCTACATGTTCTTCCGCGACAACCTGCGCGGTATCCATCACGAACTGTGGGACCACGTCGCCGGCTGCCGCCAGTACTTCAACGTCACGCGTAACACCGAGACCTACGAAATTCTGGAAACCTACAAGATCGGCGAGAAGCCGCAGGTCACCGCCAGCAAGCTGAACCCCGCGCAGTCGGCCGTCAAAGGCCAGGGAGAAAAAGTATGAGCCAGGTCTATCGCCTCGCCAGCGGTGGTCGCATCGACCGCAGCAAGGTCCTGAACTTCACTTTCAACGGCAAGACCTACCAGGGTTATGCCGGTGACAGCCTGGCCGCTGCCCTGCTGGCCAACGGCGTCGATATCGTCGGCCGCAGCTTCAAGTACTCGCGTCCACGCGGCATCATCGCGGCCGGCCCGGAAGAGCCGAACGCCATCCTGCAGCTGGGTTCGAGCGAAGCCACCCAGGTGCCGAACGTGCGCGCCACTCAACAGGCCCTGTACTCCGGCCTGGTAGCCACCAGCACCAACGGCTGGCCGAACGTCAACAACGACGTCATGGGCATCCTCGGCAAGGTCGGCGGCAGCATGATGCCGCCCGGGTTCTACTACAAGACCTTCATGTATCCCAAGTCGTTCTGGATGACCTACGAGAAGTACATCCGTAAGGCGGCAGGCCTTGGCCGTGCACCGCTGCAGAACGACCCGGACAGCTACGACTACATGAACCAGCACTGCGACGTGCTGATCGTCGGTGCAGGCCCTGCCGGCCTGGCCGCCGCCCTGGCTGCCGGCCGTAGCGGTGCCCGCGTGATCGTTGCCGACGAACAGGAAGAGTTCGGTGGCAGCCTGCTCGACACCCGCGAAACCCTCGACGGCAAACCCGCCGCCGACTGGGTCGCCGCAGTCGTCGCCGAGCTGCAGTCGCTGCCGGAAGTGACCCTGCTGCCACGCGCCACGGTCAACGGCTACCACGACCACAACTTCCTGACCATCCACGAGCGCCTGACCGACCACCTCGGCGACCGCGCCCCGATCGGCCAGGTTCGTCACCGCGTTCACCGTGTGCGTGCCAAGCGTGTGGTACTGGCTACCGGTACCCACGAGCGTCCGCTGGTGTACGGCAACAACGACGTGCCGGGCAACATGCTCGCCGGCGCCATCTCGGTGTACGTGCGCCGTTATGGCGTGGCCCCGGGCCGCAAGCTGGTGCTGTCCACCAACAACGACCACGCCTACCGCACCGCGCTGGACTGGCACGACGCTGGCCTGCAAGTGGTCGCCATCGCCGATGCGCGCCACAACCCACGCGGCTCGCTGGTCGAGGAAGCGCGTGCCAAGGGCATCCGCATCCTGACCTCCAGCGCCGTGATCGAGGCCAAGGGCACCAAGCACGTGACCGGCGCCCGCGTCGCTGCGATCGACGCCGTTGCCCACAAGGTCACCAGCCCGGGCGAATGGCTCGAGTGCGACCTGATCGGCTCCTCCGGCGGCTACAGCCCGGTGGTTCACCTGGCGTCCCACCTGGGCGGCCGTCCGATCTGGCGTGACGACATCCTCGGCTTCGTGCCGGGCGATGCTCCGCAAAAACGCGTCTGCGTCGGCGGCGTGAATGGCGTGTACCCACTGGGTGACGCGATTGCCGACGGTTTCGAAGGCGGCGTCCAGGCCGCGACCGAAGCGGGCTTCAAGGCCACCACCGGCACTCTGCCGAAGGTCGTTGCACGCAAGGAAGAAGCGACCCTGGCCCTGTTCCAGGTGCCGCACGACAAGGGCACCGCCCGTGCGCCGAAGCAGTTCGTCGACCAGCAGAACGACGTCACCGCAGCGGCCATCGAGCTGGCTACTCGCGAAGGCTTCGAGTCGGTCGAGCACGTCAAGCGCTACACCGCGCTGGGCTTCGGTACCGACCAGGGCAAACTGGGCAACATCAACGGCCTGGCCATCGCCGCCCGTTCGATGGGTATCACCATCCCGCAGATGGGTACCACCATGTTCCGCCCCAACTACACGCCGGTCACCTTCGGTGCCGTAGCAGGTCGTCACTGTGGCCACCTGTTCGAGCCCGTGCGCTTCACCGCGCTGCACGCCTGGCACCTGAAGAACGGCGCCGAGTTCGAAGACGTCGGCCAATGGAAGCGTCCTTGGTACTTCCCGAAAGCCGGCGAAGATATCCATGCCGCGGTAGAGCGTGAGTGCAAGGCAGTGCGCGACAGCGTTGGTCTGCTCGACGCCTCGACCCTGGGCAAGATCGACATCCAGGGGCCGGATGCCCGCGAGTTCCTCAACCGCGTGTACACCAACGCCTGGACCAAGCTCGATGTGGGCAAGGCCCGCTACGGCCTGATGTGCAAGGAAGACGGCATGGTCTTCGACGACGGCGTGACCGCCTGCGTCGGCGACAACCACTTCATCATGACCACCACCACCGGCGGCGCTGCCCGCGTATTGCAGTGGCTGGAGCTGTACCACCAGACCGAATGGCCGGACCTGAAGGTGTACTTCACCTCCGTGACCGACCACTGGGCCACCATGACCCTGTCGGGCCCCAACAGCCGCAAGCTGCTGGCCGAGCTGACCGACATCGACCTGGACAAGGAAGCCTTCCCGTTCATGAGCTGGAAGGAAGGCCTGGTCGGCGGCGTGCCGGCGCGGGTGTTCCGTATCTCGTTCACCGGTGAGCTGTCGTACGAGATCAACGTCCAGGCCAACTACGCCATGGGCGTGCTGGAGCAGATCGTCGAGGCGGGCAAGAAGTACAACCTGACCCCGTACGGCACCGAGACCATGCACGTGCTGCGCGCCGAGAAGGGCTTCATCATCGTCGGTCAGGACACCGACGGCTCGATGAACCCGGACGACCTCAACATGGGCTGGTGTGTCGGTCGCAACAAGCCGTTCTCCTGGATCGGCGCACGCGGCATGACCCGTTCGGACTGCCTGCGTGAAGATCGCAAGCAACTGGTCGGCCTCAAGCCTGTCGACCCGACCAAGTGGCTGCCCGAGGGCGCCCAGCTGGTGTTCGACCCGAACCAGCCGATCCCGATGGACATGGTCGGTCACGTGACCTCGAGCTATGCCTCCAACTCCCTGGGCTATTCGTTCGCCATGGGTGTGGTCAAGGGCGGCCTCAAGCGCATGGGCGAGCGTGTCTACTCGCCGCAGGCTGACGGCAGCGTGATCGAGGCCGAAATCGTGTCTTCGGTGTTCTTCGATCCGAAGGGTGAGCGGCAGAACGTCTGACTCCGTCCTGTGGCGAGCCGGCAAGCCGGCTCCCACAGGAACGATGCAGGTCTAAAGGCTGACGCTGTCCCTGTGGGAGCTGGATTGCCAGCGATGAGGCCGGCAAGGCCACCACAGGCAGTAGGTTCCCCAGAGGCTGTGTCGCTCTGACCAACAGAATTCAAGGCAGGTAAGAAATGAGCGTAATCAACGTCTTCCAGCAAAACCCCGGCTCCAACGCCCGGGCCGAGTCGCCGCTGCACCATGCCGACCTGGCCAGCCTGGTCGGCAAGGGCCGCAAGAACGCAGGCGTCACCCTGCGTGAGCACAAGTTCCTGGGTCACCTGACCCTCCGTGGCGATGGCCACGATGCGGCATTCGCCGCTGGCGTGAAAAAGGCGCTGGGCCTGGAGCTGCCGGTCGCCCTGACCGTCGTCGCCAACGCCGAGATGTCGCTGCAATGGGTCGGCCCCGACGAGTGGCTGCTGATCGTTCCTGGCGGCCAGGAGCTGGCTGTCGAGCAGAAGCTGCGTGCAGCCCTCGAAGGCCAGCACATCCAGGTGGTCAACATCAGCGGCGGGCAGACCCTGCTCGAACTGCGCGGCCCGAACGTGCGCGACGTGCTGATGAAATCCACCAGCTATGATGTACACCCGAACAACTTCCCGGTCGGCAAGGCCGTCGGCACCGTGTTCGCCAAGTCGCAACTGGTAATTCGCCGCACCGCCGAGGACACCTGGGAGCTGGTGATTCGCCGCAGCTTCGCTGACTACTGGTGGCTGTGGCTGCAGGACGCGTCGGCTGAATACGGTCTGTCCATCGAAGCATAAGGAGAACACGCATGAGTCGGGCACCGGACACTTGGATTCTCACCGCCGACTGCCCGAGCATGCTCGGCACCGTCGATGTGGTCACGCGTTACCTCTACGAGCAGCGCTGCTACGTGACGGAGCATCACTCCTTCGATGACCGGCTGTCGGGGCGGTTCTTCATCCGCGTCGAGTTCCGCCAGCCGGACGATTTCGACGAAGCCGGCTTCCGCGCCGGCCTCGCCGAGCGCAGCGATGCGTTCGGCATGGCCTTCGAGCTGACCGCGCCGAATCACCGCCCCAAGGTGGTGATCATGGTGTCCAAGGCCGACCATTGCCTGAACGACCTGCTGTATCGCCAGCGCATCGGCCAGCTGGGCATGGACGTGGTGGCGGTGGTGTCCAACCACCCGGACCTCGAACCCCTGGCCCAGTGGCACAAGATTCCGTACTACCACTTCCCCCTGGATCCGAAAGACAAGCCAGCCCAGGAGCGCAAAGTGCTGCAGGTGATCGAGGAGACCGGCGCCGAGCTGGTGATCCTCGCCCGCTACATGCAGGTGCTGTCGCCCGAGCTGTGCCGTCGCCTGGATGGCTGGGCGATCAACATCCACCACTCCCTGCTGCCGGGCTTCAAGGGCGCCAAGCCCTACCACCAGGCCTACAACAAGGGCGTGAAAATGGTCGGCGCCACGGCGCACTACATCAACAATGACCTCGATGAAGGGCCGATCATCGCCCAGGGCGTCGAGGTGGTGGACCACAGCCACTACCCCGAAGACCTGATCGCCAAGGGCCGTGACATCGAGTGCCTGACCCTGGCGCGTGCGGTGGGGTACCACATCGAGCGGCGGGTGTTCCTCAACGCCAATCGCACGGTCGTGCTCTGACTGACGCAATCGTGGGACAAGCCCGCTTCCACAGGGTTCACCGCCACCCTGTGGGAGCGGGCTTGTCCCGCGAGTGGGCCCATCACTTTTATCCTGCCGTTAACAGGCAACCCCCTGTCGTTTCCAGTCACCGCGATATCACCAGACAGGCCCACAATTCCCGCCATTCCAGTAACACATGCCACCCATGAGGGGTGGCGCTTCCACCACCGCTGCAATAAGTAGAAAACGAGCGAGGTAAGAGCATGTCTGGTAATCGTGGAGTGGTGTATCTCGGCGCTGGCAAGGTCGAGGTCCAGAAGATCGACTACCCCAAAATGCAGGACCCACGCGGCAAGAAGATCGAGCACGGCGTGATCCTCAAGGTGGTCTCCACCAACATCTGCGGCTCCGACCAGCACATGGTCCGCGGCCGTACTACTGCCCAGGTTGGCCTGGTTCTTGGCCACGAAATCACCGGTGAAATCGTCGAGAAGGGCCGCGACGTCGAGCGCATGCAGATCGGCGATCTGGTGTCGGTACCGTTCAACGTCGCCTGCGGTCGCTGCCGCTCCTGTAAAGAAATGCACACCGGTGTCTGCCTCACCGTCAACCCGGCTCGCGCCGGCGGTGCCTACGGCTACGTCGATATGGGCGACTGGACCGGCGGCCAGGCCGAATACGTGCTGGTGCCATACGCTGACTTCAACCTGCTGAAACTGCCAGAGCGCGACAAGGCCATGGAGAAAATCCGTGACCTGACCTGCCTGTCCGACATCCTGCCGACCGGCTACCACGGTGCCGTGACTGCCGGTGTAGGCCCAGGCAGCACCGTCTACGTGGCCGGTGCCGGCCCGGTCGGCCTGGCAGCCGCTGCCTCGGCTCGCCTGCTGGGTGCAGCCTGCGTCATCGTTGGCGACCTCAACCCGGCCCGCCTGGCCCATGCCAAGGCCCAGGGCTTCGAAGTGGTCGATCTGTCCAAGGACACCCCGCTGCACGAGCAGATCGTCGACATCCTCGGCGAGCCGGAAGTGGACTGCGCCATCGACGCCGTCGGCTTCGAAGCCCGTGGCCACGGCCATGAAGGTGCCAAGCATGAAGCGCCGGCCACCGTGCTGAACTCGCTGATGCAAGTCACCCGCGTTGCCGGCAACATCGGTATCCCGGGCCTGTACGTGACCGAAGACCCAGGCGCGGTGGATGCCGCAGCCAAGATCGGCGCGCTGAGCATCCGCTTCGGCCTGGGCTGGGCGAAATCGCACAGCTTCCATACCGGCCAGACCCCGACCATGAAGTACAACCGCCAGCTGATGCAGGCGATCATGTGGGACCGTATCAACATCGCCGAGGTGGTTGGCGTGCAGGTGATCAACCTGGACCAGGCGCCGCAAGGCTACGGCGAGTTCGATGCAGGTGTGCCGAAGAAGTTCGTGATCGACCCGCACAAGATGTGGGGTGCGGCGTAACCCGCGACTGAAAGGGCCCCTCGAATCGAGGGGCTTTTTTCTTCCCAGGCGCCATGAGTGCGCGCCCCCTGTGGGAGCAGGCTCGTCCAGCGATTGGCCCCGATGGCTGGCCGGAACATTCCCCCGTTTGTCCAGTCAAATGCCTCGTTTCCCAGGCCATCCCGGCCGACGAGGTCCTCCCCCGATGAAAGCGCTTACCCTGGCAACCCTGATGACCCTGGCTGCAAGCCCGGTGTTCGCCTACAACCTGAGCGATGCGGCCAATGCTGTGTCGGCGATGCAGAACCAGAATTCCAACCAGCAGGGGCAAGTGCAGGCCCCGGCCGCCCAGGCCAACCTGCTCAATACCTTGGGCAGCGAGCTGAACATCACCCCTGAACAGGCCATTGGTGGCGCAGGTGCGATGCTGGGGCTGGCGCGCAACAACCTGAGTGAGACCGACTACGGCCAGCTGACCCAGGCGGTGCCCGGCCTGGACCTGCTCTCCGGCGCCAACGCTCTGGGCGGTTTGAGTGGCCTGGGCGCGCTGCTCGGCCAGAACAGCCAGAACGCCTCGCCCCTGGGGAACGCCCTGGGCAACGTCGAGAACCGCAGCGACCTGGACAACGCCTTCAAGCTGCTGGGGATGGACACCGGCATGATCGGTCAGTTCGCCCCGCTGATCCTCCAGTACCTGGGCCAGCAAGGCATCGCCGGCTCGCTGTTGCAGAACCTGGGCAGCCTGTGGGCGACCCCGGCACCGGCGGCCGTGCCTTCGGTCTGACACGATTACCTGTAGGAGCGGCCTTGCGCCGCGAAAGGGCCGCTAAGCGGCCCCAAACGGTATTTCCCACGTTGAAACCCTGGGGCCGCTACGCGACCCCTTCGCGGCGCAAGGCCGCTCCTACAGGAGGGTGTCCGGCGTCAGGCGGTTTCGGAGAAGTCCACCAGGCGCACGGGCCGGCGGAAGCCGGCGGTGAGCACCGCCAGGTAGGCCAGGCCCACGGCGAACCAGCACAGGCCGATCACCAGGGTGAGCGCCGAGAGGCTGGTCCACAGCCACAGGGTCAGGCCCAGGCCCACCAGCGGCACCGCCCCATAGCACAACAGGCCCTTGAGGTTGCGATGGGTGCGTTCATCGACCAGGTGCGTGCGCACCACCGCCAGGTTCACCGCAGAGAAGGCCACCAGCGCGCCGAAGCTGATCAGCGAGGCGAGGGTGGCGAGGTCGATGACCAAGGCCAGCAACGAGAAGGCCGACACCAGCACAATGGCGAACACCGGGGTTCCGAAGCGTGGCGACAGCTTGCCGAAGGTACGCTGCGGCAGCACCTTGTCGCGGCCCATGGTGTAGAGGATGCGCGACACGGCGGCCTGGGAAGCCAGGGCCGAGCCCAGGCTGCCGGCGACGAAGGCGGCGGTGAAGAAATTGGCCAGGAACTGGCCGCCGGCCTTGAACATCACTTCGTTCGCCGCGGCATCGGCGTTGGCGAACGTGCTGCCCGGCAGCACCAGTTGGCTGATGTAGGCCAACAGGGTGAACAGCAGGCCTGCGCCCAGTGTGGTGAGGATGATCGCCCGCGGCACGTCGCGGCGCGCATCCCGGGTTTCTTCCGCCAGGGTGGACACCGCGTCGAAGCCCAGGAACGACAGGCACAGTACCGCCGCACCGGCCATCAGGTGGCCGAAGCCCGGCTGGCTGCCATCGCCCAACAGCGGCGAGAGCAGGTCCACCGGCTGGCCGGCCAGGGATTGGCAGGACAGCGCCACGAACACGCCGATGAAGACGATCTGCGCGCCGACGATCAGGTTGCTGGCCTTGGCCACCGAATGGATGCCGACCACGTTGAGCACGGTCACCAGGGCGATCGAAGCCAGGATGATGACCCAGGCCGGTATGGCAGGGAAGGCGATGTTCAGGAACAGGCCGATGAGCAGGTAGTTGATCATCGGGATGAACAGGTAGTCGAGCAGCAGCGACCAGCCGGCGAGGAAGCCGACATTCGGCCCGAAGGCCATGTTGGTGTAGGAGTATGCCGAGCCTGCGACCGGGAAGCGCTTGACCATGAAGCTATAGGACGTGGCGGTGAACAGCATCGCCAGCAGGGTCACGAGATAGGCGCCGGCGGTACGGCCACCGGTGATCTCGGTGACGATGCCGTAGGTGGTGAAGATGGTCAGCGGGACCATGTACACCAGGCCGAAGAACACCAGGGCGGGAAGCCCCAGGACGCGGCGAAGTTGGGGAGCTGCCTCGGCAGCGTTGCAAGGTTGTTTGGCCATCGATCGATCCAGGCATTTTTGTAGTTGTGCGTTGATCGATTTTTATCCGCCAGGGTGGGTGATGACAAACAAAGAGTTGCTAATGTCGATTATAAATCTGGATTTTAATCGGCAATTGGCGGGGCTTTTAAGGGCTCAATCGCGGGACAAACCCGCTCCCACAGATGCTCCGCCGAGCCTGTGGGAGCGGGCTTGTCCCGCGATTGGGCCGCTCAGGCGATGTAAACGGATGAACTCAGCGCAGCTCTGTGCGCAGTTGCGCAATCCGCTGGTCTTTATCCAACCATAGCTGGTTCACCCAGGTCTGTACCCTCTGGCGAAACTCAGGATCATTCTCGTAGTCGCCCGCACACAGCGCCGGGTCGAGCTCACGCACACGGATGTCGATGATCACCCGGCTGATGCTGCCATTGAGCAGGTCCCAGAACCCCGGCGCCTTGTCGCCCGGGTAGACGATGGTGACGTCCAGCAAGGCATCGAGTTGCTCGCCGAGCGCTGCAAGCACGAAGGCGACACCGCCGGCCTTGGGCTTGAGCAGGTGCTGGTAGGGCGATTGTTGGGCCTGGCGCTTGGCTTCGCTGAAGCGCGTGCCTTCGAGGTAGTTGACCACGGTGACCGGCTGGCGTTTGAACAGTTCGCAGGCCGCCTTGGTGATTTCCAGGTCTTTGCCCTTGAGCTCAGGGTGCTTGTCCAGGAACGCCTTGCTGTAGCGCTTCATGAAGGGGTAATCCAAGGCCCACCAGGCCAGGCCCAGCAGGGGCACCCAGATCAGCTCTTTCTTCAGGAAGAATTTGAAGAACGGCACCCGGCGGTTGAGGCTTTCGATCAGCGCTGGAATGTCGACCCAGCTCTGGTGGTTGCTCACGCACAGGTAGGAGGTGTCCTGGCGCAGCTTCTCGATACCGCGAATGTCCCATTGGGTCGGGATGCACAAGGCGAAGATCGCCTTGTCGATTTCAGACCAGGTCTCGGCGATCCACATCACCGCCCAGGAAGCGTAGTCGCGGCCACGGCCCGGCAGAACCAGTTTGAGCAGGGCGAACACCATCAGCGGGCCGATCAGCACGAGGGTGTTGAGCAGCAGCAGGACGGTGGTGAGAATGCCGGTCAGCAGGCGACGCATAAAAGGACTCTTGTTGTCAGATAAAAGCGGTTGGCAATGATAAGTGGGGCATGGCCCTACGCCAAATGTCCAATGTCCGATCCTGGGGACAAATGTTTCACATTATGTTGGATAAGCTGTGACAACGAACCTATCGTGCTCGCGCGGTCTAAGTACTGCCCCACCTCAAGGAAGCGTAACCTGTGAAATCGATGCTTGCCCTGTTGTCACTGCTCAGCCTTCCCGTGATGGCTGCCGAACCGATTCTCTATGGCCGCTACGAATACATTGGCGTGCCGGAAATCGGCGAAACCTTCAAGGCCAAGATGGACACCGGCGCCCTGACCGCGTCGCTGTCGGCCAAGGACATCGAACGCTTCACCCGCGACGGTGAGGACTGGGTGCGTTTCCGCCTGGCCACCAAGGATGCCGGTGACAAGGTCTATGAACACAAGGTGGCGCGCATCAGCAAGATCAAGAACCGCGCCGACGAAGAAGACGAGGGTGAGGAACCGGAAATCACCAAGCGCCCGGTGGTCGACCTGGAACTGTGCCTGGGCGATGTGAAGCGCACCGTGGAGGTCAACCTGACCGACCGCAGCAGCTTCAACTACCCGTTGCTGATCGGCTCCAAGGCCCTGCGTGAATTCAAGGCCGCCGTGAACCCGGCGCGCAAGTTCACCGCGGGCAAGCCAGACTGCTGATCCGAACGCGACGCAGCCCCCCTGTAGGAGCGGCCTTGTGCCGCGAAAGGGCTGCATAGCAGCCCCAAAATTTCGGCGTCGCGTCGATATCGCTGGGGCTGCCTTGCAGCCCTTTCGCGGCACAAGGCCGCTCCTACAGGGATTGCGCCCTGTTTGAAAGTTGCCTATATGTCCAGCTTCGCTATCTGCAAGGCCGGACGCCATGCCGCACATCCTCATCGTCGAAGACGAATCCGCCATCGCCGACACGCTGGTCTACGCCCTGCAGGCCGACGGCCATAGCACCGAATGGGTGACCCTCGGCAGCGCGGCTATCGAGCAGCAGCGCGCGCGCCCGGCGGACCTGGTGATCCTCGATATCGGCTTGCCGGACATCAGTGGCTTCGAGACGTGCCGCCAACTGCGCCGTTTCACCGAGGTTCCGGTGATGTTCCTCAGCGCCCGTGACGCCGAGATCGACCGGGTGGTGGGCCTGGAGATCGGCGCGGACGATTATGTGGTCAAACCGTTCAGCCCCCGTGAAGTGGCGGCGCGGGTGCGGGCGATCCTCAAGCGCATGGCCCCGCGTGTGGAGTCCCTGGCGGCGCCATTCCAGGTCGACACCCTGAGCATGCAAATCAGCTATCGTGCGCAGCCGCTGGCCCTGACCCGACACGAGTTTCGCCTGCTGCAGTGCCTGCTGGAACAGCCTCGACGGGTGTTCAGCCGCGAGCAATTGCTCGATGCCGTGGGCGTGCCCTCCGACGCGGGTTACGAGCGCACCATCGACAGCCACATCAAGAGCCTGCGTGCCAAGCTGCGTCAGGTCGCCGCCGACGCCGAGCCGATCCAGACCCACCGAGGGCTTGGCTACAGCTACAGCCCGGACCACGCCTGATGCGCCTGGGCATCCGCATCTTCCTGGTGTATTTCCTGTTCGTCGGGTTGTCTGGCTATTTCCTGCTCAACACCGTACGCGAACAGATCCGTCCGGTGGTGCGCCAGTCTTCCGAAGAAACCCTGGTGGACACCGCCAACCTGCTGGCGGAGATCCTGCGCGACGATGTGAAGGCCGGTACCTTGAACCAGGGGCGCCTGCCCCAGGTATTGGCGTCCTATGGCGAGCGCAGGCCGGGGGCCCAGATTTGGGGGCTGGCGAAGAACCAGGTCAGCCACCGCATCTACGTTACCGATGCCAAGGGTACCGTGCTGCTCGATTCGAGCGGCCAGGGCCTGGGCAAGGACTATTCGCGCTGGAACGACGTCTACCTGACCCTGCGCGGCCAATATGGCGCCCGCTCCACCCGCAGCGACCCGGATGACGAAAGCACCTCGGTGATGCACGTCGCCGCGCCGATCCTCGATGAGGGCAGGATCATCGGCGTGGTGACGGTGGCCAAGCCCAACAGCTCGTTGCAACCCTACATCGACCGTGCCGAGCGGCGCCTGCTGAACCTCGGCCTGGGGCTGATAGGCCTGGGCTTGCTGGTAGGCGCTGCGCTGTCCTGGTGGCTGGCCCGCTCGCTACGTCGCCTGACCCGCTACGCCCAGGCGGTCAGCGAGGGCCAGCGCGCCGCGTTGCCGCATTACAAGGGCGGCGAGCTCGGGCAGTTGGCTACGGCGGTGGAACGCATGCGCACCCAGCTCGAAGGCAAGGCCTATGTCGAGCGCTATGTGCATACCCTGACCCATGAACTCAAGAGCCCCTTGGCGGCGATCCGCGGCGCATCCGAGCTGCTGCAGGGCGACATGCCGGCTGAACAAAGAGCGCGATTCGCCGGCAATATCGAGCGTGAGAGCGGGCGCTTGCAGCAGATGATCGAGCGCCTGCTTAACCTGGCCCGCGTCGAGCAGATGCAGGCGCTGGAGGATGAGCAACAGGTGGCCTTGGCTGCGTTGGTCGATGAACTGCTGCTGGCCCACACCGCACGTATCGAAGCTGCTGGCCTGCAAGTGCGCCAGCGGGTGCCGGCGGGCCTACGCTTGTTGTGCGATCCGTTCTTGATGCGCCAGGCCCTGGCCAACCTGCTGGACAACGCGCTGGACTTCACCCCGCAAGGCGGGGCGTTGTTGTTCGAGCTGGCGCACGAGGGGGAACGGGTGGCCTTGAGCGTGTTCAACCAGGGGGAGGCGATTCCCGATTACGCCATCGGGCGCGTCAGCGAACGGTTCTACTCGTTGCCAAGACCGGGCAGCGGGCGCAAGAGCACGGGGTTGGGGCTGAACTTCGTCGCCGAGGTGATGCAGCTGCATGGCGGCGCGTTGGAGGTGGACAACGTCGAGGGTGGCGTGCGCGTGCGATTGTGGTTGCCGGCACGCAGAATCGACTGACTTCGAGGGCCCAATCGCGGGACAAGCCCACTCCCACACCAACACCCACAACCTGCCTGTACCTGTAGGAGCGGCCTTGTGCCGCGAAAGGGTTGCCTAGCAGCCCCAACTACACCCAATCTCCATCTTGTCTCCACAAGCCCTCCACACCCCCGCTCCACACTGCGCCCACCGCAAACGGAGCGCCCACCCATGACCAAAACCCTGAGTTTCAAGCTCGCCACGATCACCTTGCTGACCGTGCTGCTGTTGATCCCCCTGCTGATGATCAGTGGCCTGATTGCCGAGCGTCAGGCCCTGCGCGACAGCGTGATCCAGGACATTGCCGCAAGCTCGAGCTTCGCCCAACGGCTCAGTGGCCCCCTGCTGGTGGTGCCGTACCGCAAGTACGAGCGTCGTTGGATCGAAAAGGACGGCCAACGCCTTCAGGAAACCAGCACGGTCACCGGCCAGCTGTATTTCCTGCCGGACACCTTCGACGCCGCTATAGAGGCCGACACCGAGCTGCGTGCCCGAAGCATCTACCAGGCCCGTCTGTTCCACGCCCGCAGCCGGGTCGCTGGCCGCTTCAAGCTCCCCGAGCGCTGGGGCATCGAGAAAGACTTCGACGACTACCGTTTCGACACGCCTTACCTGGTGGTGGGCATCAGCGATATCCGCGGCATCGAAAATGCCCCGCAGCTGAACCTGGGCGACCGGCATTTGCCGTTCGAGCCGGGTACTGGCCTGGACTGGCTGGGCGGCGGGGTACACGCGCGGTTGCCGATGCTCGCTGCAGGCAAGGCGGGTGAATTCAGTTATGGCTTCGACCTCGCCTTGCAGGGCACCGGCCAGCTGCATGTGGTGCCGGTGGGCCGCAGCAGCAGCGTGGACATCCGCGCCAACTGGCCACACCCAAGCTTCATCGGCAATTACCTGCCCAGCCGCCGGGAGATCGATGGGCAAGGTTTCAAGGCCCATTGGCAGACCAGCTTTTTCGCCACCAACCTCGAAGACGCCGTGCGCCAATGCGTTAGCCAAGTGCAATGCGCAGGCTTCGACGAGCGTGCCTTTGGTGTGAGCTTCGTCGACCCGGTGGACCAGTACCTCAAGAGCGAGCGGGCGATCAAGTACGCTCTGCTGTTCATCGCCCTGACTTTTGCCGGGTTCTTCCTCTTCGAAGTACTCAAGGGCTTTAGCGTCCATCCTGTGCAGTACGCCTTGGTGGGCGTGGCGTTGGCGTTCTTCTATCTGTTGCTGCTGTCGTTGTCCGAGCACCTGGGCTTTGACCTGGCCTATGGGGTATCGGCCTCGGCCTGTGTGCTGCTGATCGGCTTCTACCTGAGCCATGTGCTGGGCAGCCTATGGCGGGGCGTCGGGTTCGCGGCGGGGTTGGCGGTGCTGTACGCATTGCTCTATGGCCTGCTCGGCGCCGAAGACTATGCGCTGCTGATGGGCTCGCTGCTGTGCTTTGGCCTGCTTGGGCTGTTCATGGTGCTGACCCGCCGGCTGGATTGGGCGCGGGTGGGGAGGGAGGCATGAGGGAGGATCGGGAAAAGGGACGATGGCTGGCGTCCATGATCGCCTCGCTGTTTGTTCGCTGCAGACGAATGTGTGATCTCGATCGCCGGCAAGCCGGCTCCCACTGGGAGGGTGCAGGCCGAGCTCCTGTGGGAGCCGGCTTGCCGGCGATCAGGATGGGTCAAGCCACCGGTTGCGTAGCGGCCATCGACGGCCGCTTGGCCACCTCGGCATACCAGGCCGCCAGGCCAGGCTGTTGCTCGCGCCAGCCGAACTGCGGTTGGCGCAAGTCCAGGTAGCCCAGCGCGCAGGCCACGCCGATGGCCGCGATGTCGAAGGTGGAGGCGAGTTCGGCCAGATGCTCCTGCTCCAGGTTGGCCAGGCTACGACGGATCTTCTCGCTCTGGGCCTGCACCCAGCCTTCCCAGCGCTTGTCTTCGGGGCGCAGGAAGGTCTCGTAGCGGGTCGAGACCGCCGCATCCATGATCGCATCGGCCTGGGAGGCCAGGGTCAGGCGACGCCAGCGCGCCGAGCCCTCGCGAGGGATCATGGGGTTGCCGACGTGCTGCAGGTCGAGGTACTCGCAGATCACCCGGCTATCGTGCAGCACGGTGCCGTCTTCCAGGCGCAAGGCCGGGATCTTGCCGATCGGGTTGCCTTGGTTGAGCTGCTCGTCGCCGCTCACCGGGCTCACATTGACCGCCTGCAGAGCAACGCGCTCGAGCTGCCCGGTCTCGTGCAGCACGACCATCACCTTGCGCACGAACGGCGAGAGGGGCGAGTGGAACAGGGTCATTGTCGCCATGGCTGGTCCTCAGTTGCCTTGCAGGCTGGGTGGCAGGCATACGCCGGTACCGGCGATGCCGCAGTAGCCGTCGGGGTTCTTGGCCAGGTACTGCTGGTGGTAGGCCTCGGCGAAATACACGGTTGGGGCTTGGTCGATCTCAGTGGTGATCTCACCGAAGCCGGCCTTGCTCAGCTCTTGTTGGAAGGCGTCACGGCTGGCCTTGGCCTGCTCCAGTTGCTCGGGGCTGGTGCAGTAGATCGCCGAGCGGTACTGGGTGCCGATGTCGTTGCCCTGGCGCATGCCCTGGGTCGGGTTGTGCAGTTCCCAGAACATCGCCAGCAGCTCGCGGTAACTCACTTTGTTCTTGTCGAACACCACCAGCACCACTTCGGTGTGGCCGGTCAGGCCCGAGCAGACTTCTTCATAGGTGGGGTTGGGGGTGAAACCGCCCGCGTAGCCGACCACGGTGCTGACCACCCCTTCGCGCTGCCAGAAGCGGCGCTCGGCACCCCAGAAGCAGCCCAGGCCGAAGATGGCGAAATCGATGTCGCCTTCGAAGAAGGGGCCCAGCAGCGGGGTCTCCTTGAAGACGTAGTGGAACTCGGGCAAGGCCATTGGCGTTTCGCGGCCAGGCAAGGCCTGTTCCGCAGTGGGCATGACGTTTTTGTTCACCAGGATTTCCGAACGCAGGACCATGGCCGTTCCTCTGTGGATTTGGAGAGAGAGTGATGGCCCTATCGCGGGACAAGCCCGCTCCCACAGGAATTGTGCATGACCCTGTGGGAGCGGGCTTGTCCCGCGATAGGGCCCGAATGAGTTCTATAGTGCCCGAGACTTGCGCGTCTGTCAGGCCACCGGGCCACGCGGATAGCGCCGCAGCCTGGCGACCAGCTCGCGCCCCGGGATTGGCCGGTCGAACAGGTAGCCCTGGCCGACATCGCAGCGGTGCCGACGCAGGAAGGCCAGCTGTTCGGCGGTTTCGATGCCCTCGGCGACCACCTTGAGCTTGAGGTTGTGGGCCATGGCCACCACCGCCGACGTGATCTCCATGTCGTCCTGGTTGTCGGGGATCTCGTTGATGAAGCTGCGGTCGATCTTGATGATGTCGATCGGAAACTTCTTCAGGTAGCTCAGCGACGAATAGCCGGTGCCGAAATCGTCCATCGCCAGCATCAGGCCCAGGGCCTTGAGTTCGTCGAGCTGGCGGTGGGTGTCCTCGGTGGCCTCCAGCAGCAGGCCCTCGGTCAGTTCCAGCTCCAGCAAATGCGGCGGCAGCGCTTCTTCGCGCAGGATGGTGCCGATCGAGCTCACCAGATCGGGGTCAGAGAACTGTTTGGGCGAGAGGTTGATCGCCACGTGCAGGTTGCCCACGCCAGCGCTGCGCAGCTGCTGGCTCATGCGGCAGGCCTGGCGTACCACCCATTTGCCGATGGGGATGATCAGGCCGGTTTCCTCGGCCACGCTGATGAACTGGTCCGGGCGGATCATGCCGCGCTCGGGGTGATTCCAGCGCAGCAGCGCCTCCAGGCCTAGCAGGCGCCCACTGCGCAGACACAGCTTGGGCTGGTAGAAGACCTCCAGCTCGTTCTGGGCCAGCGCCCGGCGCAGGTTGTTCTCGACGAACAGCTTGTAGCTGGCCTCGGCGTTGAGCACTTCGGTGAACACCTGCACCTGGTGCTTGCCGTTGGCCTTGGCCTTGTGCAGGGCAAGGCCTGCGTTCTTCATCAGGCTCTGCGGGTCGCTGCCGTGCAGCGGCGCGCAGGCCAGGCCGACAGAGGCGGTGACGTTGATCAGCTGGTTGTCGACGAACATGGGCTTGTCGAGGGTGCGCAGCAATTGCAGTGCGACCTGCTGGCCGGCTTCCAGGGTGGTGTCGTCGAGCAGCACGGCGAACTCGTTGCTGGCAAAGCGCGCCAGCACGTCACCGCCGCCCAGGCTGTTGCGCAGGCGCCGGGCCAGGCTGACCAGCAGCTTGTCGCCGGTCTGGTGGCCCAGGCTGTCATTGATCCGCTTGAAATTGTCGATGTCCACCAGCAGCAGGCAGATGGGAATCGCCCCTTCGCGGGCGAAACGCTCGTCGAGGCTGCGGATGAACGACGGGCGATTGCCCAGGTTGGTCAGGTTGTCGGTATAGGCCAGGCGCTCGATACGCTGCTGCGCCAGCTTGGTCTGGGTGATGTCTTCGTAGATGCCGATGTAGTGGGTCAGCTCGCGGTTGTCGCCGAACACCTTGGAGATCGACAGTTGCCCCCAGTAGGGCTCCAGGCTCTTGCGCCGGCTTCTGAATTCACCCTGCCAGCTGTTGCCCATGGCCAGGCTGGAAGAGGAGTCGAACAGCAGCTCGCTGAGGTTTTCCAGCGCTGGCAGCTCGCCCAGGTGACGGCCTTGCACTTCATCGGTGCTGTATTGGGTGATGGCGGTGAAGCTTGGGTTGACGTATTCCACCACGCCGTCGCGGTTGACCAGCAGGAAGGCGCTGGCACTTTGTTCCACGGCCCGCTGGAACAGGTGCAGGGCGCTGGTGGCGGTGCGTCGGTTGTGGTTGGTGATGACCTGGGCCACCTGGTCGGCCAGCTCGCCGGCAAAGGCGATCTCATCGGACTGCCAGACGCGGGCCGTGCCTGTCTGCTCCAGGCAGAGCACGCCGACCACCTGCCCGTCGACACGGATGCTGGCATCGAGCATGGCATTGTTGGCGGAGGGGTACAGGCTTTCGGCCATTTCCCGGGTGCGCGGGTCTTGGCTGGCGTTATGGGCGTCGATGGCGCGGCTGGCGTGCAGGGCGTCGAGGTAATCGGGGAAGCGGCTGGCGTCAATGGCGTCCGGCAGGTGGTGGCGTTGGTCTTGGCTGCGCCAGGCACTGATCGGCTCCAGCCGCTGTTCGTCGAGGTACCAGAGGCTAGCGCAGTCGACCTTGTAGATCTCGCAGGCGCTGCGGGTAATCAGCTCCGCGGCCTCCTGCAGCGAATTGTCGGCGCTATAGCGCTGCCGGGCCAGGCGCAGGATCAGGTCCTGCTGGGCGCGCACGCGCTCCAGGTGCTCGAGCTGCTCCTGCTGGGCACGCTGGTTCAATTGCAGGGCCAGCTGCAGGCGGCTGTTGCGTGATTCGAGGTCGTCGGCGACTGGGGTAGGGCTGTCGTCCTGCTGATCGTCCAGCACCGTGAGGTAGCCGCGCAGCAACTGGCGATTGTGCTGGCGGTAGCCTTCACCGACCTCCAGCATGCGCAGGGCCACCCCGTTGGTATGCAGGGTGTAGCGGACCCGGTAATGGTTGCGTCGGGCCAGTTGCAGTTGGATCTCGTCATGCAGCGTGTAGCGCGCTTCCGGTTCCATGAGGCTGGCGTAGGGCGCGCCGATCAGGGCGCAGAGCTCGGCGGCGGGCAGGCCGAACTGGCGTTCGCAGGCGGGGTCCAGGTACAGCATGGCCCAGCTGGCTTCGTTGAGCCTTTCGAAACGCAGCATGCCGAGCCGCGAAGGCACGGGAAGCTGCGTGACGACCTCGGCCGCCGAACGGCTGGCGGCATCGGGTTGGCTTTTCATCGAAGACTCGCTTGAACTGGAGGCGCGGCTCGGGCGCGGCGTATCGGGCAAGGTTGCATGATGTCCCGAGGGCTGGCAAGCGGCCCGGGGGATGCACTCTATGAGAGGTTGTCGGCGGGCTTGGGGGAATCTGTAGATGGGGGCGCTTTGTGGCACAGGCGGGCATAGCCCTCACGGCATTCTCCAGGCAAAAAAAAGCCCCGCCAAACGACGGGGTTGAGGTACGAGCGTGGCAGCTCGAAACAGGCCTGCCCCACCCCTTGCGAGGTGAGGCAGGGAGGCTGCCTTACAGCAGCATGGTGCGGATATCCGCCAGCACGTCGCCCAGGCGCTTGGTGAAGCGCGCGGCGGCAGCGCCGTTGATCACGCGGTGATCGTAGGACAGCGACAGCGGCAGCATCAGCTTGGGCTGGAAGGCCTTGCCATCCCAGACCGGCTGCATGGTCGCCTTGGATACACCGAGGATCGCCACTTCAGGCGCGTTGACGATCGGCGTGAAGCCGGTGCCGCCAATGTGGCCGAGGCTGGAGATGGTGAAGCAGGCGCCCTGCATGTCGTCGGCGGCGAGCTTCTTGGTGCGGGCCTTTTCGGCCAGCGCAGCAGCTTCGGCAGCCAATTGCAGCAGGCTCTTCTGGTCGACGTTCTTGATCACAGGGACCAGCAGGCCGTCCGGCGTGTCCACGGCGAAGCCGATGTGCACGTACTTCTTGCGGATGATCGCCTTGCCGCTTGGCGCCAGCGAGCTGTTGAAGTCCGGCAGTTCCTTGAGCAGGAAGGCGCAGGCCTTGAGCAGCAGTGGCAGCACGGTCAGTTTGACGCCAGCCTTCTCGGCCACGGCCTTCTGCGCGACGCGGAAGGCTTCCAGCTCGGTGATGTCGGCGGAGTCGAACTGGGTGACATGCGGCACGTTCAGCCAGCTGCGGTGCAGGTTGGTGGCACCGACCTGCATCAGGCGGGTCAGGGCGACTTCTTCCACTTCACCGAACTTGCTGAAGTCCACGGCCGGGATCGGCGGGATGCCGGCACCACCGGTCGCACCGGCGGCAGGAGCCTCCTTGGCCTTCTGCATCATGGCCTTGACGTAGACCTGCACGTCTTCCTTCAGGATGCGGCCGTGCGGGCCGGTCGCGGCGACCGCGCCCAGGTCGACACCGAATTCACGGGCCAGCAGACGCACGGCGGGGCCTGCGTGAACCTTGGCGTTGCTGCCGGCAGCCGGTGCGGTGGCGACCGGAGCCGGGGCGGCAGCCGGAGCTGCGGCAGGCGCGGCGGCTGAAGCAGCCTCGGCCTTGGCCGGCGCCGGGGCAGCAGCGGCGGGTGCGGCAGCCGGGGCGGCGCCCGCGACTTCCAGCTTGAGGATCAGGTCACCGGTGCCAACTTCGTCGTCCAGCTTGGCGATCACTTCCTTCACCACGCCAGCGGCGGGCGACGGGATCTCCATGGAGGCCTTGTCGGACTCCAGGGTGATCAGCGATTGATCGGCTTCGACGGTGTCGCCGGCCTTGACCAGGACTTCGATGATCTTGGCCTTGCCCGACGAGCCGATGTCCGGCACGTGGATGTCCTGCACGCTGGCGGCTGCCGGAGCGGCGGCCGGGGCAGGGGCTGCAGCGGCTGCCGGTTTTTCTTCGGCGGCAGGTGCCGCTGCCGGGGCAGCAGCGGCCGGAGCCTCGGGCGCCGCAGCGGCGCCCTCGACTTCCAGGACCATCAGCTCGTCGCCTTCTTTCAGGCGATCACCCAGCTTGACCTTCAGCTCCTTGATCACGCCGGCCTTCGGGGCCGGGATCTCCATGGAGGCCTTGTCGGACTCCAGGGTCAGCAGGCTCTGGTCGGCCTCGATACGATCACCGACCTTGACGAACAGCTCGATGATTTCACCTTCACCGCTGCCGATGTCAGGTACGCGAATGAGTTCGCTCACTTAAAAATACTCCTCAGCAGTCCAGTGGGTTGCGCTTGTCCGGATCGATGCCGAACTTGACGATGGCGTCTGCCACCACCTTCGGTTCGATCTCGCCACGGTCAGCCAAGGCTTCCAGGGCAGCCAGCACGACGAAGTGACGGTCGACTTCGAAGAAGTGACGCAGCTTCTTGCGGCTGTCGCTGCGACCGAAGCCATCGGTACCCAGGACCTTGTACTCCTTGCTCGGGACCCACTGGCGGATCTGTTCGGCGAAGAGCTTCATGTAGTCGGTGGACGCTACAACCGGGCCCTTGCGACCGGCCAGGCACTGCTCGACGTAGGTCTGCTGTGGCTTCTGACCAGGCTTGAGGCGGTTGGCGCGTTCCACGGCCAGGCCGTCGCGACGCAGTTCGTTGAAGCTGGTGACGCTCCACACGTCGGCGCCGACGTTGTATTCCTCGCGCAGGATCTTCGCCGCTTCGCGGACTTCGCGCAGGATGGTGCCCGAACCCAACAGCTGCACATGGTGCGCGGCTTCGCGGGTGTCTTCTTCCAGCAGGTACATGCCCTTGATGATGCCTTCCTCGGCGCCGGCCGGGATGGCTGGCTGGGTGTAGGCTTCGTTCATCACGGTGATGTAGTAGAAGACGTCCTGTTGCTCTTCGGTCATCTTCTTCATGCCGTCCTGGATGATCACCGCCAGCTCGTAGCCGTAGGTCGGATCATAGGTGCGGCAGTTCGGGATGGTGGCAGCCATCAGGTGGCTGTGACCGTCTTCGTGCTGCAGGCCTTCACCGTTGAGGGTGGTACGGCCGGCGGTACCGCCGATCAGGAAGCCACGGGTGCGGCTGTCGCCAGCGGCCCATGCCAGGTCACCGATACGCTGGAAGCCGAACATCGAGTAGAAGATGTAGAACGGCAGCATCGGCTGGTTGTGGTTGCTGTACGAGGTACCGGCAGCGATGAACGACGACATGGCGCCGGCTTCGTTGATGCCTTCCTCGAGGATCTGGCCCTTCTTGTCCTCGCGGTAGAACATCACCTGGTCCTTGTCGACCGGCTCGTAGAGCTGGCCCACGGACGAGTAGATGCCCAGCTGGCGGAACATGCCTTCCATACCGAAGGTACGGGCTTCGTCCGGGATGATCGGGACGATGCGCTGACCGATTTCCTTGTCCTTGACCAGTTGCGCCAGGATGCGCACGAAAGCCATGGTGGTGGAGATTTCACGGTCGCCCGAGCCGTCCAGGATCGCCTTCAGGGTTTCCAGCGGCGGAGTCGGGATGCTGAAGCTCTTCGCACGGCGCTGCGGTACGAAGCCACCCAGGGCTGCGCGGCGCTCGGCCAGGTACTTGGCTTCGGCGCTGCCTTCTTCGGGACGGAAGAACGGCAGGTTTTCCAGGTCGGCATCCTTGACCGGGATGTCGAAGCGGTCACGGAAGTGACGCAGGCTGTCGACGTCGACCTTCTTGGTGTTGTGCGCGGTGTTCTTGGCTTCGCCGGCACCGGTACCATAACCCTTGATGGTCTTGGCCAGGACGACGGTCGGTTGGCCCTTGTGGTTGACCGCCTGGTGGTAGGCCGCATAGACCTTGTACGGGTCGTGGCCGCCACGGTTGAGCTTCCAGATCTCGTCGTCGGACAGGTCTTCGACCATGGCCTTGAGCTCAGGGGTGTTGAAGAAGTGCTCACGGACGTACGCACCGTCCTTGGCCTTGTAGTTCTGGTATTCGCCGTCGATGACTTCGTCCATGCGACGCTGCAGGGCGCCGTTGGTGTCCTTGGCGAACAGTGGGTCCCAGAAGCGGCCCCAGACGACTTTGTTGACGTTCCAGCCGCCGCCACGGAACACGCCTTCGAGTTCCTGGATGATCTTGCCGTTGCCGCGAACCGGGCCGTCGAGGCGCTGCAGGTTGCAGTTGATGACGAAGATCAGGTTGTCCAGCTTCTCGCGGCCGGCCAGGGCGATGGCGCCCAGGGATTCCGGCTCGTCGCACTCGCCGTCGCCCATGAAGCACCAGACCTTCTGCTTGCCGGCCGGGATGAAGCCACGGGCTTCCAGGTACTTCATGAAGCGTGCCTGGTAGATTGCCTGGATCGGGCCCAGACCCATGGAAACGGTCGGGAACTGCCAGAAGTCAGGCATCAGCCATGGGTGCGGGTACGAAGACAGGCCCTTGCCGTCCACTTCCTGACGGAAGTTGTTCATCTGGTCTTCGCTGATGCGGCCTTCGAGGAAGGCGCGGGCGTAGATGCCTGGGGAGGCGTGGCCCTGGAAGAAGATCAGGTCGCCGCCATGCTCTTCGGTCGGAGCCTGGAAGAAGTAGTTGAAGCCGATGTCGTACAAGGTGGCGCTGGAGGCGAAGCTCGAAATGTGGCCACCCAGGTCCGAGTCCCGCAGGTTGGTACGCATGACCATGGCCAGGGCGTTCCAACGTACCATCGAGCGGATGCGACGTTCCATGAACAGGTCGCCAGGCATGCGTGCTTCGTGGGTAACGGGGATGGTGTTGCGGTATGGCGTGGTGATTGCGTACGGCAGCTGGGAGCCACTACGGGTGGCCAGCTCGCCCATACGGGTCATCAGGTAGTGAGCGCGGTCTTCGCCTTCTTTGTCGAGGACCGACTCCAAGGCATCCAGCCATTCCTGGGTTTCGACGGGATCGAGGTCTTGCATGGCTTGCTCCAGGGCGGAAAGGCCACCAGAATCGGGGGCCTGAGTTTGCGACTGGCCTTTTGGGCAGACGTCGTGAATTCTTGGATTAGCCGGACAGTCATCCGGCGCCGTGTAGTTTTACTACAAATGATTCGGCATTTCATGCTTTTGAAGCGCAGGGGTAGTAGTAAAACTACAGAAAAGCGGCATTTTGTCGCACTCTGGCTTGTGGGGAAAATCGTTCCCGTAGGTTGGGACTGGGCTTTGATCGGGTGAATCTTGATGTTTTTTACCAATGATTCGTTTATTTCAGCTATTTCCAACTTTTGTATGACAGTCCAACCGTGGTCCGGCGCCCCCTTGGCCGCACCTACCCCTCTCTTTCACGCCGATCAAGGATAGACCATGCGCCTGCCTTTGCCGCTCGATCTGCCCGCTGCCCTGCAACCGCTGGTCGCACGTAACCAACAGTCCCTGCGCGAGGCGATCGCCGGTCTCGACGGGCTGGACTTGGACCATTGGAGCCCGGCACAGCTGAAAGCGTTCGATCAGGTTGCCGCCGCCAGCGATTTCGTCCTGGAAGTGGCCTTGCGCGAGCCGGCCATGCTGTTCGACCTGCAAGCCAGCGGTGAGCTGGAGCGGCCTTTCGCCCCCGGCGAGCTGTGCGCCCGCGTCGCTGCCGCCGCCCAGGCCGCGCAGAGCGAGGACGAGCTGGCGCGCAACCTGCGCCGTGAGCGCAACCGCCAGCAGGTGCGCATCATCTGGCGCGACATCACCCGCCAGGCATTGCTGGGCGAGACCTGCCGCGACCTTTCCGACCTGGCCGACGCGTCCATCGACCAAGCCTATCAATGGTTGTACCCGCGCCATTGCCAGCAGTTCGGCACGCCCATCGGCAACCGCAGCGGCCAGCCGCAACATATGGTGGTGCTGGGCATGGGCAAGCTGGGGGCGGTGGAGCTGAACCTGTCCTCGGACATCGACCTGATCTTCGCCTTCCCTGAGGGCGGCGAGACCGAAGGCGTGAAGCGCTCGCTGGACAATCAGGAGTTCTTCACCCGCCTGGGCCAGCGCCTGATCAAGGCACTGGACCCGGTGACCGTCGACGGCTTCGTGTTCCGCGTCGACATGCGCCTGCGCCCCTACGGCTCGGCCGGTGCCTTGGTGCTGTCGTTCAATGCGCTGGAGCAGTATTACCAGGACCAGGGCCGCGACTGGGAACGCTACGCCATGATCAAGGCCCGCGTCGTGGCCGGCGACCAGGTGGCCGGCGCCCAGTTGCAGGACATGCTGCGCCCGTTCGTCTACCGCCGTTACCTGGACTTCTCGGCGATCGAGGCGCTGCGCACCATGAAGCAGCTGATCCAGCAGGAAGTGCGACGCAAGGGCATGGCCGAAAACATCAAGCTTGGCGCCGGTGGCATTCGTGAGGTGGAGTTCATCGCACAGGCGTTTCAGCTGATCCACGGCGGGCGCGACCTGAGCTTGCAGCAACGGCCGCTGCTCAAGGTGTTGGCCACCCTGGAAGGCCAGGGTTACCTGCCGCCGGCGGTGGTCGCCGAGCTGCGCGAAGGGTATGAGTTCCTGCGCTACACCGAACATGCCATCCAGGCCATTGCCGACCGCCAGACGCAGATGCTGCCCGAAGACGACAAGGACCGCGCGCGGGTCGCCTATATCCTTGGTTTTGCCGACTGGCAGGGCTTCCACGCGCAGTTGATGCGCTGGCGTGAACGCATCGACTGGCATTTCCGCCAGGTGATCGCCGACCCGGATGAGGAAGAAGGCGAAGGCGAGCTGGTGGTCGGTGGCGAGTGGTCGCCGTTGTGGGAGCAGGCCCAGGATGAGGAGGCGGCTTGCCGCCAGCTGGAAGAAGCCGGGTTCCGCCAGAGCGCCGAGGCCTTGCGTCGGCTGGCTGCTCTGCGTGCGAGCCCGCAGTTGCGCTCGATGCAGCGCATCGGCCGCGAGCGCCTGGATGCCTTCATTCCGCGCCTGCTGGCCCAGGCTGTGGAGCACGAGGACCCGGACTTGGTGCTGGAGCGGGTGCTGCCGTTGGTCGAGGCCGTGGCGCGGCGTTCGGCCTACCTGGTGCTGCTCACCGAGAACCCGGGCGCCTTGCGCCGCCTGCTTACCCTGTGTGCGGCCAGCCCATGGATTGCCGAGCAGATCGCCCGCTTCCCGCTGCTGCTTGACGAACTGCTCAACGAAGGCCGCCTGTTCAGCCCGCCGTTGGCGCCGGAACTGGCATCCGAGCTGCGCGAGCGCCTTACGCGCATCCCCGAAGATGACCTGGAGCAGCAGATGGAGGCGCTGCGCCACTTCAAGCTGGCCCACAGCCTGCGGGTGGCCGCCTCGGAGATCACCGGCAACCTGCCGCTGATGAAGGTCAGCGACTATCTGACCTGGCTGGCCGAGGCGATCCTCGACCAAGTGCTGGCCCTGGCCTGGCGCCAGACCGTGGCGCGCCACGGTCAGCCCAGGCGCAGCGACGGCAGCCTGTGTGATCCGGGCTTCATCATCGTCGGCTATGGCAAGGTCGGTGGCATCGAGCTGGGCCATGGCTCGGACCTGGACCTGGTGTTCATCCACGATGGCGACCCCCAGGCCGAGACCGATGGCGCCAAGCCCATCGATGGCGCGCAGTTCTTCACCCGCCTGGGCCAGCGCATCATCCACATGCTGACCACCCAGACCAACTCCGGCCAGCTCTACGACGTCGACATGCGCTTGCGCCCCTCGGGGGCAGCAGGCTTGCTGGTGAGTTCGCTGGGCGCGTTCGAGCGCTACCAGCAGAACGAAGCCTGGACCTGGGAGCACCAGGCCCTGGTGCGGGCACGGGTGCTGGTGGGCTGCAAGCAGGTGGCGGCGGCCTTCGAAAGCGTGCGCGCGCGGGTGTTGGGCCGCCCCCACGATCTGGACAAACTGCGCGAGGACGTGAGCGAGATGCGCGCCAAGATGCGCGGCAACCTCGGCACCAAGAGCACCGCCGCAGGCACGGCCGCCAATGCCTTCGAGGCCGGCGTGCCCTTCGATATCAAGCAGGATGCCGGCGGTATCGTGGATATCGAATTTATGGTGCAATACGCCGCTTTGGCCTGGTCCCACGACCACCCGGCCCTGCTGCGCTGGACCGACAACATCCGCATCCTGGAAGAGCTGGAACAGGCGGGTTTGATGCCTGCCAGTGACGCGGTGCTGCTGCGTGAGGTGTACAAGGCGTTCCGCTCGGCCTCCCATCGCCAGGCGCTGCAGAAGCAGGCGGGGGTGATCGATGCGGCGCAGTTTGCCGATGAGCGCCGTGAAGTGCGGCGGATCTGGGGAGCGCTGGGGTTGACCTGAGATTGCCGGGGCCGCCTTGCGGCCCTTTCGCGGCTGTGCGGTTCCTGTAGGAGCGGCCTTGTGCCGCGAAAGGGCTGCAAGGCAGCCCCAAAAATCCATGCCTCACCACCGGTGGTACACTGTCCGCCACATAGCCTGAATATAAAGAGGGGAGGCCAGGCCGAAGCCGGGCCTCCCCGAGCGTTTCTGGACCAAGCATGAGAATACTGATCATTGGCCCCAGCTGGGTCGGCGACATGGTGATGGCGCAGACCTTGTTCCAGTGCCTGAAGCAGCAGCATCCCGAATGCGTGATCGATGTGTTGGCCCCCGAGTGGAGCCGACCGATCCTCGAGCGCATGCCCGAGGTGCGCCAAGCCCTGAGCTTCCCGCTCGGCCACGGCGCGCTGGAGCTGGCCACGCGCCGGCGCATCGGCAAATCGCTGGCGGGCCAGTATGACCAGGCGATCCTTTTGCCCAACTCGTTGAAGTCGGCGTTGGTGCCGTTCTTCGCTGGCATTCCCAAACGCACCGGTTGGCGTGGCGAGATGCGCTTCGGCTTGCTCAACGATGTGCGCAAGCTGGACAAGGCCCGCTACCCGCTGATGATCGAACGCTTCATGGCCCTGGCCTACGCGCCGGGCGCCGAGCTGCCACAGCCCTACCCGCGGCCGAGCCTGCAGATCGAGGCGCAGAGCCGTGACGCTGCTTTGGCCAAGTTCGGCCTGGCACTGGACCGCCCGGTGCTGGCGCTGTGCCCGGGGGCCGAATTCGGCGAGGCCAAGCGCTGGCCGGGCGAGCACTACGCCGAAGTGGCCGACGCAATGATCCGCCAGGGCTGGCAAGTCTGGCTGTTCGGTTCGAAGAACGACCATCCGGTGGGTGAGTCGATCCGCGACCGGCTGATCCCGGGTTTCCGGGAAGAATCCTATAACCTTGCCGGGGAAACCTCCCTGGCCGAGGCCATCGACCTGCTGTCGTGCGCCGATGCGGTGGTGTCCAACGACTCCGGCCTGATGCACGTGGCTGCCGCCCTGAACCGCCCGCTGGTGGCGGTCTACGGCTCCACATCGCCGGGCTTCACCCCGCCGCTGGCCGAGCACGTGGAAATCGTGCGCCTGGGCATCGAGTGCAGCCCCTGCTTCGACCGCACCTGCCGCTTCGGCCACTACAACTGCCTACGCCTGCTCGAGCCTGCGCAGGTGATCGCTGCGCTCACGCGCCTGGGCGGGCCTAACCTGATCGATGTCATGGCCGAGGTCGACTAAGTGCGGGTCCTGATCATCAAGACGTCCTCCCTGGGGGACGTGATCCACACCTTGCCGGCTATCACCGACGCCGCCCATGCCATCCCTGGTATCCGCTTCGACTGGGTGGTGGAAGAAGGCTTCGCCGAGATCCCCAGCTGGCATCCGGCGGTCGACCAGGTCATCCCGGTGGCCATACGTCGTTGGCGCAAGAACCTCTGGCAGACGCTCAAGAGCGGCGAGTGGAAGGCGTTCAAGCAGCGCCTGCGCGAGCGCAAGTACGACCTAGTGATCGACGCCCAGGGCTTGGTCAAGTCGGCCTGGCTGACCCGTTACGTCAAGGCGCCGGTGGCCGGGCTGGACCGTTATTCGGCGCGTGAAGGCTGGGCCAGCCGTTTCTATGACCGGCGTCTGTCGGTCGCGGTCGGCCAGCACGCGGTGGAACGGGTGCGCCAGCTGTTCGCCCTGGCCCTGGCCTACGATCTACCCGAAGGCCTTGGCCGCTATGGCCTGGAGCTCGATCGTCTGCAACTGCCGCCCGCTGCGCCCTATGTGGTGTTCCTGCATGGCACCACCTGGGCCACCAAGCACTGGCCCGAGGCCTACTGGCGCGAGCTGGCCGAGCGGCTGGGCCGGCGCAACCTGCAGGTGCGCCTGCCTTGGGGCAACCCGGCGGAGAAGGCCCGCGCCGAGCGCATCGCCCAGGGCTTGAAGAACTGCGAGGTACTGCCCAAGTTGAACCTGGCGGGGGTTGCGCGCGTGCTGGCGGCAGCCAAGGCCTGTGTGGCGGTGGATACCGGCCTTGGCCATCTGGCGGCGGCGCTGGACGTGCCGACCATCTCGCTGTTCGGCCCGACCAACCCGGGCCTGACCGGCGCCTACGGGCGCAGCCAGGTCCACCAGGCCAGCGATTGGCCATGCGCGCCTTGCCTGCAGAAGAAGTGCACCTACAAACCGAGCGCCGAAGACTTGCGCCGGTTCGATCTCAAACGCGAGTGGCCGCTGTGCTTCACTCGCCTGAATCCCGAGCATGTGGCGAGCCGCTTGAGCGCGTTGCTGCTGGCTGAGGATGTTCGTTGATGCAACTGGCTTTCGTGCTCTACAAATATTTCCCCTTCGGCGGGCTGCAGCGCGACTTCATGCGCATCGCCCTGGAGTGCCAGAAGCGGGGCCACCAGATCCGGGTCTACACGTTGATCTGGGAGGGTGACATTCCACCGGGCTTCGAGGTGCTGGTGGCGCCGGTCAAGGCGCTGTTCAACCATCGGCGCAACGAGAAGCTCAGCGCCTGGATGGCCGCCGACCTTGCCAAGCGCCCGGTCGACCGCCTGATCGGCTTCAACAAGATGCCCGGCCTGGACGTGTACTACGCCGCCGACGGCTGCTTCGAAGACAAGGCCCAGACACTGCGCGGCGGCCTGTACCGTCGCTGGGGCCGCTACCGGCACTTCGCCGAATACGAGCGCGCGGTGTTCGCCAAGGACGCCCGCACCGAGGTGCTGATGATCTCCGAAGTGCAGCAGCCGCTGTTCATCAAGCACTACGGCACGCCGGTGGAGCGTTTCCACCTGCTGCCACCGGGTATTTCCCAGGACCGCCGGCGCCCGGCCGACGCCGATGCGATCCGCGCCGCGTTTCGCAAGGAGTTCGGCCTGGGCGATGATGACCTGTTGCTGGTACAGATCGGCTCCGGCTTCAAGACCAAGGGCGTCGACCGCAGCCTCAAGGCCCTGGCCGCGCTGCCCTCGGCCCTGCGCAAGCGTACCCGGCTGATGGTGATCGGCCAGGACGACCCCAAGGTGTTCCAGTTGCAGAGCGCCACGCTCGGCCTGGGCGAGCAGGTGCAGTTCCTCAAGGGGCGCAGCGACATTCCGCGCTTCCTGCTCGGGGCCGACCTGCTGATCCACCCGGCGTACAACGAGAACACCGGCACCGTGCTGCTCGAGGCCCTGGTGGCCGGCCTGCCGGTATTGGTGTCCCAGGTGTGCGGCTATGCCCACTACATCGCCGAGGCCGACAGCGGCCTGGTGCTGGACGAGCCGTTCGAGCAGGAGCAGCTCAATCGCTATCTGCAGCGCATGCTCGAAGACGACCAGGCCCGTGCCAACTGGTCGCGCAACGGCTTGGCCTTCGCTGACACCGCTGACCTGTACAGCATGCCGCAGCATGCTGCCGACGTGATCCTCGGGCAGGAGGCCGCATGAAGTTGATACTGGCCGAACCCTTCAAACGCCTATGGGCCGGGCGCGACCCCTTCGAGGCCGTGGAAGCCTTGCAAGGCGAAGTGTTCCGTGAGCTCGAAGGCCGGCGCACCTTGCGCACCGAGGTGGACGGCGAGGGCTATTTCGTCAAGATCCACCGTGGCATCGGTTGGGGCGAGATCTTCAAGAACCTGTTCAGCGCCAAATTGCCGGTGCTCGGTGCCGGCCAGGAGTGGCGGGCGATCCAGCGCCTGCATGAAGTCGGCGTGCCGACCATGACCGCCGTGGCCTATGGCGAGCGCGGCAGCAACCCGGCCACCCAGCATTCGTTCATCGTCACCGAAGAGCTGGCGCCGACCATCAGCCTGGAAGACTTCAGCCTCGACTGGGTCAGGCAGCCGCCGCCACCACGCCTGAAGTGGGCGCTGATCGCCGAGGTGGCGAAGATGACCGGCGGTATGCACCGTGCCGGGGTCAACCACCGCGACTGCTATATCTGCCACTTCCTGTTGCACACCGACCGGCCGGTGACGCCCGAGGACTTGAAGCTGTCGGTGATCGACCTGCACCGCGCCCAGACCCGTGGCAGCATCACCCGCCGCTGGCGTGACAAGGACCTGGCTGCCCTGTATTTCTCGGCCCTGGACATCGGCCTGACCCGCCGCGACAAGCTGCGTTTTTTGCGCGGCTACTTCCAGCGCCCGTTGCGCCAGGTGCTGGCCGACGAGGCTGCGCTGCTCGCCTGGCTCGAACGCAAGGCGCAGAAACTCTACGATCGCAAGCAACGCTATGGGGATGCGCTCTGATGGCGGGTTGGACACTGGCTCCAGGCTACGAAGGCCTGGCGGCGGATTTCGGCAGTCTGGATGCGGTGTTCGCCCTTCAGGGCGAACGCCTGACCCGCGACCCGCTCAGCGAAGTGGTGCGCATCGAGCGCGACGGGGTCAACTACTACGTAAAGCGCTACACCGGTGCCGGCAAGGCCTTGCGCCGCTATGTGGGCCGCCCACGGATCAAGGCCGAGTGGCAGAACCTCAAGCAGTTCGCCAAATGGGATATCCCCACCGCCGAAGTGGTGGCCTATGGCCTTGAGCGCAACGGCTTGGCCTTCGGCCGCGGGGCCATGATCACCCGCGAACTGCCGCGCACCGAGGACCTCTCGGCCTTGGCCGAGCGCAAGGACCCACGCCTGGCCGACCGCGCCTGGGTCGACCATGTCAGCCGCCAGTTGGCGCGCCACACCCGGGTGATGCACGCACATCGTTTCGCCCACAACGACCTGAAGTGGCGCAATTTGCTGGTGGACGATAACGCCACGGTGTTCTTCATCGACTGCCCCACTGGCGATTTCTGGCGCGGCTGTCGCGCGTGCATGCTGCGCCACCGCCTGATCAAGGACCTGGCGTGCCTGGACAAGGTTGCCAAATACCACCTGTCATCGACCCAACGCCTGCGTTTCTACCTGCAATACCGTGAACAGAAACGGCTCACGGCCAAGGACAAGCAGTGCATCCGCCAGGTGGTGAGCTTTTTCGAGGGAAGGGAATGACCGACTACCTGGCCAGCGCCGACCAGGCGCTGCTGCAACGTCATGGCTTGAACGACTTCGAGGCGCTGTGGGCGCTGCAACTGGATGCCGTGGATGAGCCCAACACCGGCCGTGGCGGCTGGAGCAGCGTCTTCCGCCTGGAGCTCGAGGGCAAGGGTTTCTACCTCAAGCGCCAGAGCGACTACCTCACCCGCACCCTGCACCGCCCCTTCGGTGAGCCGACCTTCGCGCGAGAATTTCGTAACATCAGCCGTTACCAGAAGCTGAAGATCCCCGCCTTGCAGGCGGTGTTCTATGGTGAACGCAAGGGTAACGGCCAGCACCGGGCCATCCTCATGACCCGAGCACTGGACGACTGGCGTGACCTGGACAGCCTGCTGGCCCAGTGGCCCCAGCTTGAAGCCGCCAGCCGCCTGGGTATCCTCCAGGCCTGTGGCCAGCTGGCCCGTACTCTGCACGCGGCAGGCCAGGTGCATGGCTGTTTCTATCCCAAGCACATCTTCCTGCGCGAACGTCGCGAAGGCTGGCAGGCTCAACTGATCGACCTGGAAAAGACCCGTCCGCTGCTGTTCGGCATGCGTGACCGGCTCAAGGACCTCGAGCCTTTGCTGCGCCGAGCGGGCGCCTGGAGCGAGGTGGATGTGCGCAACCTGTTGGCGGCCTACCTTGAACAGCCGGTAGACAGTACGCTGGTCGATAGCTGGCTGCAGCGCCTGGTGCGCCGCCGCCGTGAAAAGGAGGCGCGCTGATGCAACTGTCCGAACTGAAGAACGCTGGGCGCAACCCATCGCTACCCCTGACCGTGACGTTGGCCGACGCTGCCGGCAGTGCCGACCTGCAGCTGCTTAGCCTGCTGCGTGTGCTGCCGGGCCAGCGCTATGTCGGCGCTGGCATCTGGCGCGGCACACCCGTACTGGCCAAGTTGCTGGTGGGCAGCAATGCCGCCCGCCACTTCCAGCGTGAGCTGGAGGGCGTGAAGCTGCTGGCCGGCCAGGGTCTCACGACCCCGCAACTGCTGGCCGACGGCCTCAAGGAAGGCGAGGGCGGCTGGCTGCTGTTCGAATTCCTCGATGGCGCGCAGAGCCTTGCCGACGCCTGGGCCGATGTCGAAAACCTGCCGGTGCTGGCCGACGAGCAGCAACTGGTATTGGGCGAAGCGCTGGCGGCTGTGGCGCAGATGCACGCCAAGGGCCTGTGGCAGGAAGACCTGCACCTGGACAACCTGCTGCGCCATGGCGGCCAGCTGTACCTGATCGATGGCGCGGGTATCAAGGCCGAAGCCCCGGGGCAGCAGCTGTCGCGCCAGAAAGTGCTGGAGAACCTGGGCGTACTGTTCGCCCAATTGCCCAAGCGCCTGGAGCCGTTCATCGAAGAGCTGCTGGTGCATTACCTGCTGGCCAACGCCGAACATGCCTTGCCGCTGGAGGCATTGCAGAAGCAGATCGACAAGGTGCGCAACTGGCGCCTGAAGGACTACCTGGAAAAGGCCGGGCGCGAGTGCACACTGTTCAGCGTCGAGCGCAGCCTGTCCGGGTTGCGGGCGGTTCGCCGGCCTGAGCGCGAGGCCCTGTTGCCGGTACTGGAGCAGGCCGATGCGCTGATCGACGAAGGCCACCTGTACAAGACCGGTGGCGCGGCCAGCGTGGCGCGTATCGAGTTGGGTAGCCGCACCCTGGTGCTCAAGCGCTACAACATCAAGAACACCGCCCACTGGTTCAAGCGCTTCTGGCGCCCGAGCCGCGCCTGGCATTCATGGATCGAAGGCCACCGCCTGGAGTTCCTCGACATTCCCACGCCACGGCCGCTGGCAGTGCTGGAACAGCGGGTGATGGGCCTGCGCAGCCGCGCCTACCTGGTGACCGAGTATGTCGACGGGCCGGACCTGATCGAGTGCTTCGGGCCCTACGTGGAAAGCGGCGATGCGCCGCAGGAGCAGGTGCAGGCCTTGGTGCACCTGATGCAGCAGCTGATTCGCGAACGTATCAGTCATGGCGACTTCAAGGGCCACAACCTGTTCTGGAAGGATGGCCAATGGTCGCTGATCGACCTGGATGCCATGTGCCAGCACGCCACCCAGCTGAGCTTCGCCCCGGCCTACGCCCGGGACCGGGCACGGATGCTGCGTAACTGGCCCAGTGGCAGTGCGCTGCATCGGCGGCTGGATGAGCTGTTGCCGCGGTTGGGCGAATAAACAAGGGGCGGCCCGGCAGCCCTTTCGCGGCACAAGGCCGGGTGCGCCTGGTTCGTGTAGGAGCGGCCTTGTGCCGCGAAAGGGCCGCAAGGCGGCCCCCTAGCCCCTCACTTCGACCACAGCCCCCGAAGCCCCAGCACCGCCGGTACCCCCAGCCCTACCCACGCCAGCACATCCCACCCGCCGTCCCCCAGCAAGGCGGCGAACAGCCCGCCAGCACCAAGCACGGCAATCACTACAGGCCAGGCAAAGATCCGCCGCGTCGGTTGCGACCTGTGGCTCATGCCGTCACCTCCCGAGCCTTGCGCTGCTTGCCCCACCACAGGTACACCCCGCTGCCGAGCACGATGATGGTCAGCACGTCGAGCACCGCCCAGAGAATCTGCATCGGCCGTCCGCCATAGTCGCCAAAGTGCAACGGTTGTGACAGGAGCATGGTGTCCATGTACCAGGGCCTTTCACCGACGGCCGTGACTGCCAGCGTGCGGGCGTCGATCAACACCGGGGTCAGCAAGTGCGACGTCAGGTGCGTGGCGCCTTTCATAAACACCGCATAGTGGTGCTCGCTGGAAAACCGTGTGCCTGGGAAGGCGATGAAGTCCGGCTGCATGCCAGGCGCGGCCTGGGTGGCGATGTCCAGCAGACGGCTGGCCGACGCGCGTTCGGTGAGCGGCGGGGCATCGTGATAGGGAGCGACCATCGCGGCCAAGCTGTCGTTGCGCCAGGCGGCGATGACCAGGTCGGAGAGGGCATTGATCACACCAGTGACCCCAACCACCAATGCCCAGGTGAGGGTGACGACGCCGATCAGGTTGTGCAGGTCGAGCCAGCGCAACCGGCGCGAGCGATCGTTGCGCACCGTCGCGAACTTCAGGCGGCGCATGAAGGGGGCGTAGAGGATGGTGCCGGAGATGATCGCCAGTACGAACAATACCCCCATGAACGCCAGCACCAGCTTGCCCGGCAGGCCAGCGAACATGTCCACGTGCAGGCGCAGCATGGTCATCATGAAGCCGCCGTTGGCTGCAGGCATGGCAACGGCCTCGCCGGTGCGGGCATCGAGCATGAAGGTATGCGACGAATTCGGCTCGGTGCCGGCCGTGGCAGCAGTGATGGCGATTACGCCGTTGCGATCGTCCTCGTCGTAGCCGAAATACTGCACCACTTCACCGGGGCGATGCGCCTGGGCCTTGAGCACCAGCTGCTGCAGGTCCAGGTGCGGGGTATCGGCAGGCATTCCACGCAGCACGGGGGCGTCGCCCAGCAGGTGCTCCAGCTCGTGGTGGAAGATCAGCGGCAGGCCGGTCAGGGCCAGCAACAGCAGGAACAAGGTGCAGACCAGGCTGCTCCAGGTGTGGATCACCGACCAGCGGCGGATGGTTTGGCTTTTCATCGTGGTTTCCGAAAGGTGCTAGCGACGCAATCGCGGGACAAGCCCGCTCCCACAGACGGCATACACCCCACTTCTGTAGGAGCGGCCTTGCGCCGCGAAAGGGCCGCGCAGCGGCCCCCGTTACTCAGAACTTGTAGGTAGCGCTGGCCACGACGCTGCGCTGATCCCCGTAATAGCAGTAATACGCGTCACAGGTGGAGATGTAGTCCTTGTCCAGCAGGTTGGTGGCATTGAGCGCTACCGAGGCCCCCTTGAGGCTGTTGTCCAGGCGCCCGAGGTCGTAGTGCACGGCCGCATCGAACACCGTGTACGCATTGGCCTTGCCCAGCCAGGTATTGCCTTGATCGCCATAGGTATTGCCGGTGTAGCGCGCGCCGAGACCGATCCCGAAGCCGTCCAGCACGCCGGTGTGCCAGGTGTAGTCGGCCCACAGCGAGGCTTGTTGGTTGGGCATCAACTGCAGGCGGTTGCCTTTGTACAGGCCATCCTGCACTTCGGACTTGGCCAAGGTGTAGGCGGCGACCACCTTCAGGTTCTCGGTCACATCGGAGACGGCTTCGAGTTCGAGACCTCGCACCTTTACTTCGCCGGTCTGGCTGGTAACGGTCACGCTGCCCACGTTATTGGTGACCGAGACGTTTTTCTGTGTCAGGTCGTAGACAGCTGCAGACAGCAAGGTGTTGGAGCCTGGGGGCTGGTATTTGATGCCCAGCTCCCATTGCTTGCCTTCGGTCGGCTTGAACGACTTCACCGGGTCGGCCGAGGCATTGCTGGTCGGCTGGAACGACTCGGCATAGGACAAATAGGGCACGAAGCCCGAATCGAACACGTAGCTGATAGCCGCGTTGCCACTGAAGTTGCTGTCGCGCTCGGTATTGGTGGCATCGCCCTTGTTGAAGAACGTGGTGCCGGTATGCACCCAGTCCTCACGCCCGCCCAAGGTCAGGCGCCAGTTGCCGAGGGCCATCTGGTCCTGAATGTAGACGCCGGTCTGGCGGGTCTTCTGGTTGTAGTCGTAAAAGGCCGAGGAGCGTGGCGGGCGAGTGATCGGCGCGCCGTACACTGGGTCGTTGACGTTGCTGTCCGGGACGTTGAAGTCGTAGATCGCCAAGTAGTTGGTATTGGTGCGCTGGTGGTCCAGGCCGATCAGCAGGGTGTGGCTGATGTCGCCGGTGGTGAAGTCGCCCTGGAAGTTGTTGTCCACGGCGAACTGGCTGATGTCTTCGTCGACATTGGTCGACATGCGTTTGACATTGCCCAGGTCGTCTACCGGCGGGTTGGATGTGTTGTAGGCGTTGACCGTGATCGTCTGGAACGCCAGGTCCGACTTGGTGTAGCGCAGGTTCTGGCGGAACTGCCAGACGTCATTGATGCGGTGTTCGAAAGCGTAGCCCAGCGCGTAATAGGTGCGGTCGTAGAACTCGTAGTTCGGGTCGCCCAGGTTCTTATGGTGGGAGACCTTGCCGAACGGCATGTCGATCTTGGTGCCCTGGATCGGGCGGAACTGGCTGGTGACCCCGGTATCGTCGCGGGTGAACTGGGTCAGGAAGGTCAGGGAGGTGTCTTCGTCGATGTTCCAGGTCAGGCTGGGCGCGAGGTTGTAGCGCTTGTCGTCGACGTGGTCGATCTGCGTGCCACCGTCGCGAAGCACGCCACTGAGGCTATAGAGGAACTGGCCTTGGTCGTCGAGCTTGCCGGTGCTGGCGAAGTTGATCTGGCGGTGGTTGTCGCTGCCGTATTGGAGCTGGATTTCCTGGCGGCTTTCGGCCTGTGGCCGGCGGCTGACCATATCCAGCAAGCCACCCGGGGGTGTCTGGCCATAGATCGATGATGCCGGGCCGCGCAGCAGGGCGAGGCGGTCAAGGTTCCAGGTTTCGGCCTTGGGGTTGGCATACACACCGCGGGGCAGCGGCAGGCCATCAAGGAACTGGGTCGGCTCGAAGCCGCGCACACGCATCCAGTCATAGCGCTTGTCGCTGCCGAAACTGGCAGAGACGATCCCGGGCATGTAGCGCACGGCGTCATCGAGGCTGTTCACGCCGCGGTCGTCCATTTGCTGGCGGGTGGCGACGGAAATCGAGCGGGGCACTTCGACCAGCGCGGTATCGGTCTTGGTACCTGAGGCGGTGCGCGTCGCGACGTAGCCATCCACCGGGCCCCACGCCGTTTCGTAGTGGCTGCTGGCATTGATCGCCGTCTCCGGCAGCGCCAGGGTACCGTCGGGTGCGGCCACCAGGCTGTAGCTCCCGACGCTGCTCTGCTGCAACTGCAACCCGGTACCGCGCAGGGCGGCCTGCAAGGCGCCGAGGGCATCGTACTGGCCGCTGACCGGGGCCGAGCTGCGCCCGCCCACCAAGGCCGGGTCCAGGGCCAGAGCGATGCCGGCTTGGCTGGCGATCTGGTTCAAGGTACTGGCCAACGGGGCGCTGGGCAGGTCATAGGCACGCAGGGCCGACTGCTCGGCGGCCTGCAGGGCAGGGCTTGCAAGCGGGGTAGCCAGGGCGATGGCCAGGGCCATCAGGCTGGGGCGCAGGAAACAATCAACGGCACGGGGCATGCAGCGGCTCCTCGACGGATAAGTGCTAGTTGCTTCCTTGCCGAGCGAAACTGGAAAAGTGACAGGGGGCTGTCGAAAAATGTGGAAGGTTGGGGTAATGCCAGTCAGTTAAGCCTTATCGGTTGCTCTTGGGGCTGCTAGGCAGCCCATCGCCGGCAAGCCGGCTCCCACGGTGACAGTGCTGCCCTCAAGGCTGACGCGTTACTTGTGGGAGCCGGCTTGCCGGCGATGGGCAGAGCGGGTTACTTGGGGCTGATACTCACCCACCACGGCGTATGCCGCTCGATCTTCACCGGCAGCACCGGCATCAGCGATGCCAGGGCCAGATCGGTATCGGTCAGCGGGAAGCTGCCGGTCACACGCAGGTCGGCCACTTCGTCGGCAACGCCCAGGTGGCCGTTGCGGTAACGGCCCAGCGCTGCGACCAGATCGGCCAGGCGCACGTTGTCCACCACCAGCATGCCGCGGGTCCAGGCATCGGCGCCCATGGCCACCGGGTCGACCCGGCCGAGGCCGTCGGCGGTCATCAGCACTTGTTGGCCTTCGCGCAGGACCTGCTCGTCACCGCTGTTGGACGGCTTGGCGGCCACCGCCGACTGCAGCACTTCAAGGCGCGTACCCTGGCTCTCGCGCTTGACCAGGAAGCGCGTACCCAAGGGGCGTAGGCGTCCGTCGTCGGTGCGCACCAGCAACGGCCGGGTGTCTTCATGGCCGGTTTGCACGGAAATTTCGCCCTGGTGCAGGACGATCAGGCGTTGCCCGCCTGCATAGTCGATGTCCACGGCCGTATTGGTGTTCAGGCTCAGCAGAGTGCCGTCTTCCAGGCGCAGCGTTCGCAGTTCGCCGGTGCCGGTGCGCTGGTCGGCCAGCCAGTACCCCGGCGACAGTGATGGCGCGCCGATGCCGAGCAGCAGCGCACCCACCAGCAGCGTCCCGGCCAGGCCGCCGCCGAGCCCGCCCAGGCGCCTGCGCAGGCCTGCCCGCGATTGCAGCAGTGCTTGGCGGGCGGGGCCGGCGGCAGCGCTCACACGCTGGTCGAGCATGCCCAGCTGACGCCAGGCACGGGCGTGTTCCTCGCTGGCGGTAAGCCAGCGCAGGAATTCGTTGCGCTCGTCCGGCGTAGCGCTGCCTTCGTCCTGGCTCAACTTCCAGGCGATGGCCGCATCCAGGACCTTGGCCGAAACCGACGCGTTGTTCACAGCGGCGCTCCATAGAGGGCCACGTAGCACTGGCGCATGCCCTGGGCGATGTACTGGCGCACGCGTGACACCGACACCCCCAGGCGTTCGGCGATCTCGCCATGGCCCATGCCGTCCAGGCGGTTATGCAGGAAGGCCGCGCGGGCCTTGCTCGACAGCTTGCCGAGCAGGCGGTCGATGGCCTTGAGGTCCTCGAGGACCAGGTGCTGCAGCTCAGGGGAGGGGTGTTCTGCCTCCGGCAGGCGTGCCAACTCTGCCAGGTAGGCCTGCTCCAGGGCGGCGCGGCGGAAGTGGTCGAACAGCAGACCCTTGGCCACGGCGACGAGAAACGCGCGGGGTTCGCGGGGGGTGACCAGCTGTTCGCGGCCGAGCAGGCGCACGAAGGTGTCCTGGCTCAGGTCTTCGGCGCGTTGGCGGCAGGCCGTGCTGCGTTGCAGCCAGGCCAGCAGCCAGGCGCGGTGGTCACGGTACAGGGTACCGACCAGCTCGGCATGTGGGCTCTGCGCAGACGACAAGGAGCGTCCCCCGGAATGAATGCGTTAACTAACGATAATTATTCGCGATTGTGACAGAGCCGGGGCGCGGGGTGCAATTGACGCTTATCGGATAGCTTGGCGGCTCTCCCTGTAGGAGATTACCCAGCCCTTCGGGCTGCGCTGTCGCGCAGAGAACCAGCAGCTAGCGCAGCCCCCTGTGGGAGCGGGCTTGTCCCGCGATTAAGGGCGAAGCCCTTGCCAGGCGACAGTGATATCCGGCCCGGCCCAATCGCGGGACAAGCCCGCTCCTACAGGGGAGGCGTAGGCTCTACAGGCCGTATTGGTGCGCCTTGCGCCGACGCCATTGTTGCAGGCGTAGGTTCAATTGCAGGGGGCTGTCCAGCTGCTGGCGCCGGGCTTGGCTGAACAGGATCAGGGCCAGTTCGGCGGTGACCTGGGCATCGGCACTGGCATGGTGACGCTCTTCCACCTGCAGGCCGAAGCGCGCGATCCAGTCGTCCAGGCTGGCCTCGCGCAGCACGGTGTCGGGGTTGAGCATGGGGGCCAGCTCGGCCATGTCGAAGAACGGGTGTTGCAGGCGGTAGCCGAGGCTGTCCTTGAGCGCCCGGGCCAGCATGCGTTGGTCGAAAGGCGCGTGGAAGGCCAGCACCGGGCTGTCCCCGATGAACTCCAACAGATCGACCAGGGCGTGGGCCGGGTCGCAGCCGGCGGCCAGGGCGCTCGGGCCCAGGCCGTGGATCAGTACGCTGGCGTTGGTCTTCTGGGCCGGCCGGTGCAAGGTGCGTTCGAATTGCTGGCCCAGGTCGATGGCGCCGTCCTCGATGGCCACGGCACCGATCGACAATACCTGGTCGCGGTTGACGTTCAGGCCGCTGGTCTCCAGATCCAGCACCACCCAGCGTTGCTCGCGCAAAGACGATACGCCCAAGGTCGGCGCCTTGGGCAGGCGCGCGAGGCGCTGGCGCAGGGGGTTGTCCAGTTCCGGCAGGGCCGGGCGCAGCCAGGCGAGCAGGTTCATAGCTGGTACCGCAGGGCCAGGCTGCTTTGCAGGCGCTGGGCCTGGCGCAGGGACTCGCGCAGGATGCGTCGGTCCAGATGGTTGAGGCTGTCCGGGTCGAGCCGGTTGGAGTAGGGCAGGTTGTCGCGGCTCTGGCGCTGGTGTTGCTGCATGCGGGTCTGCTGGATGAAGTGATAGGCCTCTTCGTACGCTGCGCCGTCCAGCGGGTCGATGATGCCGCGGGCCACCAGGTGGCGCAGGCGCTCGAGGGTATTGCAGGCCTTGATGCCATGGGCCAGGGCCAACAGCCGGGCGCCATCGACGAAGGGTGTCAGGCCTTGGACCTTGAGGTCCAGGGTGGCGGCCTTGTCATTGCCCTGGCGGGTCAGCACGAACTCGCGCAGGCGGCCTACCGGCGGGCGCTGGCGCAAGGCGTTGTCAGCCATCATGCGTTGGAAGATGCGGTTGTCGGCCACTTGTTCGAGCAGGGTACGGCGCACCTGTTCGCACCCGCTTTCATCGCCCCAGACCACGCGCAGGTCGAAGTAGATGCTCGAGCCGAGCAGGTTCTCTGGGCTTGCTTCGCGAATGAAGCCGCTGAAGCGTCGCGCCCATTCGCTGCGAGACAGGCACAACTCTGGGTTGCCGGCCATCACGTTACCCTTGCAGAGGGTGAAGCCGCACTGGGCCAGGCACTGGTTGATGTACTGCGCCAGTGGCAACAGGCGGGCGCGAATCGCCTCGGCCTCGGCGCCATCGGCGGCCTCGAAGAGAATTCCGTTGTCCTGGTCGGTGTGCAGGGTCTGCTCGCGCCGGCCTTCGCTGCCGAAGCACAACCAGCTGAACGGCACGCCTGGGTCGCCCCGTTCGGCCAGGACCAGCTCGATCACCCGGCACACGGTGTGGTCGTTGAGCAGGGTGATGATCTGCGTGATCTGGGTGGACGAGGCGCCATGGGCGAGCATGCGCTCGACCAACTGGCCGATCTCGCCGCGCAGCGACACCAGGTTCTCCAGGCGCGGGGCGTGGCGGATGGTGCGGGCCAGGTGCACCAGGTCGACCCGCTGCAGGGAGAACAGGTCACGTTCAGAGACCACGCCGCACAGGCGTTGATTGTCCACCAGGCAGACATGGGCGATATGTCGCTCGGTCATGGCCATGGCCGCGTCGAAGGCGCTGGCCTGAGGGCTGAGGTAGAACGGCTGCGCCGTCATGTAGCGCTCGATCGGCGCGGTCAGCTCGGCGCTGGCATCGGCTACCACCTGGCGTAGGTCGCGCAGGGTGAAGATACCGATGGGGAAGCGCTGCGGGTCGACGACCACGATGCTGCCGACCTGTTGTTCATGCATCAGCCCCACGGCTTCACGCAAAGGCGTTTGCGGCGTGCAGACCACCGGGTGGCGCATGGCCAGTTCGCCCAGCGGGGTGTTTAGCGAATACTGCGTGCCAAGGGTTTCCACCGCACGCTGGCGCACCTGTTGGTTGACCTGGTCGAGCAGGCTGCTGACGCCACGCAGAGCGAAGTCGCGGAAGGGCTCCGAGAGGGAGAACACGCGGATGAACGCGCCCTTGTTCAGTTGCAGGCAGAACGTGTCTTCGCCTGCCAGGTGCTCGGTGCGGGTGGCCCGTTCTCCGAGCAGTGCGGCGAGCGGGAAGCATTCGCCGCTGGCGATCTCGAACGTGGTCTCCACGCCCGGCTTGGTCACGTGCTGGCGCTCGCCGACCACCCGGCCCTGCTTGACGATGTAGAAATGCTCCACCGGGCCGTCGGCCGGTTTGATGATGCTTTCGCCGCTGGCAAAGAACCGCAGCTGGCACTGCTCCACCAGGTAGGCCAGGTGGCTGTGCTCCATCTGGTTGAACGGCGGAAAGCGCTGCAGGAACTGCAGGGTGCCTTGGATGTTCTGCAGAACCGCCGTTCTGCCGGCCTGGCTGTAGGCGTCCTTCTTGCTCATGGAACTGACCGCTTGGGGGGGGCCGTTGCAGACCCTGTTGTTCTAAGGCTCCATGGTCGGCTGGCGGCCTTGCGGTGCCCATTGGACGTAAGTCTATAAGCTACGCTGCGCGCTGCCCGGAGGCGCTTGGGTGTCAAATAGACGACGAAAGGCAGTTTGCATAGCGCTGTTTTGCGGTCTCAACTTTAGTAACGGGATTTTTTTGACGAGAAGACCATGGCCGAGCATGACGAGATTCTCAGTGACGCCGAGCGCGAGGCCTTGGCCAGGGTGAACGCGCCCCCTGCTCCGGCGCAGGTGGTGTTAGTGGTGGATGACGATGCCGCGACCCGTGAGGCCCTGTGCCTCTATCTGAAGGCCAAGGGTTTCGCGTGCCTGACTGCCGATGGCGCGCAGGCGGCGTTGGAGCAGCTCGGGCGTAATCCGGGTATCGGTGTGATGATCACCGATTTACGCATGGGGCCGGAGGATGGCCTTGAGCTGATTCGGCAGGTGCGTGAGTCGGAGCGGGCGGCTCTGTCGATCATCGTGGTGTCGGGCGACACGGATGTGAAGGAGGCCGTGGATGTGATGCACCTGGGCGTGGTGGACTTCCTGCTCAAGCCGGTGGACCTGGGGAAGCTGGTGGCGCTGGTGAGGAAGGAGTTGGGAGGCCAGTGAGAATGGGGCTGCTGTGCAGCCCTTTCGCGGCACGAGGCCGCTCCTACAGAGGTTGAGTGACCCCTGTGGGAGCGGCCCGTTGCCGATTACAGCCCGTTACGCGCCTTGAACTCGCGACGACGGCGGTGCAGCACTGGCTCGGTGTAGCCGTTGGGCTGCTTGGCGCCTTCGATCACCAGCTCGATGGCGGCCTGGAACGCGATGTTGTCATCGAAGTTCGGGGCCATCGGGCGGTACTGGGCGTCGCCGGCGTTCTGCTTGTCCACCACTGCGGCCATGCGCTTGAGGCTTTCGAGCACCTGCTCCTGGGTGACGATGCCATGGCGCAGCCAGTTGGCCAGCAACTGGGCGGAGATGCGCAGGGTGGCACGGTCTTCCATCAGGCCGACGTCATTGATGTCCGGCACTTTGGAGCAACCTACGCCCTGGTCGATCCAGCGGACCACGTAGCCGAGGATGCCCTGGGCGTTGTTGTCCAGCTCGTTGCGAATCTCTTCGGCCGACCAGTTGGTGTCGGTCGCCAGCGGGATGGTCAGGATGTCGTCCACCGAGGCCGGTGCGCGCTTGGCCAGCTCGCGCTGGCGCGCCTGCACGTCGACCTTGTGGTAGTGCAGGGCGTGCAGGGTGGCGGCGGTCGGCGACGGCACCCAGGCGGTGTTGGCGCCGGCCAGCGGGTGGGCGATCTTCTGCTCGAGCATCGCGGCCATCAGGTCAGGCATGGCCCACATGCCCTTGCCGATCTGGGCGCGGCCTTGCAGGCCGGTGGCCAGGCCGATATCGACGTTGTTGTTCTCGTAGGCGCCGATCCACTTCTCGTTCTTCATGGCGCCCTTGCGCACCACGGCGCCGGCTTCCATGGAGGTGTGGATTTCGTCACCGGTACGGTCGAGGAAGCCGGTGTTGATGAACACCACGCGCTCGGCGGCTGCCTTGATGCAGGACTTGAGGTTGACCGTGGTGCGGCGCTCCTCGTCCATGATGCCGACCTTCACGGTGTTGCGTGCCATGCCCAGCAGGTCTTCGACGCGGCTGAAGATCTCGGCGGCGAACGCCACTTCCTCAGGGCCATGCATCTTCGGCTTGACGATGTAGACGCTGCCGGTGCGGGTGTTCTTGCGGGTGGTGTTGCCCTTGAGGTTGTGCAGGGCGATCAGGTTGGTGAACAGGCCGTCCTGGATACCTTCGGGGATTTCATTGCCTTGGGCATCGAGGATCGCCGGGTTGGTCATCAGGTGACCAACGTTGCGCACGAACAGCAGCGAACGACCGTGCAGGGTGACGGTGCCGCCAGCGGCCGCGGTGTACTCGCGGTCAGGGTTCATGGTGCGGGTGAAGGTCTTGCCGCCCTTGGTCACGCTCTCGGACAGGTCGCCTTTCATCAGGCCCAGCCAGTTGCGGTAGACCACGACCTTGTCGTCGGCATCGACGGCGGCGACGGAATCTTCGCAGTCCATGATGGTGGTCAGCGCCGATTCCATCAGGATGTCCTTCACGCCGGCGGCGTCGGTGCTACCGACCGGAGTGCTGGCATCGACCTGGATCTCGAAGTGCAGGCCGTTGTGCTTGAGCAGGACCGAAGTTGGCGCGGCGGCGTCACCACGGTAGCCGATCAGCTGGGCATCGTCGCGCAGGCCGCTGTTGCTGCCACCCTTGAGGGCGACGACCAGCTTGCCGCCTTCGATGCGGTAGCCGGTGGAGTCGACATGGGAGCCGGCCGCCAGCGGCGCGGCTTCGTCGAGGAAGGCGCGGCCGAAGGCGATGACTTTGTCGCCACGGACCTTGTTGAAGCCCTGGCCTTTCTCGGCGCCGCCTTCGTCGCTGATGGCATCGGTGCCGTACAGCGCGTCATACAGCGAGCCCCAGCGGGCGTTGGCGGCGTTCAGGGCGAAGCGGGCGTTCATCACCGGCACCACCAGCTGCGGGCCGGCCATGTGGGCGATCTCTTCGTCCACGTTCTGGGTGGTGGCCTGGAAATCGTCGGCTTGTGGCAGCAGGTAGCCGATTTCCTGGAGGAAGCTCTTGTAGGCTACGGCGTCATGGGCCTGGCCTTTGCGCGCCTGGTGCCAGGCGTCGATCTTGGCTTGCAGTTCGTCGCGCTTGGCGAGCAGGGCTTTGTTCTTTGGAGCGAGGTCGTTGATGATCTTTTCCGCACCCGCCCAGAACTGCTCGGCGACGATGCCGGTCCCTGGAATGGCTTCGTCGTTGACGAAGTCGTACAGGACCTTGGCGACCTGAAGGCCACCGACTTGAACGTATCCAGTCATTGCTTGCCTCACTCTGCTCAGCTATTTCGCTCTTCTGTATTAAGCCTGTAGCGCTTCTCTAAACACGGCACCAGTACTTGCCCTCGTGTACGAGCGCGGCTGGGTGCGGCTCGCCAGACGGGCCGGCGGGCGGGTTGCGTATTTTCACAGGCGCCTTGGCAGACATCCAAACGACGTTTTTGTAGTCCGCGCCGCGGCATACTACATGAAGCAGTAGGCGGGGTGAAATCAGACTAAAAGCGTCGTTGTGCGACCAACAGATCGCATAGGGTCACGCTGGGAGACGTTATGTTCGCAAAAAACAGGTGGATTGTTCCAGATAAATCTTGAAACAGTACACGATTCGTTGTGCGGACCGCCCTGCGGCAGGTTGCCGCGCCTTGCCTATACTGTTGCGATGCCCCCGTATTTCGCCGTGCGCAGCGGCGCCGGCCACTTGACTAGCAGAGCTGAGGAGCGGCCCGTGGACCATCTCGTACTGACAGTGATCGCCCCCGACAAGGCCGGGCAGGTTGAACGCATCGCCCAATGCATTGCCGAGCATAACGGTAACTGGCTGGAGAGTCGCATGTCGCGGATGGCCGGGCAATTCGCCGGTATCCTGCGGGTCGCGGTGCCGGCGGAATCCTACGATGACCTGGTCGAGGCCCTGCACAAGCTGTCCAGCCACGACATTCGCGTACTGATCGCCGAGAGCGGCATCGAGCCGTCCTGCACCTGGAAGCCGATTGCCATGGAGCTGGTGGGCAATGACCGACCGGGTATCGTGCGGGACATCACCCGCTTGCTGGCCGAGCAAGGCGTGAACCTCGAGCGCTTCACCACCGAGGTAAGGCCGGCGCCCATGAGCAGTGAGCCGCTGTTCCACGCCGATGCGTTGCTGGCGCTGCCCCTGACCTTGTCGCTGGATGACCTGCAGCAGCGGTTGGAGAGCCTGGCCGATGACCTGATGGTAGAGCTCAAGCTGCGCCCGGAGGATTGAAGCCTGCACGGTACCTGTAGGAGCGGCCTTGTGCCGCGAAAGCGGGGCGCTGCACGCCCATCGCCGGCAAGCCGGCTCCCACAAGTAACGCGTCAGCCTTGAGGGCATTGTCCCAGTGGGAGCCGGCTTGCCGGCGATGGGCTGTGTAGCAGCCCCAAGTGCAGCCGATAAGGCTTGACTGACCGGCATTAGACAAGGCGCCCCAAGGCTTTCCGGTTATCCCGAATTCTCGGGGACGGCGCTGTGGATAACCTGGGGGCGCTCCTCTCCAGCCCAGGCAGTTCGCAGGCTCCGAAGCTTTGAGCAAAAAATGTCCAGATATCAGGGGCTTGTGCACAAAGCACGGGGACGAGGGTGTGGATAACCTTTGGAGATGTCTCTGCAGGCCGCGTGATACAAAGCCTGCAGAGATTTGATCGTTTTTTGATCAGCTTCGCTTGCGCAAGCTCAACCAGGCATCGACGCTGTAGATGGCCAGCCCCGCCCAGATGAACATGAACGCCAGCAAGGTGCTGGACGACAGCTGCTCACCGAACAGCAACACCGCCTGCAGCAACACCAGGGTGGGCGCCAGGTATTGCAGGAAGCCCAGTGTGGTGTAGGGCAGATGGCGGGCGGCAGCGTTGAAGCACACCAACGGCACCAGGGTGACCGGCCCTGCGGCCATCAGCCAGAGTGCTTCGCTGGTGGTGTAGAAGTCGGCCTGGGCGCTGGTCGCCATAGGGTTCAGCAACAGCCAACCGAGGGCCAGGGGCACCAGCATCCAGGTTTCCACCACCAGCCCTGGCAGCGCAGCCACCGGCGCCTGCTTGCGAATCAGGCCATAGAAGCCGAACGACAGCGCCAGTACCAGCGAGACCCACGGCAGGCTGCCGACCTGCCATACCTGCTGGGCCACGCCCACGGTCGCCAGCCCCACTGCCAGCCACTGCAGGCGGCGCAGGCGCTCGCCGAGCAGCAGCATGCCCAGCAGTACGTTGACCAGTGGGTTGATGTAGTAGCCCAGGCTCGCCTCGAGCATGCGTCCGTTGTTCACCGACCACACGTAGGTCAGCCAGTTGCCGGCGATCAACGCGCCGCTCAGGGCCAGGATAGCCAGGCGGCGCGGGTTGTCGCGCAGTTCGCGCCACCAGCCCGGGTGCTTCCAGACCAGCAGCAGGAGTGAGCCGAACAGCGCCGACCAGAGCACGCGGTGGACAATGATCTCCACCGCCGGAACGCTCTGGATGGCCTTGAAGTATAAGGGGAACAAACCCCAGATGACGTAGGCGCTCAGGCCCAGGATGTACCCGCGACGCGGGTTTGCGGCGTGCATGCAAATTCCTTGCTTAGGTAACTAAATACAGCACGTCTATTGTAGACAGAGCGCCAGGCTCATCTAAAACAATTTCAGCGGCTCTTCATCCAATGCAGCGATCTGCTCGCGCAATGCGAGGATCTGGTCGCCCCAATAACGTGGCTGGCCGAACCACGGGAAGCTCGGCGGGAAGGCCGGGTCGTCCCAGCGCCGGGCCAGCCACGCGCTGTAATGCAGCTGGCGCAGCGCGCGCAGGGGCTCGATCAGTGCCAGCTCGCGTGGGTCGAAGTCATGGAATTCGTTGTAGCCGTCGATCAGCTCGGCCAACTGGCCCATGCGTTCTTCGCGGCTGCCGGCAAGCATCATCCATAGGTCCTGCACCGCCGGGCCCATGCGGCAGTCGTCCAGGTCGACGACATGGAACGTCTCGTCGCGGTACATCAGGTTGCCGGGGTGACAATCGCCGTGTAGGCGGATCACCTGGTGCGGGGTGCGTGCATAGAGGGCTTCGACCCGCTGGAGCATGTCGCGGGCGACGGATTCGAAGGCCGGCAGCAACTCGCGGGGGACGAAATTGCCGCTAAGCAGGGTTTCCAGCGAGGCGTGGCCGAAGTTATCCACCGCCAGTGCCTCGCGGTGTTCGAATGGCCGTGCCGCGCCTACCGCATGCAGGCGGCCGAGCAGTTGGCCGAGGCGGTAGAGTTGGTCGAGGTTGCCGGGTTCCGGCGCATGGCCGCCCCGCCGTGGGAACAGGGTGAAACGAAAGCCTTGGTGTTCGAACAGGCTGCGGCCGTCGTGCTGCAGCGGGGCGACGACCGGGACCTCGCACTCAGCAAGTTCGGCGCTGAAGCGGTGTTCCTCGAGGATGGCGTCGTCGCTCCAGCGGCCGGGGCGGTAGAACTTGGCGATCAGCGGTTGCGATCCTTCGATGCCCACCTGGTAGACGCGGTTCTCGTAGCTGTTGAGCGCCAGCACCCGGGCGTCGCTGAGAAAGCCCAGGCTTTCCACAGCGTCCAGGACCAGGTCAGGAGTGAGAGTATCGAAGGGATGGGACATGGAGGCTCCAGGCACGAGGGTGCGATGGGGGCCATGGTAACGCAGGTTTGGAACGGGCTGGGCGTAGGCATCTTTGCGGGTGAGCCCGCACCTACAGGGATCGCCGTTGGCGAGCCGCTTGGATCACACCGGCACTCCTAGCAATACATAGGAAGGATGGAACTGCGCCCGCACCCGGCTGCCTGGGGTTACCTTGGCCTGTTCCAGCCAACCTACCTCGGCGAACGCGCAGAGCGTCTGCCCATTGCCCAGCACCAACCGCACCTCGCTGGGCCCGTTGTCGTCGGCCAGCACGTCCTCGACCGTGGCCTGTAGGCAGTTGCTGCCCTCGGTGGCCGGGTCGGTCTCACCGAGCACCTGCACCCAGCCGGCCTTGAGCAAGGCCACTACAGGCGTACCCAGCGCCAGCTCCAGCCGCTCGGTGCTGTCGCGGGTGATCAGCGCTTCGATTTCCAGGGCGCCGCCCAGGTCGAGGCTGACCCGATCATGCCGCCCTTCACGGCGCAGCCCGTTGACCTGGCCATGCAGTTGGTTGCGTGCGCTGGTACGCAGCATCAGGCGGCCGAGCAGGTCGAGATCGCTGCTTTCTTCCGCCGCCTCGAAGACCTGCGCTTGCAAGGCCTGCAACCGTTGGTACAGGCGCAATACCCGTTCGCCCTCCGCGGACAACCGCGCCCCACCGCCACCCCGCCCCCCGGTGCTGCGCTCCACCAGAGGTCGGCTGGCCAGGTTGTTGAGCTCATCGATGGCATCCCAGGCAGCTTTATAGCTGATGCCGGCAGCCTTCGCGGCGCGTGTGATCGAGCCCTGTTCGGCAACGTGCTGCAGCAAAGCGATGCGCTGCGGGCGACGGGCGATGTGCTGGGTGAGCAGGGCGGGTAGGGACATGGTGGTGTGTCGGTCGTGGTGTAGAGGCAGTGACGGTGCCGCTCGCTTGCGGGCAAGTCAAGGTTACGCAACCAAGCATGGTAGGTCTCCAGTGGGGATCCCCAACCTTAGGGCAGCGCTGCCCCCCCTGTACGAGCGGGCTTGTCCCGCGATCAAGGGGCGAAGCCCTTGCCATGCAGTTGCGGTTGGCGACACTCAAACCTGCCCCGGCTTGGGCGTTCGCGCCAGGCAATACACATCGACCCGCCGTGCCCCGGCCTTGCGCAGCAATATCGCAATGGCCTGGGCGGTTGCACCGGTGGTCAGCACGTCATCGACAATCGCCAGGTGAAGCCCATCGAGCCGCGCCCCGGGCGCCAGGCCAAAGGCCATTCGCAAGTTACGCTTTCGCGCTCGGGCACCGAGGGTTTGCTGGGCCGGTGTATCGCGAGTGCGTTGCAGCACCGTTTCATTGCACGGGATCGTCAGCTGCTTGGACAGCCACCGGGCAAGCATCTGCGCCTGGTTGAAGCCCCGCTGGCGCAGTCGACGCCCTGTCAGGGGCACGGGCAACAACTGGTCAGGTTTTGCCATGCCCTCCCCATAGCGATGCAGCAGGGCCTGCCCCAGCAGCAAGGCCATTAGCCGGCCCAGCGGCCACTGGCTGCGATGCTTGAACCGGCTGACCAAAGCATCGACCGGAAAGCCGAAGTGCCACGGCGCCACGACCTGCTCGAAGGCCGGCGATACGCGGCTGCATTGGGCGCAGGTCAAGCCGCTCATCGGCAGGGGCAGGGCGCAGCGGGTGCAATGCTCGTCCAGCCAGGGCAGGGCCTGTTCGCAGTGCATGCACAACGGGTAGGGCTGTGCGCTGGTTTCATCGCAGAGCAGACAGAGTTGATCAATATTCGTACACTTGTAAACCAGCTGTTTTAGGAGTGGTTGACAGTACATGGCCCTTCCCTGAGTATGCGGCGTATCCGTGATGCGCTAGCGGGCTTTCCTGTCCCGGCGCCAGTCAAAGCCTAAACAAGGAAACGCCGATGAGCGCCAGCACAACTGCAACAACACGTCACGACTGGACCCTCGCCGAGGTCAAGGCCCTGTTCCAGCAGCCCTTCAACGACCTGCTGTTCCAGGCGCAGACGGTGCATCGCGCGCATTTCGACCCCAACCGCGTGCAGGTTTCCACCTTGCTGTCGATCAAGACCGGCGCCTGCCCGGAAGATTGCAAATATTGTCCGCAGTCCGGCCACTACAACACCGGGCTGGAAAAGCAGAAGCTGATGGAAGTACAGAAGGTCCTGGAAGAAGCCGCCCGCGCCAAGGCCATCGGTTCCACTCGCTTCTGCATGGGCGCTGCCTGGAAGCACCCGTCGGCCAAGGACATGCCCTACGTGCTGGAGATGGTCAAAGGGGTCAAGGCCATGGGCCTGGAAACCTGCATGACCCTCGGCAAGCTGGACCAAGAGCAGACCAAGGCCCTGGCAGAGGCCGGGTTGGACTACTACAACCACAACCTCGACACCTCGCCGGAGTTCTACGGCAGCATCATCACCACCCGCACCTATAGCGAGCGCCTGCAGACCCTGGCCTACGTGCGCGACGCCGGGATGAAGATCTGCTCCGGCGGTATCCTCGGCATGGGCGAGTCGCTCGATGACCGTGCAGGCCTGTTGATCCAGTTGGCCAACCTGCCGGAGCACCCAGAGTCGGTACCGATCAACATGTTGGTCAAGGTCGCCGGCACGCCGTTGGCCGACGAGGAAGATGTCGACCCGTTCGACTTCATCCGCATGCTGGCGGTGGCACGTATCCTGATGCCCAAATCCCACGTGCGCCTCTCCGCCGGCCGCGAGCAGATGAACGAACAGATGCAGGCCCTGGCCTTCATGGCTGGTGCCAACTCGATCTTCTACGGCGAGAAACTGCTGACCACGGCCAACCCCCAGGCTGACAAGGACATGCAGCTGTTCGCCCGCCTTGGCATCCAGCCGGAGGCCCGTGAAGAGCACGCTGACGAAGTGCACCAGGCGGCCATCGAGCAGGCGCTGGTCGAGCAACGCAGCAGCGAGCTGTTCTACGATGCTGCCTCGGCCTGAGCATGGCCTTTGACCTGACGGCCCGCCTGGCCGAACGGCGCGCCGCGGACCTGTACCGGCAGCGGCCGCTACTGGAAACCCCACAGGGCCCGGAGGTGGTGGTCGACGGCCAGGCGCTGCTGGCCTTCTGCAGCAACGACTACCTGGGCCTGGCCAACCACCCCGAGGTGGTCGCCGCCTGGCGCGCTGGCGCCGAACGCTGGGGCGTTGGCGGCGGCGCTTCGCACCTGGTGATCGGCCACAGCACTGCGCACCATGCCGTGGAAGAAGCCCTGGCCGAGTTGACCGGGCGTCCGCGCGCGCTGCTGTTTTCCACAGGCTATATGGCCAACCTCGGCGCCATCACGGCGTTGGTCGGGCAGGGCGATACCGTGTTGCAAGACCGTCTCAACCATGCCTCGCTGCTCGATGGCGGTTTGCTCAGTGGTGCGCGCTTCAGTCGCTACCTGCACAACGACCCGGCCAGCCTGGCCAGCCGCCTGGCCAAGGCCACCGGCAATACGCTGGTGGTCACCGATGGCGTGTTCAGCATGGATGGTGACCTGGCCGACCTGCCGGCGTTGGCGCAAGCTGCGCGCACGCGCGATGCCTGGCTGATGGTCGATGACGCCCATGGCCTGGGTACGCTCGGAGCCAATGGTGGCGGTATCGTCGAGCACTTCGGCCTGGGCGTGGAAGACGTACCCGTATTGATCGGCACCCTTGGCAAGGCCTGCGGCACTGCAGGTGCCTTCGTCGCCGGTAGCGAAGAGCTGATCGAGGCGTTGGTACAGTTCGCCAGGCCCTACATCTATACCACCAGCCAGCCGCCAGCGCTGGCCTGCGCCACGCTCAAGAGCCTGGAGCTGTTGCGCCGCGAGCGCTGGCGCCGCGAACACCTCGAGGCGCTGATCCGCCAGTTCCGTCGGGGCGCTGCGCAGATCGGCCTGGAACTGATGGACAGCCCGACCGCGATCCAACCGATCCTGATCGGCGACAGCGCGCGCGCCCTGCAACTGTCACGCATGCTGCGCGAGCGGGGCCTGCTGGTCACGGCCATCCGCCCGCCAACCGTGCCTGCCGGCAGCGCGCGTTTGCGCGTAACCCTGAGTGCGGCGCACAGCGAGGCCCAGGTCCAGCTATTGTTGAATGCATTGGCCGAGTGTTACCCCTTGCTGGAGTCCGCCGATGCGTAACCGATTGATCCTTCTGCCGGGCTGGGGCCTGGGAACTGCTTCGCTGGAACCACTGGCCGCGAGCCTGCGCGCACAGGACCCGCGCCTGCAGGTCGAACTCAGGCCATTGCCGGAGCTCGCCGACGGCGATGTCCAGGCCTGGCTCGAGCGCCTCGACCGCACGCTGCCCACCGACAGCTGGCTGGGCGGCTGGTCGTTCGGCGGCATGCTTGCCAGCGCACTGGCGCACAAGCGCGGCGACCATTGCTGTGGCCTGCTGACGTTGGCCAGCAACCCCAGTTTCGTGCAGCGTCCGGATTGGCCCCATGGCATGGCAGTGGACACCTTCGGCACCTTTCTCGACGGTTGTCGCAGCCACCCTCAGGTGACCCTCAAGCGCTTTCGCACCCTGTGCAGCGAAGGCGCACAAATGCCGCGTACCTTGTTGCGGCAACTGGGCGTCGGCGTGCCCGACACCGACCCGTTGTACCTGGCCACAGGCCTCGAAGTCCTGGCCAAGCTCGATACTCGCAATGCCCTGGAGCAATACGGTGGGCCTCAGCTGCATCTGTTCGCCGGCAGCGACGCGCTGGTACCGGCGCAAGCAGCCAAGGCCCTGAGCGAACTGCTGCCGGACGTGGAAGTCGGCCTGGTCGAAGACAGTTCCCACGCGTTCCTGCTGGAATACCCGCAGGAGCTGGCGGCGGGCATCAAGAGTTTCCTGCATGAGAGTGGCGATGACTGACCTTTCCCGTCCGACCCTGCCCGGCACGTTGCCGGACAAGCGCCAGGTGGCGGCCTCGTTTTCCCGCGCCGCGGCCAGCTATGACAGCGTGGCGGCCCTGCAGCGTGCGGTGGGCATGGCCCTGTTCGAGCAGTTGCCGACAGGCCTGCAAGCTGAGCGCTGGCTTGACCTGGGCAGTGGCACAGGGCACTTCAGCCGGGCACTGGCCGAGCGATTCAAGGGGAGCGCCGGCGTAGCGGTGGACATCGCCGAAGGCATGCTGCGCCATGCCCGCGAACACGGTGGCGCGCGCCACCATGTGGCCGGCGATGCCGAGCGGCTGCCGCTGCGCGATGACAGTGTCGACCTGGTGTTCTCCAGCCTGGCGGTGCAATGGTGCAGCCAGTTCGCCAGCGTGCTGGGTGAGGCATGGCGCGTGCTGCGGCCAGGCGGTGTGCTGGCTTTCAGCAGCCTGTGTGTCGGCACGCTCGAAGAGTTGCGCGCCAGTTGGCAGGCGGTGGATGGGCTGGTGCACGTCAACCGCTTCCGGCGCTTCGAAGACTACCAGCGGCTGTGCGGCGAGAGCAGGTTGCAGGTGCTTGGCCTGCAGCGGCGCCCCCATGTGCTGTATTACCCCGATGTGCGCAGCCTGACCCATGAGCTCAAAGCCCTCGGCGCGCACAACCTCAACCCAGGGCGGCCATCCGGGCTGACCGGGCGCGCGCGCATGCAAGGCTTGTTGCAGGCCTATGAAGGCTTCCGCCAGCCGCAGGGCCTGCCGGCCACCTACCAGGTGGTGTATGGCATCTTGCGCAAACCGCTCGCAGGCGAGGTGTGACATGGGCCAGGCTTATTTCATCGCCGGTACCGACACCGACGTCGGCAAGACCACCATCGCCGCCGGGTTGCTACACGCGGCGCTGTCCCAGGGGCTGAGCACGCTGGGGGCCAAGCCGGTCGCCTCGGGTTGCACGATGACGGCCAAGGGGCTGCGCAATGCCGATGCCCTGGCGCTGATCGACCAGAGCTCGGTGAAATTGCCCTACGAGCAGGTCAACCCGTTCGCCTTCGAGCCGGCCATCGCTCCCCATGTGGCGGCCCGAGAGGCGGGCGTGAGCCTGCAGGTCTCGACGTTGCTGGGCGCCATGCGCCATGTGCTGGACCAAGGCGCGGATTTCACCTTGGTGGAGGGCGCCGGTGGCTGGCGGGTGCCGTTGTCCGGCCATGCCAATCTGTCGGACCTGGCCATTGCCTTGAAGCTGCCGGTGATTCTGGTGGTGGGCGTACGCCTGGGTTGCATCAACCATGCCCTGCTCAGCGCCGAGGCGATCGCCCGCGATGGGCTGCAGCTGGCCGGTTGGGTGGCCAATATCGTCGACCCGCGGACCTCGCGCCTGGAGGAGAACCTCGCCAGCCTGGCCGAGCGCCTGCCGGCGCCCTGTCTGGGTAGGGTACCGCGGCTCAAGCAGGCCACGGCCGAGGCGGTGGCGGAGCACTTGCAGCTGGATTTGCTGGATTAGGGCTACATTCTGCGATGGGCGTATGACGCGCCGATGGCCACAAGCTATTGAGTGGCATAAGGCCATTGGCGATTTAAACGGGCCTTTTGCTGCAGTGGCTGCTTTAATGAAGCCTGCTCTTCATCCTGACTTTTTGGAGCCCTGGCATGGAAATCACCGGTAGCACTGCCTATCACGCAGGTCTTGGCGCCATCCAGGCCGGGCAGCACCGTGTCGACCAGGCCGCCAGTCAAATCGCCAACGGCACCGTCGAGCGTGCCGCTACCAGCCAGTCCAGCGACTACCAGGCCGAGCGCCTGCGGGCAGTCGACCGCAGTCAGCAGATGGACCTGGCGACCAGCAATGTCGAGATGGCCCTAGGCAAGCATCAGGTCGAGCTGGGCGTGAAAGTCGCCAAAGCTTCGGACGAAATGCTCGGGCAGTTCATCGATACCTACGCCTGAAATCTCTGCGGTAGGGTGAAGGCGTCCTTCATAAGAGCTTCGGTGTTCGTGAGATCGCGCGCCGCCCGCGCGGCGCTCGATCTCACAGGCACCACCCATCCCAACCCCTACGACACCAATGGCGGTTATGCCATGTTTCGCGGCAAAAATGACACCATAGTCCCTCCTTGACATTGGCCTGAGCTAAACGTAAGTTTCAAACAACTGTTTGACGCAAAGCCGCCAAGAGCTGGTCGGTGCCCGCGGTCTTTCCACCGGACTCATCACAGAGGTTCATCGCTATGCCTGATTACAAAGCCCCCTTGCGTGATATTCGCTTCGTTCGCGACGAGCTGCTCGGCTACGAGGCGCACTATCAGAGCCTGCCGGGTTGCCAGGACGCCACGCCTGACATGGTCGACGCGATCCTCGAGGAAGGCGCGAAGTTCTGTGAACAGGTACTGGCCCCGCTGAACCGTGTCGGCGACCAGGAAGGCTGCACCTGGAGCGAGTCGGGCGTGAAGACCCCGACCGGTTTCAAGGAAGCCTACGAGCAGTTCGTCGAAGGTGGCTGGCCGAGCCTGGCCCATGATGTCGAGCACGGCGGCCAGGGCCTGCCAGAGTCGCTGGGCTTGGCCCTGAGCGAAATGGTCGGCGAAGCGAACTGGTCGTGGGGCATGTACCCAGGCCTGTCCCATGGCGCGATGAACACCATTTCGGCCCACGGTACGCCCGAGCAGCAGCACACCTACCTGACCAAGCTGGTATCCGGCGAATGGACCGGCACCATGTGCCTGACCGAACCGCATTGCGGTACCGATCTGGGCATGCTGCGCACCAAGGCCGAGCCACAGGCCGACGGCAGCTACAAAGTGTCGGGCACCAAGATCTTCATTTCTGCCGGCGAGCACGACATGGCCGCCAACATCGTCCATATCGTCCTGGCCCGCCTGCCGGATGCACCGGCTGGCACCAAGGGTATCTCGCTGTTCATCGTGCCGAAGTTCCTGCCCAACGCCGAAGGCGGCGTAGGCGAGCGTAATGGCGTGAGCTGCGGCTCCATCGAACACAAGATGGGCATCCACGGCAACGCCACCTGCGTGATGAACTTCGACGGCGCCACCGGCTACCTGATCGGCCCGGCCAACAAGGGCCTGAACTGCATGTTCACCTTCATGAACACCGCTCGCCTGGGTACCGCGCTGCAGGGCTTGGCCCACGCCGAAGTCGCCTTCCAGGGTGGCCTGAAGTACGCCCGTGAGCGCCTGCAGATGCGCTCCCTGACTGGCCCGAAAGCACCGGACAAGGCCGCTGACCCGATCATCGTCCATCCGGACGTGCGTCGCATGCTGCTGACCATGAAGGCCTTCGCCGAAGGTAACCGCGCGATGGTGTACTTCACCGCCAAGCAGGTGGACATCGTCAAGTACAGCCAGGACGAAGAAGAGCGCAAGAAGGCCGACGCCCTGCTGGCGTTCCTGACCCCGATCGCCAAGGCGTTCATGACCGAAGTCGGTTTCGAAGCGGCCAACCACGGCGTACAGATCTACGGCGGTCACGGCTTCATCGCCGAGTGGGGCATGGAGCAGAACGTGCGCGACAGCCGTATTTCCATGCTGTACGAAGGTACCACCGGCATTCAGGCCCTGGACCTGCTCGGCCGCAAGGTGCTGATGACCCAGGGCGAGGCGCTCAAGGGCTTCACCAAGATCGTCCACAAGTTCTGCCAGGCCCAAGAAGGCAACGAAGCCGTGCAGGAGTTCGTCACGCCGCTGGCCGCCCTGAACAAGGAGTGGGGCGAGCTGACCATGAAGATCGGCATGGCGGCGATGAAAGACCGTGAGGAAGTCGGTGCCGCTTCGGTGGATTACCTGATGTACTCCGGCTACGCCTGCCTGGCCTACTTCTGGGCCGATATCGCCCGCCTGGCTGCGGAAAAATTGGCCGCCGGTACCAACGAAGAAGCGTTCTACACTGCCAAGCTGCAGACCGCGCGCTTCTACTTCCAGCGCATCCTGCCGCGCACCCGCGCCCATGTGGCCGCGATCCTGTCCGGTGCCGACAACCTGATGGCGATGAAGGAAGAAGACTTCGGCCTGTCCTGCTAAACCGCCCGGCTGTACAAGAAACCGCCTGCCCTCATCGGCAGGCGGTTTTTTTGTGGGAGAAAAGCCAGCCCTGCGAACTGTGCTGCCCTCCCCCTGTAGGAGCGGGCTTGTCCCGCGATTAGGCCGGGCCCGATATCACCGTCGCCTGGCAAGGGCTTCGCCCTTGATCGCGGGACGAGCCCGCTCCTCCAGGGGAGACGCAAAACCAAATGGTGGTTCTGGGGCGAGTTGGCCCGCCCGTCGGCTCCTTGCCGATGCGCATATTCATCTATTCATGTGCGCTGCCGATGAACTAAAGGCACAATGCCATTATTGATCTGCCGGGTCGGAGATTGCCTTTTGTTTCGTCTATCCGCTGTACGCGCGAGCCACTTCCTGCCCTCGTTGTTTCTGTTGCTGGGGGGATTGGCAGCGGCCTATGTGAAGGACCTCAATGTGTTCTTCACGTCACTGTTCAACGTCCTGCCTACCCTGGTGCTATTGCTGGGCGGTGCCTATTGCACGGTATATCGAAGGCAGCGCGAGCTGTTTTTAATGGTCACCGTGTATATCGCCTATTTCCTGCTCGATACACAGACCGACTTCTACCGCGATAACGGCAAGGTGCGCGAGGACGCGGCGGTGGTGTTCCACATGGTCTGCCTGCTGCTGCCCGCATTGTTCGGCCTGTACGCGGCCTGGCAGGAGCGCACCCACCTGGCCCAGGACCTGTTGGCGCGTTTCGCGGTCCTGTTCGCGGTGGGCAGCGTGGCGCTGGCGCTGGAGCAGAGCTACCCAGATGCTCTGCTGGGGTGGCTGGCCGAGATTCGCTGGCCTTCGCTGCATGGGCAATGGATGAGCCTTGTCCAATTGGCGTACCCGGTATTCCTGGGCATGTTCATTCTCCTGGTGGTGCAGTACCTGCGCCAGCCGAGGCCGTTGCATGCGGCGCAGATCATCGGCCTGCTGGGCATCTTCTGGATGCTGCCCAAGACCTTCATTCTGCCGTTCACCCTCAACATCATGTGCAGCCAGGTGATGTTGATGATCGCCGCAGCGGTGTCCCACGAGGCCTACCAGATGGCGTTTCGCGATGAGCTGACGGGCCTGCCGGGCCGTCGCGCGCTGAACGAGCGCCTGCAGCGGCTGGGGCGCAACTATGTGATTGCCATGACCGACGTGGACCACTTCAAGAAATTCAACGACACCCATGGGCACGATGTTGGTGACCAGGTGCTTCGTCTGGTGGCCAGCCGGCTGGGCAGGGTGACCGGGGGTGGGCGTGCCTATCGCTACGGTGGTGAGGAATTCGCCCTGGTGTTCGCCGGCAAGACCGCCGAAGAATGCACGCCGCACTTGGAGGCCGTGCGCGAGATGATCGCCAACTATGCCATCCAGCTGCGTGACCGAAGCAACCGCCCACAAGACGACTCGGCAGGAAGGCAGCGCCGTGCCGGGGCGTCGGGCAATACGGTTTCGGTGACCATCAGTATCGGCGTCGCCGAGCGCCAGATGGCCCATCGCACGCCGGACGATGTGCTCAAGTCTGCCGACCAGGCGCTCTACAGCGCCAAGGGCGCGGGACGTAACTGTGTCGTGGTGTTCGGCGAGCATTCCAGGCGTGGTGCGGTACGTACGGCGTGACCAGGATTGACTGATTGGTCGCGTGATGACCCTATGTCTCACAAGCGTTGTTCGGGTACACTCGTTTTCATCTAGTGCTGCGGTCCTGCCGGATCGCCCCGACCCTGATAGCGAGAGGTTGTCATGGCTGACTACAAAGCGCCCCTGCGCGATATGCGTTTCGTATTGAATGAAGTCTTCGAGGTGGCCAAGCTCTGGCAGCAATTGCCTGCCCTGGCCGAGGCTGTCGATGAAGAGACCGCCATGGCCGTGCTGGAGGAGGCGGGCAAGGTCACCGGCAAGACCATCGCCCCCTTGAGTCGCAGCGGCGACGAAGAGGGCTGCCATTGGGATAACGGCGCTGTGCGCACGCCGGCAGGCTTCATCGATGCCTACAAGACCTACGCCGAAGGTGGCTGGGTGGGTGTGGGAGGTGACCCGCTGTTCGGTGGCATGGGCATGCCAAAAGCCATCTCGGCCCAAGTCGAGGAAATGATCAACGCCTCGAGTCTGGCCTTCGGCCTGTACCCGATGCTGACCGCAGGGGCTTGCCTGTCGATCAACGCCCACGCCAGCGAAGCGCTGAAGGAAAAATACCTGCCCAACATGTACGCCGGGGTCTGGGCCGGCTCCATGTGCCTGACCGAGCCCCATGCCGGCACCGACCTGGGGATCATCCGCACCAAGGCCGAGCCTCAGGCGGATGGCAGCTACAAGGTCAGCGGCACCAAGATCTTCATCACCGGCGGCGAGCACGACCTGACCGAGAACATCATCCACTTGGTGCTGGCCAAGCTGCCAGACGCACCGGCTGGGCCCAAGGGTATCTCGCTGTTCCTGGTGCCGAAGTTCCTGGTCAACGACGACGGCAGCCTGGGGGCGCGTAACCCGGCCAATTGCGGGTCGATCGAGCACAAGATGGGCATCCAGGCCTCGGCGACCTGCGTGATGAACTTCGACGGTGCTACCGGCTACCTGGTGGGCGAGGCGAACAAGGGCCTGGCGGCGATGTTCACCATGATGAACTACGAGCGCCTGGGTGTCGGTATCCAGGGCCTGGCTTCGGCCGAGCGTTCCTACCAGAATGCCGTCGAATACGCCCGCGAGCGCTTGCAGAGCCGTGCGCCTACCGGGCCCCAGGCCAAGGACAAGGCGGCCGATCCGATCATCGTCCACCCCGATGTGCGCCGCATGTTGCTGACCATGAAAGCGCTGATCGAAGGCGGTCGTGCGTTTTCCACCTACGTGGCCATGCAGCTGGACAGCGCCAAGTACAGCGAAGACGCCACGACGCGCAAGCGCAGCGAGGACCTGGTGGCACTGCTGACGCCTGTGGCCAAGGCGTTCCTCACCGATCTGGGCCTTGAGTGCACGGTGCACGGCCAGCAGGTATTCGGTGGCCATGGCTACATCCGCGAGTGGGGCCAGGAACAGTTGGTACGTGATGTGCGCATCACCCAGATCTACGAAGGCACCAACGGCATCCAGGCGCTGGACCTGATGGGGCGCAAGGTGGTGGGCAGTGGCGGTGCGTTCTACCGCCTGTTCTCCGACGAGATCCGTCAGTTCATTGCCAGCGCCGATGCGGAGTTGGGCGAGTTCACCACCCCGCTGGCCGCATCGCTCGAGCAACTCGACGGGCTGACTGAATGGGTACTGGAGCAAGCCAAGGGCAACCCCAACGAAATCGGGGCGGCGTCGGTGGAATACCTGCATGCCTTCGGTTACGTCGCCTACGCCTACATGTGGGCCCTGATGGCCCGCGCTGCGCGGGCAGGTGAGGGCGACGAAGCGTTCTACGCCGCCAAGCTGGGCACTGCACGCTTCTATTTCGCTCGCCTCTTGCCGCGGGTGGGTTCGCTGGTGGCTTCGGTCAAAGCGGGCAGCGAGACGTTGTACCTGCTCGACGCCGCGCAGTTCTGACCCGGCTGGGGCGCAAGCCCGTTCCTACAAGACCTTGGCGGTTGTGTAGGAGCGGGCTTTTTTGTGGGTAGCTATTAATAAAAAGTCACATTCCAGTGTCGCTTTGTAAGCTATCTCCTACACGACGTGACGGCGTTTTTCCTCTTTCCTAAGATTGGATCCACAGTTAATCTTTCTCACATGGACGTAGCGCAGGAAGCGCAAAGGACAGAACAAAGGACACGTAGGATTCCTGCCAGGATGGCGGGGTGATAAGGATGTTGAAGGGAAACAGTCTGGAAAACCCCGCTTAGGCGGGGTTTTCTTTGTGTGCGTATTTTTCAGCCAAGCACGTCCAAGGGTGACATGCCGGGCTGGCGCACATCGGCCTCTTCTTCCAGCAATGTGCGCAGCAACTCCACCGAGGCCTGCTGGCGCTGGGCATCGCGGAATACCAAGCCAACCTTCAACGGCACACGCGGTTCGCTCAAGGGCTTCCACAGCAGTGTCTGGTCATCTTCTGTAGCATCCTTTGCCCGCCCGGGTAGGATGGTCGCCAGCGCGGTGTGCGCCAGGCTGTCGAGAATCCCCGCCATATTGTTCATTTCTGCCTCCACCTGCGGCCTGCGCCCCAGGTTGGCCAACTGCGCCTGCCAGATCTGGCGCATCTGGAACTCCTCGCCCAGCATCAGCATGGGCAACTCCGCCGCCTGGCGTACCGAGACCTTCTTGAAATCCTTCAGCGGGTGGGTATTGGGGATGACCAGCTGGAGCTCATCTTCATATAGCAACAGGCCATGCAAGCCAGGTTGGCGGGGCGGCAGGTAGCTGATTCCGATATCCAGGCTGCCATTGAGCAGGCGCCGTTCGATTTCCATCCCCGACAATTCGTAGATCTGCACCACCAGGTGCGGTTGGGCCTTGCGCACCCGTTCGAGCAGCTGCGGTACCAGGCTTGGACGCAGGGTGCGCATGACGCCGATGGCCAAGGTACGCAGGGCTTGGCCCTTGAAGTTGCGCATGGCCTCGTGGGCACGTTGCAGGCCATCGAGCAATGGCAAGGCATGGTTGTACAGGGTATGGGCGGCCAGGGTGGGCAACAGGCGCTTGTTGCTGCGCTCGAACAGGTTCAGGTCGAGGCTGTGCTCAAGCTGGCGGATCTGCTGGGAAAGTGCGGGTTGGGACAGTGACAGGCGTTCGGCGGCCCGGCCTACATGGCCTTCTTCGTACACCGCGACGAAATAACGCAACTGACGAAAATCCATAAGATCCACTTATCGAAAATGCTGGAAAAACCAAATGGCCGCGAACCCGCGACAGGCCTAGTCTATCGCTGTATTCCGGCGGCTTACAGCAACCTTTGGGCCTATTGTTACCCGCCAGGAAAAAGACTTTTGATAGGCCAGGCAAAATAAACATTTTCCAGAAGCCTTGGCTGCCTTCTACCGTGCATGGCTGGAGCCCCAATGAACCTGTTCAACCTGCGCCGATCGGCCCCTGTGGTCGCCGAGCCCAAACGCGCGCCCGTCAGCGAGCCGCTGGCAGCGCCTGTGTCTCGCGAGCGGCTGATGCCAAGCGCGGAGCGGGCACCGCAGGTATTCGTGCGGGGGCAGGGCTCCTGGTTGTGGGATGACCAGGGGCGCGCCTACCTGGATTTCACCCAGGGTTGTGCGGTCAACAGCCTGGGCCATAGCCCCAGCGTGCTGGTCAAGGCCTTGGCCAACCAAGCCCAGGCGCTGGTCAACCCGGGCGCGGGTTTCCATAGCCGTGGCCTGCTGACCCTCGTGGACCGGCTGTGCCAGAGCACGGGCAGCGACCAGGCCTACCTGCTCAACAGCGGTGCCGAAGCCTGCGAGGGCGCAATCAAGCTGGCGCGCAAATGGGGCCAACTGCACCGCAACGGCGCCTATCACATCATCACGGCCAGCCAGGCCTGCCATGGCCGTAGCCTGGGCGCGTTGTCGGCCTCCGACCCGCTGCCGTGCAACCGCTGCGAGCCCGGCCTGCCGGGGTTCAGCAAGGTGCCGTTCAATGACTTGGCAGCCCTGCATGCGGCGGTGGATTCGCGCACCGTGGCGATCATGCTCGAGCCGATCCAGGGCGAGGCCGGCGTGATCCCGGCCACGCTCGAATACCTCAAGGGTGTCGAGCAGCTGTGCCGCGAACTGGGCATTCTGTTGATCCTCGATGAGGTGCAGACCGGCATCGGTCGTTGTGGCGCCTTGCTCGCCGAACAGACCTACGGCGTGCGCGCCGACATCATCACCTTGGGCAAAGGCCTGGGCGGTGGCGTGCCGCTGGCGGCCCTGCTGGCCCGTGGCACGGCGTGCTGCGCAGAGCCTGGCGAACTGGAGGGGAGCCACCACGGCAACGCATTGATGAGCGCTGCTGGCCTGGCGGTGCTCAAGACCGTGCTGGAGCCAGGTTTCTTCGAGCACGTGCAGGACAGCGGTCGCCACCTGCGTGAAGGCCTCAGCCGCCTGGCTGGCCGGTATGGCCAGGGCGAGGTGCGTGGCCAGGGGCTGCTGTGGGCCTTGCAACTGCGCGACGAGCTGGCCAGGGAACTGGTCGAAGCCGCGTTGCAGGAGGGCTTGTTGCTCAATGCACCGCAGGCGGATGTGGTGCGATTCTCCCCGGCACTGACCGTGAGCAAGGGCAACATCGACGAGATGCTCCTGCGCCTAGCCCGGGCTTTCGCCCGTCTACACGCCCAGCAACACAATCGTCGCGAGGTATCGGCCTGAATGGCCGCCGCGGCGTAACGAATTTCAACGAACCGTCTCGCGTTCCTGCGCATCGCCCTTGGCCAGCAGTTTTTGGCCCGGGGCGTTTTTTTGTCTGCGTTTTGGCTGTGGAACCCTTGGCCAGTGCGGCTAGTCTCTTGTGAAACCTATCAAGGAGAGCATCGCATGGATTTCATTCGTATCATCATCGCCATCATTCTTCCGCCGCTGGGCGTGTTCCTCCAGGTGGGGTTCGGCGGTGCGTTCTGGCTGAACATCCTGCTGACCTTGCTCGGCTACATTCCTGGCATCGTGCATGCGGTCTATATCATCGCCAAGCGCTGAGACTGCGGGGGCCGCGTTGCGGCCCTTTCGCGGCGCAAGGCCGCTCCTACAGAATTTTGCGAAATAGCTGTAGGGACGGCTATCTGCTCAACACTCGGCAATAGAATTTCCATTCTTCTTCCAATGCATGGGCCAGGTGCCTTGCCTGGCGAAACCCATGCCGTTCACCGGCATAGAAATGCCCCTCGGCCTCGACGCCGTTGGCTTTGAGCGCGTCGAGCATGGCGCGGGTCTGCTCCGGCACCACCACGGCATCCAACTCGCCTTGGAAGAAGATCACCGGCGCCTTGATCCGCCCGGCATGCAGCAAGGGCGTGCGTTGCCGGTAGCGCTCGACGTCACGCTCGGGGTCGCCGATCAGCCAGTCCAGGTAGTCGCCTTCGAACTTGTGGGTGGCCCGGCTCAGGGCCACCGGGTCACTGACGCCGTAGAGGCTGGCGCCAGCGCGGAACACGTCATGAAAGGCCAGGGCGCACAAGGTGGTATAGCCGCCGGCGCTGCCACCCCGGATGAACGCCTTGTGCGGGTCGACCAGGCCTAACCCGGCCAGGTGATCGACAGCGGCGCAGGCGTCCTGCACATCGAGTTCGCCCCAGCGCAAGTGCAAGGCTTGACGGTAGGCGCGGCCATAACCGCTGCTGCCACGGTAGTTGAGGTCGGCCACGGCGAAGCCGCGCTGGGTCCAGTATTGGATGCGCGGATCGAAGACGGGGTAGCAGGCCGAGGTCGGGCCGCCATGGATGAATACGACCAGCGGTGATGGCCCCTCATGGCCTCTGGCCGGGTAATAGAAACCATGGGCCTCGCTATCACCGCTGGGGTAGCGAATCGGGCGCGGGCGGCTGACCCGCGCGACTGGGAGCGGTAGGCCACCGCCGGCCAATACTCGGGTGTGCCCGGTCTGCCGGTCGAAGGCGATGACAGCCGGTGGATTCACTGGCGAGGCGGCGACGGCATAGACGTGCCGCTCATCCAAGGCCAGGCTACGAAAACGCGTGTAGTCCTTGCCCAGGCGCTGGACCTGCTGGCCCTCGCTGCGCAACCCCAACAGCCCGAAACCGTCCTCGAACCAACTGGCAAGGTACGCGTTCGGCCCGAGCGCCAGCCAAGTGCTCGCGCCCAGTTGCCAAGGCGCCGCTGCATGATCCGCAACTGCGGCTGGCAAGGGCTGCCAGGTGCCGTCGAGCTCACCCCAGGGTTGCCAATAGCCGTTGCGGTCGGACAGGCAATAGAGCCTGCCCTGGGGGTCGAAGCGCGGTTGCTGCAAGGAAGCCTGCCGGCCTCCATCGCCAGCGATGCAGCGGGCCGGGCCCCAGCCACCTTGGAGGTCGCGCTCTTGATACATCAGACGCGTGGCGGTCCAGGGCTGCGCGGGGCGGTCCCATTCGATCCAGGCCAGGCGCCGACCATCGTCGCTGAGGGTGGGCGAGGCATAGAAATCCGCGCCTTCGGCCAACACCTCCCGGGCCCCGGCGCTGATCGCGACCAGCCGGTGCTCCACCTGGTCGGCATGGGTTTCCTCCACCGCGAACACCCAGCCCTCATGCCACAGCACATCGCCATAGCGGCACTGCGAAGCCTGGGTCAGCGAACGTGGCGCTGAGCCGTCGAGGGCCTGGGTATACAGCTGCTGGTCGGTTTCGTTGACGAACACCAGCCCATCGCCGCCAAGGCAGAAGCTGCCGCCGCCATATTCATAGACCCGGCTGCGCGCACTGAACCCGTCGGGCGTCAGGCAATGAGCCTGTTCGTTGCGCCAGTGCCAGATGCGGCAGGCGCCATCGGCGGGGCGGAATTCGTTCCAGAACAGGCCGGCGGCGCCGACCTTGAGTTCGGCGAAGTCGGTACCGGCGGCCACAGCCTGGGCCGCGCTGAAATCAGCCTCGGGCAATGACATGGGAGTTGCGCTCATTGCGGAAGGTCATCTCTTCGATGGTCTGCTGGGCGGTTTCGGCCTCGTCGCGGGCCTTGAGGATGATGCCGTGGTCGGCTGACTTGGCGCACACCGGGTCGGCATTGCTGGCATCGCCGGTGAGCATGAAGGCCTGGCAGCGGCAGCCGCCGAAGTCCTTTTCCTTTTCGTCGCACGAGCGGCACGGCTCGGGCATCCAGTCGTAGCCGCGGAAGCGGTTGAAGCCGAAGGAGTCATACCAGATGTGCCGCAGGTCATGTTCGCGCACATTGGGAAACTGCACCGGCAGCTGGCGTGCGCCGTGGCAGGGCAGGGCGGTACCGTCGGGGGTGATGGTGAGGAACAGGCTGCCCCAGCCGTTCATGCAGGCCTTGGGACGCTCCTCGTAGTAATCCGGCGTGACGAAAATCAGCTTGCAGGGGTTGCCGGCCGCCTTGAGCTTTTCGCGGTATTCGTTGGTGATGCGCTCGGCCCGTTCCAGTTGTGTACGGGTAGGCAGCAATCCCAGGCGGTTGAGGTGGGCCCAACCGTAGAACTGGCAGGTGGCAAGCTCGACGAAATCGGCTTCCAGTGCGATGCACAGCTCGATGATGCGGTCGATCTTGTCGATGTTGTGCCGATGGGTGACGAAGTTCAGCACCATCGGGTAGCCGTGGGCTTTCACCGCCCGAGCCATCTCAAGCTTCTGGGCGAAGGCTTTCTTCGAGCCGGCCAGCAGGTTGTTCACCTGCTCGTCGCTGGCCTGGAAGCTGATCTGGATGTGGTCCAGGCCAGCTTGCTTGAACGTGGCGATCTTCTGCTCGGTCAGGCCGATGCCGGAGGTGATCAGGTTGGTGTAGTAGCCGAGGCGTCGCGCCTCGCCGATCAGCTCGGCCAGGTCCTGGCGCACCAGCGGCTCACCGCCGGAAAAGCCCAGCTGGGCAGCGCCCAGCTCGCGGGCCTGTGCCATCACCTGGAACCACTGTTCGGTGGACAGCTCCTGGCCCTGGGCGGCGAAGTCCAGCGGGTTGGAACAGTACGGGCATTGCAGCGGGCAGCGATAGGTCAACTCGGCCAGCAACCACAGCGGCAAGCCCACCTCGGGCTTGGCCGGCACGTCAGGCGAGGACGATCCAGTGTTCGGCACGGGCCACCTCCATGAACTGCTCGATGTCGTCGGCTAATTCCGGGACACCGGGGAACTGGCGCTCCAGTTCGGCGATGATCGCTGCCACGTCGCGCTGGCCATCGATCAACGCACCGATCAGGCCGGCGCTTTCATTGAGCTTGATCATACCCTCGGGGTAGAGCAATACATGCCCCTTCTGCGCCGGCTCATACTGGAAACGATAGCCCGGGCGCCAGTTCGGCACCTGTTGACGGTCAAAACTCATAGGGCGATCCCCTTGTGCCAGGCGCGCTCGCCGGTGACGGTATGGTAGGGCGGGCGGTTCAGTTCATAGGCCATGGTCATGGCGTCGAGCATGGTCCACAGGATATCCAGCTTGAACTGCAGGATCTCCAGCATACGCTCCTGGCCCTGGCGGGTGGTGTAATGCTGCAGGGTGATCGCCAGGCCGTGCTCGACATCACGCCGGGCCTGGCCCAGGCGGGTGCGGAAGTATTCGTAGCCGGCCGGGTCGATCCAGGGGTAGTGCTGGGGCCAGCTGTCCAGGCGCGACTGGTGGATCTGCGGGGCGAACAGTTCGGTCAGCGAGCTGCTGGCAGCTTCCTGCCAGCTGGCGCGGCGGGCGAAGTTGACGTAGGCGTCCACGGCAAAACGCACGCCTGGCAGCACCAGCTCCTGGGAGCGCAGCTGCTCCGGGTCCAGGCCGACGGCTTGGCCCAGGCGCAGCCAGGCCTCAATGCCACCGTCCTCGCCCGGGGCGCCATCGTGATCGAGCAGGCGCTGGATCCACTCGCGACGCACTTCACGGTCCGGGCAGTTGGCCAGGATCGCGGCGTCTTTCATTGGAATGTTGACCTGATAGTAGAAGCGGTTGGCCACCCAGCCTTGGATCTGCTCGCGGGTGGCGCGGCCTTCGTACATCGCCACGTGGTAGGGGTGGTGGATGTGGTAATAGGCGCCCTTGGCGCGCAGGGCCTGCTCGAATTCGGCAGGGGACATTGGCAGTGCATCGCTCATTCAGCGGACTCCTGTTATGGCGAGGTCTCTGTAGGCGTGGGCTTGCCCCCGCGATCAAGGGCGAAGCCCTTGCCCTGTTCCGGCGTTTTGCCGGGGCTGGCCCTGTCGCGGCACGAGGCCGCTCCTACAAGGGGGCGGGCAGTACCCTTACAACTCGATACTCATGCCGTCGTAGGCGACTTCGACGCCCCGGCGCTGCACTTCGGCCCGCTCGGGCGACGCTTCGTCGAGGATCGGGTTGGTGTTGTTGATGTGGATGAGCACCTTGCGCTGGCGGGGGAAGCCATCCAGCACCTCAAGCATGCCGCCTGGGCCATTCTGCGCCAGGTGGCCCATCTCGCGACCGGTACGGGTACCAACGCCCCGACGCTGCATTTCATCATCCTCCCACAGCGTGCCGTCGACCAGCAGGCAGTCGGCGTCCTGCATCATCTGCAGCAGGCTGTCGTCGACCTGGCCCAGGCCCGGGGCGTAGAACAGCTTGCCGCCGGTACGCAGGTCTTCCACCAGCAGGCCAAGGTTGTCGCCCGGGTGCGGGTCGAAGCGGTGCGGCGAATAGGGCGGTGCGGCGCTGCGCAGGGGGAACGGGGTGAACCTGAGGTTCGGGCAGGCTGGGATGACGAAGCTGCCGTGCAGCTCGATACGGTTCCACACCAGGCCGCCGTTCCAGTGGCTGAGCATGTTGAACAGCGGGAAGCCGGTGGTCAGGTCCTGGTGGACCATGTCGGTGCACCAGACCTGGTGCGGGCAGCCTTCACGCAGACTGAGCAGACCGGTGGTGTGGTCGATCTGGCTGTCGAGCAGAACGATCGCATCGATGCCGGTATCGCGCAGGGCGCGGGCCGGCTGCATGGGCGCGAAGGCCTGCAGCTGTGCGCGGATGTCGGGCGAGGCGTTGCACAGGACCCAGTGCTCACCGTCGTCGGACAGGGCAATGGACGACTGGGTACGTGCCGTGGCGCGCAGGGTGCCGTCGCGATAGCCCTTGCAGTTGACGCAGTTGCAGTTCCACTGGGGAAAACCGCCGCCGGCGGCGGAACCGAGGATCTGGATGTACATGGCCCCTCTCTGTGCAAAGCCGTATGCAGAAAACGAAAACGCCCCGGCGAACCGAGGCGTTGAAGCGCAGCGGTAATCAGCGGCTGGCGAAGTACATGGTGACTTCGAAGCCGATACGCAGGTCAGTGTATGCAGGTTTGGTCCACATGGGCGTTCTCCTTCCGGATGGGGTTGGGTTGGTCAGCTACTTGTTTGGCGCCGCCTGTCGAAGGAGGTTCCATTGGCTGAGATTGCGCTATCTTACAAGAAAAATTTGTACTGAAAGGTTAATTATTCGAAAAGTGCCATTGCAGTCTCCGTAACAATCTCTAGGAGTATCAGTGCCAGCGCTCATCGGGTGCCGGGCCATTGGCCAGGCACAGCCAGCCATGCTCGGCCGCGAGCAGGGCGTGCCGGAGGCCATCCAGCTGTGCTTGCGTTGTGTTCAGGATAGACCGCCGCGTGAGATCTAGGTCATCGGTTTGTGTCGCCAGGTATGTCTGCCATGCCCATTCGGCGACCTCGGCGTTGTCCATGGCGCTTTCCTCGAATTGCGTGGCCAGCGCCTGGCGCGCTTCGGGGACCAACGGCAGTGCCTCTGCCATCAGTTGCAGCAGATGGCCAAGGATCTGCCCGTGGCTGGCGCTGGGTGACTGAACGCCGAAGAGCAGACCGCCGACCCCTTCGACCTGACGAAAGGCGCTGAACACGGCGTAACCCAGCTGCAGCTCGACGCGCAGGCGTTGGTAGAAAGGCCCTTGCAGCAGGTGGGCGAGCAGCCGGCCTGCGGCTTGCGATGGCGCGGGCACGGGGCAGAACAGCAGCAGGGCGTGTTCATTGCCGTGGGCCTCTATTCGCTGCCACGTGCGACCCTTGAAGGGTTTGGGGGATGCAGGGCTGCTCGGCAGGCCCGGCAATATTTTCAAGGCCGCTCCCAAGGCCGACTGTGCAGCCTTGTCGAAGCCCACCAGTAACCCGTAACGACGAGCGATTTGCCATACCTCGCCCGGCAGATGCGCTTTTGCAGGGACGGGCTGGGTCATGTCCTGAACGATCTCGGGCAAGGCCTTGAGGAGCATGCGGATCGGGATCAGCTTGGGCTCCGGCGCGCAGGGCAGCGCATGGGGATTCATCGCGGCGGCCTCCAGCAGCGGCAGGGCTTCATCGAGCGTATGCACCACGGCATCCTGCAGCCCTGCGCAAGTGAGCTGCCAACGATTGCCAATGGCAGTGAAGCCCAGTTGTACTGAAGCGCGTTCGGCGCGTTCGATCAATGGCCGTAGCCTATCCATGAGCACCGGCTGCAAGCGCCGGCTTGCAGTCGGCGACACATGCCATCGCAAGTAGAGCGCGGCGAACCGGCGCGATGCGGGCAGGCTGGTACTGATGGCCAGCCCCGTGGGCAACGGTACCTCCTCATGCTGGATAAGGGCGGGCTGGAACAACGGCTCGGCGGGAGGGAGTTGCCATTGACCGTACGTGCTGCCTGGAAGGCTGTGCAGCAATGCGCTGAATGCCTGCAAGCCTCGTTCGTCCAGCCCTTGGAAAGGCAGGTTCATGCTGTCCCGACGCGCCAGCTGCAGGGCGCTGGCCGCTTGTTCGCGGGTGGATTGCAGGCGAGCGAACAGCTCGTTCAAGCCCTGCGGATCTGCCTTGCGCAGGAAGCCTAGCCAGCCGTGCAACGAAGCTTGGATCTGCTCAGGTGGGGCGTTTTCGCTCAGCTGCAGGTACAGGGCCCAGAGCAGTTGACCGGCATGGGCGTACAGGGACTCGGCCTTGAAGCTCTGTAGCCAGCCTTGCTCGCGCAAGTGGCCCAGCCAGCCGCCGGCGCGATTGTCGCTGAGGCAGGCGTGCAACAGTTCCAAAGCCTGCTCGGCTGGCTGTGGCAGGCCCTCATGGGCGAACAGCAGGACCCATCTTCCGTTTAACGCCACCGGCTCGCCCAGCGGCTCCTCGAGCAGGGGTGGTGCAGGTGCTGCCATTGCGCGCTTGCCGCTTGGAAACAGCCCCCCGAAACGAGTGCCCAATGCCTGCAATTCGTCCAGCGGTTGTGGGCCGCACAGGCTCAGGATTATCTGGCCGCACTGGTAGTACGTCTGGTGGAACTGTCCAAGCGCCTGTTGAAACGCCGGGTCCTGGATAGGCAAGGTATACCGGTTGCCAGCCTGGAAACCGCGCAACGGATGATGGGCGGATACACGCTGAAGCAGGGCGAACTGCTGCTGGGCCTCGGGGCTGCGTGACCAGGCGATGAACTCCGCATGGATCACTTCCCGCTCACGGTGCTGGCGTTCGATACCCAGGTCGGGCTCGACGAGCATCTGGCAGAGGCGCTCCAACCCTCCTGCCAGTGCGGCGGGCGGGACTTCGAAGAAGAAATCGGTGGTGCGTTCACGGGTGCTGGCGTTGACCTGGCCGCCCAAGCCCTGAACGTAGCGCATCAGGCCGTCTTCCAGGGGGTAACGGGCGTTGCCGAGGAAGAACAGGTGCTCCAGGAAATGCGCCAGACCAGGCCACCTGGCTGGGGCGTCATGGCTGCCGGCATGCACCCGCAGTGCTGCTGCTGCGCGCTTGAGGCGCGGGGCATGGCGCAGGGTGAGCTGCAAGCCGTTGGCGAGGGTGAGGTGGCGGGTGGTGTCTGGCATGGGGTAATGCTAACGCATTTGTCGGCCCAATCGCGGGACAAGCCCGCTCCCACACGGATTGCGTCCGGGC